>NZ_MCUW01000014.1 GCF_002873335.1 Vibrio sp. 10N.286.49.B1 | reverse complement strand
AGGTTTATATTGTTAAAGAGCATCTCTTCTTGGTAAGCGCTAAGCTTTCCTTTGAAGAGGCGGCTATTCTAGCGAGATAATTGTTAGTGTCAAACACTTTTTTGATTTATTTTTCAATTCTTTCGAAAACAAATCTTAAACTATCTTTTGGCTAGAAGCCTTACTGATTATGGCCTTGAACCCTTGTGGGCTCTGCCGTGTCAGTGAGGACGCATTATAGAGATCACAAGCTGATTGGCAAGTGTTTTTTATGAAAAGCTTTGATAAAACGAGCGTTTGATAGTTTATTGACCGAAAGCCGCTAAAAGATAACCTTTTAGTGCAAATACCATTCGTTTATAAACGCTCGCTATAGTGAGGTATCTTCAAAATAGTAAGAAATCCGAGCTCTTGGGTTCAAATAATCGCGAATTTTCTCTGGCAACCGATCCGGATGAATAACGGACTCGACCTTAAGGTCTTTACTTTCCAAGGTAATGATCGGCGCTTGTAGTTTAGGAACACTAGAATCGTACACCAACACATTTGGGTAGAGTAAATTGCCACTGTTAATAGACACCACTAAGCCAATCATCTGATTCGATAACTTTACAATGGTACCCGGAGGGTACACTCCCATATACTTAATTAAGATGCTGAGGTTTTCTTGACTATATTTCTCTTTCGAATGCTTATATAAATAAGAAAGTGCTGTATACGGGATTTTTCTTTCTGTTGATACCTGATGATGGCATAAGTTATCAAAAGCATTAGCGACAGAAACAATTTGTGATATTGCTGATATCTGGTTTCCATGCAGTCCCAATGGGTACCCTGAACCATTGAGTAATTCATGATGCTGCTCTATAACCTCAATGACCTCTTCAGGTAACCCTTGAACACTTCGCGCGATATCGCCGCCATACTTGGTATGTAATTTTAGATAATTCAACTCAGGTTCATTAAGAGGTGACGTTTTACGCAGTATTGCCGAAGGAACTTTTGATTTACCAATGTCATGAAATAACGCGGCTAAAGCCACTACTTTTATGGTCTTAGCATCACACCCCTTTGCTTTCGCTATCAGCATCGACAGTACTGAGACATTAAGGCAATGAAAATAAAGATCTTCAAATTCATTTTTACCCCCCATTAAGGTGTAACGTCACGTCATCTTCACCTAGCAGAGAATCAACAATATCTTCAATTAGCAATTCAGATTCTTGGATTGCTAATTCAGGCCGGCTTCTCAGCTTTGCCATAATATTTCTAATTAGAGCAAGTGAACGATCAAATTCTTTTTCGCAACGAGACACTCGGCGTCGATACAAGCTTAGTTTTTCTATCCGCTCTTGCTTTTCTGCCCACAACCTTTCCGCATCAGCATTGTCTTCTTGATTTATCGTGTTTGAAGTCACGGCCGGTGTGGCTTCGATTGGAAGAGGTAATACATCACTGAGTTCAGGTGTGATATAAACATACTTAACGCCAAGTTGTTTAATTACTCGTACCTGTTCGTTGGATTTGATCTTGAACGTATTAAACAGAAAGGGGTGATCGTTCCATTTTACTGGAAGTCGGATATGCAACCCCGGTTGAATCCGACTCACTGATATTTTTGTACTCGCCACAAAGACCACATGCTCAATTTATAACAACGCAAGAGTGTAATAAAGTTGGCCGCGGTCTTCATCTATCCAGTATCAAATACTCAATAATTTGTGCATTTCGTCAAAGATAGTTCATAAAAACAAGCTCTTCTCTTACTAAACACCAAATAATATGTTGATAATTGAATACGTTAGATTACTGGCTTGTTCTTGAGTAGTGCCTCTATTCTTGGGTCGAGACTTTTACCATGTGCTTGCTCAAACTCTTCACGCTTGATATCCACTAGATTTTTTACAGAGTGTTGAGCAAGACCTTTTGGTACCTCAGTCACTAACTTACCTTTTTCTTGAAGGCTCATAGCCTCGCGGTAAAATTCTTTAAATCGTTTGATTATCATGGATTGAGGCACTCGTCGAAGCTCATAACCTTTATTTTGAATAATCCAGGTTTCCAATTGATTTTGCGGCGTCTTTGCCACGACTCGGTTCATGGCTTCCATGAGTTCCGATTCAGTGAGCTGACTTTTAAGTAGCGTTAATTCACCCATTATCGGGGGCCACTTTTCACCGGCTTGCAGGCGTTCGCGACAGTGTTGCATGATGCGCATTAGTTCCGCTTCAGTTACGCTGTCAGCGAAGTCTAAGAAACGTCCTGTGGGGCGGCGTCCATACGACTTAAGCCAGGTAGACTCATAAATACTCAATAAAGTGCCAAAGATATAGTTACACCAATCACTCGGCACCTTTTCGTGTGTCGTTTCTTCTACTAACGATTTAGGTAACGCACTTCTTTGTTGAGAAATAGCAGGCTTGGGAGGCACCGTATTCGATGCCTGAGAAGGTGCAGGTGCAGGAACCGCAGCCGAAGAAGGCTTCGAGCTAGAGGCTTTCAGGTGATCTAGACTTCCACTGACACCCATTTCTCTGAGTTTTCTTTCCATGGAACCAAAATCCACATTCTTTGGTTTCTTACCATTAGCCATATTCAACACCTACGTTATGATTAAAAAGGGGGGAACAATTTCACTCTAAAAGTCTGGCTTTTTGCCCTGCCCTCTTAAAAACTCTCTAAACTCTTCCGATGGACTGACATCGACAGCTTTATTGTTTTGATACGACTGACGTCTTCTTTCTTCAGCTTGTTTACGACGATCTTCCGATTGTTTCTCATTCACAATCCATAGCCGTAGTTTATTCAACATCTGAGTGACTGACGTATACTCATTCGCTCGAGCTTTATAATACACCACAAACTTCTCCCAAAAGAGATTTGGATCTATCTCCAAACGCGAAAATGCGAGCGGTTGTTGCGCCCATTCTGGTACAACAAATTCGTTGAGTTCATGCGTTGAAATATATTGTTGACTATCGCCTTGATTCGGATTTTTCTTAGGGCGACCCGCGGCTTTAGGAAAAGCACTCACATGTTTAGGTTTTGCTGATTCACCAATAATAGAGCGAAGACTACCTGACTGTTTAGCAAATGCTAACCAGTTATCTAACTGCCCTGCCAAACGGTTTATATTCATCGTCGGGGCTGGGTTTGTTTCCTGCATAAAACTTTGCCACACCGCATCTCGACGGTTAGCCGGTGTTTTATACAAATCAAGCTGTTGATGTGACCAACCAGGTGCGCTGGAATTATTCTGGGTGCTAATTTTTGTCGGAGGTGGCGCCGATGCCTCTGCCGTCGACATCGTAACGACAGGAATCGAGATAGCATCTTGCTCTGGCGTAAGCAGTTTAAGGTGATGGATTTGCTTTCGCCCTCTCGTTTCAACATGAGATTTATTGATAAGCCCTTTATTCGCCAACGACGTTAATAGGTCAGCTAAAGAAAACTCACCCATTAAACACTCACTTGCGATATCACTTAAACCAATAAAGACACTGCCATCATGACTGGCCAAATCGGCTAGCTTTAATAATACTAGCTTCTCACTTGCGTCAATGTTGGTTTGTTGCCACGCAATATGGGTAAATTTCGCACTCACAGTCACTCTCCTATTCGTTACCTTGATTTTAGCGCCTTTCGCTTCGAAAGACGAGCAAAGCCCTAGGTCAGCGATTTTAGCATTCTGCTCTAAATGAGAATCATCGAATATTTTCACCGAGTCGCCGGCATTGTTATTTTAATTCTCACCCCTCAACAATAAGTAATACAAAAGTACAATTAAAAGTTATTGTCGAGACGATAAAAAAACCAAAAAAGCAGTTAATCAAAATACACTCACAACCATAATTCATTGATTAATATGAACTAAAATCAACATACTCAAATTTAATATAAAACCAATTCTCTGCCCATCAAAATTATAATTATCAGTATTAAATACTCAATCACAATCTTGAATTATTGTAGTACAAATAAAGTCATGAATGATTAATATATTGACCAATACCTATGACAACAAGAAGACATAAAAATGGAACTCAATACCTTTATCGTCGGCGTCTACTTCCTCTTCCTAATTGCTATTGGATGGATGTTTCGCACGTTTACTAGTACAACAAGTGATTACTTTCGTGGTGGTGGTAATATGCTTTGGTGGATGGTCGGTGCAACGGCTTTCATGACTCAATTCAGCGCCTGGACCTTCACTGGTGCAGCTGGCAAAGCATACGCTGATGGTTTTGCTGTCGCCATGATCTTCCTTGCCAATGCATTTGGTTATCTAATGAACTATCTGTATTTTGCGCCTAAATTTCGCCAACTACGAGTTGTAACACCGATTGATGCCATCAGAATGCGCTTTGGTAGCCTGAATGAACAAGTGTTTACCTGGTCTGGTATGCCTAATAGCATTATCTCTGCAGGTATTTGGCTAAACGGTCTCGCTATTATTGCTTCTGGCATATTTGGTTTCGACATGACCACAACCATCGTATTAACTGGACTTGTTGTCCTAATAATGTCGGTCACTGGTGGTTCATGGGCGGTTATCGCCTCTGACTTTATGCAGATGGTTATCATCATGGCGGTAACTGTTACTTGTGCTGTCGTTGCCATCGTCCAGGGAGGAGGTGTAACAGAAATCATCAATAACTTCCCAGTACAAGAAGGCGCATCATTTGTATCAGGCAATAACTTAAACTACGTCAGTATCTTTGGTATCTGGGCGTTCTTTATCTTCTTTAAGCAATTCAGTATCACTAACAATATGCTGAACTCATATCGCTACCTTGCCGCCAAAGATTCCAAAAACGCAAAAAAAGCCGCTTTGTTGGCCTGTATTCTAATGACGCTTGGCCCAGTAATTTGGTTCCTGCCTCCTTGGTTCATTGCAGGGCAAGGCATTGACCTAGCTGCGCAGTACCCTGATGCAGGCTCTAAAGCCGGTGACTTTGCTTACTTATACTTTGTAGAAAAATACATGCCTGCGGGTATGGTAGGCCTGCTCATTGCTGCAATGTTCGCCGCAACAATGTCATCAATGGATTCTGGTCTTAACCGAAATTCAGGCATCTTCGTAATGAATTTCTATCAGCCGATTTTGCGCCCTGAAGCAACTGAGAAAGAGCTGATGGTCGTATCAAAAATAACGTCAACGTTTTTTGGTATCGCCATTATCCTCATCGCTCTATTTATCAACTCATTAAAAGGGTTGAGCCTGTTTGATACGATGATGTATGTCGGGGCGCTGATTGGCTTCCCAATGACCATTCCAGCATTTTGTGGATTTTTCATTAAGAAGACACCAGACTGGGCAGGTTGGGGAACCCTCATTGTTGGCGCAATCGTCTCATATATTGTGGGGTTCATTATCACCGCCGAGATGCTGCAAAACTGGTTTAACTTACAACCTCTGACGGGTCGTGAATGGTCAGATCTCAAGGTAGCGGTAGGTTTGATTGCACACCTTACCTTCACTGGCGGGTTCTTCGTTTTGTCGACATTGTTCTACAAACCATTAGAAGGAAAACGTCAACAAGATGTAGATCGATTCTTTAGCAACCTCTCTACGCCATTAGTTTCTGACTCGACTGAACAGAAGAAACTTGATAACAAGCAGCGCCATATGCTGGGTTCATTAATTGCGGTATCAGGCGTTGCTGTGATGGCAATGTTTGCATTGCCTAACCCGATGTGGGGAAGAATGACATTTGTTCTTTGTGGCTTCATTGTTCTTCTTGTCGGCTTGTTACTTGTGAAAGCCGTTGATGACAGCGTCGAGAATGAGGGAAATAAAACCAGTACGCCCAAAGAAGTCTAAGCTCACGCTTTTTAACCTTCACATCTAAACCTCACCTAGCCTCGATCCTTATCGAGGCTGTTTTACACTGCATATAAGCAGTAGACATCAATACCGTTTATCATCACGAAAAAGTTAAATGAGTATCAATCACTCAACCACATCGTGACGGCATACCCGTTTCACCGTTTATATATAGCTTGTAATACACTGAAACATTATGTCTTTTTACTGTCACTGAAGTGAATCAATTCTGTCACTCGAAATTCTTATATTCCCCTCCTAACAAATAGACGCCTATATTAAAGGGAATAAAATGTTTAAAACAATGCTGGCTACCGCCGTGACGTTTGCTGTAAGTGCTTCTGCTTTTGCCATGGACACGCGCTATGAAGATCGCACCGGTAACCTGGTTGCAGATTTACCCCAAAACGAAGCGCAATGGAATGACCCATCTACGCTAGTCTTTGCCTATACACCAGTCGAAGACCCTGCCGTTTATGCGAGTGTATGGAGTGAGTTTCTTGAACATATGGAAGAAAAAACCGGCAAGAGTGTTCGTTTTTTCCCCGTTCAAAATAACGCAGCTCAAATTGAAGCAATGCGCTCTGGTCGCCTTCATATTGCGGGATTCAACACTGGTTCAACACCACTTGCCGTGAACTGTTCTGGTTTTGTTCCCTTCACGATTATGGCTGGTGAAGATGGGTCATTTGGTTACGAAATGGAGATTATCACCCACCCAAACTCAGGTATCGAAAAAGTAGAAGACCTGAAAGGGAAGAACCTTGCGTTCACTTCACAAACATCAAACTCTGGATTTAAAGCACCTTCCGCCATTTTGAGTGCAGAGTACGATATGACACCTGATAAGGATTTCAAACCAGTATTCTCTGGTGCTCACGACAACTCGATCATGGGTGTAGCACATCGTGATTACGATGCAGCCGCAATCGCAAACTCAGTTCTGACTCGTATGCTTGACCGCGATGTAGTCAAGGAAGCTGACATCAAAAATATCTATACCTCACAAACCTTCCCAACCACGGCTTACGGTGTTGCCCATAACCTGCATCCAGATCTGCAAGAAAAGATCCAAGACGCGTTCTTTAGCTTCGATTGGGATGGAACCAAGCTACAGGAAGAGTTTACTCGTAACGGCGAATCACAATTTATTCCTATTACATACAAAGAACATTGGGCGGTTATCCGCACCATCGATGAAGCGAACGACGTTTCATACACTTGTCGTTAATAGGATAAACCATGTCTACTCTTCAACTTCGTTCGCTGTCGATGCATTACTCCTCCAAGGATAAAGCACTGACCAATGTCTCATTAGATATTGATGCCGGTGAAGTGATTGGACTTATCGGCCCCTCAGGGGCCGGTAAATCAACACTCATTCGCTGTATCAATCGACTGACTGAACCTACAACAGGCGAAGTCCTTTTCAAAGGACAAGACCTAACTAAACTGAATAGTCGTGAATTACGCCGTTCTCGTCGCGAAATAGCGATGATATTCCAAGAGTATGCGCTCATCGAACGGCTCACTGTGATGGAAAACGTACTCTCAGGGCGCCTAGGCTATGTACCGTTCTGGCGTAGTTTTCTACGTAAATACCAAGGCGATGATATTCAAACCGCCTACGCGCTTCTTGACCGAGTCGGGTTGCTAGAACACGCAAACAAACGCGCCGATGCGTTATCAGGCGGTCAACGTCAACGGGTCGGTATCGCCCGGGCACTCGCTCAACAACCAGAGCTTCTCCTTATTGATGAACCAACAGCTGCGCTTGATCCAAGAACAGCGAGACAAGTCATGCGTTTGATTTGCGATATCTGTAGAGAGCAGAACCTGCCGGCCATCATCAATATCCATGATGTTAATCTGGCTAAGCAGTTTGTTGGACGGATAATCGGTCTACGCGCCGGTGAGGTAGTGTTTGATGGTCACCCCAATGAACTCAATGAATCCGTGCTTACCCAAATCTACGGTGAAGAGGACTGGAATACTCAAGACGAAGAACAAGAAGAAGCCATTCCAGAGATCACCATGAACATGGTTGGAGTGCCGGTATAATGACGCGTACTTACCCAAGCCAATGGAAAAAACCACCCTTTATTAATCAGCCGTTATGGCGATGGGGGCTCTGGATCGCTGCGGCCCTGTATTTCTATACGGCCATTGGCTCGATAGAAATTAATTGGATGCGTGTCTACGAAGGCTCAGAACGAGGACTAAAATTCATCCTGGCTTTCCTGCAACCTGATTTCGCAAGCCGTTGGGATAGTATTACTAGCGGGCTCATTGAAAGCTTAACCATGACGCTGACCTCTACGGTCGCGGGCGTACTATTGTCGATTCCATTTGGCTTAGGCGCAGCCAAGAACCTGGCACCTAAACCAGTGTATCTTTTCTGTCGCAGCTTCATTGCAGTCGCTCGTAGCTTTCAAGAAATCATCATTGCGATCTTATGTGTTGCTCTGTTTGGCTTTGGCACATTTGCAGGTTTTGTCACGCTAACATTTGCCACTATCGGCTTTCTCGCCAAGCTATTTGCAGAGGAGATTGAAGCCATCGAACCTGCAACATTAACAGCAATGAAGGCGACGGGCGCAAGTTGGATTCAACAAGTAAACTATGCTGTCCAACCGCAGGTCATGCCACGAATAATCGGGTTATGTTTATACCGATTAGACATCAACTTCCGAGAGTCGGCAGTCATTGGTATTGTCGGTGCTGGCGGGATAGGTGCGACACTCAATACCGCAATGGATCGCTACGAATACAGTTCTGCCGCAGCCATTCTTCTCATCATCATTGGCTTAGTCATGCTGGCTGAGTATTTCTCCGCCATTATTCGCAACCGTATTCAATAAGGTTTTAACATGTCTAACGGTACTACTTCTTCCTATCAAACCGAGTGGCAAAAACACTCTCAAGAGCAAAGCTTACTTCGCTGGTTTGGTTGGTTTACTTTTGTTGCACTATGCGTGTTTTGCTGGCAGGTAATGAATAGTGACACGATGTGGTTTTTTGTTATCGATGCTCCAAATCAGATGTCTGACATTGGAGGACGAATGTGGCCGCCACGTTGGTCCTACATGGAGCAGCTTTGGCAACCACTTTGGGACACCCTTAACATCGCAACACTCGGTACATTATTGGGAGTTATTATTGCCTTCCCTATCGCGTTCTTGGCTGCGAGAAATACAACGCCTTCTCGATTATTTGTACGCCCAATCGCACTTTATATTATTGCTGCTAGCCGCTCTATTAACTCTTTAATCTGGGCACTTTTACTTGTCGCTGTTCTAGGTCCAGGGTTACTCGCCGGTATCATTGCCATCGCTTTACGCTCGGTTGGCTTTGTTGCCAAGTTAATGTACGAAGCCATCGAAGAGGTCAATAAAAACCAAGTCGCTGCGATTACCACAACGGGCGCATCGCCATTGCAAGTACTCGACTATGCCGTGATGCCACAAATTCTGCCTAGCTTCATCGGAACATCGATCTTTCGCTGGGATATTAATATTCGCGAGTCAACGGTACTTGGCTTGGTGGGAGCGGGAGGGATTGGCTTAAAACTCGAAGAGTCAATGTCGATTTTGGCATGGCCACAAGTGACCGTTATCTTTATTTCGATCCTTGCGACGGTTGTTTTTTCAGAGTGGATATCTGCACGCTGTCGTCACGCACTTATCTAGTGTTTTCAGCTCACTTTGGCTAATCTGAAATACAAAAAAGCCTCGACATTCGTCGAGGCTTTTTTGTTTAAATATGGTACCGGTAGGCGGACTTGAACCGCCACGCCCGAAGGCAACGGATTTTGAATCCGTCGTGTATACCAATTTCACCATACCGGCATCTCTAGGCTATCGCCCTTTGATGTTTGGCATTATACGTAAGCTTGCTTGCCGTGCAAGAACAAAACGCTGATTATTCATTTGTTTGCTGTTTTTTTGGTCACAACGTGATGAATTTCAGCTACCGAGGGTTTCACAAGCCCTTTAGAATCGTTATTCTGTGGGCAGATTTGATGATTAATAAGTAGATAAAATGAAAACACAATCCCTTCCTCCTGCTGGTCTCTTTCGTCGGCTTGGCGCGTTGTTCTATGACAGTTTAGTCGTGTTGGCCTTAGTCATGATGGCAGGCGGTCTTATTGTCGCCATATTAGAAGCACTCGTTGCTGCTGGACTGCTATCTTATGGCTCTTACAGCGATGTAAGCGACCTATTGACTCGTCATCCTGTCTGGAGTCCGATTTATACCGCTTATCTCGCGCTTGTCTGGATCTATTTCTTTGTTTATTTCTGGACGAAAGCAGGGCAAACATTAGGAATGAGAGCGTGGAAGTTGCAGGTTCAAAACTTACAAGGGGGTCGTATTACAGTGACTCAAGCACTCATTAGATTAGGGACCTCAGCATTTGGGCTGGCTAATCTTGCCGTTCCTCTTGATACGAAAAAACGCGGTTTTCAGGATATATGGGCCAAGACCCAAGTCGTCGTGTTACCCAAGGCTCAATAGATCATAAGTAACCAGTAGCCATATCGAATACGCACAAAAAAGGCTTACCTAACGGTAAGCCTTTTTCTTTAACGAATGCTAATGACTATGCCTTAAAAGCTTTAAACGCATTAATCAGACCGTTCGTTGAGCTATCGTGTGAATGAACATCGCTGTTGTCAGCAAGCTCAGGTAGAATTTGGTTCGCCAGTTGCTTACCTAATTCTACACCCCACTGATCGAAGCTGAAGATGTTCCAGATAACACCTTGAGTAAAGATTTTATGCTCGTACATGGCAATCAGGTTACCCAGAGTGCGCGGAGTAATTTGTTTAACAAGGATAGAGTTAGTTGGGCGGTTGCCCTCAAAGACTTTAAATGGAACCAAGTCTTTGACCTCTTCAGCGGTTTTACCCGCCGCAATGAATTCCGCTTCAACGGTTTCCTTAGACTTACCGAACGCCAACGCTTCTGTTTGAGCGAAGAAGTTAGACATCAACTTCTGGTGATGATCGCTTACTTTGTTGTGCGTAATCGCAGGTGCGATGAAATCACAAGGAATAAGCTTAGTCCCTTGGTGAATCAATTGATAGAACGCGTGCTGGCCATTGGTACCAGGTTCACCCCAGATAATAGGACCGGTTTGGTAATCGACTGCATCGCCATTACGGTCAGTAAATTTACCGTTCGATTCCATGTTACCTTGTTGGAAGTACGCAGCAAAACGGTGCATATATTGATCGTAAGGAAGAATCGCCTCAGACTCAGCGCCGTGGAAGTTGTTGTACCAAATACCGATAAGTGCCAGTAATACTGGAATGTTGCTTTCTAGCTCAGTTTCAGCAAAGTGATTATCCATCTCGTGAGCGCCAGCTAGAAGCTCAACAAAGTTGTCATATCCAACCGCTAGAATGATCGATAGGCCAATCGCAGACCATAGTGAGTAGCGACCGCCGACCCAATCCCAGAATTCAAACATGTTGTCAGTATCGATACCAAACTCTGATACTGATTTTGCGTTGGTAGAAAGTGCAGCAAAGTGTTTTGCAACATGCGCCTCATCAGAAGCCGTTGCCAAGAACCAGTCACGAGCGGAATGCGCGTTAGTCATGGTTTCTTGTGTCGTAAACGTTTTAGACGCCACCAAGAAAAGCGTGGTTTCTGGATCTACTTTCTTCAACGTTTCAGCGATATGCGTACCATCAACGTTAGACACAAAGTGCATGTTGAGATGATTTGTGTATGGCGATAGTGCTTCTGTCACCATGTATGGACCAAGATCTGAACCACCGATACCGATATTCACGATATCCGTGATCGCTTTACCTGTGTAGCCTTTCCAGTCACCAGAGATAATACGCTCAGAGAAGCCTTTCATCTTTTCAAGTACTACATTAACTGCAGGCATTACATCTTGCCCATTAACGATAATTGGCGTATTGCTGCGATTACGTAGCGCAACATGAAGCACAGAGCGGCCTTCAGTCTGGTTAATGGTATCACCGGCAAACATCGCTTTGATGGCCGTGTTCAATTCAGTGTCTTTAGCTAAAGCAAACAGGTGCTTCATCGTTTCTTCGTTGATTAGGTTCTTAGAGTAATCAACAAGGATATCGGCACCAAAGTTTGTAGAAAACTTATTGAAGCGATCAGCATCATTGTCAAATAATGCTTTTAAATCCATGTCCTGCGCAGATTCAAAATGTGCGGTCAGTGCTTTCCAAGCTTCAGTTTGCGTTGGATTGATATTCTTCAACATAGTCTCGTTCCCAATATGACAGATGGATGTATCCAGTTTCCCCCCAAGGAAAAAGGAATTCCAGTTTAGCGAATAATAAAACGTGTAATTCTAAATACCGCTGAGCAAAACTGCACCGCTCAACGTTAAAAATCTTCTGTGCCGTTTCAAAGCAACGCTTTGATTTAGTAATAAACTTTCAGGCCGTATTATGTACTAGAGCGCTTGCGCGCTCCTTGAGTTAGGTCACGTAACGGTTCACAATATAAACAACTTCAGTATACACCTGACCTATCAATTCTCAATAATACACAGGACAGCCTATGTGGCAACAACAGACCTTACGTCTCAAAGCAAAATCTCGAGGCTTCCATCTCATTACTGATGAAATTAAACAACAGCTACCCCAAATACAGGACTACTCCGTAGGTTTGCTACATCTGTTCATTCAGCATACCTCAGCAAGTTTAAGCTTAAATGAAAATGCTGATCCAACTGTTCGAACCGACATGGAAAGCCATTTCAATCGTTTTGTCCCAGAGAACGCACCGTATTATCAACATACCGATGAAGGTAGCGACGATATGCCAGCACATATCAAAAGTGCATTGCTTGGCAGCAGTATCTCTATCCCAATTAGTGACGGGCGTTTAGCTTTAGGAACATGGCAAGGTATTTACTTAGGCGAGCACCGAAACTGTGGTGGTAACAGGCGAATCATCGCGACCTTACAAGGCCAGATTTAATATTGAATCAGAAATAATCCCTGCAAAGGCAGGGATTAAAAAAACAGATAGCATACTGATTGAACGTTTTTTCAACCAGTTGGCTTACATTACTTAGCGGTGATATAACTCATTTCAACGCGAGATGTGAGCTTAGTAACCAGTTCGTAAGCGATAGTACCGATGTGTTTGGCTACTTCCTCGGAAGGTAAGACTTCTCCCCATAGCGTTGCCTCATCACCGACGAAGTCGGAGGCATCAGGCCCTAAATCGACCGTTAACATATCCATGGAGACACGCCCAGCAATAGGAACCTTGCGACCGTTGACCCAAACAGGTGTGCCATTGGGCGCCATTCTAGGATAGCCATCACCGTATCCTATCGCGATCACACCCACCTTGGTGTCTCGCTGACTGGTCCAGTTAGCGCCATAACCGACACTTTCACCTTGCTTAACGTCACGAACCGCAATCAAATGCGACTTGAGTGTCATCACAGGCTTAAAGCCAAGCTCTTGGGCTGTTTTATCACCAAATGGGGATACGCCATACATAATAATACCCGGCCGAACCCAATCAAGTTGGCTATCTTTCCAGGCCAGTAAACCGGCTGATGCGGCCATCGAGCGTTCGCCGTTGCAACCCTCTGTTAATGAAAGAAAGACATCCATTTGATGTTGAGTAATCGGTTGTTCAAGCTCATCGGCGCAGCCAAAGTGGCTCATATAACGAAGCGGCTTTGCCACGTTATCACACGCATGCAGTCGGGCCACAAAATTACTGTATTGCTCTTCTCGCACACCAAGTCGATGCATACCGCTGTCGACTTTTAGCCAAACCATCACGGGTGTTTCTAGCTCGGCCTGCTCTAAGGCTTCAAGCTGTTCATCACAGTGAACGACGGTTTGAATGTTGTTCGTCACCAGCACTGGCAGATCACTAGGCGAATAAAATCCTTCTAACAATAAGATAGGTTTCACTACCCCACTTGCTCGCAGTTGCAACGCTTCTTCAATTCGGGCGACACCAAAGGCGTCTGCGCCTTTCGCGTGTTTCGCAACTTGCTTCAAGCCATGACCATAACCATTCGCTTTAACGACAGACATCACTTTGCTGCTTGGCGCTTGCTGTTTGATGCGCTCTAAGTTATGTACCAGCGCTGATAAATCAATGTGCGCTGTTGCCGCTTTCATATAACTCATAGTGTCGCTCTACTCTTCATCAAACGCAGGACCTGCGTAGTTATCAAAGCGAGAATATTGCCCTTGGAACGTCAAGCGAATAGAACCAATCGGTCCATTACGTTGTTTACCAAGAATAATTTCTGCAATCCCTTTTAGTGCACTATCTGGGTGGTACACCTCATCACGATAGATGAACATGATCAGATCGGCATCTTGCTCTATCGAGCCTGATTCACGCAAGTCGGAGTTCACCGGACGTTTATCTGCTCGCTGCTCCAAGGAACGGTTCAGCTGAGAGAGTGCGACAACCGGGACATTCAATTCTTTAGCTAGTGCTTTAAGAGAGCGAGAGATTTCTGCAATCTCTAGGGTACGGTTCTCAGACAATGAAGGCACACGCATTAATTGAAGGTAATCGATCATGATAAGACTTAAGCCGCCATTCTCACGCGCAATACGTCTCGCTCGCGAGCGAACTTCTGTTGGCGTCAAGCCTGAGCTATCATCGATAAACATGTTTTTCTTTTCCATGAGGATTCCCATGGACGTTGAGATCTTGGCCCAATCTTCATCATCAAGCTGTCCGGTACGGATCTTGGTCTGATCAACGCGAGAGAGCGAGGCCAACATACGCATCATGATTTGTTCGGCTGGCATCTCTAGGGAGAAAATAAGCACCGGCTTATCTTGCGACATCGCCGCATTTTCACACAAGTTCATCGCGAACGTTGTTTTACCCATCGATGGACGTGCAGCAACAATAATGAGATCCGAACCTTGTAGGCCTGCGGTTTTTTTATTGAGATCGTCGTAACCTGTATTCACCCCAGTGACACCATCTTGCGGGGTTTTGTACAAGATCTCGATACGCTCTAATGTCTTCTCGAGAATGTTATCGACGTTTTGCGGGCCTTCGTTCTCGTTTGTTCTATCTTCAGCAATCGCAAAGACTTTACTTTCTGCTAAGTCGAGTAAGTCTTCTGAGCTGCGCCCTTGCGGGTCATAACCTGCATCAGCAATCTCATTTGCCACGCCAATAAGATTTCGAACGAGCGCACGCTCTGCCACGATATCGGCATACGCATTGATGTTCGCTGCACTCGGCGTGTTCTTCGCCAAATCAGCAAGGTAAGCAAAACCGCCAACATCTTCAAGTTGCTCACGCACCTCTAAGAATTCAGAAAGCGTAATCAAGTCTAGTGGTTGCGTTTCTTCTAACAGCGCCTTGATACCATCAAAAATCAAGCGGTGAGGTCGGCTATAAAAATCTTTGCTCACCACACGCTCAGACACCGTGTCCCAGCGTTCGTTATCTAATAACAAACCACCCAGCACTGATTGCTCTGCTTCCAATGAATGAGGAGGAAGCTTAAGCGCCTCCACCTGAGCATCTTTACCATTCTGATTTCGGATATCCGCCATGACTTTACTCAACAACACACTAAGACCGGTCATTATACGCGAAATAAGAAATGGCTAAAGTAAAGAAACCGCTACCAAGGGCGAGAATATCGAATCAATATTTGACCTGTCGCTGACGATGCCTGAATATACGACACTTATAATCCCAGCCCATTTTCATAGTCGTGAGGTTTCTGTGTCGAAGAATTTGCTAATTAGCTTAGTATTGCTTGCTTCGCCAGTAATCTATGCTGAAGAATTCGAACCACCGAGCGATGCGGAAGAGGCGCCTCCTTCACCATTGAAGTCTGAGGTCGAGTTCGGCTATCAATCACACTCTGGCAATACCAATTCGCAATCCTTGAATGCTCGTGTCGCCGCGGAATATACCGAGGGCCGCCATCGTACGAGCGGCGAATGGAAATATTATCAACTTTACAAGGATGGGGATGAAGACAAGAATCAACAAAACTATATGCTGCAGTCGGATTATAAGCTGAATCAACGTACCTACTTGTATGGTAACTACAATGGTTTTACGTCTCTATATAGTTCTTATTATGAAGACCATACGGTGTCAGGCGGTTTGGGTTACCAGTTAACCAATACGGAAAAACTGCTATTAGAAGCGGAAGTAGGTCCCGGTTATCGTTACCAAGAGCCAAACCTTGAAGAGATTGGTGATAAGGATATTGTCTTTCCAAATGTGGTTCGCGAGCCCATTATTCGTGCCAATATGAATCTCTTCTGGAAACCGCTAAAGAACCTTTCGGTGGGCAGTAAGCTTACGATTACAGCGGGTAAAAGTAATACTCGTTTTGATACTGAATTGAATGTCACCAATGATATCACTGAAACCATCGCCTTAAAGGTCGCTTATAACAGCCAATACCATGATCAGGTACCTGGAGACTTAAGTAAGCGAGATTCAATAATGACGATTAACCTCTTATTTAGCTTTTAATCCGTCTCTCAATCCGCTTTTTATTTATTTCAGACATAAAAAAACACCAGCCGAGGCTGGTGTTTTTATTGGTATCTTTTACTGAAATTACTCAGCAGCAACAACTTGAAGTTTCAATGTTGCGAAAACTTCAGAGTGAAGTTGTACGCTAACTTCGAATTCACCAGTGTTACGTAGTGCGCCTTCAGGAAGACGAACTTCGCTTTTAGCGATAGCAACGCCAGCAGCTGTAGCAGCGTCAGCGATGTCACGAGTACCGATAGAACCGAATAGTTTGCCTTCGTCACCAGCTTTAGAAGCGATAACAACAGCTTCTAGAGCGTTAACTGTTTCAGCGCGAGCTTCAGCAGCAGTTAGTTGCTCAGCAACTTTAGCTTCTAGTTCAGCACGACGAGCTTCAAACATCTCAACGTTGTTCTTAGTTGCCATTACAGCCTTACCTTGTGGGATAAGGAAGTTACGAGCGTAACCAGATTTAACGTTAACTGTATCGCCAAGACCACCTAGGTTACCGATTTTATCAAGTAGAATAACTTGCATTGTTTAATCCTCTATCTAAATAAACGGTGCCGATTACTGATGCTTATCAGTGTACGGCAGTAGAGCTAGGTAGCGTGAACGCTTGATAGCGCGAGCTAGTTGACGCTGATATTTAGCACTTGTACCAGTGATACGGCTAGGTACGATTTTACCAGCTTCAGTGATGTAGTTTTTAAGAGTTGCTACGTCTTTGTAGTCAATCTCTTGTACGCCTTCTGCAGTAAAACGGCAGAATTTACGACGACGGAAGAAACGAGCCATGGGCTATCTCCTGATCTTAAATTAAGTCTATTGTCGGTAAGTTACATAACGGTCCAGCTTTTCAGATGGTGGTAAGAACACGTTCTTACCATTGTTATATCACTACCTTGTACCAAATGTTGAGTCTCTTTGATGACCAACCTAAGCCTTAAAGACTGAGGTAACGGTCAAGCAATGAATTACTCAGCAGCTGCTTCTGGCTTAGCTTCGCTGCGCTCTTCACGACGAGGAGCACGCTCTGCACGTTCTTCTTTCTGCTTAAGCATGATAGAAGGCTCAGTAACAGCAGCTTTAGTACGCATAACCATGTTACGTAGAACTGCATCGTTAAAACGGAAAGCAGTTTCTAGTTCATCAACAGTTTCTTGAGGCGCTTCAACGTTCATAAGAACATAGTGCGCTTTGTGAAGCTTGTTGATTGGGTAAGCCAGTTGACGACGACCCCAATCTTCTAGACGGTGTACAGTACCGCCAGCTTCAGTGATAGAACCAGTGTAACGCTCGATCATGCCAGCAACTTGCTCGCTTTGATCAGGGTGCACCATGAATACGATTTCGTAATGACGCATAGGTTGCTCCTTACGGATTATTAGCTTCCACGAGTGGCTCGGTCGTCCAGAGGAAGCAAGGAACTAATAAATAAGACCGAGAATTAAGGACCGCGAATGTTATAGAAAGAACGGAAAATAAGCAAGGGATTTTGCACACCATTCACGCATTTGAATCTTGCCTTTATTCATCAGCATAAATCTTTACGCTTAGCTGGCCAGCAACATCAATTGATGCCCGATACATGCCCGAGCTATTCATCGCAAAATGAATCTCCCCTTTGCTATCAATTGCAATCAAACCGCCTTCGCCACCCATGGCTTTAAGCTCTCCCTGAATCACCGACTCACACGCGCTATGTACATCCTGCTTTAGGTAGCGCATTCTCGCTGCAACATCACTCGCGACCGTTTTTCGAATGAAATACTCCCCCATCCCTGTCGTGGACACCGCGACATTCCCATTCTCAGCAAACGTGCCCGCGCCAATAATTGCGGTATCGCCTACACGGCCATATTTTTTATTTGTCACGCCGCCAGTACTCGTTGCAGCCGCGAGATTACCCTGTTTATCAAGCGCCACCGCGCCAACCGTGCCGTATTTCTTATCATCCGGATACTTGGGTTGAGCGTCAGGAAATGACGATTCTGATAACGCAAACAAGCCTTTTTCTTTCATCGATTGAAGCTGTTCATAGCGGCGGTCGGTATAGAAATAGTCTTGTTCGGTGTATTCAAACTGGCGTTCAAAGGCAAAGGTTTCGGCGCCGCTACCAATAAGCATGACGTGCTCACTGTTTTGCATAACCTCGCGGGCAAGCATGATCGGGTTCTTGATATGTTGTATACCTGCCACCGCTCCTGCATCCATCTCGCGCCCATGCATCACTGAGGCATCCATCTCGACCATTTCGGTGTGTGTCAGCACCGAGCCTTTACCTGCATTAAAATGGGGAGAGTCTTCTAATACCTTCACAGCCTCAACAACCGCGTCAAGTGCATCACCACCTTGCGCTAGAAGACGCTCACCCGCCTTGACCGACTGCGACAGTGTCTCAAGAATATCTTGTTTTAATTGAGGCGACATTTGCTCTGGCAAGATGGTGCCCGCTCCGCCATGAATCGCGATAGAAAAAGACATCGTCATCCTTTGATTCCTCTAAGCTCTGTCCAAATAAAAACCATAAAAACACAAAGGCCTCCCATTTGGGAGGCCTTTGATGTCATTGATATTAAAAAGTGCACTTACAAGAAGTGATACTTTCTAAAAATTCGATGAATTAGTGAGAGCCACAACCGCCGCCACCGCAGCAGCCTTCTTTCTTCTCAGCTTTCTCACCATGGTCGTGATCGCCACCACCACAACAACCACCTTCATGATCATGGTCGTGATCGTGACCACAGCCACCTTCTTGATGAATATGACCGTGCTCAGCTTCTTCCGCTGTTGCTTCACGCATTGCTACAACTTCAACATCAAACGTGAGTGTCTGACCTGCAAGCATATGGTTTCCGTCAACCACGACTTCGTCGCCATCAACTTCCGTGATTTCAACTGGGATAGGACCCTGGTCTGTGTCCGCTAAAAAGCGCATACCGACTTCAATCACGTCAACACCTTGGAATACATCTGCTGGAACGCGCTGTACTAGTGCATCATTGTACTCGCCGTACGCTTCTTCAGACGCAACAACAGAAGTGAATTTGCTACCGACTTCCTTGCCTTCTAGCTCTTTTTCCAAACCTACGATCAGGTTGTTGTGACCGTGAAGGTAATCAAGCGGGGCTTCAACTGTTGATTGATCAACAACAACACCGTCTTCAGTTTTTACTTGGTATGCGACGCTAACGACTACGTTCTTAGCAATTTTCATGTGAACTCCAAAGGATTGGCACTTGAGGCGATGCCTCACAAAATAATCACCGCTTGTGCGGCTTATGTGCACATTATGGGGACGAAATTTAGAAACTCAATCACTCAGGCTTAAAAATGCCAATTAATGCCTCTTCGCCTCGCTCA
Source organism: Vibrio sp. 10N.286.49.B1 (assembly GCF_002873335.1). Taxonomy (GTDB): domain Bacteria; phylum Pseudomonadota; class Gammaproteobacteria; order Enterobacterales; family Vibrionaceae; genus Vibrio. The sequence continues at coordinate 63,025 of NZ_MCUW01000014.1, read as the reverse complement.
CTTTTTTCGACCGATTGTGGGGTGCGCTGCTCTAAAAATTCACACTCAACACACTCAACCCACTCAACATTATTTTCTATCCACCAGCGCAGGCTGTCTTGAGTGGAACACTTAGGGCAACTTGCGCCCGCGATAAATCTTTTTTTAATACGCGTCATTTTGCTTCCTAACTGGGGTTAATCCCAAAAATTTCTTGATTGGCGATCATTTTCCATTTCTCTGCCAAAAATTTCTTCTAATTCTTTACGTGCTTCTTTCGAACGCTGCGCCAATTGAGCGTCTTCATTATGTTGAGGCAACAGCTCTTTCAGCATCGCGTTATCTAGCTTTTTAAAATGTGCTTCGGCGCGCTTGGCCTCGTACGGATGAAAACCCAGTTCGATCAAGGTTTGTCGCCCCAGATCTAGCGCACCCAAGAAGGTTTCTCGTGAGTACTTACTCACACCATGATTCATAAGCTGATACGCCTCAACACGGCTTCGAGCACGAGCCAATACCTTGAGTTTTGGGAAGTGCGTATGACAAATATCCACCACGTTCATGATCTCTTCTGGTGAATCCGTACAGACCACAATGGCCTCTGCTTTATCCGCTCCCGCGGCACGCAATAAATCGAGTTGCGTCGCATCGCCGTAAAACACTTTATAGCCATATTTTCGGAGTAAATGTATCTGGCTTGCATCACTCTCAAGCACCGTAATTCTCACCTTATTGGCATACATCAAACGACCAACAATTTGCCCAAAACGACCGAATCCAGCGATGATAACTTTGGGCTCTCGATCATGAACATCGCTTTCCAACGAGGCTTCCTCGGTATTGTTGAGTGACATTTCGAACCATTTTTTCTGCCCCATCAAAAGCAATGGTGTCGTCACCATCGACAAACTGACGACCACCAACAGAAAAGCCGACTCTTCAATTGATAACAACCCTTGCGCACTGGCCGCCGTAAAAATGACAAACGCAAACTCCCCCCCTTGACTCAAGATTGCCGCCATTTTACTTCGTGCTTTGGGTCTAATACCAAACAGTCGCGCCAAAACGTACAGCAATAAGCCTTTGATCACGACAAGTGCAGCGACCGCCATCAATACTTTTAGTGGCTCCGAAACCAATAATCCCAGATTGACCGCCATGCCAACGGCGATGAAAAACAGCCCAAGCAGCAGCCCTTTGAATGGCTCAATCGCTACCTCTAACTCATGACGATATTCACTCTCTGCCAACAACACGCCAGCCAGAAACGTACCCAACGCCATCGACAACCCAAGCTTTTGCATGAACACGGCAATCCCCACCACCAGCAACAACGCCGTGACAGTAAATAGCTCTCGCACCCCACTCATAAGGACGTAGCGAAATAACGGACGAATCAAGAAGTGGCCACCAACTAGTAAACCCACTATGCCGGCAAACATCCAAGCAATATCGGCCCAATTCCCTGATGTGTTGCCCGCTAACAGCGGTAACAGCGCCAACATTGGAATCACGGCGATATCTTGAAATAACAACACTGCAAAACCAGATTGCCCCGTTTCCCCCCCTTCTAACCCTTGTTCTTCAATCACCTTTAGAGCAATCGCCGTCGACGATAACGCCAACCCCATACCGATCGCTAAACTGGTTTGCCAACTCAGACCAAATAAAGATGCAATCCCCGATAGCACCATGGTGGTCACCACCACCTGTGCCCCTCCGAGCCCCAAAATAGGAACACGCATTTGCCATAGTTTCTTGGGGTTAAGCTCTAAGCCAATCAAAAACAGCAGCAATACCACGCCAAACTCTGCAAAATGCAGGATTTCATCGACATCGCTGATAAGGCCAAGCCCCCACGGGCCAATCGCAACACCAGCCAGTAAATAACCAAGTACCGACCCTAAACCGAGCCTTTGAGCAATCGGGACGGCAACAACAGCGGCAGAAAGAAAGATGACACTGTTTTGCAATAGATCACTGGTCATCGCCATTGCCACTCTCCTGCTTCAGGTTGCTGGGAAGGATGCATTCATCATCCAATGGATGCATCAGCCATTGCCGATAATGCTCGGCATGCTGATAGCGTTCAATATCATCAACACGTCGTGACCAATACAAAACAAGGGGCTCCACCCAATGCATCTTGCACAAGGCGGCAGAAAGTTCGAAAGGTTGCAGTATCTGCTCAAGCGGGTATTTGTTGTAGCCAGTCTGGCTGAATGCTTCTTCTTTGCCGCCAGCAGTAATAACGCTGCGCCAATACTTACCTTCTAACGCACAGTCATCGCCAAAAGCAAAACCTTTGCCTAATACCCGATCAATCCATTCTTTTAGTAACGAAGGACATGAATACATATATAACGGATGCTGAAAGACAATCACATCGTGTTCCAATAGCAATTGATGCTCAGTATTTACATCAATGAAAAAGTCAGGATAAAGCGCATAGATATCACGTAACGTGACATTATCGAGCGACTGAATTTTCTTGAGCATTACCTGATTGGCAACCGAGTTTTGTGGCTCTGGATGGGCATAGATAACCAGAACTTTAGGAGAGGGAACTGAACTTAATAATGCAGACGTCATGCCTTGAAATCGTTCCTTGTAGTACCTAGCAATAAGATAATTGTTATAACTTTGATCCATCATAACGTAAAACGGATAATGATCGACATTTATCCACTTTGCCCCTACTATTCCAAAGTTCAAACTCACCGTTAGTTATAGCCTTATGATCACCTTTTCCGACATTCAATTGCTTCGAGGTGGAAAGCCTCTACTCGATCAAGCCTCTGCCACTATTCACCCTGGAGACAAAGTTGGTCTCGTGGGAAAAAATGGCTGCGGCAAATCTACATTATTTGCGTTACTTAAAGATGAACTGTCTATTGATGCGGGTACCTTTCATCAACCATCACATTGGGAACTCGCCTGGGTCGCCCAAGAAACCCCTGCGCTTGATCGCAGCGCAATTGAATATGTCATCGATGGTGATCGCGAGTTTCGAGGGTTAGAGCACGATCTTCTCAAGGCCGAGCAAGCAGATAACGGTAACCTTGTAGCAGAGCTGCATGGAAAAATAGAAGTGATTAACGGCTACAGCATTCGAGCCAGAGCGGCTGAATTACTTGACGGTTTAGGGTTTACCCAAGAACAGATGAGCTGGAGTTTGACCCAATTCTCCGGGGGCTGGCGTATGCGTCTTAACCTTGCCCAAGCCCTGTTGTGTCGCTCAGACCTATTATTACTCGATGAACCAACCAACCACTTGGATCTTGATGCTGTCATGTGGTTAGAGCGCTGGCTACAAAACTATCCGGGGACATTGATCCTGATCTCTCACGATCGCGACTTCCTTGATCCGATCGTCAGCCGAATTGTTCATGTCGAAAACCAAGCCCTCAACGAATACACCGGCAACTACTCCTCTTTTGAAGAACAACGCGCGCAGAAATTGATCTTGCAGCAAGCGATGTTTGAGAAACAAAAGAAACAGATGTCGCACATGCAAAGCTATATTGACCGCTTCCGCTACAAGGCCTCAAAAGCCCGCCAAGCGCAAAGCCGCATCAAAGCACTGGAGCGTATGGAGAAAGTGCTACCGGCTCAACTTGATAATCCGTTTAGCTTCGAATTCAGAGAGCCTGCCGCTTTGCCTAATCCAATCATGATGATGGATGACGTCTCAGCAGGCTACGACAACAATCTGATCCTAGAAAAAATTCGTCTCAACCTCGTTCCAGGCAGTCGCATTGGTTTACTGGGACGAAACGGTGCCGGTAAATCCACTCTCATCAAGTTACTCTCAGGTGAGCTAGCGGCAAAGGGCGGGGACTTCACTTACTCGCAGGGCGTAAAGATTGGCTACTTTGCACAGCATCAGCTTGAAACGCTCCATCCCGAAGAAACGCCACTGCAGCACATGATGCAGATTGCCCCTAATCAGACTGAGCAACAGATCCGTGATTACTTGGGCAGTTTTGGATTTCAGGGTGAAAAAGCACTGGATAAAGTGGCGCCGTTCTCAGGTGGTGAAAAGGCACGCTTGGTATTGGCGTTAGTGGTATGGCAAAAGCCAAACCTATTGCTACTCGATGAACCAACCAACCACCTTGATTTAGACATGCGTCAGGCCCTCACGTTTGCATTGCAAACCTTTGAAGGGGCGATGGTCATTGTCAGTCACGACCGCTACCTACTGCGTGCAACCACTGACGACCTTTATCTTGTTCATGACCGCCAGGTTGCCCCTTTTGATGGCGATCTAACGGACTACTACAAATGGCTAACAGAACAGCAAAAGCTTGAGCGTAAAGAAGCGCAAGCCAGCGAGCCGAGCAAAGCGTCGACAAACAGTGCGGCCGCAAAAAAAGAGCAAAAACGCAAAGAGGCTGAATTCAGAAAGCTGACAGCGCCAATACGCAAAACCATTGATAAACTCGAAAAGCAAATGGATAAGCTAAATACACTCCTCAGTGAAGCAGAAACACAATTATCTGATACCTCACTGTATGAAGCGGAAAACAAAGCTAAACTGACTAAAGTCCTTGCCCAACAATCAACGAGTAAATCGACACTCGAAGACGTAGAGATGGAGTGGATGGGGCTGCATGAAGAGCTAGAAAACATGGAACAGGAAATCAATGAATCATGAGTAATGAGCACGCGCCACTGACCCTCGAACACCTATGGCAATTCAGCCTGCAATACTATGGTGTGCGAGAAGTTAAAGAGGCGTGTCTTGCGATTCAGAACCACTATCATGGCAACGTAAACCTGCTGCTCGCGCTCAAATGGTTAGACGAGCAGCACTGTCATTTCTCTGCTGAAGATTGGCATTTAATACAGGGTTGCTTGGGACGCACTGAGCAGCTTCTCCACCATTTTCGCCACCTCAGGCGGCAGCTCAAAAACAACATCAACGACAGCCTGTACCGCGAGGCCTTAGAGTTTGAACTTAGCCTAGAAAAGCAGCAGCAATCTGATCTGGTCGACTGCATCAATGCACGCCACATCACCACCAACACAGGGGCGCTGCTCGTCACTAAATACTGCCAGCAACTTGGTGCGGATCACCTTGGTCGTGTATTTGCCAAACCTTTCGCGACCTTCTTTCCCTCTCGTCAATAATCGACATATAAATCACTCACACGTACTAGCTTTCCGGCCGACTACGATGAATAGTCGCTCGCATCACACTCGTTTTTATTCTCGTACGTTAACGACTCCGACCTCTGTCAGACAAGCCGACATTACCAGATAAATAAGACACACGATGCTGTCAGCATAGCCATGCTCGAATTAAAGCGCTTCCAAGCTATCGGTGTCGATAAGTAGCGGCGAATTATCGTGCCAAAGCCGATCCAAACAGAAGACGTTTGGACTTGAATCAATAAGAAGATCAAACAGATCGCCCCAAGTGAGAACCAATAACTCTCACCGGAAAGCGCAAATGAACTCACCGCAGTGATCGACATCAGCCATGCTTTAGGATTTAAATACTGAAATAAGACCGCTTGAACGCATGTCATCGGTTTTGCTTGATCATCTTGCGACGAAGTGCTGATCCCAGCCGATAGTATCCGCCACGCTAAATACAGTAAATAACCGCTACCCAGCCATTTGAGTAACGTCTGAACCACAGGGTAATTGATAAAGATCACCCCTAACCCTGCGCCATTAATCAGAATCAAACTGATCAAGCCAAGCCCGATACCCAGACAATGTGGCAACGTTTTAACATAGCCAAAATTGGCACCCGACGCCGTTAACATCACATTGTTAGGCCCTGGCGTACCTGTCATGACAATCGCAAACAAAGCGACTGACATTATAAACGACCATTCCATGCTGCTTCCTTAATCCAATAGCTAAATTGTATCGATACAATCTGCCATTTATGGTTGCATAAATGATAAATTGCCGACAAAATAACCATAACAATGGATTAAACTTGACGCAAAAGGTTTATTGTCACCATGACAATCTCAAGTATTCGTGTAACCAAACAAGATCCGATGCCGATCTATAAACAGATTGCTGATCAGATCAGCGATCAAATCAACAATGGCACACTCTCGAGCAATGAAAAGCTGCCCACCCATCGCTGGCTAGCCGATCAGCTCTCCGTCACCGTGGGTACCATTACTCGCGCTTACGCAGAGGTTGAGCGTCGCGGGCTTGTCGAAGCACGAGTTGGAGCGGGAACGTATGTCACCGACAATGAGAAGCCGAGCTGGTTGTTTGAAGAGCTCCCAGAACACTCAAACGAGTGCAACTTTAGCTACAACATTCCACCGCGACTCGATCGCAGCGACATGCTCAAGCAGGCCATGCAGCGTATAGGACAATCTTCGCAGCACCTCAATCAACTGATGATTTACCAACCGCCAACTGGTTTGGATGCTCATCGCTCTATCGTGGCAAACTGGTTGAAAGAACAAGGCATCCTTCTCGATGTCAACAAGCTGCTGTTTAGCTCGGGGGCTCAACACGCCATTCAGATGGTCCTTGATACCTTTACTCGTCCGGGTGATACAGTGCTGGTGGAGCAATATACCTACCCCGGTGTCATCTCACTTGCCAGGCAAAATCAGCTCACATTAAAAGGGGTTGAAATGGACGATGAAGGGATCACACCAGAGTCGCTCGAGGTATGCTGCAAGCGCTATTCTCCGCGCTTTTTATACCTCACACCCACACTGCAAAATCCAACCACTGCTATCATGTCACCCGCAAGGCGCCAGGCTATCATCGCACTATGCCAAGCCAACAATGTCTATATCATTGAGGATGACATTAACGGCTTGTTGCTCGACTCGCCCCCAGCACCACTCGTAAACTCGGCACCAGAAACCGTCATTTATATTGGCGCTTTTTCAAAATGCTTAGCACCTGGATTACGTGTCGGCTATCTCAGTGCGCCAGAAAAACTGTACCCACAGCTTGTTCTGTCTCTACAGAACCACAGCTGGATGATCAGCCCTTTGCTGATTGCACTCACCTGTGAAATGCTGCTATCTGGCGATGCAGAGCGCAATATCACCGCCATTCATAATGAAATGAGTCAGCGACTGGCCATCACTAAGCGCGTTCTCGGTGCTTTTGACATGCGCTACCAAAGTGGTGGTTTTCATGTGTGGTTAACCCTGCCAGAGCAGTGGCGACTCAGTGAATTTGTTCAAAAATCGGCAGAGTTAGGTGTCATTGTTAAGTCTGGGGAGTTGTTTGCCCCTCCGGGCGGAACGGTCATTCCTGCGGTTCGGCTTTCATTAAGCTCCCCTCAAACGATCGAACAACTAGAGAGCGGCGTAGAAAAGCTCAATACACTATTATTATCAAACCCAATCAGTGAATTCACATTATGAACACACCGACACTACAACCCTTTATCGCAGCCAAGGGGCTCGGTAACCCGCATATTCAAACCTTGATACCTCGATTCATCCGTCGTCGTTCCTTGTTTGACCCCGTGTGGGAAACGCTTGAGACCCCCGACGGTGACTTTGTTGAACTGGCATGGAGTGAAGATCCCCACAGTGATAAGGCAAAGCATAAGCCGGTCTTTGTCCTCTTTCATGGACTAGAAGGCTGCTTTAACAGCCCGTATGCCAATGGGTTGATGCACGCCTTCGCAAAACAAGGCTGGCTCGCGGTTATGATGCACTTTAGAGGGTGTGGTCCCAATCTAAACCGTCTGGCTCGGGCCTATCATTCTGGTGAAATCGGGGATGCAAGACACTTCATTGAGCTTTTGGATCATCGCTACCCAAATGCCAAAAAGGTAGCCGTAGGCATATCCCTTGGGGGCAATATGCTAACTAACTATCTCGCCCATTATAAGACGGATACTAAGCTCGATAGTGCGACGATTGTTTCTGCCCCCTTAGACCTCGCAGCGTGCTCTAGCCGCATTGAACAAGGTTTTTCCAAACTATATCGACGCTACCTACTCTCTTCGATGAAGAAAAATGCATTATTAAAAACCCACCTACTCAGCGAGGCATTAGGGCTAACCGCCGCTCGAATAAAAGAAATGAAAAGGCTTTATGAATTTGATGATTTAATTACTGCGCCACTTCATGGCTTTAAGGACGCTGATGACTATTACCAACGATGTTCTGCACTACCACGCTTGAACGATATCGTCATCCCTACGCAGTTTATCCACGCCAAAGACGACCCATTTATGAATCATGAGGTGATTCCTGATTATGAGCTGACCCCTCATCTAAGCTATCGTTTACTCGAACAAGGTGGGCACGTCGGCTTTTTATCTGGAAGCTGGCGCAAACCCGTTTTCTGGCTTGAAGAAGTATTGCCAAGTTATTATCGACACCTTGCTGAATAACTCCTGTCGGGCTCATCTCTGATATACTCTCACCATCATAGAAGAGAGAGGTATTTATGATTATCCCATGGCAGCAGATCGCATCGGAAACACTCGATAATTTGATTCAAGAATTTGTATTGCGTGAAGGCACCGATTACGGTGAAAGCGAATACACTCTAGCCGATAAACTTGCACATGTACGAAGCCAACTAGAATCGGGAGAAGCCGTCATTGTCTTTTCTGAATTACACGAAACGGTCGACATCAAGATGCGTAACTCGTTGTAAATATCTCGCCTTTGGCTATGAGGTGCTATAGTAAGCCTCTGCTTATCAGTAAATAGTTGATGGTAGCTATACGTTTACCGTTAACTATATATTTACCGTTAACGATACGTTTGCCGTCAATTATAGATTGAATCGCTCATGATAAGCTCGTGCCCAGATTAAGATAAACCATACATAAACAACATTTCCCAGCTTATCGGGATATGAATACTAAAAATACACAGGAAGTGTTATGTCAGCGAAACACCCTATCATCGCGGTGACAGGCTCCTCAGGAGCTGGAACAACGACAACATCAGAAGCATTTCGCAAGATGTTCAACATGATGAACATCAGACCTGCGTTTATCGAAGGCGATAGCTTCCATCGCTTTACTCGCCCAGAGATGGATGTCGAGATACGCAAAGCAAAAGAACAGGGTAAGCACATCAGTTACTTTGGCCCTCAAGCCAATGACTTTCCTGCACTTGAAACCTTTTTTAAAAACTACGGGCAAAATGGCGTCGGCCAATTTCGTCGCTATCTACATACGTTCGACGAAGCGGTCCCATACAATCAAATGCCGGGCACCTTCACGCCTTGGCAAGACTTACCCCAAAACTCTGACGTATTATTTTATGAAGGGTTACATGGTGGTGTTGTTGATGGTGCCATTAATGCCGCTCAGCACGTTGACCTCTTAATTGGCATGGTTCCAATCGTCAACCTGGAGTGGATCCAAAAATTTGTTCGCGATACACGTGACCGTGGACACTCTCGAGAAGCAGTGACCGATTCCATAGTACGGTCAATGGACGACTATCTCAGCTACATCACACCACAATTTTCGCGTACTCATATCAACTTCCAACGCGTCCCCACCGTTGATACGTCGAACCCACTTAATGCGAAGGGAATCCCAAGTCTCGATGAGAGTTTCGTCGTCATTCGCTTAAGGGGCATTAAGAATGTCGATTACCCATATCTACTCTCAATGATTGACGGTTCCTTTATGTCACGTCATAACACCATCGTCGTACCGGGCGGGAAAATGAGTTTTGCGATGGAATTAATTGTCCGTCCTATACTACAGCAGCTAATAGAAACAGGGAAAATAGGTTAGTTTTTTGCGCCTAAACTTAGATGATTTTTTATACCGTGATCATGTGCACAGTTTTGTATAGAAAAATGGTCTGATGACACGATTAAAATCAAGAAAGTCCGCGCAAAAAAGGATACTATTTCTTTGAAACAGAAGATCGCTTGCGCCATCTTCAAAGTGCTTTTATGCTAGTGAGTCTCAACACAATGGACTTGCTATAATATATGGAAAGCAGCAAGCATACCCTGCAGAGGAAGTAAGAAATATGGTTCTAGGTAAACCTCAAACCGACCCAACGCTAGAGTGGTTCCTTTCACATTGTCATATTCACAAGTACCCTTCAAAAAGCACGCTAATCCATGCGGGCGAGAAGGCTGAAACACTTTACTACATCGTAAAAGGTTCAGTAGCAGTACTTATCAAAGATGAAGAAGGCAAAGAGATGATCTTGTCTTACCTTAACCAAGGTGACTTCATCGGTGAACTAGGCCTATTTGAAGAAGACCAAGAACGTACAGCGTGGGTTCGAGCTAAATCACCTTGTGAAGTGGCTGAGATTTCTTTCAAGAAATTCCGTCAACTTATCCAAGTTAACCCAGATATTCTCATGCGCTTATCTTCTCAGATGGCAAGTCGCCTACAAGTGACAAGCCAGAAAGTTGGTGACCTTGCGTTCCTTGACGTAACTGGTCGTATTGCTCAGACGCTACTTAACCTAGCAAAACAACCTGACGCAATGACGCACCCTGACGGCATGCAAATCAAAATTACTCGTCAAGAAATCGGCCAGATCGTTGGTTGTTCTCGTGAGACAGTAGGACGTATTCTTAAAATGCTGGAAGAGCAGAACCTTATCTCTGCTCATGGTAAGACTATTGTGGTCTACGGCACGCGTTAATATCTAACGTTACTAATAATTAAAAAGCCACCGCAAGGTGGCTTTTTTTATGGCGAAAGGGTGAGTCTATTTATTGATGGGTACTCTCAAAAATTTTATCCGCAGACGCTGCCACAAACCCTTGATAGTAGGTGTTATCATTCATTTTATAGCGCTTAGCAAACTCATAAAAACCTCCAGGCACACGCTTCTCTTCGCCTAAAAACGACACCAATACTTTGTCAGCCATGGTCGATGATTGCTCCAGCAACACCTCAGGTGATCCCTTGACCTCACCACCTGATTCATTGATCTCAAAACCGGCCTGGCGCAAATAATGATTCACAGCCACGACGTCTTCAAAGCGCTGCAACTGATTCACACTCACGGTAAAGTGATTTGCACCATAACCATGAGCGGCAAGCCAAGAGGCATACTCACTTTCTTGCGCCAGTGTTTGATAATCTTCGCTGCTCAACGTCCACAGACGCCCACCAAACAGAAAATCTGCCGACGATACGGCCGCACTATCAACTTGATCCACCAGCTTGGTCACAATGGCCTGTAGCTCGGGTGAGCACTGCTCCACACACAGTTCGCTAATAAAAACCTTAGGTAACGTGTTGTCTGCATGCTCTAAATGAATGGCTGACAGCTTTTTAGCTTTGAATTCATACTCGCCTCCTTGCTGGTAACCAAGCTCAAGAAAAGGCTTGGCCAATGTCTCAATACCAACAGGGTCGAGATTAAAGGTGCGCAAGGCAATGTGATCATTAATCAGTGCTTCTTGCTCCTTCAGCAACCCCTGAATTTTCGCGGCGGATGGACACAGGCGCGTCGTATAATCTTGCCACAGTTGCTCAAATAACCATTCAACTTTCATATGTCGCTCCTTAGAGATCGAGTCCTGGGCTTAACGTCGCAGGAAGAATCGTTTCGTCTCCCTCCATCGATGCCATCGGATAGGCACAATAGTCTGCGGCATAGAAAGCACTCGGCCTCAGGTTACCGGATGCACCAGGGCCACCAAATGGTGCATCACCGCTCGCGCCCGTCAACTGACGGTTACGATTCACAATACCAGCACGGATATGGTCAACAAAATACAACCACTCGTCGTCATTGGTTGAGATAAGTCCTGCGGATAAACCAAAACGGGTATCATTGGCAAGTTCAACCGCTTGCTCTAGCGTTTCATAGCGTACAAGCTGCAACAACGGGCCAAAATATTCTTCATCAGGTAATACATCAATTGTGGTCGCATCAATCAACCCTGGCGTCACAAATGCTGCCTGTCGCTGCTGTGACTCAACTAAACTCTTGCCGCCTAAGGCTTGCAATGCGGACTGAGCCTGTATGATGTGTTGTGCTGCCTGCATGGATATTTGTGGTCCCATGAAGGGTGCCGGATCGGCAAACGGCTCATCGATACGTATTTTTGCTATCGCGGCGACCAGGGCTTCAACAAGTTGGTCACCTTTATCGCCAAAGGGAACATACAATCGGCGGGCGCACGTACAACGTTGCCCTGCACTGATATAAGCAGACTGAATGATGGTGTAGATCGTTGCATCAAGATCGCCATACGCCTCACTGACAACTAATGGGTTGTTGCCCCCCATCTCTAGCGCCAGCATTTTATCAGGCTGACCGGCAAATTGACGATGTAGGACATGGCCAGTATTCGCACTGCCAGTAAACAACACGCCATCAATACCTTTGGCATCAGCTAAAGCAATGCCGGTTTCTTTACCGCCTTGCACTAGGTTAATAACCCCTTCTGGCAACCCTGCTTCCTGCCAAATCTGCATGGCAAGCTCACCCACTAGTGGCGTTTGTTCAGAAGGCTTAAAGACAACCGTGTTCCCTGCCAGCAACGCTGGAACAATATGGCCATTGGGCAGGTGCCCTGGGAAGTTATAAGGCCCAAATACTGCCATTACACCAAGAGGGCGGTGACGAAGGACTATTTGGTTCCCCGCCGCTTCTCGCTGTGAGCGACCAGTACGCTCGTGATAGGCTCGAATGGAAATCGCAATCTTACCGGCCATCGCGCCCGCTTCCGTTCGAGTTTCCCACAACGGTTTCCCCGTTTCTTTAGCAATCGCTATAGCAATCTCTTCACTGCGCGCTTTTAGCTTTTCGGCAAAGGCTAATACAATGGCTTCACGCGCTTCAAACGAGGTTTTTTTCCAAGAGATAAACGCTTGTCTTGCGGCACTAACCGCGGACTCAACCTGCGCCGGTGTGGCTGATTGTCCCTGCCAAACCACCTCATTATTGTAAGGTGACAATGAATGAAATTGTTCACCAAGTCCTGCTACCCACTGTCCTGCGATCCATTGAGTCATCGAAAATTCCTTAACATATAAAAATGGTTGGAGCATTGTCTTCAACGCCACGAAAAATAACCAAACGTGGCGGGATAAACATCAAGAGCCTGTTACTGAGCGAGCATACGTACCATATCACCTTCAGAAAGGTTCAAGGCCTCGGCCACGCTTGGAGCTAACAAGACACGCTGGCTTTCTGCGTCATAAGCGGCTTTCGCGGCTGTTGCTCTAAAGTGTTCAAATGACGTATTTGCAATAAGATAATCTTGTGAACTGGCGTGCTCTGAAATCGATACCTTGGCTCGGAATGAATTCCTAATCGCTTGGATATTTTGTAGATCGCACTCCACGGTCGGGCCAGCATCAAAAATATCCACATAGTTTCGACAGGTGAAACCTTCTCTCTCGAGCAGCTTCAAGGCGGGTTTGGTATTGTCATGCACCTGACCAATCACCGCTTGCGCTTCTTTACTCAACAAATTGACGTAAATCGGCAACTTAGGCATAAGATCGGCAATGAAACCCTTCTTACCAATACCCGTCAGGTAATCTGCCATGGTGAATTCAATCGAAAAGAAATGCTCTTGTAACCACTTCCAAAACGGTGAATTACCTTCAGCATCTGATACGCCTCGCATCTCTGCAAAAATCGTTTTAGAGAAGCGCTGCGGGTGCTCTGCCAGCATCAAAAACCGCGATTTAGACATTAAGCGACCATTAAGGCCAACACGATAGTCAGGCCTTAGGAACAAGGTGCAAATTTCACTGCATCCGGTGTAGTTATTGCCAAAGGTGAGCAGCTTAACGGTGTTGTTAACGCCCAGTTTGGGAGAGGAGTGAACCACAGTACTAATGTGGTAAGAGTAAAACGGCACATCCCAACCAATCGCACCTTCTATACCGGTGGTACCAGCAACCTCACCGGTTTCACTGTCAACACCAACCATCAGATAACCTTCATCTGTTGGCGAGGTAACATCGGTCTTACTGAAGCTGTATTCAGAGTGAGTAATTCGATTGGAAAGCAGCTCTTCATTTACTGGAAGAGACGTGAAGCCGTGACCAGATTCTACCGCGCACGTGTGCAAGGCGTCATAATCAGACATCGTAATAGGACGAACAACAAGCATCAATAATCCCTCCGACGCAAACTCTCCTGGTACATCCACAGCCAAGAGAGGGTTTCAAACGAGTAGCACACCAACGTACTTTTACATCAAAGTACTGATCGCTTTATCTAGTTTCGCTAGACCCGATTCCACTTCTTCTTTGGTAATCACAAGTGATGGCGTAAAACGAACCACGTTGACACCAGCAACCAAAACCATTAAACCTTGAGCGCCAGCGGCGACCAGAACATCACGAGCGCGCCCTTGCCACTGTTCGTTAAGCGCAGCACCAAGCAACAAGCCTTTGCCGCGAATCTCAGAAAAAATATCGTATTTATCATTGATAGCATTAAGCCCATCGCGGAACCAAGCCTCGCGCTCAGCAACGCCGGCAAGGACTTCCGGAGAAGAAACCACATCAACCACGGCTTCTGCGACGGCACAGGCCAATGGGTTACCCCCGTAGGTTGAACCATGCGTGCCCACTTTCATGTGCGCCGCCAATTCCTTTGTGGTCAGCATGGCACCAATTGGGAAGCCGCCGCCAAGAGATTTTGCCGTACTGAGAATATCTGGGGTTATACCCAAACCTTGATATGCATAGAACTGACCCGTACGGCCGTTTCCGGTTTGGACTTCATCAAAAATTAGTAGCGCGTTGTACTTATCACAAAGCTCTCGAACCGCTTGTACAAACTCAGGCTCTGGCGAAATAATGCCACCTTCACCTTGCAAAGGCTCCATCATAATCGCACAAGTTTTATCCGACATCGCCGCTTCAAGTGCTGCTATGTCGTTATAAGGGATATGGCTAATGTCACCCGGCTTAGGACCAAACCCATCCGAATAAGCCGCTTGACCACCCACTGTCACCGTAAAGAAAGTACGGCCATGAAAGCCTTGATTAAATGCAATGATTTCAGACTTTTCTGGCCCATGAACCTCGCTAGCCCAACGACGAGCAAGCTTGAGTGCGGCTTCATTAGCTTCAGCGCCAGAGTTCGCAAAAAAGACTCGTTCCGCAAAGCTGACTTCCGTCAGTTTTTTCGCCAAACGCAAAGCTGGCTCATTCGTCATCA
Organism: Vibrio sp. 10N.286.49.B1; assembly: GCF_002873335.1. Lineage (GTDB taxonomy): Bacteria > Pseudomonadota > Gammaproteobacteria > Enterobacterales > Vibrionaceae > Vibrio. Next base: position 47,942 of record NZ_MCUW01000014.1, on the reverse strand, counting down.
CATTACTGAGATGCCAGATTTTGTTCGCCTGTTCTGTTATCGCATTCACCATGGCAGGGTGACAATGCCCTAAACAGCTCACGGCGATACCACCAGCAAAATCAATATACTCATTACCTTGCTGATCCCAAACGCGTGCGCCCTCGCCCTTAACTGGGATCATTTCCATTGGGTTGTAACAAGGTACCATCACCTCGTCAAACCATTTGCGGGATACTGTTTTTTCCATTGTCATAACACGTTCCTTTTAATTACTGCACACGAGGAAAGGGGGATATTCGCACAAAGATGACATCAAGCATTAGCATCGCACCGCGAGTGGTTGCCATACCGTTAGTGGTGCCCTGTCGCTATATTACGCTTTACGCTTTAGATGAATTTACATTGCATAGAGTGAACCTTCATAGACTTAAGATAAACCTTTATAAGTTTAGGACGAACCTTCACACTTTCTACTGATGAAAAAATTTCTCACCATCCCTCATTGATGCAGCATTGTATTTACAATTATTTAACCATTACAATAGCAGAAAATGCTTTTCGATCATCAACCTGCTCTGCATAGGCATAACACCTTGAGTATTTATGCATTAAATTTGAATTTAAATGAAGTGTTTTTTAACAAGTTCGGAAAGAAATGAACAACACGGGCTTTGTGGTGCTCGCTCATCAGTATTAACGAATAGTTTTGCATTTTCATAAGTAAAACTTATGAAGGATAAGAAAAGATGAAAGGGTGATCTCGATCAAGCACTAGCCTTGTAAGAAATTACTCAACAGCTCGTGACCTTGTTCGGTTTTGATGGATTCAGGATGAAATTGTACGGCATGAATGTTTAACGTGCGGTGTTGATAGCCCATAATTTCATCAAACTCACCGTTAGGACACTCCGTCCACGCGGTCACTTCAAAGCAATCGGGTAATGTCTCCCACTTGACAATAAGCGAGTGGTAACGTGTAACAGTCAATGGGTTATTGAGCCCAGCAAAGACACTTTGATTGGTGTGCGTAATCGGCGATGTTTTACCGTGCATCACCTGCCGCGCTCGCACAACATCGCCGCCAAAAACCTGTGCGATGGCTTGATGCCCAAGACAAACCCCAAGCAGAGGCAATTTACCCGCAAAGTAACGGATAGCCTCAAGCGAAATACCCGCTTCATTTGGCGTGCATGGACCCGGTGAGATCACGAGGTGTGATGGGTTCATTGCCTCAATACCTGCAATATCAATCTCATCGTTACGAACCACATGCACTTCTACCCCGAGCTCAGCAAAATACTGATACAGGTTATAAGTAAAAGAGTCGTAGTTATCGATGATAAGTAACATGGCACTCGCTGCGGTCTGGTGTTTGTAAAAATAAGGCGGTATTTTGCAACAAGATGGCAGAAAGGCAAGAAAAAAAGCAGAAGAGGTTAGGCAGCAAAGCTAAGGTAAGCTTTGCTGCACGAGGGTTATCAGTAGCGTTGTTGTCTACGCCAACCAATGATAAGCATGGCCGCCAACCCTAAAGTACCGATAGAACCACCATTGATATTGAGATCAATCACCGCAGGATCATGATCAGACGAGCGGTAATGATCCAAATACTTAGGCAGGTCGCCCTTGTACTCGTCGTTGTAGTCAAACAACGTCGATTCACCGGCATTGATGTGCCATTCCGTTGCGTCGACCACTTTTCCAGATAAACTTGGGCTGATCAGGATATGATCCAACGCCCCAACCTCATCGTTGTAAGAGTAACTCCAGCCTTGTGAGTGCATCTCTCCTAACACGTTGATGTATCCGTAACTGTGAGTGATCACCGCCCCATCATCACCAAATTGTTGTTGATCTCCGATGAACGTATTACGAGCCGCCCGAATCACCTTGTCATAATTGTTGGTACTGTAATCCGTCAGTATCAATAGAGGATCTTCTTTACCGTAAGCATTCAGATCGCCCAGTACCATTTTATGGCCATCAATCGCCTCAAGTGCGTCACCAAGTGCTACCGCAGCGGCAACCCGAAACTGCTCACACGAGCCCTGCTGATCCACATCTTGTCCACCTTGACCGCCCGCTGATTCAGGGGCCGCATCTTCCCAGCATTTTGAGCCTTTCGACTTAAAGTGATTCACCGCAATCGTCAGTACCTCTTTTCCACCTTTGACTTTAAAAGTTGGAGCGAGGGTGTCTCTTTGATAGTTTTTACCATCTTCAATCACCTTACCCTTGTCGTCCACCACTTCAGGCGCCACCTGCCTTGGCATTTCAAAGACGTTAACGTTTTTGAGTTTTACTGACTTAGGTCGATAAATTACACCGGTGGTAATCGCATCGGTCCCGACACTGTCAAGCTTATCAACCACACCATCGTCATTTGAATCGGTACTGACATACGCATACTGTTTCTTTTTCGAATCTAACCGTTCATTCAGCTCACGCACGAGTTGTGCAATCGCGCCATCATGACCAAACCCATTATTTTCAATTTCCATCAAACCAATGATATCGGCGTCCAAGCGCACCAAAGCCTGCAAAATTTTCTCTTGTTGCGCAGTAAACTCATCGGCCGTGTTCGCACCTCGGTTGCTGCCAAATCGATTCTCGTCACCACCAAATGGCGAGTTGAAGTAATTCAGAACATTGAATGTCGCCACTCGAAGATCGGCCTTATTCCACGGTTGATCGACTAAATTAGGCTCGGCTAAACGTGGCGTATGGCGAACAAAGTTGTTCGAAGTGATCGTATTGGTCGCGATAAGGCGATACTCACCATAGCTATAACCAACCACACCCTCTATATCAAACAAGCCATCGTTAATTCGAATGTAGTCCTCGGTGCTGCCATCTTGATCAATATCCGTTTTAGCAAAATCTGGGTAATAAGGGACGACACCGTTAGGCGCAGGTTGATCAGATTCTACGAACAAGCGCCTTAGCGCATTTTCTTCGCTTTGTGATATCGCCCCATCAGAGCCGGCTGGGAAAGCTTGGTTTGGATGTGGATTAACCCGCTCATGTGACAACACCATGTTGTTTCGGCGCGATGCGTAATCATAACCAAACGTTCTCGTCACGCGCATATCAAGGTTTTTGGGCAGTGCCACTAACATCCCTTCGTATCGCTCTAAGGTTTGTTCAAAGTTTTCATCGGACGCTATCGCAACAACAGGCACCGCCGACGGTGGTGTTTGCTCATCTTGTTTAAGCCAATCTTGTTGCGAAGGCTTAAGCTGGGTTTGTCCATAATATTCCTGAACCTGACCTTTTACACACACCACATCGCCAGGTTTCAAGTTATGATTCGATTCGGTGTAAACAAACAACCCATTCGATGTCAGCTCGTTATGGTCATCCTGCAAGGCATTCAAATAAAAGCCTTTACTGATGCTGGTTGTCACCGCAGACACCACCCCTTCAACAAAGAAGCTTTCTGCGGTGATATAAGGATAACCGCTAATAAACGGAGAGTGCCCGCCTTCGCCTTGTATGGTTTGAATAGCGGTAAAGAGCGGACGGTTTCCCTCTTCCAAACACTGAAAAGCCACCGGAGGTGTCACAGCTTCCAACTGACCTAAACCGGTAATGTCATTGCTACCTAACACCGCCCACTGGTCTGGCTGGTAGCTCGAAGAAGGTTGGAAGTGATTCGCGTAACGCACTAAGGTCTTATTCTCACCAAAGGTACTCCCCATTTCGCCAATCACATCGACAATCTGCCCATTTTTAAACAATGCAATCGGGTCATCACCGTTAAAATTGACGACTTGATTTGCTGTGGCCAGTGTCGACTTTTCTAAAATCTCCGGGCTGGCTTTTTCATTTGCAAACACCAACACCGACTTAGCAGGTATGGTGTAGCTGGATAAATCTAATGTATTCCAAGTGCCGTTACCATTGGGGGATTTTGCTAATTGATAGTCAGTCAGCGAAACGGCCACGTCACTGGAATTCGCCACCTCGATGGCTTTATTAAAACTGCTTCCCTCTACATATTGTGAAAGAAATACCTCAGCACTTGCGCCACCCGCTAATGCTGACGATACGAAAAGTACTAACCACTGCTTTTTATTTGTGCTTGTCATTATTCACCTCGAATTTGATGGCTATGTATCCTTTGCCTGAACGCACATCGTTGTATATAAGTTGCTATTTTCGAGACGAGTGTTGTCATTTATATTGCAATTGATAAACGATCACATGAATAACTGAGATGAATGTCTCATTAGAATTATTAAGTATTGAAACAAGACCCAACTATCAACAAAAAAAGTTAGTCACATGAACACAAAAATCAGGCATAAAAAAAGCCCCTTGGATAAACCAAGGAGCTTCAATACAAACAGCGGAGTTATTCGCTATGGGCGGGTAACAAAACCCACCGCTTGATACGCTTTGGCTAGCGTTACCGCTGCTCGCTCAGAGGCCTTAGTAGCGCCTTGACGCATGACGTCATCCATATAAGCTCGGTCCGCACGAATACGCTTATATTCGCTTTGGATTGGCTCTAGCATTGCCACCAAGGCTTCACCGACATCTTTCTTGAACGGGCCATACATCTCAACACCCGCGTACTGTGCTTCAATTTCTGCAAACGATTGGCCCGTTGCTGCCGAGTACAAGCCCATCAGATTAGAGATACCGGCCTTGTTTTCCCAGTCATTGGCAATGCGTGGCGGCGTTTCTGCATCGGTTTGTGCCTTGTTAATTTTCTTCAAAATCGATTTAGGCTCTTCTAGTAAGGTGATGACGTTCTTACGGTTATCATCTGACTTCGACATTTTTTTCGTTGCATCTTGTAGGCTCATCACGCGTGCATTCACCGTTGGGATGTACGGTTCTGGCACAGTGAACAACGGCGCCTCTGGCGTATAGATGTTATTAAAACGAGTCGCGATATCACGAGCAAGTTCAAGGTGCTGCTTTTGGTCGCTGCCTACCGGCACTTGGTGTGCGCCATAGAGCAAAATATCCGCGGCCATCAATACCGGGTAATCATATAGGCCGACATTCACATCATTAGCATAACGCTGAGACTTGTCTTTAAACTGAGTCATACGATTCAGCTCACCCATCTGGGTATAACAGTTAAGAAGCCAACCAAGCTGAGCATGTTCCGGTACGTGTGACTGGACAAATAACGTGCTCTTCTTAGGGTCAACACCAACTGCGAGACAGATTGCCAGAGCGTCTAGTGTGGCCTCATGCAGGGCTTTCGGATCTTGACGAACCGTAATCGCATGGAGGTCAACTACGCAGTACTGACAATCGTAATCGTCTTGCATCTGTTGCCATTGACGTAGAGCACCCAAGTAATTACCGATACTTAGTTCACCTGATGGTTGAACACCACTCAATACGATGGGCTTGCTCATAACTATGATTCCTTCGACTTCTTAACGAGATAATTAGGATAATGAAAAACCGCGCAATTTCTTACGCGGTTTTAGCAGTGTACTCATTGGCAAGTATTTTGCCATAGCCATGAAGACTTTTTTATCGCTCTGCCCCGTATATTCATACCTTGTGGCATTTTGGCGCTAGTTTGTCGTGATTAATGCACCCTTTTCGACGGCGTTCAGCACTTCAGCGACATCATCAGCGACAAAATCTGGTTTTGCATTCGCGATTGGCTCACCATGGTTATAACCATAGGTTAACCCAAATGCTAGGCAACCGGCATTGCGAGCGGCAAGGATATCATTTTGAGAATCCCCAACCATCAACACTTCATGTGGCGAGACATGCTCTTGTTCCATTAACCAATTAAGTGCAACGGGATCCGGTTTTTTATTGGGAAACGCGTCGCCACCTAGCACATGGGTGAAATACTTATCGAGTTGGTGTTGCTCAAGCAACTCAGGCACAAACTTAGACGGTTTATTGGTAAGCAGCGCAACGGTATAACCATTTGCTACTAACGTATCTAACGTGCTATGAACGTTCGCATAGAGGTGGCTAAGTTTGTGACCACTAGCCGCATAAAAGTCATCAAACAGCACGCGGGCTTTATCACACAACTCAGATGAGAGATCAGGGTTCACCGTCACACTCTGACTCAATGAACGGGCAATAAGCACATCGGCACCGTTGCCAACATAATCACGGACCTGTTCTTCAGTCACGCTTGGGTAACCCAGCGCTTGCACGGCTTGATCAGCAGCAAGGGCAAGATCGGGAACACTGTCAAGGAGCGTACCGTCGAGGTCAAAAACGACAAGTTTAATAGATGGCATTCATTAATTCTCTTGATTACTTTTGTACTTTCGCAAGCTCAGCACGCATTTCGTCGATCACTTCTTTGTAATCAGGACGATTGAAAATAGCAGAACCTGCGACAAACATATCGGCGCCCGCTTCCGCGATTTCGCGAATATTATCCACTTTAACACCACCATCGATTTCAAGACGAATATCACGGCCAGAAGCATCAATAAGACGACGAACTTCACGCAGTTTATCAAGAGCAGAAGGGATGAAAGATTGACCACCGAAACCAGGGTTAACTGACATCAGCAAGATCATGTCAACTTTATCAAGGATGTAATCAAGACAAGTTAATGGTGTGGCTGGGTTAAGTACTACCCCAGCTTTACAACCATTTTCTTTGATCAGTTGTAGGGTGCGATCCACGTGGTCAGTTGCTTCAATGTGGAAGGTAATCATAGAAGCGCCCGCTTTCGCAAAATCAGGAACCAGGCTATCTACAGGTTTTACCATCAAATGTACGTCAATTGGAGCCGTAATACCGTAATCACGAAGCGCTTTACAGATTGGCGCGCCAAAGCTCAGGTTAGGTACGAAATGGTTATCCATGACATCGAAATGGATAACATCAGCGCCAGCAGCTAGCACTTTTTCAACGTCTTCACCAAGACGTGCAAAATCAGCGGATAAAATGGATGGCGCAATTAGAAAATCTGTCATACCTGACCTCAATAGAATGGATTAGCGAGCAACAATTGCGCGCAATTCTACCGAAGGCGGTCAAGAAAGCCTAGCGCTTATCCAAATCCGATATCACTTTTGCTTCAGGCTTGGCTTTAGCTTCAAATAACGCAAGTAACTCATCCACCTTATTACGCCCAGAGCCATTACGACTAATGGTACGTTTCACCTTCACCACATTGAGCTGAGCGCCGTGATATAGGCGTCGTGTCAACGTTGTGTCGTGATTGGAAATCAGCACAGGAATCTGGCGGTCGAAAGCCGTATGTTCCGCGATATCCGCTAATGCGGCTTGGTCATCTAACGAGAAACCGTTGCCCGCGTACGAGGTAAAGTTTGCCGTATTCGAAAGCGGGGCATAAGGCGGGTCACAATACACAACGCACCCCTTGCGAGCGCGACTGAAGGTTTCTGGGTAACCCTCACAGACAAACGTGGCTTTTTTGGCTTTTTCTGCGAAAAAAATCAGCTCTTTTTCTGGAAAATAAGGCTTTTTATAAGAACCAAAAGGTACGTTAAAGCCGCCTTTTTTGTTGTAACGGCACAAGCCATTAAAACCGAATCGATTCATATATAGAAAGGCAACAGAACGAAACAATACATCATCGCTCTGATTAAAATCAGCACGCACCCCAAGGTACACCTCTTTGCGATTATGCTCAGGGGTAAAGAAGCGCTTGGCTTCTTCAATGTACCGATCTGGATCGTTTTTTAGCAGATTGTAGAGATTAATTAAATCCGGGTTTATATCGGCGAGTAAATACTGGTCATAATCGGTATTCAAAAAGACAGAACCAGCACCAACAAAGGGCTCCACCAATTTCCTAGCGTCTGGTAAATGCTTTTGAATATCTTCGACTAAGCCATACTTTCCACCAGCCCACTTTAGAAAGGCGCGTTGCTTTTTCATTGCTTGCTCTATTTACTGCCACCCAAAATTTAAGGGAGGGGAATATATCATAATTCAATCTGTTATGTTGACCTTTCTCGCATCAACACAGCCTTGAACTTACTGCGAAGACGACGCTTGCCCACGATCAATTTCCCGATGAACTTGGCTCAATGATTTTGCCCAAGCCCCAAGCGAACGCAGCGCCTCAGGTAACGCCTCAGCCGCATCACGTGCTGCCTGAATACTCGAATACTGATCGTAAGTCACGATGTACCACTTCTCACCATTACGAATAGTTGGGTATACGCGCACTGGCTTTTCAAACGTGTGTTCATTCAAAAAACGTTGCACGTCATCCATGCTCGTCATCGCTGACATTTGCAAGGTGTACGTGTTGGCTGCCATCGCTTTTAGCTCATCACGGGCAAAAGAGAAGGTAATCGGTGTTTGCAGCACCTCATCACTCTCTACATCCACAACCGTATTTTCCGGTAGCACTACCGCTTGGATCTCAGCAGCCTTGGCCACCGCAATCGCTGTATTATCTTCTAATAAGGCATCAACGACATCAGAGGTAATCACCACTCGCTCACCACTTTCTGGTTCCCCCACGCTAGCGGTCTCAGAGGTCACCTGAGGAGGCAACGCCATAGAATCATCAATGGTAGATTCCACTGCCGGCATTTCTTGATTAGCATTGCTAATTTGCTCCGCAGACGACGCATCAATATCAGAATCCGGTGTGGTGATCACGACGTCGTCACCACTATCGATAACCTCAACTTGGTCATTTGATGGTTGCAGCAATGAGCGGTAGCCTAAAAAAATAAGAATGATCAACACAATAACCAATGCAGCAATCTTAGCTGGCGAGCCAACCAGTGAACGAATAATCACTTTCTTTTCCATTGTTTGCTCTCCTAGTACCAAGATATCCCCAGGGATGGGTCTCGCCTTAGTAAACGCAGTTTTGATTCTTTTTTCAACACTTTCATCAGCGTAGCGTAACACTAATGTCTCAAAAAGCCGTTTGGCTTCCGATTTAGACAGCTCATCGACTTCCAACTCTATCGGTTTAATCTCTAAACCATGGCTAAGCCGAGCAACACGACCGTATGTATGATTGCTGGCAGTGAACAGCACCACACTCACCGTTTGATGACCGACATTATGCGTAGCAAGAACAAGTAACCAAAGCTCAGCCAAGAGCGCTTGAGATAAATACTGGGCGTCATCAACAACGACCACCACATCGCAAGCCTCTCCCTCTAGAATTCGCTCAACGCTGTCTTGTAAGGTATCGGTCTCACTATACAAAGCCAATGGAAACAGCTGACGTAATATATTGCCACGAATTACCTGATCATCTTGATTGGGAAAACTGGTGACCAACGACTGATTTTTGCCATGTGCCCATGATTCCAAGTAACGATGCGACAGCCATGTTTTTCCCATCCCAGCCTCTCCTTTCACCGCAACAAAGTTCGATGAAAACTGAGTCAGTAACTGCAGTCGTTCTAGAAGATGGGTCTGCGAGTCCAATTCCATCACTCGCATTTCATAAGACAAACTCATTGGCTCGTTACTCTTCGTGTCAAAATTCTTCGTGTCAAAGTTCTTCGTGTCAAAATACCCCCCCCCTCACACTTAAGGCTTAAGTTCAAAGGTGAGGTGTTTCAATTTAACGGCGAAACGCTAATGTTAAAAGGAAAAACGCTAATATTAAGACACGAAACGCTCAAAACCACACGCAATTCGGGCCAGCAAAGAACCCTGAGATCTAAAAAAGGCCCCTATTAGGAGCCTTTTGTCGATGAATCAAATACCTACTAACTTATTGTTCAGCAGTTAGATACGGCACTTATCAATCGCTTTCTCAATCAACTCATTGGGTACATCAGAGACAACTTGAGCATCACCGATCGTCGTTGGCAATACCAAACGAAGCTGACCAGACAACACTTTTTTATCTCGCATCATATGACTCATGAAATCATCAAATGTCATTGATTCTGGTGTGTGAACAGGCAGTTTTGCGCGCGTTAAAATCGTGATAATTCGTTCAACTTGCGCTGCTGAAATATCACCAAGCAACTGCGCTGTATGCGCTGCCATCACCGTACCAGACGATACCGCTTCTCCATGTAGCCATTTACCATACCCTAGTTCAGTTTCAATGGCATGACCAAATGTATGACCTAGGTTCAATAATGCTCGAATACCGGATTCTTTCTCATCCAACGCCACCACTTCAGCCTTGATGGCACAACAACGCGCAATGGCGTAAGTCAATGCTACTTGATCCCGTTGATAAAGCTTATCAAGATTACTCTCCAGCCAATCAAAGAATTCCGCATCGTAGATGATCCCATACTTAATCACTTCAGCCATACCCGCAGCAAATTCTCGCTCCGGCAATGTGTCCAAGCAATTAATATCGATAATCACCGATTGAGGTTGATAAAATGCACCAATCATATTTTTACCTAGACTATGATTAACTGCGGTTTTACCCCCTACCGAAGAGTCGACTTGGGAAAGTAGAGTTGTGGGGATTTGGATAAAATCAACACCGCGCTGAAAACACGCTGCCGAAAACCCAACAAGATCACCAATAACCCCCCCACCTAATGCCACCACGACAACATCACGGCCATAATTACCGGATAGTAGGTGCGTCATAATTGTGTTGAAGGTCTCAAGTGTTTTGTATTGCTCACCATCAGGCAATTCTAGCAACGAGGTTTGACAACCTTTGCTATCCAATTGATTGAGGATGGCTTGAGAATAAAGAGGGGAAACCGTGGTATTGGTAATCAGTACCACCGATTTTCCATCTGGAATTTGAGAAAATTGCGCCGAGTCATTAAATAACCCGGCACCAATTGAAATAGGGTAGCTACGCTCACCAAGATTAACCGTAATCCGTTCCATGGTTTGCTCTCCGTTCAAGAAGGTTGTAATTAACCTTCTTCTAGCATTTTTACGATTTGGTTGGCTACCACTTTTGCACTTTGATCATCAGTACGCACAGTGTAGTCCGCCACATCTTTGTACAAGTTGTTGCGTTCATCCGCGAGCGATTCCAATACTTCACGCGGATCATCCGTTTGCAGTAATGGGCGCTTTTTGTCGCGGTTGGTGCGAGCAAGCTGCTTTTCAATTGTGGTTTCTAAATATACAACGATTCCGCGTGCAGATAGTCGATTACGGTTTTCTTTACTCTTAACCGAACCACCACCAGTCGCAAGGACAATGCCTTGCTCCTCAGTCAGATCATTAATCACTGACTCTTCACGAATGCGGAAGCCTTCTTCGCCCTCGACGTCAAACACCCAAGAGATGTCTGCACCAGTGCGTTCTTCAATAACGGTATCAGAATCAACAAACTCCATATGAAGTTGTTGAGCTAGGTGTCTACCGATAGTGCTTTTGCCGGCGCCCATAGGGCCAACAAGAAAAATATTACGTTTTTCAGCCATGTTTAGCAGTAATTTACAACGTTAATTCAATGACATCGCCACAAGAAAATACCGAAAAAAAGCATCGGGAAAAGGGCTTGTGACACCGATTCCTCACAGACAAGACGTGATAAGACCCGAAATTATCAAGGTAAGGTGACCGTAATGCAACTTTATTTTTCACTATTTTCAATAAAGTGAGCATTTACAATTAGTTACTGTACAATTATTTCTGGCGTCACAAAGATCAATAATTCGCTTTTCCCCACTTTTTCGTAAGTTCGCCTAAATAACGCCCCTAAACCAGGAATATCCCCTAACAATGGGACTTTATCGACGCTATTGGTAATACTGTGTTGAAAAATACCGCCCAACACGACCGTCTCACCATTGTTGACGAGCACTTGTGTCCCGATCCGTTGCGTATCAATGGCAACAGCCTCCCCTTCCCCTGTTTTCACGACTTGGCTGGGTCTATCTTGAGTGACGTTGAGGTCTAAAATAAGTCGATTATCCGGCGTAATTTGCGGCGTAACCGTCAAAGATAATACCGCTTTTTTAAATTCTACCGCTGTCGCGCCACTAGAAGCAGCTTTTAGATAAGGTATCTCCGTTCCTTGTTCAATATACGCCGACTTCTTATTGGTCGTAATCAACCTAGGACTCGATATGATTTCGGCTTTTGATTCTTGCTGAAGGGCAGACAATTCTAAATCCAGCAAGACATTAGACCCTAAACTGGCGACCTGAAATGCCAGTCTTGCCGCGCTATCTGATGTGGCTCCAAGATTGACATTCAAAAAGTCATCAACAAAATCATCGCCCGAATCATAGAGCCCAATGGTCGCTAAATTATTTTCAATTGAGCCCCCTATTGTGGTATCACCATTCACCTTAGTGATGCCCCAGCGAATACCCAATTCATCCATATTGCCTTCATTAATCGTGACAATACGCGCCTCAATCTGGACCTGCTTTACCGGTACATCCAATGAGGCAATAATCTCTCGAATCACGGTAATGTTACTTGGCAACTCTCGAATTAACAGCGAATTTGTGCGCTCATCAATGGCAATGGAGCCGCGCTCAGACAACATACTCACTTCACCTTCTCCCCCTATCATCACTGCGATCTCAGAGGCTTTGGCATAATTAATCCTAATAATCTCAGAGTTAAGCGTACCAATTTCCTCTTCGAGACGGCCTTTCTCCAGCGCCAGTTTTTCTTGCAAATCTAACTCTGCCTTCGGTGCAACCAAAACCACATTACCATTCACCCGCTTATCAAGCCCCTTCACTCGCAGAATAATGTCTAGCACCTCAGTCCACTGCACGCCATCCAACCTCAACGTTAAATTCCCTTGTACGGTGTCAGACACAACCAGATTAAAATCGTTATAACCCGCCAATAGCTGCAATACGCTTCTCACTGGGATATCCTGAAAATTAATCGATGTCAGCTTGCCTTTATTGGCGAGCAGAAATTGCTGCTCATCGGTTCTGGCTTTCGTCATAGGAACGATGGTCACTCGGAGTTGATTTTTTTGTATTTCATAGACGTAATCTACGTTAGCCTTGGTTTCAACCAATAAACGAACATCAGGAGCGTCATCAAAAAGTTCGAGCTGATTTACTGGGGTTGCAAAGTCTTTAACATCCAAAATCGACAGTTGCTCTGGCCGTATCTTGGTCTGCTTCAAGACCACACTGAGACCATTATTCATACCTTCTACATCCACAACACTGCCGTGATTCAACAGATCGACAACGATAACACCCTGCTTTTTCGCATTGAGTTCAAACGACACATTTTTCAATGCATTGCTTGGGATGTTTGCCATACTGCACATTGACGTCAATAGGCATACAAGGCTTATAACACCATTGAGCAACTTTCTATTTATCCCTAGCACGACGACTTCTCCATCAATTCAACGTGAGCTTAACTTGTCTTTGAAACCAACAACCTAGACCATCCGATAAGGTTTCGCTGACAACCAAACCCTCTGCTGTCACCTGTTTAATTTGTCCGCTATTTTCTCCAACATACTGCCCCTTCCGGACCTTAACCAACTGACGATTTGGCAACAGCAACAACCCAGTAAGCGCTTCTCCTTTGCTCATTATTCCCTTTAGATGTAGCTCATTAAGTCGGTATTGCTCTAACCGCCCCTTAACCCTAACCTTAGGTTGCCAACACACTTCGCTAAAAGCGGGTGTCTGTGCCTGCGCTAATTGAGGTAGCTCAAAGGGTGACCCTTCAGGATGAGATAAAAATGGCATGACATGAAAAGACTGAGTTGGCTTGAGCTTATCGACCTCAACGTCCACATTAGCCTCGGTTTTCGCAACAAAATCTTCAAGCGAGTTATCGTTGGCCTGGCACCCCAAAAGCATGACAACAAATAGTATCCAACCTTTATTGCTCACGATTCCCTCGCTGGGTTTGAGGTATGTTTATCTGTGATTTCTCTCGAAACTGGTAGGTATAGGCCCTCACACGAAAGTGCAACGTACTGCTTTCTTGGCTGACTCGTTGCCATTCTGCATTTTCAAGTAAAACGATACGCGGCAACTGCGCGATTGCGTGGGCATAATCACCAATACTGTTGTAATGCCCGGTGAGCTCAATATCGAGTGGCAACTTTAATAAAAAGTCTTGAGGAACCCGCTTACCCCAATCAATACGCGTAAAAGTCAGCCCGTTATTTAGCCCCTCCTCATTCACGGCGGCCAATAAGCTCGCCAGTTCTTTTTGCTCCGGCAGCTGCTCTAATAAAAAATCATAGTGTGTATTCAGCTCATCAAGCTGGGATTGCATCAACGGTAGGAGGGCCGCTTTTTTCGCCATACGAGTGAGCTCTAATTTAAGTGTTAGTTCTTGGTGTTTGTGTTCACTCAACTCATCTAAATCGGGTTTGACTATAAAATAACCACCAGCGCACAACAGTAATAGCGACAGCAAGATCGCGACAAAACATTGTGCAGCAAAAGGCCAATCTGCCATTTCGTCTAACTCGAGGGTCGATATATTCATCTTAACGCGCTCCGACCACATGCGATGGTGATGGGACCCACTCACTTAAGCGCGCTGAGTTAAACTGAAAAGAAATATTGAACGACTGATAGCTCTGACCAAAACGCTGATTACCATGCACAATCGAGTGCATGTCGACATTGATTAACAACGTTGAGCGCTCAAAAAGATCCAACATCTGGGCTAAATTAGCGGTTCGACTACTAATACCACTCAATTTAAAACGCGTCCCTTCCATAACAATCTTATCGACATAGACACCTTTCGGTATGAGCTCTGGGAGAACGTTCATAACGGCAGTGGTTTTATTGCGCTGTCTTTGCAAGGTTTCGACATAACGCAAACGCTGCTCTAGTGTGTCATGCAATTTTACGATGTCAGATAACAAGGCAATGTCTTTTTGATACGCGTCGATTTTCTTTTGAAGGTATTGTTGCCGCGCCTGTTGCACGTCAATCTGAGAAGACACATACCAGGCTGCTATTTGCACACCGATGATTGCGACTAACACCGATAGTATGACGGCGACCACAAAACGCTGACGGTGATGATTACGTTTTCTTTCTCGCCAAGGCAGCAGGTTAACCATCTCCATTTAATGCGCCTCCATCCATTGGATTGCGTTGTAGGCAACACCTAATGCCGTCGCAAAAGAACCATTCAATCGAGCACCGCCTTCACTCTCTACATCCACACAGGCATGTAAGTCTATTGCCTTTATCGGCATACCGGTGAGCCTTTCAATCAAACAGGCAATATTCGAATCGTTAGCATGCCCGCCACACAACACTATGCCTTGTAACCCCTGCTCCCCTTGTATAGACCGATAAAGTTTCAGTTGCGCTAATATCTTACTGGTCAAATGTTCAATCATGACCTCGGCTGGCGACTTTGGCGTAATACTATTAAGTGAACCACCTGTGCGCTCATGACTTTCATAAGACCATTGCTTAGCCATATCTTGTGATAACGGTTGAGGCGGGCACAGGGCAACATGGTAATGCCCTAAGTCCAGAACTCCCCAGTTTCGTAGCCATGGTTGTTGTTGAACGAGCAACACCTGCAGTCCACGAAGTGCGTTAATATTCGTGTCCATATATTCTGGCCGGTAGCCAATTTTCTTTATGGGCTGGGTCCAGTTATCGACGATAGCGTGCTTAACAACATGAACGCGATACGCCTCGGTTTTGGCGCCCGACATTGAGGGTTCTTTGTAAAAATCTAAGGCCAGTTCTTCTAATGGGTATGGCGTCTGATGAGCCATCGCCTGAAATACGGCAAAGACTTGCTCCTGACCATCAAGTCCATGCTCTAAGGTGATGACCTTATTAATTGACACACTATCCGGTAATGCAATGGCCGCCTTTTTTCTAAAAAAAGGCGCGGTTTTTCGTATTTTTTTGAGATTCTTTACAGTTTCTTGATGCTTTAACGTATGAGGATCGGAGAAAATAGAATCAGAACCCTTCAGTTCTAGATGGTTTACTATCGTAATATGAGCGCAATCAACCTTTACAACCACGGCTTTGACGCTGTAGCGCCCGATATCAATACCCGTAATCCATTTCTTAGTCATAAGAAATAACCTCAACAAATACAATAACCAAGTGAAAAGGTTGAGATTGACGCCCAAATAAGCGTTAATTAACCCTATAGGTAATTTTTGGTCTAGAGTACAAGTAATTACCTACCCATAACCTTAATCAATCAGGGAATCTCCGGTGAAGTTCATAAAGAGACTGTTGGTATTTGCATTTATTTGCATACTCTTTGGAGTGAGTACTATTATTGGGTTTTACTACTACGTAAAACCAGAACTGCCTGACGTTGCAACGCTTAAAGACGTCCAGCTCCAAACCCCTATGCAGGTGCTTAGCCAAGATGGGAAGCTGATCGCACAATTTGGCGAGAAACGACGCATCCCCCTTACTTATGATGAGATTCCCCAGGATTTGATTCATGCACTCATTGCCACAGAAGATAGTCGTTATTACGACCACTATGGCTTTGACCCAATAGGAATCACTCGTGCTGCTGTTGCCGTTATTGCATCAGGCAGTGCGTCTCAAGGTGCCAGTACGATCACTCAGCAGCTTGCTCGTAACTTTTTCTTATCCAATGAGAAAAAAGTCATGCGTAAGATAAAAGAGATCTTTATCGCCGTGCACATTGAGCAGCTGCTAAGCAAGCAAGAAATCATGGAGCTGTACGTCAATAAAATATTCCTTGGTTATCGCTCCTACGGTTTTGGTGCAGCAGCGCAAGCGTACTTTGGTCGAGATCTTAACCAGCTCACGCTGAGTGAGATAGCCGTTCTTGCTGGATTGCCAAAAGCACCATCTACAATGAACCCAATTTACTCCATTGATCGTGCCACCCATCGCCGCAATGTCGTCTTGGCACGTATGCTCAGTGAAAAATACATCACTCAAGCCCAGTTCGATGAAGCGCGTTCAGAGCCGATCATTTCGCAATACCATGGGGCAGAAATCGAACTCCGAGCGCCTTATGTCGCTGAAATTGCACGCGCTTGGATGGTTAAACGCTACGGCGACGACGCTTACGAATCCGGTATGCGCGTGACCATGACTGTCGATTCTAAGTTGCAAAAAGCGGCGCATACCGCAGCGATCAATAATCTTTTGGCCTACGATGAGCGCCACGGTTACCGAGGTGCAGAGAAAGTCGTCTGGAAGGCAGATCAACCAGCCATGTCTACTGAAGACATGACTAAGTACCTGCGCAAACAACCGACTTATGGCGAACTACGCCCTGCACTGGTCACTAAAGTGAATGCGAAATCCATCACGGTTTGGGTCAAGGGTTATCAAGAACAGACCATTGAGTGGGACAACATGAAATGGGCTCGCAAATTTAGAACCGATGAGCGCCAAGGTGCGGCACCAAAGTCAGCAGGAGACGTGACGGCCGTTGGTGAACAAATTTGGGTGCGAGCAAGTCAGATTGAAGCACTTGATGATACAAAAGAAACCGCTACCGCCACTGAAGACGAAGCGGAGATGCCAGCGAAAGTCATCACATGGCGATTGAGCCAAGTGCCTAATGCCAATACCGCTTTTGTTGCTATCGATCCTCAGAACGGCGCTGTGCTGTCGCTTGTGGGTGGTTTTAACTTCGTGCACAGCAAGTTTAACCGAGCCACTCAATCGGTACGTCAGGTTGGTTCAAGCATCAAGCCATTTATCTACGCAGCCGCGCTCGATAAAGGCATGACACTGGCAAGCCTAGTCAATGACGCGCCTATCAATAAATGGGACAAGAGTGCGGGCACGGCATGGCGTCCTAAGAACTCACCACCGACCTATACCGGCCCGACTCGTCTTCGTATCGGCCTAGCGCAGTCTAAAAACGTCATGGCTGTACGCGTATTGCGAGAAGTGGGATTAGACGACACTCGCGACTATTTAACCCGCTTTGGTTTTGATAAATCCAAGTTACCACGCTCTGAAACCATCGCTTTGGGGGCTGGCAGCCTAACACCAATCCAGATGGCACAAGGGTTCTCTGTCTTTGCTAACGGCGGCTATTACGTTGAGCCTTATTACATCAGTCGCGTCGAAGACCCATTTGGAAAAGTCGAGTTTGAAGCAAATCCTAAAGTGATTTGTCACACCGATTGTCCAAGGATGCCAACACCAGAAATGTTAGCCTCAAACAATAGCGACGATGCGCCAAGCATCGAAGAGGCGACCAATGCAAGTGCTCTTGAACCGGTTGAACTCACTGACTTTAATGAGGAAGACATGGATTCCAATGAGCCCAATTATGCACCACATGTGTTATCAGAACAGACCGCGTTTCTGACTCGTGAGATGATGTATAGCAATATTTGGGGTGGGGGTAATTGGCGTGATGGAACGGGCTGGAATGGTACTGGCTGGCGTGCTCAAAAACTGGAACGCCGCGATATTGGCGGAAAAACAGGGACGACGAATGACTCAAAAGATGCGTGGTATAACGGTTATGGTCCTGGCATTGTCGCCACAGCTTGGGTCGGATTTGATGACCACCAAAGAAAACTAGGTCGCACAACGACCAACAGTAATCTTGGTAAAGAGCAAATCTCAGGCGCTGAAGCTGGTGCAAAAACAGCGCAACCTGCCTGGGTTGATTTCATGCGTGTCGTGTTAGAAGACGAGCCACAAACCGCCAAAGCAATCCCAAATGGTATTACACGCGTTCGTATTGATCGTGAATCAGGACTGCTATCAAACAAAACAGATTCATCGTCTATGTTTGAGTACTTTGAGATTGGCACTGAACCGAAAGAATACGTTCAAGAAAGCTTTACTGACACTCTATATTCCAGTGATGCCTCAGAAAGTGAAAGCTTGTTTTAGCCAGTTATTGGCGAGTAATATCAAACCAAACTTTTGATAGGTAACAGAAAGCCCTCTAAGTAATTAGAGGGCTTTTTTATGCGTGTTTGTTTAAGGCCAAATGTTTCAACGTATGGGTATTAGAGGTAATGCTAGGAATAGGATAAAAACCAGCACCAACACCAACACCAACACCAACACCAACAATAATAGATTGAGTTAACTTAAGGCATCAACGAGGCAAACAACCTGTTATCGCCTCGGCTATTTTCTCGAAACGTGCTCGCAATGGCGAACCGGGACGATACGCTAACACTAAGCTTCTCGACGGGGTGGGATTAACAGCATTCACATAACACACCCCATCCTTTTGCTTTTCTTTCGGCAATGACAGCTCTGGCAACAAGGTGATCCCAGCGCCTGCTGCTACCATGTTGCGCAGCGTTTCTAAGCTTGTCGCTTTAAAACGCTCATCATCCTTCGCACCTGCCGCAAAGCAGAAACCTAAGGCTTGATCTCGCAGACAATGGCCGTCCCCTAGCGCCAGTACTGTACGACCATTGAGTTCCAACATATCCAGCTCAGCTTTGCCTGCCCACTCATGATCACATGGCACAGCGATGCTTAGTGGCTCATTATAGACCTCGATCTCTTTGAATGGTGCCGTCTCTGCAACGGAGGCCAGCACAAGGCAATCCAATTTTCCTTCTTCTAACTGTCTAACCAATTGGTGAGTCTGTGCCTCATGAAGATACAATTCGAGTTCAGGAAACATCTCTTTGAGTTGGGGAACAATTTTCGGCAATAGGTATGGACCTACCGTAGGGATAAAGCCAATGTGCATCGGCCCAGTCATCTCCCCGCTCTGTCCTGTCGCCATTTCCCGAAAGGTTTTGACTTCATTGAGTACGCGTCTCGCCTGCTCAACCAACTGTAAACCCGGATCAGTAAACAGCACTCGTCGGCTGCTTCGCTCCAATAATGACGTACCAATCTCATCTTCGAGTTTACGAATCTGTCCGCTTAACGTTGGCTGACTCACAAAACACGCCTCCGCGGCCTTGCGAAAATGCTTGTGCTCAGCAAGCGCCACTAAGTATTCAAAGTCTCGAATATTCATTGCAACCTCAGATAGAAAATAACTATCAATACCATAACAATAAACGATTGGAACTATCAACGCGTTTTTTTGATAATGATCCCAACGAAACAGAGCAGCAACCGCTAAGCTCAATGTGAATAATTCACAAATCCAAATTATTGTATTTAAAAGGACATCATATGTTTGCATCAAAAGAAGGCCAGTCAGTTCCACAAGTCACCTTTCCTACTCGCCAAGGCGACGCTTGGGTTAACGTCACAACAGATGAGCTATTTAAAGATAAAACCGTCATCGTATTCAGCCTACCAGGCGCCTTCACTCCAACGTGTTCATCAAGCCACCTACCTCGTTACAACGAGCTATTCTCTGTCTTTAAAGACCACGGTGTTGATGAAGTCGTCTGTGTTTCGGTGAACGACACGTTTGTTATGAATGCATGGAAAGCGGATCAAGAAGCAGAAAACATTACGTTCATCCCTGATGGCAATGGCGACTTTACCGACGGTATGGGTATGTTGGTAGACAAAAATGACATCGGCTTTGGCAAACGCTCATGGCGCTATAGCATGCTAGTGAAAAATGGCGTGGTAGAAAAAATGTTCATTGAACCAAATGAGCCAGGCGACCCGTTCAAGGTTTCTGATGCTGACACCATGCTGAAGCACGTTGCACCAGACTACAAAACACAAGAATCGATTACCGTCTTCACTAAACCAGGCTGTCCTTTCTGCGCTAAAGCGAAACAAAACCTGATTGATCACGGTCTTCAGTATGAAGAAGTCGTATTAGGAAAAGACGCAACAACGGTCAGCCTACGCGCTATCAGCGGTCGCACAACGGTGCCACAAGTCTTCATCGGTGGTAAGCACATTGGCGGTAGCGAAGAGTTAGAAGCATACCTAGGCTAACCACTTCGTGACTTTCTCGTCCAAGTCACCCTGTACTTGGGCGAGAAACACGAGCGCACATTTCCTCTTCTTCTTTCCAATCCCTCAATTTCGCTTAAAGAGATACCGCTATGAAACAATTGAATGTAAATGTCGCCATTATTGGTGGTGGCACCGCCGGTCTGGGTGCCTATCGCGCCGCCAAAGCTCATACCGATAATGTGGTTATGATAGAGGGTGGTCCCTACGGAACCACATGTGCTCGTGTGGGATGCATGCCTTCAAAGTTGCTCATAGCGGCAGCAGAAAGCGTACACCAAATTGAAAAAGCGCCAGGTTTTGGGATTTACCCGCAGGGTGAAACCATCATCAATGGTAAGGAAGTCATGGCTCGCATCAAAAGCGAACGCGATCGCTTTGTGGGTTTTGTTCTAGAAGGTGTCGATGAGATCCCCGCAGAGGATAAGATCTCCGGCTATGCCACATTCCTTGATAACAATACGCTGCTGGTTGATGGACACACCACGATCACCGCAGAACGTATCGTTATCGCCACTGGATCACGTCCAGCCTACCCTGGCGTATGGAACGAGCTTGGTGACCGATTGATCGTCAACGACAACGTCTTCGATTGGGATGACCTGCCTGAATCCATCGCCGTCTTTGGCCCTGGCGTAATCGGTCTTGAACTAGGACAGGCCTTGCACCGTCTTGGGGTTAAAACCAAGGTATTTGGACTGGGTGGGCAAGTAGGACCATTAACTGACCCTGACGTCATGAATTACGCCAACAATGCCTTCCAAGAAGAGTTCTACCTTGATGCCGATGTCAAAGTAGAGAGCATGAAGCGTATCGAAGGCGATAAAGTCGAGATTCAATTCATCAACCTTGAGGGTAACCTTGAAACGTTTGTTGTGGACTATGTGTTAGCGGCAACGGGGCGTCGACCAAACGTTGACAAGCTATCGCTTGAAAACACCACGGTTGAGCTCGATGAACGTGGTGTCCCTACCGCCGATCACTACACGCTACAAACGTCGGCCAGTAATATATTTATTTCCGGTGATGCCAGCAATCAGCTTCCATTATTACATGAAGCCGCCGATCAAGGCCGTATTGCAGGCGATAATGCCGGGCGTTTTCCTGACATCCGTGCGGGTCTGCGAAGAAGTACCATTTCCGCGGTATTCTCCGATCCACAGATCGCCATGGTCGGTGAGTCGTTTAAGCAACTTGAGCAACGCCTCGGGAATTGTGGTTGTTTTGCCACGGGCGAAGTGTCATTTGAGAGCCAAGGGCGATCTCGAGTCATGCTGCGCAATAAAGGTATTCTGCACGTCTATGGCGAACAAGGTACTGGTCGATTCTTGGGTGCAGAGATGATAGGCCCAAATGCGGAGCACTTAGCGCACCTACTCGCATGGGCACACCAGAATCAAATGACCATATCGAATATGCTCGACATGCCCTTTTACCACCCAGTGATCGAAGAGGGAGTTCGAGCCGCGCTTCGAGACCTGAATGCCAAGCTTCATCTTGGCCCAGAAACCATCAAGCACTGCTTGGATTGTGGCCCTGGTTGTTAACAAGGTCGCGATCGATGCTTCGTCTTTAGCATAAAGACCAGTCATCTAGAAGCAAGTCATACGCAGACAAGCCAATAAGCGCTAAACCATAATAGGTTTGGCGTTTTTTTGTCGCTACGCTAAATCTTTTGTCTTTGGGCAAACAAATGTAGGTCAGGTCAGGTCAGGTCAGGTCAGGAAAGTAGAGCGAGAAGAGATAAAAGGCAGCGCATACGAAGAGGAATGGGTATACATGGCAATGAGGTTACTTACCGCTAAAAAGAAAAAAGCCCCAGTGTCAAATCTGACCTGGGGCCTTCTTAGATTCTTCTAAGAAAAAGCAGTGGTACTTTAATAGACCGGGCTTTTTCTCATTGGTTCCCAAAAAAATGATCTTTTCTTGAATTATTTTCGACCATCAAATTATAACATTACAATTCAACAAGTTAGGCAACATTCATTTTGGCAATAATTTGCTCTACAAGGTTAACTTCTAGTGCCACCTCATCACAAGCATGTTGTCTTGGGCACTGATCACAGTCTTTCAGTACTTTTTCTGGTAGTAAGGTCTTCGACGTTGGAATGAAGTCATGTCTCATAAAGAACTCAGGAGTACGAGTGAGCACAAAGACTTTCTTAATCGCCATTTTACGAGCCTTTTCGACCAAGTGCTGCACAATTGCCGTGCCTTGACCTTGTCCTTGCCAACCAGCTTCTACTCCAAGAGAACGAATCTCAGCAAGCCCCGAATCATAAACATACAGCGATGCACATCCCGTCACCTCGCCGTGATGCTCCGCGACGGCAAAGGAGCCAATGTCTCGAACTAATTCGTTGCGATTTCTAGGTAAGTTCTCACCTTGGTTCGCCCAGTACGCAACCATACTTTCTAGTGCATCAATATCGGTTAGTCTTGCAGAACGCACCTTCACAGCGGAATTATCGCGAGAGCTCAAACGCTTCTCTGCTTGGTCAACCGCATAAGCGACTTGCTGTGGAGACACGCCACCCAATGCACTACGTTTTTCTAAACAACTGTCGATAGTAAGAATATCGTAGACATCGTTTTCAATGCTATCCGAGAATACTTTTAGTTCGGCAAGTGACAATTCTTCCAATGCACAGCCTTTATCAATCGCGCCAACCACGGCAACGCCAACAATATGGTGCGCCTCACGGAATGGAATGCCTTTCGCGACTAAATAATCCGCCAGTTCAGTTGCATTCGCATAACCTTGTTTCGCCGCTTCTAGGGTACGCTCACCGTTAACCTTGATACCATCAAAGCACAATGCCGCCATTTCCATGCAGTCGTTCCAAGTATCAAGAGCGTCGAACAAGCCTTCTTTATCTTCTTGCATATCTTTGTTGTAAGCCAGCGGCAAGGCTTTAACTGTCATCATCATGCCAGCTAACGACCCATACACACGGCCGGTTTTACCACGGATCAGCTCAAGCGCATCCGGATTTTTTTTCTGTGGCATCAAAGATGAGCCAGAGGTAACAGTATCTGCTAACTCGATGAAGTTGGATTCACCTGAGTTATAAAAAATCATATCTTCAGCAAGGCGAGAAAGGTGCAGCATTGAGATAGAAGCAATCGACATCAGCTCCATCACATGATCACGGTCAGAGACAGAATCTAAACTGTTACGGGTTGCACGACGAAAACCAAGGTTATGAGCCAGCTCTTCACGATCCATTGGGTAAGCGGTGCCCGCCAAAGCGCCTGAGCCTAATGGGCAGGTATCAAGACGCTTGATCGCATCCTCAATCCGTGAATAGTCACGCTCAAACATTTCAACATACGCCATACACCAATGCGCAAACGTAACAGGTTGCGCACGCTGAAGGTGAGTATAACCTGGTAATACCGTTGCCTGATGCACTCTCGCCACACTGACCATTTGAGCTTGCAGTCTATCGAGCCCAATAAGCAGTTGCTGGCCCTGTTGACGGCACCAGAGTTTTAAATCCGTGGCGACTTGGTCGTTACGAGAACGCCCCGTGTGCAGCTTTTTGCCTAAATCTCCGACTTTGCCAATCAACTGCTGTTCAACCCAACTATGAATATCTTCAGCATCTGAACGTAAAATTTGCTCAGGATCTTCCATCACCTCAAGCTTCAGCTCGTTTAACGCCAGCTCCAGCTTTTGCTGCTCTTCTATCGTTAACACATCGACTGAAACCAGTGCCTTAGACCAAGCAATAGAACCAACAATGTCTTGCTCAGCCAATCGGTAATCAAAGCGTAATGAGTCATTAAAATCTTTGAATCTCGTATCTGCTGCTTGGGTAAATCTTCCGCCCCATAATGCCATTGTTACTCTCCTAACTGCTCGGTATTCATTGCTTGCCCAACGATGGAATTTAATCAAAGTCAGTTTGTTTTTTTGATAGGTTCAACTTACGGCAAATCAAAAAGAAAATAAAGTAAAAATTCACTTATTTCACATAATTATTCATAAATATCTACTGTGTTATTTTTTAGTCTCTCTAAAACAAGAAACCCACTTGCAAAGCAAGTGGGTTAACCTTAATTCAAATAGCAACCAATGGCATTATTTGTTTTTCTTCGCCTCATTCAACGCTCTGATACGACTTGAAAGTGAATACAAACGGATGAAGCCTTCTGCGTGGCTTTGGTCGTAGACCTCATCTTCACCAAAGGTAGCGAACTCTTCTGAGTACAAGCTATTGTCAGAACGCTTTTGCGTCACGGTAGCTTGGCCTTTGTAAAGCTTAATCACAACCTCACCATTGACGTCTTGCGCCAACTCTTCGCTTGCTGCAAGGATAGATTTGCACAGCGGGGTAAACCAACGACCGTCATAAACGAGGTGAGAAGCTTTCACGCCAAGCTCTTCACGGAATTCAAATGCGGCTTTATCCAACACCAACTGCTCAACCGCACGCAACGCTTCCATCATGATGGTGCCACCTGGAGTTTCATAACAACCACGAGACTTCATGCCCACTAAACGGTTCTCAACGATGTCGATACGACCCACACCATGCTTAGCGCCCTTTTCATTCAGGTAAACCAGTGCGTTATATGGGGTCATCGTCTCGCCATCAACCGCAACCACTTCACCTTTCACTACTTGTACTGTCACAGATTCAGATTCATTAGGTGCTTGCTCTGGATCCACAGTCCAATCCCAGCAATCATCGTTAGGCGCATTCCATGTATCTTCTAACACGCCACCTTCTGTTGAGATGTGCCATGCATTTGCATCACGTGAGTAGATTTTCGTTAGCGATGCCGTACAAGGAATATTACGTTCCGCTAGGTAATCGAGACATTCTTCACGGCTCACTAAGTCCCATTCGCGCCAAGGGGCAATAACGTGTAAATCGGGTGCTAGCGCGGCAAATGCCCCTTCAAAACGTACTTGGTCGTTCCCCTTACCGGTACAACCGTGGCACAAAGCATCTGCCCCTACTTTACGTGCGACTTCAACCTGTGCTTTAGCAATGATTGGACGAGCCATTGACGTACCAAGTAGGTATTTACCCTCATAGTATGCGCCCGTTTTAAGGGTTGGGTAAATATACTCTGACACCATTTCTTCTTTTAGGTCAGCGATGTAACACTCCGACGCGCCCGATGCTTTTGCTTTTTCTTCAATGCCAATGAGCTCTTGCTCACCTTGACCGACATCAGCCACAAATGCGACAACCTCACAATCGTAGTTTTCTTTTAGCCACGGAATGATAACGGAAGTATCAAGACCGCCAGAATAGGCTACAACAACTTTCTTTACTGCTTTCTTGCTCATGGTTTCTCTCCTAATGTCCGAGCCTGAATTGGCGGTCAGCGTCTCGGGTTTTAAATTTGGTTTTGTCTATTCATTTCACTGTGCCGCCTATCGCCACACAGTCTAGATTTGGTTATCGTCAGCCTGGTTGGCTAAACGTTGTTTAATAAATCAATTCAACTAATTAGCTAGTTATACACTAGTTTGGTACAAACTGAGTCCCGATGCTTTTGCCAGCAAACAGGTCAATTAATTTTTCAGGATAACGCCACGTTGCCACTTCAATCGGGCGGCCTAGCTCACTGGCAGCCTGCAGCGCAGCTTGAACCTTAACAATCATGCCATCGGTAATCACATGCCCCTTGATTAATGCATCCGCTTGCTCTTGAGTCAGCGTCGGTAGCAAGTGACCCTTGCCGTCCAGTACACCACTCACATCCGACAGCAGAACTAATTCAGCGTCCAAAGCACCAGCAACGGCAACCGCGGCTTGATCGGCATTAACATTCATCAGTTGGCCATTATTATCAAGACCGATTGAACTAATGATTGGCAGCGCGCCTGTTTTTAAAATGGCTTGTAACACGGCTGGGTTTCCAGGTTGTGCATTACCAACAGCGCCAAGTTCAGGGTTCAACTCCGTCACTTCACACAATCCGCCGTCAGCAAGGCTCAAGCCCACAGCGTTCAATCCCGCTTTGATTGCATCACCTTGTAGGAGTTTATTCGCCGTGCCAGCTAAGGCACCAGCAATCAGTGGAATCTGATCATAAGGCGTGACACGTAAACCCTGCTTCTTTTCTGTTGGAAGGTTCAACTTCTGCATCAGGTCATCCACAAGATAACCGCCACCGTGCACAATAACGATCTCACGCTCGGCTTGTTTCTGATAATTCGAAATCGCAACAAACAGTTGATTCAATGTCTGTGTGCACGATAACGCTGCGCCACCCAGCTTGATGACTAAAGGCATAGAAGATAACGATGTCGATTCTTGTTGGTTCAAACTCATAGTGCTCTCCTGCCCTATACCAGCGAAGTCAGCTGGGGAAATTGATTCTTAATGTTCAAGCACTGCATCGCTTGGCTTGATGCGCCTTTCAATAAATTATCTATCGCGGAGACGACAATAATATGTTGCCCTTGTACCTTCCAACCGATATCACAAAACGGGGTGTACTCTACGTCTTGAATTCTTGGAATACTGTCCGCTTTGATGCGTACGCAAGGCTGGTCAGAATACGCGCCTTCAAAGGCCTGCTGTACCTGTTCAACACTCACTCCATCTGCCAGCTTCATGGTAATCGTGGCAAGAATACCGCGTTTAAAATTGCCAAGATGCGGATTAAAAATCACTTCACAACCTAGGTGCGTTGCCATTTCAGGTTGATGTCTGTGGGTGAACAACCCGTACGGCTGCAAGCTCACTTCACAAAAGCTATTGTTTGTTGTTGCTTTACGACCCGCGCCTGTCACACCACTGGTTGCATTGATCACCGGCCAAACTTGCGTATCAATTAGATTCGCTTCAACAAGCGGCTTAATGGCCAACTGTGAGGCTGTTGGATAACAACCCGCAACCGCAACGAGCTGCGCGGCTTGGATGTCGGCAGCGTTCCATTCCGCCAGCCCATATGCGGCTTTATCTAGCCATTGGGCGTGCTGATGTTCGAAGCCATAAAATGTTGTATAAAAATCATCGCCTTTTACCCGATACGCTCCAGATAAATCAAAGACCTGGCAGCCTTGCTCTAAAAATACAGGGGCTAAGTCATGGCTCACTTCATGGGCCGTCGCGAGAAAAACCACATCGCTCTCACTGGCCACTTTTTCAACATCAATCAAGGGTTGAACGCTGTCATCAACAATACCAGCCAGCTTACCGTGCAGTTGTGAAATCGGTTTACCCGCATCCACACTATTGGCGGACACGTATAAACCTGATAGCGTAAGCTCCGGGTGTTTGGTGACCATCAGAGCGAGTTCAGCTCCTGTATAACCGGTGGCGCCAATAATGGTGGTTTTCAACATCTATCTACATCCATTTTCGTCAGACTTAAACATATCAACTAATGACTATAAATCTAAAAAAATACGCATTAACTGATTTTTTATTCATTAATTATGATTTAATATGTGTTTTACCGTCTTAGAGTTAATCTGTCAACAGTAGAAGTGAAGATAATATGCAATTGCCAACATTCTTAGAGGTCTACAAAGGCCTAATCAGTACTCCTTCTATCAGTTCTACCGACCCAAGCTGGGACCATGGCAACGAAAAAGTCATCGAAAAACTGGCGACATGGATGAAAGACCTTGGCTTTAGTGTCGAGGTCGAGGAAGTGGAGCCCAATAAATTCAACATGATTGCTAAGAAAGGCCAAGGCGAAGGCGGGCTACTTCTTGCTGGCCACAGTGATACCGTTCCTTTTGATGAGGGACGCTGGAGTTTCAATCCTCACCAACTCACAGAAAAAGACAATCGCTTTTATGGGTTAGGCACGGCTGATATGAAAGGGTTCTTTGCGTTCATTTATGAAGCCGTCAAGAAAATAGACTGGAGCAAGCAAACCAAGCCCCTCTACGTCCTCGCAACCTGTGACGAAGAAACGACGATGCTCGGGGCAAGACACTTCACGGAAACCGCCCCCTTTAAACCAGATTACTGCATCATCGGCGAACCGACTAACCTCGTGCCGATTCGCGGCCACAAAGGACACGTAGCAAACGCTATTCGCGTGACAGGAAAGTCTGGTCACTCGTCCGATCCTGCGCTTGGCGTCAATGCTATCGAGATCATGCATGAGGTCATGTTCGCGATGATGAAACTGCGTGACAAGCTCGTCAAAGAATACCACCACCCTGGTTTTGCTATCCCTAGCCCAACGTTAAACTTGGGACACATCCACGGTGGCGACAGTGCCAACCGAATCTGTGGGTGCTGCGAGCTGCACTACGATGTTCGCCCACTGCCGGGCATTAGCCTTGATGGCTTGGATAATATGCTTAGAAATGCGCTGAAAGAAGTGGAGGCAAAATGGCCAGGACGCTTAACCATCACAGCATTGCATGAGCCTATCCCTGGTTATGAGTGCGATCATCAGCACCCGTTTGTGGCTGGAATGGAAAGCCTGTGTGAGACCCCGTCGGATACGGTAAATTACTGTACTGAAGCACCGTTCTTACAAGAGTTATGCCCGACACTGGTGCTAGGTCCGGGCTCAATCGACCAGGCCCATCAACCGGATGAGTTTCTCAGCTTAGATTTTGTTGACCCCACCATCAAGGTGTTGGCTAAAGCGATCAATCAATATTGCTTTGATTAATCAGCAATATGTAATAAATTTTCAATATTATTGATTAAAAACGTGTTGCTGTACAATTATTCAGCAACACGTCTAAAAAATGAAACATCATTGAAACCAACAAAAATACACCCCTTATCGATATGAGCATTGTCAGTAAAAAAACACCGTACATTAGTAAGTTAACGACCAGTGTGCGTTTTTTATTCCAATACGATTATTGCAAACATGGATTACTTTATTTGACTACGACTAGCATTTTTCGCTAGATTGTTAACCTGAAACGGAATAATGGATGTAGTTAAATTACAAGGCAGGATGACTATGAACGAAAAATACGCCCCACTAAAAAGCAATGTTAGGATGCTTGGGCACTTGTTGGGAAACACCATCAAGGAAGCACACGGGGAAGCGATTTTAGAAAAAGTGGAGAAGATTCGCCAGCTTTCTAAATCCGTTGTACGTGCAGGCAATGACGCCGATCGTGATATTCTAATCGAAGAGATTACCAGCCTGCCTAACGAGCAGCTCACCCCAGTCGCTCGTGCATTTAACCAATTCCTAAACCTCACCAACATCGCTGACCAATATCACACCATTTCAAGGGGTTGTGAAGCAGATGTCTGTGAACCAGACCCTATTGATTCACTCTTCTCTAAGCTTAGCCACGAGAACATCAGCAAGCTGGATACGGCGCAAGCGGTGCGCGATCTCAATATTGAACTTGTTCTCACTGCGCACCCAACGGAAATCACTCGTCGTACGATGATCAACAAGCTCGTGAAGATAAACGAATGTCTTTCCAAGCTTGAATTGAGCGAGTTGTCTGAAAAAGAACGTAAGAAAACAGAACGACGTTTAGAGCAATTGATCGCTCAGAGCTGGCATTCTGACGTTATTCGTCAGCAACGCCCGACCCCATTAGATGAAGCTAAGTGGGGATTTGCCGTTGTTGAAAACTCGTTGTGGGAAGCCATTCCAGAGTTCCTACGTGAAATGGATGACCGCCTGAAAAACTACCTAGGCGAAGGACTCCCTATCGATGCTCGTCCGGTTCATATCTCTTCATGGATGGGCGGCGACCGAGACGGCAACCCGTTTGTCACGCACAAGATTACACGTGAGGTCATGCTACTTTCTCGCTGGAAAGCGGCTGAGCTTTACCTGCAAGACTTCCAAGAACTCATCACTGAACTTTCAATGGTGAAATGTAACGACCATGTCAGAGAGTTGGCTGGCGAACAGCACGAACCGTACCGTGCGATTTTGAAGCCGGTACGTAAACTATTGGTGAATACGCTTGAAGTATTAGAAGCGCAAATCAATCACCACGATGTACCAAACAAGCCGATTCTAGAAGACAGCGCTCAGTTATGGGAACCGCTATTGGCGTGTTACCAGTCACTACGCGAAAGCGGCATGGCCATCATCGCTGACGGTTCACTGCTGGATACCATTCGCCGCGTGA
Organism: Vibrio sp. 10N.286.49.B1; assembly: GCF_002873335.1. Lineage (GTDB taxonomy): Bacteria > Pseudomonadota > Gammaproteobacteria > Enterobacterales > Vibrionaceae > Vibrio. The sequence continues at coordinate 17,188 of NZ_MCUW01000014.1, read as the reverse complement.
AAGCCTTCGGTGTGCACCTTGTCCGCCTAGATATTCGCCAAGAAAGCACTCGCCATTCTGATGTAATTTCAGAACTGACGCGTCACTTGGGTCTGGGTGACTACGATCAATGGAGCGAACAAGACAAAGCTTCTTTCCTTATCAATGAGCTGAGCTCTAAGCGCCCATTACTTCCTCGTGACTGGGAGCCTTCAGAGCCCGTCCAAGAAGTGTTAGACACATGCCGAATCATCGCTTCTCAATCTCGTGATGCGTTTGGTGCCTATGTCATTTCAATGGCACGTACTGCCTCTGATGTCCTAGCCGTTCATCTCATTTTGCAAGAGTGTGGTTGTAAGTTCCGCATGGACGTTTGTCCACTGTTTGAAACATTAGAAGACTTAAACAACTCTGAAGCCGTCATGAAGCAGTTGTTTGAGATCGACTGGTACCGTGGCTATATTCAAAATCATCAAATGGTCATGATTGGCTACTCTGACTCAGCGAAAGATGCAGGTGTAATGTCAGCAGGTTGGGCACAGTACAGCGCCATGGAATCCTTGGTTGAAGTCAGTGAGAGCGCTGGCATCGAGATTACCCTATTCCACGGTCGTGGTGGCTCTATTGGCCGTGGCGGAGCGCCTGCACATGCTGCGTTATTGTCCCAGCCACCAAAAAGCTTAAAACGTGGTCTTCGTGTCACCGAGCAAGGCGAGATGATTCGCTTTAAACTCGGCTTACCTGAGATTGCAATCAACAGCTTCAACCTGTACGCCAGTGCCATCCTTGAAGCCAACTTGTTGCCGCCACCGAAGCCAAAACAAGATTGGCGTGACCTTATGGAAGTGCTGTCACAAGTCTCTTGCGACGCTTACCGTCGTGTCGTGCGTGATGAGCCTGACTTTGTTCCTTATTTCCGCCAAGCCACACCGGAACTCGAACTCGGCAAATTGCCGCTCGGCTCTCGCCCGGCAAAACGTAACCCAAATGGCGGCGTAGAAAGCCTGCGAGCGATTCCATGGATTTTCTCTTGGAGTCAGAACCGTCTTGTGTTGCCAGCTTGGTTAGGCGCTGGTGAAGCCATTCAGTATTCGATTGATAAAGGCCATCAAGCCCTACTGGAAGAAATGTGTCGTGAATGGCCATTTTTCTCAACACGCCTTGGCATGCTTGAGATGGTTTACACCAAGTGTAATATCGAGATTTCTCGCTACTACGACCAACGCCTAGCGGATCCGACACTATTACCACTGGGTGATAAGCTGCGCGATCAATTGCAACAAGACATCAAAGCCGTCTTGAACGTAGAAAACAATGATCACCTGATGCAAAGTGACCCGTGGGGACAAGAGTCCATCCGTCTTCGTAACACCTATGTTGAACCACTCAATATGCTACAAGCTGAGCTTTTGTATCGCACTCGTCAGAGTGAAGAGACGGAAAGTGAGCTAGAAGAAGCGCTTATGGTAACGATTGCTGGCATCGCAGCCGGCATGCGAAACACTGGATAAGCAGGATATAACTCTAATAAAAAGACAAAAGGTCGCACTTTGCGGCCTTTTATTTTACTTCAGATCCTTACTGAGTGTTTTGTTAGTCCTTTTCAACTGATATCACTCTCTATTCCACTTCATGCTTATACAATTAGATATAATCATTCCTCGTTGATCGATAAAAATAATAAACTAATATCGGCAACGACAGGTTGTGTGTTCATACAACCCTCTAGGTGACAAAGGCTTATATAAGGTTACTGCGAAACCACGCAGGCCACGCTTCTTACACAAGACCCATTCTTTTGCTCTCAAAAGAGCGCTAGACGCGGCTATGTCACATCTTCGATGACAGTACTAAGCACCATAATTATTATTAAGTTATTGATTTGGATTTTTATCATGTCACTACCACACGTTATCCTTACTGTTTTAAGCACTCGCGATGCGACTGGCTACGATATCACTAAGGAATTTTCCGCAAGCATCGGATATTTTTGGAAAGCGAGCCACCAACAGGTTTATCGCGAATTAAATAAAATGGCAGACAAGGACCTTGTCACCTGTAAATTAGAGCCTCAAGACGGTAAGCCTGACCGCAAGGTTTACTCAATCACTGAGTCAGGCCGCAGCACTTTGGCTGACTGGTTTGAGCAACCTACCGTTCACCCTACTGTGCGCGATGAGTTCTCAGCAAAGCTTGCCGCATGTGCGGTTCAACCATCAGCGGCATTCCGTATTCAACTTGAAGAGTTGATTGAAGATTCGAAAAAATTGGTCGCACATTATCGTGAGATTGAAGCGGCGTATTACGCGACACCAAGCACTCTAGACACGCCCGCTCGCTTAGAACGCCTAACATTGCGTCGCAACCTGCTTTCTCGCCAAGCTTGGCTTGACTGGGCAGAAGAGACCCTTGCTGAGCTTGAAGCGATCGCATAATCATTCATTAAGCGATAACAGCAACCTAACGATTCACGACACATCGATAGCGTTGACGATTTATCGCTACATGACACCAATTAAAAAAGCGCTGAAGTATCACTTCAGCGCTTTTTTTATATCTGGAGAAGGCTTCCTAGGTTCACTAGTGGCCTATCACTTATGTGTGTTAATGGGTTAACCTAAATCCGATATCTAAGTAAGGTCTAAGGTCTTACACCCAACGTATGACACAATGCATAGGTCATTTCTGAGCGGTTCAATGTGTAGAAGTGGAAATCTTTTACGCCTTCACGGCTCAAGGTTCGAACCATATCAATGGCCTGGCTCGCCCCAACAAGCTGGCGAGTGGTAGGGTCATCATCTAGACCTTCAAACTGCTTTTGCATCCAGCCTGGTACCTTAACTTTATTCATTCCAGCAAAGCGAGAAGCTTGCTTGAAGTTAGACACTGGCAAGATGCCCGGTACGATTTCAGCATCGATACCCGCCGCCACACAACGGTCACGAAAACGCAGGTAGCTTTCTACATCAAAAAAGAATTGCGTAATCGCACGGTTAGCACCGGCATCAATCTTTCGCTTGAGGTTTATCAAATCAGACTGTGCACTTTTTGCTTCCGGGTGTACCTCAGGAAAAGCCGCCACTGAGATATCAAAGTCATGGCGTGATTTAAGCAACTCAACCAAGTCAGACGCATACATATCGGGTTGACCGCCACCTTCAGGGATATCACCACGTAGAGCCACAATGCTTTGGATACCGTTTGACCAGTAATCTTCAGCAATATCAATCAACTCATTACGAGATGCATCGATACACGTTAGGTGTGGCGCCGCCACTAAACCCGTCTCATTTTTAATGTCTTTAATAATAGAGTGAGTGCGGTCACGCTCGCCTGAGTTAGCGCCATAGGTCACTGATACAAATTTAGGCTTAAGCGTTTTTAAACGATGTACTGACTTCCAAAGTGTCTCTTCCATCGTTGGGGTGCTTGGCGGAAAGAATTCAAAAGAAACATTAATATTGTCCGAAAGTTCAGCAATATTTTGGTTTAAGGCATCGATATGCCCTGCATGCGTGTATCCCATAACTCTCTCCCTAAATGCCAAAGTTGGTTATCCCAGCCAACCTTAGACGAAAACCTGTCTGTCATTAAAAACAATGAAATGAATAAAAATTCTTTTTTGACGTTTAGACGTCTATATGTCCATAGAATGAAATGAATAGCATTTAAAGTCAATAGCACGATAATGAATTTTTCTCATGATCAGAATTAATGAAATTGAAGAAGAAAAATAACGGGAATAAGACGACGAATGAAGTGACGTTCAATGGCCTGAATTCGCAGCGACACACACACTGTGAGTGCAAGGCGCTAAACTCACCCAGCATCGCTTAGGGAGACATTATTCTGTTGAGACATTCCGATTATATTAATGATCTCTAGGCCCAGAATAAATAGATAAGTAATAAACGAGTAACGGGTAACGGGTAACGGGTAAAACAATGATGACCTGTGAATGAATACACAGGTCATCATGTTGCTTAGAAGAAGCTTGATATCAGATTCAGATCCGACTGGATAGCACCCGCGGTCACCTCACGTCCCGCTCCTGGGCCTCGAATAACCAACGGATTATCTTTGTACCATTTACTTTCTATCGCAAAGATATTGTCGCATGGCAGTAAGTTCGCTAGCGCATGCTCTTTAGACAACGCCTCGATACCCACGCGCGCCTTACCAAAGCGATCAAGGCGAGCGACATAGCGCAATACCTTTTCTTCGCGCTGTGCCTTGTCAAGGCGCTCCTGAAGCAACTCACTCAACAACCCTGACTGCTCAAAAAAGCCATCCAATGTGAGGGCTTTAAGCTCTTCCGGTACCAACGATTCAACAACAACACTATCGGGTTCAATCTCAAGACCAGACTCACGCGCCAAGATAACCAGTTTGCGCATCACATCTGAGCCATCAAGATCAGAGCGAGGATCAGGTTCCGTTAGCCCCTGCTGCCATGCAAGGTCAACAAGCTCAGCAAACGGCACACTGCCATCAAACTGTTGAAATAGCCACGACAGCGTACCAGAGAAAATACCCGATAGCGCCATGATGTCATCGCCGCTTTCACGCAAATCTCGAACGGTATGGTTTATCGGTAACCCTGCGCCAACCGTCGCATTATAAAGCCAGTGACGGCTCGTTTTTGCAAAGGCTTCTTGTACGCGATGATAATCGGCGCTAGGGGCAGAACCGGCGACTTTATTTGCGGATATTAAGTGCACACCATGCTCAGCAATAGCGACATATTTCTGCGCTAACTCAGCGCTTGCCGTCACATCCAACACAACCGCTTCATCAAAGCCGTGCAACGCCGCAATTTGTTTTAGCCAGCGGTCACCTTCATGGGGTACCGCCTCGTCTTTATAAGATTCTAAGACCGTTTTTTCGTCGAGTCCGTTTTCGTCAAACCAATAATCTTGGCTGCCGATCACCGCGACCAAATCAAAACTCATGCCTCTGCGTTTTTCAAGCTCGCTTTTCTGTTGCTTAAAGAGTTCAAGCCAACTCGAACCAATATTGCCTTTGCCACATAGTGCAACCGCCACGCGTTTTTGCGCCTGAAAGAGCTGAGTATGAACGGACTTAACAAGCGGCATGACATCCGATTTACGCAATACCGCCGCTAGGCTCAAGCCAGAATCGGCTTCACAGAAAAATTCAACCGGTGCGTGTTTTAGCTGCTGATAGAAACCAAAGCAATGATTCGCATTTTTCGTGACACCAGCGCCAACCGCGGCCAACATGGAGAAGCCTTCTTTTAGCTTAATCTCCGCCTCTATCGCAAGGTCTTGCAATTCATTAAGGGTGCCAGCGGCGATCTCAGGAGTATACGCCAAGCGTAATCGAGATTGATCGGCTTGCGCTTCATAGGCCAGTGGCTCTAACTGCGCACGCTGTAAGCTATGAAGCACCTCTGCTTTTGCTCGCTCAAAATCATGCCCATTGCCAAAAGACAGCTCAATCAATAGTACCTCTTCTAGCGAGGTAATGATCTTTGCCCCGCGTCCAGAGGCTAATACGCGTTCAATACGCGTTGAGCCTGATTCTGGTGAGTAACTGCAGCGTAAATTTAACTCCATGGTACTCTGCGCAACCGGCTGTAGCGTGCGGCTATGTAACACGGGCGCCGCGAGACGAGCCAGTTCGCTGGCTTCATCCAAACGTAAAAGGGGCAATAAGCACGCGTCAGAAACCACACGAGGATCCGCACTGTAAACGCCTGCCACATCACTCCAGATAGTGACGTTTGCCACCTCAGCTAATGCACCGATGACAGTCGCTGAATAATCCGAACCATTGCGACCAAGCAACACGGTATCACCGGCACTGTTCTGCGCCATGAAACCCGTAATCACCACACGGTGGTGCGCATGTTGCGCCAAGGCACTTTTAATCAAGGCGTAAGACTGGGCACGCTCAACCTCGGGTTGAGCACCAAACTCAGCGCGCAAAAAGGCTCTTGCATCTTGGGCAACCGCAGGCAACTCACTTTGTCTTAGTAATGCTGCCAACAAGCGAGATGACCAAACCTCACCATGTCCCAAGATTGCGGCTTTCTGCGCCTCCGAAAGGGGCGCTATTTGCTCACCAAGCGTACTAAATTCGTCGCTCAACTGTGAACGAAGGGCTTTTGCTTCTTCGCCGTCGAGCAATTCATCAATCAACTCAAATTGAAACTGTCGCAGCGCTTGCAGGTGCTCATGAGCAACACGGCCATCCTTGTTTAACGCATCCAGAAACGCAATCAGTCGGTTGGTCGTCTTGCCTGCCGCTGATACCACAATCAGGTCTTCTGCGTGAGAGTAGTCTTTTAGAATCGATACCACACGACGGTAGCACGCAGGGTCAGCCAGGCTACTGCCACCAAATTTATGCAATTGCTTCGTCACTGGTACGTTAGTATTACTCATTGCCGTGCTTACCCTTCAAACGTTCGCGCTTTATCAAAAGCTTGTTGTAGATCTTCAATTAGGTCTTCTGCGTCTTCTAAGCCTACCGATAAGCGCAATAGCTGTTGAGAGACGCCCGCTTCAGCCAGCGCAGCCTCGCCCATCGCGCGGTGAGTCATCGATGCTGGGTGGCAGATCAAGCTCTCTACCCCACCTAAGGACTCTGCCAACGAGAAGAGATTCAGTTTGCCAACAAAATATTTCAACTGTTCAAAGCTACCAGCGAACTCAAAGCTCAGCATAGACCCAAAACCTGACTGCTGCTTTTTGGCGATCTCATGGCCTGGATGCTCAGGTAGACTCGGGTGATAGATGACCTTAACCAATGATTCGCCCTTCAAATAATTGAGGATAACTTGTGAGCTTTCTTCATGGACACGCATACGCGCACTCAGTGTGCGGATACCACGCAACGTCATGTAGCTATCAAACGGTGTGCCTGTTGCGCCAATACAGTTACCCCACCACGCCAACTCTTCAGCATGCGCTTCTGTTTTGGTTATCACCACGCCACCAATAACGTCCGAGTGGCCGTTGATGTACTTCGTCGTGGAGTGAATAACAAAGTCCGCACCGAGGTCTAAAGGCTTTTGGTACACTGGTGTCAAAAAGGTATTATCGACCGCCACCAGCGCGCCAACCTGCTTTGCTTTTTCGCAGACATTCGCAATGTCCACAACGCGTACCAACGGGTTAGACGGGGTTTCTAACAAAATCAATTTTGGTTTTTTTGCGATAGCAGCACTTAACGCCGCGTCATCACTTTGGTTAACAAACTGAACCTTAAAATCACCTTTTTGTGCGCGAGTATTAAATAAGCGATAAGAGCCACCGTAGCAATCGTGTGGCGCGATGATCAAATCATCAGGGCCGAGAAAAGCCGATGCCCAAAGGTTCAATGCAGAGGTTCCACAGTTGGTCACCACAGCACCTTTACCGGACTCCAATTCAAATAAGGCCTGTTCAAGTAATCCACGATTGGGGTTACCAGAACGGGTATAATCATATTTTGGCACGTCGCCGAAAGCGGGAAAGCCATAATTGGTAGAAAGGTAAATAGGTGGTACGACAGCGTGGTGCTGAGTATCTGATTCGATACCCATACGAACCGCGATTGTCGCCGGCTTCCGATTGCTCATAGAAACATCCTTTATTAACACGCGCAAGGTGAAGGCTAACCACAACCTCTCGAGAAGGTTGGGTGATAAATAGTGTGATTAATCATGCTTGAACGGACAAGTAAAAGCACCCATCTTTGGAAAAATTAACCGTCCGCTCAACGAAACCCCACTTTACTGTCCATTTTGTGAGACGTCAACACTTCTAGACGTCTATATGTCTTTGCTTATGGCAGTAAATGCCGCTAAAATTACGGCTTTCCTATAAAACAAATTTACGATCAATAGACGAAGGTGTGCAATGGCAGATTGGAATGGCGAATACATTAGCCCTTACGCGGAGCACGGCAAAAAAAGTGAGCAGGTTAAAAAGATCACGGTATCCATTCCGTTAAAAGTGCTAAAGGTATTGACCGACGAGAGAACTCGCCGCCAAATCAATAACCTACGCCATGCAACTAACAGCGAATTGTTGTGTGAAGCATTTCTGCACGCCTATACTGGTCAGCCGCTCCCGACCGATGAAGACTTAAGAAAAGACCGCCCAGATGATATTCCAACGGAAGTAAAAGCCATGATGACGGCGATGGGTATTGAGTTTGAAGCGTTCGATGAAGAATAAAAAGTAGGATTTAGAGGCTGGGTCCTGGGTCCTGGGTCCTGGGTCCTGGGTCAAACAATAAAAAAACGCTGACCATCAAGGTCAGCGTTTTTTTCAAAGCAAATTCAAGGTACCAGGCACTTTTCATCCCTAAAACCCCAAATTTCTATCCAACCATGGCCTTCTAAGCCATGATCTTCTAAAGCATATAGTTCTCAGGCATTTCAATTCGTGCGACGCCCGATTCGACTGCCGCTACTGCAACCGCTTTTGCAACGCGTGGTAGCAAGCGTGGGTCCATCGGTTTAGGAATAATGTAATCCTTACTAAATGACAACGCCTTAACACCCGCCGCATCAAGCACCTCTTGAGGTACGGGTTCTTTAGCAATTTGACGTATTGCCTCAACCGCCGCAAGCTTCATTTCATCGTTAATCTCACTGGCACGTACGTCCAATGCACCGCGGAAGATGAACGGGAAACACAGTACGTTATTGACCTGATTCGGATAATCTGAGCGACCTGTCCCCATGATCAAATCATCACGAACCTGATGCGCCAATTCTGGCTTAATCTCTGGATCAGGATTTGAACACGCAAACACGACTGGCTTCTCTGCCATGAGCTTCAACGCGTCAGCAGGAAGTAAATCTGGACCAGACACCCCTAAGAATAAATCCGCGCCTTCGATGACATCTTCAAGGGTACGTTTATCGGTATTGTTGGCAAACATCTGCTTGTATTCATTCAAGCCTTCACGACGCGTATGAATGACGCCTTTGCGATCCAACATGTAGATTTTTTCACGCATCGCACCGCATTTAATCAACAGCTCCATACAGGCCGTCGCCGCAGCGCCCGCACCCAAACAAACAATGGTCGCTTCACTTAATTCTTTGCCTTGCAGCTCAATCGCATTCAACATACCCGCCGCCGTGACAATCGCCGTACCATGTTGGTCATCATGGAATACCGGAACATCACAACGCTCGATCAAGCGACGCTCAATCTCAAAACAATCCGGTGCCTTGATGTCTTCTAGGTTGATACCACCAAACGTGTCAGAAATATTCGCAACCGTATCAACAAACTCGTCAATCGTGCGGTGTTTGACTTCGATATCAATGGAGTCCAAACCAGCAAACCGCTTAAAGAGTAGCGCCTTACCTTCCATAACGGGTTTGGATGCCAGTGGGCCAAGATTACCAAGTCCTAGGATTGCTGTACCATTTGAGATAACCGCAACCATATTGCCTTTCGCTGTATATTTATAAACATTATCAGCATTTTGCGCGATCTCTCGAACAGGCTCGGCTACGCCAGGGCTGTATGCGAGTGCAAGATCTTTGGCTGAATCAGCGGGTTTGGTTAACGCGATTTCAATTTTGCCTGGGGTTGGGTGGGCATGGTAATCGAGGGCCTGTTGGCGGAATTCGTCGATTTGATGATCATCGGACATGGTATGCGATCCTGCTTATTCGAGTATGAAAGACTGAGTGATTATTGTTATTTTTAGTATAACCCGCTTCGGAATGGTTTGATTTCCTCCATAAGGGGTACACAAAGTGCGCATACGCTATTGTCGTACGTCGCAACTTTAGGCGAATATACTACGCTAGTTAATCAAGGTTTTGAATGGATGGTGTCACGATTCGAATGAGCTTAAGCCTTTATAGGTAAGCCAAGAGTTTAGGAAAAGGTAAGTCGAGTGTTTATAAAAATAGCCACCGAGAAGAATATAACGATCCAAAAACCGTCACAATACACACACCACCGACCGTCTGGCGTTGGAATCAACCATACTCCACACTGATGATATGGGTTAGTTGGTATTGCTCAACACAATTCAAGTTCGGGACTCATTTTAGCCGCAGGTTGAATAAAATATAAAACGCCAGAAACAAAAAAGGACGCCGAGGCGTCCTTTTTACATCTAAGGAAGTAAAATAATTACTTGCTAGATAGAGCGCCGAAACGCTTGTTGAAGCGATCAACACGACCACCAGTATCAACGATACGTTGCTTACCAGTGTAGAATGGGTGACATTTGTCACATACGTCTAGGTGAATTGAATCTTTCGCTAGAGTAGAGTTGAACTCAAATGTATTGCCGCAAGAACAAGTTGCTGTTACAGCTTTGTATTCTGGGTGGATGCCAGCTTTCATGGGAAACCTCAAATTTAGGCCGTGTCGCCATCCGAGTCTATGCCGGACACCACACGTAGTTAATAAAATACCTGTGTTACCGCTTCCAAAATTCAACATTATTGAAGTGACGTCGATGTGATAAGCAAACGCTATCAACCACACGATTTCTTCAAATATGACGAATAGAAGCCATACCATCAAGGCGCAGTATAGTAATGAATAGTCGAGATAGAATCAAATAAAATTGCCACTTTTTTCACCACCTTTAGGTGGGTTGATTCACTTTCTCTAATTAACTGTTTATCGAACACAACATAGCTAGGTAGAATAGGCGTCTATTTTATCAATATCGACCTTACTATGCGCCCAAACGTTGCTCGTGTTGCACTGCCAGTGCCACTAGATAAACAGTTCGACTACATCGTACCTGCCCACTTGTTTCCCGTAGTTGGCGGTCGAGTCTCTGTGCCGTTTGGACGCCAAACCTTAGTCGGTATTGTGACTCAGTTTAGTCACCAATCAGATTTTCCCATTGACCAGCTGAAGCCGATTAAAGCCGCGCTCGATACTCGCCCGATCTGGTCCCCAGCGCTGTACGACTTAATCGTCTGGTGTAGCCAATACTATCAACACCCACTGGGCGATACGCTGCACAATGCTTTGCCTGCCGCGTTACGAAAAGGCAAGCCAGCTGAGTTCGCCACCACGGTCGAATGGCAGCTCACCGAGTCGGGAAAGAACCAGTTAGTGCAAGGGTTTGGCCGCGCAGTGAAACAAGCAAAGGCCATGCATTATTTAGAAAATGGCCCTTGTTCACACCAAGAACTGCTCGACAACGACATCAGCGGAACCCTTCTCAAAGCCCTCGATGAAAAAGGCTGGGTATCCTCTTATGAAAAGCAGGCCCCAAACATGCAGTGGCCAGCGGACTTCACCAATACTCCAAAAGATCTCAGACTCAACGAGGAGCAAGCCATCGCGATTGCTTCGGTCAACAGCCAGACTGAATTTGCTTGCTACCTATTAGAAGGGGTCACTGGCTCAGGGAAAACTGAGGTATACCTCAACATGATCAAGCCTGTACTTGAGCAAGGGCGACAAGCTCTGGTATTAGTGCCTGAGATTGGACTGACACCACAAACCATCAACCGATTCCGTAAACGTTTCAACGTACCAGTTGAGGTCATCCACTCAGGGCTTAATGATACCGAGCGATTAAATGCCTGGCTAAGTGCTAGAGACAAGGTGGCGGGTATTGTAATAGGCACGCGGTCAGCGCTACTGACCCCCTTTGCTGATCTCGGCATTATTATTGTTGATGAGGAACACGACACCTCTTATAAACAACAAGATAGCCTGCGCTACCACGCTCGCGACGTCGCCGTCATGCGAGCAAACAAAGAAAAAATCCCGATTATTTTAGGGTCGGCCACTCCGGCCTTAGAGACATTACAAAACGCATTAAGTGGTAAGTATCATCACCTTGTTCTGAGCCAGAGAGCGGGCCTTGCCGTCCCAACGACCAATAAGGTCATCGACGTTAAGGGCCAGTATCTAGACAGCGGCTTATCCGCGCCGCTCATCGCTGAACTGCGCCGACACCTCGACGCGGGCAATCAGGTGATGTTGTTTCTTAACCGTCGTGGGTTCAGTCCTGCCCTGATGTGTCACGAATGTGGCTGGATCGCTGAGTGCAAGCGCTGCGACGCTTACTACACCTATCATCAGGCGAGCAATGAGATCCGTTGCCATCACTGTGGCTCGCAACACCCTATCATCCATCAATGCCAAGGCTGTGGTTCGCACCAACTGGTGACCGTCGGTGTCGGTACTGAGCAGTTAGAATCTCAGCTTGGTCAGTTGTTTCCCGAATACAAAACCATCCGAATCGATAGGGACAGCACGCGTCGAAAGGGCAGCCTTGAAGCCGCTTTAGATTCGATCAAGAAAAACGAATACCAAATCCTCATTGGCACCCAAATGCTGGCCAAGGGTCATCACTTCCCCAACGTAACGCTAGTGGCGTTACTGGACGTTGATGGTTCGTTATATAGCAGCGATTTCCGCGCTTCTGAGCGCCTGGCACAATTGTTTATCCAAGTGGCAGGGCGAGCAGGGCGAGCGAGCAAGCCTGGCGAGGTATTATTGCAGACACATCATCCGGATCATCCGTTACTACAATCATTGCTTAATAAAGACTATCGACACTTTGCCGACACCGTCTTGCAAGAGAGAAAACAAGCACAGCTGCCGCCGTTTAGCTTCCTTACCTTGATTCGAAGTGAAGCAAATAACCCCGCCGATGTTGAAACCTTCTTACGTCAGGTTCGCTACTCTATTGAGGCGCACCCATTGTTTGATAACAGCTGCCTTATCCTAGGCCCAACCCCTGCACCAATTGCGAAGCGTGCCGGTAAAGCGCGTTGGCAGCTTATTTTGCAAGTGCCGTCACGCAGTGTGATGCAAAGAATCATTTCGAGTGCCAAACCTGTCATTGCGCAGCTGCCGCTGGCGAAAAAAGTTCGTTGGTCAATGGACATCGAGCCACAAGACCTAAGTTAACCATAAACGTTTAATTAGCTGGTAATTGATGTTGAATTAGAGCTTTTAACCCAATCTGATTAAGTTCTTCGTCAGATCCCAATTGGGTCATCGCAAACGATTACTTTTAGAATTATAACAAGTTTTAGTTGTGATACACTTCACATATGCGATGTAATTTCTGTTAATTAGACCGTAACTTTTTGTTTAGAAATGAATAAAATCTATTAATGCGTCATGATTATCAAGACCCATTCATTCGCTTTTCTTATCCCAGCCATTTGCACTGTAGTGATTAAACAGTCAGTAAGAATGCATAACAAAAAACATAAAACGGATACAAACTGAAGTGAACACACGGAACGACTCCACGTGTCGCTTTTATAAAGCAGAATAGGTATTTCATTGAATAGGAAAAAAGAAGAGGACACTATTGTATGGCGACAATGAAGGATGTTGCCCAGCTTGCAGGGGTTTCTACCGCTACAGTTTCACGCGCACTGATGAACCCAGAAAAGGTTTCATCAAGCACTAGAAAACGAGTAGAAGACGCGGTATTAGAAGCTGGATATTCACCGAACTCCCTAGCTCGAAACCTGCGTCGTAACGAATCAAAAACCATTGTCACTATCGTGCCTGATATCTGTGACCCGTACTTTTCCGAGATCATCCGAGGAATTGAAGACGCGGCGATGGAGCATGGGTACTTGGTTCTACTGGGTGACAGTGGGCAATCTAAAAAACGCGAACATTCTTTCGTCAACTTGGTGTTTACCAAGCAAGCGGATGGAATGCTGCTATTGGGAACGGATCTACCGTTTGATATCAGCAAGCCTGAGCAAAAGAATCTCCCGCCAATTGTCATGGCCTGTGAGTTTGCTCCAGAGCTTGAACTGCCTACCGTTCACATTGATAACCTCACCTCTGCGTTTGAAGCGGTGAATTACCTCTCTCAGCTCGGTCATAAACGTATTGCTCAGATTGCGGGCCCAGATACGGCGTTTTTATGTCGTTTTCGGCACCAAGGTTATCAGCAAGCACTGCGTCGTGCTGGCGTATCAATGAACCCTGCTTATACCGTCAAAGGCGACTTTACCTTTGAGGCAGGCGCAAAATCTGTGCGCACCCTGCTGTCACTGGCAGAGCCACCGACCGCTATTTTCTGTCATAACGACATTATGGCGATTGGTGCGATGCAAGAAGCGAAGAAACTGGGGCTGCGTGTCCCACAAGATCTTTCATTTGTGGGTTTTGATGATATTCAATTCGCCCAATATTGCGATCCCCCGCTGACCACCATTTCACAACCCCGTTATGAAATTGGCCGCCAAGCGATGTATACCATGTTGGAGGTACTGCAGGGTGTTGATGTTCGAGCTGGTTCCCGCTTATTGGATACCGAACTTGTGATACGCGACAGTGCGGCGCCTCCAAGAATCATCTAGTCAACCGTTTGCTGACTTGCAAGTTGACCTTGTGGTATTTACCATGAGGTCAGTTATTTACTTCAACATTAGAAGTGTCATCAGTGGCAAACCGAGATTATGTGAAACGAGGCAGAGGCGCGAGCACTGCCCGTCGTCCAACCAAAAAGAAACCTTCGGGTAAAAAACCATGGCGTAGCGGTCTGCTTGCCATTATTTTGCTGTGTGCATTTGGTTATGGCTTGTATTCGTTAAGCCAAGACCCAGAGCCCGCGAAGCCAACCCCACCAGCCAAAGCGGTCAGTAAGCCGAAACCTAAGCCGACGAAAGCGATTCCTCCTCCTCCAGAGGAAAAGTGGGACTACGTTGAAAGCCTGCCAAAACGAGAGGTAGAAGTGAAGGCGAAGGAACAAGTCGTCTCCGCCATTCCTTACGTGATGCAGTGTGGCGCCTACAAAAATATGGCACAAGCCGAAGCTCGGAAGCTGGATATCGCCTTCCAAGGCCTATCAAGCACCGTTAGGAAAACAGAAAACAGCAGCTGGTATCGCGTAGTTTTAGGGCCATACAAGCTGAAGCGAGAAGCGGAGCGTGATAAGCATAAACTGCAACGCGCCAAGATCGAGCCTTGTGCGATTTGGAAAGATACGCAATAACGTGATGTGTTGATGTATCGATGTATTGGTATATTGAAGTCAGCCCTTTGGTGAAAACCAAAGGGCTGTTTTTTATTGAGGCGCACGTGACATAGAAACGCATGTTCACCTAGACTGGAATAACAATATGCTGGATTGAACGGCGCAAAAAAGCACAACTTTTATAGTGATTTACTCCGCTCACCCACTCTATCCCTTGAAATCCTTTTCTTTCGTCCGCATATCCATTTCATAGTCGAAATGAAATCAGCATTTCAAATAGATATCCAATTCCAATAAAACTTATGAGGCATACGCCGTGACTACTATTGTATCTGTACGTCGAAATAACAAAGTCGTGATTGCCGGAGATGGACAAGTATCCCTTGGCAACACTGTAATGAAAGGCAATGCTCGTAAAGTTCGCCGTCTCTACAACGACAAGGTCATTGCTGGTTTTGCTGGCAGCACCGCCGACGCTTTCACACTGTTCGAGCGTTTTGAAAGCAAATTGCAAATGCACCAGGGGCATCTTACTAAGGCAGCGGTTGAACTTGCTAAAGATTGGCGCAGCGACCGTGCACTTCGCAAATTAGAAGCCCTACTTGCCGTTGCTGATGAAACGGCGTCTCTAATCATTACCGGTAACGGTGACGTGGTTCAGCCAGAACATGACCTTATTGCGATTGGTTCAGGCGGTAACTTCGCGCAAGCATCCGCGATGGCGCTGCTTGAAAACACCGATCTTGATGCTCGTGAGATTGCAGAGAAATCGCTAAAAATCGCTGGCGACATCTGTGTATTTACCAACCACCACCACACTATTGAAGAACTAGAAAGCGACGAAAAATAATCGTCATAAAAACAAAAATAGTGCCCAAAATTTGTAAGGATTAATTATGTCTGAAATGACCCCTCGTGAAATTGTTCATGAACTGAACCGCCATATCATTGGCCAAGATAATGCTAAACGCTCTGTCGCAATTGCGCTGCGTAACCGCTGGCGTCGTATGCAGCTTGAAGAAAGCCTGCGCGCAGAAGTCTCCCCGAAAAATATTCTGATGATTGGTCCAACGGGTGTCGGTAAAACTGAAATTGCCCGCCGCTTAGCCAAGCTTGCAAACGCACCTTTCATTAAGGTAGAAGCCACCAAATTCACCGAGGTGGGTTACGTAGGCAAAGAAGTCGAGACCATCATCCGCGATCTCACCGATGTAGCGATTAAGATGACGCACCAGCAAGCGATGGAGAAAGTCACCTTCCGCGCTGAAGAACAGGCCGAAGAACGTATTCTGGATGCCTTATTGCCGCCAGCGCGCGACGCTTGGGGGCAAAACGAGCAAAAAGATGACACCTCATCAAATACTCGTCAAACCTTCCGTAAAAAGCTGCGTGAAGGCAAGCTCGACGATAAAGAGATTGAGATCGATGTTGCCGCTTCACAAATGGGTGTTGAGATCATGGCGCCTCCTGGTATGGAAGAAATGACCAACCAGTTACAAGGCATGTTCCAAAACCTAGGCGGTGATACCACTAAAAAACGCAAACTAAAGATCAAAGATGCCTTTAAAACACTGACGGAAGAAGAAGCTGCGAAACTCGTCAACCAAGAAGAGCTTAAAGAGCAGTCAATCTACAACGTTGAAAACAACGGTATAGTGTTCATTGATGAGATCGACAAAATCTGTAAGCGTGGCGAAGCCTCTGGCCCTGACGTTTCAAGAGAAGGCGTTCAACGTGACCTGTTGCCATTGATTGAGGGCAGCACGGTGTCGACTAAACACGGTATGGTAAAAACTGACCACATCCTGTTTATCACCTCTGGTGCATTCCAGGTTGCTAAGCCATCGGATCTCATTCCAGAACTGCAAGGCCGCCTACCAATCCGAGTCGAACTCGAAGCATTGAGTAGCCACGACTTCAAGCGCATCCTAACCGAGCCTAAGGCCTCACTCACCGAGCAATACATCGCACTGATGAAGACCGAAAACGTGGATATTTCATTCACTGAAGACGGCATTCAACAGATTGCTGATGCCGCTTGGAAAGTGAATGAGAGCACCGAAAACATCGGTGCTCGCCGTCTGCACACCGTGATGGAGCGCCTGATGGACGAGATTTCGTTCGACGCCACAGAAAAAGCAGGCTCGAACCTAGTGATTGATTCTGAGTACGTGAACTCTAAGCTCGGTGAGTTTATTGACGACGAAGACCTAAGTCGCTTTATTCTTTAGTTAGTGGATACCCAATAAAAGATAAACGGCCCTAATAAGGGTTAATGCCGATCAGTTAA
>NZ_MCUW01000013.1:97303-101795 GCF_002873335.1 Vibrio sp. 10N.286.49.B1 | reverse complement strand
ACTTTACGGGGTCACTTCAATTGCGAGGCTTTTTTAATACTCAATATCCAAGTGAGCATTGCTAAGCGGCTTGATTAGGCTCTTCTTTACTTGGAAGCGCATTCCACACAGCTTTGACTAATGTTGCAAGTGGGATAGCGAAAAATACCCCCCAAAAGCCCCAGAGCCCACCAAAAACAAGCACTGCCACAATAATGGCGACGGGGTGTAAATTCACCGCTTCTGAAAACAGCACCGGCACTAATACGTTCCCATCCAATGCCTGGATAATTCCGTAGGCAAGTAGCAACCAATAAAACGGTGGAGCAAGCCCCCACTGAAATAATCCCACCATCGCAACGGGCACCGTCACCGCGGCGGCTCCGATATAAGGAATAAGCACAGAAAAACCAACCAATACCGCAAGCAAGACGGCGTAGCGCAAATCCAAGATCGCGAATGTAATGTAACTCACGGTACCAACAATGAGTATTTCCAGTACTTTGCCTCGAATATAATTTGAGATCTGTTGATTCATCTCGAGCCATACTTCATTCGCTAGGCGACGATTACGTGGCAAAACACCGCTCGCCATATCGACCATCTCTTCTTTGTCTTTCAGTAAGAAGAACACTAAAAGCGGCACGAGGATAAGATAAACAGCAAGTGCTGCCAGGCTGACTAATGATGCAAGCGACCCCTTCACAACATTCTCACCCAACAGCAATACCTTATTCTTAAGGTTAACCATTACGGATTCAACAAGGTGGATTTCAGCAAGGTCTGGATAACGCTTAGGGATATCGACGACGAAGTTTTGCATCCCCGCATACATATTAGGTATGTCGTTGATCAGGTTGCCAACTTGGTTCCAAATGGTAGGGACTAAACCAAAAATAGCCATCAACATCAGGCTAATAAACAACAAGATCACGCCAATCACTGACACCGATCGTGGGAGTCCCATCCGGCATAACTGGCTGACGGGCCACTCAAGCAAATAAGCGAGCACAATCGCAACCAGTAAAGGAGCGATCAAATAACCAAAGAAGTAGATAGTGATGAATCCAAACAACAATATCACGACAAGGCTAACCGCCTCTGGGTCAGAAAAGCGCCGTTTGTACCAATGACGAATCATATCTAGCATCTACTAATCTTCCTGTTTACTGATCGTAAGTGTGGTAACGCCTGCTGCCGTCTGGCAATGAACGTTTGCGTTTTGTACCTTAAGGTAATTAAGAATATCTCTCACTGAACTCTCATCGGTTAACTGGATGCATAATTGTTCACCGTTTACCAATGGCATATAAGAGCGTTTCACTCGTAAAAGAGACATTGGACAACGCTCTTGTGTTAGATCTAAGCTTTTTATCGACATTCATTTACTAAGCGTTTCAATAAGGTGCGTCTATAGTAACACCTTAAGTCTAGCGTGCTATTGTACATTGCTTTTCATTTCTTTCCCAAACAGTATGTGTTACAAGCGATAGACGCCTAATACATTGCTGTCGCAGTCCAAAGTTACGTTGTTCGAACCACCTAAGTACTTTCTTATCCGTAAATCGTATGCAAAAATAAAACAAATATGGAATAAGGTAGGAAACCAAGCTTGATAACCATGGTCAAAACTACCAAATCACAGGAGTTACCTTAGTCAGTATGATAAAACGCGCTCGTTCTCTAATTTGCCTATGTGTCGCCACCGCGCTAAGCGTGCCGAACATTGCTATTGCCGAAGCTGACCTTCCTGAAATCGGGACGGCAGCAGGCGCAACTCTAACCATAGATCAAGAGATTATCTATGGTGATGCTTATATGCGAATGATTCGAGCAAGTTCACCTGTCGTCAATGACCCGGTGATGAACGAGTATGTTAATTCCATCGGCCATCGACTGGTTTCGAGTGCCAATGATGTAAAGACACCGTTCACCTTCTTTATGATTCGCGATCGCAACATTAACGCTTTTGCTTTCTTTGGCGGTCATGTTGCCTTACATACCGGATTATTTCTTCACGCTCACAGTGAGAGTGAACTTGCCTCCGTTATGGCTCACGAAATTGCCCACGTCACCCAACGGCATTTAGCGCGTCGAATGGAAGACGAGGCGCGACGCTCACCTGCAACCGTGGCAGCGCTCGTCGGGTCATTGCTACTGGCCATTGCTGCGCCACAAGCAGGGATGGCGGCGTTAACAGCAACCACAGCGGGTTCAATGCAGGCCTCGATTAACTACACACGAAGTAACGAAAAAGAAGCCGACCGATTTGGCATTGCCACCTTGGCCCGAGCCAAGTTTGATGTGAATGACATGCCCCGCTTCTTTGGCCGACTTGCCGATGACTATCGCTACGCAAGTAAACCGCCACCAATGCTACTGACTCACCCATTACCAGAAGACCGTATCACGGACACTCGCGCACGCGCTCAAAACTATCCACCATTACGCGTACTGCCTTCGATTGACTACCACTTAGCAAGAGCAAGAGTCGTCGCTCGCTATGCCAATATCAAACAGAATTCGGCACTAGATTGGTTCCAGCGCACAGCTAAGAAAGCCGATCCCGCGATTAAAGATTCCTTTGAATACGGGAAGGCGTTGGTTTATTTGGACAATAATCAACTCGACAAGTCTGAAGCGATTTTAACCAAGCTTCTTCGCTCTAGACCCAATGATAATTTTTATCTTGATGCGACCTCAGATCTTTACATCGCCCAAGGGAAACCAGAAAAAGCGGTGCAATTAATGGAAAAAGCATTAAAAACTAAGCCAAATAACCCTGTGATTACCCTCAACTATGCCAATGCACTATTAGCAAGCCAGCAACTTGATAAAACGGTTCAGGTTTTACAGCGCTATACGCACGAACACCCGGATGATACTAATGGGTGGCACTTACTATCTGAGGCGAATATCAAGCTTAGCAACAGCGATGGTGACCTTGCCGCAAGAGCTGAGATCATGGCGCTCAATGCGCAATGGGATAAATCGATTCAGCTGTATTCACAAGCGAGCCAGCTCGCCACCTTAGGAAGTTTAAAACAAGCCCGCTATGACGCACGAATTGATCAACTGTTGGTTCAGCGTGATCGGTTCATGGCGCTACAATAATAAGGAATTAATATGTCAGTCACTATCTACCATAACCCACGCTGCTCTAAAAGCCGCCAGACTCTCGCCCTATTGGAAGAACAAGGTATCGAAGTGGATGTGGTTAAATACTTGGATACGCCGCCTAGCAAAGAGACACTCAAAACATTGTTCACACAACTTGAGGTTGAAAGCGTACGTGCGATGATGCGCACCAAAGAAGACATCTACAAAACACTAAACCTGGCAGATCCGGCATTGACTGACGACCACCTATTCCAAGCCATGTTCGACAATCCAAAACTGATTGAGCGACCAATTGTCGTCAGTAATGGCAAAGCAAAACATGGTCGTCCACCAGAACAAGTTCTCGAGATTTTGTAGTGACGTGCAAAATTTTAGTGCTGTATTACAGCCGTCACGGCAGTACTCAAAACCTGGCAAGATCAATCGCCCGTGGTATCGAGAGCGTTCAGGGTTGTGAGGCCGTATTAAGAACCGTCGCTGAATTAGACCCACTTGCAGCCGAGTCCTCTGACGCTTATGCAACATTAACGGACTTAAAAAACTGCGACGGACTTGCCATGGGCAGTCCGGTTTGGTTTGGTAATATGGCAGCACCACTTAAGCACTTTTGGGATCAAACCACAGGCTTGTGGATTAATGGCTCACTGATCGATAAACCCGCTTGCGTATTTACCTCATCATCAAGCCTTCACGGGGGGCAAGAAACCGTACAACAGTCAATGATGTTACCGCTGCTTCACCATGGCATGATGGTGATGGGTATTCCTTATAGCGAACCAGCGCTGCATACGACTACGTCAGGGGGAACGCCTTATGGCGCATCACACGTTGCCAACGACAGTAATCAATTAACCCCTGACGAGGCCGCTCTTGCCATGACACTTGGAAAGCGATTGGCAAAGACGGCACAACAACTCAAACAATCATAATGGATATGACTCGCTTGCAACCGAATACTCAGTACGCTCGATACTTTGCCCTACTTTCAAACCTAGCCCTACTAACCTGGGTTATCTTATGGCACAGCACACTCTCACCGCATCCACACATCAGCGCTCTAACCATTACCATCGCTTGGGCGATACCTCTTTTGTTGCCGTTACCCGGTATTTTGGCAGGCAAGCCTTATACACACGCTTGGGCAAACTTTGTGCTCATGCCGTATTTTCTGCACGCTTTTACGCTGCTGTATACCGACGAGGGTGAGCGATGGCTAGCCGCCGTTGAACTCATACTGACCACATTGGCATTTATCGGCAATACACTCTATGCCCGATTAAAAGGCAAAGACATGGGGCTAAAGCTACCTCGCTTATCCAGTGTCGAGAAAAAAGAAAAGGAAAAATTCGAAGAAAAATAAGCCGTTAAATATAAATAACAGACATAAAAAAGG
>NZ_MCUW01000013.1:0-96531 GCF_002873335.1 Vibrio sp. 10N.286.49.B1 | reverse complement strand
CCTTTTTTATGTCTGTTATTTGATTATTGCAATAGAATTAGTACAGCCATTCAAACGCCAGTTTCGGTTTATCGATAAGGCCTGAGGCGGTTTTTTCGGTGACAGCATTGTCTGCAGGGAGCAATTCGGGTTGAGATACATCGCTGACCGCAGCGCCAATATCAGACGCACTGGCGGCCTCTGCACTCGTCGCTGTGTTTTCAGAGATTTGAGGTGACACGGCTTGAGATGTCGCATTACTGTTTTCGACCTCATCCAGAGCGCCGACAACCTTGTCGTTGACTAAGGTGCTTTCATCTGCTGAGTTTGGCACTTCTTCAATCACTTCCACTTTTTTGACCAAACCAAGCTTCAACACTTCTTGCTCAAAAGAATCAATCGACCCCAACAAAGCGATTCGTACAATCACCGTTTCACCGCGGATTTCGGCAACGTCAACTTTTGCTGTTGACGCTAATCGACCTAGCGCTCGTTCTAAAGTAAAGAAGGCATCAGCGCTTGTCATCCCCGTAAAGGACACCGTCACGGAGCCGGCACTATCACCGCTTACAAGGGTAGTGTTTTTAGATGCATAGTAGTCACTCACCTGAGCAATCAAGCTTTGGGCCGATAGCTCACCCGACGCTCCGCCTGTTATTGGCGCGACTTGCGTATTTCCCATACTGGCGGGACTTTGGTCATAAAGCGACCAACGTAACTGCTTTCCGTTCGCTTTAATAACCATAACGGCATCAACGGGATAACGTTGCGTTGCTTGTCCAATAGCGCCAACAAATCCTCCCCACAAATCTGTGGTTTGAATGCCCGTCATATCGTCAAAATCACCGACAGGAAAAGTCAGTGGTAAGCCACGTTTTTTCGCTTCGCCACGTAATTGCTGCGCCGTTTGAGAGTTAGTATGTTCCCACGCTATTGATCGATCATAGCCGTTGTCTTCCACTAGCCAGACCATAATATTACTGCGTTCAGCAGGCCACATTGCTGAATCCGCTTGTTGAAGTAACACACCAATTTGAGTGCTATTAAACTTCATACTCAACGCCTGCTTGCCTTCTACTTGGGTGTAACCCAGTTGAGAAATATAGCGAGAGTTCTTACTCAGTGCCTTTTTCACCACGGCGTTTGAAGCAATATTGACATCACCACTCGCACGCACCAACACCTCTAGCATTCCTTGCTGACGAGCGATCTCATCGGCATTTGGCTCTTCAGTGTTAACCACTATTTGAGTTGAATAAACATCAACTTTAGTCAACGCATACGCTGGTAATGAACACAGTCCAACCAACAACCAAGCAAAATAACGCATAGGAATCCTAAATAACAAAGATATAAGTCGGAATAATAAGCAAACATGGGAGTAGGAGCAAGCAGACTGCTTCAAGGTTTGGTTAAATTATTACGCACAAGCAATCTAATGGGCTTTAGCAATAGGTTGTCAAGCCAAGTATTGCGATATTTGTAACAATAAACCGGTTTTATTTACTAAGATCATTAAGTAATCGATTACAAGATGGTACTATCTCGCGCGTTTGCCTGACGACCGTTAGGTGTGCTTATGACTTGCCTGGAATTGATATCATGAAAACTATCCTTCAAGGGTCTCAAATGCTGTTCGTTGCATTTGGCTCCTTAGTACTTGTCCCCTTATTGACTGGACTCGACCCAAATGTCGCCCTCTTCGGAGCGGGTGTCGGTACCTTATTATTCCAACTCGTGACTAAACGCAGTGTGCCTATTTTCCTCGCCTCTTCTTTTGCGTTTATTGCGCCGATTATGTTCGGTGTTCAAACTTGGGGTGTAGGAGCAACTATGGGTGGCCTAATGGCCGCAGGGGTTGTTTATGTACTAATGGGGGTGTTGATTAAGGTGCGTGGTGTCGCCATCATCCACAAGCTACTACCACCCGTTGTCGTCGGTCCTGTCATTATGGTCATCGGCTTGGGTTTGGCACCGGTTGCTGTCAATATGGCGTTGGGCAAATCAGGCGATGGTGGCATTCAGCTAATCGATTCTGATGCAGCGCTGTGGATCTCGAGCATTTCTTTACTCGTCACTATTGGTGTCAGTGTTTTCTCTCGAGGCTTTTTAAAGCTTCTACCGATTGTGAGCGGAATTTCTGCTGGCTATATTACTAGCTTGTTCTTCGGCGTTGTTGATTTCACGCCTGTCGTGCAAGCTTCTTGGTTATCCATGCCAAACTTCACAGCCCCAGAATTCAATATCAATGCGATACTGTTTATGTTACCCGTCGCCATTGCACCTGCCGTTGAGCATGTAGGGGATATGCTTGCGATCTCGAACGTAACGGGCAAAGACTACCTCAAGAAGCCAGGTTTGCATCGCACCATTGCCGGTGACGGAATTGCAACGATTGCCGCATCCATGATGGGCGCGCCACCCAATACGACATACAGCGAAGTGACAGGTGCAGTTATGCTAACGAAAGCATTTAATCCTGTAATCATGACCTGGGCTGCGGTCACCGCCATTGTTCTTGCTTTAGTCGGCAAACTAGGCGCGATTTTGCAAACCATCCCTGTTCCAGTAATGGGTGGCATCATGATCTTATTGTTTGGCTCTATCGCAACAGTAGGCTTGAATACCTTGATTAAAAATAACGTTGACCTACATAAATCTCGCAACCTTGTCATTGTGGCGATTACATTAGTTTTCGGTATTGGTGGAATGGCATTTGGTATTGGCGAGTTTAGCCTACAGGGCGTCAGCTTATGCGGTATCGTCGCGATTATTCTTAATCTTATCCTCCCTGATGACCTAGGTGACAACAAGGTCGTAGACAATGCACAGATCGAAGACTAAAACGCAAACACAGTAAAAAGTAAAAAGTAAAAAGTAAAAAGTAAAAAGTAAAAAGGCTGACAAATGTCAGCCTTTTTCATACTGGATTCAATCGATTATTGAGTACCAAAAATCTTATCGCCTGCATCTCCAAGCCCTGGAACAATATAACCTTTATCGTTCAAGCACTCATCAATAGCCGCCGTATAAAGCTCAACCTCTGGGTGCGCTTTTTCTAATGCTTCAATACCTTCTGGCGCCGCCACTAATACCAACACCTTGATCGACTTACAGCCTTTCTCTTTTAGCAGGTCGATGGTGGCAATCATGGAGCCACCCGTTGCTAGCATTGGGTCAACAACTAAAGCAATACGCTCATCAATATTGGATGCCAATTTGTTAAAGTAAGGCACTGGCTCTAGTGTTTCTTCGTCGCGATAAATACCAACGACACTGATACGAGCACTTGGCATATGCTCAAGTACACCATCCATCATGCCTAAACCAGCACGCAAGATTGGCACTACCGTGACCTTTTTGCCTTTAATTTGATCAACTTCAACAGGACCGTTCCAACCATCGATGGTCACTTTCTCTGTTTCAAAATCTGCTGTCGCTTCATAAGTTAATAAGCTACCAACTTCAGTAGCAAGCTCACGAAAACGCTTTGTGCTGATATCCCCTTCACGCATCAAACCTAGTTTGTGCTTCACAAGAGGGTGTTTAACTTCAACAACTTTCATGTCCAACTCCGGCAATTTTTACAAAACCACAAAATTATACATGCTTTGTTCCTTTATTTCAGTTGAGTTTCGACATTTCCCTCCTTTTCCAGTCAAAACAACGGCGATATTCTTCTGCCTTCTTACAAAACAAGAGAACAGAAAATAGTTTAAACTTTCTTACGCAAACGTTTCCCTTTTTGTATAAACCCCTGTTAGAATAGCGCCGCTTTTCACTTCCAATTATTTATCGAGGACTGTCCCGTGAGCGGAAACAACACTTCCCTAAGCTATAAAGACGCTGGTGTAGACATTGATGCTGGTAATGCATTAGTTGACCGTATTAAAGGCGCGGTTAAGCGCACTCGTCGCCCTGAAGTAATGGGAGGCATCGGTGGATTTGGTGCTTTATGTGAGTTGCCAACTAAATACAAAGAGCCGGTACTCGTATCAGGTACAGACGGCGTTGGTACAAAACTACGTCTTGCACTCGACCTTAAAAAACATGACACCATTGGCATCGATTTAGTCGCAATGTGTGTGAACGATCTTATCGTTCAAGGTGGTGAGCCACTATTTTTCTTGGATTATTACGCAACAGGTAAGCTAGATATCGACACAGCAGCGGATGTTGTATCTGGTATTGCAGAAGGTTGTGTACAAGCTGGTTGTGCACTGATTGGTGGTGAAACTGCTGAAATGCCAGGCATGTATGAAGGTGACGATTACGACGTCGCTGGTTTCTGTGTTGGCGTTGTTGAAAAAGCAGACATTATTGACGGAACTAAAGTTGCCGCAGGAAATGCACTTATCGCTGTTGGTTCAAGTGGCCCACACTCAAACGGCTACTCTTTGATTCGCAAGGTACTTGAAGTATCTGGCGCAGACAAAAATGAAGTTCTCGGTGAGCGCACCATTGGTGAGCACCTACTCGAACCAACGAAAATCTACATCAAATCAGCGCTTAAAATGATTGCTGAGCATGATATCCATGCGATCTCTCACATCACAGGCGGTGGTTTCTGGGAAAACATCCCTCGTGTACTTCCTGAAGGCACTAAAGCAGTCATCGACGGCAAGAGCTGGGAATGGCCTGCAATTTTCAATTGGCTACAAGAAAAAGGCAACGTTGAAACATTCGAAATGTATCGTACGTTCAACTGTGGTGTGGGCCTAATCGTCGCACTTCCTAAAGAGCAAGCTGACGCAGCAGTTGCACTTTTACAAGCTGAAGGCGAGAACGCTTGGGTTATTGGTGAGATTGCACAAGCTGAAGCCGGCGAAGAGCAAGTAGAGATCAAGTAATTCATGAAGAATATCGTTGTTTTAGTTTCAGGGAATGGCACGAATTTACAGGCAATTATTGATGCTTGTGAAGGCTCAATCACGAACGCTAAAGTTCGTGCTGTATTTTCTAATAAAGAGTCAGCATTTGCTCTCGAACGTGCTAGAAATGCAGGTGCCGAAGCTGAATTCCTTGACCCAAAAGCAAGTGAATCACGAGAAGCCTTTGATGCAGAGCTAATGCGACGCATTGACAAGCACCACCCTGATTTACTGGTTTTAGCAGGTTACATGCGCATTTTGAGTGGTGAGTTTGTTCGTCACTATATGGGGAAGATGATCAATATTCATCCCTCATTGTTGCCGAAATATCCGGGTCTCCACACACATCAACGTGCTATTGATAACTGTGATGAACACCATGGAACCAGTATCCACTTCGTCACTGAGAAATTAGATGGCGGTCCAATCATCCTACAAGCAAAAGTGCCTGTGTTTGATAATGATACTGTGGAATTGCTAGAACAACGTATTCAAGTCCAAGAGCATCAGATCTACCCACTTGTGGTTAAATGGTTTGTTGAAGATAGGCTTTCCATGGATGGCAGCAAAGCTATTTTGGATGGTCAAGCTCTCGGTGCCCAAGGGTACGCCGATAAATAGCCAAATAGTAAACATAAAAAAGCGAGTGTCTAACACTCGCTTTTTTTATATTTAAAACAAATCATTACAATGATTCTGTTGGCGCCTGACTCGCAGGTTTTACGGCGGCATGAGGCACATCAGATAAATCATCAGAATTACTCAGCACCCGCTCACCGAAGTGAAATAGATTAAATTCACCGGGCTTCATTCGGTGCCAAGTCTCATTACCCGTTAATGGCTGAGTCGCTACGACCGATACGACATCGTTCAACGTCGTTTCCATTTGAAAGTTAATCGTAACATCTTCATCCAGCAATGTGGCTTGGCCAAATGGCGCTTTACGTGTAATCCAATACAAATGATTGGTACAGAACGTCATCACAAACTCACCATCACTTAAGAGCATGTTATAGACACCAAACTGACGCAATTCATCGCAACATTCAGCAACATACTGGAACATGGCCATCATATCTTGAGGTGGCTCAGGAAAGCGAGCTTCCAATTTGTTTAGCAGCCAACAAAATGATAGCTCACTATCCGTTTCACCAACGGGTCTATGGCGCCCGATTGCTAAGCTATCATAGTTGCTCAGCTGCCCATTGTGCGCAAATGTCCAATACCGTCCCCAAAGCTCGCGTGTAAATGGGTGGGTATTTTCTAAGTTCACCTGGCCACGGTTCGCTTGACGAATATGACTGACGACCGCCCGACTTTTAATAGGGTAACTTTGCACCAACTCAGCGATCTGAGAATCACAACTTTGATTAGGATCCTTGAACGTGCGGAACCCCTTTCCTTCATAGAAAGTGATCCCCCACCCATCCTTATGAGGCCCCGTATTGCCGCCTCTCTGAATCAAACCTGTAAAGCTAAAACAGATGTCAGTTGGCACATTGGCGCTCATGCCAAGCAATTCACACATTACGTCCCTTATTCTCCATAATCTTTATTCTACGATGCGATGACGCTACAACGATTTTCTACGACGCTTAACTCGATTATTCCATTTCTTTTTCAATCAGTTGAATAATAATATGGATGATCTTGATGTGTATTTCTTGAATACGATCCGCGTAACCGAAGTGCGGTACACGAATTTCAATATCCGCTAAACCCGCCATTTTTCCGCCATCCTTACCTGTTAGCGCGATGGTCGTCATGCCTTTTTCTTTTGCAGCTTCAATTGCTTTTAAGATGTTCGCAGAGTTACCAGACGTAGACAGTCCAAACAACACGTCGCCTTTACGCCCTACCGCCTCGACGTAACGCGAAAAAACATAATCATAACCAAAATCGTTACTCACGCACGATAAGTGGCTAACATCAGAAATCGCAATACCCGCGTAACCCGGTCTATTTTCTCTGTAGCGCCCTGTCAGCTCTTCCGCAAAATGCATGGCGTCACAATGAGACCCTCCGTTACCACAGGACAAAACCTTACCGTCTTCTTTAAATGAAGCCGCAATCATTTTCGCAGCCGCTTCAATTTTGGCAATGTTATCGTCATCACTTAGAAATTGGTTCAAGACATCAGCGGCTTCGCTCAATTCACTTTTAATCAGATCTTGGTACATAGGACTCTTCTCTTTGTTTCACCGATAGGGTCGGCAGTAATCGATTAACTTGAGTGTACCTATAAATCAGAGAGGCTGTCGATAGCTAGCCCCCCTCAATACGCCTCCTATCATCAATTTTTTATTGTTTTTACTGCCCCCCTCTCTCTCGCGAGCAAACTTTGCGTTCTGCCAGTTATGTGATGACAAACACCCTCAAATTTTACATTTGTGCAATATTTCGGTTACACTACCAACTGGTTTGACCTCTTACCTTTAATGCAAGTTAACGTGCAGCCGTCAAACCCACGATAACGATAACAACCCAATAACGATAACAATCAAAACATCATCACTACCAGATAAAGGAACCATCATGGACATCTTGCTCTCTACTGTCATTTTGCTCGGAGCGGTTTGCGTTAGCTTTTATCAACGTTCATCCTTAGCAAAATCTCTTATACTCGTTACTGCAGCAATGGCGATAGGAACACTACTTGGCACCTTTGGTGTCATCGCATGGAGTGTTTATGTTGTTCTCATCTCTATCACTTGCATCCCTGCACTGCGCCAATCTCTAATCTCAGCAAAAGCACTCGCTGTGTTTAAAAAGGTCTTGCCTGCGATGTCTCAAACAGAGAAAGAAGCACTGGATGCAGGAACAGTCTGGTGGGAAGCAGAGCTGTTTAAAGGCAAGCCTAACTGGCAAAAACTGCAGCAAATCAGCGCGCCTAAGCTAAGCAAAGAAGAGCAAGAATTCTTAGATGGCCCAGTCAATGAAGTCTGCGCAATGGTGAATGACTATCAAGTCACCCACGAGCTTGCCGACCTTCCTCCTGAGATCTGGCAATACCTCAAAGATCACAAGTTCTTTGCGATGATCATCAAGAAACAATACGGCGGATTGCAGTTTTCTGCCTATGCACAGTCTTTGGTATTGCAAAAACTCACAGGTGTTTCGAGTGTTTTATCGTCGACCGTCGGCGTACCAAACTCGCTTGGTCCCGGTGAATTACTTCAACATTATGGTACAGAAGAACAAAGAGATTATTACCTTCCAAGGCTTGCTGTTGGTAAAGAAATTCCGTGCTTTGCCCTCACCAGCCCTGAAGCGGGATCTGATGCTGGATCCATTCCAGACTTTGGTGTGGTTTGCAAAGGCCAATGGGAAGGAAAAGAAGTACTTGGTATGAGCCTGACATGGAACAAGCGTTACATCACGCTTGCACCTGTCGCAACAGTGCTTGGGCTCGCATTTAAGCTTAGAGACCCCGATGGTCTAATCGGAGATAAAGCCGACCTAGGCATTACATGTGCACTAATACCGACCGACTTAAAAGGTGTGGAAATTGGTAACCGCCACTTCCCACTGAACCTGCCATTCCAAAATGGTCCAACACGAGCACAGTCACTATTCGTTCCTCTCGATTTCATCATCGGTGGCCCTAAAATGGCCGGACAAGGCTGGCGTATGCTGGTTGAATGCTTATCCGTAGGGCGCGGAATTACCCTACCATCCAATTCGACCGGTGGTATAAAAACGGCGGCACTGGCGACTGGTGCTTACGCTCGAATCCGTCGACAATTTAAACAACCGATTGGTCATATGGAAGGCATTGAAGAGCCATTGGCTCGTATTGCTGGTAACACGTATGTCATGGATGCCGCCAGCAGTTTAACTGTAGCAGGTATTGATTTAGGCGAGAAGCCTTCGGTTATTTCTGCCATCGTCAAATACCACTGCACCCACAGAGGACAGCAGTGCATTATTGACGCAATGGACATCGTTGGCGGTAAAGGTATCTGCTTAGGTCCGTCGAACTTCCTAGCCCGTGGTTATCAAGGCGCACCCATTGCGATAACAGTCGAAGGCGCTAATATTCTTACGCGCTCTATGATCATTTATGGTCAAGGTGCGATTCGATGTCACCCTTACGTACTGAAAGAAATGGAAGCGGCTTACTCAACAGACAGCAGTGCAGTCTCAGAGTTTGACAAGGCATTAGCCGGTCACGTTTCGTTTGCGGTGAGTAACTTTGTTCGCAGTTTATGGCTCGGCCTCACCGATGGTCGTGGTTCAGACGCACCGTATAAAGATGCGACCAAGCGTTATTACCAACAACTCAATCGCTACAGCGCTAACCTAGCGTTGTTATCCGATGTCTCAATGGCCGTACTGGGTGGTTCACTAAAACGCAAAGAACGTTTATCCGCGCGTCTTGGTGATATCTTAAGTCAGCTCTACCTGAGCACTGCTGCGCTCAAGCGTTTTGACAACGAAGGCCGTCAGAGTGAAGATTTACCTCTCTTGCACTGGGGTCTACAAGACAGCTTGAAACAAACAGAGCAAGCACTTGATGACTTCCTTGTTAACTTCCCTAACCGAATGATTGGGCGTGTGTTACGTTGGGTTGTAATGCCACTAGGTACCGTACGACAAGCACCATCAGATAAACTTGATAGCCAAGTTGCTCGAATCTTACAAACACCGTCAGGGGCACGTAGCCGCTTAGGTCGCGGACAATACTTAGAACCAACCGAATTCAACCCGGCAGGCCGTATTGAACAAGCGCTTGAGATGGTGTTAAAAGCAGAGCCTATTTTCAATAAAATCTGTAAAGAACTCGGACAGCGCCGACCATTTACCAATCTTGGAGAGGTTGCAGAAATCGGTCTAGAGAAGGGGCTCATTAGCAAAGAAGAAGCCGTCATACTTCATACCGCTGAAGCGCACCGCCTGTATACCATCAATGTCGACGATTTCTCCCCTGAGGAGCTGGCAGCAAAGCCGGTTTATCCGACGATGGAGGAAGTGGCGTAACCTTGTTATAACGTGACTCTAAATAGGATATAACGACTATTGATATGACACGACAGTGCATGCGTTAAACTAAAAAATGCCAACCTTTGCGGTTGGCATTTTTTGTTTTTAAGATAAGATTATTTTGCTATTACTCGTGTTAGATCAATAAGACGAATCCCTCTTCAACGTTTGTCTCTAGCGCATCTTACATCGCGACAACAGTCTAATACTCTTTCTATAAAGCAGAATCGTATCGAGATTCGGCTTTACCTTACCCTGGCATTTTTAACTGCATTTCTGGTGTCACGGCTTTTATCGCTCGTTTACGCCTTATCAGCCACCAAATCAGTCCACCAATGACCAACAATACGGTGTTGCCTATCACAATTGCCATAATGGCACGCTGCCGAACCGTTTCACGATGCAAAGCAATTTGAGCCTCTTGCTCAGCTTTCTTCTTTGCCTTACGTGCCGCTTCTTGCAGCGCCTTAGCCTTCACTAAATCAATCGCGCCAACCACGCTAAAAGACCGCTCAGGTAAGTCGAATACTAGTTCTCGATCTGTCGATGCCTCATTCGCATAAACATGCCCGGTCCACTTATAGGTTCCCATCTCATTAAGGTCCGTGAACAAAGAAGTGAGCATCATTTCATTCGCTTGCGCTTGAACCTGAACGACCTGTTCGCTATCGCTCGGTGATGTGAGTTCAATTGACGCTGCTAAGCTCCCGGCTTGAATTGTGGCAGGCTCGCCGCGCATCACGACTTCATGTGGCGAGTTAACATCGCCTTGAACAAACCGAGTCGTAAACGGCGTTGGGTACACAAACACTTCCTGTTCCAGTGCTCGCAAAAAAACACCATTCCCGGTCGTAATACGAACATTGTACTTCCCTGGCTCAATTGTAATGGGTAACGTAACCGTAAAAACCCCATCCCCCGCTCGCTCATCTAACCCTTGCCCATTGTCAAAAAACTCACCGATGACGATTGGGATGGGGCGCGTATCAGACGTTTGAGCTTCTTGCTCTTCTAGATAGCGAGTCATCACTACTTTTAGGTTCACGTGCGTGAGAATATTTTCGATAATCAAAGGCTGATCATCACTTAGCAGATGCGCGGTAAATTTAACCTTCTCACCTTGATACAAGCGCTCGGGTAACGTCTCCGCTTTTAGGCTTAGCTTAGACACTAACTGAATATTATTTTGAGGGGTAACCTTACCAATAGCCTGCCATGGACCCGGCATTGGACGATCAACAGTAATAATATCGGCGGTCGGTTCTTCAATCCAATTAACGTTGTCTGGATGCCTCCACGCGTAATATTTTTTCCCATCAGGACGGACAAGGGTGACCGGGCGTGAGTGGTCTTGTCGATAAACAAGAAAGGTTATTCGCTCAACGGTTTCGTCGACTCGAAACCGGTTATCCAAAAAGGACATTGAGGACTCACTGGCTACGGCGCTCCCCAGCAGCACTAGCCACAAGCCAAACGCGATAAAAACCCTCTGCATGTTTCTCTCCTACTGGCGCCACAAACAGTTACCGCCTTTTTCTACAATATCCAAACGCGAATTATGCGCTTCTATTTCATCGGCCGTTGCCTGCAAAACCTTTAGCGCTTTTCGTCCCGTCGTCAATCTTTTGATCATTTCTGAGTCAGAGTCCCCAGATTGTCCGGCACTAAATTGTAAATTGGTCTGCCCACCTGTCATTGCCAAATATACGTCGGCGAGGATCTCCGCATCGAGTAAAGCGCCGTGCAAGATACGAGCTGACGTATCTATCGTGTAATGCTTTGCTAACGAATCAAGGTTTTTCCTTGCTGGCATGTTAGCCATGCGTTTGGCCATTGCCAGCGTATCGGTGATCTTGCAGTAATCTTCCGTTTTTCCAACGTTGGCATTAACCATGGAAAACTCAAGATCCATAAAGCCGACATCGAAGGGCGCATTATGAGCCACCAGCTCAGCGCCTTTAATAAACTCGAGAAACTCATCATGAATTTGCTTGTATTCCGGTTTATCTAATAAAAACTCATCAGTAATACCGTGTACCGCAATCGCTTCAGTCTGGATAAGGCGATCGGGCTTAATGTAGACATGGAAATGTCTACCTGTAAATTTTCGATTGATGATCTCGACAGCACCAATTTCAATGATTCGATGCCCTAGATAATGAGGGCCACCTTCACGGTTCATACCCGTCGTTTCGGTATCGAGTACGATGATTCTGCGCTGTTCTGAATTGAGGCTGGTATTCATGATGTTTTGTATGTCAGACTATATTAATAAAGTTACAGACCGACATAGTATCAAATCATGACGAAACAGGTTGAAATTTTCACTGATGGATCGTGCTTAGGCAATCCGGGACCTGGTGGATACGGCATCGTACTACGCTATAAGCAAACAGAAAAAAAACTGTCGAAGGGCTACCAGCTAACGACCAACAACCGTATGGAGATGATGGCGACGATCGTCGCGCTCAAGACACTAAAAGAACCCTGCAATGTCATCCTTACCACGGATAGCCAATATGTGCGCCAAGGTATTACGCAGTGGATCCATAATTGGAAAAAACGTGGCTGGAAAACAGCAGACAAAAAACCAGTAAAAAACGCGGATCTTTGGAAAGCGCTGGATGAAGAAACAGCACGACATTCTGTCGATTGGCGTTGGGTTAAAGGTCACGCCGGTCATCGTGAAAATGAAATGTGCGACGAGCTTGCAAGACACGGAGCCGAAAACCCAATCGAAGAAGATGTGGGTTATCAACCTAGTTAATACAACGGTTACCTGACTAGCATCCCCTAAGCTAACCACCACCCAGTAACCGCTAACCATTAACCACTAACCACTAACCAGAGAGCACGAGCCTAGTTCGTGTTACGTTTATCCGTTGTTCGGTAGTTTAAGCTCACAGGCGTGAGCTTCTTCTTCAAATTCCAGTGAGGTTTAATAGGCTTCAACGGATACGTCCGTTTCCGCGCCACAATAAAATATAAACTCCCCATCGGTGATGCCCAATCTCCAATGCTGCTTTCTAGCCATGTCCACATAGTTCGATTACGTTTCATAGGGAATAAGGCATAGCTATCAGCATGCACAACCTGATAGTTCAACACGCTTAACCAGTCACGAATTCGGTTTGGTGTAAACATACGCCCGCTCCACGGAAAGTTATTTCGACGCCAAGGCATTAGACTCGCTAAGCCCGTGAAACTAATTGGATTAAAACCGGTAATAATCAGGTATCCATCATCAATCATTACCCGATCAACCTCACGCAAAAGCCGATGAGGATCCTCGCTATATTCTAACTGATGAGACAGAATCACAGCATCAAAGCTCTTTTCTAGAAAAGGCAGTTCATAGCGATCAGCGATAATATTGTGCAGTGGATTTTTAGCGTCTAAATTAACTTGATGCTGTATATTGCAATTACAGCTTGTTAATTCGCAACTTAAACCACCAAGCTTAAGCATATGATAACCAAAAAGCTTCGGGCACCATTCATCCAAACGAGTCTGAATGGATTCAGAAACCCATTGACCATTGGCAAGTTCTTCCCAAGAATGAGGATGATCGACTTTTTTCTTGCTGCGTGCTGGCTTCATATTTTCGCGCTCTCTCTCAAAGTGAATTGGAGAAACAACAATGTTACATATCAAAAGCATACCCGCATTTAATGATAATTACATCTGGCTGATTCAAAATAACCAGAAGTTGTGTGCTGTTGTCGATCCCGGAGATGCCGAACCTGTCATCGCATATTTAGAGCAACATCAACTCGAGCTAACCACCATTTTGGTCACTCACCATCATTGGGACCATGTAAACGGTATTGGAGCACTTGTCGCGAAATACCCTAACCTCACGGTCATTGGCCCAGAAAATCCGAATATCCTACATCTCACTCATCAAGTGTCGGAGGGGCATCGCATCCAATTATTTGGCGAGGAATTTTTGGTTCTTGATTTACCCGGACATACACTAGATCACATCGGGTACGTAGGCGATGCGAAGTTATTCTGCGGTGATGTTTTATTTTCTGCTGGGTGCGGCCGCATTTTTGAAGGTACGCCCGCACAAATGTTTAATTCTTTGCAAAAGCTAACGCTACTACCAGAAGAAACCGACGTGTATTGCACCCACGAGTACACACTGAGCAACCTCGCCTTTGCTATGGCCATCGAACCCCATAATGACTTTCTTCACGACTATCGAGAACAAGCAAACCAAAAACGAGTGCAAGGTCTCCCAACGTTACCCACCTCGATTTTGATTGAAAAACGCATCAACCCGTTTTTACGAACTCAACAGCAAGAAGTCATGAAATCCGTTGCAAATAGATCTATCAACAACGATCCTGTGTCAACTTTTACCGCATTGCGTGAGTGGAAAAACGAATTTTAACGTTTTCGTGCTTGTGTTGGCACCAACCGTATTAGTATTATGCACGACCGTTCAAGTAAGAGGTTGTAGTAAAGACCATGCATAAGAAATACAGTTGGGCCTTAGCCCTGTTGCTGGCTGGATGTCAAATGACTCAGCCAGATTCGAGCAGTTCCACAACAGAGCCCACCAACTCTCCTTCAGAAACAGCAAAAAATACAACAACTAAACCTGTTTCTGTTGATGCTTCTACATCCGCGCCAAAAGCTCTCACACCACAAGAACAAAAAGATGTGTGGAAGCGTATAGCGATGCAATTGAAAATGCCGATCCCTGACCATGCAAAAGTGGATTATTATCGCCAATGGTACATTAAACACCCAAGCCATCTAAAAACGGTTTCTCAGCGTGCTCAGCCATTCCTTTATCTCATCACAGAAGAAATTGAAGCTCGCGGTTTACCATTAGAACTCGCGCTACTCCCTGTTGTTGAGAGCTCTTTTGACGCCTTTGCTTATTCACATGGCAGCGCAGCAGGTTTATGGCAGTTTGTCCCCGCAACAGGTAAAGCCTTTGGCCTAGAGCAGACCTATTGGTACGATGGTCGACGCGATGTGAGCGCCTCAACAAGTGCGGCATTAGATTTTCTCACTCAGCTAAATAACCGTTTTGATGGCAACTGGAACCACGCTATCGCAGCTTACAATAGTGGCGGTGGCCGTGTTAACAGTGCGATCCGAAAAAATAGAAAGCTCAACAAACCGACAGACTTTTTCTCTCTCGACTTACCCAAAGAGACCAGTAGCTATGTACCCAAACTACTCGCGCTTGCGGATGTCATCGCGAACCAAGAAAAGTACGGTCTCGACATTCCAGCGATTCCAAACCAACCTGCGTTAACACTCATTGACCCAGAAGAGCAGCTCGATCTTGCTATTGCTGCGAAATATGCCGGCATTTCAGTGAAAGAGTTACAAGGTTATAACCCAGCCTATAATCAATGGGCAACAGCGCCTGCAGGACCGCAATCATTACTCCTGCCCGTTTCAAGCGTGGACCAATTTAGAGCGGAACTTGATAAAAACCGTGGCAAAGGCATGCGACTTGTTCGCTACAAGGTGCAATCGGGTGATTCATTGGGTGTGATTGCTCAAAAACACAAGACGACGGTCAAAGTCATTCAAAATGCCAATGGCTTAAGAAACAACACGATTCGTGCTGGGCAATACCTATTGGTACCGACCTCGACGAAAAACAGTGATACTTATGCATTAAGCGCCTCAAACCGTCTTGCTG
Organism: Vibrio sp. 10N.286.49.B1; assembly: GCF_002873335.1. Taxonomy (GTDB): domain Bacteria; phylum Pseudomonadota; class Gammaproteobacteria; order Enterobacterales; family Vibrionaceae; genus Vibrio. The sequence continues at coordinate 81,024 of NZ_MCUW01000013.1, read as the reverse complement.
CGACTCAATCGACCTCTCGTGGAAACTATAAGCTGACTCATACCGTGAAAAGTGGCGATAGCTTATGGTTAATTGCGAAGGCTAATAAAGTCTCGCACCAATCCCTAGCAAAATGGAACGGTATGGGTCCAAAGGACACGCTAAAAATCGGCCAAGAGTTAGTGATATGGAAAGACAATTCAAATGGGGCCATCATCCGCACTGTCTTTTATTCGGTACGATCGGGCGACACTGTAAGTGGCATCGCTCATAAGTTTAATGTCCGAACTAATGATGTAATGAAATGGAATAGCCTGAATAAACAGCGTTACCTGAAACCAGGCCAAAAGCTAAAACTCTACGTTGACGTGACAAAAACCAGCGTATAGGTTTCCTTCATTAAGAATTTAATCAAAAGCGGCCACTGTGTCGCTTTTTTTATCTGTTGTTTATCTCTCAATATCAATATCAATATCAATATCAATATCAATATCAAAACCTTATCGAATATCGAACTCAGCAATCAATGGATTATGATCTGAAGCGGTGGACTGAGGCGATGCAGCGGAGACTAACTTCATACCTCGATAAAAGATATGATCAAGAGGAAGCCCGTTCAAAAACCGTTTACGGTTATCATCAGCAAACATGACCTCTTTAATCTCATATTTATCCAATACATGACGAAGCACTCCCAAGCGCTCTTCACTCCAGCTATTAAAATCGCCGGCGATAAGTAACGGGCCTTGATGCGTAATCAATACTTGTTTGAAGGATTCAAGTTGTGCCATGTACTCCTCTGTACCGATAGTAAAGTTCACGGAATGAAGGTTCACCGTCACCAACTTAGCACCATTACTCAAGGCATACTCTGCATACAATCCCGATTTAGGTAACCTTAGCCAAGGCTCGACTTGCAGATTAGCACACGCGATAGACGGCATGGCCGTACTTAAATTCAAGACTCCAGCAGAAACATCAAAGGCTTTGAAGGCGCTGACTTGGTTGCTATTCCAGTTAGATTTTTTCAGCCAATCCATAAACGTCGGATCTAGATTAGCCTCTTGAAGCAAGGCCAACTGTTTTCCAGTGGAAAGCTTTTCTAACTCTGGAAACAGATTCTCTCGGTTTTGCTTGTAGATGTTCCAAACTAATACATTTAGGGTACCGGCACGATCCAGGGCTTGATTAGCGTCGCCCTGATAGCACTTGAGCTCCGTGTCGACATGACCACTATGAATAGAGGTCACTTCCGGTGTCACTTGCGTGGTAAAGATCAATTGAAAACTCGCTATGACAAGCGTTGTCGTGACAAGTCCGCCCCATAGAAACCATTTAAGTTTCATTTATCGTCGCCTCTCAAAAACAAAAAAGGAGTAGATATCTACTCCTTTTGATAGTTTAGCCGATTGCGATTAAATCGCGTCTTCGTCTTCTTCACCCGTTCGAATACGGACGACACGTTCGATGTCGGTAATAAAGATTTTTCCGTCGCCGATTTTACCTGTCTGCGCCGTCTCAATGATTGTATCGACACATTGATCCGCAACGTCGCTAGAAACCACAATCTCCAGCTTCACTTTAGGCAAGAAATCGACCATGTATTCAGCACCACGATAAAGTTCAGTATGCCCTTTCTGACGACCAAAGCCTTTTACTTCAGAGACGGTCATTCCGGTAATACCCACCTCAGCAAGTGCCTCACGCACGTCATCCAATTTAAAAGGTTTGATAATCGCTTCAATTTTTTTCATGTTGTTCCCTTACATCACTTTTATATCGATATTATCTGGTAGCGCATCAAAACAATCAATAGAAACAAAAAGCCCGAAGGACATCTTCGGGCTTCAGGTTAAAATTTTTTGTAATAATTACTTTATACTTGCATAGTAAGCCGCAACATTGGCGATGTCTTCATCACTTAGCATAGAAGCTTGTGCCTGCATCACGACCGCTAAACCACCGGTTCGCTCTTTGTTTTTATAGGCTTTGATCGACGATGCTAGATACTGTTCATTTTGACCTTTTAGGTTTGGGTACCCAGGGATCACAGCAATGCCGTCCGCACCATGACACGCAGCGCAAATCGCTGCTTTCGCTTTACCGGCTTGGACATCAGCCGCTACAGCCGTTCCACTTAACAGACCAACAACAAGTGCAGCACCAATCACGACTTTATTCATTGTATTACCTTCCATTACTTCCATATAAACCAGATTAAAACAACATCTTTGCAGTCAACATGCCAGATCTGGCGATTTATTATGCGTTGATTGTGACATAAACGCCTGTCACTTGTCCCAGATTAGTTCACAATCTGAACCATAAAAATCTCGATCCACAAATAAGTTAGCAACAGCAACCACCGCACCGTCCATCATTAAAATTGGCAGCCGTCTTCGTTGCCAGCTTGGTATTCTCAATTCTTGATACAGTTTTTTAAGTTTTCGGGAACCATTTCTTGAGTGAGGGTGAGCGCTCAGCCCTTCAGGGTTGAACCTGACGTACATTGTTGACGTTAACTGAGCCTTATTCAGCGTCATCATGGACGCTTCATCGGCTTTTGCTAGACGCAACGTTCCTAATTCATCAGGTAAATCTAGCGCCATCGGTAGTAATTGCTGACCTGGTGATACCGCTTCATTAGACTGCAATTTATCATTCGGTACACCTTCCCCATCATGTTGCGTCCACTTAATCGAAACAGCGGACATATCAGGCCTCTCATCAACCCAATATAACCGCCCATCAAACCGTCTTACTGAGCCTTTGACCAAGCGTAACTCTGGATTGGCATCTTGACGTGCACATGCGACTTCTTGCCACAATATCTGCAGCTGCCGCTCACTCGGTAGCACAGCCGAACGCGATTCAAGCCAGAGTCTCAACAGATAATCCCGCTTTAACTCTGACGCGGCTTGCAAATCGGATATAGGCAAACCGCCCAAGGGATTGATCAGAGCTTCGAGTTCTGGCGATAACATCTCATGAAGTAATGACTCTTGGTTTGCACACAAGCGCGCGCTTCGATGAACTGAATGGGCAAAATTTGGCCAGCGAGAATTAATGATAGGCATAACATCATGACGCAGAAAGTTTCGGTCAAAGCGCGTATCGGCATTACTTTCGTCATTGACCCATTGCAACCCCTCGGTTTCAGCATACGCAGCAATGGCACTCTGGGATACTGTTATCAGCGGTCGAACGATACGCCCTTTTCCCCATGACATAGCTTCAGCCATGGATGATAAGCCTTTGGGTCCACTGCCCCTTTTAAGCGCCAACATGAAGGTCTCAGCTTGATCGTCAAGGTGTTGCCCCGTTATTAATATATCTGATACCGCCACATACTGTTCCAATACGCCATAACGTGCATCTCGGGCCAATTTCTCGATACTTTTTCCAGAATCAATTGCAAGCGTGACCTTATTTGATACAAACGCTATCCCTTCTTCCGATGCCCAGCGTTCACAATCGCTAAGCCAAACGTCAGCATGTTCACTCAGGCCATGATGGACATGCACAGCAAGACACTCTCGGTATGGATGTTGTCGAGAATAAATAGACAATAACCGCAGCAACACACGTGAGTCCATCCCACCACTTAAAGCCAATATAACCTTAGAGGTTGTGTCTAATGACGTAGACAACGTGTCTGAAAACTGCTGATAAAGAGACATAAAGGGATATCCAAAAACAAATAAAGCGAGCCAATGCTCGCTTTATTATACTAATCCTATCAAGGATTAGCAGTAGCCATAACTCATTAAACGCTTGTAACGACGATCAAGCAATGTCTCTTGATCTAGCAGCTCTAACTCATCAAGCTGGCGTAACAACGTCTCTTTTAAATTCTCTGCCATTTGAATTGGATCGCGGTGTGCGCCGCCTAATGGCTCTTCGATAATATCGTCAATCAATTCGAGCTCTTTAAGACGAGGGGCAACTAAGCCCATCGCTTCCGCCGCTTGTGGCGCTTTATCAGAATCACGCCATAGAATAGAAGCACAACCTTCTGGTGATATCACAGAATACGTAGAATACTGAAGCATGTTCACGTAATCACCCACACCAATTGCTAGTGCGCCACCAGAACCACCTTCACCTACTACAGTACAAATAATAGGAACACTCAGCCCTGACATGACCTTTAGGTTTTTTGCGATAGCCTCAGACTGCCCACGCTCTTCCGCGCCAACACCAGGATACGCACCAGCCGTATCGATGAAAGTAATGATCGGCATTTGAAAACGCTCAGCCATTTCCATCAAACGAAGTGCTTTACGGTAGCCTTCTGGTTTCGGCATACCAAAATTACGGCGTACCTTTTCTTTCGTCTCACGACCCTTTTGGTGGCCAATAATCATCACTGGACGACCATCAAGTCGCGCCATGCCACCCACGATGGCTTTATCATCGGCAAACGCTCGGTCGCCAGCAAGCTCGTCAAACTCAGTAAACGCATGCTCAAGGTAGTCTAGCGTATATGGACGTTGAGGGTGACGCGCTAGCTGCGCAACTTGCCATGCACCCAGGTCACTAAAGATCTTCTTTTTAAGCTCTAGGCTTTTCTTCTCTAGTTGTCCAATTTCTTTATCCAAATCAATTGCACTATCACCGCCATGGCGGGATACATCACGTAACGCTTCAATTTTAGCTTCTAGCTCTGCAATTGGTTTTTCAAATTCAAGAAAGTTTAAGCTCATCAATGAATCCTTTTCGATTCAGCCCTCAAAATAGTATTCGAGGACCCAATTAGTTAAATTCGAGTTCTACCTGGTCTTGACCAAGTAACTGCTGTAATTCTTCTAACAGTGTGTCATTAGGAGTAACACGCCATTCTGTACCCAACGTTAGTTTTGCTCTTGCATCTTCACGCTGGTAATAAATATTTACCGGCACGGTCCCAGCTTTATGTGGCGCTAGGATATCAGTGAAACGCTGATAAAAGCGCTCATCAATTTGCTGTTCAAGTAAAGAAATTGATAGCCCACGAGTAAATTTCTCGCGCGCGCTTCCTAAATCTAAAACTTCGCGGGCGGACATTTTAAGCCCACCATTGAAGTCATCAAAGCTGACCTGTCCAGAAACGACCACTATTTTGTCTTTTTCGAGCAATTCAGCATATTTATCTAGTGCATCTGAGAACAACATCACTTCCATACGCCCAGATCGATCGTCAAGTGTCATTAAACCAATGCGATTACCTCGCTTGGTTGTCATTACTCTTGCGGCAATCACCAAACCTGACAATGTCAGTGATTGATCTCTTCGTGTCGGCGTCGCTTCATTGAGTCGACAACTGGTGTATTTGTTCAGTTCCCTTAAATAAGCATTTATTGGATGCCCAGTCAAATAAAGACCAAGGGTTTCTCGTTCCCCTTCCAGCCAGACCTTCTCTGGCCACGCCGGAACTTGGACGTACTTGTGTTCCACTTCCTCTGGCGCTTCAGTCAACACACCAAACATATCAGATTGACCAAATGCCTCTGCTTGGTGATGCTGGCTTGCCGCTTTTACGGCATCATTAAGCGATGCCATTAACGCGGCTCGATGAGGCCCTAATCTATCTAATGCCCCAGCCATGATCAGTTTTTCAATAACGCGTTTATTCACCTTTTTCAGGTCGAGTCGAGCGCAGAAATCAAATAAATCTCGGAAGTGCCCACCTTGATTTCGAGCCTCAATAATGGCGTCAATTGGACCTTCACCCACCCCTTTGATCGCACCAATACCATAAACGATAGCACCATCACCGTCGACATTAAAGCGGTACAGGCCCGAGTTGATATCTGGTGGCAGCAACTTGATTTTCATTCGTAAACATTCGTCTACGAGGCCGACTACCTTTTCCGTGTTATCCATGTCTGCAGTCATTACTGCTGCCATGAACTCAGCTGGATAATGCGTTTTTAGCCAGAGTGTCTGGTATGAGACTAACGCATAAGCAGCCGAGTGCGACTTGTTAAAACCATAGCCCGCAAACTTTTCTACAAGATCGAAGATCTTCATCGAAAGCTCGCCATCAACCCCATTAGCAATGGCACCTTCTTCAAAGATAGCCCGCTGCTTTGCCATCTCCTCAGGTTTTTTCTTACCCATCGCACGACGAAGCATATCGGCACCACCCAGCGTATAACCCGCTAAGATTTGTGCGATCTGCATAACCTGCTCTTGATAGAGAATGATGCCATACGTCGGTTCGAGTGTTTCTTTTAGTGTTTCATGTTGCCATTTTTCATCTGGGTAAGAGACCGCTTCTCGACCATGTTTTCGGTCGATAAAGTTGTCAACCATTCCTGATTGCAAGGGCCCCGGACGAAAAAGCGCAACCAAAGCGATAATATCTTCAAAACAATCGGGCTGGAGCCGTTTTATCAAATCTTTCATACCCCGGGATTCCAATTGGAATACGGCCGTGGTTTCTGAGTTTTGTAATAGTCTAAACGACGCAGGGTCTTCTAAAGGTATCGATTCAATTCGAACCGGTGGCTTGCCTTCTTTTTCTAACCTTGGGTTAATCAGCCCTAACGCCCAATCTATAATGGTGAGCGTTCTTAATCCCAAGAAATCAAACTTAACCAGACCCGCGGTTTCTACATCGTTCTTATCAAACTGTGTAACCGGAAAGTTACCCTCAGCATCCGCATAGATTGGCGCAAAATCAGTGATTGTCGTTGGAGAGATCACCACACCGCCCGCGTGCTTACCCGCATTTCGGGTACAGCCTTCTAAGATGCGACACATATCAATCAGGTCACGCACCTCTTCATCGGCTTCATAAAGTTGTGGTAATGCGGGCTCGGCCTTAAACGCTTTTTCCAGCGTCATCCCTGGATCCGGTGGAATTAATTTTGAGATTCGATCGACAAAACCAAACGGATGCCCCAGCACTCGACCTACGTCTCTTATTACCGCCTTCGCCGCCATGGTACCGAACGTGATGATCTGTGATACCGCGTCTCGGCCATACATCTCGGCCACGTGGTCGATCACCTGATCACGTTTATCCATACAAAAGTCGATATCAAAATCGGGCATGGATACGCGTTCAGGGTTAAGAAAACGTTCGAATAGTAGGTCGTATTCAAGCGGGTCTAAGTCAGTAATTTTTAGCGCGTAAGCAACCAATGAACCAGCACCTGAACCACGCCCAGGACCGACTGGAATATCGTTGTCTTTTGACCACTGAATGAACTCCATTACGATAAGGAAGTAGCCAGGAAAGCCCATCTGGTTGACAACATCAAGTTCAATTCTTAGGCGAGCATCGTAATCAGGGCGACGCTTTTCTCTTTCCTCTGCATCCGGGAATAAGAATTCAAGTCGCTCTTCCAGTCCTTCTTGTGATTTCTTCACTAAGAAGTCCGTCTCCAGCATCCCTTCCGTCGGGAAAGCGGGAAGAAAGTACTCATCTAAGCGGACAGTAACATTGCATCGTTTGGCAATTTCTACTGAGTTCTGCAAAGCCTCGGGAATATCCGCGAAAAGCTCACACATTTCCTCTTCGGTGCGAAGATACTGCTGAGCGCTGTATCGTTTCGGACGCTTAGGGTCATCAATGGTGTAACCATCGTGGATCGCAACCCGGATTTCATGAGCATCGAATAATTCGGACTCAACAAAAACCACCTCGTTTGTCGCGACAACAGGTAGGTCGCACTCATGGGCAAGCTCGATGGCAAAGTGCAAATAACTTTCTTCGTCCGGTCGGCCAGTGCGCATTAATTCGATATAAAAATGGTTGTCAAAGTGTGTTTGGTAAAACTCAGCGCACTGAAGTGCTAACGCACGATTACCTTTCAACAATGCTTTACCGATTTCACCGTTTTTCGCACCTGACAGTACAATTAAACCCTCAGCAAGATCCGCTAACCAACTTTTATCGATAACAGGTTGGTGTTGCACGTGACCGCGTAGATAGGCCTTTGAAATCAACAATGTTAAATTGTTATAACCGACATTGGTGGTGGCCAATACCGTGACACTCGTCAGTTCGTCGCCAAACTCGTCAGACTGCATGGCAAAATCAGCGCCAATGATAGGCTTAATACCCGACGAATGAGCATTACTATAAAACTTTACGAGGCCACAAAGGTTAGTAAAATCGGTAAGCGCCATTGCAGGCATTCCCATTGAAGCGACTTTTTTTACTAATGGCGGCACTTTCGATAAGCCATCGACCATTGAGTAATCACTATGTACACGAAGGTGTATAAACTTGGGATCTGACATTCTACGTCCTAAATACTGCAACAGGTTGGTTCACTAACATCGTGCTATTCAATGCCCAGCACTCGCTTCACTGGTTTGAAGCTTTTACGATGTTCATCAATAACGCCATACTGCTCAATTGCAGAAAAATGCGCTTTGGTCGGGTATCCCTTGTGTTGAGCAAAGCCAAATTGGGGATGACGCTTATCTAACTCTTCCATCTCTGAATCACGAATCACCTTAGCAATAATGGAAGCGGCACTTATTTCGGCGACTCGAAGATCACCTTTGACGACAGCTTGAGCGTCGACCGGTAGGCTCGGTGTACGGTTGCCATCGATCAACACAAGGTCCGGTGTGACCTTCAACCCAGCGACGGCACGTTGCATCGCGACCATGGTGGCCTGCAGGATATTGAGCTCATCAATTTCTTCGGGCGAACAACGCCCAACCGCCCACGCCAATGCTTTTTCCTGAATTTCAGGAAATAACGCCAAGCGTTTCTTCTCTGAGAGTTTTTTCGAATCCGACAACCCCAATATTGGATTCTGAGGGTCAAGAATGACCGCTGCAGTCACGACATCCCCCACCAATGGACCACGTCCAACCTCATCGACGCCAGCAATTAGGCGATATCCCTGCGGGTACTCAAATGGAGGAATCTCTACTGGCGATTTTTTAGTCATATTGTTCACTTAATTCTTTATTTATCAATGAGCTTTAGTACTGCCTTGGCGGCTTGTTCGTCAGCATTTTTGCGGATCCAATGATGCATCTCGGTAAATTGAGACAACACCTCTGAATTATCACTGCTCAGTAATTTCGTCAGTGCATTATACAGATTTTCGACCGTGCAGGCGTCCATTAAGCACTCTTCAACGATACCATCATCAGCGAGTATATTCGGCAGAGATACATACTTGGTTTTGACTAATCGCTTTGCTAAAAAGGTCGTGATGGCATTCATTTTATAACCAACAACCATGGGTCTTTTGATCAGCATACATTCCAAGGCCACCGTACCAGAGGCAAGTAACACAACATCAGATGCGGTAATTACATTGCGTGCGGTATCTTGCACAATATGAAAATCCAATTCAGGTGCGAATGCTTGCCAGGCTTGTACAAACTGTTGTTTGCGTTTGTCATTCACAGCGGCGACAACAAATCCTAAATTAGGGTTATCTTGATGAAGTCGTTGGCAGGTTTCTATAAAGGGCTGTGACAACATGTTAAGTTCATTGTTTCGGCTGCCAGGCAGCACAGCTAACCAGGTTTTATCTTGCTCGAGGCCTAACAAATCACGGGCAGAAACCTTATCTGATTCCATCGGGATAGCATCTGCTAACGTATGACCAACAAATTCACATGGCACATTATGTTTATCGTAAAATGCTTTTTCAAAAGGCAAAAATGCTAAGACTAAATTAGTGGCTTCACCAATTTTGATGATACGTTTTTGGCGCCATGCCCATACCGATGGACTCACGTAATGGACGGTTGGCGTTCCCGATTTTTTCAAGTCCAACTCTAAGCGAAGGTTAAAATCAGGAGCATCAATACCGACAAACACATCAACGGGGTTATGAGTAAAATAACGCACCAACTCCGCTTTAACATGAAGTAAACGCCGAAGTCGTCCTAACACCTCGACGAGGCCCATTACGGCCAATTCTTCCATATCAAACAAAGACTCACAGCCTTGGGCGATCATTTTAGGCCCACCAATGCCGACAAACTCAGCGTCAGGATAACGCTGTTTGATCGCCTTAATGAATCCTTCACCTAAGGTATCCCCGGATAATTCGCCCGCTACAATGCCGATTCGGAGTGCTCTTGCCATGATTTATACCTTTGTAAACGTGTTAGATTTTATCATTCCTAAAAGACAAAAAGACCGCTAAGTATAGTACCCGCGATCTTTTTTTAGCTCAGCCTTTACATGCTTAGCCTTTGTATAATTAGCGAATAATGCCGCGCTCTGAATTTTCAAAGCTATCGATGAGTCGATTGACTGAAGGAAACTCAACAGCCAACTCTACCAATAGAGGCTTAGCCTCCGCTAATGTTTTTCCTGAGCGATACATCTCTTTATAGGCTTTTTGAAGCGCGCGCAGCTCCGGTTTTTCAAAACCATTACGTTTTAACCCTACAAGGTTTAACCCAAATGGGGTGGCATGGTTACCTTGTGCCAACACGTAAGCTGGAACGTCTTGAACGACGGCGGAACAACCACCAACATACGCATAAGCGCCGACAGTACAAAAAGGATGGATAGCCGATAGCGCCATCACGCCTGCATAATCACCAACCGTAACATGACCACCAAGAATGGCATTGTTACCGATATGCGTATGATTTCCGACAATCACGTCATGAGCAATATGGGCGTTCACACAAAGCAGGTTATCGTCACCCACGACAGTTTGTGTCTTATCCTGCGTCGTACCACGATGGATCTGGACGCTTTCACGGATAACATTGCGACTACCTACGATGACACGAGTATCTTCACCACCATATTTCTTATCTTGGTTTTCTTCACCAATAATGGCCTGAGGAAAGACACGGTTATCATCGCCTAACGTCGTGGTACCTTTGATAACGACATGCGACATAATCTCGTTATTTGCACCGATAGTCACATCACCAGAAATATAAGTAAAAGGACCGACAGTGGAGTTAGCACCGATACTGACGTTACCCTCAATCACGGCACTTGGATGGATTTTAGCGGTTTCATGAATCATATTAGAACTCTCGACGGGCACATTTTAGCTCAGCAGAGCACACCACTTCGCCATCTACTTTTGCAACACCAGTAAAGGCAGCAATACCGCGGCGCTCTTTGAGGAACTCCACTTCTATAATCAGCTGATCACCCGGTGTAACGGGTTTACGGAACTTTGCTTTATCAACACTGGCGAAGTAATACAGTTCATTACCTTGAGGCGCACCAAAAGATTTGAATGCTAGCAAGCCTGTTGCTTGTGCCATCGCCTCTAAGATTAACACTCCCGGGAATACAGGCATTTGAGGAAAGTGACCGGTGAACTGAGGTTCATTGACTGATACGTTTTTGATTGCCTTAAGATATTTTGCTTCTTCATAGTCAGTTACACGATCAATCAATAGAAACGGGTAACGGTGAGGCAGCAATTCTTGAATTTCAGTGATGGTCATTATTTTCGTATCAGTACTCAAAGTCTTATTCCTAATTTAATTCTTATATCTTACTACAGGCATTATATACCCAAATCCTGCTAAGTGGCAGTGAGTGGGCGTAAGATGCTAGTGTACAAACAATAAAAAGACCCGCAAATGGCGAGCCTTTTTGAAAAGAAGAAACGATTCTAGTCTTCTTTATCACTTAACTGTTTCTCAGCCATTTTGAGTCGCTTATTCATGTCATCGATACGATGCACGCGTGCCGCTGTTTTGCGCCATTCTTTATTCGTTTGCAATGGAATACCAGACGAGTAGATACCTTTCTCCGAGATGCCTCTCATCACCATACCCATACCGGTCACGATAACACCATCGACAATTTCAATGTGCCCGTTGATGACCGTACCACCACCAATCTGACAGTATTTACCAATCGTTGTACTGCCTGCAATGATGGTGCCACCGGCTAAGGCCGTACCATATCCGATGTGCACGTTGTGCGCGATCTGCAATTGATTATCAATGATCACATTGTCTTCAATGATGGTATCGTCAAGAGCGCCGCGATCAATCGTCGTACATGCACCAATTTCAACACGGTTGCCAATGCGAACGGTCCCGACTTGCGGAATTTTAATCCATTCGCCTTTCTCATTCGCATAACCAAAGCCATCAGAGCCAATGACGGCACCTGACTGAACGAGGCACTGTTCACCGAGTTCCACATGGTGATAAATGCTCACATTTGCCCACAGCTTAGTGTGCGCTCCCAACTTAGCACCCTTGCCAATAAAGCTGCCTGGGCCTATTTGTACATGATCGCCGAGTACTGCACCCGATTCAATGACAGCGTTTGCCCCTACCGACACATTATTACCGATTGTTGCATCAGGTGAAATGACGGCGCTAGGTGCGATACCATCTGCGGCTTCGGGAGTATGATCTAGCGCTTGCGCCACTTTTGCATAAGCAATATAAGGGTCAGCAACAACCAAAGCATTGGTTTGACAATGCTTCAGCTCAGAGGCTTTAACCATGACTGCGGAAGCGTTACTTTGAGCGAGATGTTTCGCGTACTTTACGTTCGTTAGAAACGTAATCTCGCCCTTTGCAGCGCTATCCATCGGTGCCACCGCGCGAATAATAGTATTCTCATCGCCATGCAGCTCCGCATCAGTAATCTCAGCGAGCTGAGCCAACGTCATTTCAGTCATAATTGTCCTACCGTGTTGCTAATCTATTACTTAAGTGAGTCGATAACGTTTTGTGAAATATTGAAGTCTTCTTTCGCGTAACCTACCGCTTGGATATCAATAATCATATCGTAGCCTTCTTTCTTCGCTACTTTCTCAACCGCTTCTTGAATCACTTTAAATAGTTTCTGTTTTTCTTCGGCTTCGCGGCGTTGACTTGCTTTCTCAAGTGCTTGACCTTTAATCTTGTACTTACTGTCAAGTTGACCGATTTCAATGCGAAGTTTCTCAACTTCCTCAGAACCTAGCAGCTCGCCATCACGTTGCAGTTTTTCCATTTTCTTAGCCGCGTCAGCTTGGATTGCTTGCAGCTCTGCCGCTTTATCTTTGAATTCATTTTGAAGCTTCTGAAGAACTGCCTCGCGCTGTGGTAAAGCTTGGAATACCTGCAGCGTATTCACATAGCCAATTTTTTGCGCCGCTTCTGCCGCATTAGCAAAAAGTGAAGACGTTAGGATAACAAGGCCAAGACCAGCCGCTTTCATCATTTTTTTCAAGGTCAATTCCTCTGTGTGTATATAAGTTCTATAGCCTTAATGTATGAGTCTATAGTTTATGTATTAGTTCTAACGCTAGAACGTATTACCGATCGTAAAGGTAAAGGCTTCTGTTTTATCACCTTCAAACTTCTTGATTGGCGTTGCTAATGAAAATACCAATGGTCCCATCGGAGACATCCATTGCACCGCGACCCCTACAGATGCACGGTAATTTGAAGGATCCGAATAGTCATAATAATACTCTTTTCCGGACATGTTAGGGTCAGCGGCGATATGAGTAAATTCAGTATCCCATAAGCTTGCAGCATCAACAAAGACACTGGTACGAATCTGGTTACGGAACTCATCCGATGCAAACGGAGTAGGAACAATGAGCTCCACACTCGCAAGCGCAACCGCATTACCACCTACTGACTGTTCTGTCGCGGAATAACATGGGTTATTGCCACCGGCATTGCTTGAACAGCCGTTAGGGTCATCATAGACCGCTTTTGGCCCCACTGAGTTCTGCCTAAAGCCACGCAGTGTTGAGAAACCACCCACATAAAAGTTTTCATAGAATGGCAACAGGTTATCGTTGCCATTGGTTTGCCCATAACCATTACCGTAACCTAATCGGCCTTTCAACAATAACGTAAAATTGTGACTTTGTGTTATAGGAAAGTATTGTCTTACATCATATTGACTCTTGAAGTATTGAACATCCGATCCAGGAACCGTCACTTTACCATAGAGTTTTTGATGGTTGCCGGCTGTCGGGAAACGACCTCGGTTTAGGTTGTTTCGAGTCCATGCTGCTGTCATATGGAAATCATCGGTAAGAAGATTTCCATCCGCATCAATATTATCTGCTTGTGCTTGTAAGAATTTTTCTATCTGAACGTATTCTTTGATGTTGCCTAATCGACTGTGCGTATAGCCACCACCAAACTCCAAGTAGTTCAGTTCATCAACGGGGAAACCCCACGTCAAGCTTGCCCCATAACTTTGGTCGGTATAGTCAATAATCCCAGCTTTAGAAGCCTCGAATTCGTTATAGAAAATCTGACCGCCCAGACTGACACCATCTAGGTTCCAGTATGGGTCTCGATAATCCAGTGTGACATTTTTTTGGTATTTATTGGTCATGGCGCTGATACCAACGCGATCCCCACTACCAGCAAAGTTATCTTGCTGCAGTCCGACCTGGAAGCTGATACCCGATTCAGTACCATAGCCAACACCAAAGTTTACACTGCCTGAGTTCGCCTCTTTGACGTCATACACCAAGTCCACTTGGTCTTCCGAGCCCGGAACTCGCACCGTTTGTACATCGACTGTTTCAAAAAAGCCAAGGCGGTTAAGACGATCCTTACCAACATCGATGGACTTAGAGTTTAACCAACTGGATTCCATCTGACGCATTTCACGTCGCAATACTTCATCTTTCGTCGAGTTGTTGCCGGTAAAACGAATGTCACGGACATAAATCCGGTTACCCGACTCAACGTTGATAACTAAAGATACGGTGTTATTCTCATCATCAAATTCAGGGATCGTACGGACCTGCGGATAAGCATACCCCGACTGGCCTAATTCACGCTTGATGCTCTCTTCTAACGCTGTCACGCTAGAGCCGTTGTAGGTATCACCATCCTGGAACGGAACCATGGCTTTAAAATCGGCTTCTTTACCAATAAGTTGGCCGCGAAACTTCACGTTTTCGACTTGATAAGGTGCACCCTCATCTATCCCTAGAGTAATGTAGACGCCTTTTTTATCTGGCGAGATCGAAACCTGAGTCGTATCAACCTTAAACTTCAGATAGCCGCGATCAAGGTAATACGATTTAAGCGCTTCAATATCACCGGCAAGGACTTGCTTCTGATACTTATCATCCGCTAGGAAATTCCACCATGCAACATCGACATTTAGGTTAAAACGAGAACGTAACTCACTATCAGTAAACACTTTGTTACCAATGAAGTTAATCTGTTTTATTTTCGCCGACACACCCTCAGTAAAGACAAACTTTAGGTCCGAACGATTTCGTGGCAGTGGCGTCACAACCGCTTGAACCTTAGCGTTGTATTTACCCACGCTGTAATAAAAGTCTTCTAACCCTTTTTCAATGTTACTTAGTGTGGTGCGATCGAGCGCCTCACCGACAAGTACACCGGATGCATCTAGGTTCTGTTGCAGTTGTTCTTCTTTAATTGCCTCGTTTCCTGAAAAGGAAATACTGGCAATCGTTGGTCGTTCTTTTACTTTTACCACTAACGCATCTTGATCACGTAACACTTTGATATCTTCAAAGTTGCCTGATTTATAAAGTGCATTAATGATCTCTGAGATATCCTTCCCGTCAACCGTGTCACCGATCCGTACTGGCATTTTCAATAGAGCAGCACCAAGTGCCACCCTTTGTAATCCTTCAATACGAATGTCCTGTACAACAAAATCCTCAGCTCCATTCGCCGACACACTGGTCGCTAGTAGAGACGCGAATAGAAAATGCTTAATCGCCATACCTGCTCTAATTAATCCTTTGCTAATACTGCTGCCTAAATTCTGATATCAGAGGCGTGTAAAATCGTTAAAAATTGCTATTAACATGAGTGAAAAAATAATAGCGCCTCCCACTCGATAGCCCATTTCTTGTATTTTTTCTGGCACCGGTCTGCGAATCACTGCTTCGATTGCAAAAAACAGCAAATGACCACCATCTAACATCGGTAATGGCACCAGGTTTATTATCCCTAGGTTGACACTGATTAGCGCTAAAAAGCCTAAAAAGTAAACCAATCCATAATCGGCTGTCGCCCCTGCCCCTTTAGCAATAGAGATGGGGCCGCTCAAGTTATTTAAACCAACATCGCCGGTGATCAATTTTTTGAGCATCGACACGGTTAGCTCTATGATTTGACCTGTTTTAACAAATGCTCGCCCTACCGACTCAACAGGGCCATATTGAAGCTCAAATCGATAATCTTCAGGCCACGCTTCCGTCTCTGGTGCAATGCCTGCGAATCCGATATTTCTCCCGTCTTTAAGTGTCCTCGAATCAGGGATAAGTGTCAGTGTGCGCTTTTCATTATTCCTATCAACAACAATATCAACTGGTGTGTTTGGGTTGGCTTGAATCGCTTCCACCACTTGTTGCCATTCATCTATCGGTTGTTCGTTAATCGCAACAATCGTATCACCCGCCGCTATGCCAGCAGCAGCACCTGCTCCATCATCGCTTACGTTTACTAGCGTCGTTTTAATGGCTGGCGAGTATGGTCTAAATCCAAGCGTCCCCATAGCAGACTCTGTTTCCGGATTAAAGTTCCAGCTCGACAAGTCAAATGTTAATTTTTTATCTGTTCCTATTTGTTCACTCGATGAAACTGTGACCGTCATTTGATTATCGCCAATACGCGAGACTAAGCCAAGATTCACGGATTCCCAATCTAGAGTCTGTTTACCATCAATAGAACGAATCTGCATACCCGGCTCAAATCCAGCTTGGGCGGCAATTGAAGAAGGCGTTACCTCTCCGATAACAGGCTTAACGGCTGGAACACCAATCAAAAAAACCAACCAATAGGCAAAAACCGCAAATATAAAGTTAAACGCAGGTCCTGCTCCTACGATAGCGGTTCTTTTCCAAAGAGGCTTTTTATCAAAAGCATACTTGTGATCTGCTTCAGAGACTTCATCAACACGGCTATCTAGCATCTTGACATAGCCGCCAAGAGGGATCATAGAAACGCTGTATTCAGTGCCGTCTTTACCCATTTTTGACCAAATGGATTTGCCAAAGCCAATAGAGAACTTTTCGACATAAACCCCACACTTTCTTGCGACCCAAAAGTGGCCAAATTCATGCACTGCCACAAGGATGCCTAATGCAATAACGAAGGAGGCAAAGTTCCACAGTATATCTGTCATCGTAAATTATCTCTCACGGCCAATGGCTTGTGATTTATAGGTCTATCGTTACATGCCACGAACAAATTCGCTCGCATAGATTCGAGCCATTCTATCTAGCTCAAGAATGCTTTCCAAGTCACTTAACTGTTTAAATTCACCTGACGAACAAACCTTCGACATAACATGGTCATTTATCCGGCTAATATCTGTAAATTTTATACTCTCAGACAAAAAGGCATCCACTGCGATTTCATTGGCCGCATTAATGGCTGTTGTCGCATGTTGCCCTTCATAACACGCCTCAATGGCTAATTCTAGGCATGGATAACGTGCAAAGTCGGGCTCTAAAAAAGTTAACTCCGACATTTTTGTAAAATCGAGTGGCGGTACACCTGCAGGAATGCGTTCTGGATAAGACATCGAGAATGCTATCGGTGTTGCCATATCTGGCTGTCCCATTTGCGCAAGGACAGACCCGTCTTGATACTGGACCATAGAGTGAATAACGGACTGGGGATGAATAATGACTTTGAGTTGCTCTTTAGCTGTATTAAATAGCCACCTAGCCTCGATAAACTCAAGACCTTTATTCATCATGGTTGCAGAATCAACCGAGATCTTAGGCCCCATAGACCAATTAGGATGCGCGATCGCTTGCGCGGGAGTGACCGAAGACAACGTTGAGGTCTCACTATAGCGAAATGGTCCCCCAGAGCCTGTCAGCAAAATATGATCAATACCCGCTTGCGCTAAATCGCAATGCCCTAACTGAGTTTGAATCGTTTGAGGGAGACATTGAAAAATTGCATTATGTTCGCTATCAACGGGAAGCAACTGTGCGCCAGAGTTACGAACGGCATCAATAAACAACTGCCCCGACATCACCAATGCTTCTTTATTTGCTAACAATACTCGCTTACTTGCTTTCACAGCAGCAAGTGTTGGCAACAAGCCAGCTGCGCCAACAATAGCAGCCATCACCATATCTACGGCGTCATCAGAAGATACTTTACACATGGCTTCCTGACCAAACAGGACCTGTGTTTCGACGAGCCCATTCAATTCATTTTTTAGTCGCTTGGCATCTGCCTCTTCAGCCATCACAACATACTTAGGTTGCCACTGTAAGCATAGGAGCGCCATTTTAGTGACGTTTTTACCACCGACTAAAGCGTAAATAGAATAGAGTGAAGGGTTTTCAGCGACCACTTTTAGAGTGCTTGCACCAATGGAACCCGTAGCACCAAGTATGGTTAGATTTTGCATGCTAATACGACCGCTTTAAAATCGAGTAGGGAACGGTGATTGTTCCCTACTCTATATTAGAAAATGAGATAAAGAAGAGCAAAAACAGGAAAGGCAGCCGTGAGGCTGTCGACGCGATCCAGTACACCACCATGGCCAGGGATAATATTACTGCTGTCCTTTATTTGAGAAACGCGTTTGAACATGCTCTCAACAAGATCTCCAAGAACGGAAATCACCACTGTTACTAACGTAATAATAGTCATGCTAGTAAAACTGGCAAACTGAATATCAAAAATGACCGATGTCGCCCACGCAACAAGGAGAGCCGTGGCTACGCCACCAAATAAGCCTTCAATGGTCTTATTCGGGCTCACATTAGGGGCCATTTTGCGCTTACCAAAGCTCTTTCCAGCAAAATACGCACCGCTATCTGCTGCCCAAACTATGAGACAAACAAACAACACCAATTTGGCACCGTGATATGGGTCTTGGTGGTAACCTTGCGCTCGGAGTATAACGATACTCCAAAGAAACGGCAGTAAGGTAAGCAGGCCAAATAGATGCCTCAGAACATTAGAATGCTGCCAGTATGAGCCAGATTTAGGGTATGTCATTGCCAAACCACTCGCAATTAACCACCAGCCCGTTCCTATGCCTAGGATAGCAATATGGATAAGTCCTACTTGATTAAGCGCATCCACATCATATGGAACAACAAACAAGGACAGTGCCGTCACCAAGACTGGCGGAATCATCGCAACGAGTCGTGAGTGATTAAGTGTGAATTGCGTCCACTCCCAGGCACCAATCATTGTGATAGCGGTCACTGCGAGCAAAAACCACATCAGTGGTAAAGAAAATATACCCCAAACCACCAACGGAGCGAGGATTAGAGCTGTAATAATTCGTTGTTTCAAACTAGATCGTCCTTAATTGGCTTCCATTAACGCTTTGACTTGTTCTCCGGTACAACCAAAACGCCTTTCGCGATTCACGAACCAAGTAATCGCTTCCACTAAGCTATCTTCATTAAACTCTGGCCAAAATTCTTCGGTAAAATACATCTCTGCGTACGCCATTTGCCAAAGCATAAAGTTACTGATTCGGCATTCTCCACTGGTGCGAATCAGGAGATCCACATCCGGGAGGTCAGACATAGTCACATGCGTCGAGATCATGTCTTCGGTGATATCTGCAGCCTTCAACTCACCGTGCTCTATCTGAACCGCAACCTTCTTGAACGCCTCAGTGATATCCCACTTGCCGCCGTAATTCGCTGCGACATTGATCACTGTTCCGGTATTATTTTCAGTCAGCATTTCTGCATCGGCAATCTTACGTTGCAATCGTTCATTGAAGCGGCTTGTGTCGCCAATAATGCGAAGTCGCAGGTTGTTCTTATGCAGTTTTTTGATCTCACTTGATAAAACCGTAATGAACAGCTCCATCAACAAACCAACTTCTTCTTCAGGTCGACGCCAATTTTCACTACTAAACGCAAAAAGAGTCACGGCTTTAATTTCTAGCTTTGCCGCTGCCGAAATCGTTTTTCGAACCGCAGAAACCCCTTTTTTGTGTCCAAAGACGCGTGGTTTCCCCTTGGATTTAGCCCAACGACCGTTACCATCCATAATGATAGCAATGTGTTGAGGAAGGGAGTCATTGAAGAGTTCTGAGTTTGGCATAAAAGAGTTTAGTAATAATTTGGGAAGGTAGAGTAGCATAAAAAAACGCTGTGCTGTCAGCACAGCGTTTTTCTGAGAGTTAAGTGGTTAAGGATTAAACTTCCATTAACTCTTTTTCTTTTGCTGCAAGTATGTCATCGACATTTTTCACAGCAATATCAGTCAATTTTTGAATCTCGTCTTGTCCTTTACGATCTTCATCTTCTGAGATGTCTTTGTCTTTCAACAATGCCTTAAGATCACCATTTGCGTCACGACGAATGTTACGAATCGCCACACGACCGCCTTCAGCTTCACCACGAACAATCTTAACAAGGTCTTTAC
Organism: Vibrio sp. 10N.286.49.B1; assembly: GCF_002873335.1. Classification (GTDB taxonomy): domain Bacteria; phylum Pseudomonadota; class Gammaproteobacteria; order Enterobacterales; family Vibrionaceae; genus Vibrio. Next base: position 60,756 of record NZ_MCUW01000013.1, on the reverse strand, counting down.
GACGCTCTTCTGTTAGCGGTGGTAGTGGTACACGAATAACCGTGCCCGCTGACATTGGGTTCAAACCTAAGTCTGACATCAAGATCGCTTTCTCTACTTTTTGCGTCAGTTCTTTATCAAAAACTGTGATCGCAAGTGTACGAGCGTCTTCAGCAATAACGTTAGCGACTTGGTTAAGAGGAGTCGGCGCACCATAATACTCAACAGAAAGGCCTTGAAGTAGGCTTGGGTGTGCACGACCTGTACGAATTTTTGACAGGTTGTTTTTCAGTGCTTCAACACTTTTTTCCATACGCTCTTGAGCGTCTTGCTTGATTTCGTTAATCACAGTATCACCTTAATAATGTGCACCTAAATGCGAGTACGCATTTAGGCTATTTCGTTCGATAAATCCTAACGACAAAGTTTACTATTATTCTGCATCACTGATAAGTGTGCCTTCTGCTTCACCCATCACAACTCGACGAAGTGCACCAGGTTTGTTCATGTTGAACACACGAATAGGCATTTTATGATCGCGAGCCAGAGTAAACGCAGCTAAGTCCATAACCTTAAGCTCTTTATCGAGAACCGTATTGTACGCAAGCTTATCATATAATTCTGCATCTGGGTTAGCGACAGGGTCTGCACTGTATACGCCATCCACTTTCGTTGCTTTTAGAACCACATCCGCTTCAATCTCGATACCACGTAGGCACGCAGCTGAGTCCGTCGTAAAGAATGGATTACCTGTCCCTGCTGAGAAAATTACCACGCGACCTTGACGCAATTCACGAATCGCATCAGCCCAGTTGTAATCATCACATACCCCCTTAAGAGGAATGGCAGACATCACTCGTGCGTTTACATAAGCACGGTGCAGAGCATCACGCAGTGCTAGGCCATTCATCACAGTGGCCAACATACCCATATGATCACCAACAACACGATTCATCCCTGCGGCTGCAAGACCAGCACCGCGGAAAAGATTGCCACCACCAATGACGACACCGACCTGAACACCCAGTTCTACCAGTTCTTTCACTTCTTGAGCCATACGCTCCAAGATAGATGGGTCGATACCAAAGCCTTCTTCGCCTTGCAGCGCTTCACCACTAAGTTTTAACAGAATACGTTGATACGCTGGTTTTGGGTTCGTTGTCATGGAGTTCACCTTCCAAAGAGAGTTGTTGATTAACGGTCATGGATTAAGACTCCAATGTCACTGTGATTCAGCGCCTTGGATTGAAATCCTAATTCATGATGGTTAAAAAATACCATCTAGCTTACTCGCAAAAAGACCGCAGCCTTGGCTACGGTCTTCATATCAACGAGACAAAAAAGGATTAACCTTTTTGTACCGCTGCTACTTCATCAGCAAAGCTCATTTCTGCCGCTTTTTCGATGCCTTCGCCAACTTCTAGACGAACGAAGTTAGTTACTGTAGCGCCTTTTTCTTTCAAGATTTCGCCAACAGTTTTCTTAGGTTCCATGATGAAAGCCTGACCTGTTAGTGAGATTTCGCCCGTGAATTTCTTCATACGGCCGATAACCATTTTCTCAGCGATTTCTTGTGGTTTGCCTTCGTTCATTGCGATTTCAACTTGAACCGCTTTTTCTTTAGCAACTACGTCTGCAGGTACGTCAGAAGGGTTTACGAATTCAGGCTTAGACGCTGCAACGTGCATTGCAATGTGCTTGATTGTTTCTGCGTCAGCTTCACCAGCAACAACAACACCGATACGCTCACCGTGACGGTAAGAACCAACGTTTGCACCTTCGATGAACTCAACACGACGGATGCTGATGTTCTCACCGATTTTAGTTACTAGAGCGATACGTGCATCTTCAAATTTAGCTTGAAGAGCAGCAACATCTAGCTTTTCAGCTAGTGCAGCATCAGCAACTTCGTTAGCAAACGCAAGGAAGCTTGCATCTTTTGCTACGAAGTCAGTTTGACAGTTCACTTCAAGAAGAGCGGCAACGCCAGCGTCTTCTTTAATGATGATTGTGCCTTCAGCAGCAACGTTGCCTGCTTTTTTAGCTGCTTTAGCCGCACCACTTTTACGCATGTTTTCAATTGCTAATTCAATATCAGCATTTGCTTCAACAAGCGCTTTTTTACATTCCATCATGCCAGCGGCTGTGCGCTCGCGAAGTTCTTTTACAAGAGCAGCAGTTACAGTTGCCATTCTAAAATCCTCAGTTGATTCCAAACCAGGTAAAAATCAGGGGCTCTCATTGGGCCCCTGATTGCTAACTATAACTCAGTTTATATGAAGACTCGATGTCGCCCAAAACTAAGTATAAATTATAGTTGCTATTATTCAGCTTCTTCTACGAAACCGTCTTTTTCAGCAGCAGCAGCAACAACAACATCTTTGTTACGACCTTCTTTAACCGAGTCTGCAGCAGCATTTAGGTAAAGCTGTACCGCACGGATTGCATCGTCATTACCAGGAATGATGAAGTCAATGCCATCTGGGTTAGAGTTAGTATCAACTACAGCGTAAACTGGGATACCTAGGTTGTTTGCTTCTTTAACAGCAATGTGCTCGTGATCAGCATCGATTACGAATAGAGCGTCAGGAAGACCACCCATGTTCTTGATACCACCAAGAGACTTCTCTAGCTTCTCCATTTCGCGAGTACGCATTAGAGCTTCTTTCTTAGTGATTTTCTCGAAAGTACCGTCTTGAGCTTGCGCTTCGTATTCTTTCAGGCGTTTGATAGACTGACGAACTGTTTTGTAGTTCGTAAGCATGCCACCCAACCAACGGTTGTTCACGTAGTACTGGTTGCTGTTGATTGCAGCTTCTTTAACAGCTTCAGATGCAGCGCGCTTAGTACCAACAAAAAGAACTTTACCTTTCTTCTCACCGATTTTCGCTAGCTCAGCTAGTGCATCGTTGAACATAGGTACCGTTTTTTCTAGGTTGATGATATGAACTTTGTTACGAGCACCAAAGATGAATGGCTTCATTTTTGGGTTCCAGTAACGAGTTTGGTGACCGAAGTGAACACCAGCTTTAAGCATATCGCGCATTGATACAGTTGCCATTTTAAAATCCTCTATGGGGTTAGGCCTCCACACTTCCCATGAATCCGACTTGGTATGAATGATTACTCAAGCACCCCGGAACATGTGACGAAATGTGTGTGATTTAAATTAAAGTATGTTTAGGATCTCGAGCCAGTTCGCCACAAGGAAGAAACAGACTCTAGATTCTGGCGCGCTTTATACCATATTTCATGGTCTCAATACCAGAAAAATCACAACAAACGCACAAAATAAAACCACTTTTTCTCGACGAGATTTGCTTAGTCGGACTAGAGTTACCAAGACTATAATTCAAGAAACGAGTTTTATTCTTGTTGCGCTTAATCTTGTCGTTGTTAGAATAACGCGTCAAATTAGAGAGTAGAGAACACAAATGTCTATCAAAATCAAAACTGAAGCTGAAATCGAAAGAATGCGCATCGCAGGAAAACTTGCGGCCGAGCTTTTAGAACTGATCGAACCCCATGTTAAAGAGGGTGTGACCACCGAGGAGCTTGATAGAATTTGTGCTGAACACACTCGAGAAAATGGCGCTTACTCGGCACCACTCGACTATCACGGCTACCCTAAATCCATCTGTACCTCTATTAATCATATTGTTTGTCATGGCATCCCTGCCGACAAAGACACGATGGGAACAACAGGTAAAACCAAACCCGCCGTATTGAAAAGTGGCGATATCGTCAACGTCGATGTCACCGTCATCATTCCAAATGACGAGAATGCCTCCCTAGACACTCGCCCTGAAGGCTACCATGGTGATACATCGAAAATGTTTTTGATCGGCGACGTGGCACCAGCCGATAAGCGATTATGCATGGTCGCACAAGAAGCACTGTATATCGGCATGAAAACCGTCAAACCAGGTTCGACCGTCGGCGCTATTGGTACTGAAATAGAGAAGTACATAAAAACTAACAACAAGAATAACCCACGCGCTAAATTTTCTATTGTGAAAGATTTTTGTGGGCACGGTATCGGCTCCGAGTTTCATGAAGAGCCACAAGTGGTTCATTATAAAAATGCCGACCGTCGTGTTCTTAAAGAAGGGATGGTGTTTACCATCGAGCCAATGATCAACGCGGGGAAATTTGGTTGTAGCATTGATGCAGATGACGACTGGACGGTCTACACCGGCGATGGCAAAAATTCTGCGCAATGGGAACATACGATTGTTGTGACGAAAACAGGTTGTGAAGTCCTCACATTACGCAGTGAAGAAACGATTCCTCGCCACATGAACAACGTATAATCACTCGCTAAACACGCTTTTTAAAAATATCCTCACAACGTGAGGATATTTTTTTATCCCCGCCATTTTGGTATAACCATAGTTAGTCTTTTCTTTTGCTTGCACGGATTGCTTCTCTATGACTTTTCAAACGCCCACAACTCTAAGTGATGAACAGCTTACAGTGGTTGAACTCAAATCGCAGCTCGACACATTCTCTGATCATCAAAAGCATGAATTTTTGAACCACCACCCGATTACGGATCTCATCCTCGGTCGTTCGGACTACATTGACCAACTATTGAGCCGTCTTTGGAAACGGACTGGCTTAAACAATCAAACCAACCTCGCCTTAGTCGCGGTCGGTGGATATGGCCGAGGGGAGCTTCATCCCCTGTCGGATATTGATATTCTTTTTGTTTCTCGTCATAAGCTCACCCCCGCGTTAGAAACCATTGTCAGCGAATTCATTACGCTTTTATGGGATCTGCGCTTAGAGGTGGGACATGCGGTTCGAACGATCCAGGAGTGTGTCGATATCGGGCAATCTGACCTTACCGTTGCAACAAATTTGCAAGAGGCGCGGTATTTATGCGGCAGCGAAGATACCTTTACTCAACTTAAAAAGGTTGTCGACTCTGATGCATTTTGGACCTCTGAAGATTTTTATCGCGCAAAAATTGCTGAACAAAAAGCTCGCCATGCCAAATACCATGACACAACCTATAACCTCGAACCAGACATCAAGTCGACGCCAGGTGGACTGCGTGATATTCACACCCTCAGTTGGGTGGCTCGTCGACATTTTGGTGCCACCTCTCTGTATGAGATGAGTCGCTTTGGCTTTCTAACCGATGCGGAATATCGTGAGTTGGTTGAATGCCAGAATTTCTTGTGGCGGGTGCGTTTCGCTCTGCACATTGAATTAAGACGCTACGACAACCGACTCACGTTTGGTCATCAAGCACAAGTCGCCGATAGCCTTGGTTTTGTTGGTGAAGGTAATGTCGCTGTCGAAATGATGATGAAAGAATTTTACCGAACCTTACGTCGAGTGGCAGAGCTGAACAAAATGCTGCTTAAATTGTTCGATCAGGCCATCATAAACAAAGGACAGATCGTTACCGCCGAGATCTTGGATGATGACTTTCAACGCCGCGGTCAACTCATTGAAGCGAGAAAACCGGCGCTATTCCAGGCTCGTCCGGAAACGATATTGGACATGTTCATTCACATTGCCAACGATTCCAGTATTGAGGGGGTGAGCCCCGCGACACTAAGGCAGCTACGCACCGCTCGACGCAGGCTCAATAAGTTTTTACATGAAATCCCAGCCGCACGCGATAAGTTTATGGATCTTGTCCGGCACCCCAACGCCTTGCATCGCGCTTTTCGACTCATGCATAAGCTCGGTGTTCTGGCAGCGTATCTGCCACAGTGGAGCCAAATCGTAGGTCAAATGCAGTTCGACCTATTTCACGTCTACACCGTAGACGAGCATAGCATTCGGTTACTGAATCATATTCACACCTTCAGTCAGGAAGAGAATCACTCCAAACACCCTATTTGTTGTGAAGTCTACCCTCGAATGCAAAAGAAAGAGTTGTTGATTCTCGCGGCCATTTTTCATGATATAGGCAAAGGCCGAGGGGGGGACCATTCTGAAATTGGCGCTGTGGAAGCGTATGATTTCTGTATTGAGCACGGTCTATCCAAACCAGAGGCTCAATTGGTCTCTTGGCTGGTTCAGAGCCACTTACTCATGTCAGTGACAGCGCAGCGCCGCGATATTTACGATCCCGACGTCATCATTGAATTCGCAAAAAAAGTGCATGACGAAGAACATCTTGAATACCTCGTTTGTTTAACGGTTGCCGATATCTGTGCGACTAACCCTGAGCTCTGGAATAGCTGGAAACGCACCCTGCTTGCCGAGCTCTTCCATTCGACACAACGAGTCCTACGACGAGGCTTAGAAACCCCTGTCGACGTTAGAGACCGCATTCGCCACAATCAACAACTCGCATCTGCATTGTTACGCAAACAAGGCTTTTCTGCGCGAGAGATTGAAGTGCTGTGGCAACGCTTTAAAGCCGACTACTTCCTACGGCATACACACAAGCAGATTGCCTGGCATTGTGAGCATATACTCAAATCAGGTGATCCCCAAAAACCATTGGTATTGATGAGTAAAAAAGCCACGCGCGGCGGAACAGAAGTTTTTGTCTACAGCAAAGATCAACCCGCATTATTTGCCAACGTTGTTGCCGAACTCGATCGACGTAATTTCAACGTACATGATGCACAAATCATGACGAGCAAAGATGGCTTTGTACTCGATACATTCATGGTACTCGATCAGCACAGTAAAAAAATTGATACTACCCGACATGCTGCGGTGATAAAACACCTGATGCGTGTATTGGAAAGCGGGAAACCAAGCACCATTAAAGCGCGCCGAGCACCTCGAAATCTGAAGCATTTTAATGTCAAAACAAAGGTGGATTTCCTACCGACAAAAAGCAAAAAACGCACCTTAATGGAGTTGGTCGCACTTGATGCGCCGGGTTTATTGGCCAAAGTAGGTGCTACCTTTGCCTTGTGTGATATAAGCCTTCACGCCGCAAAAATCACCACTATAGGGGAGCGAGCAGAAGATTTGTTTATCCTAACAAGCTCAACAGGTGGCCGTCTTTCAGAAGAAGAAGAGGAAATTCTCAAACAGAAGCTACATGACACCATCTCAGAACAATTAACCAGTTAACCCCATCAACTCGACGTAAATGGTTAGTAGTAAACTGTACGCCTAGCCATTTACGCCTTCAGTGAACAACGAATAAGCGATCTTCACCACATTTATTCTTAATCGCTCACGTTATCAACTATCTACCTCACCAATAGACTGCTACATTTGTAGCAAGAACACACAATGAAAGAGGTAAACTATGTATCCAAACCTCACAAGTTTAGGCATTCATGATCCTAAACAAATTGAGCGTTACTCAATTCGACAAGAAGCGCACAAGGATGTGTTAAAAATCTATTTTCGTAAACAAAAAGGGGAATTGTTTGCGAAGAGTGTTAAGTTCAAATATCCGAGGCAAGTAAAAAATGTTCGGGTGAACAGCAGCAGTCAAGGCTACAAAGAAATCACAGAGATTAATCGAAACTTAACCTTGGTCATTGATGAATTAAACACAATCACCAAGCCCGTCGAGATTGGCGAGGTAGATGTTAAGAAAAAAATTCTATCCGACCTTCGTCATTTAGAAAAAGTCGTCTCTGGTAAGATTGCTGAAATTGAAGCTGACCTTGAAAAGCTCAAGTAACGGTTAAGCCTTATCAGCATAAAAAATGAAAAAAAATGCTCCCAATGGGAGCATTTTTTTCGTCTAGAAAGATGACGCTCTGCCACCTTTCATACCTATACGGTTCAATAATTTCTATGTGATGCCGCTATCTCTAAGGGGTGTAGTACGTCGCCGCACCAGGACCAACTGGCAAGCCGAATACAAATACCCAAAGGTAGAACAACACACTCCAACCCACTAAGAAGCAAATTGAATACGGCAACATTGTCGCGATCAAAGTACCAATTCCTAGATTCTTCATATAACGTGTTGCAACAGCAAGGATAAGACCAAAGTAGCTCATCATTGGTGTAATGATGTTGGTGGTTGAATCACCAATACGGTATGCCGCTTGAATCGTCTCAGGTGCGTAGCCTACAAGCATTAACATTGGAACAAAAATAGGTGCTGTCACCGCCCACTGTGCAGACGCAGAACCAATCATAAGGTTGATGAAGCCACACATCAGGATGAACGCAAAAAACAGTGCAGGTCCAGTCAAGCCAATCGTTTGTAGAAAGTCTGCACCACCCACAGCGAATACTTGACCGAAGTTAGTCCACTTAAAGAAAGCCACAAACTGCGCAGCAAAGAAAACTAACACAATGTACATGCCCATTGAAGACATCGACTTCGACATGGCATTAATCACATCACGATCGTTGTTCATCGTACCGGTCACTTTGCCGTAGACAAAACCAGGAATCGCGAAGAACACAAATATAAACGCAACAATACTCTTCAAGAAAGGTGAACCCGCCACTTCTCCGGTTGCAGAGCGAAGTACGCCATTTGCTGGAACAATCGTAGACGCGATCACCGCACTCACTAGTAGCACAGCAATACCGGCCATTTTTAGGCCTTTCTTTTCGATATCTGTCAGCTTACCCATACGGTCATTTGACAGGTCTTCCGCCGCTTCTTCGTCATTGTATTTACCAAGTTTTGGCTCAACAATTTTCTCCGTCACGAACGCACCCGTGATTGAGATAAAGAAAGTAGAGACAAACATAAAGTACCAGTTTGACTCAGGACCCACGGAATAAGTAGGGTCAATCATTTGTGCTGCTGTTTCAGTAATGCCTGAAAGCAGTGGATCAACCGTACCGATTAACAAGTTTGCAGAATACCCACCAGATACACCAGCAAAGGCGGCGGCAAGACCGGCGAGAGGGTGACGTCCTAAAGAGTGAAACAGCATGGCTGCTAACGGGATAAGAACGACGTAACCAAGCTCAGAAGCCGTATTAGAAATAATACCAGCGAAGACGACCGTAACCGTAACCATACGCTGAGAAGCACCCATAACGAGGCCACGCATTGCTGCCGACAACATACCTGAGTGTTCAGCGATCGCAACACCAAGCATCGCAACAAGTACCGTACCTAATGGTGCAAAGCCAGTAAAGTTGGTGACAAGATTCGTCACAATCAGTTGCAAGCCCTCTGCGTTAAACAGGCTTACCACTTTAATCATGCCATCAGCGGCACGACCCGCCGCGCCTTCTGGGCGAGGATCCACAACCGCCACATCAAAATAACCGGCAATACCGGACATAACTAAGATGGCGACACAGAAGATAGCAAAGAGTGTAATGGGATGGGGTAATAGGTTCCCCAAGTATTCAACGCCGTCTAAAAAACGGGTAAATATAGGCTTTTTCGGTTTGTTGTGTTTCATTGCAGCAGATGAACTCATCTGTCCCCTCCTTTTATTATATTGTCCTGGCGTGTGACATTCGTTAGCGTCAATTTCTAACAGTCATACAAAACGCTGCGGCAGAGTACGTTAGGATAGTTTCAAATTAAAGCTGAACATGTTGCAAGATATTAACAAAGCGCGGTTTTTGAGCTATTTTTAGCTTAAATTACAACGTTTAATATTGACAAAGCCAATCAACAGCGCTAACACATCAACCAGACGCATAGCAGGAGAGACAATACTTGTATTGTTTTCTGCTATTTGAAATGATCCCTATTATTTAACAATTAGATTGGTACCCATCATGGCCTTTACTATTGAGCCTATTGGAACGGTTATCTCCCCCTATAAAGAAAAGTTTGCGGTACCACGGCAACCTCGCCTAGTACCAGCGGCAACAGCAACCATTGAGCTATCAGGTTCAGCCAACTGTGCCGAAGCGATTAAGGGGATCGAGCAGTTTACTCATTTATGGATCGTCTTCTTGTTCGACCAAAACATCGACGCGGGTTGGAAGCCGACAGTACGACCACCTCGCCTTGGTGGTAACGAACGAATGGGGGTTCTTGCGACGCGCTCAACTTTTCGGCCCAATAGCATTGGGATGTCAGCGGTTGAATTAAAAAGCGTGGAACAAAGAGGTGCGCAGACATTGATTCACCTAGGCAGTGTCGATCTCGTCGATGGCACGCCAATTATTGATATCAAGCCCTACATCCCCTATTCCGACTCTATTCCACATGCTCAAGGGGGATACGCTTCAGAGGAACCTGAACTCATCGATGTTCAATTTACTCCAGACGTTGACTCTTTCCTGAGTCAGAACAAGGATGGGGATCATAAACGGCAAGTGATTTCACAAGTGCTCGCACAAGATCCAAGGCCCGCATACCGAAAAGGCAAAGCCGATCACAAAGAGTATGGAGTCAAACTGTATGACTGGAACGTCAAATTCAAAATAATGGACGAATCCGTATTGGTAACAACGATTGAACCTTTGTAGAACAGCAATACGCTGATATCATAGTCGGCTTAACTCGATTTGAGCTCAGGCTTGAATCTCTTATTATCATGATGAAACGGATACCATAGAATGCGTACCAGTAACTACCTTCTTTCCACTCTGAAAGAGACTCCAAACGACGCAGAAGTTATCAGCCACCAGCTGATGCTACGTGCAGGTATGATTCGTAAGCTAGCTTCAGGTCTATATACTTGGCTACCTACTGGTCTACGTGTGCTGCGTAAAGTCGAAAACATCGTTCGTCAAGAAATCGATAATGCCAATGCTGTCGAGATCTTAATGCCCGTTGTTCAGCCGTTTGAGCTGTGGGAAGAAACCGGTCGCTCTGAAACCATGGGCCCAGAACTACTTCGCTTTACTGACCGTCATGCTCGTCCGTTTGTTCTAAGCCCGACAGCAGAAGAAGTGGTCACTAGCCTTGTGCGTAACGAGATCAGTTCGTATAAACAGCTTCCTTTGAATCTGTATCAAATCCAAACCAAATTCCGTGACGAAAGACGCCCTCGTTTTGGTGTGATGCGTGCGCGTGAGTTCTCAATGATGGATGCTTACAGCTTTGATATCAACAAAGATGGCTTACAAAAGTCTTACGAGGCGATGCACGACGCTTACTGTAAAGCATTTGACCGTATGGGACTAAACTACCGTCCAGTTCTAGCGGATACAGGCGCAATTGGCGGCAAAAACTCTCACGAATTTCACGTACTAGCTGAAAGTGGTGAAGATCTTATCGCCTTTTCTTCTGAGTCCGATTACGCGGCAAATATCGAAAAAGCAGAAGCGCTTGCGCCAACAGCTGAGCTTGCCACGCCAACTCAAGAAATGACGCTGGTTGATACACCCAACGCAAAAACCATCGCTGAGCTGGTAGAGCAGCACGGACTCGCGATCGAGAAAACCGTTAAAACATTATTTGTTAAAGCGTCTGATGACATAGATGCGGACATCATTGCATTGATCATTCGTGGCGATCACGAACTCAACGAAATCAAAGCAGAAAACCTAACTCAAGTGGCATCACCACTGGAGATGGCAACGGAAGAAGAAATTCGTGCTCTTGTCGGCGCAGGTCCAGGTTCACTAGGCCCTGTAGGTCTAGAGCTACCATTCATTGTAGATCGCAGCGTTGCAGTCATGAGTGACTTTGGTGCGGGCGCAAACGTAGATGGTAAACACTACTTCGGTATTAACTGGGGTCGTGACGTTGAGCTTGCACAAGTTGAAGACCTACGTAACGTAGTAGAAGGTGACTTAAGCCCATGTGGTCAAGGTACACTGCAACTCAAACGTGGTATCGAAGTCGGCCATATCTTCCAACTAGGCACTAACTACTCAGAAAAAATGAACTGTAATGTGCTTGGTCCTGATGGTAAGAGTGTGACGCTAGAAATGGGATGTTACGGCATTGGTGTATCACGTGTTGTTGCCTCTGCCATCGAGCAAAACCATGATAAGTTCGGCATCATTTGGCCTGAAGCGCTAGCACCATTCCAGGTTGCGATTGTTCCGATGAACATGCACAAATCTGAGCGTGTCAAAGAAGCCGCTGAAAAGCTTTATGCAGAATTGACGGCGATGGGTATCGAAGTACTATTCGATGATCGTAAAGAACGTCCAGGTGTGATGTTTAAAGATATCGAACTGGTTGGCATTCCGCACACTGTAGTCATTGGCGATCGCAGCATGGACGAAGGCAACTTCGAATATAAGAACCGTCGCAACGGTGAAAAAGCGCCAATCGCTATCACTGACATCGTAGAGCACATCAAAGCACAGTTAGCTTAACGATTAACTAACTTCGCTATTGATATTAATACGATCCAGTTGAGTCTTAACGATCGAAAAGGCAGCCAATCGGCTGCCTTTTTCTTTACGTGGCCAATAAGGATCCCCAGTTCATTCGTCGATTCACCTAATATCCACTAAAAAAAGCGAACCCTCTTCATCTTCTGTTCAGCTTCACTCCTTTACCATCAGGACTATTCAACTGGCAACCGCGTTCAATGGCAATAACTCACCACTTGCCTACATGAGTTCCTCTACCACATTTTGGAGAATACGATGGATTTGAAATCACTACTTAATCAAGCACTCAAGTCAGATGTCGTTAGCAGCGCGACTCAAAAAGCCTCACAATCATCGTCTAACATCAGCTCAGCGCTCGGTGACAAAAAAACCCTAGGAGCCTTGGGTGCAGGCGCCGTAGGCGGTGGTTTATTAGGCATGTTAATGGGTTCGAAGAAAACAAAAAAAATGGGTAAAACCGCACTCGGCGTCGGCAGTGCTGCGGCACTTGGTGCGCTTGCATTCAAAATCTATAACGATTGGGATAAAAAGAACACACCAGACGCACAAGGTGCGACCATCGATGAATTTGCCAATACCAATCATGAAGAAATCGTTCTCAAAGCCATGATTGGGGCAGCAAAAGCTGACGGGCATATCGACGATGCTGAAATGAGTAAAATCGATCAAGCCCTTCAACAAATGCATGCCGACGCTCATGTTCAGGCATTGGTCCAAGCTGAAATCGCCAAACCGCTGGATCCGCATTATATTGCCCAGCTTTCACGCTCCCCTGAACAAGCAGCAGAAATTTACCTTGCAAGCCTACTCGTCGTGGATGAACAAAACTTTATGGAAAAAGCCTACCTGCAGGAATTAGCGAAACAACTGCAGCTTCCGTCAGAGCTCGTCGTCAAACTCGAAGAGCAGGTGTCTTAAGCTAACCAATCCGTTGATTCACAACGCTACTTTAAGCACCATACGACATTAAACACCATACGACATTAAACACCATACGACGTTAAACACCATGCTATTTAAGCTCTGAGGCGATTAGCCCTTTCCATGAAAAACACGCACAAAAAAGCCGCTGATAACACAGCGGCTTTTTTGTGCGTATCAATCAACGAATCACGACCCGTCAACCGTACTAAAAACTATTACTCTTCGTCTTCTTGCTCAGCGCTAGCTTGACGAGCGGCTGCTTTTACCGCTTTTAAGGCTTCTTTCGCGTGCTCTTTCGCTTCTTTCTCTTTACGAGCATCAGCTTTACGAACGTTGCGTTCCGCTTGGCTTGCAATAAAGCCTTGGAGCTCTTTCTCAGCCCATGCTTGTGCTAGCTCTTCGCTTTCAAAACCCATTTCACGCTTAGATACTACTGTTCTACGAGAGGTTACTTGGCGAGTAATTTCTGCAGACCAACCGTTGCGCTTTTCCGTAAGACGGATAGCAAATTTTTTATTTTCAGACATTTAGATGATTCCTAAGGGTTTTGTTAAGGGATGTTCCAACATAATTATCGTTACTTTGTCAGCCATCCCTAAGCCAGCGCGGTATTAGAACACAATTAGCTCAATTACGCTCCACTATTTTTCGTAACAGCGTCGGTTTTTTATCGTGTTAAATCATGAATAATTGCCATAAAACGACTGATAATAAAAAAGGTCGTCAGCACTCTTGCTGACGACCTTTCAATTTACTCTGTCGTTGACTATCAATTAACCGATATTCTTACGCGCGTTTTGGAACATACGCATCCAAGCACCGTTTTCGCCCCAAGTTTCTGGAGCCCAAGAGTTAGCAACCGTACGGAATACACGCTCTGGGTGAGGCATCATGATCGTGACACGACCATCCGTTGTCGTTAGACCGGTGATAGCGTTTGGCGAACCATTCGGGTTATTTGGGTATTGCTGCGTCGGGTTACCGTTGTTATCAACGTAACGTAGCGCCACTGTACCTGAATTTTCAATCGCGTTTAGGTGCTCGTTATCACGCACTTCTACGCGGCCTTCACCGTGAGAAACAGCGATAGGCATACGAGACCCTTCCATACCGTTGAAGAATACAGAATCAGACTTCTGAACTTCTACTAGGCTGAAACGAGCTTCAAAGCGCTCAGATTCGTTACGCACGAAACGAGGCCAGTATTCTGCGCCCGGAATCAATTCACGCAAGTTAGACAACATCTGACAACCGTTACACACGCCTAGAGAGAACGTATCTTCACGCTTGAAGAAGTTTTCAAATTGGTCACGCGTAGCGTCGTTAAACAGAACTGACTTAGCCCAACCTTCACCCGCACCTAGTACGTCACCGTAAGAGAAGCCACCACAAGCCACAAGGCCGTTGTACTCTTCTAGAACCGCTTGACCCGTTAGGATATCGCTCATGTGGATATCGGTGGCTTCAAAGCCTGCGCGGTCAAATGCCGCGGCCATTTCAACGTGAGAGTTAACACCTTGCTCACGCAAAATTGCCATCTTAGGTTTCGCACCTGTCGCAATATATGGCGCTGCGATATCTTCATTAACATCAAAGCTCAAGCTAACGTTTAGACCTGGGTCTGAGTTATCTTTCTTCGCTTCATGCTCTTGGTCTGCACACGCAGAGTTATCACGAAGTGATTGCATTTTATGCGTAGTTTCAGCCCAGATCGTGCGTAGTTCAGTACGGTTACGTTCAATCACTACCGATTCACCAGATTTAATCACGAGCGCATCAGAGGCTTCAACAGAACCGATTACGTGTGAACACGTTTCTAGACCATTTGCAGCAAGCGTAGCAAGTACGGCGTCTAGGTCATCGTTACGAACTTGGATGACAGCACCCAACTCTTCGTTAAACAATGCGGCTAATGCGTCTTCACCTAATGTTTCAATATTAGCATTAACACCACAGTGGCCTGCGAATGCCATTTCAGCAAGCGTTACGAATAAACCACCATCGCCTTTATCGTGGTAAGCGACAACTTGGTCGTTAGCAACTAGCGCCTGAACGCCTTCGTAGAAACCTTTTAGCTGCGCTGCGTTGTCTACGTCTGCTGGCTTATCACCAAGCTGCTTGTAAACCTGTGCAAGTGCTGTTGCACCCATACGGTTTTTGCCGTTACCTAGGTCGATAAGTACTAGGCTTGAATCACCTTTGTCGGTACGAAGCTGCGGCGTGATTGTCTTACGAACATCTTCAACACGGGCAAATGCAGTGATAACAAGAGACAGCGGAGACGTGACTTCTTTTTGCTCGCCATTATCTTCCCACTTGGTCTTCATCGACATTGAGTCTTTACCAACTGGAATCGTTAAGCCAAGTGCAGGACAAAGCTCTTCACCAACAGCTTTCACCGCTTCGTACAGACCAGCATCTTCACCTGGGTGACCCGCTGGAGACATCCAGTTCGCTGACAGTTTAATGTGTTTGATATCGCCGATGTTCGTCGCTGCGATGTTAGTGATTGCTTCACCAACCGCTAGACGAGCCGATGCACCGAAGTCTAGTAGTGCCACTGGCGTGCGCTCACCAAGAGACATTGCCTCACCGTGGTAAGAGTCGTAACTAGCTGCAGTTACCGCGCAGTTAGCAACAGGAACCTGCCATGGGCCAACCATTTGGTCACGAGCAACAAGGCCAGTTACCGAGCGGTCACCGATGGTGATAAGGAATGTTTTTTCTGCAACTGTTGGCAAGCGAAGAACACGGTCAACCGCTTCATTCATTTCGATACCAGAACGGTCAATCGCTGGGTTATTTGCTTTTAGCGTTTTCGCATCACGGTGCATCTTAGGCGTTTTACCTAATAAGATGTCCATTGGCATGTCAATTGGCGTGTTGTCGAAGTGTGAATCTTCAAGTTTAAGCTCACGCTCTTCCGTTGCTTTACCAACGACTGCGTATGGTGCACGCTCACGCTTACAAATGGCATCGAACGTTGCCATGTCTTTATCAGCAACCGCCATTACGTAACGCTCTTGAGATTCGTTACACCAGATCTCAAGTGGGCTCATGCCCGGCTCATCGTTTGGCACGTCACGTAGGTTGAAAATACCGCCACGCTCACCATCGTCTACCAGCTCAGGAAGTGCATTCGAGATACCGCCCGCGCCTACATCGTGAATAAATGCAATTGGGTTCGCATCACCAAGCTGCCAACAACGGTCAATAACTTCTTGGCAACGACGTTCCATCTCTGGGTTTTCACGTTGTACAGAAGCAAAGTCTAGATCTTCAGAAGAAGAACCAGAATCCATAGAAGAAGCAGCACCGCCACCAAGGCCGATGTTCATCGCTGGACCGCCAAGAACAATTAGGCTTGCACCGACTGGGATCTCTTTCTTTTGAACATGATCATCACGGATGTTACCTAGACCACCAGCAAGCATGATTGGCTTGTGGTAACCACGAACTTCTTCACCGTTATGAGAGTTAACTCTTTCTTCGTAAGTACGGAAGTAACCGAGTAGATTCGGACGACCAAATTCGTTGTTGAATGCCGCGCCACCTAGTGGGCCTTCTAGCATAATATCCAACGCCGTTACGATACGGCTTGGCTTACCAAAATCCGTTTCCCAAGGCTGAACGAAGTTCGGGATCTTAAGGTTAGATACAGAGAACGCCACTAGACCTGCTTTTGGCTTACCACCAATACCGGTTGCGCCTTCATCACGGATTTCACCGCCTGAACCTGTTGATGCACCTGGCCACGGAGAGATTGCCGTTGGGTGGTTGTGCGTTTCTACTTTCATCAAGATGTGAGTCTTTTCTTGATGATAGTTGTATTGACGTGTTTTTGGATCTGGGAAGAAACGTCCAACGGTTGAACCACTCATGACAGCGGCGTTATCTTTATAAGCAGACAACACATGCTCTGGTGTTACTTCGAACGTGTTCTTAATCATCTTAAACAATGATTTTTCTTGCTTAACGCCATCGATAGTCCAATCAGCGTTAAAGATCTTGTGACGACAGTGCTCTGAGTTCGCTTGTGCAAACATCATAAGCTCGATGTCAGTCGGGTTACGACCTAGCTTTTCAGTGAAGCTTTCAAGAAGGTAATCAATTTCATCTTCTGCGAGTGCAAGGCCCAGCGTGATGTTCGCTTCTTCGAGGGCTTTACGGCCGCCGTTCAATAAGTCAACCTCAGCATAAGGAGCAGGCTCTGCTACCGTGAAGAGCGCCGACACTGAATCGAAGTCAGAAAAAACAACTTCCATCATGCGGTCATGAAGAATCGCTTTTAACTCAACTAATTGAAGCTTAGTTAGCTCAGTAGAAGACTCAACATAAAAAGCGGTACCACGCTCTAAGCGTGAGACTTTATTAAGACCACAGTTATGCGCAATGTCTGTCGATTTAGACGACCATGGCGAGATAGTACCCGGACGAGGCGTGACAAGTAACAATGTGCCCGTTGGTTCGTGCTCTTCGATTGTTGGTCCGTAAGTCAGTAGCTTTTCCAACTTTTCAATTTCAGACGCGTCTAGGTCTGACGTTAGATCGGCAAAGTGAGCAAACTCAGCATAAATACCCGTTACAGGTAGGCTTAGTTCACGACAAAGATCGACTAGCTTGTTAACACGAAACTCAGAAAGAGCTGGGGAGCCACGCAAAATTCTCATGTGCTTAGGTCTCTTATGCAATTGATTTGAGGTGATATTGGAATAAATTCAATTGGTTACATAATAAAAATGAACGTATGCCAATTTCTCCTACCCTGATTCGGGCGTATTATAGTGTATTTTTTTTTGTGACGTAACCACTAACGCAAACGTTTTCGTCATTTTTTTTCGAAAGACAAAAAACCGTCGTTCAATGTCGATAAAGTGATAGTAAACGAGAGTTTCTATGATGTTGCTTTGCCAGAAGTTCTAGCTTTGGTATAAAGGCAACATAGTTCTTGTGAGATAAATGAATTAATGCGAAATATTTCTGATATACGTTGGCTAAAGCTTGCCTCCTTGTTGACCTTATCTTTAGGGCTCTTTGGATGCCAGATTGATTCTGATCCTAAAAGTGAGCTAGAAGGCATCAAAGAGCGTGGTGTGCTTCGAGTCGGCACGCTTAACAATCAGCTTTCTTATTATATCGGCCCCGATGGCCCGACAGGGCTCGATTATGAGCTCGCACGTCAGTTTGCTGATGAATTAGGCGTAAAACTGGAAATGAAACCCGCTTATCGTTTAGCGAGCCTCTTCCCTGCCCTAGAGAAAGGGGAGATTGATATTATTTCCGCAGGGCTAAGCCAGTCTCCTCAACGAATTAAGCAATTTAGAGCAGGTCCAGCGTATTATTACGTCAGCCAACAAGTAGTCTATAAAAAGGGCCAATGGCGCCCAAGAAACCTAGAACAGCTTTTAGCAAATCAAGCGGAATTAGTCGAAAAAGCCGAGGGGGAGGACATCTTTGCTGTCGTACAAGACTCTCACTTTGAGCGGACGTTGGATAACGTTGCGGAAAATAACCCTGAATTTCACTACAAAGTCGATGCCAATGCCGATGTCAACGATCTGCTCAAGCAAGTCTCTGAAGGCGAGCTACTGTTCACCATGGCAGATTCGGTCGAACTCTCTCTTTCGCAACGAATCTACCCAGATTTAGCCCTTGCTTTTGAAATGACCGAAGACCAACCGATATCTTGGTATATGCGTAAATCGGATGATGAGAGTTTATACGCATTACTTATCGAGTTTTTTGGCAATCTCAAACAAAGCGGTGACCTCGCCAACCTAGAAGAGAAATACATCGGTCATATCGGTACATTCGATTACGTCGACACGCGCGCCTTTATTCGAGCTCTCGACAGTAAACTACCGAAATGGTCACCATTGTTTAAACAGTACTCTCAAGAGTTCGACTGGCGCCTAATTGCTGCTCTAGCCTATCAAGAGTCACATTGGAACCCCGTAGCCAAATCTCCAACTGGGGTGCGTGGGATGATGATGCTGACCCTACCAACGGCTAAAATTGTCAATGTGACTAACCGCCTTGACCCTGAGCAGTCTGTTCGTGGTGGCGTACAGTACCTGCGCTATATCGTCGGCCGAGTCCCCGATTCCATTCCCGAACACGAAAAAATATGGTTTGCGCTTGCCTCATACAACCTTGGGTTTGGGCATATGATGGACGCTCGACGACTGACCAAGCGCCAAGGTGGTAACCCTGACGCTTGGGCTGATGTTAAAGATCGCCTGCCTCTATTGCGCCAAAAGAAATACTACAGTCAAACTCGATATGGTTATGCTCGTGGAGATGAGGCTCAAAACTATGTCGAAAACATTCGCCGCTACTATCAAAGTATTATTGGCCACGTTGACAAGAAAATTGCCGCCGAGGCCGCACTGGATAATAGCACTGAGGGAATAGAGGTCATTACCCCCATAGAACCGGTATCTGGCGCTGAGGGGGCAATCTCTCATTCGGTCAGCAGTGCAGTCGCATCATCGCCTGAAAATGAAACTACCTCGTCAAATGAAGCCAGCGCGTCAGGTGACACTCAATAAGAATGGCTTTGTGCAGATAAAATAATCCTGCTGAGATAGCAGACATCCAAGGGTAAAACGCGTCGAAAGTTACGTCCGTTTTTACCCTTGATTATTATGCGACGGCACTCAAACTATGAAAAAGCGCCAACTCATCCTAAATTAATGATATTGTCACATCCGCAATGTATACACCTGTAGCGCACTTTGAGGATAAGGGATGTTTGATTCCCCCCTTGCCTGCCCACTGAGACAACTAATTATTAGTGATAGGAGATCGTTTCATGCTTGCTAAGAGACGAGTACAATCAAAAAACCTGAGTAAAACGGTCTCGGCTAATCGCCGAAAACGTAAACTGGCCAATAACAAGAAAAAAATCATTTGGCGTAATCGTGCATTCATGCAGCTTATCGCACCTTAAACTATTTTGTACAAACACCTGGCAATCAGGTGTTTGTTGTTCCTTTTTCTTCTTGTTCACGCTTGGCTTTTTTGGCGTCTTTGATCTCTTTTCGTCTGCGCTTAAAAAACGCTTGAAGCTGACCTCGGCACTCATCAGCCAACAACCCCGCCTCAACGTCAGCATAATGATACGAAGCCTGACTCTCAAATAAATTAAGTACCGTCCCTGCCGCTCCCGCTTTCAAATCTGGCGCGCCATAAACGATTCGTTTCACTCTGCTATGGAGTAACGCACCCGCGCACATCGGACATGGCTCTAGCGTCACGTACAATGTGGTATCAAGTAGGCGGTAGTTCCCGAGTGTTTTCCCGGCCGATCTCAACACCTGAATCTCCGCGTGCGCAGTTGCATCATGTTGGCCAATGGATCGATTCCATCCTTCAGCAATAACCTCACCGTCTTTAACAAGCACCGCACCGACGGGGACTTCTCCTTCGAGCTCCGCCTCATTCGCTAACGCTATTGCTCGGCGCATAAACCGCTGATCATCTTCGCTGTAAATCACCGCTTCTTCCGTATGTTCTTTTGTCATGTTAACGAAATGCCTCAACAAGATAATCGATCAATGTTCTCACCTTCGACGTTAGCATTCTATTTTGTGGATACAACGCCCAAATGCCTTCTCTGTCACCACGATAGTCGGTGAGCAATTCAACCAGCTCGCCCGACTCCAAGTAAGACTGCACATAATAATCGGGAAGTTGAACGATACCCAAACCTTTTAACGCTGCATCGACTAATGCGTAACCGCTATTACATTGTAATCGACCATTAATATTGATCATTCGCTCACTGCCTCCATTTGAGAAGCGCCAGTGTTTAACAGATCCTCTAAGACATTGGTGCCTTTTTAGCTCAGACAGCGTATGCGGCTCACCGTAAGTGGCCAGATAATCAGGACTACAACAAACAAACAATTGCCGATCAAGCAGCTTTCTGGCCATCATTGTCGAGTCATCAAGCTGGCCTAAACGAATCGCTAGATCAAACCCTTCTTGTACTAAGTCGACTTTTTGGTTTGAGAGCATAACATCCAACTCGATTTGTGGGTGGAGCTTTAGGAACTGATGCAAAATAGGGGCTAATGATTGCTCCCCAAACGTCACGGGCGCTGTAACCTTGATTAATCCTTTTGGGGCAATTTGCAATTGAGTCACCGCAAGCTCCGCACTCATCAAGCCTTCAAGTAGCGGTTTACAGTGTCGGAAGTAACTCTCCCCCGCTTCTGTCACTGATACTTTTCGGGTCGTTCGCACCAACAACTTTACCCCTAGACGCTGTTCTAGTGCATTCACACGACGACTAATATTGGCCACCGATGTATTAAGCCGTTTCGCGGCACCGGTAAAACTTTGGCTTTCAACCACCGCAACAAATTCATTTACGCCTTCCCAATCTGCCATAAAACACCCTGATTATTACACTGTGGTAATAGTTTATTTCAAATCTTGCTAATTATCATTTTTTAAGAAACAAATATACTGGCGGTATCAAATGCAAATGACGCACAGTGAGCTAGTCTTACAAGACTGAATTCACCCGTGAATCATAACAACGCTATCTCTACCGATTTTGGAAGGAAGTAATCATGACTGAACAATTTATTAAATCTCGCGCGGCCGTAGCTTGGGGGCCAAACCAACCTCTTAAAATGGAAGAAGTTGATGTTATGTTGCCGAAGGCGGGTGAAGTATTAGTGAAAATCGTCGCCACTGGCGTTTGCCACACAGATGCGTTTACTTTATCTGGTGACGATCCTGAAGGCATCTTCCCAAGCATCCTTGGTCACGAGGGTGGTGGTATTGTTGAGATGATTGGTGAAGGTGTCACCAGCGTTGAAGTCGGCGATCATGTTATTCCACTTTACACCGCTGAATGTGGTGAATGTAAATTCTGTAAATCGGGTAAAACGAACCTCTGCCAAGCCGTTCGTGAAACACAAGGCAAAGGCTTAATGCCAGATGGTACAACACGTTTCTATAAAGACGGCCAACCAATTTACCACTACATGGGTTGTTCAACTTTTTCTGAGTACACCGTACTACCAGAAATTTCTCTTGCTAAAGTAAACAAAGAAGCCCCTCTTGAAGAGGTTTGTCTGCTGGGTTGTGGTGTCACGACGGGCATGGGCGCGGTACTGAATACCGCCAAAGTAGAGAAAGGCGACACCGTCGCTATCTTTGGGCTAGGCGGTATTGGCCTGTCAGCCATCATCGGTGCGCGCATGGCTGGCGCGAGTCGTATCATTGGTGTCGACATCAATGAGAGCAAGTTTGACCTTGCTAAACAACTGGGCGCAACGGATGTAATCAATCCAACCAAATTCGATAAGCCTATCCAAGAAGTTATTGTTGAAATGACCGATGGTGGTGTGGACTATTCATTTGAGTGTATCGGTAATGTCAACGTCATGCGTCAAGCTCTCGAGTGCTGCCACAAAGGTTGGGGCGAATCAGTTATCATCGGTGTTGCTGGCGCAGGGCAAGAGATCGCCACTCGCCCCTTCCAGCTTGTCACTGGTCGAGTATGGCGTGGTAGCGCATTTGGTGGCGTGAAAGGCCGTAGCGAACTGCCAGAAATTGTAAACCGTTATATGGCGGGTGAATTTGGGTTGCAGGAGTTCATCACACACACGATGCCGCTTGAAGATATTAACGAAGCCTTTGAGTTAATGCACAAAGGCGAAAGTATCCGCACCGTTATACACTACAGCAAATAACCATCGACTAAGCCCTAGACTCAACCCTAGGGCTTTTTTGGAGCATAAAAATCCCCATGACTATTGAAAACATTAGCCAAGCAAAAGCCTTTGGCGGTTGGCATAAACAATATACTCATCACTCTAGCGCGTTAGATTGCTCGATGAGATTTGCAGTCTATCTTCCTCCTGAAGCCACTAAAGAGACGCCAGTGCCAGTCCTATATTGGCTGTCAGGCTTAACATGCAGCGATGAAAACTTTATGCAAAAGGCGGGCGCGTTCAAGATGGCCGCTAAATTAGGCATCGCCATTGTGGCACCAGACACCAGCCCACGTGGCGAAGGCATTCCTGATGATCCTGACGGTGCGTATGATTTTGGGCTCGGTGCAGGTTTTTATCTAAATGCCACTCAATCGCCATGGAACCGAAACTATCACATGTATCGCTATGTCGTTGATGAACTACCGGCACTGATTGAACACCATTTCCCTGTAACACAAGACAAATCCATCTCAGGACATAGCATGGGCGGGCATGGCGCTTTGACAATAGGTCTGAAGAATAGCGACAAGTATCGCTCTATTTCAGCCTTTAGTCCTATCACTAACCCAATGAATTGTCCTTGGGGGCAAAAGGCCTTTAGCCAATACCTAGGCAGTAATGTAGACGGCTGGAAAGAATACGATAGTGTCGAGCTGCTAAAGGCAAAAATGGCGACGTTACCGATTCTAGTCGACCAGGGGGAAGATGATGGCTTCTTGCAAGAGCAACTCAAGCCTGAGTTGTTGCTTGCCGCTGCCGAAGTTTCTGGTAGTGATGTAAAACTTAGAATGCAGCCAGGGTATGATCACAGCTATTACTTTATACAAAGCTTTATAGACGATCATCTTAGATTTCACGCCAGTTTCTTAAATACCTCTCGATGAGCATTGCGCTGAATGTTGCTCTTTCCCTACTTTAATGGGTAAACGCAGTTCATGACTAAAGCGCCCTTGTTTAAAGTGCTCAACAGAATAAAAATCCCGTCTCAAGGACGGGATTTTCTCTATTTATCACTTTAGGTTGCACCCGTGTACTTCACCGGCGCAGATCCCTTACCTTTACATCGTGTAAGTGTAAGGTGCTTGAATACCTAGCGGAATACCAAGTGCCCAGTAAGCCAGCAAGAACGCGGTCCAGCCAATGAGCATAGCGATAGAGAATGGCATCATCAATGAAGCCAACGTACCGATACCCGTTGATTTAACGTAGCGTTGGCAGTAAACCACAACTAGCGGGAAGAACACCATAAGTGGAGAAATGATGTTAGACACAGAATCCCCTACACGGTAAGCCGCCTGAGAAAGCTCAGGGGAGATACCAACCGCCATAAGCATTGGCACTAGGATTGGGCCAATAAGCGCCCATTTAGCCGATGCAGAACCCACAAGAAGGTTTACAAACGCAGTAAGAAGAATCATCCCTACGATAGTCGCTTGACCCGGAAGGTTCATCGCTTTCAGACCTTCTGCACCGTAAAGTGCCAGCATCGTACCAATGTTTGATTGAGCAAATGCTGATAAAAACTGAGCACAGAAGAACGACATTACAATGTATGCACCCATGGTAGACATGGTGTGTGACATAGCCTTAATGATGTCATTGCTGTTTTTAAACGTCCCTGAAACACGGCCGTAAACAATACCCGGAATAATAAACAGGATAAAGATCAAAGGTACAATCGACTGCATGATAGGTGCAGAGAACGCGGTCAGCTCACCTTCAGGAGAACGAAGTGCCGAGTTTTCAGGCATAAGCGCAACCACTAGCAACGCAATACCAGCCATCATAGCCCAGCCTGCAGCACGGAAAGCTTTTGATTCTGTTTCGTTGAACGAACCCAGATCTGGTGCTTCTTCTGCATCTTCATCAACAGGAAGGTTAGCAAGACGCGGTTCAATGATTTTCTCTGTTACGTACCAACCAATTGCAATCACTAGGATTGAAGATAGGCCTGTGAAGAAAATATTTGAAAGTGGGTTAATCACATAATCTTGGTCTAATACTTGAGCGGCAGTTTGTGTGAAACCAGCCAAAAGCGGGTCAATACCAGACGGAATAAAGTTAGCAGAGAAACCACCTGATACACCAGCAAACGCCGCAGCAATACCAGCCAGTGGGTGACGACCTGCAGCATGGAAGATGATACCACCAAGCGGGATAACCAATACATAACCAGCGTCGGCTGCAGTATGAGAAACGATAGCCACCAAGATCAACATTGGTGTCAGAAGTTTTGCTGGCGTGAAATTCAACATCTTTTTCAGACCAGTTTGGATAAAGCCAGATGAATCAGCAACACCAACACCCAACATTGCAACCAATACAATACCAAGTGGTGCAAAGCTTGTGAACGTTGTAACCATGTTGGCTAAGAAGCTTGCTAGCGCTTCGCCTGTTAGCAAGTTATTCACTTCAAGCACACCGCCAGTACGCGGGTTAATTAAGTCAAAACTAACATTAGATAAAACAGCAGAAGCAACCCAAACAATAACGAGTGCCCAGAAAAAGAGAATAGCAGGATCAGGAATCTTGTTCCCTGCCTTTTCAATTGCGTTTAAAAAGCGATCCATTCCACTCGGCTTTGGAGTTGGTGCTTGATTGATATTTTGGTTACTCATGGTAACTCCATTTTGATGTTGTAATGCGTGAACTTTGGGTAGCTTCACTGTGTTATAAATTCTTCGTGCTCATTTTATTTAAAAAAAATTAAAATAGTAGATAATTTCAAAGTATTTCCATTTTTGTAGACTTATTTTGCAAAAAACACCAGTACAGATAACATAAAAACAACATTAATCCGCACATATTCAAAACATTCCTCTAACTAGCACGTAAAACACCCAATTATATAATAATAGCGCACTAATCGACCAAGTTAGGAGGCCAATGCAATACGTGACAATATCACTCGTGATGATAAAAAGTGAGAAAGGAAAAATCAGAAATCGGCAGGTACCTGGCGCTCAAGAGCGCTAGTCAAATTCACTGTATTGCGTGAGCTTGGTTTGTAAATTAATCGATTGATGTTGCCCGGCTCGACCCGGCCATGTCACCTCGATATCAATGGTTTTGACGCGACCTTCTAATAAACCAGTATCGATGGTCCATTCGATCAAAAAAGGAGAATGAGTTGCATCTATGCCATCAACAATGTCAGCATCAAAATCAGCGATGGGCAATGTCGACATCGCCGCATCGGCGCCACGCGTTCGAAACCACTCTAGTTGTGACTCTGCCAACCCAAGCGCCTGAATACTCTGCGATGCATAATCGGCGCGTTGCTCAATGTAGGTTTGCATTTTTACTAACCCCAATGCGCCAACACTAATCAAACAAAAAGAAATCATAACTTCAATTAAGCTAAAGCCTCGCTGATTAGAAGTCACGCCACGCACCTTTTTGCCATTTAACAAAAGACGCGAAATCAGGAATCGCGGCACGATCGAAATCCAGGTCAACAGCACCATCAAATACACTCATCCCTCCTGGCGTATCAAGTACATACCCTCCAGTGGGTTTAAAAGAACCGCTAACCATAAATACCAAGTTCTCTTTCTGTGTCGTCGTTAGACTCACTGGTATATACGCTGAGCTCGATACGTTATGATCCCAACGCTTTGTCATATCGCCAATGCCGGACGTAAATAAATGGTAGATCATCCCAGTAAAGGTATGACTTCCTCGCACTGCTAATACCCCATTTTCAACCACTAACACTTTTGGTTTCCAACCTAGTTTTGCATCGGTCATGCTGCTGCCATCTTCAAGGTCGCAGTCCCCTTCAACCCAAACCTTATCAGTGAATTCAAATGCCTTTCTTATCCGCTCCTGACAACTTCCAAGAGCGTTGGGAATGAGCGTGCCTGCAACGATTTCAAAATCAGACTTTACTGACTCTAATTCCGATCTAGGCTTGCCAAAGAACGACTGGAACGGGTCAAGATCCGCAGTATAAACAAAATCATTTTCTAACAATTTCCCGTCACCAACTAACCCATCATTTTGACCCGCTATGTTGACATAAACGTCATGACTACCGTGTTCGACACAGTTGCCGTTTGCCGTACTGGCCGGGCAGGTCACCAAGCTAGTGTCCGTTTGCATCATTGCATGACAAGGTGTTGATAGGGAGGGAGACTTGGTTTTAAAAGCACCTCTTAAAATTAAGGCATTTTGATAGCGAACCGATACACACGTATCAATGCCGGTGAGCTCAGGCGTAAAGTAATAAGAGCCGATTAACATCAAATCAGATCGAGCTTGAATTGCCCCTGTATATCTCGTGTGAAACTGAATGGTGCGTTTAATTTCTTTCGTCCCTTTCGCCAGCGCACTCAGGGTAAATTCTGTCGAGCTATTGGGTATCTCCTCAACCGTGACAACACTCTCTTGGCACAACGAATAGTTTTGACTCAAAGGGGGGATGCTAGGGTTCATTCTATTGATAGCCAACCCGCATTCAATACCGCCTTCGGCAAGCCAATGCATTTGACGAGATAACACCTCATTTTGCGCTCTTTTTATTTCGTAGAACGTCGATTTATAACCGCCTAATGCCACGACTAAGGCGACCAACAACAATAAAGCGGTTGTGATCAATGTTGCCATGCCTCTTTGGGGCTTCTTCGACATAGACGTCATTGACCATTCCTAATGAGAAACTTTCTTTCCATACTTGCTGTGACCTCTGAGTTACCTCTAAGTTGAGCAGCCATAGACAAATGGAGATATTGCTTACTGGTGCTAGGGCCAGAGACATTAAATACTCCCAAAGCAAAGTGAGTCACTGAAATCAAGTCTTCTTCAAGTAACGACGTACAACGCTTCGCACTGAAATAATTCGTATCAAGAATCGTGTTGTTACGATGCCGACAAATTCGCAACGATTGAGACGCAGCAGAGAATGTCCACAATACATTTTCATACTCAGCACCACTTTCTTGATGATCGTCCCAGTACACGTATTGGGCGCGAGCTCCGTCTGCAGAGACATGTATCGTTGACGTCGCCCCCAATGGTCGGCTTGTGGTTCCTAACTCGCTGTAGCCTGCTCTGAGTAAATCATTTTGAATACGACGAGCAGCGGTGGCCATCGCTTGATTAAGCAATAATACTTGGGAGCGCTCAGAGGCGTGCTGCTGCACCACTAGGTAAATTGAACCAATAGCTCCAATCGCAATAAGACCGATTGTCGAAGCAATCAGCATCTCAACAAGTGAGCCACCCTTTTCACGGGAAGGCGTCATGATGAACACCGCCCTACCCCATATTCTCGGCCCCCAAACTGACAGATGACGATCCGACCTGAAGCCGATGACGTGACAATTTTAATCCCCGACTGTTGTTGAGAGTAAGGACTGATAGTCAGCGTCCCTGCAGATAAGACGACACCAGTTAAATGGTCAAACTTGATCTGCTGACTGTTATGATTGAGTTGAATATAGACATTCTTGTAAGGTTGGCCATTCAATGTAAAGACAGCTGCCGTCGATGAAGAGGCCTCATTCGTTACCGTAATATCCCACTCTCCAAGCTCCGCTCCATGAGGAAGATTACTGAAGTGAACCCATAACGGTTCATTTCTCATGATAGCTTGAGCCTTGGTTTGCATCATTAACCCATAAATTTCTTGAGCAACTCGCTCTACCTTGGTCTCCCTCGACAACCCTGAAAAACTGGGCACTATTGCCATCATCAATACTGCCATCACAAACACGCTGATCATTAACTCTAGTAGGGTAAATCCGCGAACCATTTCTCAAATCCCAATGTAACCTTCCACAACAATCGAATAGATATTGCACAAACCCTATCAGGCGAGAACACTATAAAAGCCATAAAAAATAGACAGTTGGGCTGAGTTAATAAAATGAAATGTAAAGCAAGCCATCAGATTCAATCTGGTTTGACCTTGATCGAACTTCTTATCACTTTAGCCATACTTGGTGTCTTGAGTGCGGTGGCATATCCCACCTATACTCAACACACTCGAGAGGCATATCGAATGATTGCCTTGGGGGATATGCTTGAGATGCAACTTGAACTAGAACGTAGCTATAGTGCGGGCTATGACTTCACTCGAGTTATCTCAAATGGACGATGCTTCGCTTGTGAGTCGGAGTGGGATCGTTATCAATTCAAGGTGGTCAGCTCGGCTGATGCCGCCTATACGATCATCGCACTAGCCCAAGCAGGTACTAAGCAAACACAAGATACGTGTTTAAAAAAAGAAGGGGTAATGACTATAGATTCCAACGGTATTGCGCTTCCGGAGGCTTGTTGGAAATAGATTGATATCTATGCTCCAGATACCAAAAAGCTCGCCATATGAGGCGAGCTCTCTTCGCTAAACAGTGACCTTTATCTAGACGGGTTACTGTAATACAACTCGGTTAGGTTGTTATCACCGAGCTGGTTAGCTGGTTAGCTGGTTAGATCATCAAAGAACTTCTTAACGCCATTGAAAAAGCCTTCTGATTTTGGCTGATGCTTATTTGCCGCGTCGCCACCACAAGTATCTTCAAACTCGCGAAGTAATTCTTTTTGGCGGGCACTTAGTTTCACTGGTGTTTCAATAACCAATTTAACAATTAAGTCTCCAACACCGCCACCACGTACACCCTTCACGCCTTTGCCACGCATACGGAACATACGACTAGTCTGTGTCTCTTCTGGCACCTTCAAGTTAACACGGCCATCAAGCGTTGGTACTTCAACTTCACCACCAAGCGCTGCTTGAGCAAAGCTTACCGGCACCTCACAGTACAAGTTATTACCTTCACGCTCAAAGATATGGTGTTCTTTGACATGAACTTGCACGTAAAGATCACCCGCTGGTGCGCCTTGCTCGCCAGCTTCGCCTTCACCAGACAATCGGATACGATCGCCAGTATCAACACCAGCTGGGATTTTCACGTTCAGCGTTTTAGATTTTTGAATACGCCCTTGACCATGACAGCTATTACATGGATCTTTAATAATTTTGCCTTGCCCATTACAGGTTGGACAGGTTTGTTGTACCGCAAAGAAACCTTGACGCATCTGAACTTGGCCATGCCCATGACAAGTACCACAAGTCTGTGGTGATGAGCCTTTTTTAGCGCCACTGCCGTCACAAGGTTCACACTCAACTAATGTTGGAACTTCGATTTCTTTTGATACACCACGAACCGCTTCCTCTAACGAGAGCTCCATGTTGTAGCGTAAATCAGAACCGCGTTGAGCGCGTGATTGACCACGTCGACCGCCGCCAAAAATATCGCCGAATACATCGCCAAAAATATCGCCAAAATCACCCGAGCCACCGCCGCCGAAGCCGCCACCGCCCATACCACCTTGTTCAAAGGCTGCATGGCCATATTGATCATATGCGGCTTTTTTCTGAGGGTCAGTTAGGATTTCGTACGCTTCTTTTACTTCTTTAAATTTATCTGCCGCCGATTCATCACCTTGGTTTCTATCCGGGTGAAACTTCATAGCTAGACGTTTATAGGACTTCTTGATATCGCGTTCAGACGCATCACGACCTACACCTAATACTTCGTAAAAATCACGTTTTGACATATTGCTTGGTACCAATTACTTCGACAAACAGCCCAGCGCTGTTTTGGGGTTGTATCGTTCTAGATAAAGATTGCAATTCCTTATCTAGAAAGACAGATGATAACTATACGGGCGTAAAGGTTACCCTAAACGCCCGTATAAATCGCTTTTTTAAGAACTCTAAGAAGAGTCCTCTCAGCTAAACCATCCTAAATCAGAGGAGGAAAACACGTCGTTTTCTTATTAATGAGTAAGAAAACGTGCCTCTCCGGCTCCGATATTAGGCAGCCTAGCGACAAGAATTATTTTTTCTCGTCTTTCACTTCTTCGAACTCAGCATCAACAACGTCGTCTTCTTGCTTAGGCTGTTCACCAGCTTCTGCGTCAGCGCCTTGCGCTTGTTGTTGTGCCATTTCCATTAGCTTTTGAGCAGCAGCCATTAGCGCTTGAACTTTAGCATCGATGGCTTCTTTATCATCGCCGCTCTTCACTTCTTCTAGCTCTTTGATAGCGGTTTCGATTTTTTCTTTCTCTTCCGCTGGAAGCGCTTCGCCCGCTTCTTCAATTTGCTTGCGAGTACCGTGAATCATTTGGTCCGCTTGGTTACGTGTTGCAACTAAATCTTCGAACTTCTTGTCCGCTTCTTTGTTCGCTTCCGCTTCCTGAACCATTTTCTCGATGTCTTCGTCGCTCAGACCACTTGATGCTTGGATAGTGATCTTCTGCTCTTTACCTGTCGACTTGTCTTTCGCAGATACGTGTAGGATACCATCCGCATCAAGGTCGAAAGTTACTTCGATTTGAGGCATACCACGAGCAGCAGCTTGAATGCCTTCTAGGTTGAATTGACCTAGAGACTTGTTGTAAGTCGCTTGCTTACGCTCACCTTGTAAAACGTGGATAGTTACCGCGCTTTGGTTGTCTTCTGCAGTAGAGAAAACTTGGTTCGCTTTTGTTGGGATCGTTGTGTTCTTCTCAACAAGCTTCGTCATTACGCCGCCCATTGTCTCGATACCTAGAGAAAGAGGAGTAACATCTAGAAGAAGTACGTCTTTCACATCACCAGCAAGTACGCCACCTTGAACTGCAGCACCCATTGCTACTGCTTCATCCGGGTTTACGTCTTTACGTGGTTCTTTACCGAAGAACTCAGTTACCTTAGCTTGAACCATAGGCATACGAGTTTGGCCACCCACTAGGATAACGTCGTTGATGTCGCTTACTGATAGATCTGCATCTGCTAGTGCAACTTTAAGTGGCTCAAGTGAACGCTGTACTAGGTCTTCAACTAGAGATTCTAGTTTTGCACGAGTCACTTTAACGTTCATGTGCTTAGGACCTGTCGCGTCTGCCGTTACGTACGGTAGGTTCACGTCAGTTTGAGAAGTAGAAGAAAGCTCAATTTTTGCTTTCTCTGCTGCTTCTTTAACACGTTGCATAGCAAGTGGATCGTTCTTAAGATTGATGCCTTGCTCTTTGTTGAATTCTTCAACCAAGTAGTTGATCAGACGAGTATCGAAATCTTCACCACCAAGGTGTGTATCACCGTTAGTTGCAAGTACTTCAAACGTTTTCTCACCTTCAACTTCATCGATTTCGATGATAGAGATATCGAATGTACCACCACCAAGGTCATAAACTGCGATAGTGCGATCGCCGCCTTTCTTGTCTAGACCGTATGCCAATGCAGCCGCTGTAGGCTCATTGATGATACGTTTAACTTCTAGACCTGCGATACGACCTGCATCTTTGGTTGCTTGACGCTGTGCATCGTTAAAGTAAGCCGGAACAGTAATTACTGCACCCGTTACTGCTTCACCAAGGAAGTCTTCAGCCGTTTTCTTCATTTTTTTCAAGATTTCAGCCGAAACTTGAGGCGCTGCCATTTTTTGGCCTTGCGCTTCTACCCATGCATCACCATTGTCAGCTTTAACAATTTTGTAAGGCATGATTTCGATGTCACGCTGAACTTCTTCGTCTTCAAAACGGCGACCGATAAGACGCTTGATTGCAAACAACGTATTTTCTGGGTTAGTCACTGCTTGACGTTTTGCAGGTTGACCTACAAGCGTTTCACCGTCTGTATAAGCAATAACCGATGCGGTTGTGCGTTCGCCTTCCGCGTTTTCAAGTATGCGTGGCTTGTCGCCGTCTAAAACTGCAACACATGAGTTAGTAGTACCTAAATCAATACCAATGATCTTACCCATCAGGCTATCTCCGAATAAATTCTGTAATTACGCTTTCTAATGCCCAACATTGGGACTGAGAGCCAGTTTGAAAACCAACTCAAAATAGGTTTGTTTTCTGTATGAACCATAAATAAGGGCAGCAACGCGCTTTTCAAGGGAGAGCGCTAAAAAAAATTGCATTTTTATTGTATTTAGACAAAAAACGGAGCTCAAAGGCTCCGTTTCATCGAGTTCACGCTTCGCGCGTTACTGCTTATGTTGCTTATGCTTGCCCTTGAATCGGCGCTGCATCATTGGCTGACTCAGAATCAATCTCACCTTCTGTATGCGCAACAATCGTATTCACAGCAGTATCGCCGACCACGTTGGAACTGGTACAGAACATATCATTGATACGGTCAACGGCGGCAACAATAGCTAGGCCTTCTGGTGGCAACCCTAGTTGATGTAGAAGTACACCAATCATCACCACGCCGCCACCAGGAACACCACCGGCGCCAATCGACAACAACAAGATAGTAAAGCCCATTGTCACGAGATCCGTCATCTGGATCGGTTGACCAAACGCGTTTGCAATAAAGATAGTCGCAATCGCAATATAGATAGACACCCCAGCCATGTTCATAGTTGCGCCAAGAGGCACACCAAAACCAGCTACAGATTTAGACACGCCAATCTTGTCTGTCAACGTTCTCATTGTGACGGGGATGGTTGCATTTGAACTCGCCGTCGATAATGAAAATAGAACTTGCTCACGCGTCGCACGCATAAATTGAGCCGGTGTCACTTTCGTTGTGACCCCAACCATAATCGGGTAGACCACAAATATCCACAGGATAAGAATACCCACCACTAGGGCAACATATCCGGCAACAGACGCCAATGTACCCGCATCTAAAGTAGCGCCAAGTTGAATCATCAATGCAAACACACCGTATGGCGCAAGACTCATCACCAAGCCGATAAGCTTCATCATGATATCGTTGCCCATTTTAAATGCACTGATTGCTGGGCCACCCTTCTTGTCTAGGGCTTGAATCGCTAACCCAGTCAAAATAGCCATGAATATAATCTGTAACATGTCGCCATTAGCAAACGCTTGGAAAGGGTTGCTTGGTACAATGTTTGTGATCAGCGAGAAGATATCCGGCGTTGTCGTCGATGTAAGCTCGACAGTTGCAGCAACGGTACCGCCAAGGTTAGCGCCAGCACCTGGCTGAACAATCATGCCAATAGTCAGTGCAAAAGTAATCGCAACGACAGTATTAAGAATATAAAGCGCAAAAGTTTTACCGCCCAGGCGGCCAAAGGATTTAATGTCTTTAAGTTCTACAATACCGCAAACGATAGATACATAGACGAGTGGTACAACAAGTAATTTGATCAGCGATACAAACATACCGCCCACGCCTTCCGCAAGACCAAGTAGGTATTGGTCAAAGAGGCTAACGCCCGCGAACAAGTATTGAATTGCAGTACCAATCAGTAGACCAGCAAATAGACCAATGAAGATCTTTTGGGATAGTGGTTTATTCATTCATAGACTCCAGAATGTTGTGTTGATTCCCTGTGTATTTCTAGTTATTTGCTTTCTTATTGATAGAAAACTCAGGGCATCTTACAGATCCAGAGGTTAAAATAAAGCATTAATTTTACATTTTGTTACCTCAGTGAAACAATATAAAAACCTAATGCAAACATGGTTACTGATATTTTTAACCAAAAAAAATGAAGCCATATGGCTTCATTTAATTGAAATACTTAGACTAATGATAAAGCTGAGTCTCTCTATCAAAAGTTTCGTTGAGTACTATTTAGAGACCATGACCATCGCAGGTCGGATCACACGGCCGTTCAGCTCATAACCTTTTTGCATGACGAACATCACAGTATTAGGTTCGTGATCGGCGCTCTCTTGAATTGACATCGCTTGGTGCAGTTCTGGATTGAACGTTTCGCCTTCAGGGTTAATCTCCTTAAGGCCAAATTTAGCCACAACGTCAACCAGAGTCTTATGGGTTAGCTCTACGCCTTCAACGATCGGCTTAACCACTTCATTTTCTGTATCAGCTGCTGCGATTGCACGTTCAAGGTTATCAATCACAGGCAACAACTCTTCAGAGAATTTATTCAGCGCGTATTTACGTGCCTTATCAATTTCTTGTTCAGTACGACGACGCATGTTTTCCATCTCAGCTTTTGCGCGCAATACCGAGTCTTGTTGCTCTTTAATCTTAGCTTCGCTAGACAGCAATGCTGCTTCTAATTGAGCGATCTTAGCTTCTTGGATATCTTGCTCAGATTCTTCGTTCCATTCAACATCAGCGTCAGAACCCACCAAATCGGCGTCTTGTGTTTCAACATCTTGTGTGTGCAGATCGTCTTTATTTACTTTGTTTTCTTCGTTGTTCATGGTCTCTCCGAAATACTCTATTCAATTCAATGCATGCTGGCCAAGCCAGAAACTTGGATTAATTTCATTCCAAACACTGCATATATAAATACTTTGGGTATATTATGGGGATGAAGATTTTTGATTCAAGCACTAAAAGTTTGGAAGTGATATGAAAAACACCTTTAAGGTGATCGCCATCATAGGTAAACCCCGAGCACAAAAAGCAATTCAGACGCACAAAGAATTGTTTCATTGGCTTACGTCTAAGGGTTATGAAGTCCTCGTTGATGACCGATTAATTGATATTCTTGTCGACATTCCAAGACAGCACTTTTTCAGCCTCGTCAGAATTGGGCGAGAAGCCGACCTTGCCATTGTCGTCGGTGGGGATGGCAACATGCTGGGTGCAGCACGTGTACTATCACGCTTTGATGTCGCCGTCATTGGTGTGAATCGTGGCAACCTAGGCTTTCTCACTGATCTGAACCCTGAAGGTTTTGATCAAGCGCTTGAATCCGTTTTACAAGGTGAATATGTAGAGGAAAAGCGTTTTTTACTCGAGGCTGAGATCCATCGCCATGGGCAAGTAAAAAGCCATAATGCTGCTTTAAATGAAGCGGTATTGCACCCCGGACAGGTGGCTCGCATGATTGAGTTTGAGGTCTACATTGACGATACCTTTGCCTTTAGTCAGCGATCTGACGGATTAATCGTTGCGACACCAACGGGCTCCACGGCTTATTCGTTATCTGGTGGAGGCCCTATTCTATCCGCTCAACTCAACGCCATCTCGTTAGTTCCTATGTTCCCTCATACACTGTCCAGCAGACCATTGGTTGTTGACGGCAATTGCCGCATCAAATTAATCGTGTCGCCTGATAATCGTGGCACGCAAGAAGTCAGCTGTGACGGGCAGATCTCACTACCGGTATCGCCGGGAGATGAAATTCATATTTTCCAAAGCCCAAATGCACTAAGGCTCATCCACCCTAAAGATTACAGTTACTATCACGTTTTGCGTAACAAGCTTGGCTGGTCAAGCAAACTTTTTTAAGCACCGCCTATAAAGCCATGCCCATCTGGCATGGCTTTTTCTTGCCATTTATTTGATCGCCATTGAATACCACTTCCCCTCCTTATTTTGTCGCTGCTTTGTCACTCTCTTCATCTACTTTCTTGCTGATATCCGTGCACTAAATCTCATAAAAAACCATTGAACGACTTTACTGTATAAAGAAACAGTATATACTGAACTTATATACAGTAATGTTGATTTAAACAGGTAACGAAAATGCTGTCTCATCTAAGTGTTAATAATTTTGCTATTGTAAAATCTCTGCAGTTAGAACTCAGTACAGGGATGACAACCATCACTGGAGAAACGGGTGCGGGTAAATCCATCGCGATTGACGCTCTCAGCCTTTGTCTCGGTGGGCGCTCTGACGCTGGTGCGGTAAGAATTGGTGAAGATAAAACCGAAGTCACCGCTGCCTTCATGATTGATGATAATATCCACGCCACCAGATGGTTAGAAGACAACGATCTCTATGATGGTAGTGAATGTATCTTGCGACGAAGCATTACCAAAGAAGGTCGCTCTCGAGCCTTCATTAATGGTAGCCCTGTGCCATTATCCCAACTTAAATCTTTGGGACAAACGCTGATCAACATTCACGGGCAACACGCCCACCATCAACTGATGAAAAGCGACTATCAACTCTCATTACTGGACCAATATTCCGGTCATACCACCTTACAAAAACAAGTCCGTAATAGTTACCAAACTTGGCGAAGCGCCGATATTGCGTTGCGTAAACTCAAAGAAAACAGCGCCAATAACCAAGCTCAGTTGCAGTTACTTGAATATCAAATTAAGGAACTCAATGAGCTCGCTATTGAGGAACAAGAATTTCCAGAACTTGAGCAAGAACACAAGCGCTTAGCCAACAGTGGAGAGCTTGCGACTTCATGCCAACAAGCCATTGATATTATTTACGAAGGTGATGACGTCAATGCACTAGCGTTACTGCAAAGCGCCAGCAGCAAGCTCATTCAACTCTCAGAGCTAGATACTGCGCTTGCACCTTTACCAGCGATGCTAGAAGAAGCCATGATCCAAATTGAAGAAGTGAATGCAGAGCTACGTGATTACCTTGATAAAGTCGACGTGGATCCTGGGCGAATGGCTTATGTGGAATCACGCTTTTCAAAAATCATGTCGCTGGCTCGTAAACATCATGTGCTTCCAGATGAACTTTACCAGCACCATCAAAGCTTACTGACTCAAATAGAACAGCTAGATTGTTCTGAAGAAACCATGTCAGTTAAGGAAGAAGACGTCGCTGCTCTTTACGAAAAATACACCCGGGTTTGTGAAAAGCTCAGTAAGTCACGTGGCCGTTACGCTAAAGAGCTGAACAAACTCATCTCACAAAGCATGCACGAGCTCAGTATGGATAAAGCTAAATTTGCTATTGATGTGACGTTTCAATCTGAACATCCATCTCCGACCGGAATGGACTCGGTGGTCTTCTTGGTATCAACCAACCCAGGCCAACCCATGCAGCCTATCGCAAAAGTAGCATCTGGTGGTGAGTTATCACGAATTTCCTTGGCTATTCAAGTCATTACGGCTCAGAAAGTCGATACACCTAGCCTCATTTTTGATGAGGTTGATGTGGGCATCAGTGGACCAACAGCGGCCGTAGTCGGACAAATGTTGAGAAAGCTTGGCGAATCCACGCAGGTACTGTGTGTCACTCATTTACCTCAAGTCGCTGGTCATGGTCATCATCAATTATTTGTCACCAAAACGACCAAAGGCAATAAAACTGAAACGAGTATGAATGCGCTAAGTGAACAAGAGCGCATAAGCGAACTCGCTCGCCTATTGGGGGGAAGCCAAATTACAGAGTCTACCCTAGCGAATGCAAAAGAATTATTGATTGCAGCTTAGACGTTAAGTTCCCTAAACCAATAGATTTCAGCAAGGATTGTAATCTGACTCATAAATCAGTGTTCTTTTTACATTATGAAGCAGACATGTTTTTACATCTGCCTCATCCTTGTTTATTATCGGTTAAGTTTAAAAAATCAAAGTTGTAAATTGACGCTATGCAATTAAAAAAGTGGTTGGCAGCAATACCACTCGCCCTAACGTTACTGACGGGTTGTTCAGTAATAGAGAAAATCGTTTATCGTATTGATATCAACCAAGGTAATTTTGTCGAACAAAATGCGGTTGAACAGTTACGTTTTGGTATGACAAGAGAACAGGTTCGCTTTGTTCTTGGGTCACCGATGCTTATCGAAAATGGTTACCCTAACACTTGGTATTACGTCTACCATGCGACGAAGGGCCACAATGACTCAGTACAACGAAATCTTGTCGTCGACTTCGACGCCACCGGCACATTAACGACGATTTCTGGTGATTACGAAGCGAGTGATCAGTTTTTCGAAAGCCTGAACTAAATCCAAATAAAAAAGCTCGCATCGCGAGCTTTTTTATTATTTAACATTGTCATACTTGAGGCTTTTCCTCGCACTCTTATAACGGCATTAACTGACAAGTTACTTACCCGCTTTAGCTTGCTCCGCACGTTTACGTCTAATTTCTTTAGGATCAGCAAGCAAAGGGCGATAGATCTCAATTCTATCTTTATCTCTCACGGTTGCATCTAGTTTTACATTGCGACTAAAAACACCCACTTTATTCATTTTTAAGTCAATCTCAGGGTAGACCACTAATACACCTGACTTTTCGATAATCTCTTCTACCGTTAATTCATGATTGACCACGATAGTAAAAACACGCTGCTCTTGAGGTAATGCATACACCACTTCAACGTGGATCAATGGTTGTTCAGCATTCATTTCAATACACCTCTTTCGCACGCTTGGTGAAAGCATTCACCATATTACTGGTGACATCATGGAATATTTTACCGAATGCCAGCTCGATCATCTTGCTTGAAAATTCAAAATCGAGCTTAAGTTCAACCTTGCACGCTTGATCATCCAAAGGAATAAAAGACCAAACTCCTTTTAGCGCCTTAAAAGGGCCATCAACCAGTTCCATCAATATTTCGCTGCCTTGAACCAAAGTATTCGCCGTTGTAAACGTCTTACTAATGCCCGCTTTCGATACATCAACCGATGCCACCATGCCAACACCCGATGATTCAAGCACTCGAGAGCCGGAGCACCCTGGTAAGAACTCTTGATAACTGGCAACATCATTGACCAAGTTGAACATTTGGTCAGCACTGAACATCACTAACGCTGAACGCTTCACTTGTGGCATAAATACATCTCGTAATAAAAGGCTAGGTTCAATTCTACTGATATCCATGATTCAGCTCAAGCTCCCAACTCATTCAAGACAAATATATCAAAGCACTGGCGAGTCGTGGTAAATTCATAGGGCGGAAACAAAAGCCTTTCCTAAAACTCCAGACTCACCTTATAATGGCGCCACTATGGTAAAAAAGAACTCAAAAAATAAAGCGGGTAGTAACACTATCGCGCAAAACAAAAAGGCTCGCCACGAATATCACATTGAAGATGATATCGAAGCTGGTATTGAGCTACAGGGCTGGGAAGTCAAATCACTTCGTCAGGGCAAAGCTAACATCGTCGAAAGCTACGTTTTTGTACGCGATGGCGAAGCCTACATCAGTGGCATGTCTATTCTCCCGCTAAATCAAGCGTCTACTCATATAGTGGCCGAACCCACACGCGTGCGCAAACTGCTTATGCGCCGCAAAGAGCTCGATAACCTTATCGGTCGTGTCAATCGTGAAGGTATGACACTCATCGCGCTTTCTTTGTATTGGTCTCGCTCTTGGGCAAAACTCAAAGTCGGTGTGGCTAAAGGTAAAAAGCTGCACGATAAGCGCGAAGATTTAAAAGAAAAAGACTGGGCAAGAGACAAAGCACGAGTTATGAAGAGTAATTTGCGCTAATCTTAACCACTTGAACTTGCAGCTACTAGACAGGCTTAGCTTTTCTGGTACTATGAAAAACAACACTTGGGGCTGATTTAGGATTCGACAGGAATTTTGAAGTCTGAGGTGCATGCCGTGGGGCGGTTGGCCACGTTAAAAGCCGCAAAAAAATAGTCGCAAACGACGAAAACTACGCACTAGCAGCTTAATAACCTGCTGAGAGCCTCTTTGCCCTAGCTTCCGCTTGTAAGACGGGGAATAACAAAGAGTCAAACCCAAACTAGCTAGATCGGATTCTCCCGCCTGAGAGATGAAGTTCGAAATTTAATTCAGGATAGTCATTTACTAGCGTGTCGGTTCGCAGGTACTTGGTGAATTTAAAGATCGACTAAGCATGTAGTACCAATGATGAATGATTTTTGGACGCGGGTTCAACTCCCGCCAGCTCCACCAAACGTTTGGAACGGGACATCTCAGGATGTCCCGTTTTTGTATCTAAAGCCTTATAAAATCACGCCTTCCAAGATCACAGCGTCTCATACCGTTTCACTAAACCTCGGTCTTAAAGTAACATACGATGTAACACCACCAGTAGTGTTACTAATCTAGTGTTACATCAGTCAGAGGAAGACGGAATGGCTAAATCAATCAAGCCCTTATCTACTACGCAAGTGAGTAAAGCAAAGCCACATGACAAAGAATACTCTCTAGGTGACGGTAACGGGTTACTACTAAGAATAAAGCCCAACGGCACTAAGTCCTGGATTTTCAATTACACCCACCCAGTGACAAAAAAACGCAAGAATATCGGTCTCGGCGTATTTCCCGACATTACTCTCGCATCAGCAAGAGAGAAGACACGAGAAATGCGTCAACTTGTTGCGGAAGGGATAGATCCAAAAACGCATAGAGATAACAAGTTAGTGGCCGAGCAACTTGCAGTTGAAGACACTTTAAAAACCGTAGCTATGGAATGGTTTGAATTAAAGCGCGACTCTGTATCAAGCGACTATGCTGACGACATTTGGCGTTCGCTAGAACTGCACATTTTCCCAAACCTGGGACAGCTACCTATACGCGATATACTTGCTCCAACTGTCATTAAACAACTGAGACCTTTAGAACAACAAGGTTCACTAGAAACTGTCAAACGTGTTTGTCAGCGTATAAATGAAGTCATGATCTACGCAACTAATATGGGGAAGATTGAAGCCAACCCATTAGCAGGTATTAAGCAGGTTTTCAGAAAACCTAAAACCATGCATATGAAAACCATAGAACCAGAAAATCTCAGTTTTCTGATGAACGCCATGTCAAAAGTAAATACTAAAATGGCGACTCGCTGTGCCTTTGAATTTCAACTTCATACGTTAACTCGCCCTGTTGAGTGCGCCACCGCAGAGTGGAGCGAAATTGACACTGACAAAAAGCTTTGGGTGATACCAAAAGAAAAAATGAAAATGAAGCGGGATCATAAAATCCCTTTAACTGACGCTACTCTTCAATTGTTAGAGTTCATGAAGCCCATCTCATTTGGACAGCAGTATGTATTCCCAAGTAGTAAAACCCCAAACAGCCATATGAATAGCCAGTCGGTTAATGCCGTAATAAAAAGAGCTGGAATGGCGGGAATACTAGTAAGCCACGGTATGCGCTCGATAGGTAGTACAGCTTTGAACGAACAGGGCTTTGATAAGGATGCAATCGAACTTTGTCTTGCCCATGTTGATCAAAATACTATTCGCAAAATCTATAACAACGCAGAATACTTAGAAAAGCGCCGAGACATCATGGCATGGTGGAGTGACTATATTTTAACCGCCTCTTTCAACGCAAACACTATAGCCAAACCCACCCAGGCGTGACAACTATCACATTTCACATTGTTTTAGTTACTTATCATTGACTTAAGATCATCAAATAAATTATATCTAGATGCATCCAGACGAATAAGTAACTTTAACAACAGGAGAAAAATACAGAACACGTAGACACCATCAAATTCAACTTGGTGTATACCGCAGCAATACTTTTGATTCATTTATATATCTCTAGTAGCTATTTTTAGCTCTACGCTTGTGTTTTAAAGAAAAATGTTGTGCTCGAGACTATCCCTTTCGCACAAAAGCTTAC
Organism: Vibrio sp. 10N.286.49.B1; assembly: GCF_002873335.1. GTDB lineage: Bacteria > Pseudomonadota > Gammaproteobacteria > Enterobacterales > Vibrionaceae > Vibrio. The sequence goes on along the minus strand of NZ_MCUW01000013.1, from coordinate 18,731 downwards.
ATTCAAACTAATTCTATTCTCACATAGGATCTGTCCACCTACACATGTAGGTTGTACAACCATGTCAAATGGAATGACAAGCATAGATGCAGATCAACTACTAAGAGAACTTACGCAAACTGTAATTAAATGAATTAGGAAGTCTCTCTATGAACACAAATTTCCGCATCGAACGTAAAACTGAAGTTCTAAAACGTATCCCTTTCTCAAAAGCGACACTTCACCGCAAAATCAATGACGGCACATTCCCACCTTCAATACCTCTTGGAGCAAACTCCGTTGGCTTTCTTTCGCATGAAGTCGATATGACGATCCTTGCTATGGCGACTGGGCAAGATTTACGTGAAACCGTTTCAGACTTACTAGTTCAGAGACAATCTCTACTTGAAAACACTTTCTATCAATCAGCAGCTTAACAACTAGTTGATATTGCATGCTTTAGCATGCCTACGGATAAAAAGGGAAAGTGGAGCTTTTCTAAATATATATACATAACTAACAAACACTCCACTTCCCTCTTAACAGCAGTTCAAGAGGTAGAGATGAATAATATCGCGATCGGCCAATCATTCGGCCACCAAGTAATATCTAATAGTGAGTTGTCTAAAGTCAGGGTGTTAGCACACCCAAAAATTCAATGTCCATCGGATACTAAGCACAAGGTTGTAGCACCACCTAATGACGTCACATCAAATATCTCAGAGATATGTCGGTACTACTTAGGTGCAAACCAAAACATTAGCAGTGTTATTGTTGATTCTAAAAATTACGCAGCGCGAACTGCTGATGTATTAAGATCTAACTTCTACAAACATAAGCTGCCAATACATGATGCAGCCAACGACAAAATGTATAAGGTAGATGATGAGTTGGCATACCTTTACGCAGGCTATCAAGCAACAAAAGACGCTGAGTTGCTTCAACTGGCATCTTCCGTTGCAGTTAAATACATCCCTCTAACTTTTGAAACAGCGAAAGATCTAACTTCTTTCTACCTAGAAGAAGAACCAGATCGTGACATTGCCACTCCGTCCCTCGATCAATATATCGCTAATAACCGAATATTGATTGAAGAAAATCTCAACATCAACCACAACTTTAGGCAATATAGAGTGCCGTCGATTAACACATTAACCGATCACCCTAGCTTTACAGCAAGCCATACCATTGCAGTAAAAGCAAAGACGGGCGTTGGAAAGACAAAGCATGTATTCAGCCCTATCGCCCAGAACGCTGGTGAAGAGAACAAGGTTGTCTACGTATCGCATTTAATTGCACTTGTTCACCAGTTTTGTAACAACAATAGTGCGACAAATTACCAATCTAATGCCCTGTTCGGCATTGAACGCGCAAACTCTCTTGCGCTTGTCATTAACAGCATCCACAAACCACACCTACTCAATGCTGCGCTCAACTGTGATGTATTGATTATCGATGAATTCGAAAAAGTACTTAGTGCCGTAGTCTGCTCAGATAACAACCCGCAGATGGATGCGGATCTCGTTTTCCAAGCCATTTGTGAAGCACTGCGCAATGCCAGAAAGGTCATTGTCGGTGATGCTGATCTGAGTAATATAAGTCTTGAGTTCCTAAGGGGTATACGAGGTGACCTTACAGTCATGGAATGTACTGAAAACCCTTACCGACACATCGCTGCCGAAATTCAAAGTAAAGACGTCTTTCTTCAGCAACCCGATCTTAAGAATGTACTTCTTTCTGATCGAGTGTTTTTATTTGATAGCCGTCAAACACTTAAACAAACCCTCGTACATCTAAAGTTTAAAAATCATAAAGGGCTAGATTGTGAAGATGTCGCCCTAAAACAGAATATTTTGGTCGTACATGGTGACAACAAGGACAACCCAGAACAGAAAGCCTTCCTAGCCTCCCCAAATGATGAGATTCATAAGTATGCGGCAATACTTGCCTCCCCTTGCCTAGGTTCAGGTTTCTCTATTGAGACAGATTACACTGATAAAGTGCATGTAATCTGTGACAAAACCCTAGCCCCTCAAGAACTCATCAACTTCTCTCGGCGTTTTAGAAAAGCGACGACAATTTGCTTTTCAGTCCAGACTTTTCAAAAGTTCAGAAAAATTCGTGACTTCTCTGCACTGAAGATCCAAAAAGAGAAAGAAAAATTGAAAAAATCCATCATTGACAGAAAAGAAAAACAAAACTTTTCATTAGCACTGTCTCTTTTTCATACTCTGGAGTTATTAGGGTTTGATGTAAAAGTCATCACGTCAGGTCAAAATCAACAAAACGACGCTTTTCTTTCAAATCAATTGAAAAAAAAGAAGCTAAATGATCATTTTATCCAAGCAATCATCGACAGCCCTGACATTTCAAAAGAAAAAAAACAAAAATTGACTCGTTCAAATGAAAAAAATTCATTAGATATTACTGCTTTGAAAAAATACGACGTTAAAAAGATCTACCTTCTTGAATCGGTTACGCGTGAAGATGTCGAATTTGACTGGTCGTTTAATCGAGAGATGTTTGATTATCTGCCTTTTGTGAGAAATGAGTATCTGACGACGAGTAAAAAGAACTATGATCCTAACCTCCATGAATCAGCAAAAATCATTCACTCGATTGTACTTAGGGACTACAAATTCGATGTTGAAAAGTCCCAGCTATTCATATTCAAGTCCGACATTATAAAAATAGCAACTAGTCTAAAGAGGCATCAAAAGTTACTTAATTGCTATCTCGGAACGTACTCTCAAGTTAAAACTGTTGATAGTACTGATAAAGCGACACGTATGATTAAAGCCATACTAAAATCCTTGGGGCTTCATTTCGGCTCCTATGGCGGTAAACATCAAAAAGCACGAATATCACTCAGCAAGCATGCTTCAAATCACCGTCTATATCTAAACGGACATCGCATACTTAATAAAGGCCAAAGGTGCGACACCATAAAAGAAGTAACTTCTTAACGCTCGATTTCAAACGTAAATAAACCGCACCTAGCCATAGAGAAAGACAAACAGAGTGGTTCCCATGTCTATGTTTTCTTCTGTGGCTATCTACACCTTATAACAAGCTTTGACAAGCAGCCCTTACAAACCCGAAAAAAAATCGTAAACACATTAGTATTATTTTTTTATTGACAAGCATTACTAATAAGCCTAATCTAACCACAACATCAAAGATACTAATCAGTTTACTATTTTATATATTACCAAGGAGGTACTTATGCTTTTCCAACAATGTGAATCTATGTTTGCAGGTGCTCCGTCTTCCTTTTTCAATAAGGAAGTCTCTGGAACTACAGATGTCTATAAAGCATTACGAGGAACAGATTTATTGTCTGATGGCTACCTAGCTACTCAAGACTTACAAGACATCCAGGTCAAAGATAATAAGAACATTAATAAATTCGTACTACAAACTGGCGACATCGTTCTGTTAGCTCGTGGGCAATCAATGCGCTGCTGTATTGTAACTGAAGAGGCAGCACAGCAACGCTTTGTTGCTACCGCTAACTTTATTGTATTGCGTCTGAAGGCAGAGCAAAAAGCTGAATTTCTAGTTACATATTTCAACTCTCAACTAGGGAAACAAGCACTAAACCACTCTAGTATTTCCTCTTCAACCAATGTTGTTAAAAGCCTTTCTTTAGGCGGACTAAAAAAGCTTGAGGTTCCTTTCCCTACAATAGAAAAGCAGAATCAAATTGCTCAACTTTTTCATACAAATGTAAAAGCTCAAAAAGCAGCATTACAGCTTATTGAAGAACAGCAAAAAGCCGTTGAGGTGAAGGTTCTCAAATGGATGGAGGAAGCATAACTATGACTATCGAACATAAACACACTCTATGGAACATACTTGATAACTGCCGTGGAGCGCTGCCAACACGCCATTGTCTAGATATCATTACTACAATTGCAACTTGTGCGTCTTTAGACCAAGAGCAATTTAACCAAGTAAAGGAAATGGGTGCTAGCGCTCTTGTCCCAGCCCTAGAAGATATGCTTAAAGAGCAAAAAGCTAATTACCCTATCGCTTTTGAAGCTGCCTATGATCTAAGAGAGTTGCCAGATCAAAAGCTCAGCAACATCGTTTACAACCTCGCAGGCTTAAGTGACCTAGCACCACTTAGCTCTGCACTCCGAGAGGCTCTAATCGATAACTCTGGAAAGTTGGGGGGGGAATTTGGCAGCTCCACTTTTATGACAACACTACTACCAGCGTTAATTGGTGAAGTAAAAGATAAAACATTATTGGACGCCACATGTGGCCTTGCTCGCATGACATCACTCATCAATACACGTAGTAGCAATTTTCAAGAGCACAACCCCGACTCTGCAAGCCTATCTCTTCGTCTTCTATTAATAGAAGAAAAGAAAACCACGATATCAGTTGGTAATAGCCTACTTGGACTAAAACAAAGCGATAGACTCTTTGATTTAGTTGTTATGGAACCACCTTTAGGCTTAAAGCTAGATGCTCAAACTCGCAAAGAAATCCAAAAATTACCGTATATCATTGACGAACACAAAGCGATCCCAACATCAGGAGGCGACGCTCTATGGATTCAACTGGCGCTTCATCATCTAAATGACTTTGGTAAAGCATACCTAGTCTTACCACAAGGAATCCTGTTTCGTGGCGGCTACGATGGGTATATCCGTGAACATTTATTAAACAACGAGTTAGTAGATAAAGTGATTGCTCTACCATCTGGTGCAGTCAATGGAACCAACATTGAGCCAGTGCTTCTTGTTTTAAACAAAGCAAAAGAAAAAGGTTCGCCTATACGCTTCGTCGACCTACGACATATGGGCATACAAAAAGGAAAACCTAGCAAACTTGATAATGATGACCTCAAATTTGCACTAAATCTAATTGAAGGTGGTATCGAAGATACCCAAAAAGCTCGAAATATTACTATTAGGGAAATACGACAAACAGAACCAGATAATACAGGTAACAATCTCAATGTTTCCCGTTACGTTCAAACTCAGGAAGAAATTACTCTCCCTACAGAGCAAGAACAAATTGATTTACTACTCAAAGCAAAACAGCGATTCGATAAATTCCAAGAGGAGTTACTAACACAATTAAACCAACAATAGCCAAGGAGGTACACAATGTTAAATATCACAGTGTCTATAGAGAAGCAGCGCCCAACAGCAGAGTTTTATACAATAGCGAGAAACAAGCATTATCGTGTAAAAACAGGGGATGGCAGTTCAGATTGTATTCCTATCCCAGAGAGTTTGTTTATGAAATTTCAGCATCAATTCGAACATGTTGGTGCGATAGCGGCACAAAGAAAGCGTAAACAAGCACTAGGAGCAATCGTTCACTCAGCCTACCTTTGCGCTCAAGGGATTTTACCCCTACATGCAACCGAAGAGCTGTTCATTTCTCATAACAATGTGACGATGACATTTAATGTAACCCCCGAAGTTAAATCACTATTTTTTAGTTGGTTTAAGGATGTACGTAAAGATAAATATGCGAAATCGCGTTGGTATATTCTGAACGCTTTAGTTTATTACGCATGGCTGGCAACCAAGTAGCTAGCTCATAGCTTTATGACAATAAGCAACTTAACTCATTGTTGCTTATTGTATAATCCAAACAATTAGAAGCTTTCATAAAATGAAAGCAACTCAAAAGAGAACAACATGACAACCGAATCAACGACAGAAATCATTGAACTTAGCGACCTAAAAACATGGCTTTGGGGCAGTGCTAACATCATGCGTGGCACAGTAGACAGCTCAGATTTTAAAAACTATATCTTTGGGCTGATTTTCATCAAGCGCCTGTCTGATGTATTTGACGAACGTGTTGTCACAGTCATGACTGAAGAACAACTATCAAAAGATGAAGCCATCGAGCAGATCCTTGAAGATAACCCAGAGCAGTTCGTCCCTGTCGATGCTCGTTGGGCAAACCTTGTTAAGAAAACTGAAAATGTGGGCGAAAGTATTGATGAAGCATTTGCTGAAATCGAGCGTCAAAACCCATCATTAGAGAAAGTGCTTACCGCCATTCAATTCGGTGATAAAGATAAGCTGAGCAACGAACTATTGATGCGTTTGTTGCGTCACTTTAATCAGCACAAGCTGGGCAATAAGAACTTATACAAACCCGACCTTCTAGGTGATGCTTACGAATACCTTATCGCCATGTTTGCTGACGATGCAGGTAAAAAAGGGGGAGAGTTCTATACCCCACACGAAGTTGTAGAGCTAATAGTAAAACTAATCGACCCGCAACCGACTCATGAAATTTACGATCCAACCAACGGATCTGGCGGTATGTTGGTTGAAGCGGCTCGTCATATTAAAGAGAACTATCCAGCAAATGGTACGGTGATGGGCAAGCCTAACTGTAAGCTATATGGACAGGAAAAAAACCTTGGCACTTGGGCAATTGCGAAGCTGAATATCTTCTTACATAACCTAGATGGTGACATTAAGCGTGGTGATACGCTAGTTAACCCACAGCATAAGGATGGTAACGGCTTACAAACCTTTGACCGTGTCATTGCAAACCCTCCATTTTCTATCAAAGAGTGGTGGGAACCTTTAGAACTCAATAAAAAAACTAAAGTTGATAGAAACGGTAAAGAGACAGACATTGCTCCTAAATACAGCACAGAACTAAAAGACCCATATGGTCGCTTTGGTTTAGGTGTTGCTCCTCGAACTAAAGCGGATTTAGCTTTCCTACAGCACATGATCGCATCAACAAAAGAAGATGGTCGCATTGGTGTAGTGGTTCCTCATGGTGTGCTATTCAGAGAGAGTGATGAAGGTAAAATTCGTAAGGGCTTGCTCGTTGGTACAGACGACCTCTCAGGTGACTTGATTGAAGCGGTTATTGGCCTACCATCAGCCCTATTCTTCAATACAGGTATTGCAGCCGCCGTTGTTATCCTCAATAAAAAGAAGCCCGCAGAGCTTAAAAACAAAGTGATCTTTATTGATGCGTCAGAAGGGTGTGACGATAGCGATAAGATGAGCCGCCTTCGCGAAGAAGATATCAATAACATCACTCAAGAATACAACAAAGCTAAGCAAGCTATGATTGATGCTAGCGAACAAACCGAAGAGTCTCTAACTAAACTGCTGGAGTCTGTTGCAATAGATAAATATCTACGTGTTGTTGATATGAGCGAGATTGAGGCTAATGAGTTTAACCTAAATATCAGTCGTTATATTGATACTTCTGAAGTTGAGCTTAAAGTAAACATTTCTGAGGTGCTTGATAATCTCACTAGAATTAATTCTGAAATGACAACGGTTGATAACCAGCTAAATATGTATATAGACTCTATTGTGGGAGCTAAATGTGAGTAATTTAGTTGAATCATTAAAACAGACTGCTTTAGGAAAAATTCCGACAGAGTGGAGTCTCAAAAAATTTGAGGACTGTACTGACAAAGTTGGTAGTGGCGTAACCCCTAAAGGTGGTAGTAAAGCTTATGTTGAATCGGGTATTCCATTACTTCGAAGCCAAAACATACTCTCGGGAAAGTTAAAATTAGCTGATGTAGCTTTTATTACTCAAGCTCAGCACGACAAAATGAAAGGTTCAAAGTTAAAAGCTGGCGATGTTCTTTTGAATATAACTGGAGCATCAATAGGACGTTGTGCAGTTCTTCCTGATAATTTTGATGAAGGTAATGTAAATCAGCATGTATGCATAATTAGAACCAATGAGCTTTTAGTTCCTTCATACTGCGGCTTCTTTTTAAATTCAGCTATGGGGCAAAAGCAGATTTGGAACTTACAAGCTGGAGGAAATCGAGAAGGCTTGAATTTTCAGCAGATTAAGAGTTTTTCTATAATTGTTCCACCACGTGAAGAACAACAAAAAATTGCTGAAGTACTCTCAACAGTTGATCAAAAAATCGACCTCATTGACCAAAAAATTGCTGAAACACAAAAGCTAAAAACAGGCTTAATGCAGAAGCTATTTTCTGAAGGTGTTGGTGTTCAAGATGAAGAGGGTAATTGGCAGCCACATACTGAATTCCAAGTAGCTTCAGATGTGAATGTCCCAGCGTGTTGGAACTTAATGAGCCTAGAAAATATTGCTACTGTGGAGCGAGGGAAATTTTCAGCTAGACCTAGAAATGATCCTAAATACTATGGGGGAGATATTCCTTTTGTTCAAACAGGGGATGTAGTTAACGCTGCTACATATATTGAAACTTACTCTCAAACTTTGAATGATTTGGGGTTAACAGTAAGTAAAATGTTTCCCGTAGGGACTATTTTGATCACTATCGCTGCGAATATAGGCGATGTTGCAATAACTAAGTACCCACTAGCTTGCCCCGATAGTTTGGTTGGTATTCAAGCTAATGAGAGTAAGTGCAATGTACATTGGCTCTTCTATTTTTTGCAGACACAAAAATCAGAATTAGATTCAAAAGCGACTAAAAGTGCGCAAAAAAATATAAACCTACAGGTTTTGAAGCCTTTAACTGTGTATCTTCCACCACTAGAAGAGCAAAGTATCATTGCTGAAACGTTATCAACGGTTGATGAAAAGTTAGCTCTATTAGAAAAACAAAAAGTAGAAACTCAGCAGCTAAAAAAAGGCTTAATGCAAAAGCTACTAACAGGCGAATGGCGAGTGCCGTTAGATAGTTAGTAAATTAGGTACAGAAGTAAAAATGATGCCTTCAGGACAAGGCATCATTAACTGGCAATAATAAAAACAATCACAGAGGTAATGGCTATGTCAGGTCAGGCAGATGCATCAAATCCAGAACTTGCAGGTGTAGAGCGCCCTGCTATCGAGTGGCTTAAAAAGCTTGGTTATACTCATATCAAAGGCAACCAAGTAGAACAAGTACACAGAGCTGAGCCTGTTATTTTGGAAGAGGTTCTCGTTGATCGCCTTCATGCTTTAAACCCTTGGTTAGTTGATGTACCCAATGGGGCGACGAAAGCAATTAAACAGCTGCGTGATATCTGGTTTGAACATAACGATGACCTGATGCTTGCTAACCATGCCTTTTGGAAAGATGTCCTTTTCCATTCTAACCTGCAACAAAAAGACAAGAGCGGACAGCCTCGTAGTATCCGCTTTATTAACCCAGCAGGCGCAGAAGGTAATCACTTCCACGTAGTCGATCAATATGTGGGGAAGAATGCCAGTGACGAACAGTTCAAACCTGACCTGCTCTTGTTCATTAACGGGCTACCTTTAGCTGTGATTGAGTGTAAAGCCAGTTCGGTGAAACTAAACAAAGGCATTGCACAAATTGATGGCTATCAAGGTTCATTCAGCCAGCATTTTGCTTTTAATATGGTTTGTGCTGCCATTAACCGCAGTCAAGCTAAATACGGTGCGATTTGTGCGCCAGAACAGTTCTATCTCACTTATAAATTCGATGCTAAAAAGCCTGATGAAAAAGCTATCCTAGATGAGCTTGAGCTACGTCTAGGCAAAGATCCATCGGAGCAAGACAAGCTCATTTGGGCGCTGTTTGAGCCTTCACGTTTCGTTCGCTTAGTCTGCTTCTATCCAATGTTTGAAGTCGAAGATGGCCGCATGATTAAAAAGCTGCCTCGCTACCAGCAATGGCGTGCAGTAGAGAAAACATTGCTTCGTCTGCAAGGAAAAGACCCAGCGTTAATGGGCGAAGAGCTGGGTGGTGTTGTCTGGCATACCCAAGGAAGTGGTAAATCGCTCTCTATGGCACTACTTGCCCGCTTAATGCGCTCAGAAGTATCAGGTTTAGGAAACCCAAGTATTTTGGTGCTAACCGACCGTACGAGTCTCGATCAACAAATCCACAATACGTTTATTAATGTAGGGCTTGAAGCCTCAAAAGCAGATTCAGTTGCAGGGCTTGAAGGTATGCTCAGCAATGACTATGGCACTATTTTCACCTCGACTGTACAAAAGTTCCAAGAAAGTGATGGCAAACAAATCAACGCGGCACAAGAGTCAGAAGAGAGTAATGAAACCGATGATGGTACTAACTCCAAAAATCGAGTGAAGCGTGTTTTAAGAAAAGATGATAACGGTAAAGAACAGTGCTGGATTGTTAAAGAAAACAACCAAAGTCACGGGCTAACAGATTCAGCAGGTAATCCAATAAAGGCGAAATGGAAAAAAGTCAGCGAAGAGAAAGTTGATTTTAGAGTACTAAGCACCAAGCCTAACTTCTATGTATTGGTCGATGAGGCACACCGTAGCCAGTATGGTTTCCTTGCTGCCTTTATGCGAGCTTCCCTACCCCGCGCAAAATTTATCGCTTTCACAGGTACACCACTAATCAAAGACGATAAGAACACGTTAGGTGAGTTTGGTGGTACTGAATATATTGATACTTACCGACTGGATGAAGCAGTGGCGGACGGAGCTACATTACCGATTAAGTACTTAGAAGGGATGTCTCAATGGGGTAGTGACGGTCAATTACAGCAAGCCTTTGAAGATGAATTCGCAAATGAGCCGCTAGCACGTAAGAAGAAACTGAAACAAAAGTTACTGAAAGAAAGGCGTGGTGCACTTGGGCGCATTGAAGAGAATGCAAAACACCTAGTGGATCACTTCCTAACAAGTGTTAAGCCTAGAGGCTTTAAGGGCATGTTAGTTTGTGATGGTCGAGATATGGCTGTGCGCTATAAAGATGTGATTGATGAAATCATGGCAGAGCGTGAAAACAAAGGTCTTCCAACCTTTGAAAGCCGTGTTGTGATATCTCTTGGTAGCATGACAGAAAAACGCACTGGGATCAGTGAACAACAAGCTCACTATGCAACGGGTTCTAAGAAGAAATTAGAAACGATAGAAGAGCGAATCAAACGTGAACTTTCTGACGGTATCAAGCCAATTGCTGTACCTTCAGATGAGATTTCTCAACTGGTCAATGATGAATTTAAACTGCCTTATGGTGATGAATCAGAGAATAAAGCAGATGAAAAAGCCAAGATCAATAATATCGGTTTAGTGATAGTTTCTGACATGCTCCTAACAGGTTGGGATGCTCCGATCGTTAATACTCTGTACTTAGATAAACCACTTAAAGAGCACACATTGCTGCAAGCCATTGCTCGTGTAAACCGTACCCGTAAAGGCAAGAAAGCAGGTTACATTGTGGATTACTATGGTGTGGTGGAATATTTAGATGAAGCGCTAAAAATGTACGGCGGCGATGTTCAACCTGAACAGGTGTGGACAGATGTAGAATCAGAACTACCAAAGCTAAAGACTGCTCTTTCAAAGATTCAAGACATTTTGCCGAAGAAGCACAACCTAGTTAAACAGCCCGAGCAATACAAAGAAGATGCCGATCTGTTCTTAGACCCAGATACTAAACTCGATATCGTTGAAGATTTTCTTGTTGCATTGGCTGAGTTTAATAGCCGACTTGATATTGTGCTCCCCGATGAGAGGGGAGCACCTTTTAAGCCTTACTTTAAGGTGTTCAATGAAATCAAACTGCAACTGCGCAACAAAATGCCAGACAGCGCTGATGCCGTTCGTATAACCGCTTCTGAGTCTGAACTTATTAAAGCTATGTTAGATGAGCACATAGAAGCCAGTGAAGTGAAAAGCCTGCTTGGGCGTGAAGTATCTATTCTTGACGCTGCTGATATGGATCTATTGAGAAAACAAAAAAGTGCTGGCAGTGCTGCACTCGTGATGAAAAACAAACTCAAGCACACAATCAAAACGGGTAAAGGTAAAGACCCAGCTTTCTTTGGTGATTTAGAAGAAGAGCTAGAAAAGCTGATCAATGATGAGCGCGAAGGTCGCATAGAGCAGGCAATCTTCTTAGAGCAATTAGAGTTGTTCGCCCAACGAGTTCGAGATAAAGATGCTAAGCCATCAGAGATGGGCTTAACTACCACGACAGAACGAGCGGTATACCACTACCTAGAAAAACTGGTCGATGAAGCTGAAGCTCTCGCTTGGACGAAAGGTATTTTTAATCATCCTGATATTGCGGAAGTGATGCTATCCCCTATCTGGAAGAAACAAAAAGATATTCACAATGAAATCAAAAAAACGGTGCGAACTATTTTACGCGGCCTTGGTGGGTGGAATATGACAGTGGCTCGCCAACATTCGAATGAAATCTTCAACATCATGCTGAATAACTAATAGGGCCATTGTTCGTTATGCCAATTTTCCAGTATGGAACCACTGCAATTGAGTGGATGTTTAAGGTTGATAAGAAGCTGACGCACCATTACGTGACAGTAGAGCGAGATAAGCTTGTTCTCCTTCGAGGCCCAGAGGTTTCACCCGACGAACAGCTTGAGTTAATTCGTTATCGTGCTCGCTGGATTAAGCAGCGATTAGCTGAGGTTAACCAACCTTTAAAAGATGAAATCGTCAGCGGTAGCAGAGCGGCTTATAGAGGCCGCACCTTCTATTGTGAAGTCATTCATGCTCCTGACCTTTCAATTGCTGAGGTTAGTTTCAATCAAAGCCGTTTTAAGGTTCGCTCTCCTCAAGGTCACTTTGTTAGTAGAGACCTGTTTAAAGCGGCTCTTGAGCGTTTTTACAAACAAAAAGCTCAAGAGAAAATCGGCTCACGTATTCGACATTGGCAACGAGAGACAGGCTTAGAAGCCACAACATATAAAGTCAAAAAATTTGAAGCTCGCTGGGCAAACTGCACTGACAATGATGTTCTGGAGTTCCACCCAAGATGTATGGAATTCTCGAACAATGTGATGGATTACATCATTATCCATGAACTATGCCACACGGTAGAGAAGAGCCACAACAAAGCATTCTGGCAATTGGTCACCAAACACTGCCCAAACTGGAACGAGCTTCACGCTGAAGTTGAAAGCTCGGGTATGGGGATTTAACCCTCATAGCCTCCCTTAAAATTAAACAAGGATTTAAACCCATGAATCAAATGGAAGACACTGTAAAAGAAAACGTTGATACCGCTTGGTTCGTAGGTGCAACTTACGGCGATGATGATCAGCTAGATAACTTTATTGAGCAAGGTATTTGGAAAAACGGATATAGTGATAGATATCGAGATCAAGTTAGATCAATGCAAAAAGGCGAGAAAATCGTCATTAAGTCTGCTTTTACACGTAAATACGAACTTCCATTTGATAACCGTGGGCATATGGTTTCTGTCATGGCTGTTAAAGCCGTCGGCACAATCACTAATAATCTAAACGATGGTCAAACGGTTCAGGTTGACTGGTTAGAAAAGTTTGATGAGCCAAAGCAGTGGTACTTTTACACAAATCGAACAACTGTCTGGCGTATCGACAATACGAGCTGGATGAATAAAGCTCTTCTCGATTTCACGTTCGAGGGCACTCAACAAGATTACAGTAAATTTGCAAATGCTCCATACTGGAAAGAACGATTTGGAGACTCACCTAGAAATGATGTTCGATTCAAGTGGGCTAACTTTTACGAATCGTTTGCAGATAAATTGCTTTCGCACAAAAGTGATCGTAAAGCACTCACTGTTTTTATCATTGAGCTAGCTAACGAATACCAGCTCTCTTACATTATCGGTAAAGACCTCGATGACATTTGCCCATTTACCGTAATGGGTATTTTCAACCGTGGAGTAACAGAGCAAAACCGTAAAGCTCTTGCTAGCGCCCTAGCCCAGTTTTTGTCCGTAGATGAACCTATTCCAGAATCCTTTGAAGCGATCCCTATCCTCAATAACCAGAAGTCATGGTTCTTTGCTTATGAGGAAAACAGAGGTGAGAAGGATATCGATAACCTATGGTCTATATTCGAATCTGCATTAACGTATGCAGACTCTGAAAATGAAGACACTCAAAATGCTTTTGCGACTTTATATAATCAGGTATCCAGCCAACTGGGTGTAGGTTGGAACTTAACTATGGGGCTATTTTGGATCAGACCATGGGCATATCCTACGTTGGATACGCAATCTCGGGACTATCTGAATTCATTAGGGATCAACTTAAGTAAAACAGGGGCTAAAGGTCGCTGTAGTGCCAAAGATTACTTAACACTGATAAGTAATTTGGAAATTCGCTTCTCAGAAGAGAAGTTTCCTGTCCACTCTTATCCAGAGCTGTCACTAAAGGCTTGGCAGCAGCCTTCAAAGAAAAGCAGTGAAGAAACAACCTCTCCAGATAAACGAGATGGTTGGAAACCTCTAATACTTGAACGTATTGAGCAACTTTGTCGCTCAAATGAGTCAGCGGTATTCACTAGAGAGCAATTTCATACAGGGTATTTGGAAGAGCTAAGCAGTCTATTTCCCGACAATAATACACCAGATATGACTATAGACCGTCAAATGCAAATTTTACGAGATGAGTCAATTATTGGCTTCTTAAAACGAGGCCAATACGAATGGTATGGATACGAAGATATTGTTGATGATCTTAGCTCTGTCAATGAATCAGCCGAGTATCTAGAACCTTACAATGTCACTAACATCATCAATGACGGTTGCTTTCTAGCGGAAGAAACAGTGACACACTTACTTCAAAGACTAAGGGATAAGAAGAACCTAATTCTTCAAGGCCCGCCAGGTACAGGGAAAACTTGGTTAGCTAAGCGTTTAGCATATGCCTTAATCAACGAGAAAAAAGAATCGAATCTTTGTGCCGTTCAGTTTCATCCAAACCTATCGTATGAAGATTTTGTGAGAGGTTGGCGTCCATCTGGAGATGGAAAGCTCACACTTTGCGATGGACCATTCCTCGAAGCTGTTGAACTGGCTCGTGAGAATCCAAATCAAAAGTACGTTGTTGTCATTGAAGAGATTAACAGGGGCAATCCAGCACAAATTTTTGGTGAGATGCTGACACTCTTAGAGGCAGACAAGAGAACACCAAGTGAAGGCTTAGCTCTAAGCTACAAGAAGAATAATAACGAACGTGTTTATATTCCAGAAAACCTATACGTGATTGGAACAATGAATATTGCCGACCGTTCTTTAGCCCTTGTTGATTTGGCATTAAGACGTCGATTTGCATTTTTCACTTTAGAAACCACCCTAGATGATACATGGATGAATTGGGTTTCAACAGCTAACCAGATCCCTATTCCTTTTTTGCTTACCGTTAAACAAAGGATCGATCACCTAAATAACCTCATTGAAACCGATCAGAGGCTGGGGAAACAATTTAAAGTCGGTCATAGCTATGTCACCCCATCGTTTAGTAGTGAGATCTCTGACCCTGTATCTTGGTTCTCTGATGTTGTTAACACAGAGATTTACCCGTTACTCGAAGAATATTGGTTTGATTCCATAGAAACGGCTGAAAACGCGCGATTAGCCCTTTTAGAAGGGTTGTAATGAGTAACTGGGAACGGGAAAAAGTTGGAATCATTCCAGTTAAAAATCTCTGGCTGCTAATGCTGTATGCGTCTGACTGTCGCTATCTAGCTGAGCACCTAGCCGATTCAGAAGCATCGCACCATGATGCGCTTGAACTGGTTGGTAAAGTGCTTTGTGATCTCCTTGAATCTAGGATGAGAAGAGAGTTATCCAAGTCTTTCATCAACAGAAAAGATGAGTTGAATCGTGTAAGAGGGAGAGTGGATGTTCTTCAATCAGAAAGAAAAATGTCACTCTATCGAGGAAAAGTTTTCTGTCATTTTGAAGAAGTGTCAGCCGATACTGCCCGCAACCGCTATACCCTAAATGCTTTACAAAAACTCCAAAAGCTAACGAAAAATAAAAACCTTCTCATTAGCTCAAAGGCAATTAGCCAGCAATTAAAACAACTAGGTATTAGCGACATACAGGTTGTTGGATACAGCCCCACAAGTGAAAGATTTGGTCGGCATGAAAATGAAGACCGAAAAATTATCCAGCTAGCTGAATTGATCCACAGCATGATGCTAATCAGTGAATCGATGGGGTCTAAATTGTTACCCAAACCAGAGAAACAAGAACAATGGGTCAGAAAACTGTTCGAGAAGGCTATCATTGGGTTTTACAAACTAGAACTGCCAAAACATGGATGGCAGGTTTCATCGAATAAGAAGCTTAGGTGGCAAGTTGAACAAGAATCAGCTCTCATGCCCTCTCTATTACCAACAATGGAGCTGGACATTCAACTTGATCATCATCAACTCAAGCAACGAATTGTCATAGATACAAAATTCACGAATATAGTAACAAAAGGACGCTTTGATAATACGACGTTTAAGAGTGGGTACATTTACCAACTTTATACGTATATCATGAGCCAGAAGAAAGAGCAGGATCTACTTTCGCTGGCATCATCTGGAATGCTTTTACACCCATCAATGGGAGAGCATTATGATGAAGTAGTGACAATACAAGGGCATCAATTACGATTTTGTACTGTTGATTTAATGGCTAAACCGAGTGAAATAACAAAGCGCTTAGAAAGCCTGATACTTTAACTTTACAGATACGGCGACTAGACACGAGTAAACTCGTGAAGTTCATATTTCAGGAGCATAACCTGAAGCAACAAAGCCATCAGCAGCCTGATGAGTTATAGACCAAGTTCTGGCTACTAGTAACATCAAGCAGACATGTGTAACTTATTGAGTGCTAGGAACGAAGAGTTTTAACTATGATTTTTCGTTACGTATATCAACGCTAGAACCATCCCTGTGAACATCCCTAGGCCGACACCAGTCAAAAGTGCGAAGTTATTGTTGATAAAGTCAATCATGTGTCATTCCTCAAGAATAGAGCCGCTTATTAAAGCATACACCACTTGAATCCGAATTCAATATCACGAAACTATCATAGCTGTACTGCTTTGTTCCAATGCCGCTTTACGGTGGGCAGCGAGAGCCTAGTCGCTGCTGCTACTTTCGATTGACTCAGTCCCTTTGCTTTATACTCTTGTATTTTAGCGGTTGTAGCTACTGCCTCAGGTCGCCCTACTCTTTTGCCTTCCGCTCTCGCACGAGCTTGCCCTTCCATCGTCCTTTCACGAATTCTATTTCGCTCAAATTCCGCAAATGCTGAGAACATTTGCAACATGAGTCTTCCTTCAGAAGAACCTAAATCCTTTATCGGAAGATCTAAAGAAACGGGAGTTACGCCTTTTTCGATCAACATACTAATCGTATGTTGAACATCAATATTGTCTCTACCAAGCCGATCCAGTTTCAATACAACCAAGCTATCACCTGGTTCTAATTTATGGTCGATCAATGTTTTGAACGCCTTCCTTTCAATGGCAGGGACAGAACCAGACACAGTTTCACTAATTACTCGATTTTGCTGGATTTCATATCCAGCGCTTCTAATGGCTAAAACTTGGTTGTCAGTAGTCTGCTCACTTGTTGAAACGCGACAATAAGCAAATATACGCCCAGAACTCATAATTGACCTCGACATTGGTATCATAACTAGTATCAACAATAGCAGAGGTATCATAAACACACAACGCCCACTTAATGATACCGCTTCCGATATATCTTTTAGCGGTATCAAAAAATGAATGTTTATTGATACCCATGAGTATCAGCCGACTAACTTTATAGAGAACCTACTATCTTTATATGTCTCGACAAGTTTGGAAGGGATACTTAATCGGATAACTGTTTCTTGATAAATAACCGTTTTCCAATTTTTTCTAGAGCCTACGGAATCTACACAACCAGAGATCACCGAGATGCCGTTTTCCATTTTTGCTCCAGAGTCCCGACCATATGCTTTACATAAAGAAACACCTAAAAATTCTATTCCTTGTTTTATTCCATATATTTCATTTATAGCTGTTAATTCAACTACCACTTTAGAACTATTAAATATTCCATCCAGATTTTTCACTTCCTCTTCAACAAAACCAGGGAATACCCAAATCTGGTTTTCTTTGTCCCATACACCGCCAAGATCCCTGCATTTACTTATTAGCAAAGTATTATAAGGTGACTTCAAAGTGGTAGTATTTTCATCTTTATCTACTGTTATTAACCTATATATTAGGTCTGTCCCATATCGGCTACGAACAGAAACATCTTCCATTAATAGTGACTGCTCACCAGGTTCCAAGCCTTCAGAGTTCTCATCTATGACAACTTTACACTTTCTTCCAAATTCAGTTTGTGCTGAAAAGTACTTTCTATTTTTCTTTATTATTTTAATTTTCACTTTAAATCCTATTTATTAATTTTAATTATTACAAGATCGGAAGGAATAGATATTAAACGTACAAATATAAAACCCCACACACTCAATTCTCACTGCCACATCATACACAACAAAAAATTCAACTGGCTACGTATTAAGAATAGAGTATATTAACCAAAAAAAATCACCCTGACATAATAATCAAAATAAGAAACAAAAAGCAAGAGAATAAATAAACTTTATCTAAAACTAAAAATATACAAATATAAAATACACACGACTTTAATCCCAAAAAATACAATTACCCAGTTCATAGTTATTACTATAAATACCATACCCTCATATGGCTTTCACTGAATAACAAACAAGATCATCACTGAAGTGACCCAGCTCTGGGTCAAACCAACAAACACCACTGTCTCATATCACTTTCATTGAACAGCAAACTCGATCAGCATTAAAGTGACCCAGCTCTGGATCAGAGCAATAATCACTACAATCTCATATCGCTATCACGGAACAGCAAACTCGATCAGCATTAAGGTGACCCAGCTCTGGGTCAAAGCAACAAACACCACTGTCTTATACCGCTTTCATTGAACAGCAAACTCGATCAGCATTAAGGTGACCCAGCTCTGGGTCAAAGCACAAACATCACTGTCTTATACCCCTTTCACTGAACAGCAAACTC
>NZ_MCUW01000012.1:458993-487072 GCF_002873335.1 Vibrio sp. 10N.286.49.B1 | reverse complement strand
AAGGGGATGACGGTTAGTTTTATTTGTGGGAGCAATCAGGAATTTGTTCTGCGCTGATGACAACCGAACTGGCACGTTTGTGGACATAGAGCTCTTAGTTTATGCTATCCAAACCATCCAATTGCGCCGTCATTCTCGCGCAGACGAGGATCTTCATCAGCGTGTGACTCACTTAAATAGAAATGAATGACATCAAAAGAGGTCCACAACGCGCTGATGAAGATCCCCTTTTTCAAGGGGATGACGGTTAGTTTTTATTTGTGGGAGCAGTAAAATGATAGAGTCTATTTGTTAATGACCAAGACACGCTGACGGAAGCTGAACGGGCACACTTTTGGGCATATCAGAGTAGGCGGCGCATCTGGCGCACTTGTACCTATAAATTGAATCCATCACCTTAGCTTTCTGTTTTCCCACAAACCTTTGAACGCTCGGCTTCCCACTCGGTTCGTACTTCTTGCCTCACAATTGTTTTTGGTTTGAGACTCCAACCTTCTTGAGGCGGTATTGTGCCTTTTTGAAGAAGTTCGATGTACTCAATATTACTGCGAGATACAACAAGTGCTCTCTTCTCCAAATAATTGTAAATAAATAGATAATCGAAAGTAGAACCAATTAGAGAAAAACAACCCGAATTGATTGGGGATTCTGATTTAACCTGAACACGATAAACATCTGAGTAACCGCTTTCGATATCAATCTTTTTGGGATGGCTTAGACGAAACCCCCACCAAACTATGAGAGTTAATATTGACACAATTGCTATTAGACTTTGAATGAAACTTGAGTGGTTACTTTTGAGAGTATCTACTAGTTGGTAGATAATGTAGATGATCACAATTGATAGGATTCCGTTCCAAAAATTGAGAGCACCTAAATAAAATAAGTCTTGTAATGATGCAAAGTCAAAGAAAGGAATCCCAAAAGGGTAATACTGAAGAGCGGCGAGCAGCATACCGTAGATTATCGAAAGAATATAAGAGCCAGCGGTTAGTAATGGAAGGTGCTCTCTAATTCTTTTGAGAAATCTGAGTCGTTGAAGGTTCATACTTTTTCGTTGAATTCATATGGGGATTGTTAAGTACTATATGTATGAGGAAAAGTATGTCAAAAGGCATTTCCATAACTTGAGTCTTTGAACGGCTACAACTCACAATGGGGCAAAACTAAGCTAGCCAACATATGATAATGTTGTTGTTCAGTAAGCCGATAGATTCCTTTCTTCAAAGGAATGACGAATTGTTGGATGTTCTGGTTGCTGATTAAGGATGGCGTTTGTCCAGAATCGAATAAGCTCAGTCTTCGTTAGCGCACAATGACGTCTGGCATGCTACTGCTTCCACAAATTAAACTAACCGTCATCCCCTTGAAAAAGGGGATCTTCATCAGCGCGTTGTGAGCCTATTCTGCTGTCATTCATTTCTATTTAAGAGAGTCACACGCTTTGGGCGATCCCCATCGGCACGAGGATGGCTGCGTAATTGGGATGGGTTGAAAAGGCACATTTCCGATCAAGCTATATTGTCCCCCGACAGCTGTACATTAACGGTCAAAGCTGATCCTTTAGCCTTGCCATGTAATAGGTCGAAATAAACTCACCATCACGAAGAACCGAGCAGAGTGCTTCGCCCTCGATCTCAAACCCATATTTGGTATAGAGGGCGATGGCAGCCTTGTTATCGGCATTCACTTCGATTTGGACACGCTGAACATTTAGCCAGTTATCGGTGAGCTCTAACACGGTTTCGAGCAAGCGACTGCCGATGCCCATGCCTTGAAAATCGTCATGGACTCCGATGCCAAAACTGGCGCAGTGTGCAGTGCGAGGTCGCTGAGAGTGTTGAAGGCCAATATTACCGACAATTTTCCCATCTAATTCCGCAACAAAACTATACGTTCCAACCGGTATGTTTGCCAGGCGCTCTTCCCACAATGAGATAGACGGGAAGGGCAGCTGAAGGGTCTCGCGTTGTGCTTTCGGTTGAGAGTACAACTGAGTTAAGCCTTCTGCATCTGCTTGTTCTGATGGCCGGATAAGTATGTTCATGCTCGCGTCCTAGATCTGGAAGTTATGCCTCTATAACTAATTGAATTAACGCGATGATGCAAGTGTTACCTTGCTGAATATTCGGGGGATTATCGTCGTGTCAGGGTTGGCATTCGCGTTTAGTTCCGCAATTTGATGGTGACGGAGACAACGGCATGATCAGAGCTGATGTCGTCTACACCAAATCGTGGGTCAATAATGTGCTTGTTCTCTACGTGATAGTCGAGAAGCTCAAACTGCGCATGTGTATAGCTGATGTCAAACTCAGGAGACAATAAGATGTGGTCGAGTCTATTGCCTTGAGATCCATAATAGTGGGTAACAGGTGATACGTTATCGGGTTGGGTTTGTCGCTGTTGAAATAACGTCCAGCTGTCTAGCAGCGTATAAGGCAATATGGCATTGGCCGATTGCGGCTGGCGTCTTAAACTTTGTGAGTGAAGGGGATGGAATTCGGCGGCATCAAGGTTGTTGTTAAAATCCCCAAGTAGTATCGCGGGATTCTTGGTGGCTTGTTTGTGTGTGACAATCGTGTTGTGGAGGCTAAGCACTTCCATTTGTCGTAATTGGGTTGATGCGGTTGAGGCATGCAGTTCATTGAGCCATTGTTCCACTGGTGATTCAAGCATCGGATCTAGGATAGATGAGGCTGGTCGTTGGGATTTTAAGTGCACGTTATATAGATCAATTTTTTGTTTTTCGTTGATACTAAGCGTGACATGCAATGGAGGGCGGCTGAACTCTCCAGGCCAACCTTCGGCGAAACATGGGTTGGGTTGTGGTGTTAATGGTAAGCGAGAAGCGAAAGCAACGGAAGGTTCAGAATAGATATAACCCGCCTCAAGGTGGCTATCCTGGTTGAAGTAAAAATACTGATAGCCAAGTTCATTCACGAGCGCTCGTAAAGCGTCGGTTGAAAACACTTCCTGAAATGCGATGATGTCGGCATTGAGTAAGCTGAGCGTTTTTTTCAGCCAATTTGTTTTTTGAGCCCAATGTTGCGTTGTGTAAATATTATCCATTTCATAATACGCAAAGGGCGGCTCCGCGAAATTACACAGGTTAAAAGTCGCGAGTTTTATTGTATTTATATTTTGCAACGTATTAGACTCCACACAGGCTCGTAACAAAAGTCACCATAACAAAACTAGCCAATTTAAAATAATAGTATCTTAGATCTATAGCACCTTAGTCCTATAGCACCCTAGATAGTTAACACTTCAGACCAATAGTATCAGCACTTCAGGAAAAAAATCATGTTATCTAGCCATAAAGAAAATGATTGGCGAACGCCTCAAAACTTTCTCATTATCATTTCTATTATTGTTCCTATCGCATTCTCTAGCTGGATGGCGTTACTGAATAACTTTGTGATAGAAAAAGCCAATTTTGATGGTGCGGATATCGGGCTATTGCAAAGCGTGCGAGAGATCCCAGGCTTTCTCGCGTTTACTGTCGTCTTTGTGCTGCTGTTTATCCGTGAACAGAAGTTTATGGTGTTGTCTTTGCTTATGCTGACATTAGGCACGGCGATTACTGGCTTGTTTCCGTCGGTGGCAGGATTGCTCATTACCACATTCATTATGTCGACGGGATTTCATTATTTTGAAACGTTAAAACAGTCGTTATCGTTGCAATGGTTAAGCAAGGAAGAAGCGCCTGAGATGCTGGGTAAGCTTATCTCGATAGGTGCGCTCGCGTCACTCCTGACTTATGCTTCATTGTGGGTCATGCTGGAGATATTTAAACTTGATTATATTTGGGTGTACGGAATTTCTGGTGGTATAGGCTTTGTGTTGGTCCTTGTCATCGCCTTTGCATTTCCACAATTTAAAACCGAAACCCAGCAAAACAAAAAATTGGTGTTGCGTAAACGATATTGGCTTTATTACGCATTGACCTTTATGAGTGGTGCACGCCGCCAGATTTTTACGGTATTCGCGGGCTTTTTGATGGTTGAAAAGTTTGGTTACAGTGTCGCTGATATCACGTTACTATTTCTTATTAACTATCTGTTTAACTTCTTGTTTGCTAAGAAAATCGGTCGATTTATTGGCATTGTTGGTGAGCGTAAGGCTCTCATGTTCGAATACGTTGGCTTGATCTTTGTCTTTGTGGGTTATGGCTTGGTACAAACTGCAGAATGGGCCGCGGCATTGTATGTTGTCGACCATCTATTTTTTGCGTTGGCGCTGGCAATCAAAACGTATTTCCAAAAAATTGCTGACCCAGCTGATATGGCTTCGACGGCTGGCGTGTCATTTACGATCAATCATATTGCAGCGGTGGTTATCCCCGTCACGTTTGGTGTGATTTGGTTGGTTTCTCCCTCCAGTGTTTTCTATATTGGCGCCGCGATGGCGTTGGTATCGCTCGTGTTGTCCTTGAACATTCCACGAAACCCGACAGAGGGAAATGAAGTACGAATGTTGAAATGGAGTTAAGATACTCGGTTTGAAAAATGAATATGTCAATGGCAGCCAGTGGTTGCCATTTTTTTTATAAAGATGAATTAAACCAGTTCGCTATTGTTTTCCTGCCACGCTTGTTCGCTCAGTAACCAGCTTGTCCGAGTAACCCGCTTATAGACGGGTTTATCGACACGTTATCACCCAACGGTAGATGGTAAAACATAGCCTGTTGAGATGACTGAACTAGTGATTAGGATTCAAAGGGCTGCATTTATCTTTGAACTTGGTCAAAATAATTTTAAAACATCATTTCACTTAATTGATTTTCTCTCATTGTCACGTTAAGGTGCTATGAATAACTTAAATAGTAATACATTAATACTTTATCGATGTGTGGAAGACCGACAATATGATTCTCGATTCATTTAGTTTAAAGGGCAAGGTTGCCATTGTAACGGGTTGCAATACAGGGCTCGGACAAGGAATGGCCGTCGCGCTTGCCAGCGCAGGCTGTCATGTTGTTGGCGTTAATCGGAGTGATGCTGCTGAAACTCAAGAAAAAGTGGAAGCGACCGGACAGTATTATCTCGATGTTCGTGCAAATCTCATGAAGAATGATGAGTTGTCCTCTATCGTGGAGCAAGCCGTGAATCGGTTCGGTCGTATCGATATTCTAGTCAACAATGCTGGCATTATTCGTCGCAATGACGCCCTCGATTTTACTGAACAAGATTGGGATGACGTCATGGATGTTAACGTCAAGACCGTGTTCTTTCTTTCTCAAGCCGTGGCTAAGCAGTTTATAAGCCAAGGAGAAGGTGGCAAGATCATTAATATCGCTTCTATGTTGTCCTTTCAGGGCGGTATTCGTGTGCCTTCTTATACGGCATCGAAAAGTGGCGTGACGGGGATTACGCGTTTGATGGCAAATGAATGGGCAAAGCACGGTATTAACGTTAATGCTATCGCCCCTGGGTATATGGCGACGAACAACACCGCTGCTTTGCAAGCTGATGAAAAACGAAATCAGGATATTCTTGCTCGTATACCAGCCGAACGGTGGGGAACGCCAGAAGACATCGCAGGCCCATGTGTTTTTCTTGCTTCTAAAGCATCCGATTATGTCAACGGCTATACCATAGCGGTTGATGGAGGATGGCTAGCCCGCTAGTTAATCCTCTTATAGCTTTTACCATTTTTTATAACGTCTATGGCTTTCATCTTCTTATAGCTTTAGAACGTTTATTAATCTTTCAGTGATACTACTAATTTCTGTGGCAAGACAATTTTGGAGAAACCAATGAAAATCGCGCTAATGATGGAAAACAGCCAAGCAGGTAAGAATGCCGTTGTTCTTAATGAACTCGAGAGTGTTGCGCGTACGCAAGATGATCAGGTCTTTAATGTGGGTATGTGTGATGAGAATGACCACCACTTAACGTATATTCATTTAGGCATTATGGCGAGTGTTTTGATCAATTCTAAAGCCGTCGATTTTGTCGTGACGGGTTGTGGAACCGGTCAAGGCGCGATGATGTCGCTAAATATCCATCCTGGCGTTGTATGCGGGTACTGTTTAGATCCTTCCGATGCTTTCCTATTCAATCAAATCAATAATGGCAACGCGTTGGCTTTAGCTTTTGCTAAAGGTTACGGTTGGGGCGCGGAGCTTAACGTTCGTTATATCTTTGAAAAAGCCTTCACAACCGGTGAGCGTGGTATGGGTTACCCACTTGAACGTGCGGAACCACAACAACGAAATGCAAGCCTATTGACCGATGTTAAAGCTGCGGTTATTAAAGAAAACTATTTGGATACATTGAAAGCGATTGATCCTGAACTTGTTAAAACGGCAGTGAGTGGTGCGCGATTCCAGCAGTGCTTTTTTGAACATTGCCAAGATAAAGATATTGAAGCCTTCGTGCGTGCAATTCTCGACTAGTTTTTAATGCTGCTTATTTAACACTTATTTGAGCCCGCTAGAGAGATACCATTGATATATGGTGTCTCTTTTTTTATGTCTAGCTAACAGGCTGTACCAATAAATTCGTGCACTATTGGTCATTGATAAGCAGCCCTCAGTAAAAGAAACCATAGAAATTCGGCTGCTTTTACTGAGGTTATCCATCAGCGAAGATGGCGTAACTTGGCGACTATTTCTTTATCTTCAAGCTCTAACCAAGGCTACCATTATCAGGTGTCGGTTAAAGTGTCATTGGGTAATTTTTGAAACCGAGGTGTTCGGAGATGTTTTTTCCTGCTACGTGCAATAAGTGCACATAACGTTCTTTCTTATCGTCGTCGAAGCGAATCGTGGGGAAGGAGATTGACACCCCAGCCACCACGGTACCAAATCGGTCATACACAGGTGCGGCGATGCAGCGAAGCCCTGGTTCTTGCTCTTCATTATCTTCGCCAAAGTGCTGTTGTTTAACGAGCGCTAGCTCGTCGATCAACTGCTCAATATTTTCTAACGTATTGGGCGTACTTTTAACAAACTCTACATCGGCAAGGGCATCACGTATGGATTCGTTATCACGTTCAGCAAGCAGGACTTTCCCGATTGCCGTAGTGTGTAAAGGGTTACGGCGACCGACTCTTGAATGCATTCGTAGCGCATGGCTGGAATCAATTTTATGGATGTAAATGATGGAGCCATGATCTAAAGCGCCAAGGTGGATTGTCTCGTTAGTTTCTTCAGAAATGATTCGCATTTCCTTTTCTGCAAGTTCAACTAAATCAACCCACTCCAAAGACTTAGACCCTAATTCAAACATTTTTAATGTTAATGAATACCTATCAGCTTCGCCTTGTTGTGAGACATAACCTAAGCCTTTCATGGTCTGCAAAAAACGATAAGTTGTGGCTTTAGACATCATCAATCGCTGAGATAAATCAGATACACCAATCTCTTTTTGGTCACCGAGAGACTCTAATATATTGAACACTTTTAACACTGAAGATACCGCTTCAGGTTGTGTGGATTTATCCATTGATATTCCTTTGCTTACGATTGTTATATTCATGTAACTTAACACTGTTCACTATTTTTAAAAAGCCTTTTTATAAAAATTGAATACAATAGGATCGTTGTCATATTTATTTGACTTTGACTTTGACTTTGACTTTGACTTTGACTTTAGGAGGGAGTTTTAAAAGGTGTGAGGGGTACGTTGCCGATATTGCACATGCAAGTCCAACCAAATGATTAAAAATGGCAACCCGAAAGGTTGCCATTTTGCTTACTGAGTGAGAGATGGTTATGTGTTAGTGATCTAAATAAAGATAGTTTTGCCAACTCTTCATTCTGATCAGCACTTTACGCATGATAGATACATGTTTGAAGCTATCTGAATAAATCGCAATCTCAGCGTTGGCACCAGTAGGCAGCACATATTGGCTCATATCATCATCGATGACCAGTTTGACCATCGCTCGACCAGATGTGTTGAAGGTCTGCGAATTTCTTAATGTACCACTGGCACTGATTTGTCCTTCCGCGATGGTTGGGAGTACCTCAACTATTTTACCTTTAAACACCTTACCTGGTAATGCTCTGAACAAAAATTCGGCTTCAAAACCTGGCTTAAGCCTTTGCAGTGAATTTTGTCTAAAGGCGCCAACGAAAAAATTCTCTTCGGTATGCACAAACGTCATTAAAGGCACGAGTGGTAATGGTACCGCCATCATTCCGGGTCTTAATGCCAACTGAGTGACATAGCCGTCAGTGGGAGCAAGTACCACGGTCTCGCGAAGGTTAAACTCGGCTTGAATAAGGTCTGCTTTTAGCTGAGCTACGGTGGTGTTCTCTCCAAAAATTTGCGATTCAAAGCCGAGTCTTGCGCTTTCTTCTTTGGCCTCAAATGCCTCAAGTGAGGCTTGGTTTGCTTTGTAAGTTTGACGACGAGTATCCACTTGTTGCTCGGTAAAGGCACCTTTCTTAAAGCCCGTTTGATAACGTTCAAATTCACGTAAAGCTTTATCGCGTTCTGCGACTGCTTTGATGGTATCGGATTGCGCTGCTTTGTAATCACTTTCTAGCTGCAGAACGTCTTGGTTCGCGTCAGCCAGCGCTGCTTTCGCTTTAATCACCGCAGCCTCGTAAGGAATTGAGTCAATTTTAAACATGACGTCTCCCTTTTTCATCTGCTGATTTGCTATCACATCGACTTCAACGACCTTACCTCGAACGCTAGAAACAATGGGTGTTGTGCTATAGAACTGACCACCGACTTGAGTAAAAGGGTGGTTATAGTTCATTAATAAAATGAGTGTACCAATCAGTACGACACCGCCGAGCACGGCAGTAGGGACGGTCCATTTATTCAGTGGAATCTTAAAGATCTTGAATACGGCAATACATAGTGCGGCATACGTTAATATGAGTAATAAATCCATGAATTACTTCTCCTCTTCCACAGATTGAGCGTGTTGCACGACTTGTTTACCCTTAAGGTACTTAATTTCTTGTTCCATATTCGTTACTTGATCGACCAGCTTTTCTAAACGGTGATGAAGGTCATGCTGCTCTTCTTCGAGCTTATGAAAGCCCCAGCCGCGTTCTTTGCGCCACAATGTTGCCCAAATCCATAAAAATGGCCAAATGGTATGAAGTGTGAATAAACTTACCCAACCCGCGACATGTATGGCATCCTGATGTGGATGATCGCGCTCTTTTGATATTTCATAAGGGATGTCGTGAATAACAATAATTCCGTAAAAGATCACAAGTGCTACAAAAACCAGTAGCCCTAATGCAAAGTAATCAAGAAACATAATTCATCCTTGTTTGAAGGTGATGTTAGCCAGAATGGCGCACAGTGTTAGGTTAAGTATTTGTTATATGAGTAAGTTAATCAATGGGTTTGTGATAATAAATTAAGGATAGAGTTAATGTTTGTGGGGGAGTTATCGGCGATTGGAGCCGCAATAGTCTGGGCATTGGCGACGTGGATTTATAGTCAGTTCAGTCACCACTTTTCTGCTTTGCAGCTAAATATTATCAAAGGTGTGATCGCGTCGCTAATGATGGCAATGGTCTTGCCACTTATGCCTGCACCAACATTGAGTATCGAGCCTCAGTATTTATGGGTGCTGGGGATTTCTGGTGTCGTTGGCATTGCGATTGGCGACAGTGCGTATTTTGCGGCGTTAAAACGGATTGGCGCGAATAAAACCTTATTATTAGAGTCACTTGCACCGCCACTTTCTGGTGTGCTAATGCTGCTTTTTTTAGGAGTGACATTGCAACTACAAAGTTGGCTTGGGGTAGTGATTACAACCGTTGCTGTTGCTTTCGTCGTATTTCAACCCACTCAGGCAGACCGTGCGAATGATATGGCGGGTATTGGTTTTGGGCTGGTGGCAAGTATATGCCAAGCATCTGGGGTCGTGATTTCCCATTACGCGCTAGTACAAGGTGATTTACCCCCACTGCTTGGGGCGTTTATTCGATTGACTATTGGGGTGCTGGCTGTTGCGATATTTATCCCTTTTATAGAGAAAAAACCTTTTTCTAGTATCCTAGCCCGCAGCAAAACGATGTCTCGACGACAATGGACGTGGCTGCTTGGGGCAATATTTGTCGGGACATTTCTGGCATTGTGGTTGCAGCAAATTGCGTTAAAACACGCCAACCCAGCAGTGGCGCAGACACTTATCGCAACCAGTCCACTATTTATACTTATTATTTATGCAGTAAAGGGAGAGCGGGTTAGCCGCCGAAGTGTGATAGGTACGTTATTCGCCCTATTAGGGATTTCTTTATTTTTTTTATAGTCGATGACGTCAGAATTTTATCATTACTCAAGTAGCTGCTTTAACGTCATTGGGGTTTGGCAAATGTTTAATCGTTGAGCTGCGGTGAGCCCCTGTTTATCCTGATAACATAGGTTATGCCAAGCTCGGAATATGTCGAGTAAAGGCATAATGCCGTTGGGGCGTAATTTTCGCCTTGGCTCGTTAATAAAGCTTTCAAACAGCAATTGGAATCGATTTTGATAAAATAATGCACTTTGAATAGATGCCGTCTTTAACCAGCTATCGTTGTGGCTATCATGACTGAAAACGTCGGCGTTACTAGCGAAAGAATCGTTCCCCGACAGGTAACAGAGTCCCTTACTCGCTCCATTTTCTTGATGAGCAATGGTCCATCGGTCACGCCACCAACCCATTAGTGCTATATCCGTCGTTTTTGATTGACCACTGTTGTCCCAGTGAGGGTCTTGCAACACATACATTAGGTCAATATTGTTTTGATGGATACGTTCAAGGTAGACGGTTAGGGCTGCCGAGCGCAAAAGGGGATCTTGGGGCATATAAATAGTGAGTGGCTTTTGGTCACCAATCATCTCAGAGATGAGTAGATAATGTGCGTAAGAGGTGTACGGCGCTCGAATTAATGTCCCAGTATTTGGATAGTTAAAGGTAGAGAAATTACCAAGGGGGTCTTCGACATTACTTCTGGCGAGAATATTTTGATAATTAATATCGATTCGCTCTTTGAGGCTGAAACCGCTGTGTTCTTTTGTTGTGTCATTCCCTGTAAAGCTTTTGTTCTCCGAATAATTTTCAGCCTGATAGCTACTCGGCAAGAACTGTGAATTCTGCTGATAAGCATCATGATCAAGATTACTACTGGATTTGGTTTGCGCGGTGTAATTGGTGTGTTGGCATAGCACATAGCCCGAATTGGCTTCACAAGTGACAAACCAAAATACCCCGTTGTTACTGCTCTTCTGGAGACTTTGATAGTTTGAGGCAAGCTCATAGTGACTGGCATGGTTCAGCCATCGAGCATCAATGTTGGCAAGTTTCCTACGACATCGACTCGCAATTTGGTCGATATTGTCGTAAAACGTTTTGGGGTTAATGTCGAGCTTTCGGCAAATCTCTCTGACGGAATAACCAGTAAATAAAAGTGCGAGTAATGCTTCTTGTATCAAGGTCTTTTTATTCGTGCCCGACCACTTATCGACAAATGTGCCTTGGCATTGCTTACATCGATAACGCTGACGATCGCCACTAAACCCAAAGGCATGATAACGCTCCTTATGGGTATAAACGGACATGCCAAAGTGCTCACATTGCGCATCTTTGCAGCAAGGGAGTCCATCATCATGAGCCAATTGCAATCGCTTTAGCTCGGAGAGGACCTCTTGGTTGTTAAGTAGGGGGGGAAACGCACCACATTCACGGCACACCATCGCAGGTCGCTTGGGATTACTGTGCTGCAAAATATACAAACTTGCATCACTTTGTCCAAAATTATCACACGCCAATGTTTTACAAAAATTGAGCTGTAACCCATTTGCGGCCTGCGGCAACTTGCCTTCTGACACGTTCACCCCCTATGGTTTGATAAAAAGCCAGTTCAACTTCAGGCATTGAACTGGCTTCGTAAACTTAAATATTGATCGCGGTTTCTAGCGCGACAGTCATCATATCGTTGAACGATTTTTGACGGTCTTCTGAGCTCAGTTTCTCGCCACGGATGATGTGATCTGACACGGTCAGAATCGTCAACGCTTTCGCGCCTAAATCAGCCGCTACGCCGTAGATACCGGCCGCTTCCATATCAACCCCCAAAATACCTAGATGTTTCATCTTGTCGAAAATATCGGCTTCTGGCGTATAGAAAAGGTCTGCTGAGAAAATATTACCGACTTTAACCGGAACATTTTGTCCGCGAGCTTGCTTGACGGCTTCTTCTAATAAACCAAAATCAGCAATCGCAGCGAAGTCATGATCGTTAAAACGGATACGGTTAACCTTAGAGTCTGTAGAAGCTCCCATACCGATAACGACGTCCATTAAGTTGACGTCATCGCGTACTGCTCCACAACTCCCTACTCGAATTACATTTTTAACGCCAAAATCTTTGATAAGTTCATGGACGTAGATGCAGCAAGACGGAATACCCATACCGTGACCCATCACAGAAACGCGTTGTCCTTTGTAGGTACCGGTGTAACCGAACATGTTACGAACATCGCACACTTTTTCTACGTTGTCTAAAAACGTATCAGCGATATATTGAGCGCGAAGTGGATCACCTGGCATCAGGACTGTTTCAGCAAAATCACCCGGGTTTGCGTTGATATGAGGGGTAGCCATCGTATTGCTCCTAATATTTTAACTAATTCTGTTGAACGCTTCGTTCTTTGTTAAAACAAATACTACCCGTATTTTAAAGGCTCACATGCGATTCAAATCACATTTTTTTGTGAAAACTACAGATAGCCACACAATGATAACTAAATGTGTTGAAAGTTGTTAAGCAATCGATTTACTCGCAGAATGGTTTGCACACATCAATAATTTTTCTGAAGAGTGAACTTGTGGCTGAGACGCTCGTAATATTGTACAGATTATTTTTTTGTATCACTTATCAGGTTGTGCTATTCCTTATACATAACCATTTTTTGTACAACGAGGAACCGCAAATGGATGAGCAACCAATCACGCTGGGTATCAGTTCTTGTTTATTGGGAGAAAAAGTACGATACGATTCGGGGCATAAACAAAGTACCTATGTGAATAAGGAACTAAGGGACTATTTTTCATTTGTATCGGTGTGTCCAGAAGTTGGGATGGGGTTACCTGTACCAAGGCCAACCATACGTCTTATGTCTAATGAAGAGCGCATCAGCTTGGTTGAAACTAAGGACGCTACGAAAGACTATACCGACGGAATGCTGACTTATACTCATCAAAAGGTGGCAGAGTTAGAAGACACTGAAATGTGTGGCTACATCGTTTGCGCTAAATCTCCAAGTTGTGGCATGGAAAGGGTAAAGGTGTATACCGTCGGTCACGCCAAAACAAATGGCGTGGGTCTATACACAGAGCACTTGATGAAGAAAATGCCTTGGTTACCTGTTGAGGAAGATGGAAGACTCAATGATCCGGTGTTGAAGGAGAACTTTATTTCTCGCGTCTTTGGATTAAATGATTTTTATCAATCCATGCAGGGCGCACCTACGCCAGGGAAAATTGTTGATTTCCATTCTCGTTACAAGTTAACACTTATGGCGCATAACCCGAGTGCCTATAAATCATTAGGGCGTTTAGTCGCGCACCAAAACGAACTTGAGCCCAGCGATTTTTATCAACAATACCGCCAGGGATTGATGGACGGCTTGAAACACAGGGCAAGTAGAAAGAATGTGACCAATGTACTGATGCATATTCAAGGGTATTTTAAGCGTTCTTTGAATGCGGATGAAAAGCGTGAGTTATCACAAGTAATTGATGACTATCGCACTGGGGTCTTACCGTTACTGTCACCGCTCACATTGATCAAGCATTACCTCAGGGCTTACCCAGATGATTACCTTGCGCAACAGCGCTTCCTACAACCTCACCCAGAAGAAATGCGGTTACGTTATGGCCTCTAAAGAAACATGCTATGCGATTCGGGAAGTGGCTGATATTACTGGCATAAAACCAGTGACGCTAAGAGCTTGGCAAAGGCGTTACAACTTAATCCAGCCAGAGCGTACGGATAAAGGTCACCGACTCTACACGCAAAGTGATATCGAAAAGATAAAATGCGTACAAGGTTGGTTGGCGAAAGGGGTTTCCATTGGCAAGGTGAAATCACTGATCGATTCCAATACGTTACTGACGGAGCAAACCACATCGGTTCAACTTGACGAAGTGGAGCATGTACTCGAAGCGTTGAGTCTTTTAGATGGCAGTAAAACAGACCGAATCATTAGTTATGTTTTGAAAGAATACCCGTTAGCGGTTGTAGAAACACAATTTGTGTTGCCCGTACTGTCCGCGATCGATTTTGTTAAAGCAGGGCTGCGTTCTTTGCAGCTTGCTCTATTTCGGACAACGTTGATAAACCGATTAATGTTGATGATTCAAGCTGAATCGAAGAAATCGTTAGCAAGCAAATGCTTGCTCATCAACATGGACAGCGTTGGGAATGTGTTTGCATGGTTTTATTACGCCAATTTAGTTGAACAGGGTATTGCGGTGACATTTTTAGATGGCGTGGATGAGATCGCTGCTTTATTCAATGACGAGATAATGATGAACTTCCAGCACGTTCACGTGTTTGCTGAGAAATCGTTGTCGGAAAAGCATCTGGCCGTGATAAGAGAACAACGTGAATATCGCGATACCCAGATCCATGTGTCGCCAGTCATTGACCTTTTAATCTGATCACCTTTAAGCCAAATTAAGAGAAACTAAGATGAAGAAACTCGTGCTGTTTAATCGTGATCTGAGAACCGTAGATAACACGGCACTTATCAACGCCATCGATGGGGAAACCCCGGTTGTCGGTTTGTTTATTGCGACGCCTCAACAGTGGCAGCAACATGATCTCGCGCCCATTCAAGCAGACCTAGTGTATCGCCGCTTAACGGTGTTGAGCAGGGAGCTCGACGCTTTGAATATTCCTCTGCTTTATCACGAGTGCGAAGATTTCGATACTGCCAATGATTGGATAATCAACACGGTCAAAGAGTTGGATATCGATAGTGTATTCATGAATTTAGATCATGAAGTCAACGAGATACAAAGAACCTTAGATTTGGCTGCTCGTCTACAAAGTATCAGTAAAAAATTAATAACATTTGATGACAAATGTGTTTTGCGTCCAGGTACGGTTTTAAATAAACAGGGGAAGAACTTCAAAGTGTTTACCCCATTTAAAAACGCTTGGAAATCGCAGTTTACGCTACCTCTAATTCAAAAACCGGCGATATCAGTGGCTGTCGATATCCCGTTGCCACATCAGTTTTCACCAACTCGTCCGTTTAGTTATCCACGTGTCAGCAGCCAGGATTGGCCTATAGAGACGGATGACATCATTCAAAGACTAAGAGAATATTGCCACGATAGGGTCGCTGACTATCATAACGACAGGGATTTTCCGTCAATAGACGGGACCAGTCAGTTGAGTCCTTATCTCGCGATTGGGGCTTTATCCGTTAGACAGTGTGTTGCACGTCTTTATTACGATGCGAAAGGCGAGGCGCTTTCCGCGGGGGCTGAGATCTGGCTAAGTGAGCTTATCTGGCGAGAGTTTTATCAACATTTACTCCACTTTGAGCCCAAGCTCAGTCGGCACGAGGGGTATCTGCCGTGGGAAAAAAACCTCGTTTGGCAAGGAAGTCAGGATTACTTCTCTTGCTGGTCGACTGGCCAAACCGGTTACCCGATTGTTGACGCTGCGATGCGACAACTCAATGCCACGGGCTGGATGCATAATCGATTGCGAATGGTTGTCGCCAGTTTTTTAGTGAAAGATCTTCACATCGACTGGCGCCAAGGAGAGGCTTACTTTATGTCAAAGCTTATTGATGGCGATTTGGCTTCCAACAATGGCGGTTGGCAATGGTGCGCGTCAACAGGATGCGATGGTCAGCCCTACTTCCGGATTTTCAACCCGATTAGTCAAGGAGAGCGCTTTGATGCCCATGGCGAATTTGTTCGTCAATGGATCCCTGAACTATCGGACGTGCCCAATCGTTATATCCATCAACCTTGGAAGTGGGCATCGTTTCAAAGTTTAGATTATCCGGAACCTATAGTTGATCACAAGACACAAAGAGAGATAACCTTAAGCGTATATAAAGAAGCAAAGGATCAACATTGATGTATCGTAGGACGATTTTAGCGGCTTGCCTAGGCTTCTCGCAGTGGGTAAATGCGGCGACATATGAGCTGCCGGAAGATGGCAGTAACCTTGTCGGGACCATCAATTATCATAGTGTCGTTGAAGGTGAGACAATGTCAGACATCGCGAAGCACTACGATGTCGGTTTTTTGTCTTTAATGGCAGCCAATAAGGGGGTCGACCCGTTTTTGCCGCCGGAAGACTATGTGTTGACCATTCCAAGTCAAACCATACTGCCTCAGGTTGAGCACAAAGGCATTGTCATTAACCTTGCGGAGTTAAGGTTGTATTACTTTGAACCTGAGAAGAATATTGTGCATATTTTTCCGGTTGGTATCGGGCGTATTGGACAAGATACACCAGAAATGACGACCAAGATCAGTCAGCTCAGAGAGAACCCAACTTGGACGCCGCCAAATTCAATCAGGAAAGATTATTTAGAAAAAGGTGTTGAGTTACCTAAAGTCGTACCTGCAGGTCCTGAAAACCCGCTGGGGGACTATGCGATGCGTTTAGCTTACGGTACCGGGACGTATCTTATCCATGGTACCAACAAAGACTTTGGTATTGGTTTACGGGTGAGCGCAGGCTGTATTCGCATGGACCCTAAAGATATCGATTGGTTGTTTCATCAGGCCAAGGTTGGGTTACAAGTGCGCGTGATTGACGAGCCGATTAAAGTCGCGTTGGAGCCTGACAGAAGTGTATTCATTGAGGCTCACGAGCCGTTAACTCGCAGTGATGGCACAAAAAAGGCGATGACGATACCGCAGGAGCTTGAATGGTGGATCGAAGAGTATGGTGTCTCTGACCGAGTGGCTAAGGCCGTTGTGTTAGCACAAAACGGTGTACCTGTAGAAGTAATACCGCCGATGGAAACGCTAGAATAACGCGTATCAGCATCCATAAAAAAACACCCGCTTAGCGGGTGTTTTTTTATTTATCTTGTGCTGCTTACTTAGTGTAAGACTGAGCGATGTTATCAATACGCTCATTCGCGCGTGCTGCTTCTTCTTGTGCAGCCATTGCGTTTTTGTTACCCATTTGTACTTCGTCTTTAAGCGCTTGTACATCAGTGCTTAGTTGGCTTACTTGGTTGTTTAGATCATCCATTTTAGCCATTTCTGCTTCATCTGGACCAGATGCACAACCTGCTAGTAGTAGAACCGACGCTGCTGTTGCTGCAATTATCATTTTATTCATTATAAAGCTCCTTGAGGATATTATTATTTCAAACAGCCCTGCTACATCTAGGCAATAAGGCTAATTTTCAGTTTAGTGCCTTATTTTAAGAACGCAAACTATTTAAAAGTCAGAAAAACCAAAAAATTACGCGATTTTATCGTTAAATTTTGACTGTCTTAATTATGAGATTGATTAGCACTGTGTTAATGTGATCTAAATCACAATATATAACAGGTGTCGCGTTAACTTATTGTTTCATTAGCTTTTCTGAAAAAAAAGCTTATGTTCGCATCTTTGCATAAGAATTAGACTACAACATCCGTCAAAATTTAGGTTTTTTAGTTGCTATGCACTATGCTGGTGACGATGACAAATATCATGTATTATGCGCCCCTTATTTTTTAGTTCGTTCCACCTCGTTAGGAGTACAACCATTGCAATTTAAAGATCTTGGTCTTGATAACCGTTTATTGAAGAATTTGAAGCACTACGACTTCAAAAAAGCGACAGATATCCAGAAGCAAGCGATCCCAGTCGCCATTGCGGGTAAGGATCTGATTGCCTCTTCGAAAACGGGTTCAGGTAAGACTCTGGCATTTGTACTGCCTATGCTTCACAAATCACTAAAAAGTAAATCTTTCTCTGCTAAAGACCCACGTGCCGTCATTTTGGCGCCAACGCGTGAGTTGGCGAAGCAAGTCTATAGTGAGCTTAGAGCAATGCTTGGTGGTTTGACGTACGATGCGACGCTTATCCTAGGTGGTGAAAACTTCAACGACCAAGTAAAAGCACTCAGTCGCTACCCTAAGTTCATCGTGGCAACGCCAGGACGTCTAGCAGACCATTTAGAGCATCGCTCTTTGTTCCTTGATGGCCTAGAAACGCTTATTTTGGATGAAGCTGACCGTATGTTAGATCTGGGTTTTGCTCCTGAATTGATGCGAATTCATCGTGCAGCGAAACACCGTCGTCGTCAGACTCTCATGTTTTCGGCGACACTTGATCACACTGAAATGAATGACGTAGCGAATGAATTACTCAATGAGCCGAAACGCATTTCTGTTGGTGTATCGAATGAAGAGCATAAAGATATTACTCAAAAATTCTACTTGTGCGATCACTTAGATCATAAAGAAGCGATTCTTGAGCGTGTATTGCAAGAAGCCGATTACACACAAGTCATGATCTTCACGGCGACGCGTGCTGATACCGAGCGTTTAGCCGCTTGGCTTAATGAGAAAAAATTAAAAGTAGTGGCGCTGAGTGGTAGCTTGAATCAAACCCAGCGTAACAACATCATGAGTCAGTTTGAACGTCATGTCTTTAAGATCCTCGTGACGACCGATGTCGCATCTCGTGGTATTGATATCAATACGGTCACGCACGTGATTAACTTTGATATGCCAAAGCATACTGAAGAATATGTTCACCGTGTCGGACGTACCGGTCGTGCGGGCAACAAAGGTGACGCTATTTCGCTTGTCGGTCCAAAAGACTGGGACAGCCTAAAGCGCGTTGAGTCGTTCCTACAACAAGATATTACTTTCTCTGAGTTAGACGGCCTTAAAGGTAAATTTAAAGGCTTGAAACCTCGTAAGCCTGCGTTTGCTAAGAATACCGCAGCAAAACCTGCTCAGAAGAAGAAGAAACAAACAGGCACTAAGAAGCCAGTTAAGCGTGATAAGGCGTTCTACCAGAATGTCGCAGTGGGTGATACTGTCTTTATCCCGAAGAAAAAGCCTAAGCCAACCGCTGAAACTGAATAATAAAAAAAGCCTCGTTAGAGGCTTTTTTTATGTCGATTTAGAGTACCCCTAATCGAATTCGAACGATGCGCTCGCATTTGTCGATTTCAGCGATGCTTTTAGGGATAACCAACACCGTATCATTCCCTCCTACCGTACCTAATATCTCACTGTGTGGATCAATATCCACGAGCCGTGCGATAAGTTGTGCGCTTCCAGGGTGAGTTTTGACGACAACAACAGCTTGGTTATGCGTTATAAATTCAATTTGAGAAGAGATCGATGACTCAACCCGCACTGGTGCATTTTCTACCGTCAAACAATACGCTTTCTTCCCACAAGCATTTTGCACCTTGATAACACCAAGCTGCGACAGTAATCGAGACACCGTAGATTGGCTTATTCCCGAAAACCCGATATTGACTAAGGCTTCTCGCAATTTGTTTTGCGTCGTAAAGCTCTGTTGCTGGAGCAGTTTCTTGCATGCTGCTGTGAGTGTTTTGTCATCTGCTTCGATGATTGATAATTCAAGAGTCTCGTTCATGACTACTCCTTTCATGATGGAATGAACGATACCTTCCTTGTCGCGACACACTCCGAACCCTTGGAGTGAGAATAGAGCCATATTCTACCACTTAATGGTTATTAATAAGTGACGGTGAGTTAACACTATTGATATTCTATTTTAGTCAGTAGTGAATGGATATTTATTCAGCGAGTAGAATAAATATCCAAGTATTTCTGTCGTTATATTCTTTGTTTATAACGTGTCGCCTATTATTTAATTTCAGTTACGATATTTCGTGAGAATACTTTTTCACAATAATGGCACTTTAACTGGATACTACTTTTCTTATTAATAACGCGGAAATTACTCTCTACAGGCTCACCATGCGATATGCAGTTACTATTAGGGCATTGGAAGATAGAAATAATTGATTTTGGCAATTCAAGTGATAATTTATTGATCACTTTATACTCTTCAATCTGATTAACGGTTGCCTGCGGTGCATAAAGCGCGAGCTGATTGGCTTGGTCTTCGGTTAGGTAAATGTTTTCTATTTTGATGATATCTTTTGCGCCGAGTGCAGAAGAGGGGAGGTTTAACCCGATTGTGACACGCTGTTCGCTCTTATGCATTTTGAATAGCTTAAGAATTTTTATACCGATATTGGCTGGGATATGATCGATGACGGAACCATTTTTAATCGCTTCTACTTGAAGTTTGGTTTGCTTGTTCATGTTGGCTTCCTCTTAAATTGTTATCAATATTGACCTTAAACAGGCGATGTTAAACCGACTCAGAGAGCACGAGTGCAAGCAAGGCTTCACGTGCATAAACGCCATTTTCAGCTTGCTCAAAG
Source organism: Vibrio sp. 10N.286.49.B1 (assembly GCF_002873335.1). Lineage (GTDB taxonomy): Bacteria > Pseudomonadota > Gammaproteobacteria > Enterobacterales > Vibrionaceae > Vibrio. Next base: position 466,682 of record NZ_MCUW01000012.1, on the reverse strand, counting down.
TAGTAAGCATGAGGCGTTTTGTCGACGTCGGTAGTGATCTCGTCTACTCGAGGGAGCGGGTGAAGGACTCGCAGGTTCGGGCGTGCTTGTGTCAACATATCGGCATTAAGAACAAAGGCCGATTTAATGTGTGCGTATTCAGATTCATCAAAGCGCTCTTTTTGTACTCGAGTCATATAGAGCACATCAAGCTCTGGGATAACCTCATCAATACTGGCATGAAGGCTGTAGGCGATGTCGGCGCTCGATAGCTCCTCGCAAATATAATCGGGCATTGAGAGGGCGTCGGGTGCAATGAAGAAAAAACGAATATTGTTAAATTTAGCAAGGGCTTGCGTCAATGAATGAACCGTTCGGCCGTATTTGAGATCGCCGACAAAGGCGACATTGAGGTTATCGAGTGTGCCCTGTGTTTCATAGATAGAAAAAAGATCCAACAAGGTTTGTGTTGGATGCTGGTTCGCACCGTCACCGCCATTGATGACAGGGGTATTATTCGAAAACTCCGAAGCCAAACGGGCTGCCCCTTCTTGAGGGTGACGCATAACAAAGGCGTCCACATACGATGCAATGACCTGGACTGAATCTGCCAGTGTTTCACCTTTTTTTGCGAGTGAGGTATTGCCACCATTATCGAAACCAATAACGGTGCCGCCAAGTCGCTGCACTGCCGTCTCGAAAGATAAGCGAGTACGCGTCGACGGTTCGAAAAAGCAACTCGCGACCACTTTGTTTTTCAATAACTCAGGGTTAGGTTCTGCTTTTAATCGAGTCGCCGTGTTGACGATGAGTTCTAGCTCAGTGCGGCTCAGCTCAGGGATAGAAATGATGTGCTTGTTGAACAGTGAATGCGACATAATGCGATGCTCTCTAGTGGTCAGTTAAGTGCAGTAATTGATAAATAGTCTGTTTTGTATAAGTGACGAGTTAAACCCAAAAACAACGAGCCAAACAGTCGTTACTCGTTAGATACAAAAAAGCCTCCATAAAATAGGAGGCTTAAAGGCGGTAATAAAAAGAAAAACAACGGCCTATTTGATTAATTAATCGAGAGTGGTGTTGGATGTTGAACGGGTAAGCCATGTTTTCTCCTTAGTCATTGGAGATAAATTATAATGCTAATTTATCTCCAATCAATAGCTCTGAAAAACTATCCAGAAAATGGATAATTATCCATTATTGTAAGATTAATTGGAGAAGGAATTAACGCCAGTGATACCTTTTGTAGCTTAAATAATAATCTCAATGCTCAGGGCTATTATTGAAATATTATGCGAGCCTTATTCATAAACTAGTATCAATAAGGCTCGGTACTTTTGTGACAACGGCGTCAGTTGCTGTTTAGGTTAGTCACCTAATGTTGCCACCATGACTGCTTTGATGGTGTGCATTCGGTTTTCAGCTTCATCAAAGACAATGGAATGCTCAGATTCCACCACCTCGTCGGTCACTTCGCAGCCTTGAGCAAGGATTGGGTATTCCTCAGCAAGCGATTTCCCTACTGCCGTATCTTCACCATGGAAAGCAGGTAGGCAATGCATAAATTTCACATGTGGGTTGCCAGTTGCTTTAAGCATTGCCATGTTGACCTGATAAGGAAGCATTAAATTGATGCGTTCTGCCCATGCTTCTTTTGCTTCTCCCATTGATACCCAGACGTCGGTGTAAAGAAAGTCGCAGCCTTGAACACCTTCGTTGACATCATCTGTTAGGGTGATTTTTGCGCCGGTTTTCGTTGCGATGTCCTGACATTGTGCAACCAGCGTGTCTTCTGGCCAGAATTGTTTAGGTGCGACCAAGCGAATGTCCATGCCCATTTTCGCTGCACCAACCATCAGTGAGTTGCCCATGTTATTGCGTGCATCACCTAGGTATGCAAATTTGATTTCATGCAGTTGCTTACCACGGCCGTGTTCCATCATGGTCAAGAAATCGGCCAGAATTTGCGTTGGGTGGAATTCGTCAGTGAGCCCATTCCAAACAGGCACACCCGCGTAGGCACCAAGATCTTCGACAATGTCTTGCCCGAAACCACGATATTCGATGCCATCGTACATTCTTCCCAATACACGGGCGGTATCTTTCATGGACTCTTTGTGGCCAATCTGAGAGCCTGATGGGCCTAAGTAAGACACTCGCGCACCTTGATCAAAGGCGGCAACCTCGAAGGCACAGCGGGTGCGAGTTGAGCTTTTCTCAAAGATAAGCGCGATGTTTTTCCCTTTAAGGCGAGGCTGCTCGTAGCCATTGTATTTGGCTTTTTTGAGCTCGGCGGAAAGATCAAGAAAATGCTGAATTTCACGTGGAGTAAAGTCTAATAGTTTAAGGAAGTTACGATTACGAAGATTAAAAGCCATGATGATTTCCTTTTTGAGTTGTCGCGATGCCAATGACCGAATCAAGCGAAGTCGTGATGGCAGGCGACCGATAATATCTATGTGTTGATCGAGTTCAGTTACGCATTGAGTAAGTTGAACGCTATCGAGTAATTTTTTGCGTATATACGTATTTAGCCTTTGACAATATTGGTGCCAGCGGTCCCTTCCAGTATCTTAATACCTTGCTCAAGAGAGCCAATGCCGACCACTTTCCCACCTTGTTTAATGAATTCACAAGAAGCGTCGATTTTTGGACCCATAGAGCCTTCATCAAATTGGTGTTTAGCCAGTTCACCAATGGTTGTTGAGCGCAGGGCATGTTGAGTGGGTTTTCCCCAATCTAGATACACGGCGTCCGCATCGGTAAGAATAAGTAAGGCATCGGCATTGAGTTGTTTTGCGAGATACGCAGCAGACATGTCTTTATCAATCACCGCTTCAACGCCGATTAGTTTGCCGTTTTCTTTTTTGACCGGAATACCGCCGCCGCCAGTACAAATGACCAAATGACCTTCATCAACAAGTTTGGTAATTGCGTCGTGTTCGATGATGCCCGTTGGTTGAGGGCTAGGGACAACACGTCGATAAAAATCGCCATCAGGTTTGACCGTCCAATGAAACTTCTCTGCTAATTCGCAGGCTTCTTCTTTACTGTAAATCGGCCCGATGGGTTTGGTTGGATTAGCAAATGCCGGATCGTTAGGATCAACGGTCATTTGTGTCAACATACAAGTCACATTGACGGATGGCATTTGATTTTTGAATTCTTGCATCAGCATGTAGCCGATCATGCCTTGTGTTTCACTGCCTAAAACGTCAAGTGGGTAGGGGTTAACTTTTTTGTACTCCAGCCCCTGCAGCGCTAATAAACCGACTTGTGGACCGTTACCATGGACTAAGACAACATTATATTCTTGAGCAATTTTAGAAATAGTCGCCACTGCGATTTCAATATTATGACGTTGAACATCGGCTTCTAAAGGCTCGCCTCGGCGAAGCAATGCATTTCCACCAAGAGCAACGACGATGGTTTGTTTTGTCATGATTTGTTTTCCTATTACAGGGGCAAAGCGGCGCTTTGCCCGTTCAATATTAATGCGAGTCGGTGATTGATGTCGCCACCATAAATGACGCGGTACTTATCAATTATGATGGCCATCAATCAACGGCTGAGTTAGATGCCATCTCGCTCTATCGGGCAACTCATGCAGCGAGCACCGCCACGTCCACGTCCTAACTCGTCGCCTGGAATAGGTAAGACAGTAATGCCGGCTTTGTCATATTTCTCATTGGTATAAGTGTTACGTTCGTAACCAATGACGACACCTGGCTTAACGGTCAATACGTTGTTTGCGTCATTCCATTGTTCGCGTTCTGCTTCGAAGTTGTCACCACCTGTCGTGATAAGGTTGAGTTTGTCTACGTGTAAGGCTTTCTCTATCGTATGGATATACGAGTCTTGCTGCTTCGCTTTGACAAAACCAGATTCGTCACCAGTTAGGCTCCAACATTTCACATCGTCAGGAATCACATTTGGATAAACGGAGAACGTATCTTCACGCATATGAGTCATCACCGTATCTAAATGCATGCATGAGCGATCTTTTGGTAGTTCAAGGGCGATGATCTGTTTCGCTTGACCATGTTTGAACAACCCTGATGCAAGTTGCTCAACCCCTTGCGGTGTGGTTCTTTCAGACATACCGATTAATACCGCCCCTTTTCCGATGACGAGAACGTCACCACCTTCAATGGTAGAGCGGTCGTATGACTTTTCTTCATCCCCGAAGTATTTCACAAAATCTTGACCCGCAAAGGTAGGGTGCCAACGGTAAATGGCTCTTACATGGTTTGTTTCTCTCTGACGGGCCACTTTAGCCATTGGGTTGATTGAGACCCCACCGTAAACCCAGCAAGAAGTATCGCGAGTGAATAAATGATTAGGCAATGGATCGATAATAAAATCAGTAGGTTTGTGCATGGACTGCAATATTGAAGAGGATTGCATTTGCATTTCACCAAATGACAGACCACCCGTGAGTATTTTTGCCAGCTCTAGATTTGGTATGTCACTAAGGTAGCAGCGAACATCATTTGCAAATGTTGGGCCGTATCGATAGTTTGAGATTTGCGTATTCAGCAGCCATTCTTTCGCCTCTGGAACGGATAAGGTTTCTGCCAATAAGTTAGTTAGCAATAGAACCTCAACACCTTGATCTCGTAATGTTTGGGCAAACACATCATGCTCTTCACCCGCTCGTTCGACAGACAATACATCGTCAAATAATAGGTCGTGACAATTCGAAGGCGTTAAGTGAGTAAGAGCGCGTCTTGGGCGATGGATAAGAACGCGACGTAGTTGACCAACTTCTGAACCGACATAAAGTGTATTCATGATGTTATCTCTCTTCTTATATGATCGACTCTAATCTCACAGAGTCATCATTATTAGGGTATGGTTTTATTATTAGCTTTCTCGTGGTGAAATTAATATTACTCCTCACTGCGGGTATTTATTTGATGAGGCTCACAAATATATTTTATTCGTTTGTGGTTGATGGCGAGGAGTAATTAACAATAGGTATTCATGACGATTTAATACTTGCCAAAATTTATTGGCTAATAAGTAGGAATATTATTCACTATTAATTAGTGGAGAGTTGGTTTATCTGGTGGTGTAGAGAATTTAATGCAGGAGCCAAAGGCGTGGATTATTAACGAATAGAGTAATTATGCACTAAGTGATGCTATCTATACCGTTTTGCCGGGGAATTAATCATGTGATAACAAATTAGTATCACAAACTTGTTATCACCATCACAGTTATTATAGTCTAATAGCTGAGTAAAATAGGCTCTAGCATTATTAAATCTAATTAACTACCAATATATAAAGTAATCTATCTAAATAACAATGGCTTTATTAGGGTGGTTTTGAAGTGTGGAAGCAAGGCGAGATAATGCGAAAGAGCATGGATTGAATCAGAACCGCTAATTCCTAACGATGTTGCGCCTAAATTTTACCCAAAATGGTACCTCTTAGTGAGAAATGAGCACGTTTAGGTCAGATGGAGAGAAGCCAAAACATCATTATTAATGGCCTGAGGGATGAAGCGACAAGGTTAGTGGGGGGCTTAGTTGATAGCATTAATCCGATAGCATCGTGTATTCACCGCAGCCGATCACCGTAACCAATCAGCGTAGAGTAATAACAGAAGGAAACACAAGACATGATAGTGAGCGCTAGAGCGGGTTGTGGTTCATGAATAGTTGGAGGTATCCAATACGGATTTGAGTGTGTCAGGCTCACACCAGGGAAGGTTTTAAGGGGGGCGTTATTACTTAAAAGAGAGCACCGCTCGTAAGCGATGCTCTTGGTGTTAACGATTATATCTCGCGATTTTCTTTATATGCTTAAGCGATCAGTGCGCCTACGCTGAGTACAACAACACAGAATACGGTCAAGATACCTAATAGTGGTGCGACCCATTTTACCCATCGAACATAAGGTACTTTGGCTATAGCAAGGCCTCCCATCACCACCGCGGATGTTGGTGTAATGAGGTTCACTAACCCGGATGCAGATTGGTACGCAGTGATGACAAGCTCACGTCCTACGCCAGCAAAGTCGGCAAGTGGCGCCATAATTGGCATGGTGAGTACGGCTAAACCAGAGGTAGAAGGGACTAAGAATGACAGCAATATTTCCAAAAAGAACATCACATTAATGAAAACAACGGAAGACAGGCCTGTCACCATATGCTCCGCAGAGTTTAGAATGGTATCAGTGATCATACCTCGGTCCATCACGACGACAATGCCACGTGCAATACCTATGATAAGCGCTACGCCAAGTAAATCTCGTGCGCCATCAATGAAGCTGTTCGTGAAGTCTTCCTCGCTCATTCTTGCCACAAGCCCTACAAGAATAGTGGCAGCTAAGAACATGGCGGAAATCTCTGCCATCCACCAGCCAGCAACGGATACTCCGTAGATCATCACGGCAAATGAACCGCCAAATATGGCTAAAATGACTTTACGCGTCATGGTGAATTCGAGTTTCTCACCATTTTGATTGCCTAGGAAATGTGCTTTGTTTTCTTCGTATTTATCATAAACAATGGATTTGGTTTGGTCTTGTTTTACCATGCGAGCATAGCGCATCACATAAGCCACACAAATGCCCCAACCAGCAACAAGCATGAATACGCGCAGCATAATGCCGTCGGTAAACGGAATACCAGACGCGTTTGCAGCGATAACCGTGGCGAATGGGTTAATGGTCGATCCTAAAACACCGATGCCTGCTCCGAGTAATACCGTTGCCGCTGCGACGAGTGGGTCAAAGCGAGCTGCCATCATGACCGGGACCAGTAGCGTATAGAAAGGAAGAGACTCTTCGGCCATGCCATATACGGTACCGCCGGCGGCAAATAATGCCATAAGTATCGGTATCATTAACTCTTCGCGGCCGTGAAGCCTTGCGGTGACGCGTTCGATACCCGCATCAATAGCACCTGTTTTGGTCACTAGGCCAAGGAATCCACCAATAACTAATATAAATAGTGAGACATCAATGGCAGCGGCTTCATAGGTATTGTGGTCGTAGAAGCCATCAATAGGGGCGAGTAAAACGTCTACCACACCTTGAGGGTTACTTTCTACCGATTGGTATGTACCGGTTACAGGCACTTCACGACCCAAGTCATCATTCATTACTCTGTCGTATTGCCCAGCAGGAATAATCCAAGTCATCATTGCAACGAGTGCAATTAAAATAAAAAGAATCGTATAGGCAGATGGAAATTTAAAATTAGAAAAGAACCCTTGTTTTTTTGACTTGTCGGGCATTGTTTGTGTAGTCATGGCTTTCTCCTTATTCAACTTGATGACCACCAAGTTGAATACCAGTCGAATATATTAAGTTAATTCAATTACCACGTTGAAACCAATAATATAATTTATAGAAAGCAGTCTTACTTAAGTAAGAAATGTTTATAGGGTTATTCTATGAGTAGTCAATAAAATTAACTCAGTCCTTGTTCACATAATACAGTAGATACTTATCGACCAAAAATATTAATGAAAATTTGTAGGAATAGGAGTTAATTATTTTCGCATCAATATTCATGTGACAAGTACTCACCTGTCTGGTTGCAAATGTATCCTGTCCTATCCGACAAATAAGTGGGAATTTTATTCAGGTCTATTCAAAAGCCGCCAACAGAATAAATTGCAGCGATTATTGATTTCCGTCAAAGTTCGGCTCTGTTGTAAATCCGAGATTGCTCTAAAGGTAAAGGTAAAGGTAA
>NZ_MCUW01000012.1:348839-458274 GCF_002873335.1 Vibrio sp. 10N.286.49.B1 | reverse complement strand
AAGGTAAAGGTAAAGGTAAAGCATATTGCATACGATGAAATGGTCTCGCAATGGTATGAATGATGAAAAAACGAGCAATCAGGTAGGGTGTCACAAAAGAAATATGACACTGTCATAGGATAATTACGGGCGATTTTGACGATAGAAACATCAATAAATCAACTAAGTATATGAATTTAATGGATATGGTTGTTTCTTGACGAGCGTAAAAAAAATGTCGCTGTCATACACCTTTCAACTTAGTGAAACACAACTGTCATATTTAGCCTCTAATCTTGACCTCGTTCAAATGAAACAGGCAATCAAGCCATTAAAGGAAATTGTGATGAAAAAGACAGTTATCGGTGCTATCGCACTACTAGGCGCACTCGCAGTGACTCCAGCTTCAGCTAAAGAAACTATCTCTGCGGTAGGTTCTAGCAGCGTAACGCCACTGATGGAAGTTTTCTCAGAAACATACATGAAGCAACATTCAAACGTTTACATCGAAGTCCAAGGACCTGGTTCTTCAGCAGGCGTTAAAGCAGCGAAAAACGGTTCAGCTGACCTAGGCATGTCTTCTCGCGACCTTAAAGCAGAAGAAAAAGAGTCAACGCTAGTTGAAGAAGTTGTTGCTCGTGACGGCATCGCGGTAGTGGTTAACCCAGCTAATGACCTTAAAGGCCTAACAGCTGAGCAAGTAACGGCTATCTATAAAGGTGACGTAACAAACTGGAAAGATGTTGGCGGTGCTGACAAGCCAATCGTTGCTATCACTCGTGATACAGCGTCAGGTACTCGTGGTGCATTTGAAGATATCATGAGCCTTAAACAAACTATCAGCGGCATGAAAGTTACAGCTATCTCTCAACGTGCTCAAGTTGCTAATGGTAACGGCGCACTAAAAACAATGGTAGCAAGCAACCCATACGCAATTGGCTACATTTCTTTGGGTACGGTTGACCAATCGGTACACGCTCTAGAAATTGATGGTACTCCTGCATCTGTAGACAATGTGAAAAATGGCTCTTATAAAGTAGCTCGTCCTTTCCTCGTACTTTACAAAGAAGGTCAACCTTCTGCTGAAACTCAAAAGTTCCTAGACTGGATGCTTGCTGACGACGCACAAGCACTTGTTGAACAGAAAGGTTACATCTCAGTAAACTAATCTGTAAGTAAAGAATAAATATTGCTCAGCCCACATTTTGGGGCTGGGCCTTTTCTCTATCTTTCGAATTATCGACAAATAGAAGTTTAATTATGACCATCGCAACAAATAGTGAGAAGCTTATGAGCGACCAAGCGGCTCAAGCTGCATCTCGTAGCCTGAAGGCCAAAAAGAAAGTTGATTGGAAAGAACGCATTTTCCACGGCTTATTTTTATCGAGTGCAGTCATCGGCATCCTTTCTCTTGCCGTTATCGCATACTTTATTGTTCGAGAAAGTATCCCTGCATTTCAAGCAGTGGGTGTTTCTGGAATTGTTCTAGGCCAAAACTGGCTACCACCTGCACTATACGGTGTTGCAACCATGATTGTTGCTTCTGTCGTATCAACCCTTGGTGCGGTAGTGGTTGGTGTACCGATTGGTGTGTTAACTGCCATCTTCATTGCAGAGATTGCCCCTAAGCGTGTCGCCAATATTATTCGTCCAGCCGTTGAGCTACTTGCGGGTATTCCGTCAGTGGTCTACGGATTTTTTGGATTAGTGATCATCGTTCCTCTTATCCAACAAATCTTCGAGGTACCGGCAGGCAACACTATTCTGGCGGGTATCATTGTTTTGGGTATCATGATTTTGCCTACGGTTATCACGGTTTCTGAAACATCGATTCGTGCCGTACCGCGTGCTTATAAAGAAGGCTCGTTGGCATTAGGCGCTTCGAAAATTTTTACGATCTTTAAGTTACTTCTACCTGCCGCGCGTTCAGGCATTATGACCGGCGTCATTCTTGGTATTGGCCGTGCACTCGGTGAGACCATGGCTATCATCATGGTTATGGGTAACGCGCCAGCGATGCCGGAAGGTATTTTAGATTCTGCTCGTACGCTAACAGCGAACATCGCGATTGAAATGTCCTATGCAAGTGGCATTCACGCAAACGCATTGTACGCTACAGGCGTGGTGTTATTGGTCTTCATTATGATGCTCAATGCTGCACTACTCTACTTGAACCGTGAAAAAGCGAAGTAACGATTATGGATACTGTAAAACTAAAACAAGCACGTAAAAATAAAGATACGTTGCTGAGTGTATTTGTTTGGGCGTCTGCAGCCCTGACTGTTGGATTTTTGTTTTGGATTATTTGGTACATTTTATCTAATGGTCTTCAACATGTGAGCTGGAGCTTTATTACCGACGATTACACCCGTACTGGTGATGAACACGGTATTTTCCCGATGATTATCTCGACGATCTACATGGTTATCGCCTCTATTTCTGTGGCGGCACCACTGGGGATCATGACGGCAATCTACTTGACGGAATATGCACAGGTAGGCAGCAAACTCGTTAAGGTTATCCGTTTCTGTACCGAATCATTGGCGGGTATTCCATCGATTATCTTCGGTTTGTTCGGTATGACCTTCTTCGTTGCTATATTAGGTCTTGGATTCTCGATTCTTTCAGGTGCACTAACGCTGAGTATCTTGATTCTGCCAGTTATTATTCGTACCACAGAAGAAGCATTGATGTCGGTACCTCAAACTTACCGTGAGGGTTCTTATGGTTTGGGCGCTTCAAAAATCTATACTATCTGGCGCTTGATTTTACCAAGTGCAATGCCAGGTATCTTAACGTCGGTCATTCTTAGTATTGGTCGTGTCATTGGCGAATCGGCGCCGGTATTCTTAACAGCAGGTATGGTGGCACGTATCCCAGACTCGCTGTTGGATTCGGGACGTACCTTAACGGTTCACTTATACAAACTAACGACCGAGCTGTTTACCATTGAAGAATGGAACCAAGCGTACGGTACGGCGACAGTTCTCATCGTATTGGTGTTGTTGATCAACATGGTGACTAAGCTTATTGCCAGTCGTTTTAATACGGCGACTTACTAATACACTCTCGTGAGCGATGAGTGGCTACGTATCGCAGCGTCGCCAGAATACAAAGAGCGTACGCTGCAAGTAAACGACATTAAGAATTTAGAGATTATAGATAATGAACAAATTTAATATTGAAAACCTAAACCTATTTTATGGTGAGAACCAAGCGCTTAAATCGATCAACCTGCCAATCCCAACTCGTCAAGTCACGGCGCTAATTGGCCCATCGGGTTGTGGTAAATCGACACTGTTGCGTTGTCTGAACCGTATGAACGACCTGATTGAAGGCGTAAAAATAAACGGCTTACTTGAGATGGATGGCACAGACATTTATGGCAACATTGATGTCTCAGACCTGCGTATTCGAGTAGGGATGGTATTTCAAAAGCCAAACCCGTTCCCAATGAGCATTTACGAAAATGTGGCATTTGGCCTACGCGCACAAGGTATTAAAGACAAGAAGCACATCGACATGGTTGTTGAACGTTCTTTACGTAGCGCAGCGCTTTGGGATGAAGTAAAAGATCGTCTTAAGTCTCACGCCTTTGGTCTTTCTGGTGGACAACAACAACGTTTGTGTATCGCACGCACCATTGCGATGGAGCCGGATGTCATCTTGATGGATGAACCTACATCGGCACTGGATCCAATCGCGACACACAAAATCGAAGAATTAATGGAAGAACTTAAAAAAGATTACACCATTGTTATCGTGACGCACTCGATGCAACAAGCTCGTCGTATCTCAGATCGCACGGCGTTTTTCTTGATGGGTGAGTTAGTTGAGCACAATGATACTAAGGTAATCTTCTCGAATCCAAGCGACGATCGTACTCAAGGTTACGTAAATGGTGACTTTGGCTAATAACGAGTTGAGCTTTACTTAGTTTTGCTCTTGATGATGTAGAGCAGCTAGGACAGAAAACTGGTAAATATAATCACTATAACTATAAGCGATGGAACTTTTGCCCCTCTTAATGAGGGGCTTTTTTTGTCTGTATGAATGCAGTGGGTCAATTGGGGTTGATCGGTAGGTTTACTGATCGCTTTGATATATCTAGCAGAAGACAAAGATCAGACGACAAGGCACTGGCAAAAAGTGGGTGTAGGGTATTGAAGTGCCTCTATAGTAGGGGCGTGCTTGGGTTATGCTCAGAATGATTATTCTGCACGTTTACAAAGCCAAACCATGCTGGATAGGGAAGATGCTCATATTGGTCTGTTAAATGGTTACCCGACAGCATGGGGGCAGAAACCGCAGGTATTGTATCGTGGTGGTGAACGTTATAACTACAAAGGACGCGGACGTATTTTTGTGTTGAACTATCAGGTTAAGTACTAAATATAATGAGCCCTCACTTAGAAGGACTCTCTAGTTTTTGTCGCGCAGTGAGCCATAGACTCTTTTCAAATATCTCATTCATCTCGCCTAACTTTTCTAAGTTATCTACCGTTTTTTTGTAAAGCAATTCTGTTTTTTAACTAATCAAACTTGAATCCCATAACCCTTTTAAATTTATCAATAGAATAAATTTAAAAGGTGTTACCGGTAACTAGATTCTCAACATTATAAGTGATGCAGCATTGGCCATGTCGCATTGCTACTAGGGTGACCAGTTAATGGGTCATTTTAGTCAATTAAAGAGTTAACTACGGAGACAAGCATGACAATTGAAAACAGCTGGAGTGGAATTATTCCGCCAGTCCCTACCGCGGTCGATCATAATGGACGGTTTGTGCCCCATGACATGGGAGTCCTAATTGATGGTTTAGTCAGTTCTGATGTTAATGGTTTGCTTTTTTTAGGAACTATTGGTGAGTTTAGTGCGATGTCGATAGCGCAAAGAAAACAAGTAGCTGAGTTTTGCGTTGCTCGAACAGATAAAAGAAAACCAGTGATGATCGGTGTAGCTGCTCATTCAATTACAGAGACCATCGAACTGGCACAGCATGCACAAGCGATTGGGGCTGACGCGGTTATCGTTGTAAATCCTTCTTATGTAAAGTACAGCGATGAGGGGTTATACCAGTACTATCGAAGTATTGCTCAATCGATAGCACTACCGATGTTCATGTACAACTTTCCCAAGCTGACCTCACAACCTTTGTCTGTTGAGTTAGTTGAGCGACTCGTTAACGACTTCGATAATATTATTGGTATTAAAGATACGGTTGAAGAAGCCTCAAGCACCCGCCGCTACATTGTAAAAGTGAAGTCAAAAAATCCAAATTTTAGGGTTCTATCGGGATTTGATGAGCACCTTGCGAATAACCTACTACTAGGGGGAGATGGAGCGATCCCTTCATCAGCAAATTTTGCTCCCAATCTAACTTGCGGAATCAGAGATGCCTTTGAAAAACAAGACTTTGATACCTTTATTGAGCTTCATAGACGGGTGGGTATATTAAGTGAAATGTATGAAATCCAAGCGCCATTTTTTCCGGTTGTGAAAGCCGCCATCAATCTCGTTGGTGTTGAGTTTACTCAAGGCACCATTCCTCCTTGCGATGCAATAACAGACTCATCGGCGCTACGCATTCAAGAGTTATTACAGTCTAGCCAGCTCATTAATAGTTAAGGAGTACAAAATGGAAAAGATTTCACTGAAGGAGAAGATCGGTTACGGATTGGGTGATACGGCGTGTGGTTTTATCTGGAATGCCACGATGATCCTACTCGCTTTTTTCTATACCGATGTATTCGGAATCCCGGCAGGAATTATGGGGACATTGTTTCTTGTATCTCGGGTACTCGATGCTATCACAGACCCGTTAATGGGGTCGCTTGTTGATAGGACACGCACTAGATTTGGTCGATTTAGACCGTTCCTGTTGTGGGGGGCGATACCATTTGCATTAACAAGTATGGCCACCTTCTATACCCCCGATTTTTCGGAAACAGGCAAGATTATTTACGCTTGTGTGACGTACATTTCACTCACCTTGGTGTACACGTTTATTAACGTTCCATATTGTGCAATGCCGGGCGCGATTACTAATGATCCGAAAGAACGACATTCTTTACAGTCGGTGAGGTTTTTCTGTGCAGCAGCCGGCGGCCTGGTTATTTCAGGTGTGGCATTGCCTCTCGTTGACATCATTGGGCAAGGCGATGTTCAGAAAGGCTACTTTGGCGCCATGTGTATCCTTGGTGTCGTCGGCGCGATTTTGCTGACTATCAGCTTCAAAACAACTCGCGAGAGAAACGTATTTGATAACGAGCAAAGTGCCAATGTTGCCGCTGACTTCAAGTTACTGTTTGCCAACTCACAATGGCGCATCATGTGTCTATTTAAATCCATGGCAACCTGTTCGAATGTTATTCGAGGTGGTGTGACGCTCTATTTTGTTAAGTACGTGATGGAACGACCAGAGCTAACCAGTCAGTTTCTTCTTTATGGAAGTATCGCTGCCATGTTGGGTTCATTATTGTCGGCGCACTTATTGGCGCGCTACGACCGAATCAAGTCATTTAAGATCATCATTATCATTTATTCAATATTGAGTTTGGCGCTCTACTTTGCGCCGGAAGAATATACGGTCATGTTGTTCGCTATCAATATTGTTTACCTATTTATCTTTAATACAACAACACCAGTTCAATGGCTAATGGCATCGGATGTTATTGATTATGAGGAAGTGCGAAGCGGTAGACGCTTAGATGGACTGGTATTTTCAACCTACTTATTTAGCTTGAAGTTTGGTCTGGCAATCGGTGGCGCAATGATCGGATGGGTTTTAGCTTGGATGAACTATGACGCCAGTTTAGATATTCAGCCTGACAACATATTAGGCACCATCAAATTCCTTTTCTGTGTTGCGCCCGTGATCCTTTATGCAGGTATGTATTACATGTTGAGCCTATACAAACTCGATTCGAAGAAAATAAATGAAATCGCAGGCATTTTAGAAGAGAAAAGAAAGAACCAAAGTACATCAAATAATAATGACAACGTTTTAACGCTAGCTGAAGTAAAGTGAGGAAAGAACAATGATTAATAACCCAATTTTAAAAGGCTTTCACCCTGACCCTTGTATCTGTCGTGCTGGTGAGGATTACTACATCGCCACCTCAACCTTTGAATGGTTTCCCGGTGTTCGTATTTTTCACTCGAAGGACTTAAAAAACTGGAAGTTAGCTTCTATGCCTTTGGATACGGTCGACAAGCTTGATATGAAAGGTAATCCAGACTCAGGCGGTATTTGGGCGCCCGCATTAAGCTATGCCGATGGTAAATTCTGGCTACTTTATACTGACGTAAAGGTGATTGACGCACCATGGAAGAACGGTCGAAATTATCTGGTTACTGCAGACAACATCGAGGGCCCTTGGAGCGATCCGATCCCTATGGGCAATGGTGGTTTTGACCCTTCATTATTTCATGCAGATGATGGTAAAAAATATTACGTATATCGTACTTGGGGGCCGCAAAACCATAGCGATCCAATTAATGAGATTGTTGTACAAGAATATGACTCTGTGTCGGAAAAGTTGACAACGAATAGACAGTCTATTTTTAACGGCACCGACCTCAAGTATACAGAAGCGCCTCATATATATAAAAAAGAAGATTACTACTATTTGATTACTGCTGAGGGGGGCACGAGTTTCGAGCATCATGTGACGGTGGCTCGCTCTAGAGATATTTATGGGCCTTATGAGGTTTCACCGCATGGCGCTTTGCTATCAACGTGGCATACACCAAATAACCCACTGCAAAAGGCCGGGCATGGCTCGTTGGTTGAAACACCAAATGGGGAATGGTACATCACCTATCTGGTGAGCCGCCCGCTCAAATTTGAGGGGCGACCAAGGCTCGCTCGATGGGGAAGAGGGGCATGCTCTATGGGCAGAGAGACGGGAATTGACCGTCTTGAGTGGAAAGACGGTTGGCCATTGGTTGTCGGTGGTAATTTTGCCAAATTAGAGATCCCAGAAGCAAACTTAGGGGTGACGAGTGAGGCAGAAAGCGAGGCGGTTTACGATGATTTCTCTGCCGAATCTTTAAAAGGGCATTGGCAAACGTTACGTATCCCATTTAGTGATAGCTTAGGGAGCCTTAATGAGCGAAATGGCTATCTCCGTTTGCGTGGAAACGACAGCTTACTCTCGACCTTCGAGCAATCAACTGTCGCGACACGCTGGCGCCACCACGGGTTTGTGGCATCAACAAAGCTTGAGTTTGAACCGACTAATTTCCAACAATCTGCGGGCTTATGTTGCTATTACAACACAAGTAACTGGACCTACTTAGCCGTGGAATATGATGAGGTTATAAAGCAACGTTGTTTACGCGTGATGCAAGTTGATAAGCAAGCTGCGAGTTTCCATTTATACAATGATGATGACACGATCGTTGTGCCTGATGATGCGACTTCAATTTGGATGCGCGTTAATGTAAATGGACTGACCTATCAATACAGTTACTCTTTTGATGGCCAACAATGGCATGATGTTCCCGTCGTGCTTGATGCGTGGAGGTTATCTGATGACTACATTGATGGTAGAGGGTTCTTTACCGGGGCGTTTGTAGGCTTGCATTGTGCTGACATCAGTGGGTTTGGATGCCACGCTGATTTCGAGGAATTTAGTTATGAGCCGAAATGAGAATAGACCTAAGGTTCGTTTTCGCTCGCAAGATTGGTTTTGTAATCAGGAGCATGTTGACTTAGCGGCGCTATACTCAGAGCGATTCATGAACTCTGGATTAACGCCAGAAGAGCTTCAGTCGGGTCGACCGATTATCGGTATCGCTCAATCGGGTAGTGATATGTCGCCTTGTAATCGGGTGCTGCTCGAATTATCGGCTCGAATAAAGGATGGTATTAGAGATGCTGGTGGTATCCCATTAGAGTTTCCTACTCATCCTTTGTTTGAAAACTGTAAGCGTCCTACAGCAGCACTGGATAGAAACCTCGCTTACTTATCCTTAGTAGAAATGTTATACGGGTACCCAATAGATGCGGTTGTGTTGACGACTGGATGTGACAAAACGACGCCTTCTGCGGTTATGGCGGCTTCTACTGTCGATATCCCAGCCATCGTCTTTTCTGGAGGACCAATGCTCGATGGACATCATGAGGATAAGCTTGTGGGATCAGGTACGGTTATTTGGCAGTCAAGACGAAAGCTAGCGGCGGGTGAAATTGATGAGAAGCAATTCATGGATCTTGCAATGAAATCCGCGCCGTCTGTTGGGCATTGTAATACGATGGGAACGGCATCGACAATGAACGCGATGGCAGAGGCTCTGGGACTCACACTCCCAGGTAGTGCGTCTATTCCCGCCGCGTATCGTGAACGGGGACAGATGGCATACTATTCTGGCAAACAGATTGTTGAGATGGCTTATCAAGATCTACGACCTTCAAAGCTGTTGTGCAAGGAATCGTTTTTAAATGCGATTCGGGTCAACTCAGCGATTGGTGGCTCTACCAATGCTCAGCCTCATCTTATGGCGATGGCGAAACACGCAGATATTGAGATTACGGCGCAGGATTGGACTGAAAATTCACACAAAATCCCGCTATTAGCAAATGTTCAACCGTCAGGCGAATATCTTTGCGAAGCATTCCACAGGGCCGGTGGTGTTCCCGCGGTTATGTGGGAGCTGTTGCAAAATGGCAAGCTTCATGGCGATGCCTTAACCGTCACCGGTCAAACGATATCTGAGAACCTTGTTGGTAAAGAGACACAAGATAGAAAGGTTATCTATCCTTATGCCCAACCATTAAAAGAGAATGCAGGCTTTGTTGTCATGAAGGGGAACCTATTCGACTTCGCCATTATGAAGACCAGCGTGATTACGGATGACTTTAGAGATAAATACCTAAGAGAAGAGGGCAATGAAGGCGTATTTGAAGCTCGCGCTATTGTTTTTGATGGCTCAGAAGACTATCACAATCGTATTGATGATCCTGAACTAGATATCGATGAAAACTGTATTCTCGTTATCCGTGGTTGCGGCCCTTTAGGTTGGCCGGGCTCTGCTGAGGTTGTCAACATGCAACCTCCTAAACATTTGTTAGAGCAAGGTATCCAGAGCCTTCCGACTCTTGGCGATGGGCGGCAATCGGGCACATCAGATAGTCCTTCAATTCTGAATGCGTCACCTGAGAGCGCAGCAGGAGGTGGGTTAGCCTATCTAGACACCGGCGATATTATCCAGGTCGATATCAATCATGGTCTTTGTAATGTCTTGGTTGCAGAGGATGAGTGGGCCGTTCGAAAGGCACAGCGTTCTTTACCACCAGTGCCTGAAAGTCAAACGCCTTGGCAAGAGATATACCGCCAATCAGTTAACCAAATGGATGAAGGCGCTGTCTTTGAAAGCGCGCTTAAGTTTAAGAAGTTATCAAGGACTCTGCCAAGACATAATCATTGATTTTATCACTCAATTAAAAGCATATGAACGGTTCGTTCATATGCTTTTTTTGTTGCCGATAGACAACAAAAAACGACGCTTAATGCTCACGTCGTTTTTATTAGAGGGTTAAAAGTCGCCTTAGTTGAGTCTTAAATATGTGGTTTGTTTACATAAGGCGTAATGGTTTTGATATCACCGTTATCATCATGAATCAGCTCAGTCATTTTGATACAACGTAGGTGTGTTTCCCCTCCAGAAAGAGAGCTGTCATGATAAAAAAGGTACCATTTTCCTTCAAATTGGGCGATGGAGTGATGGGTTGTCCAGCCTATCACCGGCTCAAGAATGACACCTTGATAGGTAAATGGGCCATATGGTGAGTCACTTGTGGCATAAGCGATACGGTGTGTTTCACCTGTTGAATAAGAAAAGTAGTATTTGCCATTGTGCTTGTGTAGCCAAGGCCCTTCGAAATAACGGCGGTCGATGTCACCTGCGGTCAGTTTTTCCCCGTTATCGTCAACAATAATGATGTCACGCGGCTCTTCGGCAAGGTTTAACATAGAATCATCTAATCGAGCTACTTTGGGGCATAGCGCAGGCTCATGCGCCTTTGGGTACGCCTCTGCACCGTACGTGTTGCCTTGCCAGTTTTGTAGTTGCCCTCCGGAGATCCCACCAAAATAAAGGTAGTAGCTGTTGTCATCATCTTGGAAGACTGCAGGGTCAATACTATATGTTCCCTCTATATGATTGGCTTCTGGCGTAAATGGCCCCTCTGGTTTATCGGCAACGGCAACACCAATGTGAAAAATGCCTTGATAATTTTTTGCAGGATAATAAAGGAAGTATTTTCCATCTTTCTCTGCAGCATCTGGAGCCCACATTTGGCGCTCTGCCCATTCGATATCATTGATATCTAAAGCTTTACCGTGGTCAAATGATTGGCCAAAGGGTTGATCCAGTGATATGACGTGATAATCACGCATGTCAAAGTGGTCACCGTTGTCATTCTGAGGCTGCTCGCTTTCAATATCGTGAGAGGGGTAGATGTATATCTTGCCATTAAAGACGTGCGCTGATGGGTCAGCGCTGTACATATGAGTGACAAGGGGCTTCGAAATAGCGTGCAGCTGTTCGGTTTTTTTTTGTTCACAGACTAACTCTGTCATGAGATATCCTCGGGTAAATAGTAATTAATTATATAGTTGAGTGAAAGTTCAGCCGTTTTACGTGTGCGTTATGCGTTTAAAGCTACGCTATTCACGTTCTTGGTAGCTAAAATAATCAAAATCTGCATGCTTGTTTTGCCCAGTGATATCACAAGCAAAAAGCGCGGCAAAACTGCCAGTAAACCGGAAAATATCCGGCCCGCCTTCATCTGATAATGGGGTGCTATTTAATGCAGGGCCAAACATGTTCCATGACTCCCCATCTAAGGAATAGCTAAACTGGTACCACTGCTGATTAAGTTCGAGTCGCAGGTATACCTCTTTAGCATCACCAATAGGCATTGGCAGACCGTATTCTTGGTACTGTTCACTAATATTACCGACAAGCTGAAGGATTGATTGACCATTGTCGTTGGTTGTCATTTTTAAAAAATAGTGGCCATTTCGTGCGTAGTATGCGCATAACCCAGCCATCTGATATGGGGAATCCGGCGCAAACGCCATACGGGTTTCTACCGTTGCATAGTGGCTTTGAAATCGACGAGCAACCAAGCTATTTTGATAGCGCGACGATAAGTAGTGACGACCTTTTAAGCGTAGATAACCTGGGCGCTCAGTGAGAGACAGCCAGCTTTCATCGGCAGGTTCTCGTAGCGTCTGAAAGTTAGTATTTAATGCTGTGCTATCGAAGTCATCCTTGATTGGTAATGTTGGCCAAGGCATAGCGGGCAAGTCGGGCGCTACCACCTCAACCATGGGTGTTTTACCAGTAGTTACATAGGGCCAGTCATCGTGCCAGTAGGCTTTCTGGATAGCAGTTTCTCGCCCTAAAATAGAGAAGCCGTTGTCATATTTAGGCGAAAATTGATAGCCTTCGGGATTAGGGATTCTGCGTCCACATAGGTGGCTTAAGTACCATTCACCATGCTGAGTCTCGACTAAAAATCCATGCCCTGCGCGCGATAAAACAGCGTCTTCTTGAAAGCGACTAGTCAGGATTGGATTTTCGGGATGAACCTCATATGGCCCTCGAATATTTCTCGAACGGCAAACCGTCACAGCATGGTTGCGCTCTGTACCACCTTCCGCTGTGATTAAATAATAGTAACCATTTCTTTTCAGCAGTTGCGGCCCTTCGGTACAGCCCAAAGGAGTACCGGAGAAAATATTACTGACAGTACCGCTTAATTTCTCTTCCAAGGCATCAAATTCTTGAAGGACAATACCCCCAAAGAAATTGGTGTTGGAGCGACCGTCCCAGATCATGTTTAGCATATACTTTTTTCCGTCATCGTCATGAAACAACGATGGGTCAAACCCATAATGACCAATTGAGACGGGGTCGCTCCAAGGTCCGTCAATATTTTCAGATGTCACGACGTAGCTAGGTGTCGCCATCCATGTATTTCCTCGACATGAATGAACGTTAGAGAAGCAGACCCAAAACTTACCATCAGAGTATGTCAGTGCAGGGGCATAGACACCTTCAGAGTTGTCCATTCCTACCATGTCGAGTTGAGATTTTCGAGTTAATACGTGCCCAATCAATCGCCAATTGACGAGATCTTTAGAGTGATGAATTTGAATCCCGGGAAACCATTCAAATGTTGAGGTAGCGATGTAATAGTCATCGCCCACACGAATAAGGGAAGGGTCAGGGTTGAAGCCCTTGATTACTGGATTTTTAATGAAATGCATGTGTACAGCCCTTCAGTGGTTGACTAGATGGGGAAGGTCGATGCTTTGAAGTGGTAACTCTTGTAAAAAAGCCTAAGCCAATCCCCCGATTAACTTAGGCTGTAACACAACGTCATTAAGGTGTTATTTATAAATGAAACCGTTAACGACGTTTTCTAGGTACTCTTGACGACCTGATTCTTTTATTGGCGATAAATTACTATCGGTTGTCAGGTTTGCAAGCTGCTCAAGGTTGAGGTCTCCGCCTAATATCTTCTTACCCAAGTCTTGATTCCAGTCAGCGTAACGCTGAGCAATATTCTTAGAAAGGATATCATTTTCAATCATATCTGCGGCACGTTCGAGCGCTAACGCCATGGTATCCATACCACCAATATGACCATGGAAAAGGTCTTCTAGCGCAGTAGATGGACGACGAACACGAGCATCGAAGTTAAAGCCACCAGTCGTAAATCCGCCAGCTTTTAGGATCTCATACATTACTAAGGTATTTTCTTCTACGCTATTTGGGAACTGGTCTGTATCCCAACCAAGTTGTGCGTCACCACGGTTAGCATCAATTGAACCAAAGAGACCTAATGACGTCGCGGTTGCGACTTCGTGATGGAAGCTATGACCAGCAAGTGTTGCGTGGTTAGCTTCGATATTCACTTTTATTTCGTTCTCTAGACCGAACTGCTTTAAGAACCCATAAACAGTGGCAGTATCGTAATCATATTGATGCTTCGTCGGCTCTTGAGGTTTAGGCTCAATAAGAATCGCGCCTTTAAAGCCAATCTTATGCTTATGTTCTACAACCATTTGCATCAAGCGACCTAGCTGTTCTCTTTCCTGGCGAAGGTCAGTGTTTAATAGCGTTTCATAACCTTCTCGACCGCCCCAAAGTACGTAGTTTTCACCGCCAAGGCGTTTGGTAGCCCCCATAGCATTAAAGATTTGAGTCGCGGCATAAGCAAATACTTTAGGGTCTGGGTTTGTTCCTGCGCCAGCCATGTAACGAGAGTGGGAGAATGCGTTGGCAGTACCCCAAAGAAGCTTCATTCCTGTTTCTTCTTGTTTTTGCTCAAGTACATCAACCATGGTTTGGAAGTTGTTGACATACTCTTTAATTGAATTGCCTTCATGCGCCACATCCGTATCGTGGAAGCAGTAATATGGCACACCGAGTTTAGAAAAGAACTCAAATGCTGCGTCGGCTTTAACACGGGATTGTTCCATCGGGTTAGACACTTTTAACCACTCATGGTCGAAGGTTCCGTCACCAAAGATATCCGCACCTTGCCAACGGAAATTATGCCAATAGCAGGCTGCAAATCGTAGGTGGTCTTTCATAGACTTACCTAGGATCATACGGTCTGCATCATAATGGCGGAATGCTAAAGGATTGGTTGCTTCCTTTCCTTCGTACTTAATAGTGTTGATATTTTTAAAGAATTCACTCATAGCCTAATTTCCAATTATTGGGTTGTGGACTTTGTTCTCATGGCTATGTTCATGTTTTTAGTGTCGATCATCAATTATGATTTTTAGTACCAAAATTCATCTATTTATTAAATGTGTTCTAGCTCTCAAAAAACAGTAGTAAATGGAAATTTTATTACCATTGGTATTTGCTAAGCTATTGATATTTAGTGCAAATGTGATTGAGGTGATAATGCGTTTGTCGATGTAACTCACAGATGGTAAATAACGTAATTTAATTAAGAGATTGAGTAAGTTGCTTATCTAACGCTGTCCGTGAAGAATAATCTCCAAGCGAAATTACTTGGAGATAAATATGAATACAGTCAGGTTATCCATGAGAGAGAAAATAGCTTATGGACTTGGTGATACTGGTTGCAACTTTGTTTGGCAAACAGTGATGCTGTTTTTGGCTTATTTTTATACAGATATTTACGGGCTATCGCCAGCTCACATGGGGACGATGTTTTTGCTAGTCCGTTTTATCGACGCCGTGACTGACCCATTAATGGGTTCTATTGTCGATAGAACAAAATCAAAACACGGCCGTTATCGACCTTATTTATTGTGGATGGCGGTCCCATTTGGTTTTGCTTGTATGGCCGCATTCTTTACTCCAGATGTGGGGCCGACCGGTAAGATTGTCTATGCCTATGTCTCTTATATCTTCCTTACCTTGATGTATACCGCGATAAACGTGCCTTATTGTGCAATGGCGAATGCGTTAACGAATGATTCAAAAGAAAGAACATCGCTGCAGTCATATCGCTTTGCGCTTAGTACCGCTGGTGGTCTTGTTGTGGCAATGCTCGCTTTACCACTTGTTGATGTTATTGGGCAAGGCGATGTTCAAAAAGGCTATTTGGGTGCAATGGCTATTATGGGGGTTGGAGCCATTGGGCTATTTTTCTTCAGCTTCGCTAACACCAAAGAACGCTGCGTTCCAGACGAAGAAAAGCAGCAATCGGTTTTTAAAGATCTCAAGCTTCTAATGAAGAACAATCAGTGGCGAATCTTGTTCTTTGTTAATGTTTTTTTGTTGACTGGTGTGGTGCTAAAAGGGGCATCAACCATGTATTACGTCAATAGCGTGATGGGGCGTCCGGACCTTGCCACCATATTTATGGTTGCAGGTATGATCGCTAATATTGTCGGGGCGATCATATCGGCGCCACTGTTGGGCAAGCTAGATAAACCCAAAGTGTATCGTGTTCTTATTGTCGCCTCAGGTTTTCTGTCTGCCATATTGTTTTTAGTTGACCCACAGAATGTCTTCATGGTCTTTGCTCTCGTGATAATACTCGGTGTGGTTCAAATGAGTACGACCCCTATTTTATGGAGCATGATGTCAGACATTGTTGATTATGAGAAAACCCGCAGTAATCGTTCGCTAAGTGGCATGGTTTTTTCCACTAACCTATTCGCGATTAAGCTCGGTATTGCATTAGGTGGTGCTTCTGTAGGGTGGATACTAGCGGCCTCAGGTTATGTAGGTGGCGCCGACGTACAAACAGAAAGCGCGGTTACCGCCATCAACTTATTGTTTACCGTTATCCCTGGGATTTTCTATGTCGTGGTTGCTGTCTTTATGCTGCTGTATAAGCTCGATAACAGCAAATTAGATCAGATCAAGGCAATGTTAGTACTTGATGCAAAAGAAAAAGAAGCACTGAAGCCTGCGGCCCATAACGCCGAATTTGGATAGGAACGAACCCCCAAAAACACCCTGTTGCTCCTGACCGGGTGTTTAGCCCTGCTGCGAGGCAGGGTTTTTCTCTATAAATTGAAGCAGCAATTTGACAAGTCTCATAACGTTAAGTGGTTAGAGAGCCAAGATCTAAGACGATAAAAAATGGTGGTATTAATGATCTACAAAGATAGTACAGCGACAAACTCTCAGCGTGTAGCAGACCTTTTAGGTCGTATGACAACGGATGAAAAACTGGCTCAACTTGGAGCCCAATGGCTAATATTGGATGAAAACGGCGCGCATCAAGACCGAGAGTTAGAGATGGCCAGCCAACATTCGCGTAAATCGATTAAGGAGCGCCTAAAGCATGGGCTTGGACAAATTACTCGCCCCCTTGGCACCCATGTCACGTCTCCACAGCAAGGCGTCGCTGCGCTCAATGAGTTACAGCGATATTTAGTAGAGGAGACTCGACTTGGTATCCCTGCGATATCTCATGAGGAGTGCTTGGTTGGTCTCATGTCAAAAGACGCGACACTTTATCCGTCTTCTTTGAATTTTGGTCATACGTGGAACCCAGAGTTAATTGAAGAGATGGCCGCAGATATTGGTCGCCAAGTTAAGGCGGTCGGCGCTCATCAAGGATTAGCTCCTGTGCTTGACGTATCACGCGACGTGCGATGGGGACGAACAGAAGAAACGCTGGGGGAGGACCCTTATCATGTCGGGATTATGGCGACGAGTTACGTAAAAGGACTGCAAGGGGAGCGCCGAGAAATTCTTGCGACCCTTAAACACTATGTCGGCCATTCATTTAGCGAGGGCGCTCGTAATCATGCACCGGTGCATTTAGGTTTTAAAGAACTGAACGATACGTTCATGCTGCCCTTTGAGATGGCGGTTAAACTAGCTAATGCGAGCTCAATCATGCCTGCTTATCACGATATAGATGGCGAGCCTTGCCATTCATCAGAGTATTTACTCACCGATGTGCTTCGTCATCAATGGGGGTTTGATGGTTTGATCGTTGCAGACTATGGCGGTGTTGATTTGCTTCGGGCTCATCACGCTGTCGCGACCAACGAAGCAGAGGCTGCAGCGCTTGCATTTAATGCTGGGCTTGATATTGAGCTACCCGATGACGCCTGTGTGACACACTTAAAAACCGCACTGGACAATAAGCTAATTTCTCATGAGAAGTTAGATGAGATTGTGACGCGAATACTGACGAAAAAATTTGAATTAGGGTTATTTGAGCGTCCGTATTGTCCATTGCCGACAGAATTGCTTAGTAATGAGACATCTAAATCGTTGGCCTATAAGGTTGCTAGTGAATCGATAGTATTGCTTAAAAACGATGGGACTTTGCCGCTTGAACGCAACAATAAAGTCGCAATAATTGGAGCAACAACAGATGATCAATTGGCTTTGTTAGGCGGGTATAGTTTTCCCGTTCATTTGATCTTATCTAGTATGGAGAGCGATGAGAAAGTCGCGAAGACGCTCAAAGAGGCATTGGGTGAGCGGTTCAAAGATACGTTTTTTACTAAAGGGTGCGAGATACTAACCGAGCGTCATGCGAATGCCCCCGTGTTCCCAGGTGATGTTGATTTAGCATTATCGCAAATACAAACATCACCAATTAGTATGGATACATCCATGCTAAGTGATGTCGATGCTCAGCTTGCGATGGCAGATACGGCAATTGTTTGTGTGGGCGATCTTGCCGGTTTATTCCAAACAGGGACGGTTGGAGAGGGATCCGACGTCGACTCACTCGATCTCCCAGGGGTTCAGCAAGCGGTTATCGATCGAGCCCTAGACTCAGGTAAACCCGTGGTCGTTGTAGTCACTGGGGGGCGACCTTATAATCTTGGCCGAGCAGAGCACGAGGCGGCTGCGATTCTTTATGGTTGGGCGCCTGGTCAAGAGGGAGCGGATGCTATTGCCGATATCATCACAGGCAAAGTCAACCCTAGCGGTAAGCTAACGATTTCTATTCCTAAATCAGTTGGGGCAGTGCCGTACTATTACAATCACAAACTGAAAAGTGGTGGTACACCTATCGCTTATCATTTTGGTTCGCAATTTAATTTTGGCTTTGGTCTAAGCTACACAACATTTGATTACTCAGACTTCAAGTTGGTCAAGTCTTGTGTCGAGCAAAATGACACGATTGAGGTTCAATGTACCTTAACCAATGTCGGTGATGTTGCGGGTGATGAGGTCGTTCAGTTGTACGTTCGAGATGTGTATAGCTCATTGGTTAGACCGGTGCGAGAGCTTAAAGGGTTTGTTAAGACAGCGTTTGAGCCCGGGGAATCAAAGACGATTACTTTCTCGTTACCTGTTGATTTACTAAACTTTACTAACAATAAACATCAGAGAATTGTCGAGCCCGGTGATTTTGATATCATGATTGGTCGTTCGTCTGACGATATTGTATTTAAAGAGACCGTCACGGTAACAGGGCAAGTACGGGTGTTACCACAACAATGGCGAATGGTCTGTGAGACACACGTTAGTGCGGTTGATAAGGCAACGTCACGCTATGCAGAGTTGGTTTAATGCTTAGCGTTTTATCGTTAGCGTTAGAGCAAAAATTTTTGGAGCAAGAAGTGTTGTACTAAAAACGCCCCTGCTTACTACTCGTTGGCAGGGGCGTTTCATTGTCACATAAACCTTCTTTAAAGGTGGCACCACGTTTATTATCGATGCTTAATAAAGTGGAACGATAATGTTTGTCCGTTTTACTTATGTTGGAGGGTTTCAGAGTGTAGTCTACTTGCTGTTGACTGCCATTTTAGCTTACTGACAGACTAAAGCCCCGGCTTCTTCTCTGTATTCCTTTGGTGTTTGTGCGAGGTTCTTTTTAAAAACCGTATACATATATTGTAGAGAAGGGTAACCACATAATTCCGCGATTTCGACAATAGGTAAGGATGTGGTGGCAAGAAGATTAGAGGCTCGCTTTAGTTTTGAGTTATGAATTTCTTGATGGATGGAGTGGCCGCGTTCTTCTTTAAAGCGAACTTCCATATTAGAGCGAGAAATCCCCACATAGCTGAGTACTTGGTCTACTTTAATACCCTTGCAGGCATTATGGCGAATGAAGTGCATGGCTTGGATGACATAAGGGTCCTTTAGTGCTTGAAAGTCGGTACTTTGGCGCTCGAATACTTGTGTAGGCGGCACCATAACTCGAGCATGCTTTAATACTGCAGTGGGTTGAGAGTCTTGCTCTTTGGTTTTTGCTTCAAGTAATCGGTGGAGCATTTTCGCAGCACGGTAGCCCATCTGTTTAGTTCCTTGACCAACAGAACTTAGAGAAACACGAGTAAGGTATCGGGCAATTTCTTCATTATCAATCCCAATCACTGCGACTTTGTCGGGAACCATGATGTTTAAATGCTGACAGACTTGCAGCAGATGACGTGCGCGTGAATCGGTAACAGCGATGATTCCCGTTGGAGTAGGAAGCCTTTGTAACCAGTCCGCTAGGCGGTTCATGTCATATTGCCAAGTGCTTGGGTTGGTTTCATTACCACGATAAATTGAGCATGGATAACCCTCGCGGCGAGTAATACTTGAGAAGGCTTTTTCTCGCTCTAGCGCCCAACGTGTATTGTCATCTAGCGGTTTACCATAAAATGCGAAATTTTCTAATCCTTTCTCTTTTAGGTGGTGGAAGGCGACTTCTACTAGCGCTTGATTATCGGTAGCTACGTAGGGGATGTTGGGGTAGTCGTCATCGCTCTCGTAGGAACCACCAACACCGACAACAGGAATATCTGAATCTTTCAGCAGCTCGACAATTTTCGGATCATCAAAGTCTGCGATGACACCATCACCTTGCCAGTTATGAAAGTTGTCAAGATGGGTGGTGAACCCTTCTTCAAGAAAGATATCCCAATCACATTGAGAGGCTTGCAGGTATTCGCCAATCCCTTCTATTACTTCACGGTCGTAGACTTTGTTTGCGTTAAACAGCAGTGTTATTCGAAATTTTTTGTCCATAAGCCCTAATTATTTTAAGTGGTTGCCGAATCCACGGTGAGTCTAACAGCCTGTACCTACTAACGGTGTGATCACTGACTCAGTCGTGAAATCAATGAACTTGACTGTTAAAAAACATAATTGTGCCACAAATGTATCGGGCTAATATTGAGCCAATGACTGGACTGTCAACGATAAGAGTGTGTTTTCTCTTATAGAGTACAAACCAGATATGACAATTAATAGGAGTAGGTATGTATATCGGAATTGACCTAGGAACGTCAGGCGTTAAGTCCATTGTGATGACGGCCGATGGTGAAATAATCGCTTCCAGCACGGTAGAAATTGAGTTGTCTCGACCCCAACCACTTTGGTCAGAGCAAGACCCTCAATGGTGGTGGGATGCAACTTGTGAATCCATTCAAAGCTTGCGAAAACTCGTTGATTTTGGTTCAGTAAAAGCCATAGGTTTATCGGGGCAAATGCATGGTGCTACCTTACTAAATTCGAGTGGCGATGTCCTACGACCGGCAATACTATGGAACGATGGCCGCTGTGCGTTTGAGTGCGAACAACTTGAGGCCTTAGTGCCTAATTCAAGGGAAATTACCGGCAATATAATGATGCCGGGGTTCACGGCTCCCAAAGTTAAATGGGTAGCAAACAATGAACCTGATATCTTTGCGAAGATTGATAAAATTCTGCTTCCCAAGGACTATTTACGTTACAAAATGACGGGAGACTTTGCCTCCGATATGTCCGATTCTGCAGGCACAGGCTGGCTAGATGTAGCGACACGAGAGTGGAGCTCAGACATGCTGAATGCGACAGGCTTGTCCACGCAACAAATGCCTAAGCTGTATGAAGGTAGCCAGATAACAGGTGTACTTTCAAATCTCATCGCTGAGCAGTGGGGATTAAAAGCGATCCCCGTCGTTGCGGGTGGTGGTGATAACGCCGCGGGAGCGATAGGGGTTGGTATCACACAACCTGGACAAGCAATGTTGTCACTTGGAACCTCAGGTGTTTATTTTGCGGTAAGTGATGGTTTTATCTCGAATCCGGACTCCGCGTTACACAGCTTTTGTCACGCGTTATCAAGCCGGTGGCATACCATGTCGGTGATACTTAGTGCCGCTTCTTGCTTGCAATGGGTGGCAAATCTTACTGAGTTTGACAGTGTCGGTCAGATGATAGATGACGTTCAAGAAAGCGCCGATAAGCAATCTGAAGTTGTTTTTCTACCTTATTTATCAGGAGAGCGAACGCCTCATAACAATCCAAACGCCAAGGGAGTCTTTTTTGGCATGACTCATACAACGACTCGGCTCGAGTTGGCTCAGGCGGTACTAGAAGGGGTAGGTTTTGCTTTTGCCGATGGTTTTGATGCTCTCCATGTCACCAATCATGTTCCAGAAGAAGTGTCGCTTATAGGTGGTGGGGCAAGAAGTGAATATTGGCGTCAGATGCTTGCTGATATTGTGGATATGCCTCTTGTTTATAGGAAAGCGGGGGATGTAGGTCCCGCTCTAGGTGCTGCTCGCTTGGCTGTGTTAGGTACCCTTGAAGGCGCAACGCTTTCTGATATTTGTCCGGTTCCACAGTTAGTTCAAAGGCACCAACCAAACCCTGAAATGGCGGGCTTATACCAGCGTAAGCGGCAGGTGTATCAATCTTTGTATACAAACCTTAAAGGTCTATTTTAGTTCTTATTAGGGGCCACGCAGAGCGTAGTTAAAAAAATACGATCTGCGTCAATTACTCTATATGAACTAATTGTCAATTAATATCATAGTGCGGCAATTAACTCGCTTGAGGTATATTGCCCTATGATAGAGGTATATGTTGATTAATATAATTTTAATTAATTCTGATATTGTATTTAATTGTAAATGACGGATTGATATTTACTGTTTGTTGATGAGTGTGAACGTTATTACCCATTGCTAACTATATAGATGTAATTTTGCTATTAGTATTGCGAAATATAATTAAGCCTTTATCATATTTTATTACTGTGTTCGTTGTCACAATAAAAACTTTAGCTGATATTATGGTCGTTTATCATTCGTGATCAGTTTCTCACTCGTAAAATACGTTAATCATATAAATAAAAAACATAATTGTCTTCTTTCGCTTCTGAATCAAATATAGAGCTAAATATGAGCAGGTTTGATTTACACATTAGGGTAGACCATGGCGACGATTCAATTTAAAAACGTAGATAAGATATACTCGGGCAACGCACATATCGTTAAAGACTTTAACTTGAGCATAGAAGATGGTGAGTTTGTTGTATTTCTCGGCCCTTCTGGTTGTGGTAAGTCTACCACGCTTCGTATGCTGTCTGGATTAGAGGATATATCAGGGGGTCAAATTCTAATTAATGACTCTGTGGTTAATGACTTGAATCCAAAAGAGCGCAATATTGCCATGGTTTTCCAAAGCTATGCCCT
The DNA here is from genome assembly GCF_002873335.1 of Vibrio sp. 10N.286.49.B1. GTDB lineage: Bacteria > Pseudomonadota > Gammaproteobacteria > Enterobacterales > Vibrionaceae > Vibrio. The sequence goes on along the minus strand of NZ_MCUW01000012.1, from coordinate 435,405 downwards.
CTATCCACATATGACGGTTTTTGACAATATCGGTTTCTCTTTGAAGATGGAAGGTCAAAGCAAAGCTGATATCAATAAACAAGTTAGGGCGGTCGCGGATATGCTTCAGTTGACGCCTTTTCTTGATAGAAAACCTCGTGCGCTCTCTGGTGGGCAGCGTCAGCGTGTCGCCATGGGACGAGCGATGGTAAGAACACCAGAGGTTTTCCTATTTGATGAACCCTTGTCTAACCTTGATGCCAAACTACGCAATATTATGCGGACAGAAATTAAACAGCTGCATAAAAAACATAAAAAGACCACCGTCTATGTCACTCATGATCAGGTTGAAGCGATGACGTTGGCGGACAAGGTCGTGATATTACGTGACGGTTTGATTGAGCAAGTCGGTTCACCGAAAGAGATCTACCATCAACCTGTTAATGAGTTCGTTGCTGGTTTTATTGGCAGCCCAACCATGAATATGATCCCCGTACAGTTGAATAAGATATCGGCTGGAGTCGAGGTGTTATTGAATAACCAGGTGATTGATATTCTTCAACTTGATTTAGATGAGATATCTTCAACGGCAACATTAGGCGTGAGGCCTAGCGATATCAGCCTGAACAAAACAAGTTCATCGATATTTATTGATATTAATGTTGAATCAAGCGAGCTACTTGGAACGACTCAATTGGTTTATGGTGAGCTTCACGGCCAGCCCGTCACTATTGAGCTAGAAGCCGATGTTGAATTAACCATTGGTCATAAAATTGGAATGTACATTGAAAACACAAGAGTACATTTATTTAATGATAAAGGAATGAGAATAATGTAGTCATTGTTTTATTGGTAATGGTTAGTCTATTCGATGAAGGGTTAAGCTTCATTTAAAGATGATTATAATATCAACAGCTAAATGATGACTTATTGTGGCATGTGTCAAATTTTAATGCAGTGGTTGTTATTTTAAATACTAATTGGGTGACATAAATGGCATCGGTAACATTTAGAAACTTAGTGAAAAATTACGGCGAAACACAAATTGTAAAGAATATTGATTTGCAAATTAATCATGGTGAATTCCTCGTTTTATTAGGACCTTCTGGTTGCGGGAAGTCAACCATCTTGAGAATGCTTGCTGGGCTTGAAGATATCTCCGACGGAGAGGTCTTTATCGAAGACCTTTTGGTTAATGAGCTTCATCCCATTGAAAGAAATATAGCGATGGTATTTCAGAGCTATGCCTTATACCCGCACATGACAGTGGCGGAGAACATTGGCTTTAGTTTGGAAAATATGAAAGTGCCCAAACAGAGTCGCGCCAAGATGATACAAGATGTCGCTGAGGTATTGGAGCTAACCCCTTTACTAGACCGAAAACCTAAAGAGTTGTCTGGTGGTCAGCGACAGCGTGTTGCGATGGGACGTGCGATGGTACGCACGCCGGAAGTATTCTTATTTGATGAACCCCTGTCAAATTTGGATGCCAAGCTACGTGGGCAAATGCGCAAAGAAATCAGAGCCCTTCACGATAAGGTTAAGACGACCATAATTTACGTCACCCATGATCAGGTTGAAGCTATGACATTAGCTGATCGCGTGGTCATTCTTAATAACGGAAAAATAGAACAAATAGGGACACCGAAAGAGATCTTTGACAACCCTAAGACTCAGTTCGTCGCTCGCTTTATTGGTAGCCCTGAAATCAACGTCTTTGACGTTAATAACAGCAGCATCACAAGTTGTATTTCGGGGCTCTCTTCAGAGATTCAGAGTGTGGGCATCCGTGCGCAAGATTTCAATATTTCCCCGTTTGGGATTGATGAACGTTATAGAAGTGAAATGTTGGTACACGTTCATGGCGCTGAGGTTCTTGGCTCGGTGATTCAATTGGACTGCACCTTTGGAGAGAAAAACTTCATCGCAGAAACCAAGTACATCGAAGAAGAGTTGAGTGGAGATATGACGCTTTATTTTGATAGACGAAAAGTGCACTACTTCGATAACAACGAGAATACTACCCTACAGTAAAAGGACCCCCCAGATGAATAAGCTAAGTAAAAGGGCAATATCACTTTCGATTGGCGCGATACTCTCTACAAGTGTGCTGGCTGAACCTGTAGAAATTACCGTCGCGTCTTTCCCAAACTTTAATCAGGTTGCGGAAGCGGCAATCCCGCTTTTTGAAAAGGAAAATCCGGATATCAAAGTGAAGCTCGTCGTATTGGCGTACGGCGATCACCACAACCTGATGACGACAGCGCTTGCAACTGGCGCAAACTTGCCTGATGTCATGGGTATAGAGAATGCCTATGTCGGTCGATTTGTGGAGTCCGGGGGTTTAGAAGACCTGAATGCACCTGACTATAACGCTGGAGCATTTTCACAAAATTTGGTGCCATATTCGGTGGCGCAGGGAACCAACTCTAAAGGCGTATTATCTGGCATTCCGACTGACATTGGTCCAGGTGCGACTTTCTATCGACAAGACATACTCGATAAAGCGGGGGTTACAGGCACTGATTTGCTTACCAGTTGGGACTCGTTTATTGACGCAGGGGTGAAGATTAAGAAAGAGACGGGCAGTTACTTGTTATCAAATGCAGTTGATATTAAGGATATTTACATCCGTTCGAACCTCAAGCCCAACGAAGGTATTTATTTTGACCAAGATCATAAGGTTTTGGTGAATTCTGATCGTTTTAAAGAGGCATTTCGCCTTGCAAAAAAAGCGCGTGAGGCGGGGGTTGATGCCGAGCTGAGTGCTTGGTCTAACGAATGGACCGAAAGTCTCCGTAGAGGAAACATCGCAGTTCAGATGATGGGAGCTTGGTTAGGAGGGCACTTAGAGGATTATATTGCACCGGAAACAAAAGGCGCGTGGCGTACAGGTGGACTTCCAAATCACGCATTAGCGAGTTGGGGGGGGTCGTTTTATAGCATACCCAAGAAAGCAAAACACAAAACTGAGGCTTGGCGCTTTATCGAATTCATGGCGACCTCGCCAGAAGCTCAGCTCATTGGTTTTAAGGAAATTAATGCATTCCCAGCGCTTGTGACTACTCACCAAGACGCATTCTTTGATGAAAAGTTGGCTTTCTTGGGAGACCAGCAAGCTCGTCATGTATGGCGAGAAACAGCGGAGCGAATCCCAGCAGTTGGTGTCGATCGCTACGATCCCGTTGCTCGTCAGGTTGTCGATGATGCATTAGAGAAAGTTCTTGAACATGATGCTGATATTGACGAAGTTCTTGCCGCCGCAGAGAAGCAAATACAACGTCGTGCTCGTCGTCGTTAAGTTAGCCATGGACCGGGGAAGATAAGCCCTGGTCCATCATAGAGTTGGGATGAGTTACATGAGTTCAATTATTGAGTCAAAACCAGTCACTACCAGTAATGGTAATTTCTGGCTTCGTAAGGGTAACAAGATAGCGCCCTATCTTTTTGTTAGCCCATTTTTTATTGTTTTTGGTGTGTTTGGGTTATTCCCGTTACTGTTTTCATTGTATTTGTCGTTCCATTATTGGGAGCCAGCAGCGGGCTTAGCGGCGATGGAATGGGTTGGAATCGAGAATTATGTGTTTGCGTTAGAAGATGAATGGTTCCAAAAATCCATTTATAACACGGTTGTTATTGCGCTTAAATCGGGTATACCACAACATGCGATAGCACTGCCACTGGCTTACTTTATACATACCAGTTTCAGCCGTATGAGAAATACGATGATTGGTGTCTATTTCGTGCCTTACATCACGTCAACCGTTGCTATTTCATTGGTGTTCACAACCTTGTTTTCGCGTGATTTTGGCATGGTAAATCAGATGCTTACTACTTTAGGCAATATCTCTATTGGTGATGTGAAGATCTTATCTTGGATTTTCCCAACAGAAAATATTGACTGGAGTCGACCTGCATACACGAAAGACATGATTTCGTTTGTTGTATTCTGGCGATTTGTTGGTTGGAATACGGTGCTTTATCTATCTGCATTGCAGACGATTCCAAAAGATATCTATGAAGCAGCAACGATTGATGGCGCAAGTCGATACCAACAGTTCTGGAATATTACTTTACCGCTACTCAAGCCAATGGCCTTCTTCGCGGTGACCTTGACGATTATTGGTAACCTTCAGTTGTTTGAAGAACCTTTTATTATCACCGGCGGTACGGGCGGTATTGATCAAGCGGGTAAAACAGCTGCGATGCATATGTATATCACCGCATTTGTGGAAAGTGATTTTGGAACGGCATCCGCTATCTCTTGGATTTTATTTATGATGATCGCTGGATTAACGTGGGTCAACAACAAGCTACTGGGTGGGAATAACCAATGACGAAAAAAATATCAAAGGATCAGCTAGTCGCTTATGTCATCGTCGCACTCGGTGCGGTCATTATGCTGGCTCCGTTTTATTTCATGTTTGTTTTTTCTTCACATTCGAACTCTGGGATACTCTCTGTTCCGCCGCCAATATGGTTTGGCGATTATTTGCTAGAAAACTTTAAAACGCTGATCGAATTTCTACCTTACTTTTGGCACAACATTGGTCTTAGTCTTTATATTGCTGTTATTGTGACCGCTCTAAACTTGCTGTTTTGTTCTCTGGCAGGTTATGCCTTCGCTATGTTTGAATTTAGGTTTAAGAATGTCATGTTTATTGGCATCATGGCGACAATGCTGCTGCCACCGTTCTTAGGGATGATTCCAACGGCGATGATCATGTCAACGATAGGCTGGATGAACGATCCGAAAGCATTAATTGTACCTGCCGCGTGCGGTGCAATGGGGATCTTCATGATGCGACAGTTTATTGCTAGCTCTATTCCTAAGGAGTTAGTAGAAGCGGCACGTATGGATGGTTGTGGAGAGTTTAAGATCTATTATCGAGTGATAGTTCCGTTGATTCTGCCTGCATTTGGCACTCTTGGGTTGATTACCTTTATCGGGACCTGGAACAATTTCATGGGGCCACTTGTGGTCATGAATGACATGAAAATGTTCACCGTACCGTTGGCTCTAAGAGCACTACAAGGTACTGGACAAGTGCCGTGGGGCGCCGTATCTATCGGTGCTGCTATTGCCGTTTTACCTTTACTTATTCTATTTATAATGGCTTCTAGACGCTTGATTGATGGACTAACATCTGGGGCAGTAAAGGGTTAATAATGAGATAAGTAAATCACAACAAAGCGAGTAAATGAACGCAAGGTTCGTAAATTAATATAAGGGTGGAGCAAACGCAACCACCCTTATATTTTTACATCGTTTTGTTTAATAAAACGTATTACTTTTAATTGGTAGCAAGAATGCCACGCAAGGGTTTGTCATTGATGGGTAAGTGAATCAACGCAGCTGCGAAAGCAAGAACCACAGTCGACCACCAAATGGGTTCATACGATCCGTAATAGTCGTAGATACGCCCTCCGGCCCATGCGCCGAGAAAGCTGCCAACTTGATGAGTGAAAAATACAAGCCCATATAAAGTAGAGAGGTAACGTGCGCCAAAGATCTGACGAACAAGACCGGATGTGAGTGGCACGGTTCCTAACCAACAAAAACCAATGGCCCCACCAAAAATAGCCGCGGTACTTTCAGTCACGGGTAGTGTTACAAAGCATGCAATAACGACAGTGCGAACCAAATACAGTGCTGACATGACATGTCGCTTACTGAAACGATCCCCCATCACACCCCAAAAATAAGAACCGAAGATATTAAAAATGCCGACGTAAGCGAGCGCTAACGCTGCGCTACTCGCGGGTAAATTTTTATCAGCCAGATAGCTTGGAAGATGCGTGGCAATAAACATCACGTGGAAGCCGCACACAAAAAAGCCAGCATGAATTAACCAATAGCTCTTGTTGGCAAACGCTTCGCTTAATGCTTGCTTGAGTGTTTGCTCTGGCTCTTCAGCTTGATTTGCCGAGACAACATGGTTCGCTTTATTGGATTTCATAAACAAAGCAAACGCGATCATTAGAGCGCAAAGCATAGCAAAAACTTGTAGAGCACCTTGCCAGCCGATGGTTTCTAGCATCATTTGTGCACCGGGGATCATGGCAAACATACCAAATGAACCGGCTGCTGTTGTGAGCCCGAAGGCTTTGGCAGCATGCTGTGCAGGTACGACCTTCGCTACTGCACCAAGTACAATAACGTAGCTGGTGGCGCTTAACCCAAGTCCGACTAACGCGCCTAACGAAAAGTAGAGTTGCGAAGGAATGGTGGCAACGGACGTCAGATACAAGCCGGCAGCGTACGCGACAGCCCCCATTAAGATAATGCGCTTCGAACCCCACTTATCGGCAGCCATGCCAACAAAGGGCTGAAACACACCAAACATTAGGTTTTGCAACGCAATAGCAAAGCTAAAGAATTCACGTCCAGTTTGGAAGTGGTCAGAAATGGGCATCATAAAAATACCAAATGACTGACGGATACCTAGGCTAGTAATTAAAATGCCAATCCCAAGCCAAACTAAAATAGGAAATCGAAAAATACTCATAACAATTAGGCTCTAATGATGGTGGTGGATTGATTGGTGTGAATGATGAGGTTCACCCGTTGGATTTTGCTGATGGCAGCCGGAGTTAATGGCTTGCTTAGCAAGAAGCTCCAATAATGCGGGGGAATGATGCACAGTAACTAAGGTAATAGTCAGTAATGCGACCATCCTTAGCAGCTGAGCCAAAACGGATTGTGAAAACATAGCGCTCAATAGTAAATTTCAATGATGATAAAAAAGAGCGCGCAGTGTAATGAGAGGTTGAGAGGGACTCAAATGATATTATGTGAAGTAGTCTATGCGTTTTATGCATAGACTACGGCGGTATGGTCTTTCATTTAGTGATTAGTGATTAGTGATTAGTGATTAGTGATTAGTGATTAGTGATTAGTGAGCGACATTCATGCACCTCATTAAATAGTATGCATTCCAATCATCGACTTTAATCATCAAACAATAAATTAATGGCTACTCCCATTAACACGAGACCCAAAATCGGTCCCATGACCGCGAGAGGGGCTCTTTCAATATAGGGTAGGTTTTCAGCGATCATTAACCCCCACTCTGGAGACGGTGGTTTGGCACCCAATCCAATAAAGCTAAGTGAGGTCAGGCTGAGAGTGATCACTGGCAGTCGCATCAGTGCGTGTTTTAATAACGGCGGTAATACGTATGGTAATAGGTAGTATCTGAGGAGCCTTAACTGGCTGGTTCCCCAGATAGGGGCTAAGTGTGTATATGGTTGAGCTTTTGCTTCTACAATAAGGCTTGAGCAATGCGCAGCAAGTGGGGCCCAAGAGACGAATACGATCGCAATCATCGCACTATTCGGACTCATGCTGGTTAGCCCCGCGACTAGCAAGCCGGCGATGATATAGGGAATACCTTTGGTGACCTCGATCAGCCCTTGGCTAAAGCGAGTGTTGAAGCCAAGAATAAGTCCAGTCAGCAAGCTTAGCAGTGTCGCGATAATTCCAGCTTGGAATGTCGATAACATTCCCGCACCAATGCGTGCCAATAAGTCCCGACCAATCCCATCAGCCCCGAGCGGCGCGTCAAAGCTTGGCGAGGCGAGTCGAACAAATTGGCTGGTATAGGGGTCACGAACGGCAGACCAGATGATGGTGACCAATAACAATGTGAATATTGAGATAGCCACCATGCGTTTCCGTGTGCTTGATGTGAACGTCAGCGATGAATGACTGCTAATCAATTTGCCACTTTTCAAACTGTGCCCAAGTAACCACTTCTGAACGAATAGGCTAATACTGCTAATAGAAATAGAGATCAGCAATAAAATCAGTAGACCCCCTTGCAGCATGGGTAAGTCCTGTGCTTTTGCTGCGCCAAGGATGAGCCTACCGATACCTGGAATGGAGAATATCTGTTCAACCGCGACCGCTCCTCCGGTTAAACCAATCATGATCATAGCAATCTGTGGAATTAAACTGCTTATCGCTCGCTTGATTGCGAATCGAAGGATCTGATTGGCACTAACATTGGCACTTAACCAAGTGACAACCCAAGGTTCGTTGAGCACACGTTGTAAGCTATCGCGCAGCAAGCGACTAAATAAACCGCTTGCAGGGAGCGCTAGCGCCAAGCTTGGCAGCCATACATCTTGCCATCCTTGCCACCCATAAGGGGGGAGCCACCCTAACCAAATTGAAAAAATGAGAATCAAAATGGATGCCACGACATATTCTGGAAGAGAGATCAGAGCGGTACTTAAGCTGTTGTGCGTTTGTGCCAACTGGCCATGTTTCCAACGATGTAACGTCTGTAGTAAACCGATAAGGCACAACAGAAAAGTTAAACCCAATGCTATCGACATTAATAGCAAAGAGGTGGAGAGTGTCTGTTGAATACCTTCAATAACGGGAGCACCATCGATCCACGAACGACCTAGATCGCCCTGTAACATACCGTGTAACCAATCCATAAGTCGTTCGGTGGCAGAGCGGTCGAGTTGTAGATCCATTCGTATTGAAGCCAAAGCTTCTGGTGTGAGCATATGTTGCTGACCAGAACGCGCTCTAAGAATGGATTGGCTTGGGTCAATGCCGGCGATATCTGGCATTAGGCCAACGAGAATTACGACGACAATCAGTGCGGCAATTCTCGATAGCCAAGGCATCATGGCCATGACAATTCGTTCGGGGGGATCAACAGACAACATCGAGTTAGTCTACCTTCGTTGTTGCATCGATAAGGCGACGTTCACTTGGGTCACGAATGACGTTGGTGACTCTTGCACTTTCACCTTGAATCACGCGCTCATGAAGCAGAGGGATTGCTGCATAGTGATTAAGAATCTTTTGTTCCGCGGCAATAATCGCTTGTTGACGTTTTGGCCCTAAGGGTTGTAAGTCAGCGTAGGTTAACGCGTTATCTACGTCTTCGGAGCAAAACTGCCCTAAGTTGAACGACCCTTTACAGCCAAAATCACTCATCATATAAGCAACAGGATCACCAGAATCGAGAACCGTCGCCCGGGAGAGGATAAAGGCATCAAATTTGCCCGCTAGGGCATCGTTTTCAATCTGAGCGTACTCTCGAATATCGAGCTCGACTTTGAATCCAGCCGCTTCAAGTTGTTGCTGTAACAGTGCAGCCACCTCTGGCAATTCAGCTCGGTCGGTGAAGGTGCCAATTACAATTTTTTCACCGTTCGCTTTGTTATTATCGTTATTGATCGTTGCGATCTCTGATTTAACCTCAGAACGCACAGGCGCAGCCCATGCCAGCGCAGGCCCCAGTAACCCCTCGGCCATATCGGCGTGATTTTCGTAAACGGTACGAATAATCTGCTCTCGGTCTATGGCTGAAGTCGCAACTTGACGCATTTCCAATTGGCTGAAGACACCCGATTGGTTATTTAAATAAAGCGTGTTGGTACGTGGCATTGCTACTTCATGCAGTAATGTGGCATCAATCGTTGCGATTTGAGAAACAGGTACGGCTTCGACGACATCGGCTGTCCCTGTGCGAAGTGCAGCCGCGCGCGCAAATCCATTAGGAACATATTCTGCAATGACAGACTCGATATTTGCTTTCTCGCCCCAGTAGTTATCGAAGCGCGTTAGCTTAGCACTGGTTGTCCCATTAATTTCAATAATTTCAAATGGACCGGTTCCCATACCCATGGGTGTGACACGCCCATCTTCCTGATATGCACGGTTTGCTAGGATAGCGAGCTGCGGGCTCGATAATCGGCTTGGGAGTAGTGGATCGTTGAAGCTGGTTTTAATCTCAACATGGCTTGGATCTAGCGCGGTTACTTCAAGGTTAATACCATCTAGAATTCGTGGCTTCGGCGCTGCCAATAATGCCTTTTGCAGTGAGTTGACCACTGCATTTGCATCAAGACTGGAGCCATCATGGAATGTCACACCTTGGCGAATCGTGAACTGCCAAGTGAGTGGATCGATTTGTTGCCATTCAGTGGCAAGCATTGGTTCCGCTTCTGACGTCGGCGATAAGTTGATTAAGGTTTCAGCAGTGCTCCAACGTGAGAGTTTAAAAGCATCATCGGAGAGGGGAGATAGCCCAGTCCGTGGAGGTTGCATCATTGCCACTCGAAGTTCAGATTTGGCAATCGGTTCGTTTGTTTCTGTTTTTGAATCAAAACAACCGGTGAGTGGTAGGGCAAAGGCCAACGCACAAGCCAGTTTAATGGAGTTAAAACGCATTTTATTCTTCTCTAAGATTATATGTTGTGTAAGCGGTTGGTCGTCAGTGCGGTTTGTGCCGCAATGAGTGATCGCGTAACGGAATGGTTGGGGTGATTCATGATGCGGTTACAGTCACCATGTTCAACGACGTTACCATGGTCAAGCACAAGCAATTCATCACACAAGGCGTGTGCTGCCTGAAGGTCATGCGTCACCAAAATCAAGATCAGTTTTCGTTTTTTCTTGAGTGAATTGAGTAGGTCAAGCACTCGTTGTCGATTAACGGGGTCAAGGCTGCTAGTTGGTTCATCGGCAACCAATATTGACGGTTCTACGATCAGTGCTCGAGCCAATGCCACCCGCTGAGCCTGACCTGTGGATAATTGGTTTGGCTTAAGTGCCAGTATCTGGGTGGATAAACCCACATCATCTAATGCTTGCTGAGCCAGTGCTCGATGGTCGCCGACAATATTCAAGTTCACGAGTGGTTCGGTTAAAATCTGACTCACCGTATAGTACGGGTTTAAGCTCGTGTGTGGTTCTTGAGGCATCATTTGTATGTCGCGGCAGACTCTGATGCGGTCATGTTGAGAGCGAATCGGCAGCGAGATTCCAGACACTTCCACTCGTCCTTTCGAAGGCGCTTTCAAGCCAAAAAGTAACTCAATGAGCGTCGATTTTCCGGCACCAGAGGGCCCAACAATAGCGAGGTTCTGATTATCAATAACCAGAGAAATGTTGTTGAGCGCTTGAAAAGGTGTCCCACCTAGCCAGCTCGGGATTGAATAGTGATGGATACTGACGTTGTCAAATCGCACGCAGGCAAACTTGTTGTTAATGTTGCCTATTGTATTCGTTTGAGCTAATACCCTCATTGAATCAGTGCCTGTAATGAACGACAAAACTCATGGGTACTGCTCTGTATTACTTCTTTTGGTTGCCCATAAGCAATCGCTCGTCCCTCGTCGAGCACGAGCAACTTATCACATTGCAACGCGCTGTGAAGATCGTGAGTAATCAAAACTCCAGCCATATTATGGTGTTTTACGTTTTGATGGATGAGCAGTAATATTTCCTGCTCTGTCACCGGGTCTAATGCACTGGTAGGTTCATCAGCAATCAGGACTTTTGCATCACTCAATAATCCCATGGCAATACAAATGCGTTGTCGCTGACCGCCAGACAGTTGGCTAGGGAATAAGGAGAGGATTTGCTCGGGTTGATGAAACCCCAACTGAGTCAACAATTGGCGAATAGTACTCTTGTTTTTTTTCGTTGGTTTGGTGCGACATGAGGTTAACGCGAGGCACAATTGGCTCTGTACAGAAACCAGGGGATTCAGCGCCTGCAGTGCATCCTGGAAAATAAAAGCGGGTCTTTGGTTTGCTGTCCGTTTGAGTAAAGGCAGGTTACAGACATTGCTATCAGCCAGTTTAATGTCTCCAGACACTAAAAGAGAGTCGGGTGTAAAGCCAGCGATCGCTTTAGTTAACATCGACTTACCAATGCCTGAAGGGCCCATTACGGCTAGCATCTCTCCAGGGTACACATCGAAGTGAACATCTTGGAATAGTACTCTCTCCGAGTTTTCTATGGAAAGTTGTTTGACTGAAAGAAGTGGAGATGTCACTGAAATTACTCAAATATGGAATGTTATAACGTAACAAATTATATCATTTCATTTTAGCGTTGAAAAGTCTTTAGCTATAAGTGATTGAGCTTTATCGAAATAACAAAATGGGCGACGCAAAGGCAAATAAAGCGCTATTCTTCAGCGCTTTACTTATGAAAATGAGTATTTTGGTCACTGCGTACTTAGGCACTATTTTAGTCAGTGCCCCAAATACTCATATGCTGAGCGCTATGCGACACACTTTTTTCTTATCTGATTGATAAAAGGATAGAGGAAGGCAATACGACCGCAGTAAAACAAGGTAAAAGCAAACCATAATCCATGATTTCCCCATTCATCCACTGCAATAGTTTGTACGATAAGGAACAGGCACAAGGCTAGAACACTGGAGTCTCTTACTGGTTTTGTCGTACCCGTACCCGTGAAAATACCATACACGGTTAAACCGAACCCAGCGGCAAGCGGGAATAAAATTAACCAAGGTGTCATTTGCTGATAAAGATGAATGATGTTAGATAAATCAGTAAAGAGATAAACAAACCGCGTTTGAAATAGGAATGTTATTGCGGTGAGAACCACAATAAAGCCAGCCGTCCATTGCGTATTGAGTTTGAGCACTTGCTCGAGCATAGCGGGACTTTTTTGGCCAACTGCCTTACCTGCAAATACGCTGGAGGCATTAGCAATGCCATCAAACATATAGCTGATGATGAAGGTCAGCTGCATAAGAATAGCGTTGGTTGCGAGTACATCCGTACCCAACTGAGAACCCATCCTTGCCATAATATTAAAGAAAATCAATATACATACGGTCCGTAGTAATAAATCGGAATTTGAAGAGACAATGGTGGCAAAGTCTTGCTTTGTCATCTTCGTTGATTTTACTAACTCAGCCATGGGTATCGTATTGACTCTCATCACCAAGGTAATACCGATGACGAAGGTCGTGATTTGAGCAATCAAGCTCGCGTAGGCAACACCAGCAACCCCTAGGTCGAAAGAGAGTACAAAAAGAAGGTTGAGGATGATATTTAGCACGTTACCAAAAACTTGGGTATACAAGGTTTCTTTTGCTTTCGCTTGTCCCATCAACCAGCCAATAATGGTGTAATTGAGTAAGACGAAGGGCGCCCCAAAAATTAAAATACTGAAATACACATACGCTTGTTCCGCAACCACAGCTTCAGGTTCTACGGCCCACAGAGCAGCGTGCCAAATTAGCGGTTGTAGTACAATAAAGCATAATCCGATGATGGCAGACAGAATAAATGGACGCATTAAGCTGGTTGCTAATAGTCTTCGATCACCATTCCCCAAAGCCATAGCGCTTTGTCCAGTGGTACTGACGCGAAAGAATCCAAACAGCCAATATATGGTATTCATGACGACGGTACCGATGGCCACGCCACCAATAAGCTCAGCCATACCGAGTTGTCCAATCACAGCGGTGTCAACAGCGCCGAGCAACGGTTGCGTGACAGTTGAAACAACAAAAGGGAGTGCGATTTTGTAATAGTCTTTGTGGGAGATAGTCATTAAAGGTACTGCTAATCAGAGAATCTATGTGGAATGGATAATGAAAATTATTATCATTGATGTTGGTGGCGATAATAACGTGCTGATGACTATTTGTCATTAAGGAATAGGCAAGGTCCGTAGCGATTGATCTGTCTTCGCAAAATTATAACGACGTTATAGCGTGAGGGACGTTTACAATACGTTGCTGACGTATGCTTATTTTCAATCATTTCTGGAAGGCTAGAGGCTAGCGCTAAGTTCTAGGCTGTCGGTTGCCCTACGCCTTAAATCTGCCTCTTAGTTTCCTTCGTTTCGGGGGGTCGTTGTTCTAGCTGGTTGACAAATCCTGAGCGTGTAGCAAAATCCTTGCTAATTATTGCTCCGACCATTACCCAAGGAACACGATTAATGAAATACGACTGGATTCTCTTTGACGCTGACGAAACAATCTTCAACTTTGACTCCTTCTCTGGGATGCAGCTTATGTTTGAAAGGATGGGCGTTGATTTCACTCGTGATGACTATGCGGAATATCAACTCATTAATCAGCCACTTTGGGTTGATTATCAGGATGGGAAAATTACGGCCGAGCAATTGAAACACATTCGTTTTGAGGGGTGGGCTGCAAAACTTGAGACCACGCCCTTGGCATTAAATAGTGCGTTTTTAGAGGCGATGGCCGATATTTGTACGCTACTCCCCGGAGCTCGTGAGCTAATGGATGCGTTGTCGGGGCAGGCAAAACTCGGCATTATCACCAATGGATTTACCGAGTTGCAAGCGATTCGGTTAGCACGCATGGACATGACCCATTATTTCGAGCACGTCGTTATTTCGGAAGAAGTCGGTATCGCTAAACCTGATTTAGGTATCTTTTCTCACGCGATGACGCTCATGGGTAACCCGTGTAAAACACGTGTCTTAATGGTCGGGGACAACCCGCATTCAGATGTCTTAGGTGGGTTAAACTTTGGCATTGAGACGTGTTGGTTAAATACCAAAGGGCAAGAAAAACCTCACGGCATCGAACCACACTATGAAGTTAGCTCACTTCAGCAGTTGCAAGAGATTTTAATTGCTTAGTTTGGTCCAGCATTGTCTTTTTGAATAGTCACTGAATAGGTGGCTATTTTTGTATGCCATAAGCCAATAAATGCGATCGATTTTATGGGCTTTTTAATACGACGGGTTGATATAGAGGCCTGAAAGTGGCTTCTTTTGAACCCTATTCAGAATAAGACATGTCAGGGCAGTAAACCCTCTGTCAAAATAGAAATGGTGCCAGTGACTGAAGAGTCACTGGCACCATTTTGATGGTGGTGAAGAACGAAGAAAAATCAAGCATTAGTGTTTGTTTGTGGCATGGTGTTCTTCGAGTGGAGAACTTCCCAGCGTGACACCATTGATGGTCTCTCCATAGGCACTATTTTTACTGTGATACGTTTTCTTAGTTTCAGCCGTTGAGTTCTTATATCTAGGGTCTTGTGGTCTTTCGTGAGAGTTCATAAAAATTGCAACATCCCAAGCTTGTTGTGTCGTGAGCTGTATACTTTTCCCCAGGGGCATATTTTCATAGATAAACGCGGCAGACGTGGAGAATTTGTGCATGCCTGCACCCCAATTGTAGCTATTGTCTCCCCAAAGTGGCGGTAACGATTTTATACCGGCGACTTCTTTGCCTTGTCCGTCTGTACCATGGCAAGCGGCACAATGCTTCTGAAATACCAGTTCGCCACGTTTATAGTCGGGAGTTAGCTCTGGCTTTGCCAATTGAGGAAAACCACGACCAGGCATTTTAGCTCTCGTATCCACGGTACTGCCTGCTTTATCTAGTGCTTTTTGCAATTCCGGATGAAATGGGAAATCATCGACTTTTCCGCCTGTTAGGAGCTGCTTATCAGAAACCTCTGGCACGGGCAGCCCTTTTAATCCATTCATGTTGTATAGCGTTGTAACGCCCAACCAATAAGCGTATGCGGAAAAGTCGACAAGTACATCGCTATCAGTCGCTGGCATGACGCCATTCATTGAATAAATAAAGCAACCTTGGACTCGTTCTTGATAAGAGTTTACATGCTTGTTTTTTGAACGGTAAGCAGGGTAAGCAAAAAAGGAAGCGCCCATTGGTGCGGCATTGGGCAATCGACCTGATGACAAGTGGCAGTTAGTGCAGTTCTGTTCATTGAAAACATATTTGTCACGCATCCTTTGCGAGTTCGTCATAAATTGATATCCCCGTTTAACTTTTTCACCGAAAGGTGTGTCAGGGATTGTTGTTAACTCATAAGGTACGTGGTTCTCACTCCCTTCGACCTTAGCCACCGACGGCAGATCGGGTTGTTTTTCTATTAAATCAGAGTGATCCGCGTAAGCGAGTAATGGAAACAGCAGCGTAAATAATGTCAGTATCGGCTTCATTTTTAGCTCCTATTTCATTTTTGAAAGGTAATTAGCAACGGCTTTTATCTCGTCGCTGGAGAGTTTGACAGCAATATTTTTCATCATATTGTCGTGGTCACCAGTACGTTTATTTTGTTGCCAGTCAAGTAATTGATTCTCTAGGTATGCTGCGTTTTGTCCAGCGAGGCGTGGAAAGTTATCCACCCCTAGAGTGTCGGTACCATGGCAGGTGACACATGAAGGAATTTGTCGTTGCCAGTCGCCTTGATTGACAAGACGGGCAGCAGGATCGTTGTAGATAACCTGCGCTCCTCGTGGAGAGATTTTGCTATGAGGTGATGTTTGTTTGGCATAGTATTGCGATACGTCTTCAATGGACTTTTTATCTAACCTGACAACCATAGATTTCATCGTAGCATTTTGTCTTAGGCCACTTTGAAAATTATGCAGTTGATTTTGAATGTAGTGTGCTGAGAGCCCTGCGAGCTTAGGTGCAACGTCCCCTTGGCCCTCTCCATTCTTACCGTGACAGGCAATACAACTTTCTGCAGCCGCTGGTATCTTGCTAAGACTATTTGTATCTGCTGTTTGGCTTAATGGCGCTGACGGTTCAACCTTGTAATCCGTTTGAATGCTTCGCAGGTAAGCGCCAACGAGTAAGATTTGATTATCGCTAAAACGGGCATCAAAAGCAGGCATCTGATTGTTGAAGCCGGTAGCAATAGAATGATGTATCTCTTGTTTTGTCCCACCATGTAGCCAGACATCATCGGTCAAGTTCGCAGCGCCTATCGCTTGATTCCCTTTCCCGTCCGGACCATGACAAGCGCTACAATTATCAGTGAATAGAGCATTGGGCTCTTTTGCATTATTGATATTCATCACATAGTCGGTGAGTTCGGATATCTGAGGGTCGGTAAGCTGGGGCGACCAAGCGGGCATCATTCCGTGGCGACCATGAGTAATTGAGCTGACAATGTGTTGGTCATTCCCGCCATACAGCCAATCCTTATCGATCAAGTTAGGATAGTTATATTGCCCTTCAGCGGATTCAGTATGACAGGCTGCACAGTTATCTTTAAACAGTGATTCACCCGCATTAGTAAGATCTCTATTTTTTGCAAGTACCGTCAGAGGGGTGTTCGTGGGTGTTGCCAGTAGCTGAGCAATCTCGTGATCAGGGTTTTTGATATGACCATTGACGGAATCGTTTTCACCAGTCCAGTTGAGTACGCCTTTCCAAGATGCAATACCAGGGAATAGTAGTAAATAAACAAATGCCCCGATAAAAAAAGTGAGGTAACCAAAAAATACGATACCAGGGATAGGCGCATCGTTTTCTTTAACACCGTCAAAAGTCATTAGGGTTTTGTTTTTGTCTGCCTGTTTATTTCGTCGATAGGGAGACACCACGACAGCAATCATGATAAGAAGGAATAGAATAGTAAAAAAGCTTGCCCAACCTAACCAGAAGTTACTCATTGTAAGTCCTTCTTATTCTTATGTGTATCAACACCCAAACTCATTAAATAGGCGACCAGTGCATCGCCTTTAGTTTTACCGTTCACTGCTTGCTCGGCATTGGCTATCTCTTCGTCACTATATGGCACACCCAGCTCACGCAATGCTTGCATCTTTTTAGCGGTAATGGAGCTGTCTACAGGTTGATCAAATAGCCAGATAAATGGCGGCATAATTGATTCAGGAACTAAACTTTGTGGATCTTTTAAATGTTGGATCTGCCAATCTTCTGTGTATTTCAAACCGATATTCGTTAGGTCGGGACCGATACGAGAGGAGCCCCATAGGAAAGTATGCTCGTAAATGTCATCTTCCATTTTGTTCGCTCGTCCGTAACGCAAACGCTCAGCTTCTAGGTTTCTGACCATTTGAGTATGGCAAACATGACACCCTTGAGACATATAGACATCACGTCCCTCTAGCTGTAGAGGGGAGTATGGTTTGGCATCGGTGAGCTTTGCTAAATGGGGCGTTATAAAAAAACCGGGCAAGACCCAGACAACGAAAGAGAACGCAGCAACACCAAAGGAAATAACAATAAAAGCGACGACAGATTTAGTCATATTAAAACTCATCGTTTATCCCTCCACTGTTTTAGTTGAGACAGAATAGGCGGTTACGGTTTTGTAGAGGTTGTAGGCCATAATGAACATGCCAGAGACATAGAACGCCCCCCCTAGAAAGCGAATAAACATATAAGGTGAGATAAATCTAAGCGTATCTACAAAGCTATAGGTGAGAGCTCCAGTGTCTTCCTGAGCCTGCCACATTACGCCCTGAGCAATACCTGCAATCCATAGTGCGACAATGTAGAGCAGTATCCCAATACTGGCGAAATAGAAATGGATTTTGACCAATTTCATTGACCAGAGCTCAGATTTTCCAAACAGCTTTGGTATGAAGTAATAGAAGACGCCAATACAGCTCATGCCAACCCAACCCAGTGCACCGGAGTGAACGTGGCCGATGATCCAGTTAGTATTGTGAGCAATCATGTTAAACCAACGAATTGCCAGTAGCGGTCCTTCTGCGGTTGATAACGCATAGTAGATGATCGACGATAGGAAAAACCAAAGAATATAATTTTCTTTTAGACGTATTTTATCGGCTGTTATCGTTCGGTATATATTGTATGCACCAGCCCAAGAAGGTAACCAAAGTAACAAGGACATCACTATTCCAATATTTTGAATCCAATCGGGAATAGAGGAATAAACCATGTGGTGAGTTCCTGCCCACGTATAGAACCCAATCAGTCCCCAGAAATTAATCATTGAAAGACGGTAGGAGTATATGGGCTGCCCAGTGACTTTGGGAATGACGTAGTAATTAATACCAATGATAGAAGCGGTTAATAAGAAACCAACAGCGTTATGTCCCCACCACCATTGGACCAGCGCGTCACTTGCGCCGGAAAAAATGGAATACGATTTTGTTAGAGTGACGGGCAGTACGGCGTTGTTGACCACGAAAATCATGGTAATAATTATTATTACTGAGCCGAAAAACCAATTAGAGACAAAAATGTGTTTGGTTTTTTTGGTTGCTAAGGTGGCAAAAAATATATAAGCGTATAGCAGCCACATTGCGGCCATTAAGATATCGAGTGGCCACTCTAGCTCGGCATACTCTTTTGTTGACGTAAACCCTAAAGGAAGCGTGATATAACCTAAAACTAATAAAACCTGCCAACCATAAAATAGAATCCAAGCGAGTTTCTTTGAGACTAATTTTGTTTCAGATGTGGTGCAAACGACATAAAGAGAAACACCCATTAAGATATTGCAGATGAGCCCGAAAATGACGCCGTTGGTATGTAGCGGTCTTAGACGCCCAAACTGAATAAATTCAGAACTAAAGTTGAGCTGAGGCCAGTAAAGCTGTGCTGCGAGAGAAACACCGATGAGCATTGCAGCAATGCCCCAAAATAAAGCCGCAAACATAAAGGCCTTAATTACCCTAGTTTCTTGCACCATAAATATCCCTAATTATGTATCGTAATGTTTTTACGTTGGTCGTAGCGTCAATGCGACATCCATAATTAGAGATTAGCCCATTTCAATTAATTATCAGATTTTATTTATCAAATAGTATTGATGAACTTGGAGCCATCTTCTGGCTAAATGTTGTTCATCATACTAAGAGTACGCCCTACTTATTTCTGACGTTATCAGTAGATACGCACCCAATAAAAACGTTAGTGGTCGATAGTTCAATCGCGGGTAATTCACAGTTGAAACGTGTCGTATGGCTTCATTGTTCTAGGAAGGTAACTCACGTAGTGGTTACAAAAAATTATGTTTGCATGAAATAATTGAGATTAATTGAAGTTAATTGATTTTATTGGTTTTCTTCTTTCCTAAATTGCTTTGGTGTTTTGTTATAAGCCAAGCGAAATTGTTTAGCGAAATAAGCTGAGCAGTTAAAACCGCATTGGTTTGAAATATCGGTAATCGATTGAGTGCTGTTCAGTAGCAGGGTGGTTGCCTTTCGCAGTCGGTAGTGGAGTAAATATTGATTGGGGGTACACTTAAGCGTTTTCTTGAATAGCCTATAACATTCACTTTCACTAATGGCGGCCGCTTTACTGATGCTACCTACCGACAGGTTGCCATCGTAATTGCAGTGAATATAACTCAGTAAAGAGTGAATACGTTGTTCACCAATTGACGATACGCCGTGTTTAGACAAAATGGTAGGTTCATGATGACAAAGCTGTTGCCAAGTTTTCATGAGTGCGGCGGTCATTATGATTTCATAACCCATAATATCTTGTTGCCAGGCTTGGAATGCCTGCCGCATTTCCTGGATAATTTTGGAATGCCAATGGTGGCTGATGTCAAATACATAGCAAAAAAATTCAGGGTTGTTGATAACGGGGTAGACGTACTTCTTATACACGCGACCAAAATCCACACCGCCCAATATTTGTGGCTTAAACAGGACATTTAGAATGTGGCAATCTGTGTCACCGTGGTTAGTCAATTTATGTAACATCCCCGCATTAATCAGCACCACCTCACCTGTATTGATAATGGTGCTGGTGCCAATATATTCGAGAGTGGTACTTCCTTCTAATACTAACACAACCTCAATTTCATCATGCCAGTGCCATGGGACTTCACCATTGATAAACTCAGAGAAACGTTCGTCGTAGAAAGCGCAAGGAAAGTCATCGGAGCCATGAATCGTTAACTCTCGACCTTCTTTATTTGTTTCAATGTGATAGATCTGCATGATGATGAATTTGGTAGGATAATTATAATTTATAGTAGCATAAGTATAGAGTTAACCAATATTTGAGAGTATTTTATCAAATATTGATTTTTGTGTGACTTGTTCTGTTTAGTGAAAACTCTATGTTGCTTCTTCTTGCGATTATTTATTTAGCGTTTATTAGTCTCGGTCTTCCCGATGCTGTTTTAGGCTCATCATGGCCAGTGATGAGCCAGGATCTCAATTCAACCTTGGAATTTGCGGGCATTATCTCCCTCATCATCAGCGCCGGCACTGTGTGTTCGAGCTTGATGGCAACCCGGCTTATTCATCGTTTTGGTACTGGTAAAGTCGTGGCATTCAGCGTGTTGATGACGGCTTGTGCCTTGCTTGGCTTTACGTTTGTTCATCATGCCCTCGCGTTAGTGATATTGGCGGTGCCATTAGGTATTGGAGCGGGCGCGGTGGATGCAGCGTTAAATAACTTTGTCGCCTTGCACTACAAATCTAAGCACATGAATTATCTTCATTCTTTTTGGGGTGTAGGGGCGACGGCTGGTCCGCTTATTATGGCCACATACTTGAGTTTGAATAATGGGTGGCGCGAAGGTTATACCACCATTGCTATGATTCAATTTGTGCTAGTGATTGTTTTGTTCTCGACGCTACCCTTGTGGAAAAAAGCCATGAGTATGACGCAGCTGAATCGAGCAGAGTCGACTGAAAGTTTGGACGACCATTCGCTGATAACTAACCGTCAAGCAGTGAATATTGATGGCGTTAAGCTTCAATTGTTGCTGTTTTTTTGTTATTGCGCCTTAGAAGCGGGGACGGGATTGTGGGCGGCCAGTTACCTAGCCATTGATAAAGGAATGTCGCCGGCAGATGCTGCATTTTGGACGGCAATGTATTACTTGGGGATTACCGCAGGGCGCTTTGTGTGTGGCATGCTCGCAGACCATGTTAAAGAAGAGTCGCTGATTCGTGGTGGCTTAATAATGATAATGGTTGGGGTAGTAGGGCTTATCGTTCCGATTCCAGACGTGATGACGCCAATGAGCTTAATTGTTATTGGCGTTGGCTGTGCTCCTATTTACCCAAACACCATACATCTGACGCCAAAACGATTTGGTAAACGCGCGTCACAAGCCATTATCAGCTTAACGATGGCAACAGCGTACGTTGGCACCACCGTTGTACCGCCAGTTATTGGTGTTGTCGTTGCGACACTCTCGTTTACGTATTTTCCGGGTATTTTATTGGCGTTGAGCATCACAATGTTTGTGATGAGTGAGCGATTAGTGAAGAGGCGCACTTGTCAGGAGAAGTGTTCATCAACGACGTCGTCGGAATGGTAGCGAGAACGACAAATCCTGAATTGGTGACCGTCACCGCATAAGACTAGATTAAGAATAGAAAGGTGGATAAATAAATTGAATAAATCACAACTAGAGAAACAACAAGACCAATGGGATCACCCGCACTTAGGTGAGCTTGTCCTAAGCACTCAACAAATCGAGGAGGGCGTTGAGATTGTAGCCACAAAGCTAAACAAACAATTTACTGATGCTGTTGTCATTAGCGTTGTGCCTGGTGGGATTATTTATACTGCCGACTTGGTCAGAAAACTAACGTTTGAGGTTAGTCTTGATTATATCTCATGTCCTCATACGCCTGGAGACAGAAACAACACATCGGATATCGTTTATCACAATAATATTGATCTGACAGATCGACATGTCATTGTGGTTGATGATGCGATTGAATCTGGCGGTACAATGAAGCGGCTGATTCAGCACTTAGCGGATAATTATGAGGTTAAGTCGCTGTCAATTGCCACACTGTTTGTTAAGCCGAGTCGAGTCTTTATTGATGCCACTCAGTATTTTGCTTACGAAATGACAAACGATGACCTTTTGGTTGGTTACGGTCTTCCTTGGAACGACAAGCTGAGAAATGTTCCCTATATCTCTAAAGTCGTAAAATGAATCTGCGGTGATGTGGTCAAGATATTGATGACATCACTTCTTATGACGATGACGGCTCGATGCTCATCTTCACTTAGCCTACGAGTCTCTTATTGTTCATTCTCATTGGTTTAATATCAATAAGTTAAATCATGTCTCTATATTTCCCTTAATTACATACGATCGTTTTGCGTCTTTTTTCTCTTTATTTCGTCTTATTAGTATAAAACGACTTAGACTGGAGAAACCCCTTGCCTTACTCAAAACCTAACGCTTTACCAGATTCATTTACGGCGTTCAACGTCACGCCGAGCCGCACTGATATTGCCGATAAATTTATCAAGCATGATGAAAACATGCTTAGTCAAATTTATGGCAGTCAAGAGGTTGTGCCTTATTGGATTGCCGATATGGATTTTCCGATTGCATCACCCATTACACAAGCAATGCAGCAACTGGTAAGCCGAGAAACCTACTCGTATGAATTTGACTCTAAAACGGTATTTCAAGCGATTTCTGCATGGAATAAAGAACGTCATGGCCTCAAACTTAACGCCGATCATTTTGTTCAAGTTCCGGGTGTATTGAGTGCCATCGCATTATTGATTCGTGATTTCACTCAAGAGGGTGACGGGGTGTTAATTCAAACTCCGGTTTATCATCAGTTTCGTCGACTCATAGAGTCTGCTGGTCGCCAAGCAGTGAATAACACATTGAAGGTGGAAGGTGGTCGTTATGTGATTGATTTTGAGGACTTCGAAACGAAATTGCAAAGCGGAAAAGTGAAAATGGTACTGCTTTGCAATCCTCATAATCCAGTCGGCCGAGTATGGACAAAAGAAGAGTTAGTACGCTTGACCTCAATCGCGAAAAAATATCAGGTTATTATTATTAGCGACGAGGTGCACGGGGACATCGTGTTTGATGGAGCAACGTTTACCAGCATGACAACATTAGGCTATGACAAGAGTTTAACCATCATTGGTTCGCCAGCGAAAAACTTTGGCTTAAATAGCTTATCGAACGGTTACATATACAGCGATAATGAGTTGCTGCGAGATAAGATTAAAGCAACCGCAGCCTCTATGTCTCTTGACCACGGTAATGTTTTTACCACGTATGCAACGGTTGCGGCTTACCAGCACGGTAAGGCTTGGTTTGATGCGTTTTTGGCCTATACGCAAAATACTCGTAATTGGATAGTGGCCTTTATGGCTGATAAAGTGCCGCACGTGAAGGTGTTTATACCAGAGGGAACCAACCAGATCTGGTTTGATTTTTCTGATTTACGATTAGGCTCACAATCACTAAAGGTATTATTGACGAAGGAAGCAAAGCTAGCCCTTACTCCGGGGACTTGGTTTGGTGAGCCTGATGAGAACTTCTATCGGATGAATTTTGCTTCTCCCTTAGATCAAATTCAAGCGTCTTTAGCGCTTTTAGAGTCCGCCATCAATCGCCTTGGGCGCGGTGCGACAACACAATTATCACCGACGTTAAAAACTGAAGAGTAGAACACCAATGGCACAGAGTATTACCAGAGGGATCGCCTCGCTCACCGAAGAAGCACGACGCTCTGTCATTGATTTGTCGATTGATGACGCTAAAACCCTATTTAACGACGAGCGTTATGTCTTCGTTGATGTACGAGAAGCCTTGGAGAGA
The DNA here is from genome assembly GCF_002873335.1 of Vibrio sp. 10N.286.49.B1. Classification (GTDB taxonomy): domain Bacteria; phylum Pseudomonadota; class Gammaproteobacteria; order Enterobacterales; family Vibrionaceae; genus Vibrio. Next base: position 411,323 of record NZ_MCUW01000012.1, on the reverse strand, counting down.
AAAAAGTTGGGTTTAATTCCCGGGGCATTTACTTGTCCTCGAGGCATGTTGGAGTTTTTGATTGACCCTGCATGCCCTGCCCACAACGAGGTTTTTAATCAAGATAAAACCTACGTATTTTATTGTGCTCATGGGCTACGCTCTCTTTATGCTGCGCAGTTGGCGCAGGAGATGGGACTCAGCCCTGTGATGAATCTGGCTGGCGGGTTTGCACAATGGTTAGAAAAGGGTGGACAGTTTGAAAACGAACACTAACTAAAAAATGCTTAACGCCTTACCAATATTCTAGCGGGTGAGGCGTTACATTCATCGAGTGATGATAAGTAATTACAATTCTGGTATTATGGAAATATATTTTTTGAATGATTAAACAAGCAGGCAATAAGATATGTTAACGCAATGGTTGGAGCATCATGATCAACTACGAGGCTATATTGTAAAGCAGATGAAAAGCCCCGACGTCGCCGATGATATCTTGCAAGATGTTTACCTTAAAGCCAGCCAAAAACAACATCAACTTAAGTCCCAAGATCATTTGAAAAGCTGGTTGTTTCGTATTACTCACAACGCGATCATGGACTTCTATCGTTCCCAGCAAATACACGATGAACTGAATGACGACCATGCGGAGGAAGAACTCACTGTTGTACAAACTAACCTTCAGGAAGTCGGTCAGTGTTTGCGTCCAATACTTGAGTGCTTGCCAGAAAAATATCGCAGACCAATGGTGTTATCTGAGCTTGAAGGACTTTCTCAGCAGCAAGTTGCCGACCAGCTCGAGCTATCCTTATCTGCAACGAAAAGTCGCATCCAACGGGGCCGTGTGAAGCTAAAAGATATCTTGATCGATTATTGCAATATGGAATTTGGCCGTGAGGGCATTATTGATTTTCACCCAGAACCTGAATGTAAGCATCTACTTTTGGCAAATGATGGCCACCACCATATTAGTGCGCGTGCGTAATAGCGTGCTTTTTTGCCTGCCGATATAAATACGTTATCACGTTGTACTGCACTGCTTATAAGCCTAGCGTGTAAGTATTGACTCCCTTAATTTATCATTGACCGCAGGACATGTGTGTTTTTCTCAGTAGGGGCGAGCAGTCCTTTTAGGCTGATAATATTTCATACTATTGAGGTTGATTATCATTGAAGGACAGGGCACTGTACTCTAACCATCTCATTAACAAAGGATTGATCGATGATAGCTAAAGTAATTCTGACTGCACTTGTGGCGCTGATTGCCTATATGGTTTACAAAAATAATACAACGCCGTCTTACTTAGGGGTTAATGATGGACAGTTTGCACCTATGCCAACGACGCCTAATGCGGTCTCGACTCAAACCAGTGATGCAGAAAAAAAAGTTGAGCCCCTTATTTTTTCAGATAAGAGTCATGCAAAAAATAGTGTCGTAATGGTATTAGATAAAATGGGTAACAATGAGATTGTGGAGGATTCAGGCGACTATATGCATGTGGTGTTTACCACCCCCACCATGAAATATCGCGACGATCTTGAGCTCTACTTTGATGCTGACAGCAACACGCTGCAGTATCGTTCTCAATCACGAACAGGCTACAGTGATAAGGGATTAAACAGAAACCGTTATAGCGAATTTTCGCAGCGGTTTGCTGAGGCAGAAAGCCAGAAATAGTGGCTATCAAACGGTGCCTTGCCGGCTTAGCAATCGCCGTTAAGTCGCTTTGAGACGACATAGCCTTGAAGCTGAATGGTTTTGAAACTAAGTAGCGTTGACGTTTATTAGTATTTGATCTAAATAACATCGCTTGAGTATGTTTGAACATTAAAAATCGACTAGCTGATTACAGTTAGTCGATTTTTATTTATCAATGAGGTAAGGCTTACCTAAAGAATGATTCGTCTATTAGACAGGTGGCGGGTTAATTATCCGCCCAGTTAAACTTACTCTCGTCTACGCCGTCTTTTGCTTCTTTTAAGCGCTCTTGTCTGAAATTTTCTTCACTGCGAGCAGCATCAATTTCCTGCATGATCGCGGCAAGATCTGCTTCAACATTATTCTCTTGAACTTTTCCGGTTAATTCCGTTTCTGGTGTCAGTTCGCCTTTTTCGTACAATGCCCACATTTCTTTGGCATATTCAGTCGTGCTTAATTCTGGGGCAAATTGGCTGTAATAGTCGCGGATGTTGTTGACATCACGCGTCAACATCCATTCTGCATTGTTATTCGCAGACGCGTCGACAGCCTGAGGTAAATCAATGATAACGGGACCATATTCATCGACCAAAACGTTGAACTCTGACAAATCACCGTGGATAAGGCCGACACACAGCATTTTAACCACATAATTCATCATGACATCATGGTCTTCAATGGCTTGCTCAGCAGGCATCACTACATCGTTGAGTCGTGGGGCAACGTAACCCTCGTCATCGGTGACCAATTCCATCAATAACACGCCGTCAAAGCAACCGTAAGGAACAGGCACACGTACGCCTGCTTCAGCAAGTTTGTACAACGCGTCCACTTCGGCACTTTGCCAAACTTTTTCTTGTTGCTCGCGGCCAAACCCGGAACCTTTTTCCATCGCACGTGCTCGGCGACTATTACGCACTTTACGACCTTCACGGTAAGCGGACGCTTTTTTAAAGCTGCGTTGGCTGGCTTCTTTGTACACTTTGGCGCAGCGGATTGTATCGCCACACTGCACAATGTACACCGATGCCTCTTTGCCACTCATTAACTGGCTCTTCACCTCGTCGACGAGACCATCGTCAACCAGAGGCTGTATTCGTTTAGGTATTTTCATCGCATCGTTATACCTTAATTGACGGTGAAATGTCATGCTAAGTTCGAAAATAAAGCGCAAATAACGCTGGAAACTGAAATGGCTGGTGAAAACCGACTTCGTATAAGCACGTTCTTTGACTCATTTATATATTATCTGCGCCTTTGACCTAGATTGATTTGCCAATCCCTCTTCTCGCTTCTATGTTTTTAAACAGTACTCTCTATTGTTCTATTCTAAGTATTTATACGTACAACAGGCTTAGGATGAGTCGAAGCGTGCAGTTTTTACTGCACTTATGATAGCAACACTTTGATTTTGATTATGTTTTATTTTACACGACTCGATCAAAGGAAAATTGCGCGTGATAGCGCAAGTAACACAACGTGCCATATAAGGAATTGTGTCATGGTAAGAAGCACGCTTCATCGTTTAACCCGACTATCTGTTTTAGTTACTTTTTTTATTTCGCCCTACGTTTTTGCCGACGAAAAATTTGATCTTGGTGAACAAAAAGCCAAAGTATGCATGACGTGCCATGGTGAAGGCGGTATTTCCAGTATCGAATCCTACCCAAATCTGAGGGGTCAGAAAATGGCTTACCTCATCACCTCTTTGAAAAGTTATCAATCCAGAGAGCGTTCTGCTGGCCTTGCGGTTTTAATGCAGCAACAAGCCGATGCACTGTCGGACAGCGATATTTCAGATATTGCCTATTACTACTCCATGCTCGGTTCTAAAGTACACGAGTCTACTAATAGTAAGGCCGACACAGTTAAATAAGAACAGTGTTTACAGGGAGCTCTGACATGGAAGATGCGTCAACGCAGTTTAACGTAAAAGTCGTCAAATATTTTGTGGTTGCCTCTTTGATATGGGCAATCGTGGGAATGTTTATTGGGGTGGCGCTTGCTGCCCAATTATACTGGCCAGTGTTGAATTTCGACTCAGAATACATTCAGTTTGGCCGCTTGCGCCCGCTGCACACTTCAGGTGTGATCTACGGCTTTGTCGTCAATATTCTTATGGGTACCTCACTCTATATCGCCCAAAGAACTGGGCAGTGTGGTCTATACAATAAAAGTTTGGCTTGGATGGTATTTTGGGGCTGGCAGCTAGTTCTATTGTTGGCTGTGTTGACGCTGCCGATGGGTTACACCACTTCAAAAGAATACGCTGAATTAGAGTGGCCAATTGATTTATTGATAGTGTTGGTCTGGGTACTGTACGCGGTGCTATTTTTTGGCACAATCGGGCAAAGAAAAGTGCAACACATCTTCGTAGCAAACTGGTTTTTTGCTGCCTTCATTATTGTCGTAGCGATGATTTTTGTTGTTAATAACCTGGCTATGCCCGCTTCATTTATGAAGTCTTATTCGGTGTTTGCGGGCGCTCAAGATGCCATTGTTCAATGGTGGTGGGGCCACAACGCCGTTGGGTTCTTGTTGACGGCGGGCGTGATTGGTATGAACTACTATTTCATACCGAAAATATCAGAAAGACCTATTTATTCTTATCGACTGTCTATCATCCACTTCTGGGGATTAGTGGGTTTCTACACCTGGGCTGGGACACATCATCTTATCTATTCTTCCGTACCCATCTGGGTTCAAAATATTGGTATCGTCATGTCATTGATTTTATGGCTGCCTTCTTGGGGGGGGGCATTCAACAGCGCCATGACATTGCTACAAAATAAGGAAAAGCTCAAAACGGACTACATCATGCTTTTCTTCTTTTCTGCCATTCTTTACTACTGTTTAGCAACGTTCGAAGGGCCGTTGCTCGCCATTCGTTGGTTCAATATGGTCGCTCATAATACGGAATGGATCATTGGGCATGTTCATTCTGGCGCATTAGGTTGGGTTGGAATGTCGGGCATCGCTGTTTTCTATTACTTCATACCAAGACTGTGGGGGAAAGAAGCATTGTGGTCGAGGCGTTTGATCAAATGGCATTTCTGGCTCGCACATGCAGGGGTGGCGATTTATGCCATTGCATTGTGGGTAGCAGGAATTGGAGAAGGCTACATGTGGCTAGCACAAAGTGAGAATGGCGCGTTACTTTACAGCTTTGTTGAGGCTATGGACTTCAAAGCACCATGGTTATTCTTACGCTTCTTCGGTGGGGCCTTGTTTGTACTCGGCTTATTGTTGATGGCATTTAATTTATATAAAACAGTCCGCTCTGCAGCGGTGCCTGTAGCAAAGGAGGCATAAGATGACGGCTGATTTTACTAAGTCTGTTGGCATTCTCATTGTTACCACTGTTGTGGTGGCCTCTTTCTCGCTGCTCGTTTGGGTTGTACCAAATATTGTGAGAGGACCGGAGATTGCAAAAGGTAGCATGGCGTTACCATTAACGGCGATTCAAGTAGCAGGGCGAGATATTTACATTAGCGAAGGTTGTCATGTTTGTCACACGCAAATGGTTCGTCCTCTTGACCCTGAAACCAAGCGAAATGGTCGCGCTAACAAAGAATCTGATGATATCTACGAGTTCCCGAATCTTTGGGGTTCGAAGCGTACTGGGCCAGATTTAACCAATATGGGGCGCAAATATTCTGACCAATGGCACATCATTCATTTGATCAATCCTCGTCAAGTGGTCCCTACCTCTATCATGCCGTCTTATCCATGGCTGTTTGAACAGAAATTGTCTGGTGATGCTATTACCGGGAAGATGGAAACGCTTCGCACGCTGGGCGTTCCTTATACTGATGATGATATTGCCGATGCTCGATTGCAAGTTCGTGGCAAAACGAAGGGCGAAGCATTGATTCACTATCTGCAAAGCCTAGGCGTTGATACCTCAGAGGGGGCGTTGTGATGGACAGCAATGAAATGAGTGTATTTTGGAATCTTTGGGCCGTCATAGGAACCTGTGTATTCTTCGTGCTGATGGTTGTGGTCGTGATCAAATATTGGCGAAATAACCACAGTGCTAATGAAAACAAAACCATAGGGACCTTTGATGGTATTGATGAAAATGACGCCCCTCCGCCTAAGATTCTGTTTGTGTCTTACTTTATCGCGTTCTCAATTTCTGTTGGGTACCTAATCCTGTACCCAGGCATGGGGAACTGGCAAGGACTCGTCGATTGGAAACAAAGCGATGACAAACTCAGTAGTGTGAGCACCAATCTTGATGAACAAATGGCGCAAATACCGGAGAAAAACTTTACGGAATTAGCACTAAACGATGTGGTGGTTGATTCGGGGCGAATTTTATTCCAAACGCATTGTGCAGCCTGCCACCGCAATAATGCGCAAGGGGCGAAGCACTTCCCTAACTTGATTGACAATGAATGGTTATATGGCGGCGATGATGAAGCCATTATTCATTCTATTACACAAGGACGAAACGGGGCGATGCCGGGTTGGGTCGATGCAATCAAACCCGATGATATTGCCAAAATGTCTTATTACTTGGCGTCATTGAATCAAAGACATACAGACGTTCCAGCAGTAAAAGTGACATTAGGCAAAGAACTGTTTATTCAATACTGTTCATCGTGTCACGGTGACGGTTCCGTTGCCAATGCACAGCTTGGCGTCCCTGATCTTTCCGATAGTATCTGGCTTCATGGAGGCAGTATAGAGGAGATTCAGCACACGATTAGAAACGGGCTTAATAACGTGATGCCGGCGTTTGGACAACAGCTTACATCGAATGAAATTTTGGCACTCGGGGCCTACATGACTAAGTCCAGATTGGACGAAGACGCGAAACTCGCGAGGTTGGATCCTGAGTCAGTGGAGCGAGGCGAATACCTTGCCCACGCAGGTGATTGTGTCGCTTGTCACAGCGCAGAAGGGGGAGAACCCTTTGCTGGTGGCCTGCCATTTGTGACCCCATTTGGTACAATTTATTCAACGAACATTACCCCACATACAACGGAAGGGATTGGTCTCTATTCATTTGAAGATTTTGAAGCGGCGCTAGTGGATGGTAAAGGACAGCACGGTTATTTGTATCCGGCTATGCCGTATACTTCTTATCAGTATGTTAATGATCAAGACATGCATGATTTGTGGGAGTACATGCAATCAATCGACGCGGTCTCGCGGCAAAACGATCAAAACCAGATGATGTTCCCTTCGAACATTCGATTGGGATTATTGGGTTGGAACATAGTCTTTATGGACACCGCCGAGTTGGAGTACACACCTCCTGCTGAACTCGAAAGCAATATCGACGATATTGATAAATGGAAAAAGGGAAAGTACTGGGTGGCAGGGTTGGGACATTGTTCTGAGTGTCACACGCCGAGAAATATCGCACAGGCACTCGATACGGATAGGATTTTTCAAGGCAACCTAATTGATGGCTGGAATGCCCCCAATATCAGCGCTAATGAATTATTCGTTGATGGTTGGGATGAATCAACACTATCTGATTTTTTACATACAGGGCATTCTGATAAGGGTTCAGCTTTCGCTGGGATGGCCGACGTTGTGAAAAATAGCTTGAGTTTGATGACGCGAGAAGACATCGAGTCAATGTCTTATTATTTGTTGATGGGAGACAAAAATAATGTCATCGAAAGTAGGGCGGTGACCTTGAAGCCTACTGGTTTTACGGAAGCCGCGTACGCTGATGAGACCTACGCTACTTACAATCAAACCTGTGGCGCTTGCCATGGCGAGGATGGTAAGGGACGCGATCCTATAGCACCTACATTGCTAAATAACGGCATTATTATGCATAGTGATCCATTCAATACAATCGCGGTAACCTTAAGAGGACTGCAGCCAACCTATTTAGATGAAGAAAGAAACTTTATGCCAATGGTGAGCTTTGATGACGTGTTATCGGATACAGCGTTATCAGAACTCATCTCATTTGTTCGCTTACATTTGGGGGCGCGCGAGTCAGCCGTTACTGCCGAGCAGGTCAAGCAAGTGCGTGAGACCTTAGAAAAAGCGGGTTATACGGGGGGGTTACACACCACACCAGATATGTATGATGAGCGTGACCAGAACGTTAACGTCAACTAGTTAAGCCGGTGTCAAAACAAGTTGCGTCCCATGGTTTGGTTTGTTGATTAACGGCGCAAATAGCACGTATGCGACAATTTGCCCAATAAATTGTTCGCATTGCTTTGGAAATGATTGAGGATTCGGTACGATAGCCCGGATCCTCAATTATTAAAGGGCAGATTTAGGGCCCGTTTCGTGGTTTATCATGACTTACAGCAGTGCGCCTTCCTTAGAACTTAACGCCAAGTGGCAATCCTCCATCGAATCACTCAGCCAAGTGACTCAATCAAACGGGTTGCTTAAACGGGTAGAGCCCTCTAATAAATGCTTATGTGAATTTACGTTATTTGTTCAAAATGAATCGTTTGACGTTGCTTTGCCAGAAGCAATGTCATCATTTGCCTTCCCTCATCTTAATGCCGTGTCTGTTGCAGCTGAACAAACATTCTTTTGTTTTGCGCCCATTTGGGGCGAGAATCAAAATTTGTTTGCAGTCCTTGTTATGTCCTCCCGATCAATATTTCGAGAGGATGATTTACGCTCTATAGAATCAACGGCAGGGCGAATTAGCTTTGATGTCTGTATGCAGCTAGGAAGTGCGCAGCGCCCGAAACCTGATTGGGCTTTAGCGACAAATAAAGACAAGGTTGCAATCGAACCTGCACGGGTCCCGACCTTACAAGAGTTTATTGATGCGTTAGACGATCACACTTGGATTAAGAATGTCGATGGCCACTATGTCATGATTAATGACAGCGTAATGACAGCATGGAATTACACCAAGGCGCATGTCTATGGTAAAACCGATTTAGAGCTGTTTGATGAGAAACGTGCGCAAATGTATACCGCTGCGGACCAAACCGTTATTGATAAAAACGAACAAGTTGTGATTGAAGAGTGCCCCGTCCTAGACGAGAACCAAGAGAAGATCTGGCTAGAAACGATCAAGTCTCCAATCCGAAACGATTCAGGCGAACTGGTTGGTGTATTGGGGATGACTCGCAACGTAACACGTCGAAAAGTCGTTGAGACCTGGTTGTCTGTGAGTGGGGAAATTTTTGATAATTTCCAAGAGGGCATGATGATTACGGACAGTACTGGCAATATTCTCGATGTGAATAGCGCGTTTGTTCGGATTACTGGCTATACATTATCCGACGTTCTCGGTAAAAACCCACGTTTCCTACAGTCTGGGCACCATAATCTTACTTTTTATCAAAACATGTGGCGTAATCTTGTTTCTTCGGGACAGTGGAAAGGCGAGATTATCAATCGTAAAAAGGATGGCTCTCTTTATCCACAGATGACAACAATCAATACGATTACGGATGAAGAAAATGCCTTAATGCATCACATTTGCGTTTTTGAGGATATATCTGCTCAAAAAGCGGATGAAGAAAACCTGCGTCAAATGGCGTTTTATGATCCGTTAACAAACCTCCCCAATCGCCCGCATATTGGAAGTTTGCTGGTTCAACATATTGAGTTGGGTCATAAGCATCAAAAGCAATTTGCAACCTTGTTCCTAGACCTGGACCATTTTAAGCATATTAATGACAGCAAAGGGCATTTGTATGGTGACCGGCTGTTAGAGCAAGTCGCCGATAGACTCAGTCAGGTGCTTGAGCTTAAAGCCCATATTGGTCGAATTGGAGGGGATGAGTTCGTTATAGTTCTGTCTGACTTTGAATCTGAAGACGAGTTGCTGGACAATATTGATAGCATTATGGGCGTTTTCAATCCGCCATTTATGTTAGAAGCCGAGGATTCATTGCGGGTATCGGCCAGTATTGGTGTCGCGTTGTATCCTAAAGACGGCACCAGCAGTGAGGTCTTATTAAAAAATGCAGATACAGCGATGTACTTGGCTAAGAAGAATGGTCGCAATGGATACGCATTTTATTCTCCTGATCTGACTTACCGCTCTGTATTGCATGTTCGGATCCAGTCTGCTTTACACGACGCATTAGAAAAAAACCAATTTTATTTGGCTTATCAACCTCAATACTCATTGGTTGATCATTCAGTCGTCGGTGTCGAAGCGTTATTACGCTGGCAGCATCCCGAGCTTGGCTTGATATCACCATTGAACTTTATTCCCATCGCCGAAAAAACGGGATTAATCCAAAAAATTGGTACTTGGGTATTACGTGAATCTTGTATACAAGGCACTCGCTGGCTAGCAGAAGGTAAAGAGTTTGGTCGAATAGCGGTTAATGTATCAGCGTTACAGTTGCAGAATTTAAGCTTCTTTTCAGTACTTAAACAGATCTTAAAAGAGACGGGATTTCCTCCTGAGCGATTAGATATTGAAATAACCGAGAGTTTTTTGTTGTTTGACCCTGAAAAAGCCATTGCTGCGCTAGAGCAGTTGAGTTTACTGGGCATAGAGATTTCATTGGATGATTTTGGTACGGGGTATTCCTCATTGTCTTATTTGAAAGGATTGCCTATAAATAAACTCAAGATTGACCAATCTTTTGTTAAAGATGTCCCTGAAAATGGAGACAGCAACGCGATCGTGAACGCCATCATCGCGATGGGGCAAGCATTATCATTAAAAGTGGTGGCCGAGGGCGTAGAAAGCTGGCAACAAGCTGATTATTTAAATCAGCGCGGTTGTGAATATGGGCAAGGGTATGTGTTTAGTCAGCCACAAAAACCAGAGGCGCTGTTTACCTAGCGCCAACGGTTTTTTTCAGTGCTCGAGTCTTCTATCACGCCAATCGATTGCCACTGACGCCCGGTTCGAAAACGTCACGTCAAACAAGTAAGAATGAACGATGCTCTTTTCAGTCATCAATATCGAGTACTCTTGATAGGTGAAGACACCGGAGCCAACCCTAGTCGCTGAAATAGAGCGCGACAATGCTTGAAAAGGCGCTGTTTTACTTTTTGTCTATTATCATACTGAGTGAGTTTGTGTGTGAGCGCTTGAAAGGCGTCTTCTATCGCAGTATTTGCGTCGCTGTCAGTTCGAATGATAAATATTGACTGATTATCAAGATGTACTGTTAATTCGACTTCGAAATCCTCGAATCCTGTGTGAAACGCCACGTGACATTTTGATGACAATATGTCGGGATAGTGTTGATTTATTTGTACATTTTCTGCTTGGATAAGCGACTTACTTTCTAACGAAGCAGGGATGTTTTGTGTCGTTGATACATGTTTATTGAGGTGAAGAGTTTTTGAACCATCGTACATATAAAAGAAAGCCCCTGTAGTCTAAGTACAGGAGGCTAAATCTAAGTTTTCTGATTTTGGATGGAAAAACATTAAATACTGGGTTCTTGTTCCGCTGATCGCTTCGCTCAATAGTTTTTAGCCAGTCGCGGTTTTACTAAACAAGGAGCGATTACAACACTAACCCACCATCAACCGCCAGCACCTTGCCGTTGTAAAAATCGTTTTCAATGATGAACTGCGCTGACTTTGCTATTTCAACGTCTTGGCCAAGACGCTTAACCGGTGCCATCTGTTCGAGGCGAGTCAGTGCTTCAGGTTTCATTGACGCTGTCATGGCGCTATAGCAAGCCCCAGGTGCAATAGCAGCGGCGCGGATGTTATAGCGAGAGAGTTCTTTTGCCCAAACCATCGCCAATGATGCGACGCCGGCTTTTGCAGCACTGTAGTTGCTTTGACCCATATTGCCATCACGTGCGACAGATGAAATATTGATAATCACTCCTTGTTGATTGGAGCGAATCATCGCTTTTGCAGCTTCTCTACCGCACAAAAATGTGCCACTTAGGTTCACATTAATCACGGCATTAAATTGTTCAAGCGACATCTCGTTTAATATTTCTCCGTCTTTTGCTTTTATCATCAAACCATCGCGCAATATACCGGCGTTATTAATCAAAACATTGACTTTGTTAAAGTCATTTAATATATCGTTGAAGACATTAATGGTTGCAGCTTCATCGGTAATATTGGCGCAGTAGGTGCCTATTTTGGTGCCGTTTGCTTGAAGGTCGGCAGCCGCAGAGACCAGTTGTTCTTCATTGCTGTCAATGATAGCAATGTGTGCACCTGCTTTAGAGAGCATGTTCGCTGTAGCAAAGCCAAGGCCTTGTGCGCCACCGGTGATGACGACAACAGAATCTTTAATATTCATGAATCTTCCTTTGGTTATTGAGTCGCTGAGTCTCACTGCATGTTTTGGAGACAATTATTATTAGAATGATTTTTTTGTTTGAATTTCGTTATATCTCGGCACTGTTTATTTATTTGCTAAATAACATAAGAAGAAGAAATTATTTAGACATAATGACGAGTGACTATTTAAGTGTAAGCACAAAACGTTCAGTGAAAAGCAAAAATTTTAGACGTTGAGGGCATGTTTGTACTGGACCTAATGAGCAAGCATTGGCGCGACTCATTATTTTAGTCTGGTCTTACCACTCACTGTTTTCCTCTTGGAGAGTCGGTGTGACCCTTGTTTTCACTATTTTGACAATGATTTTTTAAACTACGTTGATTTAGCATAGAGCGATTCAAAGATAGAAATTTGCTTGAAGGAGGCAAAAAAGGTGAAATGACAATGATATTTGCTCAGGGAATGTTTGTTTAAATTGAGGGGTAAAATTACCCCAATGAGATGTAAAATCATCATCGGGGTAGGGGGGCGGTTAACTTTTACTATTGAATGAGAAAGTCGCCGGTATTATGCGACACGAGTCAGGTCCTGCGAATCAGGTTCATTGGTCAGGGTTTGCTTCATATCATGGCTAAAGTGGTCGACCTGAATAGCACGATAACGCAGTGTATCAGCGGCAACGATCTTATCCACTTCTTCTTGTGTCAAAACGTCGGCTTCTAATGCTTGCTGTAGTCGATCGAAAAGTAATCCTTTTTTCGCCACTTTCCCTGCTTTAACACCTTTAAAGAGCTTTGCTTCGAGATCTCTTATGTTATACATCGCGATGAATGCTCGTTCCATAATACCGACGTTGTCATCTTCATGTTCTCCGATATAGCAAAGGTGCGTTAGACGATCACGGTCTTCCCCAGGGATCATCAGCTTTTCAGCAATCTTAAGACTTAGGCTGTCAGCCGGTTGTTTGAAGTGATTGCCAATTGGAAACAGCAGCGCCTTCAGTGTTTTTCCGGCAAACCCGCTTGGGAAATTGCGATAGGCTTCGTTTAACGACTTAGCGGCGTGGTAGAAACAATGCTCAGCGGCATAATGCACATAATCAAGATCGGCGGCTGGTTGTCCCTCGTCATGGAATTTTTTCAGTACGGCTGAAACCAAGTACAGGTACGCCAAACCATCGCCTAATCGAGCTGAAATCAACTCTTTACGCTTTAGTTGCCCGCCAAGAGTGAGCATTGCAAAGTCAGCACTCACTGCTAATGCCTTACTTAAACGCTTTAAGCTCTTATAATGACGTGCCGTTTCACCGCTAACAGGAGAAGACGTAAATGCGGAGCCAGTCAGGGCAGCAAACAAACCGCCTATGGAGTTTTTCGTGGCATGGCCGATGTGCTTGAACAACAAGTTATCGAAAGCTTTTACACCTTCTTCGTGGTTAGGGTTGGCCGCCGCTTCCATCTCTTGTAAGACATAAGGATGACAACGTGTTGCCCCTTGACCAAAGATCATAAGGTTACGTGTGAGTATATTCGCTCCCTCTACAGTAATAGAGACTGGCATGAACATATATGGGGAAGCGAGATAATTCATTGGACCACATTGAATAGCGCGGCCAGCATGGATATCCATTGAGTCATTTAGGATAGTTCGTGAGATTTCCGTCATGTGGTATTTCGCAATGGCGGTAACGATTCCTGGGGTTTCACCCATATCTAATGATGTCGTAGTCAGGGTGCGGTTGGCTTCAAGAAGGTATGTCATACCGCCGATGCGACCCATTGCCTCTGCGACACCTTCAAATTTACCAATCGACATCCCGAACTGTTTACGCACATAAGCATAAGCACCGGTTGTTCGCGCTGTCAAATGACCAACGGCTGTGCCAAGTGCCGGAAGTGAGATGCCACGCCCTGCTGATAGACATTCTACTAACATTCTCCAGCCGCGACCGGCGTAGTTTGCACCACCAATGAGCCAGTCCATCGGGATGAATACATCGTTACCGCGAATAGTACCGTTCATGAACGCAAGGTGCATCGGGTCATGACGCTCCCCAATGATTACGCCATCGTGGTCAGTTGGAATTAACGCACAGGTAATACCAATGTTCTTTTTATCACCCAATAGCAGGTCTGGGTCTTGCAGCTTAAACGCGAGCCCCAGGACCGTCGCAACAGGCGCCAATGTGATATAGCGTTTATTCCAGCTTAGGCGAATACCGAGTACTTCTTGACCTTCGTGCATGCCGTAGCAAACCGTGCCAGTATCCGGAATGCCACCAGCGTCAGAGCCCGCTTCTGGGCCCGTTAGTGCGAAGCAAGGTGTATCCGTGCCGTTGGCAAGGCGTGGTAACCAATAATCTTTTTGTTCTTGTGTACCGTAATGAGACAGGAGTTCGCCTGGCCCAAGTGAGTTGGGAACCATAACGGTAATCGCGGCATTCATACTACGCGATGCAATCTTAGATACGATGGTCGAGTTAGCCAGCGCGGAAAAATGACGGCCGCCATAGTCTTTAGAAATAATGAGAGAGAAGAATCGCTCTTTTCGCAGATACGCCCATACTTCGGCCGGAAGATCGCGATCTTCTTTGACCATTTTATGATCATCAAGCATCGACAGTAGTGTTTCAAGCTCGTTATCGATGAATGATTGTTCTTCTTGCGTCAGTGTCGGTTTTGGATACTGATGAAGGGTCGAGAAATCAGGGTTACCAGAAAATAGTTCACCATCCCACCATACGCTGCCCGCTTCCATTGCCTCTCTTTCGGTAGCGGAAAGGGGTGGAAGTACTTTTTTAAACAAGCTAAATGCAGGTTCACTGATTAATTTTTGGCTGATGAAACTCATAAGTACTGTTCCTTGTGTTCAATTGAGTCATTGTTTATGACTAAGGCGAATGTGTATGCGCTAGCGCAGGAGGTTAAAGGTGCACCGGGGCTTAAAAAAAGAGCACGGTTTGATGCACATTGGTGTAAAGTGAATGTGTATGTTGAGTGCATTTAGAGCTTCCCCAAATTGGGCGGCGCTAAAACACCAGCAGACAGATAAGGGATGAGACGATCGATGATGGCTTCAACATCCGCGTCGTGTTGATCAAATGTACTGGATGCAATTTCGGTGAGCGCCTTGCTCGAACCGATAGCAAAAATAAAGGTACCCAGAGAAAAATGAAGGCGCCAAAATAACTCAGCGTCATCAATGTCGTCGCAACACGAACGAACGGATTCGACAAAAAGGTCTAAGGTGCTTTTATATCGAGTTAAAATGAACCAACGTAAGTGTCCTTGAATATCTGAATAGCCTTTACTCAGGAGCAATAAGAAGCGGTTCATACCGTTAGCCTTGATATTATTTAGTGAACACAACGGTGCCTTAATTGCATGGAATACATCATCAAGGTTGTAGCTTTCCCTTTGATTTAAACAGAGCAGCGACTCGTTAATCGCTGGCATCAATTCGCTTAAGTAGCGATTAAGTAATTGACGGATCAAACTCTTTTTATCACCAAAATGGTAGTTAACTGAAGCCACGTTGACTTTAGCCTTACTGGTTAGAGTACGTAATGATGTTCCTTTATATCCATGTTCAGTAAATAAAGCCTCAGCAACATCTAAAATTTTATCTCTGGTTTCTGTTTTATATTCCATGCGATTAAAGCACCTGTATTAAACACTTGTTTTAATACTATCGGTTAAAAATTAACACAACAAGTGATTAACATCATGTTTTTAAATTTAACAAGCGGTAGCGGTTTTATTTAACGATTAACTATATGAAACATAAGTATTTTTACCTGTGAATTATTTTTAAATTAAATTGACTTATTTATATGAAATTAAAATTACCCAATATAAACAATGAGTTATATTGTTCTCTTTGATTTTTCATACATTGTTTTTTTAATTGTCGATTGAATAATAACCAGACTGTATGGCTTGTATTTTACGCGAAACAGTCATGTGTATAATTTATGTAGTGGCACCTAGCTATATGTATTTCGAATGTATTGATGGATTTGGTATTGAGTTTTTATATATGTTGAGTTGCGATTAATATATATAAGTTATGAGAAATAATTAGCGGTACATATTAATTTGTGATCAATGTTTTATTTTTAAAACATCCCTATCAGTTGCATATATAAATATTCAAACATGAAATGCTACCAAGTTCATACTTAACCCCTTGTTAGCCATGCATCAATCTGATGGGATGATTATTATTTCAAACGGAAGTTTACGATTTCTGTATTTACTCCATTATTTCATGACAATTATTTGTGGTGACAAAACAAAATGCTTTGTACAGAATGGCCATATTCAAACGCTTGTTTGAATATTCGTTGATTTAGATCAATGAACATTAATAAAGTCATTTGGAGCTTCGCAGGTACGCCTCGGGCCATATTAAAAAAGGAACATACTATGTCTAACCAAGCAGCATTCGAAGCAGTAAACGCACAACTACAAACCGTCATTAATCCATTCGCAAACTTTGGCTCACTGGTTGCCAAAAACATGGAAACGTTGTCGAAAATGCAACTAGAAACACTCACAGCGTACAGCGAGCTTTCAAACGAAAACTTGCAAAGCCTAGTTGCGATTAAGCAGCCGCAAGACCTTGCTAATCACGGTAGTAAACAGCTTGAAATCATGACTAAAGTGAGCCAGCGCTTGCTTGAAGATGGTCAAAAACTTAGCGAAATCGGTAATGAGTTTAAAGCCGCTGTTGATGAAATTTCAGCGACTACAATCAACACCGCAAAAAGCAAATAAGACTAAAGGCGGTCACTTTTGTTAGTCAATGAGCTTGCTAGTTCGCTTATTGCTGATTAACGATGACCGCGACTTCATTCACAGTACAGGGATGAGATGATGAACAATAAACCACCCTTTCAAGACATTATAAACAGTTACTTTCAGGCAAGTGAAAGCTGGCTCGGTGCCTTCCAAAAGCCGACTCAATCGACAATCTTTAAATCACAAGTTGAAGATTGGAGTGCATTGGCGCATTCAGTGACCAATAACCCGACAACGGTATTAGAGCAGCAGATGAATTGGTGGAACCAACAAATCAATCTCTTTAATGACTGTATCTTAGGCGCTGGTAGCCCGAATGCACCGGAAAAGGACCCGCGATTTAAAGATGAAAGTTGGGCTTCAAATCCGCTGTATCACTATATCAAAGAAAGCTACAAATTAGTGTGCGAGTCCGTTCAAAAAACCATTGATGATACTGACGATCTTGATCCAGATGCAAAAGAGCGTCTCGAGTTTTTCTCTCGTCAATTTTTGAATGCGATGTCGCCAAGTAACTTTGTGACGACAAACCCGGAAATCATGAAGTTAACACTGGAATCAAATGGCTCTAACTTGATTAAAGGTCTAGAGCAACTCCAAGAAGATATGACGCGAAGTGTCGATATGTTGAACATTCGTATGACCGATGCCGAAGCATTTACGCTTGGTGAGAACATTGCGGCGACACCTGGGAAAGTGGTTTTTAAAAATCACATGTTCGAGTTGATACAGTATCAGCCGACAACCGAAAAGGTGTATAAACGACCATTGATGATTGTTCCACCTTTCGTGAACAAGTATTACATTATGGACTTGAGCGAAAAACGCTCGTTCGTGAAGTGGTTGGTTGACCAAGGTCATACCGTCTTTATGGTGTCCTGGATAAATCCAGACGAAAGCTACAGCGAATCGGATTTTGGCACTTATGTTACAGACGGGCTCATCCCTGCTCTCGATGCGATTGAATCAGTGACAGGTGAGCGAGAAGTTAATGGTTTAGGTTATTGTATTGGCGGAACTTTACTGACGGCAACCATGGCATACATGGCGGGTAAAAAACGCAAGCAACGCATTAAATCCGCTACGTTACTGACCACGATTTTAGATTTCAAGCAACCCGGTGAACTGGGCATCTTCATCAATGACGCCATGATCTCTGCGATTGAATCGCAAAACTCTATGAGGGGTTATATGGATGGCAGACAGATGGCGGTATCATTTAGCTTGCTGCGTGAAAATAGCTTGTACTGGAATTACTATGTCACGAACTACCTAAAAGGTGAGAAGCCTGTCGCTTTTGATCTACTGCATTGGAACTGTGATAACACGAATGTCCCAGCTGCGTGCCATAATCAAATGCTTCGCCAATTTTATCTGGAAAATAAGCTTAGCCAACCTAATGCTATCGAAATTGATGGAGTAGGCATCGATTTGAGTAAGGTTAAGTCGTCGATTTATTTCCTCTCTGCGATTGAAGATCATATTGCGCTCTGGAAAGGGACGTACAAGGGCACCGAATTATTGGGTGGGCAGAGCACGTTCGTTTTAGCGGAAAGTGGCCACATTGCCGGCCCAATGAATCATGCCAATTCAACCAAGTATGGCTTTTGGACCAATCCAAATGTGAAAACTGACGCGGATACCTGGTTAGAGAAAGCGAAGAAAAATACCGGCTCGTGGTGGCCTCATTGGCAAGAATGGCTTGATGAGCGTAATTTCTCAGAGAAGTTGGAGCCAAGAACGTTAGTTGGCGAACTCGATGCTCCAGGTTCGTATGTGAAACAGCGTATTGAAGATGTGCTTGCAAATAGTGCAGATGCACAGAGTGAGGAGAACAAAAATGTCGCTTGAGGTCGGTCAACACACGAGCATTACTAAAACGTTGGGCAAGGTTGAGGTTGAAGCCTTTGCGTCTCTCGCTGAAGATTATAACCCCGTGCATTTGGATGAAGCTTTCGCGGCGATGACGCCATTTGAAGTGCCAATTGTGCATGGTATGTTAGCGGCAAGTTTGGTCTCAGGCCTACTCGCATCGAAACTTCCGGGTCCGGGGGCGATTTATTTGGGACAGACGCTTAAGTTCACCTGTCCAATCCGAGTAGGAGAGACTGTCACAGCTCGTGTAGAGGTGACACATATCCGAGAAGATAAACCGATCGTTACCTTGGCGACAGAAGTCACCACGGAAGAAGGCCAAGTGGCAATACAAGGTGAAGCGACCGTGATGCTTCCTAACTAACGTCCTAACTATTAGGCAATAGAACTCTCTTGTTAGTTCAGGTCGCGAATTGTTTGAAAAGACTAAGTCTAATGGCTTAGTCTTTTTTATCGTGATGCGGTTTAACTAGAGCCCATTATCTATTTGTTTTTATGTGAAATTATCATGTTGAGCATCGCCCTTTACAGACCCTAGAATGAATATATTTTAGATAGTATTGAAAATTAATTATTGGCATATGCCAATAATAAGCGTATTTTTGTCGTTATCTTTTAAGGGAAAAGGACAGAATATGATTTATGCAATACCAGTTAGCAATGGTAATTTATCGAGTCATTTTGCACGAGCGAAGGCACTAAAAATTATTGATGATTGTAGAGAAACCGATCAAATCGTTAGCCTAAACCTTGATGCAGACTCATGTGGGAAAAAAGAAAAGTGGTTAACGGTGTTGCATCATTACCACGTTGACGCTGTTATTGTGCGAAACATTGGGCAGAACATGTTAAGTGCTCTCTTTAAAGATGGTATTGGTGTCTATAGCGCGAATCGCCAACAAGGCATCACGACATTACACCCAAAACAGTTATCTCTTGTCACGGAAGTGAGTTACGGCAAGCGCTCCAATCGGCCTCCTAAGAAAGCGCCATCTTGCCATCAGTCTTCTTGCTATCAACCTTTATCAACACCGAATAATCGCTTAGCGCCGCGAACGATGTCAAAACTTAAGAAGGTGTTAAAAATTGAAAGCGATACAAAATGAATGACTCGCAGGTGATCGCCAACGAGTTGAGCGGTGACTCTCGGGTAGGGAGTGCCTACTCGTGGTTTTGATGGTGCATCATCAAGGCATGTCCATTCACTAAACATAGCGCTACCTTATGCCGAGCTGAATTGACAATATTTCCAAATGTCTGCCGAGATACATTCATTTTCGTTGCCGCTTCTAGTTGGCTCAATCCTTCTTGGTCGGCTAAACGTAACGCTTCTAACTCATCAGGCATGAGGTCAATCTGGGTCAATGCGCTTAGTTCAATGCCATTAGGTTTGAAGCATTGGTAGGGGGCATGGCTGCAGATCCGTCGTTGTTTTTTAGGTCGTGCCAATTTTATTCTCTAGTGATAGGTGGTGGAATGTCTACTCATATACCTAACAACCATAAGCAATGCTCGATATGCAGCAAGCCATTTTTTACAGAAGAAAGTGTTATCGATGTTGTAGCACTACCAGATGGGCGTGTTATTGCAGAAATTATAACAACAGATAAAACGCAAGGCTATCAAGGTATCGTACAAGGAGGGATAATTTCGACACTTCATGACTGTATGATGGTGCACTGCTTGTTCTATCAAGAAATAGTGGCTTATACCGCTGAGTTGTCGGTTCGATTCATTTCTCCAGTGCCGTTGGGTCAAAAATTGATGCTAGAAGCGATGCTGACCACGACTAAGAAAGGCATTTATTATCTGCAAAGTACGATTACTTGTGATGGGAAGGTGTTGTCAAAGGCATCGGGGAAGTTTGTTTAGCTAATGAGATGGCCAAAATCAACTTTGATTTGCAGTATTATTATATTGTATTATTTTACGTTCAGTTTTGATGGCGTAGGTTCAGGCTTGGCGGCATAAATTGAATGGGTTGGAAAAGGTGCGAGGCACAGACGTAAAAAAGCCCCTGTTAGACAGAGGCTCTTGCAGTTAAAGGTGAGGGTTATTTAGCAACATGTGCTACTAACACGTCTCACTTGAACTGAATTCGAATTATTTTTCTAGTTTAGAAAAGTAATCGAAGATAACTGGTACGTCGTTTTGACCTAGGCCAGCATCAACAGCAGCTTGTAGGTTTGCAGCAGTACCTTGAGCGATTAGAGACTCAGTACCTAGCTCTTCACAAAGTGCAAGGAAGTAACCAAGGTCTTTGTTTGCGTTAGCAACAGAGAAACCTAGTTTTTCTTCGCCGTCTACAGCGTAGAACTTACAGAACTGCATGAACGGAGAGTTAGAAGGACCAGCTGACATGATGTCAAATAGTTGTTGACCGTCAACACCAGCAAGCTTAGCAACAGCGAAAGCTTGAGACATAGTCGCAACAGTCGTCATGCCCATGAAGTTGTTTACAAGCTTAGTCACGTGACCTGAACCTAGCGTGCCTAGGTGGAATACGTTTTCGCCTTGCTCTTCAAGAACAGGTTTAACCTTGTTGAAAGTGTCCATGTCGCCAGCAGCCATGATGTTCAAAAGACCATCTTTAGCGTGTGCAGGAGTACGACCTAGAGGTGCGTCGATCATGCCCGCGCCTTTTTCAGCTAGAGCTGCGCCGATTTTCTTAGTAGAAGCAGGGATAGAAGTACCGAAGTCAACAAGAACTGCGCCTTCTTTAATACCAGCTAAAACGCCGTCTTCACCGTAAACGATTTTTTCTACAACCGCTGAAGTAGTAAGGCAGAACTGAACAATGTCACTTGCTGCAGCGAGTTCTTTAGCTGAAGTGAATGCTGTCGCGTTGCCACGGTCTGTAACGCGAGCAACTGCTTCAGCGCTAAGATCCATTACGTTTACGTGGTAGCCACGTTTTTGTAGGTTTTCAACCATGTTGCCGCCCATAAGGCCAAGGCCGATGAAACCAATGACTGGTTTTGTCATGTCTAACTCCTAACGTATTATTGTATGACTTTATATGCGATTAAGAATATACGTCTGTTTCAATTTTAGCAATCGCAAATACGCGGAAACCGTCCCTATGTCTCATTTATTTGCATAAAAGCAATAGAAAACCGTTTTAAATGTACATTAAAACATCGAATAAGTGACGTATTAAACGATCGTGGTCAGTGAGTAAACCTAGGTATTGAGGGCTTTCAGCGTAAGTTAGTTTCCATGATGTGGCGGGATACACTTGGTTTATGTGTTGGAAAGACAAAAGTGTTAAAATTCGTTTAATTTGGACTAAAAGACAGGAATAGAACGAAGTACACGCCCTAACACTGAATATTTGTTGCGTTATTATTGCTCAGGATCGGAAGATTTTGAGGAGAAAAAAGAACGAATGGTGGTTAAAAAATGACCTTGGTGTGGTCTGGTACCTAAGGTCATTGATAAGATTTAAGGCTTTATACAGGTAGCGAAAGCGTTAAGATATTAATGCATCAAGATATTAGTGCATCAAGATATTAAGGTATCTTAAGCGCCGTTGTAGCGTTCAAATAAAGCAGCGATACCTTGCCCGCCGCCAATGCACATTGTCACAATGGCGTAGCGTCCCCCAGTGCGCTGTAGTTCATACAGTGCTTTAACCGAAATGAGCGATCCGGTGGCACCGATTGGATGACCGAGGCTGATACCTGAACCGTTTGGGTTTACTTTCTCAGGATCAAGCTCCAACGCTTTTATGACAGATAGTGCTTGCGCCGCGAATGCTTCATTGGCTTCCCAAATATCAATGTCATTGGCATCAACCCCTGTCTTCGCAAGTAACTGTTTGACTGCTGGGACTGGACCAATACCCATAATCGCGGGATCAACCGCTGCAATGGCATAACCGACCATTGTCGCCATGGGTGCTAGACCTTTCTCTAATGCGACTTGTTTTTCCATCAATACCAATGCCGCTGCACCGTCGTTAATACCAGAAGCGTTACCAGCCGTCACAGTCCCGTCTTTTTTAAAGGCAGGCCGTAATTTTGAAAAATCTTGAGCGTTAGAGTCAAAACGTACGTGTTCGTCTTGATCAAACACGACTGTCCCACGACGTGATGTTTGTTCAATCGGCAGGATTTGGTCGCCAAATCGATTTTCTTCTATAGCGCGCTGCGCACGTCGGTGGCTTTCAAGTGCGCAAGCATCTTGTTCTTCTCGGCTTATATCATATTGCTCAGCTAAGTTTTCTGCGGTGATGCCCATGTGTGTGTCGTTGATAGGGCAGGTTAGGGCGCCGACCATAGGGTCAACTAACTGTGAGTCTCCCATCTTTGAGCCAAAGCGCGTGGTGGGTGACCAATAAGGTACACGAGTCATAGACTCTGCTCCGCCAGCAACGGCGGCATCGCAATCACCCAGTAGGATCATTTGTGCGGCAGAGACAATAGATTGGAGGCCTGAACCGCAAAGGCGGTTGACGGTGAGTGCAGGGGTTTCAATTGGCAAGCCGCCTTTTAAAGCCGCGACTCGGCTCATGTACATATCTCGTCGGTCGCTGTGCGTGACACTACCGATTACGCAGTGGCCAATATCTTCTGGCTCGATTTTTGCCCGCTTTACGGCTTCAGCAATGACTTGACCCGCGAGCTCTGTCGGTGCGATGTCTTTTAACGCTCCGCCAAAATCAGCGATTGCGGTACGAACGCCGCTGAGTACAACAACTTCTCGTTTCGACATATTAACTCCAATTATTATTTTGTAGGGGATAAAGGTTGGGCAGTGCCCAATAGTTTAACGTAGCAATAGCTTTACGTAGACTAACACTTTGATTACATTTGCTCATGTTGCGTTACAGTTAACTATCTGAAAGTAGTGAGCAAAGCGGGGCTAAGTATCATGAATGACGATGGAAAGAGGTCGAAGCACAAAGATGAGGGGAAGAGAGCGGGCAGGTCGATGAATGGGCAGTAAACTAAAGGATTAAAAAAAACGCCAACCGCTAGAGGATTGACGTTTATCGTGAGCGTTAATGCTTAAAAGTTTAACGTCGTACCGACATACCAATTTCGTGGCGTGATGACATAACCTCGCTGAGTAATGGCTAGGTCGTCGAATCCGACATTAGTGACATTTTTTACACCAGCTCTAAGGCGCCAATCAGTGTTCACAAGATAGTTAAGTCCTAAGTCAGCCGTTACATAGGCTGGACGATAAACGTTATCATCCACCGATATTAGGGTTTGACTGGTGTAGTTTACGCGAGCAAACGTGCTTAACGCGTCAATAGGCTCCCAAATGAGACGGGCCATCGCGGTATGGTCTGGGCGATTTTCAAGCTCGTTACCCGTCGACTTATCTTCAGTGGCGAGGTGCGTATAAGTACCATTCATTCTAATAGAAGATGTAAAGTCATACTCAGCGCTCAGTTCTGCCCCTTGAATAACTGCTTCGTCGATGTTTTTGTAAGTATAAATATCGCGGCCATCGGGTTCTGTACCGACGGCGTTATCTAGGTCTCTATCAATTAAGTTAGAGATATTGTTTTGGAAAAGGCCAAATTCAACAGACCAAAATGTTTCCACATAGCTCGTCGATATTTCATAGTTTGTACTGGTTTCTGGTTGAAGGTCAGGGTTACCGACCAACAAGCAGCCCCCTTTACAGCTATTGATAATATTTTGCTCAGACAATTGGGTTAAAGAAGGCGCTTTAAATGCAGTACCTACGCCGCCTTTTATTGTCCAATTATTGGTCGCTGAGTGCACAAGGTAAGCTCGGGGACTCCAGTGCGTACCGAAGTTTTCATGCATATCAACGCGTGTACCGTAGGTGAGTGTATCTTTCTCACTTAGCATCCATTGATCTTGAACAAAAAGGGCCTGCTGGCTTACGTTTTCATCACCGGTTACGGTTAAGCTGTCTGGGTTTTTTAATTCGGTGTATCTCAGCTCTCCACCGAAAGTGACCGTATGATTAGCCAGTTCTGTCGTTCCGTGTCCATCAATAGACTGGTTGATTTCGTTAATGTCATAAAAACCCAGTTCAGGATTTTTTGAATTAAAGTTATCTTGGGT
Organism: Vibrio sp. 10N.286.49.B1; assembly: GCF_002873335.1. Taxonomy (GTDB): domain Bacteria; phylum Pseudomonadota; class Gammaproteobacteria; order Enterobacterales; family Vibrionaceae; genus Vibrio. The sequence goes on along the minus strand of NZ_MCUW01000012.1, from coordinate 386,738 downwards.
TTCAATCGCATCTCTATTATAACGAAGTAATGCGTCTCCCCAGTCATAAGATCCGTTATACGTTAAGGCTTGGGTGTTACGTTTTACCTTTGCCTCAGAGTCGGTCAAACCACTCGTTGATTCAATAACACCATCTCGTTGATCATCGGCGTAGGTAAAGTCAAAAGCAAGATCGTGGTCATTATTGATATACCACAATAGGCTGCCGCTGGCTGTTAGTGTGTCACGCTGTTCTAGCGCTGTCGCCAATGAACGGTCATAGGTATTTCCGTCTTCGTCCTGCGCGTCTCCAGAAAATGGTTTCCAGGCATCACGTGAGGATTTATTCATCGATAAAGACATGAATAACTGATCGTCAAGTAAGGCTCCAGACGTGGTAAAGCCAGCGGTGTACTCACTTCCGCCATCATCATCACGGTATCCATAATCACCGCTGATTTGTGAGTTCCACTCATTAGTTGGTTTTTTGGTAATGACATTGATGACACCACCTAACGCTTCTGAACCATATAACGCAGACATTGGGCCACGAATGACCTCTATACGCTGAATACTTTCCTTTGGAATAGCTGATAGATCAAAGTCATTGCCACGGAACACCGCATTCGATGAACTCATTTTACGGCCATTAACAAGGATCATGGTAAAACCAGAGTCCATACCCCGTATAGAGATCATTTCACGCCCAGCTCGACCTCCGTCCATTTGGCTCTCAACACCAGCGATGTTCTTTACGAAATCATTAAGCGCAAGGCCGGGTTCCGAAAGAATGTCTTCTTCAGTAATGACTGAAATTGAAGCAGGTGCTTTGGTTGTTGAAACTTCAGTGTGCGTCGCCGTTACGACCATTTGCTCATCTGTACGAATTGAAGCGTCATTTTGAGCAAAAAGCGGTGAAGAACAAAGGGCGGTAATGGCCACAGCTACTGGGGTAAGAGCATACGTTGTACGGAGCATATCAAGTCCAATTTAAGATAAAGCGAATAGTTAATAAAAACAGTATCGATAATGATAACGATTGGCATTATATGATCGAGATACTATTATCACTATTATTAATGTGTGTTTATTTGTAATTTATCTTATTGATATAAAAGTGATTGTGTTGTTTTTGTTGCTAACGTAATGGTGGTTGGTGGAATGTTGACAAGCGGTTGAGTGAAGGTAATGGGCGTGGTAGAAAACAATAGGCGTGGTGGAAAATAATAGACACGCCTAATTGGAGTCTAGAATAATGAACGATGTGCAACGTTATAAGGTCGATCTTATATTAACATCGGTTTCATAGCAGCATGCGTTCATGCCAGTTTGGTCATTCTATTTATTGTAAAGGACTCCGTTGCGCCTTCGGTTGCCGATTTGTACTGGGTGATATGCTGACTGGCCAAATGCGTTTGTAGTAATTCTTCTGTTAGCCAATTTTCGTAGAAAACAAAATGAGCCGGGTTATTGTTGTCTTGGTGCAAGTCGTAGTTGATGCAACCTTCTTCTGCGCGAGTTGCGTCGATCAGTTTAAGAAGCTCAGCCTTGACCAGCTCTATACTGTCGGCTTTAGCAATAATGTTGGCAACAATGGTTAGGTGAGTTTTTTCTGTTGTATTCGTCATGTCGTCTCCAATTTGGTGGGTGACTAGTATACCTAGCCATGTGTAAATCCCCGCAGTGTGACACATCACACTGCAGGGGACTTGCTAATACAAATTACAGGTTATGAGTTGGTGGCTTTGATTTCGACAATCACAGATTGATATGGCGTCAACGTTAGCGAATTTAATGTTATTAACTCAGCAGTGTTAGATAAGTCGTTATCTAACACTGTGCGTTCGAGGTCGTAATCATACTGACGAACCTGAGGCTGCGCCGTAAAGTTACTAATAACAAGAATCGCACGCTGGTTGTGCTCACGAATATAGGCGTAAACCTCATGGTCATCTGGGTCGAGCAGATGATAGCGACCATAAACAATCACATCGCGATAAGGGCTATTTTTTCGTAATTCAATCAACTGACGGTAATGGTGGTAGATGGAGTGTTCATCCGTCACCGCTTGTTCGGCGTTAATATCGGCGTAATTGGTATTTAATGGTAGCCATGGTTGCCCAGTGGTGAACCCCGCATTGTGGCTGGTGTCCCAGTGCATCGGGACTCGAGCATGGTCACGTGAAAAATCATTGAGAAAAGCAAGGCCATCTTCTGGTGATACGCCTTTCTTCATCATTTTTTCATAGTGAAATTTAGCCATCAGGTCGTTGAATTCGTCAATGGAATTGAAGTGTTTATTGGTCATCCCCAGCTCTTCACCTTGATAGATATAAGGCGTTCCGCTCATGCAGTGAAGCACGGTTGCTAGCATCTTTGCGCTGATTACTCGATATTGAGCGCAATCTGAGCCATAACGGGAAACGGCGCGAGGTTGATCGTGATTGCTCCAATACACACTGTTCCAGCCTTTCTGATACAAATCATTTTGCCAACGCGACATGATTTCTTTGTATTGAACTAAATCGAAAGGTTTTTTGACCGCGTTGTGCTCTTCTCGATCGATGCTGACATGCTCGAACTGGAAGATCATACTGATTTCTTTGCGATCGGGATGGGAATAATAACGGCCATCTAACGTGGAGGTGAAAGGGGTTTCACCTACGGTTAATACATCGTAGTGTTGCAATACACGATCGTACATCTCACGTAAGTATTGGTGAGCCAGTAGGTTGTTTGACCAATGCTCCCACCCCGCGACGCCCGCATCAAAAATAGTAGCATCAGGGAAATCGGATGGCTTGCCTATCATGTTAATGACATCCATCCGAAAACCACCTAAGCCTTTTTTAAGCCAGAAGTGCATCATATCGTACACAGCATCACGTACATCGGGGTTTGCCCAGTTTAAGTCGGGCTGCTGATGACTGAATAGGTGCAAGTAATATTGCCCCGTTGCTTCGTCCAACGTCCAAGCTTTGGGTTCGAAAAATGACTCCCAGTTGTTTGGCTCGGTGCCGTCGCTTTTCGGATCCTTCCAGATGTACCAGTCTCGTTTGGGATTATCGAGGCTGCTTTTGGATTCTTGAAACCATGGATGTTGGTCTGAGGTGTGATTTACCACTAAATCCATGACGATTTTGATATGTCGCTTGTCCGCTTCAAATAAGAGTTTTTCCATATCAGCCATGGTGCCGAATTCAGGGGCGATATCTCGATAACCAGAGATATCATAGCCGTTATCTTCCATGGGGGATTGGTAAACAGGGCTAAGCCAGATCACGTTGGTACCAAGAGATTGGATATAGTCGAGTTTTTCTACGATACCGGGAATGTCTCCGATGCCGTCACCGTTGGAATCGTTGAAGCTTCGTGGATAGATTTGGTAGACAACGGCATCGTGCCACCATCGCGGTTCCATACTCATGGTCATACTCCTTCACAAGTGAGATAAGCCTAACTGCTGGTTCGAATAATTAAGGTGGTTTCTAACTGAACTGATTCATAGGGTTGTAGCCCCAATGCGATTTTTGCCGCTACTTGGCCCTTATCAAACATCGGCTGCTGAACCGTCGTCAAACCGGCTTTAGCTGAACTAGGAATGCCGTCAAAACCAACGATTCTAATATTATTAGGTAAGGTCAGACCAATTTCGTGGGCCACTTCTATTGCGGCTAAGGCGATTTTATCGCTCATGCAGAGCAAGACATCGACTTTTTTTGGGGCCGTTAGGGCACCTCGGAGCATGGTTTTTAAGGTGGCATCGTCTAGATCATGAATTTGCCACACATTGTCGGGTGACAAGGTTATGCCGTTGTCCGCGAGTGCTTGCTGATAACCTTCAAACCGACACCGAGAAATGGACACATCGCGAGTAAAGAGATTATCGAGATTAGCAAGCCCTAACGAGGTAGAGGGCTCTAGCCGCAATCCTAATATCAGTACGTTGTCATCCGCAGTATGAATCGCGTGATTGGCGATGTCATAGCTTGCTTGTTGGTTATCAACATGGACGGAGGCAATATCAGGTAACGAAAAATCGACGGTGATGATGGGTTTGTGTTGTTTCAAGAGGACATTGATAACTTTGATATCAACCGGCTTTCCATAAACGATAAAACTGTCGGGAATAGTTTCTACTTGAGTATTTTGGTAGTTCGCGCCATCAGATGGGAGCAGCAGCATGTTGACGTGTGCTTCATCTAGCATTGTTGAAACACCGGATAAGAAGGTGGTCGCGACCGGGTCAGTAAAGTTATAAGCCAATTTGTCAGCCAACAATACACCAATGATGCCTGTTTTACCGGTCCGTAAACTGCGAGCGGTTATGCTCGGCCCCGTATAACCAAGCTGGTCGCATGCTTCAAGTATACTGGCTCGCAGCGCTGTGGAGAGTTGGCTAGGGCGGTTAAAAGCATTCGATACAGTCGCAGTAGATACGCCTAGCTTGGCCGCTACTGTTTTTAAAGTTGGCTTTTTACGTTCCATATTCACCACGTTTACTGAGCGTATTGAAATGTTGGGAAGAGTCGTTGTATCAATGTCTAGATTACCCAAACTTTGCTTTAGAGTCTAAAACGTTTAAGAAATAAAAAGCACACGAAATTTCATGGCGATAATCAGTACTTTGATCGTCATCACTTTATGGGATGTGAAGTCTTATAAAACATGATCTCAGGCACAAGGTGGGGATAAGAACTGGTTGAAGTATTAATAAGGTTTTAAGGTATTAAATAAGGGCTTAACCGATTAAGAGTGCTAATCAACGGTCAGGTCTAAGACGTAAGTGACACATTATAAAAATAGTCAAAGAATCGACTAAATAATCAAAGTATCTAATACATGGAGTCTTACTGATGAAAACCTCTCTACTTGCTGGAGCTATCGCTGTGGCGATCTCTGCTTCCTCTGCATTTGCTGCTGACCTCAAATTTACCCCAGGTGATGATGACCGCTTCTCGTGGCAAAACTATGAAGAACTTAAGGCCATGGATCTTAAGGGCGAAACGGTGACTATTTTCGGTCCGTGGTTAACCGAAGATAAAGAACTGGTTGAAAGCGTGATTGCCTACTTCGAAGAAGCGACAGGCGCTGAAGTGAAGTACTCGGGATCGGATTCATTTGAGCAACAAATTGCGATCGATGTCCAAGCAGGTAGTGCCCCTAATATTGTTATTTTTCCACAACCAGGGTTAGCGGCGGATCTTGCTTCAAAAGGGTTCCTTTCGCCACTTGATCCTAAAACCGGCGATTGGGTCAAAGAGAACTACGCAGCGGGTTCCTCTTGGGTTGACCTAGGAACGTTTGCCGATGAGAAAGGCAACGATCAATTGTTTGGTTTCTTTTACAAAGTGGATTTGAAGTCCTTAGTTTGGTATGTACCAGAAAACTTTGAAGATGCGGGCTATGAAGTCCCTGAATCGATGGAAGAGTTAAAAGCATTAACTGAGCAAATTGTTAAAGACGGCGAAACACCTTGGTGTGTTGGCGTAGGATCTGGCGGTGCGACTGGCTGGCCTGCAACGGACTGGGTAGAAGACATGATGCTTCGTACTCAATCCCCAACAGATTACGACAAGTGGACCACGAACGAGCTCAAATTTAATGATAAAAAAGTCGTGGAAGCCATTGAAGAATATGGCTGGTTTACTCTCAATGATGCATTTGTTGACGGTGGCGCACGTGCGGTAGCGGCGACAGATTTCCGAGATTCACCAAAAGGTTTGTTTACGTCTCCGGCGAAGTGTTACATGCATCGTCAAGCGTCGTTCATTCCAAGTTTCTTCCCTGAAGGTACAGAGTTGGGTGAAGATGCGGACTTCTTCTATTTCCCTTCGTATGAGTCTAAGGACCTGGGTAAACCTGTACTGGGCGCTGGCACGCTATGGAGTATTACAAAAGACTCCAAAGCCTCTCGCGCTTTCATGGAATACTTGCAATCCCCACTGGCTCATGAGGTATGGATGGCTCAGTCTGGTTTCTTAACGCCGCATAAAGGTGCAAACGTAGAAACGTATGGCAATGACACGTTGAAGAAACAAGGGCAAATCTTGCTTGATGCGACGACATTCCGCTTTGATGGTTCAGATCTGATGCCAGGAAAAGTAGGCGCGGGTGCATTTTGGACGGGTATGGTGGACTACAGTGGTGGTAAGCCAGCACAAGAAGTCGCTGATGACATCCAAAAAACGTGGGATGCGCTTAAATAGATGCATCGATTCATACCGTTGAAGTAAGTACATAACCACTGGCGAACGTTTCACCGTGAACCGTTCGCCAGTTTTGTATTGTGATTTTTTGTCGTGGCGCTCTTTTCGCAAGCGAGGCAGTAATGGAACAACTTTATTCCTCTTTATTTATCATGGCACTTGGCGTCGCGATCTGCGTTCTCTATTTTGTCGGCAGTAACTGGCTATTGGGTATTATCTTTCCCACTAGGCATGTCTCCAACCAGAAAATGGCTCAGAACTTACGTCGTGCTGCATCGGTACGTCCGTGGTTATTTTTGGGGCCTGCATTGGCCTTTCTTGGCTTATACCTGGTTTACCCGGTGTTTGAATCGGTCTTTTTGTCGTTGCATGACCGTAATGGCGATAAATTTGTTGGAATGAGCAACTATATTTGGTTGTTTAACGATGGCGAATTTAGAGAGTCTTTGTTCAACAATGTATTGTGGTTATTGGTTGTGCCGGCCGCCTCAACATTTTTTGGGTTAGTGATAGCGGCTCTGACAGATAAAGTAAGCTGGGGCAACATCGCTAAAAGCTTAGTCTTTATGCCAATGGCCATCTCATTCATTGGTGCGTCCATTATCTGGAAGTTTGTTTATGATTACCGTGCGCCGGGCTCTGACCAAATCGGTATTTTGAACGCCGTTGTGGAGTTTTTTGGTGGAACAGCGGAAGCCTGGGTCACTATGCCTTTTTGGAATAATTTTTTTCTCATGATCATCCTCGTTTGGATACAGACGGGTTTTGCGATGGTGATATTGTCGGCTGCGTTGAGAGGAATCCCTGAAGAAACGGTAGAAGCCGCGGTGCTAGACGGCGCAAGTGGTGTACAGATATTCTTCAAAATATTGATACCACAAATTTGGGGCACGATTGCGGTCGTTTGGACGACTATCACGATTCTGGTGCTAAAGGTATTCGATATTGTTCTTGCCATGACGAATGGTCAATGGAGTACACAGGTTCTTGCCAATATGATGTTTGATTGGATGTTCCGAGGCGGTGGTGATTTTGGGCGTGGCGCGGCTATTGCCGTCATTATCATGGTCGCGGTCATACCAGTGATGGTGTGGAATATGCGCCAAGCGCATTCACAAATGGAGGGAAGATAGATGAGTGAGAAAGTGGTCGCTTCGCCTTCTGATAGCAGCAAAGCTAAATTTAGCTTGAGTAAACTTCGCCGTTCGCCATTAACGATATTGGTGCATTTGTCGGTCCTTTTGATCGTGATCTTATGGACGCTCCCAACGGCGGGGCTCTTCATCTCATCATTTCGAGATAAAGATCAGCTTGCACTGACAGGCTGGTGGACGTCATTAACCAACTCAGAACAAAACCTTGTCGACAGAACGGGCGCGCCCGATACACAAATCCAAGAAGGGGAGGCGTATGTCTTAACGGGACAAATATTGGTCGAAGGTAAAGAAACCGTTATTCAAGCATTTGGCTTTTCTTCACGTGCGCCAACGGCTTATACGCCGGGTGACGTTGCCGAGATGAAAAATGGCGGTACGCTAACCGTGACAAAAGATGGTCATTACAAAATGACGGCTTTAGAGCCGTTTAAAGGTAAACGTGGTAAGCGAGTGTTTTACACAGCGGTAGTGCCGCCTAAGTTTGGGTTGGATAACTATCGAGAGGTACTCACTGCGGAAGGCATTGGTCGTTCGTTTATTAATTCTCTGACAGTGACGATTCCCGCAACCATTATCCCTATATTGATTGCGGCGTATGCAGCCTATGCATTGTCATGGATGAAGATGCCGGGACGAAATCTACTCATTGCGGTGGTTGTGGGCTTGCTAGTAGTGCCACTGCAAATGTCATTGATACCGCTTTTACGTCTGTATAACGATGTTGGGGCGTTCTTTGGTGTCGGGGCCAAAACCTATCTAGGGATATGGCTTGCACATACGGGCTTTGGGCTGCCATTAGCGATTTATCTATTGCGCAATTACATCTCTAGTTTACCGAGGGAAATTATTGAGTCGGCTCGGGTTGATGGGGCGACAGACTTCGAAATATTCATGCGTATTGTCTTGCCGCTCTCATTTCCAGCCTTGGCTTCGTTTGCTATTTTCCAATTCTTGTGGGTTTGGAACGACCTGTTGGTTGCCACGGTCTTTCTAGGAACAGGCGAAGAGCATATGGTGTTAACCGCACGGTTACGTGAACTATTGGGTTCTCGTGGGGGTAATTGGGAAATTTTGACCGCGTCGGCTTTTGTTTCTATTGCGGTTCCTTTAGGCGTGTTCTTTACTTTGCAGCGTTATTTGGTACGCGGACTTCTTTCTGGTTCTGTTAAATAAGCAGTACTTGATTCAACGATGAGAATAATTAGATGACTGGATTATCTTTAAAAAACATACAAAAATCATACGGTGAAACACAGGTACTTCATGGGATTGATCTTGAGATCGATCAAGGTGAATTCATTGTGTTTGTTGGCCCATCGGGTTGTGGTAAATCAACATTGCTTCGTATGATCGCGGGCCTTGAAGAGATCACCGCTGGTGAGCTATGCATTGAAGACGCACGAGTGAATGAACTCCCTGCGGCTATGCGCGGTATTGCGATGGTATTTCAAACGTACGCGCTGTATCCACATATGACGGTGTATGACAACATGGCTTTTGCCATGCGCATTGCCAAAGAGTCAAAAGAAGCAATTGATGAGCGCGTCATGGAAGCCGCTCGTATGCTCCAGCTTGAACCCTATTTAGGGCGTTTACCCAAGGCGTTATCAGGAGGCCAACGTCAACGAGTGGCGATTGGACGGGCGATTGTGCGTCAACCGAAGGTGTTTTTATTCGACGAGCCGCTGTCTAACTTAGATGCAGCATTGCGAGTACAAACTCGAATAGAAATTGCCAATCTAAAAGAGGCAATGACCGAAACAACTATGATCTACGTGACGCATGATCAGGTCGAAGCCATGACGCTGGCCGATCGTATTGTGGTCTTGTCTGCAGGGAAAATAGAACAAGTGGGTACACCGTTGGAGCTGTATACTAATCCTTCAAATATTTTTGTCGCGCAGTTTATTGGCTCGCCTTCGATGAACATCAGTCCTGCATCAATGCTTAAAACAGGTGAACGGTCACGAGTACGAGCGGATAGTGGTGTAGACATTGAGCTACCGATCGCATCATCAGAAGCGCTAAACGATGCAGCGATAAGCATGGGTATTCGACCTGAGGACTTTCTTGTTGCCGACGAACATGAGGCACTAATATCGGGTGAGGTGTTATTTGTTGAGTCACTTGGTGAAGTGACACTTCTTCATATAAAAGTGGCGAATCATGAAGAAACCGTTGTCGCCAAGCTTCCAGGCATTTTGGACTTCCACAAAGGAGAGCGTATTCATTTAACGGCTAACCCGGAAAAAGTTCATTTGTTTACTGATGAAGGTATATCTCTCAAGTACCTCGACTAGGGAATGCTCAACAACCATTGATTGTTATCAGGGCCGAGTGGAATCACCGATGACCAACTTCTTCAATATTTAGCCAATCGCTCTCAGTTTTTGCTGGGAGCGATTTGATCAGTTCGGTTTATGCTCAACGCCATAGGGTAGGTTCGAAAATATTTTAGGCGTTACTTCCACATTGGGGCCTAGTTGAGGCGGTTGCCAGCTCAGCAACATAATCGCCAGTACATTTCTATGTTCACCGTACGCAAAGTCAAAGTCGCCAGAGGCCGATGGGATCATCCCTTTTTCTTTGTTGACCGCCTTACTGATCGCCAGTCTGGTTTTTTGTACCACGGGATCATCGTCTAATCCGGCCAACAAAAAAGATAACCCGACTTCCGCAATCACATCTTCCTTAGTGTGAGCGATGATGTCGTCGATGTTCTTTCTAAAATAGTCGAATATCCATTGATGCTCAGACTCGCTAACGGTACGCTGATAGTATTGCGAGTCGGCTAGGATAATGTGGGTCATGCCATAAAGTTTGTTGTTGAATTGCTGTTCATTGAGTCGATAGTCTTCCCCTTTCGGGTAGGTCTCTTGAAAGGCTTGTATGAACTCTTTGGTGAAATCTTTCTCGCCAATTTGTTTCAGCCAATAGGCTTGATTGGCGAGTTGAGCTGCCCACGCTTTGATCATTGTTGGATCGGTTAACGCTGATTTAAAATCATAACGACGTAGCAGTGCTCGCAGCTTTTTGTCATCTTGATGCTGTAAACCATATTCGTTTAATCTCGCCATATAACGTAGTAAATCCAACCCCATATAGAAATAGTCAGGATCGGACTTCGTCGCGCTATAGCGTCGCTGACTACGCTCGTCTTTGGATTTTTTATAATCATTTAAACGTTCGGTTGAATAGGCCCTAATCGCTTTGTTAGTGTTGATTTCAGCAGATAAAACATTGAGGCGACTGACGACATTAGTCATATCGTTTTGGACGACAGTAGCGTATTTAGGGTCTTGAGTTTGACGATACATTCGTAGACCGTAATGGCCTTGTTTGTATACTGAAAGCGTATAAAGCTGTGATTCATAGGTACGTTTAATGATGTCGGCGTAGGTATTGAATGATTTAGGAGAGCTCAGAGAGTCGAAATGAACGGCGGTAGCACCTGTCACTAAACAGACGCTTGCAATAATACCCAAGACACCAAGTTTTAATCGCATGTTAAGCCGTCCTATTATTCATTCAGGCTAGCATTGTATGGTGTGATTTATATTAAAATGTTATGCCAGAGTAAAATAACAATCATTTTTAATATAAATATGACTTATTAATTGGTGTTTTTTATTTGTCGTGGATATTTAACCTTATGTTTTAAAACGAAATTAGTGATGTTAATCCCGGAAGTTATTTATTGCCTTAAGAATAATTGAATTAGCTCAATTCCTACCTAGACTTTGTATATAGGTGAAAGGCAATGACCTATAACAATGAAGAGAAGGAAGTGAAGTATGAAAACGATGTTGATTGTATTTGGATTTTTGTTTATGTCTTTTAATAGTATCGCTGAAGAAGGAGGGGCACCTGGAACTATCTGCTTGATGGACTCTGGTGCCGTTGTGACGACACACCTTCAAACATGCCCGAAAAATATGACTAAGCTGTAATATTCGCTGGCATATGATGACGGGTTAACGATGTGATAGTGTTAGAATTAAATAATGGAGCAATGATTTGCTCCATTATTGTTTGGACTATTATCTCCGTACGTTTCTTATAATTACGACAGACCCTGCCAAATGGCAGTTAAACCGCTCAGTGAGCATAAAAATAACGCACCCGTTCTTATTTTTTCTTTTGGTAATGAGTGAGTTGTTAGTAACGCTAGCTTATAACCAAGCCAAGCCGCTGGAATAAGAGGCACCGTAATATACAAGTGATGCACGGTTAAAAAACCAATTGGGGCTTGTACCAACAACGAGATAACAGAACTAAACACAAAGAAGGCCGACAGATTGCCCCGAAGTTGATTCGCTTCTTGGTGTTGAAGTAACAGCGCCATTGGCGGGCCTCCAATACCGGAGCTAGTGCCAAAAAAACCAGAGAAAAACCCAGCCACACCCATTTTTGTTGGTGTAGGTTCGATTCTAAAAGGCAGTAAACTCACGATGACGGCAAATACGACTAAAAAGCCCAGCCATAAAGACAGTACCTGAGTTGAAACGTAAACCAGTAACGCTGCCCCCGCGATAGAGCCAGGGACCCGTCCTATCAATGCCATTTTCAGTCCACCTAATGCAATACTGCTACGGTGCTTGGCTGCATTGAGTATGGAGATAAACAATGCCACTAAACAAATAGGGGCAGGGACATAATCGGCAGATACCTGAAAAAGCAGCGGAGCAGCGACAATGGCCAAACCAAAGCCGATGGCGGTTTGTACAAACGATCCAATGAAGATCAACAACATGGCAATAAGCGCAGGCTGACTGAACCAGTCATTAAGCATGGGGTGCCTTAAAAGAGAATATAAAGTGGCTCAAATTGTATCGGATATTACGCGCGAGCTCACTAACTATGCTGAGTTTGAAGTGTCCTATTCTCTATTTCAGTGTTCAAGCCTTCTCATTTTACCGTAATACACACCAAGATAGTTTCTTTCATAGACCTTGACTGATTCAATTAGATTGATGGGCTTATGCTTATTTATTATGAATTCTTTGTTATAATTTCATAAATAGCATAAGGAATGCCTATCGTGACTTCCACGACAAAGAAGTGCACGGGGCCATAGCAGTATCAACAAGGGAAAAGTCGTCGAAATGTTGAACATGGAGTTTTCAAAACGCGTCGTTATCGATACACAATCACAGCAGTGGGTTGAGTCTCCTTCTATAGGGGTTCGCCGAAAGCCATTAGAAAGAGAATCAGCAGAGTCCGGGCATGTTACTAGCATCGTAGAATATTTGCCGGGTGCTAGCTTTTCTGAGCATTGTCACCCATTAGGTGAAGAGATATTGGTACTACAAGGGGTATTTTCTGATGAGGACGGTGACTACCCTGCGGGTACGTATCTTCGAAACCCACCGGGTAGCTGTCATTCGCCGTTTAGTCAGCATGGCTGCGTGATTTTGGTTAAGCTCAATCAATTTGCGCCGGACGATACAAAATATGTGCGTGTTGATACGAGGCAGCAAGAGTGGCAAAAAAGTGTGGGTAAGCTTGAAATTATGCCGCTTCATCAGCATGGATATGAACAAGTTGCGTTAATTCGTTGGTCTGATGCTGACAATTATCATTCGCATGGCCATTTTGGTGGCGAAGAGATATTTGTTTTAGAAGGAAAGCTATGTGATGACCTTGGAGATTATCCCGTAGGAACTTGGACACGTAACCCTCATGCAAGTCACCATGAACCGTATGTGAGTGGGCCTACAACCATTTGGTTTAAATCAGGCCATTTGCCTGAAACGACATAAAGCGACCATAGGTCGCTTTATTAGTGGAGTCTTGAGCCACTGACTCATGAGCGCTCAAGACTTCGGTTTGTTATTGCCCGTTTGACAACTAAGGTTGCTGGCGAGTAGGGGCTAAGACAATCTCTCTGATACAGACATTCTGTGGTTGCGAGTAAGCAAACTCAACCGCTCTTGCTACATCATCAGCGGCTAATACACCACCCATTACGTCTTTCCATTGGTCATAACCGTCTTTGATATCTTGTGACGTAGTATGCGATAACAACTCTGTCTCTACTGCGCCTGGTGCGATTGTTACAACGCGAACGTCAGATTCGGCCACTTCTTCACGGACATTTTCAGATATTGCATGAACGGCGAACTTAGTTCCGCAATAAGCAGCATGATTGCCAAATGTTTTGCGACCTGCAATTGAGCTGATGTTGATAATCGTGCCTGAGTTGCGTGCTTTCATTGGCGCTAGCACCGCTTGCATGCCATTTAGTAAGCCAATGACATTAACATCAAACATCGTTTTCCATTCTGATGCATCTTGAGTATCGATTTGGCCTAGCAGCATCATACCAGCGTTATTAACTAAACCATCGGCAGGGCCAAATTGAGCCTCAGCTTTTTCAATTGCCGCTTCAAACGTTGCCTTATCTGTGACATCAACTTTTTCACAAAGTGTGTTTGGTAGCTGTAATGCTTCTAGTTTTTCAACACGACGAGCAAGCAATAAAAGAGGGTGTCCAGCATTACTTAAACGACGCGCGATAGCTTCACCAATACCAGAACTTGCACCTGTAATAACCACGAGTTTTTTCATCATATAGCCTTATATTGAGTTAAGAGGTGAGCCCCTCTTTATTGACGACAGATACAGTGTAGGTGAGAATTTATTGTTGATATATAGTGGTTTTAACTATTCTGTGTTGCTGTACTGCAACAATATAATTTTTGCTGAGTTTCCTATACTCATAGGGTGATCGGTATCTTGGATTGTGCTCTCAGTCGGTATAAAATCGCGAACTACAAAAATTAAGGAAGACAGATGCTATTTAGGTTCGTTGCCACGTTCATGGCGATGTGTTTGACGCTAATGGTTCAAGCGTTTGAATTACGTACCGATGAAAAAGTGAGTAATCCAACTCCGGCAAGTGAGTTGTCGACTTCTCAGCCAGCCTTACTTCAAAGAGCCGTTGTACCTCCTTCCGTAATATCACCCCCGGAACAGGAAAGTGCGCAGACACTCGACATGATAACGTCTGATGTTACGGATGAAGTGGCGGCAGGAGAGTGGCTGATTGATCGCGTTGAAGTCAAAAAATCAACTCGCAGAATGTTTTTGATGGCAGGCGATACAGTGATTAAAGAATACAGAATCTCGCTGGGGCCTAACCCACGTGGGCATAAAGTCCAAGAAGGGGATAATCGCACGCCTGAAGGCAAGTACTACCTAGATTTTGTAATGAATGACTCGTCTTTTTATCGATCTATGCATATCAGCTATCCTAATCTGAGAGATAAGCGGAACGCTAAAGACCTAGGGGTCAGTGCAGGAGGGAATATCAAAATTCACGGCTTAAAAAATGGCTATACGAAACCGGAACAGTTTATACAGAGCTTTGATTGGACGAATGGTTGTATTGCGATCACCAATACTGAAATGGATGAATTAATCACATTGGTGAAAATAGGTACCCCAATTTATATACGCTGGTAATAAAGAGAGCCGGAATGTGGCGGTTTTAGGCGGCCGCATTTAATTCATCAATGACGGTGACATGTATCGCATCTTTTAAGGGGGGCAATGGCAACACCATGTTGATTTTTGGGGGTTGGAGCATAAACCGTTAGTGATGAAGCCATTGCAAATTTAATCTAAATCATAGAGAAGCTAGCGTCGTAATTGACACAATTCAACCAACATAGCCAAAGTAAGCTTTTCTTGTTCGCTGCTACTTTTGTTCAGTTGAGCTAGGTAAAATTTAGCCAATGGGCGAGCTTTGTTGTTCGCCTGAGGTGTGTGCTTATTCATACAGTACCTGCCAATTTTGTGTAGGATTTAAGACCGTCATGGGAGCATCAATGTCCGTTGACTTGTATTTATTATGCTCTTTATAGGGAATGTAAAAAGAGAGTAATTGAATAAAGACTTGTTCCGGTTATCAGTTTATTGACGTCAATAAGGCGTATTTTCGTGACTTAGGGTAATATGCGGAACTGATTTTCCTGTTTTAGGTGGGTGTTTTGGAAGGTTCAAACCTGTTTCGTTACTACTTACGCTTGGTGAGTTATCCCGTCAATGAGGAATGTAAAGTGGTGTTGGCGGATGTTGCCGAGCAACTATTTACAAGTCCTAGGCATGCCAGAACCTTGTTAAAACAGATGACGGAGTTTGGTTGGGTACGCTGGCTGCCGAAAGCGGGACGCAATCAACGTTCCGTGCTCGTTCGTGTATTAGACGTTGACGTAGTAAAAAAACAGATTGCCAAGCGGTGGATGGTGGATGGGAAATACGAAAAAGCGCTAGACTTTTTGGACCGTGATCAGGTGTTATTTGGTTCTTTGTTGCAGCAATTATCCGGTGCCTCTTTCAAAGAAGGGCGGGTGAATGTTCAGCTCACCTACGACCGTCCTTTTAAACGGTTGTTGCCCCATTACTCGCATCGAAACAGTGAACGGTTTTTGATCCGCCAGCTTTATTCTTGTTTGGTGTCAATGGATCATGCTGGAGATGTAAAACCCGATCTTGCGCATTATTGGGAGAGCGATCCAGGCTATCAAACCTGGACGTTTTATCTCAGACCTTCTTTGTATTTTGACAATGGTGAGGAGATCACGGCAAGCGGTGTCGCCAAATTAGTGCGTCATTTAGCAAAACGCCCACACTATCGACATGAGTTGGACCACTTGCTGTCTGTTGAAGCCGTCCATGGACTCAAAATTGTTGTGACGTTATCTCGACCAGATCGGGGGTTTAGCGCGTTATTAAGTGATCTCAAATATTCCATTCAACCTTCAGAGCAGCTCAATGATGCATGGGATCTTGAGAATCAAGTGACAGGCTCTGGTATTTTTGAACTAAAAGAGCACACCGAACACAAAGTGGTTCTCGTTGCTAATGAGCGTTACTATTCAGCTCGCGCGCTCACCGATGAAGTGACAATTTGGCTGTTAAATAAAGCGGCGTCACACACTAAATCATCCGCCTGTGAGCATGCAATAACCTCAGAAAAAGTTCTAGGTGCGAACGATAGCAACCTTGGTAATGACGGACCTTTGATCGATGTCCATAGCAATTCATTATTGGATAACGCCGTCCCCGATATGGTTTCGTTGCGCCCAGATAAAAGGGTCGCGTCATACCAAGAGTCACAAATACGCATCGAAGACGGTTGTCTATTTATTCTGTTCAACCGACGAAAGAGCCAACTTCGATTAAACGCTGAGCAAAGAAAATGGCTCAGTGAGTGTTTGAATGGCGATGTTATTTGGCAGGACTTAAGTGAAAATAACGTGACATTTGGTGCTCAAGTCGCGAAGAATTTTTTCCCATTTTGGCATCCTGTTCAACGATTGAACGCCAGTCCTGTTTCATTACCTGATTCATTATCGATTGTCGTTTATGATCATCCGGGGTTGGTGCGATGCAGCAAAGCGATCCAACGATTACTTGCGAATCTTGACGTGACAACATCTGTTACGGTGATGCCTCACGAGGCGTTTTTGTCGCAAGCGACAGCCAAAGCGTTCGATTATGATTTGATTTTGAGTAACGTTAACCTAGATGACAATCGCCATGTATCCGCTCTTTTAGCTTTTACGAGTGATCCTGTCATACAGGCGGCAATGGATGATGAGTCAATGTTATGGTTACGAGATCAAATAAAAGCGATACGGGAAAGGATAGAAGCCAAAGACTACCTTGATTATCTTGAACCTATTTGTTCCGCATTAATTTATGAGGGACTGGTGAGCCCAATGTTCCACCATAGGCAAACATTGAGCTTTCATGACGTAATCAAAGGTGTCGCAATGACCACGTGGGGGTGGCCTCAGTTACGAGAAGTTTGGTCGGACGACTAAATGATAGGATCATCGTTGTTTTCGAGACGCTGAGTAATCACCTTTTGGTTTGCGGTTGTCGTTTCTAACGCATCAGCCGTTTTTTGAATGGCACTCGCCATTTTGGAAACATTGCGAGTTGCCAATAAAATGGTGCCTTGCATTGGTCTTAAGATAAACCAGTAAGCTGCAATGAGTGCCAGTACGATCGCAATGACGACAACACCAAGTAGCAACAAGACATTGAATCTAACGTCATAAACAAATGCTGCAGTACTGTTGGCTATGGAGTTTTGTGATTGTTCTAGGGCTCCAGGCAGAGCGACCAATGATTCTTTCGACATCTCTGTCAATTCGTTGATATTCTCAATAGTATCAACAAGTACCTGTTTTTGTTCTTCATTTAGGCTTTCGTTGTTAGAAAGAAGCGTCAAGGAAACGGCAAGATTATTGATAGCCTCACTTGATTGGCTTATTGAACTCTCAATTCCGTTTAGATCCAGCATCATTGTAAAATTAACAAGAGGCTGCTCTGATGACGTTTCCGTTTTTTCTTCGCTGCTAGCGACAGCGCGAGTTGAGAAAATCAAGGGCAGCAGCAGGCTAAATAGAAATAGTTTGAATAATGGCTTCAACATAATTAATCCTAGAAAAAGAGCGTTAACGCAGCTTAAGTTAGACCAATTCGTTTAATGTTACCAATTATCCTTTTGTATCGCATGGTGGCTTAGTATTGATTTGATTACTGATTTCGCCATTTACTAAAAGAAACAAGTGCGATTCCGCTCAAAATAAAGAGCGTTGCAATGCACGAGTAAAGTGAGAACTGTTCGTCGATAAAAATGATACCCAGTGCTAGTGCGATGACTGGCACTGTAAGCTGCAGTAATGAGGCTTGCAATAAGTCTATTTTTGGTAGTAATTGATACCATAAGTAATATCCAATGGCGGAAGCGCCTACACCTGAAAGAAGTGCGAAACCAACGCCCGTTTTGGATAGATAGAACGAGTCGATTGATACCATTGCGACAATCAAATATACCAATACCATCATCGTCGCACCGTACATAAAACCTTGTTTGGTAGCAACAATAGGCACAGATGCATGTTTTCCAAGTAGGGTGAAGATCGCCCAACTTAAACCGGACAAACCCATTAATATCGCGGCACCGATATCGGGTTGGTGACTTGATGGCTGGAGCAGTACGACAAAACCGACTAAAGAGACCGATATCCCTACCCATTCCAATCGATTAATAGCGTGACCACTTAATCGATGGTAAGCAATTAATGCCAGTTGTACGGTACCAAAAAGAATTAACGCCCCGGTGCCGGTATCGAGCTGATGATATGCCAGAGAAAACAATAACGCATAACTAAAAAGGGACGCTCCAAGGCTTGCAGAGTGCTTCCGGGTTAGTGTCTCTTTTTTATGAGCAGAACCTTGTTTAAAAAACACGGCGTAAAGAAGAACTAAAGTCACGGCACCACTTAAGAGGCGAAGTAGGGTAAAACTCATTGGATCAATAGCTTGGTAACCGAGTGCATAACGCGCAAACAATGAATTGAGTGCAAATGCTGTCATAGTCGTGGTGGCAAGTAGATAATTTGATGTCATGGTTGATGAACAATAAGAGGCGTTACTGAGATAGTAACGTGTTCTCAATGTGAGTGAAACGGAGCATCTTTTATATGTTATAGCGAGAGAGGCTATGACGCTAAAGATTGTAGTTGTCGCTGAAGTCGTTTCATTCGCGCTGATTTCAATTTGGCTAGAGAATGGCTTATATGATTAAATTCTTTTCAATCATAAGGACTTATCGTTAGCCTAAGGTTGCCAGTGTCGTTTTTAGGTGACCAGTCTAACTGGAGCAGATCAGTTTGTGAGGCAAAAGCCGGAACACAATATTGAGTATTGCAGTGACTTAAATCGAGTAGCCGTGTTTACACGCTGGTGTTTGCGCCTTGGGCATGGTTCACTTGTTTATTGCGCCAGTCTCTTTCTTTGACTAGCATGGATTGCAATTTGTTTACATTTTATTAGTATGTAATCAATGGATATGACAATAGTTAAGCAGTAGGTACTATTAAATGGATTTTAAAATAGCAGAATATTCTGATTATAAACGTATCGCCCAACTCCACGCAGAGAGTTGGCAGACAAATTATCAAGGTATGATGAGACAATCTTATCTTGATGAGCAAGTTCTAGACGATAAGCTACTGATTTGGCAAGCTCGTTTGCTAAATCCTCCTTTTAGTCAGCATGTGATCATTGCTGAGGAGGCGGGTGAATTACTAGGATTTGTCTGCTTGTTTGGAAATCACAGTGCTGAGTTTGGAACCATTATCGATAACTTACACGTATCGACAATCGCGCAAAGGCAAGGCGTCGGGCATACACTACTTGGCCAAGCGATGGGGTGGGCAGAAAAATATTACCCAGATAATGGCGTGTTCCTAGAAGTGCTCGCTGAAAATGACGATGCGATTAAGTTTTATGAGCTTGTCGGTGGGAAGCGCGCAGAAAGTCGGCGAGGAGATTCTCCGTGCGGTAAAAAGGTCGATGAATTTGTTTATACGTGGCCAACCCCTCATGATTTACTAACGGCGTCTGGAGCACATTAGTTGTAATCAGTTTTCAATGAATTCTAATGATTAATTAGTGACGTTGTCACTTGATCGTTTGGTGTCACTAATACATATAAAAACACGCACAAAAAAGGAGTAGCCGAAGGCTGCTCCTTTTTTGTGCGTGTTGACCCGTGTTAGTTAAGACTTACCATTACTTTTGACGGACTCTCATATTGAGAGACATGAGCATCTCTAACTCTTCATCGTTTAGTAGGCTACAGCTTCGCTTTTCGTCGGTCATCGTATCAAGGAAGCGTTTAAGTTCGAGTAGCTGAGCATGGTTCAAACAGTGCATGGCATGGGTAATTTCTTTTTCTAACCTTCGTTCAACCATGTTCAGCTCCGTAAAAGGGGGGGATATCTTTAAACTAGTTCAATCTTGGACAATAGCAAGAAATTATTAAGGAACCAGTTACATATGCCTTCTTTGTTCAGGAGCAGCAAAAGTTGGAGTCTGAGCGCTCTATCCGAAAGCGATGATTATCATTTTTACCAACGAGCAAAAATGACAACTGCCAATTACCTACCAAAATAGATCTATCAAGTAACATTTTTGAAACAAGGTTTCGTAATGTTACAGATAACCAGTTCGTGATCTCAATCACTGAATATATTATTGATGACAAAAAGTTCCCCTAAATTGTATTAAAAAACATTCTTTAAGCTAAAGGTATATTTATTTATATATAAGAGATTGATTAGTAAGGGTTTAATGATAAATATAAAAGCGTGATTTAGATAGGCATTTTTAAATTATTAGGATTGTCGCGTAGAACTTTTTTGGCCAAAATTCATCTCGTTCATTCGATATATAACTTTAAGGCATCTTGGTTATTCGCATTGTGAATAATTTGACTCGTAGAAGTCATGTATACAAAGGCGAACAAGAAAGCCGATAAAAATAATAATTTATTACATTTCTCGGGGTCCAAAATGAAAAATACATTTAAGCTTTCACTTGCTGCAGTCCTAGTGTCAACAGCAATGGGTGCGAACGCAGGTATCAGTATCGCTGATAACGAAACAGGTAACTTCTCAATCGGTGGTGATGTTGAATTTGATTTCAACTTCCAAGATCGTGAAGGCCAAGAAAATAATGAATTCAACCAATCTGGCCGTATTTTACTAGAGTTCGCAGGTGAACGTTATACTGAAAATGGTCACGTTCTACAGGTTAACGTCCAACCACTAATGCAAAGTGACGGTACCGTTGCTCTCGATGATGCATGGTTTGCATTTGGTAAGCAAGAAGGCTGGAACCTTCGTATGGGTCGTTTCGAAGCATTCGATATGTTCCCTGTCGGTCAAGATACATTTCTAGAGTATTCTGGTGATACATCTAACGAACTAGTTTCAGGCGATGCGCCTTATGTTTATCAAATGAAAGAAGGCCGTGGTCGTGGTTCTGATGGCCAAATCATGTATAGCCAGTCTTTCAACAACCTTTATGTCGAGCTTGGCTCAATGATTGGTGATCGTTCGGTACTGTTTGCTACAGGAGCGAATGATGTACCAGCTTACCATGGTGCGGATGTTACTAGTAGTAAAGACGCGATGTTACTTCGTCCAGTTGTTGGGTATCAAGCAGGTAACTTCGGTATCGCAGCATCTATGGAAGCAAACCTTGTCAAGGACGCGGTAGTAGTTTCAGGTATCGATGGTGACGTAGATGTTTCAGACCGTTTAGGTTACGGTGTTACGGCAAACTATACGACGACGGACTGGAACTTGATCGCTAACTTCGCTTATATGGACGCAGTTGACGAAACCAATATGACTGTTGGCGTGAATGCTTTGTATAAAGGTTTTGGGTTGGGTTATATCCACGCGGACAATGACTATGAGCGTGAGAAAATTGCCACATCTACAACAGGTAAAGCAAAAGTAGATACCGTTTACGCATCTTACGAATTTGCGGACGTATTAACAGTTGATGATTTTTCTATCTACTTAGGTGCGTACTACACAACAGTAGACGATCAAACAGTCGATAAAATTTTCGAAGAAGACACAGACAAAGGTGTTCGTGTTCGTTTCAAATACTTCTTCTAAGCCAAACATCGCATAGAACAGAAAAACACTGCTAACCTAAGATAAGCGGAGCCCATTAAGGCTCCGTTTTTTTGTTTAGAATGCTTACTTAAAAGATGAAAGATACGTTGATGTTTTTTATTCTGCGTTGTTGACGCATTCCTACCCATTCCCTAACCCTAGACCCATTGGTGTGTCATTAAGGGATTTTCTAGCTAGCGCTCCCGTTGTTATTCCGTCACCTTTCCTAACCGGTCAGTTATATGATTCGGGTGGTGTCGCTTTGATTATTGAGAAGCGTAAATACCATCATGGAGATAAAAAAGTCAGCACGCCGCCAGTCAGTCATGGAGAGGCACGCAATAATACCGGTGCGAAAAGAGGTCATTGAATACAAGCCTATAGCCGGTCGGCATTGCTCAAAGTAAAGCTCGCTGTGCGTGCCAAGGTGAGCTTTAACGCTTTAAATACAGATAACGATAGCGGTTGATGGCTTCGGCGGCAGAATGGCGAGGAGGGAGTAAACGACGGGCATTAAAAAGACCCACCGAGGTGGGCCTTGCATTGTCACATCTTTGTCCAGTTATCCGTGTCTAGAATATAAGGTGCGCTACACCAGCTATCACCGGTAATGTAATCAACGTACGCAAGATGAATATAGCAAACAGCTCAATAATATTGACAGGAATACGGCTGCCAAGCAGTAAGGCACCCACTTCAGACATATAGATAAGCTGTGTGACTGACATTGCGGCAATGACAAAACGTGTCATTTCACTGTCTATCGATGCCGCTAAGATTGACGGAATGAACATGTCTGCAAAACCGACAACAATCGTCTTAGAGGCCGCGACCGCTTCGGGTACACCGAGTAACTCAAGGTAAGGAATAAAAGGCGTGCCGAGTATTTCGAATACCGAGGTATATTCAGCAATGACCAGTGCAACGGTGCCTAGCCCCATAACCACAGGTAAAACCCCAAATACCATGTCAACGGCATTTTTAATGCCTTCACCAAACACTGATTTAACGGATGTGACGGTACCAGCGCGCTTTAGCGCCATATCAAGGCCCCAAGAGAACGTCGAGTGTCCCTTTGGTGTGACTTCTGCGTCTGCCGCCGGTAGAGTGCCATCAATATAAACGTCTTTCTTGTTTCTTAGTGGTGGCAGGCGAGGAATGATGATCGCTGCCACAATACCAGCAAGGCAAATGGCGCCATAAAATGGCAAGAACAAATGCTCGAGTTCAACTTGTGCAATCACAACGAGGCTGAAAGTAATAGAAACTGCTGAGAATGTGGTACCAATGACCGCGGCTTCGCGCATGGTGTAAAATTTGCTTTCGTATTGCTTACTCGTCAGCAATATACCGACACTGCCGTCCCCTAACCAAGAGGCCATGCAATCGATAGCACCACGTCCTGGTAGGTTGAATATTGGACGCATAATTTTACTGAGTAGCGCACCGAATAATTCCAGCAAACCGAAATTGAGTAATAGAGGCAGTAAAAGACCCGCGAAAATGAAGACAGAAAAGAGGGTTGGCAAAAGGCCTTCTAACACCAAGCCGCCAGTATTTTCTTCCCATATCGCCTCAGGACCAAATTGGAAGTAGGTCATCAATACTGCTATACCACCAATGACACGTACTGCTAACCACATTGGACTAGGGTTGAATAGACCGTTTAAAAATTCATTATTGTTGATAAAAGCAGGCTTAAAAATGCGAGATAAAATAGAGGCTGCAGCCATCAAGGCAATAATTGCGGTAACGAGGGGAACAATGAAGTCACCAACCGCTGCTTGTAGCGATTTCGCTAAGACAGCGACGGGAATGGTTAGGCCCCCATCGTAGCTAATCGGCGCCATAAATAGAAATAAGCCTATTAATGACGGAATAAGGAAGATTAAGAAATTGCCTTTTTTACCTGCCTCTGGGGCAGATTGAGCGCTATTTTGCATTTTTATCTCGTGTTACAACTAGTTAATATCAGCGTGTCCTTCGCCCGATTATTCACTAAACATCCGTATTTGCTCAAGTGGGGCAAAGATTACTTTTTTTTACGCTTCGAAGCAATACTATTCACCAATGAAGACTAAATATTCATAATTTCTGGGAGGCAAGCCTTACGCTATTCACGATGGATGTCTGTATGGTTAAGAGTATAGCGGCAAACGAGTAGTTTGAGAGTCACGCGTAACCCGCTACAATAGAGGTCGAAATTGAACCGTGAGTCCAAGAACGTTATGTCTCGAAAGAAATTACCCATTCCGTTAATACTGCTAACGCCCATTGTGTTGTTGTTGATTGTCGTCATCGCAGGCGTGTATCGCTTCTCTATGACCGATGAAGAGATTTTGGCGAAATTTCCGTCCCAGCAAATCCAAGCGGATGAAGTGGTGAAGCAGATACTCGATATTTCGACGCCAAACCCTTGGACGATTCAAGTGCCAGAGACAAGTGCGTTCTCATTATTGACCGATATTGATGACACTCAGCATGTCGCGACCGGACGCTATGATAATGGCATGGAGCGTGGCTACGTTCACTTATTGTATCAATTTAAACAACAACGGTTTGAGCAAGGTGTATTGACTCAGGTCGTTGCTCCTTTTTCCGTGAGTAACCAAGGGTCGGGTGTTTTTTATTATTTAGGGCTGTTTCATTGGGATGTCAGTCGACAGCGTATTATTTTGGTCGACTCTGTTTTACTTGGCGATCGTATAGCGGTGTCGCATCTGGATTGGGAAAATCAGATAAACGTCCGTTTTAAACAGCACGAAGACAGCCAAGCAATGAGTGAGGCGCCGTCGGATAGCGTCGTGTTGACATGTGATGTTGTAAAGAATACGCAACTAAAATGCTGATTCTCATCTCAATTATTACGTGAGTCCATGAAAATCTGGCGCAGACGGTGTTGTGAATGTGAGATTAATTGAATAGTATGCAACGTTGATGTTGTTATTTTTTGTACAAATGGAGCTTGGGATGATCAATAAGCGATTTTTTAAGACTAAAGATGAAGTAGAAGTAACGTTTGAGCTAGATGCGACCAATGTAGATAGCGTGGTATTGATGGCGGAATTTCACGATTGGCAGCCAATTCAAATGAAGAAAGTGGCGAAAACCAAGTCATTCAAATATAAAACACGTTTACCAAAAGGTGCAGAGTATCAGTTCCGTTACTTAGTCAATGACACTGAATGGGTTAACGATGCCGAGGCGGACCAGTATGTGCCAAACGGTTTTGGTGCAGACAATTGCATCATTACTACGGCATAGACTGTTGGTGTTGTATAGATAATTATACTTCTATAAATCGACTGTTTTAAATGAAAAGCGAAGCGTCAGGCTTCGCTTTTTTACATTCCAATCACATGTTTTACGTTTTCTTTCCCTAACGGCTAATGCAATCAACGGCAGAAAAGTTTACTCTATTGACCTTCTTATGAGCTGCATTGGAACCATTGTGCAATCGAATCAAATACCGGGCGAACCTAGTGTGGCAAGCACTCTAGCTCGTAACTCAACATTTAAAAAAAGCATTGCTTTCACCGTCCCGTTTTTGGCGGCGTTTGCATTCTTAAACAGCCTGCCTGATTCAACGTTAAAAGGTACGGTAGATTTAGATCTTAATGAATCTCCTATTGTTGAAACACTCGTGGCAAAACCGTCGACGCAGGTGCAACCTCCTAAATACGCTTATGTCGTTCAATCGGGTGACAGCTTGAGCCAAATTTTCGATCAGCTTGGCTTTCCTTACCAGGATATGATGGCTGTAATGGAAACCGATTTAAATTTCTTAGTCTTGGATACACTTCGTCCAGGTGACAAAATTCGGTTTTGGCAAGATGAAGACACTCAAGCACTGACCAAATTAGAGTTAGGCAGAAACGTCGCAGAAAAAGCAGTCTATAGCCGTTTAGATGATGGCAGTTTTGAGTTTCGTGACATTTCTATACCGGGTGTTTGGGAAAACCTCGCATTAGTGGGTGAGATACACGGCAGCTTTTCGGCGTCAGCGAACAAACTGGGACTTGGTCCGAATGAAATCAATCAAGTTGTGACCCTGCTGAAGGATAAGATTAACTTTGCTCGCGATTTGCGTGCGGGTGACCAGTTTGAAGTTGTCAAAAGTAGTCAGTCGGTAGATGGAGTCGCGACGGGTAATTCAGAGATTCAAGCGATCAAGATATTTAATCGCGGCGCAATGTTCTCGGCGTATTTACATTCCAATGGGCAATATTACGACGCGTCTGGTGAAAGCCTACAGCGTGCCTTTATGCGCTACCCAGTTAGCAATCATCGCATTACCTCCAGCTTTAATCCAAATCGTCGCCATCCAGTAACAGGGCGAGTGTCGCCGCATAATGGTACCGATTTTGGCGTCGGTGTGGGGACGCCTGTTTTGACCACGGGTGATGGTGTAGTGGCGATGGTGAGAAACCATCCTTATGCAGGCAAATATATCGTAGTGGATCATGGTGGTCCTTATAAAACACGTTATTTGCATCTGAGCAAAATACTGGTAAAAAAAGGCCAGAAAGTCACGCGTGGACAACGAATTGGCTTGTCTGGTAAGACGGGACGCGTGACAGGACCACATTTGCATTATGAACTAATTGTACGTGGTAGGCCTGTTAACGCTATGCGTGCCAACATTCCTATGGCAGACTCTGTGCCAAAGAGTGAGCTCAAGCAATTTATAGCGCGTCGAGATGAACTGGATGCGATGCTGAAACAACAAGAAACAAAGCTCGCGAGTCTATAATCGTAGCTGGAAAATAGGTTATATAATGCAACAAGATGAATTTGAAAAATTGGTAAAATCATTGTGCGAATTTAATGCACTGCCTGACGCCCTTAATGCCTTAAAAGCGTCGGATGATACCGATGTGGCAGAAGCTGCCGAGAGTTTAAGCGGCCAGTTTGCTTTGGCCGATGTAGATGGCGCTCAGCGTATCTATCATGTTTCTGTCCGCACCAATGAAGCTGGCGAAGATGAAGAGTACGTAGAGCACATCATGAACGATGGTGATGATGTGATTAAGTTTGTTGCTTGGTTCTTCGATGCGTTATTCGATGTAAAGCAGAGCGACACTTATAAAGCCGCAGGCAAAACGTACATGCAGCCTAAACGTGCGTAAATTTAAAAATGTGAGAAAAACGGCGTTCCTTTGGAGCGCCGTTTTTTTTGATGAAAATTGACGAAGACTAGCAATCAGCCTTTAACGAGAGGCTTGGCAGCGCTCACAGGTTTGTTCCAATTTAAGTTCATTGTCTATTTTTCCATCACGAGTATTGTCTTGAAACTCAAATATATCGTGAGTTGTGACGGCATTGCAGTTTGGGCAGTAATCATGCGTAACATAAAATTGTAAGTCGTCCATGTCTTTTCCCTCCTCTAAGGTACAATCTAGTTTTTAACGTCAAGGAAACAATTTGGCAACAATTTGCCGTGTCTTTTGTGAGCTAAGTTTTATATAAATTCACGATGACATCAAACTGACTTAAGGTTGGTGTTTATGTTGCAGGTTCCAGACTAAGATGAAAGTACTTGTAGTAGAAGATATATGAGGTGTTCGGTTGGTTACGGATAATACACAATACCCTAGAATTATGACTCTCCAGCGGTTTGGCTTGGGTACAAGAGTTGGGGATGCCAACACTGAGTTGTCACTCGTCAAGCAACTTAAGGCTGCCGAGTATCGCCACGCTTCGGTTGATGCTTTACCCGCCACAACCGAAATGCTCGCTCATCTTGGCGATCTGAACCGAAGAAGAAAAGAAGCGACTTCTAAAGAGGATAAGCAACTTTTTACCAAGTCAAACAATGCATTTTTTCAAGAAGCGTATCGCAATCTGGTTCATGCCCGTAACCTTCAGTCTTTGTACTCCCCCGTGAGTTTTCAAGAGCGATTGATTCAATTTTGGAGCAATCATTTTGCGATATCGGCGGACACTCGGCGTATCAAACCGATTGTGTCTGGGGTGGAGAACGAAGTGATTCGTTCCGGCTGGAATCGTGATTTTACGTCAATGCTTATTGCTGTATGCCAGCATCCCACGATGTTGATGTTTTTAGACAATCACCAATCAATAGGACCCAACTCTAAGGCCGGCCTCAAACGCAACAAAGGGTTAAATGAGAATTTAGCTCGAGAGATTTTAGAGCTGCATACGCTTGGCGTTAATGCAGGCTATACACAAAATGATGTTATTGAGCTTGCGCAAGGTATTACGGGTTGGACGGTGAGCATGAGCGCGAATGCGCCAGGCTATCTGTTTAAACCGGCTCTGCATGAGCCAGGAGCAATACGTGTTCTTGATACCGTGTATGATCAAGAAGGGGAAGCGCAAGGTATTGCTTGCTTGCGAGATTTAGCGTCAAACCCGAAAACAGCACAGCATATTTGCGGCAAACTCGTGCAGCATTTTTATGGCGAAAATCACCAAGAGCTAACCGAGGTACTCACGCAAGTTTGGTTAGCCAACAATGGGCAGCTAGTCCCCGTTTATCAAGCTCTCATTGCAAGTCCTATTGCTAAAACGCCGCAACACCTCAGATTTAGAACCCCGCAAGAGTGGTATTTTGCTGTGCTACGCAGCGCAGATGTTGAACCGAATCAAAAGCAGATGCATTTTATGCTGCGGCAGCTAGGACAAGAGCCCTTTATGGCAGGATCGCCAGCGGGTTGGCCCGACAAAGACGCCGATTACAATAGCGCCTCTGCACTCACTCAGAAATGGCAAGTCGCGAACCAAGTCGCACAGTTGACCGTGACACAACTGAAGCGTGATAAGCAACGCGCTCAGGATAAGATCGATTACATCCTTCAGCAATTGTATGGCGGTTATGTTGATGAGCATACGTTGGTTGCGTTGGACAAAGCACAAGATGCCGTCACGAAGTTTGTAGTGTTATGGATGAGTCCTCAGTTTCAATATAGGTAGGTGCAGTATGACGTCGCGTAGACATTTCTTAAAAGGCATAGGGGCGACATCGTTGGTGAGCTTTCTCCCTAACTTGTCATTTGCCTCAACGCAAAGTCCCAACGTCTTAGTGTGGATCACGTTACGAGGAGCGATGGATGGGCTCAATGTCGTGGTGCCGACTTTCGATAGTGACTACTCTAGATTTAGACCCAATCTGGCGCTCAAGCCTGACGAGCTAAATGCATTGGAAAAAGGCTATGCTCTGCACCCAGCATTAAAGAATGTGTATGAATGGTATCAGAATAATGAAGCTATGTTTGTACAAGCTTGTGCGACGGGTTATCGAAGTCGATCTCATTTTGATGGTCAAAAGATCTTGGAAAATGGGTCAGATGACCCCTTTGATCCAGAAGGTTGGCTTAATCGGTTTTTGACAGGAGAAAAGACTAACCTCGCGATAGCCATCGATTCAGGCCTTCCTTTGATCGCACAAGGCGAAACTAAGGTGAGCAGTTGGTACCCACACAAGCTGAAATCTAAGGAAGAACAAGCCGTTATTTTGGCCGAATTATTTCAATCGGATGAGGCATTGGAGAATCACTTTACTGAGGCGATGAAACTAGAAAATATGGCAGGAAAAGGTAGCCAAAGTAAACAATTTACCAACTTGATGAAACAAGCAGGTCGTTTTATTAATAGCCCTCAAGGGCCTAACATTGCGATATTAGAGCTAGGGGGGTGGGACACACATTCTGCCCAAGGGACCACAAAAGGCCGGTTAGCGAGACAACTAAATATCTTGGATCAAGGGCTAGCGGCGCTAAAAATGGAACTTGGGGACCGATGGCAATCGACGGTAGTGATGGGAGCAAGTGAGTTTGGTCGAACGGTAAGAGAAAACGGCACTAAAGGCACTGACCATGGTACCGCAAATGCCATGTTACTTGCAGGTGGGGCGCTCAGCAAAGCTCAAGTCGTGGCCGATTGGCCTGGTCTGGCGGAAGATAAACAATATGAAGGCCGAGATCTGATGCCGACCACGGATGTGCGTTCTGTTATCAAAGGAGTGTTAGCTGAACATTATAACGCTGACAATACTACCCTTGAACGGGTCTTTCCCAATAGCGACGCGGTTTCTCCGCTAACGGGTTTAATACAAAAAAATGTGCAAGTGACTTAGCGATAGATGGGTCTATATCGAGGATACAAGACAGAAGCCATTGATCATTTTTCAATGGCTTCACAGATTAAAAGGCATAAACAGCTAACGAGTTAAGTGTTCGCAGCTATTATTCGCCTGCCATCATATGTTTCTTCGTAGTGATACTTGCGATAATCATATAAATAGCCGTTGCCATCATCGTTGCAAATAAGTAAGTCATTAACCCTTGCGAACCACTCATAAACCCATCCGCGATGACAGGGCCAATGACCGAACCAACGCTATAGCAGAACAGCATCACTTGTGTTGCTGATACAATGTTGTTTTCATCGAGCTTGTCGCAGCCCAAATTTATCGCAATTGGATATAAAGCAAAGGTTGAAAAGCCAATCAGAAACAAGCTTGCTGCTAGCACATTTAGGTCATTGCTTAATACGACTAATCCAATCCCGAACACACCAACTAAGCAAAACATCCCCATTAGAGGTGTACGACCCACCTTATGAATAAGCTTTGGTACGATTGGCTGTACCGCCATCCCGCCTAAAATCACCAATGCCATTAATGCACTCAAATGTCCCTGTGAAACGTTACGGTGCGAAAGCTCTACAGGCATTAATCCGTAGATTGACCCTAACGTGAGCCCTGACACAATGCAGCCAATGATTGCAGCGTGGTTTAGTTTACTCATTTGACGCCAGGTTAATGGCGTTGAGTGAGCGCTTTGTGGTTGCTGAGTCGGGATGAACAACAACACTAAAATTGCAGCGCTTAACATTGACAAAATAGTGATGAATGGGGCAACGCCATTAACACCAACCAAGCCGATACCGAGTTGTCCTAATGCTGAACCGCCATAGAGTGATCCCATGTAAAGGCCGAGGCGTTTTGCACGGCTTGTTTCATCACCTGTCAGAAGCCATGACTCGACAATAACAAAGACACCTGCGACGGCGATACCTGCGACAAAACGCGCAGCCATCCAAACGCCAGCTATGGGTACTAACGGTAGCACCACGATAGTCATAACAAACACGATCAAGCAGGCGACAAACGCGATACGGTGCCCAACATATTTTACCGCGGGTTCAATAATTACAGCACCGATAAGTAATCCGGCATAAAACACACTGGCCAACCAACTCGCATGACTGGCAGCAATGCCATATTCATTCAGCATGAGTGGGATCAAGCTCATTAAATAGCCTGATGCAACGGCATAAAGTGATAGCGCAACAACAGGCACTTTAAAGCCAGATTTTACTGCGAAATCGTGTGTGCTTTCCAATGCAAGGTCCTCATTAGTCGATAAAATAGAAGGTGAGTTGATTAATAAATCAGCGCGACTATGAGGCTTGGCTAAACAACTGTAAAACGAATAAAAATGACCGTAACGACAAAATTCTTTTATCGTTGCATGGAGAGCGTGGAGTAAAGGAATAGGTAATAAAAAAGGTGAGTAAAGACTTAGTTAATTAATTGAATTTTAATGACTTTTCACTGTTGCTAAAAACAACATTTTAACGTGTAAAAGTGAGTAGGACAAAGACGAGTCCACCATTGATTGCAGTCTGGCAACTTTTTATTTTGAAGTGATGAAACCACCTTATTCAATACAATAGGGTGGCTCTCTTAGTGATTACTCTTTGATCTGGAATCCAATCTTGAAGCAAGTAAAGCTACCAATGCCGAACAAGGCAATGATTATGCCGAGTTGCCATGGAAATTGTAGACCAAGGTTCATCAGTAGCATGCTGAGGAGGGAGGCGATGATCATTTGTAACCCGCCGGACAATGCAGCAACCGAGCCTGCTTGCTTGCCAAACGGTGCTAATAATTTAGATTGAGAACATGGCAGTGCGATACCATTGCCCATTGCCATTAAGAACTGTCCCGCCATCATGGCCAATGGGTGCAGTGGCGCGACAAGCAGCCAACATCCAGAAATAAGGTGAATGAGAGGTGATACAAAAGCCATTTTCTCCGTGCCGATTCTAGGTCGGATACGGTTACAAATGAATCCCCCTGTTAGCAGCCCAAAGGCTGGAATCAGCGCCCATGCGGCATATTGTTCAGAGGTCATGCCAATTTGTTCTTGCATGATAAATGGCATAACAGAGATGGAAATGATGACCAAACTAAAGTTAAGCCAGCCGACTGCGGCAAAGCTGCAAAAATATCGTGAGGCGAGCAATGACTTATAACCATTAATGGCTTGTGTCATTGACGGCATAGAAGATTTTGCGACGAGTGTTTCTTTGAATAGAAATAACAACAGGAACAATACGAGCGCGATGTAGCTAAATAATGTCACAAACACCGCTAACCACCCCCAATGGTGGTTTATCACGCCGCCAAATACCGGAGCAACGATAGGAGTAAAAGACGCAACAATGGCAAGCCAAGACAATGCTTGTGGCAGTTCGTCTTTGTTGAAACTGTCTCTAATGGATGCCCTCGCCAATACCGCGCAGCATCCTGCACCTAACCCTTGAATAAACCGTCCTAGCAACAGCATGTTGAAATGGTTAGAGCCAAGAATGACAACCGTTAACCCAAGCAAAGCCAAGGATAATCCTATGATTAGAATAGGTTTGCGGCCTAACGCATCTGATATAGGGCCGTAAAAAAATTGAGAAGGACCAAACCCAAGTAAATAGATGGAAATAAGTAGCTGTGTATCATCCGCTGAAATAGCGAAATCGCGAGCGATCCAAGGCAAAGACGGAAACACGAGACCAACGCTAAATTGCCCGATACTGACGATAAAACAGGCAAGGAAAAGCGCTTTCCAATTAAAGGGTTGTGACATAGAGAAGGGTACAAACGAGTGAGAGGTGAGTGATTATAACGGCCTGTTTAAGGTTATGGTGAAATTTTTCGTAAATTTACGTTTCTGTACCACCGCGGCCATTCTTTACAATATCACGTACCAATTCTATGAACGGTCTAAGGTGCGGAGGGAAACGACTGACCGATGGAGTCAGTGTTATGAGCACCACCTTACCCAAAAAGGAAAGCGATGGTTAGAATGCCGCTCTAACTTTGGCCATGGCTTCGATGATGCCCACGACAGCGATACCCGCGATAATACCGACGAGCCCGTTTAATAAAATAGGAATGATGGCTTTCGCTAGTGAAAGGTTAGGGATGTCCATAATGATGGGCTCAATCAAATGATGCACGGCTGGGACATTGTGGACAACGATACCGCCCCCAACTAAAAACATCGCCGCGGTTCCGACAATGGTTAGCGTTCGCATCAGTTTAGGAGCAAAAGCGATCAACCCTTTCCCTATCACTAGTAATGGCCCCTTTCCCTGCGACTTTCGCTCCAGAAAAAAGCCAAGATCATCGAGTTTAACGATGCCGGCGACGAGGCCGTAAACCCCAATCGTCATGATGATTGCGATTAAAGAGACGACCAAAATCTGAGTGGTGATCGGTTGCCCTTGCACCGTGCCCAGTGCAATAACAATGATCTCAGCGGACAAAATGAAGTCAGTACGAATGGCACCGGCTACTTTCTTTTTCTCATATTCCGCCATTGAGTCACCATTTAAGTCCGGTGCGGCCTCTGCAGGCTCCTCGTCACGGTGGAACAGCTTTTCAATGATTTTTTCTGCGCCTTCAAAACATAAAAATAATCCTCCAAGTAACAAAAGAGGATTGATCAACCAGGGTGCAACAACACTAATAATCAAGGCGGCGGGGACTAATATGCACTTATTTCTAAAGGATCCCTTGGCGACTGCCCAGACAACGGGAAGCTCTCTTTCTGCTGTCACCCCCGAAACTTGATGGGCATTGAGTGCAAGGTCGTCACCAAGTACACCTGCTGTTTTCTTGGCGGCGACTTTAGAGAGCACTGCGACATCATCGAGAACGGTCGTAATATCATCAAGAAGAGTGAGAAGACTTAAACCTGCCATGGGGGACCTTGAAAAGTGACTACTTGTTATTGAATGTAACAGGTATTAGAGCGTTCTCAAGTTTTCCACACTGCTGAACCATTATAAAAACAGTTAGTCTTTGCCTTAGGATATGTCGACTTTTTCGGTCTTCATACCGTTGCTTCTACGATGAAAAAATGATCAATGACAATAAAAATGCAATTAAACATGAAAATGATATTGATTCCTATTTATATTGAGGTGATAATGACTTTGTTTAATATAACCACAAGATATATAGGGTGTTTAGGAATGAGTCAGGTTTATAGTTTAATCAAGCGTACCACGTTAGTGTTGGCCACGTGCTGTGCATTAACTGCGCAAGCTTTTGCGGTAACTATTGATCACTACAAGGGAACGGTAGAATTTAAAGAAACCCCTAAACGAGTCGTGGTGCTTGGAAACGGTAGTCTCGATGTCTTGGATCGTATCGGAATTCAACCGATTGGTGCTCCCCATGGCCTGTTGCCGCCTTACCTTAGCCAATATAAAGAATCGACGAGCAATACGGGCTCGGTCAGCGAACCAGATTTTGAAGCAATATACATGCTAAAACCGGATGTCATCATTGCTGAAAACCGCATGTTACGTGTTTACGATGAACTGAACCAAATTGCGCCTACGGTGATGTTTTACGTTGATAACGGTCAATACTGGAAAGATAGCCAAGCAAACTGGCGCATGCTGGGGCAACTTTTCGACAAAGAAAACGAAGTGGAAGCGTTGATTACCGAAACGCAATCGCAGTTTACCGCTACCGCTGATCATGTTCAAAAAGATCACTTAAATGCACTTATGGTGATGAACAATGGCAACAATGTTGCGATGTTTAATAAAGGTAGCCGTTTTTCGATTATTTTTGATGACTTTAAATTCACAGAATCGAGCAGCCAAAATGTCGCTGCAGTTGAAGGCTCACACGGTAATTTAATTTCGTTTGAATACATCGCCGACGCGAAGCCAGAAGTCATTTTTATTCTAGACAGAGAGCAAGCCATTGGCCGTAGCGTAGGTAAAGCCAAGGAAATGTTTAACAACCCATTAGTGGATTCAACACCAGCCGCTCAAAATAAAAAGGTCGTGTTCATTGACCCTAATGCATGGTACCTCTCTGGCGGTGGTGTAACGGCAACCCAGACCATGATTTCTGATATTAATAGCGCTTTAAATTAACCACTGCACGACCCCATAAGCGAGCCAGCGGGCTCGCTTTTATTATAAAAACAATGGCGTGCACGCCAACACTGAATTTATCCGAGTCTAATGTTGTTCCATGGCTATTCATAAGTACTTTTTCGCCCTAATTTTACTCGCTGTATTGGCCGTATCATCGCTGCTAATTGGCGCTGCCAATGTGTCTCTCGTTGATTTGTTTAATGGTGACGAGCATGCCTACTCCATTTATGTAGTGAGCCGTATCCCCCGTCTTCTTGCGATCGTTCTCGCGGGTGCGGGACTAAGTGTTGCAGGGCTTATTATGCAGCAAATCGTCCAAAACCGCTTTGCGTCTCCCTCAACGACGGGAACCATTGATTGTGCGCTACTGGGCTATGTTGTTGGGCTGATATTTCTTGGCGGTGCGTCTCAATGGACTCATTTGGGTGTCATTTTTGCCTTCGCAGTGGCGGGAACGCTGCTCTTTGTTCGCTTCTTACAACGCCTTCAATTTAAAAACGCAGTGCTTGTGCCGTTAATTGGCATCATGTACGGCAATGTTATTTCAGCGCTGACGACCTTTATTGCTTATAAATATGACCTCGTCCAGACCATGTCAGCATGGACTGTCGCTAACTTTGCCAGCGTGTTACAAGGCGGCTACGAAATCTTATATTTAGCCGTACCAGCATGCTTACTCGCTTACTATTACGCTAGCCAATTTAGTGCGGCAAGTGTGGGTGAAAGTTTCGCGAAAAATATTGGTTTGGATTATCAAAAAATTGTGTTTTTAGGCGTGATTTTAGTCGCGGTGAGCGCCTCAACCGTAGTCATGATTGTTGGTGTTATCCCGTTTCTAGGCTTGATTGTGCCAAATATTGTGTCGTTGTTTATGGGGGATAACATGAAAAAAATCCTGCCGTGGACGGCGTATTGGGGGGTGATACTGGTTTTATCCTCTGACATCTTAGGGCGCCTTATTATTTTCCCTTATGAAATGCCGATCTCCATGATTATCAGTATCTTTGGCGGCGCTGTATTTATTTTCTTGGTGTTGCGAGACCGATCCAATGCGTGATTCATATAAAGTTATTTTATTGGTAGCAGGCTGCCTTGCAATCATTGGTTGGTTTGTTGGTCAGGGCTTAACGGCAGACAACTATCAGTTTTTCTTGTCTCGTCGTATCCCTAAGGTACTTGCGATTGTATTAGCCGCGGTGGCGATCTCCGCGTCTTCCCTCGTATTTCAGACGATCACCAATAACCGAATACTGACGCCGTCTATTTTGGGTTTTGATAGCTTGTATTTGATGATTCAAGTACTCATGGTGGTCATATTAGGCAGTACGAGTTACTGGGTTATTCATGCGATGAGTAATTTCCTGCTGTCGACCTCCGTGATGGTCTTCTTCTCTTTATTACTCTTCCATTTTTATTTTAAGCGTCAAGACAACAACGTCTTCACCCTGCTTTTGATCGGGATTGTTTGCGGAAGCTTGTTTAGCAGTGTGACGGGTTTCTTAACTATGTTGGTGGATCCTAATGAATTTGCAACGATACAAACGTCAATGTTTGCGAGCTTCAATAATGTGAATTCAACGCTGGTTTATTGGAGCTTAATCCCACTTGGACTGTGTTTGGCCGCTTTGTTTTATTACGCACCGAAGTTAGATGTGTTGTGGCTAGGCATTGATAACGCAACCAGCTTAGGGGTAAACACTAAGCAACTTACTCAACGCGTTATGATGATTATTACCGTCATGATTGCCGTTTCAACGGCCTTGGTGGGGCCGGTGCTGTTCTTTGGGTTGATTACGGTGAGTTTGACTCGCGAGATCTTCAATCGATATCAGCATCGATTCTTGATGATAGCCAGTAGTTTGCTTGCGGTGTTATTGCTTGTTACAGGGCAATGGTTTGTTGAAAAAGTACTCGTGTTTCAAACCACAATTAGCGTAATTATCAACCTAGTTGGTGGTACATACTTCCTGTTTTTATTGCTAAGAAACAGAATTAATTAAAGGTGTTAGTGTGATTAAATTAACTGGATTGAGCAAAAAATACGGGAAGACATTTGTTGTACAAGATGCCGATGCCTTATTCCCACAAGGTGAGGTGACATCAATTATTGGTCCCAATGGAGCAGGGAAGAGCACCTTGTTGTCGATGGCGAGTCGCCTGACACAAAGCGATGCGGGAGAAGTATTGATTGCTGACAAACTGCTAGCGGAGTGGGACAGCAAAGAACTGGCAAAGCGATTGGCGGTGTTACGTCAATCTAACAATATTAATATGCGTTTCACGATTCGTGAGTTGGTATCGTTTGGTCGTTTTCCTCACTCCCAAGGTCGTTTGACCGATGAAGACAATGACATTATTGATCGCGCATTAGGTCACTTGGGCATTGAAGATATCCAGAATAGATATCTGGATCAGCTCAGTGGCGGGCAGCGTCAAATGGCATTTATTGCAATGGTGGTCGCTCAAGATACCGAGTATGTCTTCCTTGATGAGCCGCTTAATAACCTGGACATCAAACATTCGGTAGAGATCATGCATACCTTGCGTCGCCTAGCTCATGATTTTAACAAGGCGGTGGTGATTGTTATCCATGATATTAATTTTGCGTCGTCTTATTCAGACAACATTGTCGCGATGAAAAACGGTAAGGTCATCAAGTCAGGGGGTGTCAATGAGGTTGTTGATCAAGCCGTCATGGAATCTATCTACGAAATCCCTTTCGATATCAGAGAAATTGATGGGCGCCGCGTGTGTTTATACTTTAATAGTTAATAGTTGATAGTTAATGCACCAGTTTACGAGGCCGCACTAGTACTCTGATTCAAGGTAAGACAAACAACAAAGCCG
>NZ_MCUW01000012.1:328298-348090 GCF_002873335.1 Vibrio sp. 10N.286.49.B1 | reverse complement strand
CGGCTTTGTTGTTTGTCTTACTTACGATGTGATTAGATGAGAGTCGCTACTGCTTTAAACTCAAACATATCCTGGAAGGTACAAAATTCCACCGGGCCGTGTGTTAACGTGCCGAACGACTGAGAAATACGCTGTTCAATACGCTGGGTTGTTTCTAGCAGTTCAATTTTATCTTGCTCATCAAGCTCGATCACTCGATAACTCAGCGTAATATGAAAATGATAATCGTCGAAATCAGGCATGCTGATTCCAGTGGCTGTTTTTAACAAGGCACGGCATTGCTTTAATGCTGTAAGAGAAGCATCATTTGCGGGCTTAACGCGTAAAGCGCTGCCGCCCACGGTGCAGTTATAAACATAATCAAACATCATTTCAAAGCCACCCAAAGCACCAAGTTGGTCTACTTCCGTTGCAAATAGGTCAGTGACTTCTGATAGTTTGGCGTTTAGGTCGAGTTTCGATGTCCATTTGTTGGCGTCTCTTATTTGATCGCATACGCCTTCGAATACGGTCATATGCATGCTAGAGATGGGCAGAAATGCAAATTTGTGACCACACTGCATCGCTTTTAACTCGTCTTGCGCCCAACGTAGCTCGTCAATGAGCGCGATTGATGGGTCAAGGTGACAAATAAAGGTGTTGCCAGGGAATGTTCTAACGCTTCCATCTTCATGGAACTTAACGCCTACACTTGGTGCATACTTCATAATAATATCCGATGTTTTAATTAAATGCCTAGCGTACGAAATACGGGGAACATACAGGCTCCGTAAGTATTCAACGACGGTCCAATTCTTGAAGGAGAGAACTGAGCCATTGGATACGATCGTTCGAATCCAACCCAGCTCTTGTCTAGCGCCATTTCGTTAATCAACGCTTGGCTAATGTGCTGAGGGCAAGAACCTCCAATGACGACGCAATCAGGGTCAAACCAACCGAGTGTCAGGACCAGCATAGGCTTTAGTTGGATGGCTGCAAATCGCACCCATTCAGCGACAATGGGGTTTTCTAGTCCAGGAATGGCTTGAGGGTTGTCTATTTCAACGCCAGACTCCGCCAGTTGGTCTAAGAGTCCTCGAATCGTGGGCTTATTTTCTTCACCTAAAAGATTAAAATAAGTCCCAATTTCACCTGCATTATGGCGACTGCCTCGGTATAACTTTCGATTGATGATCACGCCCCCCCCCACGCCATGGCCGAGCTCAAATAAAACCATATTTTTCACATCAGGCCATCGTCCAGAGTAGAATTCGCCGACTGCGGCTACATTACAGTCGTTGTCAATCCATACTGGCCACTCGAACGTGGCACCAAACATCTCAGCTAAGTCGGTATGACGCCAGTGCTTCATTTGAATGATAGTGCGAATCGAGGTGCCATCACCTTCTGATGGACCTGGCATTGAAACACCAATACCAAGAATGCGGGCATTTTGAATCTTGTGTTTGTCCACCAAGGAGTCGACTTGTATTTTGATGCATGCCAATACGTCAAGGATTGGTGAGTCTTCTGCGTAATCAATAACTTCAGTGTCGATGACTTCGCCACAAAAATTGGCCAGTGCGACTTCGATTCTATGGATGTGAAAAGCAATGCCAAATGAAAAAGCGGCATAAGGGTTAAGCTGTAACGGGATGATTGGCTGGCCTCTACCCACTTTTTCTCGGGAGCCTTCATTAATCATATTCATCGCTAACAGCTCTTTTGAGATACTGGTTACAGAACCACTGCGTAACCCCGTAAGCTCGACAATCTTTGCTCGGGGAATCGAGTGATGCTCGCGACAAACCGCCAGTAACTTTTTCTGCCCTGGCGTTAATTCGAGTTGTAATGGTTTTATCGGGGTCAGCATGGACAACAATTCTCTATTTATGTGTAGTTTCTAGCGAAAGATTATGTGTAGTTTTCTAGCGAAAGACGTCAGCGATTAAATAGCGTCTAATCCGGCTTCATGGACGAGCGCTTTCAACATATCGATATCATCGTGACTAATCATATCAATGAGACCACGCTGCAACCATTGAATAATCTCGCTATGAACGTCGTAACCATAGTATTGATTAAACCATTGAGTTGGTTTCATATTTTGTTCTTTGTTTGGCAAATACAAACGAGTTGTTAACCCTGCTTTTTTATAGTCTTCGAGCATGGATTGTGTTGTGTAAGGATATTCAACACAAACAGACGACGCATTAGATTCAAGTACCGCACTTAATGAATGTTGATAGCGAGCTAGCGTCACGACTTGTAGCTGGATAGCAGGTAAATGAGCTTTTACTCGATTGACCAAAGAGTGATCAAAGCCCAGCAGTTGAATATGGGCTAGCGCATTTGGCGTGCATTCGATCAAAGCACTAAACGTCTTGGCAAATTGCTCATGATTACGTCTTTGTTTTGCTTCAACAACCAGACCCACATTTTGTTCGATTGCCCACTCAAGCACGGCACGAAATTTAGGAAGTGGGGTGTTACAAAATGAAGCGCTAAACCATCCACCAAAATCCAATGTGTTTAATTCAGCGAGCGTCATTTGTTCGACATAACCTGTCCCATTGGAGGTGCGATCGACACTTGGATCGTGAATTACCACTAATTCTCCGTCTGCTGTCATCGCGATATCAATCTCAATACAACTGGTCTTTCGTTTAACGGCGCTTACAAACGCAGGCATCGTATTCTCAGGGCACGTTATGCTATCCCCACGGTGGCTATTAATGAGAACTTGACCTTTTTTTGCCACATCAAAAGTAAACGCCACATATCACCAATTAAGCTATTAAAAAAAGTTTAATATAGAATACCTAAGTGTGCTCTTTTATGTCAATAACGGAATTAGGTTAAATCACCAAAATATTTAATCATTAAAAAACAATGGTTTATTAAACTTTCTGTGATCGGTGAATGATTTTGATACAAAAATACCCGCTTAATAATAAAACTGAAATAAACTACAAATACTCTAATCGAACACTTAAACTTTTTTTAAAAGGTTAATAATGGCAATTTTGGAACTTCGTTCTGTGACGAAAACTTATGGTGACTTTTTCGCGTCTAAAGAGATTTCGTTCTCGGTAGAGCAGGGTGAGTTTGTCACGTTACTTGGGCCAAGTGGCTGTGGAAAAACAACATTGCTCAAGATGATCGGCGGGTTTCAGACGCCAACATCCGGTGACATACTGATGAATGAGCGAGTGGTGAACAAAATGCCACCAGAGAAGCGTGAAACGGCTATGTGTTTTCAATCTTATGCTTTGTTTCCACATTTAAGTGTTTCTCATAATATTTGTTTTGGCATGGTTCAACAGAAAATTGAACCGCACGAACAGAAGCGCCGATTAGCTGAAATTTTGTCTCAAGTGGGCCTTGTTGAACATAAAGATAAGCTGCCTTCTCAGCTGTCTGGCGGCCAACAACAACGGGTTGCTCTGGCTCGTGCAATGGTTACCCGCCCGGACATTATTTTGTTCGATGAGCCGTTATCTAACCTTGACGCAAAAATGCGTGAAGGTGTTCGCTTCGAAATTAAAGAGCTGCAACGTCAACATAAACTGACGTCTATCTACGTTACTCATGATCAAGCTGAGGCGCTTGCGATGAGTGATCGCATTGTTGTTCTTAATGGCGGAAACATTGAACAAATTGGGACGCCAGAAGATATTTACTACCGCCCAGTCAACCGCTTTGTCGCTGATTTCATTGGTGCTGCCAACATTCATCAAGCGTATGTTGAACCCGCGGATCAAGATGGCGATTACTGCATAAGCTGTAACATGGGGGAGCTTCAAGTTGAGTCATCCGAAAAGCCGCTATCCAATGAAATCTTCGTATGCTGGCGTCCAGAAGATGCAGAAATTTGTCAACAAGGTGAGCGAAACAGTTTTGCCGTCCAGGTTGAGTCTACGGCATTCCAAGGTAACAACCTGGATGTGTTCGGTTGGGTTGGTGTAGATAGCAAACAGAAAATTCGTTTGCAGCTTAGTGGCCGTGTAGCCGTTCAACCAGGTGAAATAGTCCACGTTAAAATCCCTAAAGAGGGTATTCGCTTTTTAGAAGGAGTGACGGCGTGAACCTAAAACCCTATTTACTCCTCATTCCTGGAGTAGGAACCATTACCTTATTGATGGGGAGCGCACTGTATGTCGTCATTGCACAGAGCTTTGGCCTATTCAGTGTGATGGGAGAGACGAATGCGACGTTTGAATACTGGCAGACCATGTTGAGTGACCCTATTTTATGGCGCTCCGTCTCGTATTCACTGAGAACATCCGTACTAGGGACGATAGGCGCTGTCACTCTCGCTTACCCCATCGCATTATGGTTACAAAAACCGATCCCAGGTAAACCGGCCATTATTGGTGTGCTACGAGCGCCTATGTTCGTCCCTGGACTTGTTGCCGCATTTTTGCTTATGAACGTTATCGCTTACCACGGTATTTTCAACGAATCACTCATGGCTTTGGGGGTGATCGACAAGCCGATACGCCTTGCGAATGACAAATTCGGTTGGAGTATTGTGGTGCTGCAAATATGGAAAAACTTACCTTTTGCACTCATTTTGATCAGTGGCTCGATTGCAAGTATCCGTGGTGACTTAATGGACGCCGCTCTGGATTTAGGCGCGACACGATGGGCGAGATTTTGTCAGGTTATTCTGCCATTAACGA
Source organism: Vibrio sp. 10N.286.49.B1 (assembly GCF_002873335.1). Classification (GTDB taxonomy): domain Bacteria; phylum Pseudomonadota; class Gammaproteobacteria; order Enterobacterales; family Vibrionaceae; genus Vibrio. Next base: position 343,426 of record NZ_MCUW01000012.1, on the reverse strand, counting down.
TTCCCGCTTTGCAGGCCTCTGCCATCCTCATCTTTATTGGTGCATTAGGTGACTTCTCGTTTGCCTCTGTTGCAGGTTCACGCAGCAGTTATTCATTGGCAATGTTGATGAATATTACCGCAACTCAATATTATGAATGGGAAAATTCGGCGGTCATCGCATTGGTTATTATGATACTCGCAGGCTTGTCAGCCGCAGTTCTAACGCTATTGACGCAACCATTTGCTAAGCGTACCAGCGTTGTTGTCGATATGGAGAAAGTCTCATGAATCGCTTACGTCACTTATCCAACAGCCAATGGGTCATGCTGATCTCTATTAGTTTCTTTGTCCTCGTTAATGTACTTTGGCTCGGTGTGCCATTCGCGATGGCCATTGTGTGGTCATTGGTTGATCCCAATCATCCGTGGAGTTACCCGGATTTATTTCCTCAAGTGCTGTCATTTGGTCGTTGGGTTGAAGTCTGGGAGAGTACCTCACTACCAGAAGCCTTACGTAACAGTTACTCTGTTGCTCCAGCCGTTGCTATTTTAACGATTATGCTGGCTATGCCCACCGCCTATGCTTTTGGTCGATTGGAATTTCGTGGCAAAAAGTTAGCCGAGCTTGTCTCGTTGCTCCCTATGGTTATGCCTTCTATGATTTTGGCCGTATTTTTCAGTGCTATGTTGTTAGACCTAGGGCTCACAGACCCATATGTGAATATTGTTATTGCTCATACTGTTCTTGCTCTGCCTTACGCTATTCGTATTTTGTCTGCTGGCTTTAAAGCGATCCCACAAGACTTAATTGATGCTTGTGCCGATATGGGCGCAGGTAAATTTGGGACGTTCAAGCATGCTTTTTTGCCGATGCTTAAGCCGAGTTTGCTGGCGTCTTCTATTTTCTGTCTCGTCATCAGTATTGAAGAGTTCAATATGTCTTACGTACTAGGTGCGCCAGACTTTATTACCGTTCCAACCATCTTATATTCATTTTTGGGTTATTCATTTATCAGACCGGATGCCGCAGTTGTATCCTTGATTCTTGTGATCCCCAATGTCTTATTAATGCTATTAATCGAGCGTTTGTTGAAAGGGAATTATTTATCTCAATCGACGGGTAAAGCTTAATTTCGTGAGGATACAATGAAAAAAACTCTACTAGCAGCACTACTCAGCACCACTGCATTTTCAAGTTTTGCCTATGACGTAAATACAATGACGTGGGATGAAATCGAGGCGCAGGCAAAAACCGAAGGTTCCGTCACGTTCTCAGTCTGGTATCTACAGCCTGGTTGGCGAAACTTTGTGAAAACCTTTGAGGAAGAAACAGGCATTAAAGTCCGTATTCCTGAGGGGACTCATGATGGCAATCGTAATAAATTGCAAGCGGAAAGTCGCCGAGACAAAGGCTCAATGGATGTCGTGGCATTGGGTCCAACAGCGCTGAACACTTTCAAGTTAGAGAATACGTTGTTAAGCCTTGATAAATTGCCAGAAATGAGCAAGCTGAATCAGACCGCTGAAGGCATTAATTCACAAGGCTACGGGGTGACATTTTGGGGCAACCAGACGGGTTTAGCTTACGATCCAACCCGAATCAGCGAATCGGATTTACCACAAACATTTGAAGATATGGAGCGTTACATTAAGGATAATCCTAAAGCATTTGGGGTGAACGATCCTAACGGCGGTGGGGCAGGCCAACGTTTCATTGAGTCAAGCATTCGTCATATATCGGGTGAGTTCGATATGACGGAGAAGCTCGATCAAAAAGTAGTGAAATCTTGGGCTCAGACTTGGGATTGGTTTCAAACAAACGAAGACGACATGTTAATTACTGCATCAAATGCAGACAGTCTAACGCGAATTAACGATGGAGAAATTTTGCTAGCACCTGCGTGGGAAGACCATTTAGCGGGTCTTCAAAAGCGTGGGGCAATCACAGAGCGTATCAAGTTTTATATCCCTGAATTTGGCATGTCTGGCGGAGGTAACTACGTGACGATTGCGAAAAACAGCCAGCATCAAGCGGCTTCACTTGTGTTTATTAACTGGTTGACGTCTGCGAAAACACAATCAGCATTAAATCTTGAGTTTGGCACGGCGCCACAACACCCTGATGCCGATGCCTCGAACGCCCTAATCTCACAGGAAATGCGAAATAACTCGACAGAACCTTTCAACTCAGAGTACAGCGCTTACTTGAAGAAACAGTTCACTCGTAATGTATTGATGCGTTAATTCTTAGTAACAGTGGCTTAGTTTAACTAAGCCACTGTCCACGAAGCCAACTAGCATAGAGTTTTAATGTGACGGTAAGTCATTGTTACGCTGCGTTAGCATGAAATTTCCAAGGCGTATTTTTACAATAACTCGACCCCAGCATAATGTGATATGAGGTCGAGATCATATCATTCAAAACTTTCAATCATGCTTTAACCTGCTGACTTGAAGTTGCGCGACATATACATGGATACGAGGAGACCCCAAAATATTCAGTTCATTGAAGTCACCCATGTTAAATGAGTTCAAAGCAGGCTCTTGGAGAGTCCCATTTTCAAAAGAATGATGGCTTGTTAAGCAGCGAGGCAGGTCTCTATGTGCAAAAATGATCAACAAACAATGTGAGCGACTTTCTTTCTGAGTAACTCTCGAAAAGCAATAACAGCTGGGCTAACTTGCTCTCGATTTGGACAGATTAGGTTTAACTCGACCGGTGGTGATCTAAAGCCTGGTAAAAGTGCAATAAGCTGCCCATTATTCAAATCTGATTGGACGTCAATCTGAGAGCGATATGCTATCCCTTTGCCACACACTGCCCACCGACGAACGATGTCAGTATCATTGCTGACCCGATTGCTTGCCACTTTGACTTTGTATGAACCTGCATCATCGGCATATTCCCAGTGATGAAACAAACGACCATCCCTGCGATGCAATAAACAGTTATGCCCCTTTAAATGACTAGGTACTAATGGTTCACCGTGTTTAGCAATATAGGCGGGTGACGCACAAGTGACCCTGTTCATAGTCGCAATATGGAATGACACCATAGATGAGTCTTCTGGCTTGCCGTACCGAAGTGCGATATCAACATGGTCGAGAAAAAAATCTGAGATTGAATCGCCAACCGTCAGATCAATGGCTAACAGAGGGTGCTCATCAAGTAGCTCTTCTATCCAGAGTAAAAGAGTATTGCGTCCTAAATCAGATGAAACTGACAATCTCAGCCTTCCGCTGACCTTTCCTTGTGTTTGATGCGCGGCAATGCGGCCTTGTTCCAGACTCGCTAATGCCTGGCGACAATGAAATAAAAATTGCTCGCCTTGAGGTGTAATTCTTAGTTGTCTTGTTGTTCTTATAAGTAGTTGTACGTCCAAGTTTTTTTCAAGTCGTTTCAGCGCAGTGCTGACCGCCGCCGGAGTTACATCCAGTTGGTTTGCAGCTTCTGTAATGCTGCCTGTTTCCACTATTCGAATGAATAAGTTGAGATCTGATGTATTCATTATTAAATAATATTTAAAAGTGTTTGAATTATTACTGTGTTTTTAGTTTAGTAAAAATCAGCAACAATGTCTCTATCGTGATTCATTAATACCGCATAGAACGATTGCGGTTCTGAGAGGCAGATATGACCCAGTTACAGCACACTGCGAATTTACTTGATCGTCCGTTAGAGCTCCCTTGTGGCGCCGTGATCAAAAACCGTTTGATGAAGTCTGCAATGTCGGACTCACTCGCTAACGGCGAAGGGAATCCTACCGAGGCCCAGTCTCGACTCTATGAACGATGGGCAGAGGGGGGGATCGGATTATCTATTGTCGGCGAGGTGCAAGTTGATGCTAGGTTCCCTGAAAGACCAGGAAACTTGGTATTAACGGAACACTCCAACATAAAAGATTTACAGGGGTTAACCTCTCGAGCATCGGTCAATGATGCGCATATATGGCCTCAGCTTGGTCATGCCGGAGGACTGGCTTTTAAACCAATCAGTCTTCCCAAAGGACCTTCACCGCTTAAGATAGATGAATTTGATTGCGCAGGTATGTCAGAGAAAGAGGTCTCTCTATTACCTGAGCGGTATGCCGGAGCGGCTAATATTGCTAAAAAGGCAGGATTTACAGGTGTTCAGATACATGCGGGTCATGGTTTTCTGCTTAGCCAGTTTTTGTCTCCGCTCTTTAATCATCGTAAAGACCAATATGGAGGTTCAATAGAAGCACGCAGCCGCATCATTGTGGAGATCATTGACAAAATCCGCGGTGTGGTTGGGGCGGCTTTTCCTATTGGCATAAAGGTCAACTCTTCTGATCAACTGGAAGGAGGTTTAACTCAGGATGATGCTTTAGAGGTGATTCGTATCCTTAATAAAACGTCAATTGATTTAATTGAGATTAGTGGCGGATCATATTTTCCAGGGGCTAAGTCTAGTTCTGATAGCGCTTCAAGTGGTCCGTACTTCGTGGACTTTGCCATAAAGGCCAAAAGCCTCACCGATATCCCGTTAGTGGTGACAGGAGGTTTTAAGACTCGGGAGCAAATAGTTGACGTCTTATCTTCGAATATAGCCGACTCAATTGGTCTTGGACGAGTATTAATTCTTAGGCCAGAACTCCCAAATGATTGGATAGAAGGAGCTACGATTATCCCGCGCTTTCCAAAGTTTCAGGCACCCCCTCCGGGTGGAGTGACAGCTTGGTATACCATGCTTCTTACTGCGATAGGAAATGATAATGAAAGGGAGTTCAACTTAGAGCTATTGCCAGCTATTCACGCCTATGAAACTCGAGATAAAAGTCGAATTTCGCAGTGGAAGAAAAAATATCATCTGTAATTATATGCTTAATTTCATGATTTCCGATCTGCGTATTTATAGGGATTTTCTACCATCGATACCGTGTTGCCAATTATGAGAGCATGTACCGTGTCTCCGTGTCTCCGTGGCGCGTATGCCGGTGTAGACAAAGTGCGACCAATGCGTATGACTCTCGTAAAATTAAAATGAAGTACCCTGATTATTTGCACAATGGGATAATTTTAGTAGTATCAGGTCTCCTAATTTTAGAGCTATAGATATGACATTTAACGCCGCAATTTTCGATATGGATGGGCTGCTTCTTGATACCGAGCGTGTGTGTATGAACGCGTTTGAAAAAGCGTGTTATACATTAAGTATAGAATTTTTAAAACCGGAATACCTCGCAATCATTGGTCAGAATGCTCAGGGTGTAGAGCGCACGATTCGAGCTGGTTATCCGGCTGATTTAGATTATCCGTTACTTCGAAAAGTGTGGATGGAGTATTACCATGATATTACGCACAACCATGCGATTCCAATAAAGGAAGGAGTGCTTGAGCTTCTTGATTGGCTAACGGCAAATAACATACCGATGGCAGTGGCGACTTCCACAGACTTAAGTCTCGCAAAAATAAAATTGCAGCTCGCTGGATTAGATAAATATTTCGACAGTTTAACTTGTGGATGTGAGGTGACTCATGGCAAACCAGATCCTGAAATCTACTTATTAGCCGCTAGCAGGCTAAATATCGCACCGGAATATTGCTTAGGTTTTGAGGATTCGAACAATGGTGCTCGTGCCGGTATTGCTGCAAATTTACAGATGTATCAAGTTCCCGATCTTGTTTCACCAACCGATGAAGTGATCGCACTTGGCCACGAGATCCTCCCATCAATGGTTGATGTATTGAATCATCTGAAACACCTCAAATAAATGCGTTAATTATGGGTGGGTTTACATTGTTAGGCTGGGTTTACAGCCTTCAATGGCTTGCTCTCAAGCTTCCCAATTGTCAAAATTCGAGGCTCGCACCGATATCAAAATATATATGATGAGCTAATAGGTGAGAGCCCAGTACTACTGGACGAAACAACACTCTGGTTAGCTATGGAAACAGTCAAGTCGACGGATGCGTATTTGGTAGGGCCTAGCAAGTTTATTGAAAGTATTGACGATAAAGACAGCTACAACAGCATCCCATTGCCGAAGTTAAAGCCCATTCCTATTTCAATGTGCTGGTCTATAGGATTAAGCGACGACCCTTTCTATCATTGGATGAAAGAGATGATGATTGAAATAGGAAACCGTATTGTCAATGAATGATAAGAGCTTCATACTTTCTTCTATTGCTGCGAACGTTTTGGGGCTGCTCCTTCTTAACTTGTCGCTTTTTAACCCATCCCCATTACGCAGTCATCCTTGTGCAGACGAGGATCTTCATCAGCGTGTGACTCACTTAAATCGAAATGAATAACATCAGAATAGGCTCACAACGCGATGATGAAGATCCCTTTTTTCAAGGGGATGACGGTTAGTTTATTGCTCTTCAAACCATCCCAATTAGGCCGTCATCCTCGTGCAGACGAGGATCTTCATCAGCGTGTGACTCACTTAAGTCGAAATGAATGACATCAGAATAGGCTCACAACGCGCTGATGAAGATCCCCTTTTTAAGGGGATGACGGGTATTTTGATTTATGAGAGTAGTAACATGCCATAGTCTACTCGGCGTTGACGAAAACTAAACCAACACGTTTTTGGACAAAACTGTGTTATATAGGTTACTAAATTAGTGTTTTACGGATTACTTGGGGTACAGTAAAAGCTTTGATGTAGTGGCCAATTTTACTTATCCACTACACACTCAGCATTGCCCACACCCAAAGTAGGGGCCACATAACGTGCATAAAAAATAGGCTGATCCAGCCTGCAACATGTATCGCATCTTTATGGGGATGATTGCGCTTAACAGCGATCTCATAAGGGATGTCATGAATAATAATCAGTTCGTACACTAAGATAAGTAGTACGAGGAATAAGATACCCAAAGACGCATAATCTAAAATAAGGTTCATAGCATTTTCTCTCTGTCTCTGATGGATTCGACCAATAAATCCATCAGTTGCAGAGAGAATAAAAGTTGAGCCTTAATTGATCGATAGTGTGAAGCTTAAACCTCATTTAAGTTTTACTTAATTGAGGTTTTTAGTCGCATCGATAAGTGCATCGCGAAACCACTTGTGTCAACGATCACTGCGTTGGGAGTGGTGCCAAGTCATATAAATAGGCACAGCTTTTGCTTTAAAGGGTAATTCACAGATCTGGAACCTATCACTTCTCGAAACCTTTTCAGCAATAGATCGAGCGTTAACACACAACCAGTCGGTATCACCAGCAAGTACGATCCCCGTGAGAGCAGAGCTCGTCTTATAGGCAATTCTTCGCTTTGGTAAAACAGTATCAGCAACTGAATCGAGTGTGTCGGTATCCATCCTATGTGTATTCCACAAGATATGCTGCTCAGAGAAGAATTGTTCTGCTGTAATGCTACTTCCTGAAATGTGCGGATGGCTGGTACTGAATACCATCACGAGATCTTGTTCAAACAGCTTGTAATTATGATAACCATGTTCTTCTAGAGGCAAAGTGGACAAAATGATATCCACTTTTCTTTGCCTAAGATCTGCATGCCGAGACTGTTCGTCAACATGCTCAATGTCGGCTTCCCTGTCGACAACGTGGACTAAAGGCTTATCTAAACGCAATTGTTCTTGCCTCTGAATGCTATCAAACAGTGAGTCCAGATGGCTTTGTCTTGGTTGAATGTCTTGAGGCCGACATTGATAAATCCCTTTATCAGCCAATAAGTTCAGACCTGCTGGAGCAATAGGCTCTCCCGTATCAGCATCAACGAGTAGAGAGGCTTGTAGCTCATAGCTCATAACCCACATCCATAGCATGAGACATCTGGGTCGTATCAAGCTTACTCTGATGTTTAGAAAAATTGATACGACACCAGTCATGAGCCATCAGAACATAACGACTTTGAGTCTCTTTTATTCCAGCTCTTGCCAGCCCGTTCATCGGACTACTCAGCATAGGAAAGGTCACATTGTCATTGTGGTAAATGTTGATCATTGATCCTTAGATCAGCTCCCTAAATAAATTAACTGCTTAAAATGCGACCAATCTGTGTAGATACCTATGCCTCATCTAGCTCCATCGAATTATTCAACAAAGCCTTATAGAGCTCAAAACATTTACACTGATAACCGTTAAGTAAAGCTAAAATCATAATTAACGAGCATTCAATAGTAGAATAATATAAGAGCCATTATTATTACCCCATCAAACAAATGAACTGGTTATAATATTCATAATCAATCGAATTATTAATCGTTTAGTTCATTTAGATCTCATTAAAACTAAGTATGTATAGATAGGGTCATCATGAAAAAAACAATTATCGCAACAACTGTTATCGTTAGTTTAATGTCAATAAACTTGGCTAATGCTGAAACACAAAATGATCAGCAGAAACCAGCGTCTACTTATACACAAAAGGCAAATAACGCCGTATATGAGCAATTTCCATTTCAAGATCAACAGAGCTTTGCAGATGCTCAACGTGGATTTATAGCGCCCTTAAATAATGATGGCATTGTTACCAATAAAGACGGTGTTAAAGTTTGGAACTTGAAAGAATATACAGACTTTATCAAGTTGAATAAAAAGTCCCCGAATACCGTAAACCCTAGCCTTTGGCGTCAAAGTCAATTGGTCACCATGAGTGGATTATTCGAGGTAGTTCCTGGCGTTTATCAGGTTAGAGGACAAGATCTATCAAATATGACAATCGTTGAAGGTGATAAAGGTATTACTATTTATGACCCACTAATTAGTGCTGAAACAGCAAAAAGTGCACTTGAGCTCTATTATCAACATAGACCAAATAAACCTGTTGTGGCTGTCGTAATCACCCACAGTCATGTAGATCACTTTGGTGGTTTGCGAGGTGTTGTTAACGAAGACGATGTTAAAGCCGGAAAAGTAAAAATCTATGCACCAGAAGGCTTCATGGACAACGCCATTGCGGAAAACGTTCTAGCGGGTACTGCAATGAGTCGTCGCGCTTCTTATATGTATGGTAACGCGAACCCCGCTGGAGAAAAAGGTGCCGTCGGTGCCGGTCTAGGTGTTACAACTTCATCGGGAACGGTTACACTTATTCCACCAACCAACATTATTTCAAAAACAGGACAGACCGAAGTTATCGATGGTATTGAATATCAATTCATCATGGCTCCTGGCTCAGAAGCCCCATCAGAAATGATGTGGTACATGCCTAAATTCAAAATGATCAATACTGCTGAAGATGCCGTGCATACAATGCATAACCTTTATACGCTTCGAGGTGCAAAAACTCGTGATGCAGCCAAATGGCCAGATTATTTAACTGAAGTGATTCAAACATGGGGTGATAAAGCTGAGGTAGCAATTGGCATGCACCACTGGCCAGAATGGGGAAACAAAGAAGTCGTTTCACATATTAAGACACAGCGTGATACGTACAAATTCATTCATGACCAAACGCTTCACTATGCAAACATGGGCTACACGATGAATGAGCTTCCTGATAAGGTTGTCCTACCTAAATCGTTAGTTGAGCATTGGGGAACTCATGGTTATTACGGTTCTAAGAGCCATAATGTGCGCGCAGTTTACAACTATTATTTAGGCTTCTTTGACGGCAATCCATCAGACTTAAATAAGCTGCCCCCAGTAGAGGAAAGTCAACATTATGTTGAAGCGATGGGTGGTCCTGATGCAGTAATGGTGAAGGTAAAAGAGGCGTACAACAACGGAGAATACCGTTGGGCAGCAACTTTAGGTAACGATTTGGTCTTTGCTTACCCTGATAATCAACAAGCAAAATACCTTCAAGCCGATATCTTAGAACAAATGGGATACCAAGCAGAAAATGGTACTTGGCGTAATTTCTACCTCAGTGGTGCTAATGAACTAAGGCATGGAATCACAAAAAGTGGCGCACCAAACACATCGAGTATGGATATGATAGCAAACATGTCTACCAAATTAGTGTTCGATTACATGGGTGTTCAACTGGATGCACAAAGAGCAGACGGTAAAAATATAACAATTAACTATGTGTTTCCAGATTCGCATGAAAAATTTGCTCTTGAGTTAGAAAACTCTGTACTTAATACCTACGAAAATTGGCAAGCGAAAGATGCGGATGTGACCGTGACATTGGATCGTTCGACACTCAATAACGTCATTGCTGGTAAGGTTCAAATGCAAGACGCAATCAAAGGTGGCGATATTTCGTTTAAAGGTAACGACAAACAATTTTATGCACTAATGGGAATGCTGGATAATCTTGAAGGTTCGTTCTGGTTTAATATGGTTACACCATAGAAATAGTTTTTTGGGTCAGGGTTATTTGCTCCCCTGACCCAAAATTCATTATTTGACTGTTTGATTCATAGAGATCGTTTCAATTTTTACAGCTCTAGATCAGGCTTATAGTTTTGCTCTTGGGTTTTATCTTCTTCGGGCTGGCAACTCTTTTGAACACCATCAGATGTGTAGTGGATGAACAAGTCTGGCCACATTTCTAGAGTTTTTGTCATAAGGAAAAGTAAGTTAACTGCCAAACTAAATACCCTACAGAAAACCTAGCGTAAAACACAATGGGGCATTTTCCTGCTAGCTTCCAACCGAGAGCGTTGACTAAACATGCCAAGCGCACCACCTGAAAGCTCCATGTTTTGGTGTCATCCGACACCGCAACCGATTTGTCTTCGTTTTCTACAAGCCAGTTTGATTTTAGTTAACAGCCAGTAAATTGTATTGAATTTACGGCAGGCCCATCCCCATATTACTGTAAGTGCTCTATATTAAGCTCAATGTCATAAATTCAGCGTTAGATAAGTAATAGGATCAAAATGGGTAAACGTTACGTCATTAGTCATCATCATCATGATAACTTTATGCTAGAACAACAACACGTTGATAAAATTGCGCTTGTTACCGAGGGTGGTGGGCAACGTGGTGTTTTTACCGCGGGTGTTCTCGATGCCTTCCTACGTGCAGATTTTAACCCGTTTGACCTCCTTATCGGTACGTCTGCGGGGTCGTTGAATCTCGCTTCTTATATCTGTGGACATGAAGGTCATGCCTACAAAGTGATCGCTCAAGCGACTCGCCATCCCGAGTTTTTTAAACTGACCAAATATTTGCTAAGTGGTGAAGGTGTCGATTTAGATTGGCTGGTTAACAGCACAGAAGTAAATATTCCGCTGAATTGGGTCAAAGGCGCCGATGCACTTAAAACAAAACAAGTGGTCGCGGTCGCCACACACGCTCAAAAGCTCACGACCGCGTGTTTTGACGTTACACTAGACAACTGGAAGAACGTTTTAAGAGCGTCTTGCGCCATTCCCGCGTTGCACAAAAAACCGGTCATGTTCGATGATGCTAGATGGCTTGATGGTGGAGTATCGGCGCCAATACCTGTTGAAGAGGCGTATCGTCGAGGTTACAAAAATATTGTCGTGATTCGAACCATGCCTATCGATTTCGAAGAACAACATCCTTTTTTGGAAGCGATTTTAAAGCGTGCACCCACCAAAACAATGAATGAATTGTCCGCTATTTTGTTAAAGCATGAGGAAAGCTACCGACAAACACAGCGCTTTTTAGCTAATCCACCTGATTATGTGAACATTTATGAGATCTCGCCAGCTCGTAATCTGAAGTCTCCCGTTATTGGAAGCACTAAAAAACAGCTCGATGCAGATTATATACATGGTGTTGGTCTTGGCCGTTTGTTTGTTGAAAGCGTCGGTCGAAAGCTGGATATTCCTTACACGCCTTTTCAGCGCCACAAACTGATTACATCCGAGCATTCAAGTGATGATGGGCGTCAGCTGGAAATGGAACAGGTATGGCAGAACCGTACAACAGGTCGCTTTAAAGGGGCTCTGGCGTGCAATATTGCGTGGGTGAATGTGAATCCAAATCATCAGTCCCAGGCGCTGATTTTAGTTCAGGGTCGTAATGAGTCGTGCTGGAAATACAAAGAACTTATTTATGAGTTGAGTCAGCACTACAGTGTTTATTCGTTTGATCACCGTGGGCAGGGGGAATCACAGCGTCTGGTTGCCGATAGTGAATTAGGGCACATTGACCAATTTGCTCATTATGTTCAAGATTTAGACACATTTACACGTGATATTGTCATGAAGGATCACAGTGAAGAGATCATGATGTTGGCGCATTCAATGGGAGGGGTTATCACCACTCAGTATCTTGCTGAGTATGAGCATGTTGTTAAAGCTTGTGTGTTAACTAGCCCCATGTTTGGGATAAAATTGCCTAAAGTGGTTGGAGGCATACAGTCTGCTACGATCAAGGTCATCAGCCAATTACAAAAGAAACCTCACTTTGCGCCAAAACAAACCGCTTTTGTCACTAAGACCTTCGAAGGTAATGATCACACAAGTAGTCAGCGTCGATTCAAGGTGTACAGTGATCTCCTTACTAACAATCCTAAGCTAAGGCTTGGTGGTGTGAGTCCAAAATGGATAACTGAGGCGATGGCAGCAGGTAAAACGTGTTTGTCTCAGGCAGACAAAATCAAAACGCCGATTTTAATTATTCAAGCGGAAGGCGATAATGTGGTTTCACTATCAGCGCAAGAAATCTTTAATGAAAAGTGCTTAAGTTCTCGTTTACTCACGATTCCCTACGCTAAGCATGATGTCTTGATCGAAGCTGACCGATACCGAGATAGAGCGTTGAAACACATTTTAGGGTTTTACGACCACCGTCATAAATTTATCTAACATCGTCATAATATCGAATACGATTACAGAAGAAGGAGCTTGTTTATTCACTATTCAAGTTGTTCATTATTGGGTGAATATGTCTTTCTTTATCAAACATTGTGATTAACTTGTTGATTGGCCATTGCCAAACACATTAATGCGATTTATGTGACAACGAAAGTTCAACGTCTGTATCTTTAGGTATCTCTCAGTAGAATATCTCCGCTCAAATTCCTACACAGTGGTTATTCCCCTGAAAAGTCCTATTGAATGTTCGCCGTGCATAGAACGTGTCATGGCGACGTATTTATTCACTATATTAGTTTCAATGTCGCTGTTTGCTTATGTCCCGAGTGTTTTTGCCAATGAAGATGTTCAAACGTCTTCATTACCCGACTCAAGCACTCAGTCTGGAGACGCGTCGATGGAAAGGGACATCTACGACAATAAGAATAAAAACGTGGAAGACCCAACTAGAATCAACTCTAAACTGGGCTTTGCAGGTGACTATAACTTCAACTCAGAAAGCTATGGTTATTCTGTTTCTGGTTCAATTGGGCTTAGTGAAGCGCAAAAGATCAACCTTCGACTCCACCCTGATACAGATGAATGGACGCTTGGCGGATCTTGGCTATTTGATATTGGTATCGTTAATTTCAATTTCGGCCGAAGTGAGTATGACGATGGTTCAAACTTCAATAATTATAGTGTTGGGACGTTTGTACCCTTATCTGTTTTCGATATAGAACCTTACGGGTGGCAGATATTCCCGATGGCAGGTTTTAATTATACTGATGGTGAAAGACCGTTGAATGAAACTGAGCCGGAGTTTGATCCCTCTAATCCCTATGCGTTGCATCCAACAGACAGCACTGGAGGGTATTTAGGTTACTTCTCTTTAAAGCCGCTCAATGATGAATTCACCGCGATGACGTTTGCAGGTGCATCCGCGGGGTCAAATGACTATTTTGGTTACTGGCTTGGTGCCGGCCTTGGTTATAAATTTACCAAGCGCGATTCGCTGACACTGCTAGGGCTTCTCTCTGATAATGATTATGGTTCTGATCAAAAAATCATTTTTTCCTATAGCCACGACTTTTCAGTACAGTAATCGCTGTCGATCTTATTAAGTCTTGCCACTGAGACTAATATAAATGAGTGGTCTGGAGTGCATCACTGGGTAGCTGTTTGGATACCACCAACACTTGTCCGTCGGTGAAATAATCATGACCGCCATCCATTGCCGTTGCGTAAGCCAGTTTTATATTTTCGGCAGTCCACTCGGCGTTGAGACGAAACACATCGTGTTTTAGCTTGTCTCTTTCGGCATCAATGTCTGGGGCGACGCTGTGAAGAATGGTAATGATGCCGCCATATGGGGTGACCGTTAAGCCATCATCATAGCTTAATGCACCCAGCCATAACGGTTGTTTTGTTACTGAATCGATGCCTGCTTGCCACCATCGGATATGAGAGCGCTTGGTCAGCGTCCCCGGCAACTGAAAGGCGAGGTGTTGCGGCTCACCATTCCACATGAGATCGGACACTGGAGGGGTATTTTTTTTCAACAAATTGACATAATCTGGCCATTCTAGGTCACTGCGCGAAAAGGTTTTATTTTCTATCCATCCTAAGGTTTTCATTAAAGACTGTGGTGATTCACCGAGATACACCACGTTCATACCCTGCGCTGAATATATGGACGATTGACCGGCAAATACTTTGTAATTCAGATCCTTCAGTGTAACCATGGGCACTGTTGACTGAGCCACCAAGGTCGAATTCACTTTATCATCACTAAACCAAAAAAAGTGAGAGTAGTTGAGCGCAAGCGTACCAATAATGAACACGCTACACGCTTTTACCCACGAGTGCCGCCACTGTCTCTTAAAGCCAAAATACATGCTGGCAAGGGAAAGGAGTGCAACGCCCATCGTGTATTTATGTTCGCTGATGAAGAGCGCAATATCACTAAGTACAGGCACATTATCGACACCAGCCGCTAATAAGTATCCCCAGACAACAAACTGACCGATACCCAGAGTCAATCCAACGCTGGCATATAGCGAGAATTTTCGCCACGCAATACGATGGGTTCCCGCCATAAATGGTACTACCCAAGCGACAGGGCCGAGGAGTCGTGAAAAGGCCAAAACCCAAAAGGCATTACGGTGCAGCAGAAGGCGGCATCGAGCCAATGGTCTTCTAATCTTGGGTTGCCATGCCAGCAGCCTTTTCTGCACATTAAACCCATATCGACGCCCAATAAAGAAGCTGATCTGGTCACCGAGCAGTCCACCCAATACGACGGCGAACACGGCGATGTAACCGCCGCTATAAAGTTGGTATCCAGCAGCAATCATAAAGGGTTCTCCTGGCACCACTAAATTAGGGCCGATCACAGCATCCAGCAATGACCCCAAAAATAACCCAATGGTTTCAAACATAACGCGTCCTTTTTACCTTATTTTTTTGCTTAGTTGCTTAGTTGCT
>NZ_MCUW01000012.1:0-327544 GCF_002873335.1 Vibrio sp. 10N.286.49.B1 | reverse complement strand
GTTGCTTAGTTGCTTAGTTGCCTAGAGCCTAGTTCTTTACTTAGCGTCGTCATGGTTATGTGGAGAGCGGTGTTGTCCGTCATTATTGTTGTTGGTAATGCCCAAACTTGTAGTTCATTTCGTTGTTGCGCATTTCTCCGAAGAAAAACCGACGAACATTGGCCTTAAGATACGTTGCGCCCATTTTGAAAAAACCATCTTGTTCAAGCCTACGTGGGTCAAACTGGAAACTGAGTGGTAAGAATCGAAAGCGCCATGTTTGCGCGGCTTTCTTAACGTAATGACAATCCTCGCAAAGCACGATTGCTTCGTCGAACCCACCGATTTCGTTGTGCGCCCTCTTCGTGGAGAAAATACATGCCCCAACAGCCGTAGGAAAAAAGAATTGCGTGGCAAACAGTCCGGCATTGAATAGCCCATAACCGGCTTTGTAGGCGGGAGTGAGTTGACGAGCACCCATAAAAACACCAGCGACTTCCAGCTTCTCTGATTCAAGCTTTTTAGCCGCGAGTTCAAGAAACTCACGATCAAGGCGCACATCAGCATCAAGAAAAAGAAGACGTTCGTGTTTCGCAAGAGCGGCGCCAGTATTGCGACCAAGGCTGACACCTCTTTCTGTCATGGTATGCACGGTTAAATCAGGCAACGCGGCTCGATATTTTTCAGCCACCCGCGTCGTGAGATCTTCACTGTTTGAATCGACGACGATTACTTCAAACTGTTGGTATGTTTGTGTAGAGAGATCGCTAAGCAGGCGGGCGATACGTTTTTCTTCATTTAGTGTAATGATGACAATGCTGATTGGTTTCATAGTAAGATCCTTTTCTTCGTTGATGCGAAGATACTAAACCGACAAACGTTAATTGTTGCTGAGGTAAAAGTTCATATTGCGTTCATAGAACGGTTTATTAGTTCCGCTTATTCATGGACTTACAAGAATGGCACACGTTGTGTGTCAAATAGCGGTGATGGGTTTGCTGTGACTGAACGTAAAAAAGTCAAACCTTAGATCTAAAAGGCAAATCAATACAGTTTATGACAATACTTTTACGTACAATGATGGTGGCATAAGACAGGGACAAGGAAAGGTATGTTTAAGCGAAGTGTAAAATGGTTGCTTCCCATTGGGATTATCGGCATAGCGGCAGCAGGGTATGCTGTGGTGCAGGAAACCAAGCCTGACATTGAGCCAGAAAAATCGGTGCAAACGAATGCGACCGTAAAGACTCAGGTACTCGCCGCGCAGTCGCATCAGATCCTTATCTCTAGTTTTGGTGAGGTCGTGCCACTTGAGCGTACTGCGCTTGCGACACAAGTGTCTGGAGAAGTGCTGAGTTGGCATCCAAACTTTGTTGCGGGTGGAGTCGTTAAACGTGGTGAAGTATTGTTTACCATCGAAAAAGACAACTATCAGGCTGCCGTTTTGCAAGCGCAAGCCCAATTAGCTCAATCCCAAGCAACGCTGATTGAAGAGCGCGCAAAAGCCAAAGTCGCTGAACAACAAGCAAAGAAAATCAAAGATACACAAGTCTCTGATTTGTATCTCAGGATCCCTCAAGTGTTGAGTGCAGAAGCTGGAGTGAAATCGGCTCGCGCAGGGCTCAAACGTGCCAACCGTGACTTAGCAAATTGTGAAGTAGAAGCCCCTTACGATGCACTTGTCGTCTCGCGAAATCTTGGCGTGGGCCAATATATTACCGCGGGTTCACAGGTGGCAGAACTGAACAACATCGAAAGTGCAGAGATAATGGTGCCCATCGCTGGATTTGATGCTCCGTTTTTGCCTAAAGATATTATTGGCATCGACGCCGTTGTTATCGCGAAAGGGCGAACTGAAACGAGGCGTCAAGGTCGGGTTGTTCGAGATCTTGGTGTTGTCGACAGCGCGACCCGTATGGTCAATATGGTGATTCGAGTGGATGACCCATATGGTTTAAAGTCTGCGGAGACACCGCTTCCATTTGGCTCTTATGTAGAGGTGCGTTTCAATGGAGAAATCGTACCGAATCTTTATCCTATCCCACAAGAGTTGGTGACGGATGACCGCGTTTGGCTTATTGATGAAGACAACCGCCTTGTCCCAAAACCTGTGCATGTGTTGCGTGAAGAACAATCTAATTTTTACATTGATTCAGGGTTGGAAGACGGCGATATATTGGTGCTGACAGTCCCTGAATTCCCCCAAATAGGGATGCAAGTCACGCCAACGGATCGGGAATCCACCCTAGGGAGTCTCAATGAGTAACGCTCCTCAACGAGGCATTATCGCACTATTTGCACGAAATTCGGTTGCCGCAAATCTGCTGATGGGGTTCATTCTAATTATGGGCACGGTGAGTTATTTTTTGATTCAGCGGCAAATGTTCCCTAATTTTGAAATTAACTATATCCAAGTGACGGCTTCCTATCCTGGTGTTTCTGCTCAAGAAATCGAAGAGAGTATTCTCATCAAGGTGGAGGAGTCACTTAAAGATGTCACTGAAGTTAAGAAAGCGGTCACGGATGCTTATCGAGGTGGAGGCGTTGTCACGCTTGAGATTGATACCAAAGCAAATCTGATGGAAGTGCTGGATAAAGTGAAGCAAAGAGTTGATGGCGTCGCAAGCTTCCCTAAAGCAATGGAACCAATCAAGGTCACGCAGATAGAGTTTAAGCAAGATGTCATTGGTATGGTGCTGTCAGGAAACACCTCTTTGCCTGAGCTAAAAACCATGGCATTACAAATTGAAAAAGAACTGCTGCAACTTGGTGATGTGTCGCTGGTGGAGGTAAGCTCACCACCCGATGAGATTGGTATTGAAATCCACCCGGATGAATTGCGAACGTATGATTTAACCCTTGATGATGTTGTTACCGCGATTCAAAAATATTCTGCCAACTTTTCAGCCGGGCAGGTTCGAACCAGCACGGGATTGGTGTCTATTCGTATCGAAAACCAGTATTACAACGGCTTTGAGTTTCGCCAGATCCCGGTCAAGCTTGGCGCGAATGGCTCAAAGGTTTTACTGGGAGATATTGCCGTCATTAAAGACGAATTTACCGAAGGGCAGCACTATTTTAAGTATTCAGGTCAAAATGGTATCTACTTAACCGTAAAAGCCACCAAAACACAGAATATGGTCCCAGTGGCGAATACGGTTAAGAAGTTTATTGAAGCTAAAAATGCGCAATTGCCGCATGGTATTCAGTTGCATACATTAATGGATATGACGTATTACCTGAATGCGCGCCTAGACATGATGCTCAAGAACTTGCTTCAAGGCGCGGTATTGGTTGCGTTGCTACTGACGATATTTTTACGTTTTCGATTAGCCATGTGGGTCATGGTTGGTTTGCCCGTTTGCTTTTTGGGCGCAGTGATGTTGATGCCTCTTTTTGATGTCAGTATCAACATCATCACCTTGTTCGCTTTTATTATGGTACTGGGTATCGTCGTCGACGATGCCATCGTTATCGGAGAAAGTGTTTATACCGAAGTGGAAAAAGAAGGGGGAGGCGTGACTAATGTTGTGCGAGGTGCTCAGCGAGTCGCGACACCAGCTACCTTTGGTGTACTGACAACGATAGCGGTGTTTGTTCCCTTTCTCTTTTCTACCGGACCAGAAAAAGCCTTCTTCTATGGTTTGTCCATCGTGGTGATCTTTTGCTTAATCTTTAGTTTGATAGAGTCCAAGCTTATCTTGCCCGCGCATCTCGCTCACACCACCTTTACGCCGATTAAAGAAAACAGCTTGCGGGCTCGTTTTAATAAGCAGTTCTTTCGTTTTGTTGATGGCCCGTATAAGCGTTGCGTTTCTTGGTGTGTGGAGTGGCGCTGGTCAGTCGTCGCAGGGTTTATAGCCGTGTTAGTTATTAGCGTGTCGATGCTCACTGCGGGTCACGTACGAATGATTCCCAGCCCTAAGGTGCCGTCTGATTTCCCTTTGATTAAAATTGAGATGAACAGCAATGTTTCTGATGATCAGACTATAAACGCGTTATTGACACTTGAACGGATTGTGCAAGAGGTCAACGAGGATATTCGAGACGAATATGGGCAACCGGTTGTCCGCGATATGATGACGATTAACACCAGTCGTACCCAAGGAATGATTATCTTACCGCTGGTGGATGAAAGTGTTCGCCCCGTCGATGCGTTTGAGCTGTCGAAACGCTGGCGAGAGAAAATGCCGACCATTGTAGGATTAAAGTCTATTGTCATTAACGATAACGTGACAGGAGGTGAAGACGGCGATGAATTTGGTTATTTACTCTATGGGCCGGATATGGAAGTGCTTAACGCTGCGGGTCGAGCACTGATTTCACAACTTCAACTACAAACAGGGTTGTATGATATTAGTTCGTCGATGGACACGGGGAGCCGAGAAGTACAACTGTCGCTCAAACCTGTCGCGTACGACCTAGGTTTGGATTTAGCCACGATTGCGGGTCAAGTTGGTGGCAGTTTTTATGGTGGTGAAGCGCAGCGCATCTTACGTAATACCGAAGAAGTGCGAGTGATGGTGCGATATCCTAAATTAACGCGAGAAGCGTTTTCATCCTTACGCTACACATTAATTAATACCCCTGAAGGCAAAAAGGTCATGCTGGGTGATGTGGTCAACATCGTCAATAAACCTGGTATCAATCAAATTCGTCGTGAAAACGGCTACCGCACGGTCTATGTCTATGGGTCTATTGATGAATCACAGATAGAACCGGATCAAGCGGTGAAGAATATTGAGGATAATGTCTTGCCGAAGGTACAGTCTCAATTTCCAAGTGTGGTGACTGAGCTCGGTGGCACAATTGAAGAGCAGCAAAAACAAAAAGCCGAACAAATCGTCTTCTTTATTGCAGGAATGATCACGGTCTATATTTTGCTCGCCATACCACTAAAAAGCTATGCACAGCCATTTATTATCATGTCAGTCATTCCGTTTAGCTTAACGGGGGCAATCTGGGGGCATTATTTTTATGGCCTAGATATGAGTATGATGTCGACGTTTGGCTTGATTGCCGCCGCTGGAGTGGTGATCAATGACTCGTTGGTCATGACCGATTATGTCAATCAGATAAAGGCTCGCTGTGACTGCGCCAAACAAGCCGTCGTTGAGGCTGGTTGTGCAAGGTTTAGGGCGATAACCCTCACTTCTATCACGACGTTTTTTGGCGTCTTGCCGATTATGTTTGAAACCAGCTTACAAGCGGCATTTGTAAAACCGATGGCAGTGGCACTAGGGTTTGCGGTGATGTATGCCACCGTCGTGACCTTGATATTGGTGCCATGTTTATATGTGATGTTGGAGGATATTGGCAAGGTAGCTAAAAAATTGTGGCGCTTATATGTGCCAGTTAAGGGGCATCATTCGAGTTGAAGTCAGTAGGCGATACATGAACGACGGCATTCTGTTTTGTCGTCGTTAATGAGTTAGTAGAGCGACGCCCCTAATAAATGGTTATTTTAATAAGCCTATTAATACTATTGTATGACATATGTCACGACTCTCTCGATAGAAAAATTGTACACTTAACGTCCCCCAAAGCTAAAGAAAACATGACAAATGAACACAACCACCACATTAATTTACGACACGTTAACTCGTCTTGCTGATCATGCTCCAGAGCAGCATGCCCAAATTCGCCAGACATTATATGAACATCTAGAACTACCATTTTCCAAACAGTTGGCCTTGTACGCGAGTGTATTGGGCCCGATTAGTTCAGGGAAACTAGAAGGTCGCCACAATATAGATAAAGCGGTAGAGCTCGCCATCGAAGTTTTACAAGCGCCAAGTAAGTAGCCCCTAGGCCACTGACCATTGAGTTATTAAGCCGTTAACCAGGTAAGTAGCCAGAGTAGCAGGGCATTATGGCTTTAAAAGAAAGGCTCCGAAATATCGGGGCCTTTAATCGATTGATTGCTTGGCGAAGAATGGTCGAGGCTCACTATCATCACTTTCCTATATGCTTCTTTACACGGCAACCTCCCTCAATACTGTCACATAAACACTAGTAAATTTAGTGATAATGCTTAAAATGCGGGTTCATCTATTTGCTATCTAGAGTGACTTTCTTATGCTTCGTGATTACACATTTAATTGCCTCGTTACTATGCCGCGTCAAGAGCTTGAAGAGTTCAGTGTTCGAATGATCAGTAAGATGGTGCCAGAAGAAACGATGAGCGAACTGTTCACTTTCGAGCATGAAGAGGTCGATAGTGAAGAGCGAATGATGTCGGCACGACTGGATGCCACACTCCGGATGACGGCCATCGCATTAAGTGAAATTCAGCAAGCGTTTGATGACTCTGAAAACGCTAAACAAAACAGTGAACGAATGACTCGTTTAGTGCTTTGGCATTTTTATGCAATGTCATTTAATTTAGAGCAAGCTATTACCCTTGAAGTGCATTGTGAACAGGTAGAAAAGTTGCTGGCAAAGCCGCCATTAGAGGCGTTTGGCTGGGTAAAGGCGCTGACTGAGTTATTGCACACCTATGCCAATATTAACGCTAAAGAAAACGCTAAAGACGCATGAACATCAAAAGAGATGCCATCATGTGAGTAAAAATTAAACAAAAAGTGGTCCGCATAATAGCGAGACCACTTTGAATGGTTAAAGATAAAATGGTGCTTCTAAGCGCTTAAACCATAGCCACTATTTTGCGTGCTTTCCCGCACGCTGTTGCGCTTTCAAGGCTTGTTTCTCTTTCTTACGCTGCTCTATCAAATGAGCGGCTTCACCACCTACATGGGTTTCGCCTCGAGCATTTGAGAGCTGGACTTGCTTTTCTCGTTCACGAAAACGTGCTTTTTGCTCGTCGCTGTGTTTATCGATACATTTAGGGCAGCTGACGCCTTTTTCGAAGTGTTCAGAGATTTGGTCTTCATTTGTGATAGGCAAACGACAAGCGTTGCAGACATCATAGCCGCTCTTTTCTAGCTGGTGGTTGACCGCAACACGCCCATCAAATACGTAGCAATCGCCTTCCCATAGGCTTTCTTCTTCCGGTACATCTTCTAAGTATTTAAGAATGCCGCCCTCTAGATGATAGACCTCATCAAAACCTTGTTCTTTCATGTAAGCGGTTGATTTTTCGCAGCGAATACCACCTGTGCAAAACATCGCCACTTTTTTATGTTTAGCGGGGTCTAGGTTGTCTGCAACGTATTGTGGGAACTCTCGGAATGTTTCCGTATTGGGGTTCACCGCATGTTTGAACGTTCCAATATCGACTTCATAGTCGTTACGAGTATCCACTAAAAGGACATCGGGATCGGAGATTAACGCGTTCCAATCACTTGGTTTAACATAGGTGCCAACGACATTAAGTGGGTCGATGCCCTCGACGCCCATGGTCACAATCTCTTTTTTTAGTTTCACCTTGGTGCGATTAAAAGGCTGTATGTCGTTAAATGATTCTTTGTAAACGACATCAGCAAGGCGGCAGTCTTGTTTGAACCATCGGAGTAGGGCATTGATAGCGTCGCGCTTTCCCGCAACCGTGCCATTGATCCCTTCACTTGCCAATAACAAGGTGCCGCGGATTTGATGCGTTTCTAGCAGTTCGGTAAGTGGTTGGCGGATGTCTTGGTAATCGTCAAGTGTGACGAATTTGTAGAGTGCGCATACAACATATTGAGACATGGTTTTTCCTTCTGCGAGCTGGAACGTAAATCCAGAGCGTATGGTTAATGATGTATTATGATCGCGCGAAGTATAGCTAAGCTAAGCGATGACAAAAACCAACCAAAGGTAGGGGTATATAGCCATGTAAAGTTCATGGCTACTGCTTTGATTAAAGATGATCAACTTAGTGCAATGCACTGATATTTTAGTGTGATATCTGATGATAACTGTCACAAAATTAAGTCATATAATCACCATGTCTGACATCAGAAATCGATGTTCAACATACGCAATAAACCTCAATGCGACAGAGAAAATAAACACCGAATTGTTGACTAGACGAATCGGTATTTATCGGGGCACAAAAAAGGCCGAAAGTAAGAATATGTATTAAAGGGATTGATACTCAGTTATAGCTGACTATCAATCCGGAGTCTCTTGATTAGAATGGGTGGTCAACCATAATCCAAAAGTTAGTACTCTCTGGGGATTTAGCGATGTCGGCTCGGACCACAAGGCCTGCCATTAATGCACGAATCGAACCGCCGCCATCATATTTTAGGTCAGTCAGAAGCTCATTAGCCGTATAAGAAGAGCCTACACGACCAACCTCAACAAAACCAACGAGTTGTATCCAATCAATACGCAAAAAATTCAACCAAGAAACGTCTTTTGTCGGGTTGTACGCCAAGGTGTAGCGATACTCTGCGGATCCATAAATAACCGCTTTGTCGTGGAAGCGGTTGTTATCGTAACCACGCATCCGCGTAAAACCGCCTAAGGTCGCGCCTTCGTTGTATGGGGCGTTGCCTGTTACTCTCTGGTTAGTACCATTATCTTCAACTTCCCATGTCGGAGACAAACCTGTCCAAAAATTCATCGCAACAACGCGTTGTGATGCCCAATCAGATTTTCCCAATGAAAAATACTTACTCATATCAAGTTCATGGAATGACCATTGTTTTTTAGAATCAAACCACCCCCAATCATGAGAAGTAGCAATATATTGTTTGCTGCCGAAAGAAGGATTTGGTGCAAAATCTGTATTGTCATATAGAAGGCCAAATTCCATCGCGTGAATGGTGCCATCACCAGTACCAGTATCAAATTCAAAGGACTGATATCGGTTGAACTGCCTTGCGACAAAAATCGTCGAGCCACTGGTCATTGGGTTCCATTCTTTGCCACCGGATGGCTCGGAGACGAGCAAACCATTTCTAATGGAATAATCGACCAAACCATGTTTTTGGTTCGCACCGAGTGGTAATACGTACTCCATTTTTATATCAAACCAATTTGACGCACCATCAGCTTGCAAAAAGTCCATATTGGAAGAATCGTTACTACCAGGACGAGTACTACCACTAGGATAGTTGCCGTAACGCGAGGTATAGGCTCGTTGTTGAGGGTAGTAACCAAGCATCCCGTAAGCACTCAAAAAAACCCGCTCTGTGCCTGGAATCATAAAGTTCCATACACCGCCGGCGATAGCTCGGCTAACATCGCCGCCAAAAACGGTGCCACCCACGGTCATTTGGTCTTGATAAAGGCCCTTAACCATGCCACCGACCCCGACATTGAGCCCCATTGTATCGGTGCTAAATAGATAGGGTAATATCATCGATTCACGGACACGGTCAGGTGTTTCTAGCCTATCTACCCTTGATTTGACACTGGTTGGCGTTGCAGCTTGGCTCATAGGTGTTAGCAATGAGCAACCAAGCGCGGTGATGACACCTAAAATACGACGATATGTCATGCGACTTCCACTTCCTTGTATTCATTTTTATTGTTTTTAATCTTTATGATCACAGCCTACCGTTATTTTAGGATAGATAGAACAGTAAGTGATTATTTTGGTTAATTATTAGAGCGTTATTTATGACACAGAGCGTGGTTTGGAAGAGAGTTCGAATATTTAGCTTCTGGGTTTGGTTAATCGAATACCCGTATTGGTCGTCACGGAAAGAACGCCGTCCAATCATCTCAGGGTTCAGTTCGTGAGGCGCGCAGCTTAGCGTTGGCTAAAGGTTTTATGTGTATGGAGTAGGATAATCAATAAAAGGGTGCCGAGAAAGCACCCTTTTCGACGTTACAATTGAGTTTTCAAGTAACCGATCGCACCTAATATGGATGCGACTTGAGCATCATTACACTCATGCTCAGTGACTTTTGGACTATCTGGGTAAACCTCGGTAGTCGTAGAATAAACGCAATCGGTCATGCCAGTACAAAGGCTCAGTTTTTTTAGCGGATAGTTAATGACGCCATGCTGAACGACCGGAGAACCAATGATTTTCCCTTCATGATCTGGCGGCGCAATGTGGGTGACCTTCTCTACCGATTGAATGATAGCGGCCTGGAAAGCCTCTGCCGGACTCTCTGTGTTACCCACGAGATAAAAGCCATCAGGGACACTATCTTCGAAATAATCTAAACCATCTCGTGACGCCAATGCTGGCCGAAACTCACTTTCATCAGAGTCCGTGGTTTCGTGCAAATCGATATGAGCAAGAATAGGAACGTTCAGCTGTGCAACCATAGCCATCACGTTAGCTGATTCTTCAGCTGGCGAGTCTGGGTAAAATGAACGATTAGGGTCGATGGCATTTGGGTTCCAACGATTGATGGTTTCGTATCCCCAAGGACTTACGCAAGGAGCGATAACAATATTGAACTCATCTTGAAATTGATGCGCATTTTCTTTAGCAAACTGCAGGGCACCGTGCACACCAGAGGTTTCGTAGCCGTGAACGCCACCGGTGATCAAAATAGTGGGCTTTGAAGGACACCAATTTTTAGTTTTCAATGCAAAAAGAGGAAAACGCTCTTCGTCGTACGATAAGGCGCCGTACTGAATGACATCTAATGCTGATCTAAGCGCTTCAATCTTCGGTAAAACGTCTTCTCTATAGGTGCGTTTTACGGCAGTGGTTTTTCGCCATTCAAGGACGTCCTGTTGTGTCCATTTTTGACCCGGAGTCCCAATGGGATACTGAAAACTATTATGCATCTTGCTGTTCTCTTTTGTGTGGTATGACAAAGCGAGGGTGATATCGTTAGGATAACGATGACATCGAAGAACAGCAAGAGCGTAGCGGTGAGGATTACGTAAGTATACGTGTAATCCTCACTCGTCAATGACGCCACGAAAGTGACGTTTACGCCATATCGTGATGATGAGAGTTTTCGATGGCGAGCATCAGTTTTTCTGAGAGGTTTGATTTTTGATTGGAGATAAAGTTAAACATAACGATACTCGCAGTACCGGTTGTGGTGACCTTACCTTGTTTTTTACTCACAATTTGATATTCCATCTTAAAGCGATCGGCGCCAACATCGGTGATACGTGAACCAACTAATAGCGTGTCGGGGTAGGTGACCGGAAGTTTGTAACGGCAATAGGTATCTCCTAGCACTGGGCCTATGTTAGTGACCGCCATGTCTTCCATGATGCTTAAGTGACGAAAATAATCTAAGCGAGCGGTTTCAAAGTAACGAAAGTAAACGGCGTTGTTAACGTGGTTTAGCGCGTCCATCTCCCCCCAAGCAACAGGGATTTCAGTGATGACAGGGTAATCTTTGAGTAACTCTTCCATGATAGCGGTACCTTTGTGAATTGAATTTTTACTCTAATCATCAATTAACAAACCTGCAACAAGC
Source organism: Vibrio sp. 10N.286.49.B1 (assembly GCF_002873335.1). Taxonomy (GTDB): domain Bacteria; phylum Pseudomonadota; class Gammaproteobacteria; order Enterobacterales; family Vibrionaceae; genus Vibrio. The sequence continues at coordinate 316,270 of NZ_MCUW01000012.1, read as the reverse complement.
AACCGCTCGAAATGTGTACTCAATATGGGGAGCCGAGAGGGCAATACGGTGAGTTACTTAACCGGCAGTGCGGAAAGACATTGACGGCACAAGCATAATTTAGACGTCGTGAGCGATGACGTGTCTCGCTTATCTATTTCAAAGCACCAACAGCTTTCATTGCCAGCCGCGATTTCACAAAATGCTGGCGCGCCACACTGCTCACAGACGTGTGTAGAATCTGTACCGGAGATCTGATTCATCTTGGTTTGGCGATCGGTATTCGACAGGTGTCGCCAATCAGACAACTCGTTTAGAGTGCGATGACAGCCACTACAGATCCCTGCATTGTTTTTGCAGGCGGCGCGGCAGGGCGTATAAACCGATACTTGCGCGTTATTTGTTTTGTCTGTCATTGCTTATTGTGCCTTATCATTTGCAACAAAGGTGGGTAAAAAACACCCAATTTGTAACTTGTGTGCGGTGTAACGATAAAATAAACGCCCCAGGATAGGGGCGTTGGATTCAATGTTCGCTAAGTAATGTTTATTTTACTTTCCACACAATTTGCTCACCGGCACGAATTGGTACAACAATATCATTGCCAAATGGCATCGTTGCGGGTACGTCCCAAGCGGATTTTTCTAGCGTGATACTGTCGGTATTACGAGGAAGATTATAGAAGTCAGGCCCGTTATGGCTGGCAAATGCTTCTAGATTTTCAAGCTTACCTTCTTGCTCAAAAACTTCAGCGTAGAGCTCAACTGACGCATGTGCAGTGTAAGACCCCGCGCAACCGCAAGCCGCTTCTTTTGCGCCTTTTGAGTGCGGCGCTGAATCAGTCCCAAGGAAGAACTTTTTACTACCACTAGTAGCGGCTTCAACGAGCGCTTGTTGGTGTGAACCGCGCTTTAAGATAGGTAGGCAATAGAAGTGCGGCTTAATGCCGCCAACTAACATATGGTTGCGGTTATACAACAAATGGTGCGCAGTAATTGTTGCAGCCACATTGTCGTTGGCCTGTTTAACAAAGTTTGCAGCGTCGGCGGTAGTAATATGTTCTAAAACAATTTTTAGATTTGGGAAGTCATTGACGATCGGTGCTAAGACGGTATCAAGAAATTCTTTCTCACGGTCAAAAATATCGACGTCATGCGTGGTGACTTCACCATGAACAAGCAGCAACATGCCCACTTCTTCCATCGCTTCTAACGTGGTGTAAACATTCTTAGCCGATGTGACCCCTGAGTCTGAGTTTGTTGTTGCACCTGCTGGGTACAGCTTAGCGGCAACAATACCTGCCGCCTTTGCTTTGCGAATTTCTTCTGGAGACGTCTTGTCTGTTAGGTACAGCGCCATGAGAGGTTCAAACTGCTCGGAAGGCTGTTCCGCCATGATGCGAGTTTTGTACGCCAGCGCCATGTCGGTGTCAGTGACGGGTGGGATGGTATTTGGCATGATAAGTGCGCGGCCGTTGTAGCGGCTAATATCGCGAACGGTGTCTTTCAATACTTCGCCATCGCGAAGGTGAACGTGCCAGTCATCAGGACGAGTAATAGTCAATGTAGTCATTTCGGCTCCCACCAAGGTTAAATTCTTCTTGAAACGGAGCCTAAACGTGGCGTGAAAATGTGAAAGCAAACGCTTACGTTTAGGCGACAGGATGATAGTGGAATTCGGCACACATTTCACTAAGTTTCTGGGACTGAGCGAGAAAAGACGATAATATCGCTGTCAAAATACAACGACGAAAGGAAGAAATCGTGACTGATTCTGCTCAGCTCTCTCAAATTAATATTTACCCTGCTAAGTCTGTAGGGGGCATTGCTTTGTCATCATCATGGGTGGAATTGCAAGGGTTAAGCTTTGACCGCCGATTTATGGTCGCTTTGGCTGACGGCAGTATGGTGACAGCCAGAAAGCACCCTAACATGGTTAAGGTTTCTTCGAGTATTATCCCATCGGGTCTTGTGTTTACTTATCCTGGCCAGCCAGCGTTAAAACTAGAGTACGCTGGATTCAAAAAACAAGAAGCCTCCGCTCAGGTATGGAATGATAGATTTACGGCCTACACCACTACTGACGAAGCCGATGATTGGTTTAGTCGTGTATTGGGTCAGCGTGTTGAACTCTTGTTCACTGGTGAGCAATCGAATCGTCATCGTGAAAAAATAGGTCACAACGTGAGCTTTGCCGATGGTTATCCTTTGCTGATGATCAGTACTGGATCATTAGAGGCATTGAATAGGCGCAGCCCTGAAACCCATAGCATGGAGCAGTTTCGAACCAATCTAGTGATTCAATCGGACGAAGCGTTTATCGAGGATTCATGGAAACGAATCAAGATTGGTGAGGTCGAGTTTGAGGCAGTCAAACCTTGTGAGCGCTGCGTGTTGACGACGGTTGATGTCAATAAAGGCGAGTTTAGAGCTAGCAAAGAGCCATTAATGACGTTTTCTCGCTTTCGAGCAAATGAAAGAGGCGGCGTATTTTTTGGTCAAAACTTAGTCGCTAAGAACGAAGGCATGATTCATGTCGACGACGTAATTGAAGTGCTGGAATACAAAGAAAAAGAAGTTTACCCCGATTTGGATGTCCATAAGCAAACCTTTGTCTGCGTGGAAAGAGAGCATGTTGCCAAAAACTTTGAGACCTTTTGGCTAGAGCCTCAAAAAGGGGAGATGCCGAGCTATAAAGCAGGTCAACACTTGCCGATAGAGCTCGTTATCGATGGATGCGTTGTGAAGCGATTATATACATTATCTTCATCGCCTAGCAGACCAGGACGGCTCTCGATTTCAGTTAAACGTCTGGATAGTGGCGAGGTGTCCAACTGGTTGTTTGAACATTTTCAAGTGGGTGATACGTTAGTTGCTGATGCGCCAAATGGAGATTTTCACCTGAAGTTGGATTCTCATGAACCGTTATTGCTGCTGTCGGCTGGAAGCGGAGTGACACCAATGATGTCAATGCTGCGTGACTTATCCGACAGAGATAGGGTAGGAGACATTGTTTTCTATCATCAATGTTCAACGCCAGAAGATATTCCTTTCAAAGGCGAGCTTGATGCGCTCATGGCCAAGCACCCTTCACTGGTCATCAAGTTAGCACTAACGCAGCCTGGAAGGCATTGGGAGGGTTTGACCGGGCGTATAAGTGTCAGCCAATTGGCGTCAATTTCTGATTTACAAACTAGACAAGCTTTTGTTTGTGGCCCCGACGGTTTTATGACATCGGCGAAGACCTTATTGATGTCGTTGGGGTTGCCCGTGACGCATTACCATCAAGAAGCGTTTGGTGTGAGTTCAGCGGTCGACGGAACTAAAAAAACGCTGCAGGTTTCGATTGATGGGCAAGAGTTCATGGGAACGAACCAAGCCAATTTATTGGAGCAAGCGGAAAATGCTGGCGTGACGGTACCATATTCATGCCGTGCAGGGTTCTGTGGCGCTTGTAAGGTGACTGTGGAAAGTGGTTTGGTGCATCAACCTGACGTACCCGCAATACAAGACAGCGAAGTCGCAGAGGGTAAGGCTTTAGCATGTTGCGCGATTCCACAAACCGATGTTGTGTTATCGACACGTTAATTTGACGAGGTCAGCTTAAGTATGAGTGTTGTCCTGTAATCACGGTGAAGTTAGCCCGGTAAATGGATATAAAAAGGGAAGTGATTACACTTCCCTTTTGACGTTAATTGCTTGTGGTAACGACCGTTTCTGTCATTGGGTTAACGATAACAGTTTCAGTGTTGACCGTAAGGCAGGTCTATTTTTCAGACTCAATTAAGTGTTTGTGTAACACGTCTTTAAGCACAGCCCGTTCGTGTTTGAGTTGGTGCATTGCGGCGTCATCGATAGGCGCCCCATTAAGTTCTAATACGCGAATTTCCTTGTCTAGAGCATCGTACTTTTTTGTCGCGGATGCAAAAGGTTCATCGGTTTTGATTAGTTGTACAATGGTTTCGTGATGGTCTGGAAATTCTTTTAGAAGAGAATGGTTTTCACCTAACATAGTTATCCCTTTTTATTGTTCGATTCAGGCTTTAAACGACCGCTATTACGTGTAAGTTGCCATGACATAGATTACTTACACGTTAGCTTACTATAAACATGGCACAAGACTGTCGTTACGCAATGTTACTTAACACGAATGCGTTTGTTTATTGAGCTACATCACGATGCATTTTATTGCTAGGTAAAGATGACGGGTAGGGTAGGGTTGTTGAGAGGGTAGTAAAGCCAACGAGAACACGCTCATTGGCTTTAAATGAAATACTTTAATCGTAGATCGTTGGAATGGGTTCACGTTTGTGTTGTGTTGCCTTGTAGATCGCAACCAGTCGATCGGAGACATCCTGTGAGACGGCTTTACCTTCTAAGAAATCATCGATTTGGTCATAAGATAAATTCAATGCATCTTCATCGGCTTTTTGCGGCGCAAGTTCTTCCAAGTCGGCAGTGGGCACCTTTTTCACGAGAAGTTCTGGCGCACCTAAACTCGCGGCTACCTCACGAACTTGGCGTTTACTTAGCCCAAATAATGGTGCCATATCACAAGCGCCATCGCCAAACTTTGTATAGAAACCAGTGATGTTTTCTGCGGAATGGTCGGTCCCCAGAACGAGGCCACCTACATACCCTGCGACTTCGTATTGTGCAGCCATACGAGCGCGCGCTTTCACATTGCCTTTTACGAAGTCAATTTTAGCGCGATCGGTTGGAAGTAGACCTGTTCCTTCTAGTGCAATGTGCGACGCGGCGTGAAGTCCATCAACCCCGGCTTTAATATTCACAGAAATAGAATGTGTTGGTTCGATGAAAGAAAGCGCAAGTTGAGCCTCATCCTCATCTTGTTGTTCGCCGTAAGGTAAGCGCACTGCGATAAATTGATAATCTGCAGAGTTCGCTTGTTGGTTTAATGCATTGATTGCAAGTTGAGCCAATCTGCCGCATGTGGTTGAATCAACACCGCCGCTGATACCAAGAACCAGTGACTTACAGCCAGAGCTGAGTAGTTTAGCTTTAATAAATTCGACGCGACGTTCTATTTCGAATTGAGGGTCAATAGACGGCAGCACACGCATTTCGTCACGAATAAGTTGTTCCATTAGATTTCCTTTTCCTGCAAGCAAATTGAATTGTTTCTATGATACCTACGAAAACTAATGAAAAAAAGTTACAGTAGCCCTGAAAATACCGAAGATAGTCAAACAAGTAGGACATTCATGACAAAGATTGCAATATTTGGCAGTGCTTTTAACCCACCGAGCCTTGGCCACTTGAGTGTGATTGAGTCTCTCAGTCATTTTGATCAAGTGCTATTAGTACCAAGTATTTCCCACGCTTGGGGGAAAACGATGCTTCAATATGACGAGCGGTGTAAGCTAGTGGATTTATTTATCGCTGATATCGAACAGGGCAATATTGTACGCTCGGCGATTGAAGAAACACTGGTTGAACCGGATACATCGGTAACGACGTACGCCGTCCTTGAAGCGATTCAGCATCGCTATCCACACGCTGATTTGACGTTTGTCCTAGGACCTGACAATTTTTTTAGTTTTAGTCGTTTTTATAAAGCAGAAGAGATCGTACAAAGGTGGTCTGTTCTTGCCTGTCCTGAAAAAGTGAACATTCGCTCGACCCAGATTCGAGAGCATTTACAGCAAGGTTTGAACATAGATCACTTAACAACCCCATCGATTGCTAAACATTTATTGAATTTTCCGTTATATTTAAAAGGATAATAAAAAGGATTTTTAATAAAAATGAAAGCAACATTGTGTGGTATTGCTTTGTTAGCAGTGGTGAGTGTGCCTAATGCACACGCGTTTTGCGAAGACAACAGTAATCGCTCTGTCGTACTTAAAGTGACGGAGGAAGAGTCGTTGTGCTCTTTATTGATAAAACCATTTAGCTACTTGGGTACTAAAGTTGTGACTTTAGGCGGACTTCTAGAACCCACAGACCCGTTAGCGGCCTTGCAAGACTCGTATTGGGATGAGTGGTTATTAAACCAAGAATCAGAGCCAGTATTGACCGGAAACTATAAGAGCAGCTTTGTTGGTATCGGCCTTTGGGCTCCAGCAGAGATTGCCCGCCAAAAGGATGAGATGTCAATGCAAGAGTGGCTCATGTCACAAGGGTTGCATGTTGGTGTCGGTTTTGGAGAAAAAGGCAAGGAGCCGAGGCTACGTTTAGATTACCGCTGGCATGAAGACTACCAGGGTGACATGATGATGCAGGTTGAAGTGCCATTCTAGTAAAAGAAATGAATATAAATAAAAGCGAGCAATGAGCTCGCTTTTTTAGATCGGTTCACCAAGTAGTGATAGATAGAGTTGTTTGAATTGTTCTTCATTACCGTCAAATAACGTTGCGCTTATTCTATCTGTTTTGATCCCGGACAGCTTTAGTTTTCTTGCCTCGCGTATTCTCAGTATTAATGCTAATTCGCCAGAAATTTGTGTTGATTCGGGCTTCCATTGAGTGACCAATTGGCTCTCTTGAGATGACCTAAGTTTTGGCTGCATCTGCTCCAGTTCGTGTTTTAATACTGACAGTAGGTCATTTAAGAACCCAGGTTTTTGCTCATGTTGGATGAACTCAGACTGAAGTTTGTCTAAAATCGCGGTCATCAACGATGTCGGCGTTATTTGACCAGCATTGACTGGGAATGATGTTAACAAGCGAATCGATAGCGTCGTGACTGATAGGTGAGTGCTAGGAAAAATAGTGAGACTAGATAAACAGTCAAAGGGTACCCAAAAGATATCGCCTTGATTATAAACATATTCATTCTTTCCAAGCTTGAGCAATACTTTCCCTGCTTCAACACGGATTAATTGATTATGGAGTGACTTTTTACGTGGTGTAATAGTCAAAAGCTCATAAGGAGCGGATCGAAATTCAATGGCGTGGTTCATGATGCACTTCACTGGTCAAAACTGCGCATAGATTAACGTGAGTTCCTAGTAATGCCAACCAAAGATCACAGTTTTATATGTTTGAAAATGAACACTAGAGTTAAAATGTGGTCTGACCTTAACAAAAAAAGGCTTAAGATAGCTGCGGTCTTTATACTCTAAGCGTAGAATAGTGCAGCTTTTAATTTGATGTAACCAAAATGACTAACAATACTGACCCATATATTGAGATTCGTCCTTACAATGACGAAGAGATTCCAGCGGCTCTCGATCGTTTGATCAACGACGCTGAGTTTATTGATGCTATCTTGCAACACCGTTTTTCTAACCACGCTCCTTGGTTTAAGGCATTAATGAGCCCTATCCTAAAAGTGTACTTGAAGTTTAAGTGGGCCAAGTTCGATAGCGTTGAAGCCATTCAGATGGAAGTGAAAAAATATCTGACCAAAACACTTAAGTCGACGACTCAAGGAGTCACGTTTAAGGGCTTGGATAATCTTGATAAAAACACTGCCTATCTTTTTGTTTCCAATCACCGTGATATCGCGATGGATCCGGCATTGGTCAACTACGGTTTGCACCAAAGCAACCATAGAACGGTGCGTATTGCGATAGGTGATAATCTGCTTAAAAAGCCATGCGCGACGGAATTGATGCGCCTTAACAAGAGCTTTATCGTAAAACGTTCGGTGAAAGGACCACGTGAAATGATGAAAGCACTCGGTACGTTGTCGTCTTACATTAAACATTCCTTGGAGACGGGGAATTCTATCTGGATTGCACAAAAAGAAGGCCGAGCAAAAGACGGTAATGACTATACCGACCCGGCTATCTTGAAAATGTTCCACGTCGAAGGCCGTAAACAAAAAACACCGTTCGCAGAATACATTCGTTCTCTTAAAATCGTCCCTGTGTCTATTTCGTATGAAAATGACCCATGTGATACGGCAAAAGCGAACGAACTGTTTGAAAAAGCAGAGCACGGTAGTTATGAAAAAGGTGAGTTCGAAGATATTGAGAGCATCGTTCAGGGTATTATTGGGCGTAAAGACCGCATTCAAGTGGTTTTTGGTGATGTCATAGACCAAGACTTTGAAACGCCAGACGCGCTGGCGGCTGAAATCGATCGACAGATACATGAGAACTACACGTTGTTTCCAATCAACAAGCTGGCTGCTGGATGTGATGACGAGTCGATTACACAAAGTACGCGAGATACTTTGCAGAACAAGCTGGATGCCTTACCACCTGGTGCGCATTCATATCTTATTGATAGCTATGCAAACCCAGTAAAAAATGTAGAGAAAGAGCGAGAAGCCCTTTCTGCATAATCATGCGACTCAATCTGAAAAAACCGCTCTTACTAGAGCGGTTTTTTTCTGTCATCAGATTAAACAATTGATTCATTGCACCTGATGAAACTTGGAATGATGGATTAAATTGCCATTTTTCTTGCGAATTTGTTTGACGTGCATCACACTTTACGTGGCATTCTATCCTCAATTAATAACCGTTTTGATGTAAAGGTGAACCTATGAACTCAGCACTTCTATCTATGCTCAACCCTGATAAGAAACAAGAAAGGGTTAAGGCATCGACATCGTCTACGTCGACACCATCAGAGATTGCAACTATCGCGATTATGTCGTTTGCAACGTTTTCAGTTTTAATGCTCCTTGCCATCATTTGGGTCCACTGATTTATAGACGTTCGATGATAGAGGCGCGCCTGCTAGCCTAAGTTGACTCAATAATGAGTCAGATGGGTGATTCTGGTGAAATACAACCCCCATTATCAGCATCTCCCTGTCGGAATATGAGATTTGCATTAAGCTTAGCGATGAGATCATGGTTAATGGACTAGTGTATGTTTCAAGCGAAACTAATGGTTTGGATTACGGTTTTTGTCTTCGTTATCTATGGCGCTTTGTTTGTGGTGTCGCCTGGCATCATGTTTGAACGAGTGACGGGTAGTGAATTGCTATCAAATTCCGCGCTGATTGATGTGCGAGCCACGTATGGTGGGTTATCTGTTGCAGTCGGGTTAGTATTGGCAAGGCTAGCGCTTAATGCTGATACACTAAGAACGGCGGTAATGGCATCAATGTGGCTTGCTGCTTTGATGGGATTAACTCGAGCGATGGGCTTTCTTGTGGATCAGAACCCCAGTGATACGATGGTTTTTTACCTTGGCGCAGAAGTGGTATTTACTCTCTGGGGAGGGTTAATACTCCGAAAGCTTCGTACTCGTCGGTATTACTTTAAATAAACCACCAACCTGTTTGAATGATGATCTATGAGCGCGTTTCAGGGAACGTTAACACATGCTCGTTCACCTGAAACCGATAGGGTGAAGTTGTTACTTAAAAATGCAATGCTTAGCGTAATCACTCGCCTCATTAGCGGTCCAATCGCCTTTAGGCTTTTCTTTCATTTCTTTACACCATGCATCACTGCCCACCTCGGTACAAGCCATTAATGATGTTGCGATTATCATAGCTAGCGCGATTCTTTTCATTGTTACTTTCCTTGTGAATAAGCCTAATCGAGTCAGTTTATCTAACTGAGCGTGACATTGTTACCGATAATTGTCTTCTTATGGGTGATATTAATTATTTTTCTTCGCTACACTCAAATCCTCGTTTGTTTAGGAATCTAAGTCATGCACATTGAGGTCGATGAACCTACTTCGTATCTACGGCTATTAACGTTGGCGTTATTTAAAAGGGGAGAGTTGGATAGTGGTGATGATATTCCATTTTTTTCTCTGAAAAGGTCAACGTTCCGATTCAATAAAAGCCAACACCGAGAGTATTGCACTTACTTTGGCTTTGATACTACGACCGTTCCTTTACCGTTTCTATTTGTGGCAACACAAAGTGAACAGTTGATGCTCTTTACTCATCCGAATGTAGTGGTGAAGCCATTAGGCTTGGTGCATACAGAGGTGGCGTTTAATCAAACACGTCCTTTGGCCGTAGACGACAGTTACGAATTTCGATTGTACTTAAGCGATCAACGGCATACGGATAGAGGGGTGTGGTTTGAAGTTACCGGAGAGTTTTATTTTCAAGGGTGTTGTGTCGCTTCATATAAATCCGGCTACCTTATTCCTAATAAGACTCAGCCACGAGGTAGGTCATCGTCAGACTCACAACAAACTACGGTTGTTATTGATGAAAGTACAAGACATTTAGATACCCTGACGTTGACGGTAACATCGTCAAGGGCATACGCTAAGTTGTCCGGTGATTATAACCCTATTCACCTTTCTAAGACATTATCGAGGTTATTTGGTTTCAGGTCTCCGATCATCCATGGCATGCATATGGTGGCTAAGACTTATCTTTTAATGTTGCAACAAGGCGACCATAAAAATATTCGATTTACTTTTAAACGACCGATTTTGCTCCCACAAACGATTACCTGCTTTATGGATAGTGAGCGTATTATTTGGAAAAATAAACAGGGTAAAGAACTCATTATTGCGATTTCGCCAGTATGTCATCCACTTTAAGACAATTGTCTACAAAGTGAGACGGGCTTCACAATTATTAGTACGGTAAAATGAAGCTCAGTTTGACGATACGGTACGAGATTCATGAGCAAGGTAAAAGTGTTACTTGCTGCGGCGCTATTGTGTGCTAGTGGTGCGACATATGCGGCAGAAGAAACACCTCAAGAAGTCGACGCTTTAAAAGGAAATTTTGATCTTACTTACGCTGGCTGGTCAGAACATCTAACGTCTTCAGGAAGAAATCAAGATAACTATATAGTGGGCTTTCGGTATAAACAGTTTGAAGCATTTACGTTGGTGAACAGTTTTGAGCATCGCTCGTATATTCTGTCGTATCATCCTCAATATGACTGGACATCGTGGGCACGCGTTGGCGTTAGACTCGGTGGTATCAGCGGCTACACTGTAGATGAAAATAAAGTGCAAGTGGGAGGGATTACCCCTGTGTTTGCGCCGACGTTGACGCTGCATTACAAGCACTTTGGTTTTGAAACCGCGCTGTTTAATGACGTTCTCGTTTTTTCTCTCAAATTAATGGTCTAATTTCTTAAAGTATTCGTTAATCTTTTAAAGCACAGTTTAGTCTCTTAGATTACCGCCCTAAACCAGAGGAGAGTCTCCTCTGGTTCGTTGCGTTGTTATCTGACGGATTCAAATGCCAGCGCTTTTCGTTCAATCTGTCTAAACACGACGGTAAGTAACCCATTGACGCCAAGATAGAATAAGCCCGCGATACCGAACACGGTGAGTGTATCGTACGTTTGAGCGTTGATACGCTGAGCATATCCCATAATATCCATTATCGTTATTGTACTCGCCAGTGAAGTGCCTTTGAAAACTAAAATGACTTCATTTGAGTAAGCGGGCATGGCGCGACGAATTGCGAATGGCAGCAATACACTTAATGTGGCTTTCATATCCATCCCTAATGCACGACATGCTTGCCATTGGCCCTCAGGAATAGCATTGAACGCGCCTTTAAATAGCTGGGTGCTGTATGCTGCAGTGTTCAGCGCTAGAGCTAGCATTGCACAAAACCAAGGTTGGCTTAGCCAATTCCATGCCATGCTTTCACGAATTACGTCAAATTGACCTGGACCGTAGTACACAAGAAAAATCTGGATAAGTAACGGTGTGCCTGTAAAGAGGGTAATAATACCGCGGCTGAGCCAATGAACAACGGGTGTGCGTAAAATAAGGCTTAGCGTCATGAGGATCGCCAGAATACAACCGACTAATAAAGACGCGGCGGTAAGTTGGAGACTCGTAATGAGGCCATCAAACATTTGCCAAATATGCTGTTGATTCATGCCGTTACCCCTTTCGCTGATGTCGATACTTGTTTATCAGAAAATTTATTATCAATACGTTTAACGACTTGCTGAGTAAGCAGTGTAATGACGAGATAAATGGCCGCAGCCGTTGCATACCAGGTAAAAGCTTCATGGGTAGCCGCTGAGGTTAATTGTGCTTGCTTCATCAGGTCAGTGACGCCAATCAGAGAAACTAACGCAGTATCTTTCAACAAAACGAGCCACTGGTTTGTAAGGCCTGGCAGTGCATGTTTGACGGCTTGAGGTAACACAATCTTTATAAAGGTTCGTGTCTGGCCCATGCCAAGTGCTCTTGCCGCTTCTTTTTGTCCGCTAGGGACGGCTTTTAACGCGCCACGAATAGTTTGCGCGGCGTAGGAAGCAAAAATAAGCGATAAAGCGATCACACCAGAAAGGAATGGACTTACCTCGATAAAATCCCCAGTGATAAGAAATAACACTTGGGTAGAACCAAAGAAGATGAACAACACGACTAATAGTTCTGGAAGGCCACGGATGATCGTGACAAAAGCCGTGGTTGGCCATGATATTAATTTGCGGCGCGACATCTCACCTGCCGCAAATAAGATGGCAAGGATCAGCCCAACAAGCAGGCTGACAAAAGCAAGCTGGATGGTTATCCAACTTGCTTGAGCGAGTGACGCAGAATAACCCGTCAGTCCCATATTACTTACCAAAGTACTTATCAAAGATGACTTGGTATTCGCCGTTTGCTTTCACGTTAGCCAATGCTGCGTTAAGTTGGTCGAGTAACGCTGTATTACCTTTGTTTACGGCGATACCGAAGCCATTACCAAAATACTGCTGATTGGTAATCTGTTCACCGACAAACGTCAGAGTATCATTTTTATCAAACCATTCTGCTACGACGGCCGTGTCACCGAATACCGAATCAATACGGCCATTTTGCATATCAATAAATGCATCTTGGTAGCTAGCATAAGGGACGGCTGTGACATCCGACATCTGTTCTAACAGGTAGCTTTGATGTGTTGAGCCATTTTGGACCCCAACTCGTTTACCTTCAAGAGCAGCTTGGCTCGCCACTTTGCCTTCCAGTGCGACAAATGCCGCGGTGTTATCGTAATACGGTGCGGTAAAGCTGACTTGTTGTTGACGCGCTTCCGTAATATCAATACCTGAAATCGCCGCGTCATAACGCTTAAATTTTAATGCTGGAATAAGGCTATCAAATGATTGGTTATGAAAGGTGCATTTTGCATCGATTTGCTGGCAGAGCGCATTCGCTAAATCAACATCAAAGCCTTGAATTTGGTTATTTTCATCAACGTATTCAAATGGTGCGTAGGTGGCTTCCATTGCAAACTTGATCTCTTGTTGAGCGGCAACGTTAGCAGACATAAGACCGATGATTGATGCGAGTACGATTTTTTTCATAATTCTTCTCCAAATAAAACACACCATGTCTGGCAGGTTTTGTTTATTAATTAATTTAGTGTGTTAAATAGTCTGCGAACGCTTGGGTTTTGGGTTCGGTAAACGATGCGTTAGTGCCGTGTTCTACAATGCGTCCCTGCTCTAAATAAAGAACATGGCTGGCAATCTTTTTAGCAAAATCGACTTCGTGAGTGACGACGACTTGGGTGATGCCTGTGCTACTTAGTTCATTGATTATATTGACAATTTGCGTAGTGATTTCTGGGTCCAACGCGGCGGTGGGCTCATCAAACAGTAATACATCAGGTTTCATCATTAGTGCACGAGCAATTGCCACGCGCTGTTGTTGTCCACCTGATAACTGTAATGGCCACGCATCGGCTTTGTCGGCAAGCTGTAAAGTATTTAAGATGACAAGTGCTTCTTTCTTGGCGTCTTCTTTTGCAAGGCCTGATACTTTTATGGGTGCTTCGATCAAATTGTCCATCACGGTCATGTGTGGCCATAAATTGTACTGCTGAAAGACCATGCCTACTTTTTTACGTAGTGCGAGGCCTTGCTTTTCAGTAATGGTGGCAGAGAAGTCGTAGGCCTGGTTGGCGATTTCGAGCTGGCCGTTATTGGCGGTTTCCAATAGGTTTAGCACTCGTAAAAGTGAGCTTTTTCCTGCTCCACTTGGGCCGAGTAATACTAATGTCTCACCTTGTTCACAGGTGAAGCTGACATCATGGAGAACCTGTATATCACCATAGGATTTATTTACTTGCTTAACTTGAATTCTCATGCTGATTTACTGCATTAATAGTCACTAGGTGGCTATACTACTAAAAATGATGTTTTATGCAATAAAAATGTATAAAAATCTCAAGTGTTACTATTTTGTTTTGTTTTTGGGTGTTTTTTTGGGCTTGAATGTTGCCAGGGCTTCATCAGGATGAAAGGTAGTCCAGTGAAGTGAGGAAATGGCTTTTTGTTGGCCAAAAAAAGGCATGATTAAGCTTGTTGATATTGGTTAAATGGTTAGAAAGTGGGAATTGGAGTGAAATTACCGACTACTGACATTGTATTGATGGCCCTTTAACGACTAGCCTTAATACTATTGGACCACACCTATGCAAAAGTGACTCTGTAATAACATGAAGCCATTACACATTGTACCAACCGTATTAGCATTAATTTTGCTAGGAGGTTGTTCATCGACAGCAACAAATGCATCACCGAAAACGAAAGAATATGCTAACTCTCACCAATTGACGGGCCAAGCGTCTTGGTATGGTAGTCAATTTCATGGTCGGCTGACGGCGAGCGGTGAAAAGTACAACATGAGAGCGTACACTGCTGCTCATAAAACATTACCATTCGGAACCGTGGTCCGAGTGGTGAACACCTCAAATAACAAGAGTGTTGACGTAAAAATCAATGATAGAGGACCGTATGTTAAAGGGCGAGTTATTGACCTTTCGCAAATAGCATTTGAAAAAGTGGGAAGCACGACGCAAGGCGTAGTACCCGTTAGGATTGAAATTCTAGATGATAGTCGTACCTTTAGATATAAACACTAGAAGACAATACCCTTAAGAACAAGCGATGAGGGCTAAGCACTGTGATGGGTTGCTACTCATCGAACATCGACGGTAGAGACTTGCTTACAATGAATCAATGGTGATGCTCATATCGTTTCACCATTGATTTATATGATGAGGTTTCACTCTCTGAGTGCCTCGTCAGTCAATACGACAACAAGCCAATTTAAAACACAGTTGATATGAAAAGTAGGCCATGCGAAAAACAGCTAGTGCGAAAACTAGCTAGTGCGAGAAATAGTAAAATTGGCTCGTTTCCTCGATTAACATCTGAGTCGCCTTGGAATAAATATGCTCTTCTTCAGAGCCGACAAGTTGAATCAAGATTGCTTTCTTTGAGGACATGCACTGCCTCAATACCCTAAGTACCATCGAAATTTCGAGCTTTTGGCCTTTGAGTTTAGATGTGGTTTTCGATATTGAGGGAAGGTCAATGGTGACAATTATCTTGTCGCAATGATGAATGAAACGCGAAACTTGCGACTTAATCATGCCTCTATTCCGATAACAAAGCTCATTTAGTGTTGCCCAGTCACACCCCATATCCTCAGCATAATCCAATTGTTTTTTATGTGACCGCACTGGATCAACGCCTATATGGAATGCACGGCATTCATCATAACGGTTCAATGCAAAATGAAGCATCGAGCCGGTTTTAATTTCTAATGTAGGGTCCATCAAAAACTCGGTATTGATGTTAATCACACCGACTTGTTGAGAATCAATAAGCAGGCTAGGTAATAAGGTCAGTAATGTCTCATGGCAATTAGTGAGAACTAATGGGGTTGCACCATGGGCAAGCTGTTCTATGAGCTGTGTATTAAGGTCTACATTAGCGCGTGGGCTTTCAAAAAAAGGACGCTCTGCCCGATAAGTAGAAAGCAATGGGAAATGGCCCATGTTTCTCATTGAGTGAGAGCATTCGAAACCATTTAACCATTCAAAAGCGGTCTCCAATAATGACTCTGAGTCTTCAAACTGAATATGACTAATTGGTTTAATCGATTCACAAACGGTGAATATCGGAAGCCTATTCTCAGGTACAGAGAGGTATCGGTTTTTCCACAACTGCTTGAAGACACATAACATAATTAATAACCTTGCAGAAATATACTGGTTCAGTGAAGGCAAATAAACCTGATGACAAGCTCAATCTCAAGTATTGGGTTTGAGTGAGGCGCGCTAACGCAAACCCAATACTGTTATCTTTCTGGTGGCAGTGCTCGGGCTGCTTGTAAAACATGTAGGATAAATCTATCTTTATTCGCTTCTACTCGATATGCCGGAGCCATAATCGATACCGCGCCCAGTAGTTTGGTCCCTTTCATCACGGGCGCACTGATACCGGTTACCCCTGGGTCAAATTCTGATGTACTCACGGCATAACCTTGATGTCGAATCAGTGTGAGTTCAGCAATCCATCTATCCATGTTGTCTTCCTCTCCAAAATACCGAAGAATTTTTTCACAACGAATCTCTGGCAAAAAAGCTAACATGGCCTTGGAAGATGCCCCCCTTAATAACGGTTGGCTTTGTCCGCGGACATAACTGCATCGAATTGCCTGAGCGCTTTCTTGCAAGCTAACACATAGCGCTCTGTAGCCTACTGGGACCATGTAGGCGGCCATTTCTCCGGTCTGTTTTTGCAAGCGATTGAGAATGCTTTCTATCGCTTCAGAGTTGTGAGAATTAGATTGATAACTGTGCATCAACATTAGGGCTGCAGGGCCAACAATTAAGGTTTTGTCTTGCACGCTTTCTTCGATTAAATTCCATTCTTTTAGCAATTTGATATGACGATACAAGCTGCTTAGTGGTACCCCCATTTGTATACTGAGGGTTTTTGCTGACACTGGGATCTCGGAGAGCGCGACCTGCATCAGAAGCTGAAGCGGCTTTTCATTGACTTGATTCGTGGAGCGCTGTGTATGGCCCATGTTGGTTATCTACTTTTCAAAACGGATAAGCAATTTATATTCCTATGCAATAAGAAAGGGAATAGTTATTGATTTCGGAATTCTTATTGAGTGAAAAATCGGCCAATTCCTATAAGCGACCAAGCGTTAAGTCAGATTTTGGTTAAAGTGCTTTGATTGCTTTGACGCCGATAACGGAGATGCCTAGAGTGCGGCTCACTTTCTGTTGATGTGTTGACTCAAATGAACAAACCATACTTTAAGCGAGTGTCGCTCGCTATCTTGACGGCGACAGCCATAGCACCTGTTTGTGCCCAGGATGTTAACGAGAAAATCGCCGTATTAGCTGGGGTATCTTTTCTCAACGCTGGTAAAGGCTATTCACTCGGGGTGTACCAATTAAATGGCGATGAAAGTTGGGGAGTCGGCGGTGTTATTGAAGGAGGGCGTATCGATGAAAACCCAGACGGTGGCTATTATACTCAATCAAACTTTTATGCAGCAAGGGTTGCCGTGACCTATGGGGTAACGGATCAAATCTATATTGTTCCAAGTTTAGGTGTGGTTCAATCAACGATGGATCGCAGTTATTTTTATGCTGGGCGAGATAACGTCGACCATCACTCGTACACGGGTTTCACTCCTGCCGTCGATTTTATCGTAGAAAATGAAGGGTGGACGGCGAGTGTAGGGGTCAGTCAATTACCACTCGTTGACCGCTCAGAGACTGCGTTTAGTTTTAAGGTCGGCTGGTCTTTTTAAGGCTGTCAGTCTCCGCAAAATCATTATCGGCCTCAAGGTCTGCGGATTACGTTTAGACAGTAAGGTCATATAAGCGCTGCGGGTCATAGCGAGAGCGTTATTGGCTTTGAACGTAGCGAATAACTTGGGGAAAACGCTCGGAACCTCAATCGTCCATGGGTACACCATAGGAATCAGTGCTCCGTTAATCATCAGCGTGGTGGGGCTGTAGGTAGCGACAGTTGAAACCTTAAGTGTCGCTACCACGGAGATAACAGTAGAACCCCGAACTCTTAACGCTTTGCAAGCCCTTTGCTGTTGAGATACGGAAGAATGTGAGGGCGAGATTCCCCGGACAGTTTCCCCGTTACCTGTTGCGACCAAGAGGTTTGTTTTTGATTGCTTGAGCGACTAGCATAGTACTGAAGCATGGTGTCATCGTAGGCTTGAATGTCGGTCATATCGAGTGCTTGATAGTGGTTTTCATGCAAGATGACATGGGCGGGCAAGCGCGGCTTAACCTCTGGTTTTTGCTCAGGATGACCTAAGCACAAGCCGAACAATACCGCGGTATTAGTGGGTAATTCCAATAGTTTGTCGACTTGTTCTGCGCTATTTCGTAACCCACCTATGTAAACCCCGCCCAACCCTAATGACTCAGCGGCCAGCAAGCAATTTTGCGCCATAATGCCTGAGTCGACTGCACCAATTAAAGTCAACTCTGTAAAGTCCGCTTGGACATCGGGATTGATGGTCACATGACGCTGATAGTCGATACAAAACACTAAAAACTCAGCGGCACTTTCCACGTAAGCTTGTCCACCCGCGTATTCGGCCAATAACGTTCGTTTGGTTTTATCAGTAACTCGAATGATGGAAACAACCTGCAGCAAGCTAGAAGATGAGGCCGCAAGGCCTGATTGTATTATGATATCGAGTTGCTCTGCACTGATTGGTTGCTGGGAGAATTGACGAATGGAGCGATGATCAAGAATAGTTTCTATTGTACGGTTCATAATAGTCAGGTTGTCCTTTGTACTTATGATGTCGTGAATAGAAATACCATAACGGCATTTATTGGCGAGGTAAATGGCTCATGTTGTAGTGTGGGGACGGCAACGCTTTAGCTCAATGGTTTTGAGCGTGCGGTTATATAACGCGAAATGGGGTCTAGAAGCGTGATGCTATCGCTCGCTTCACGCTTTAAAGTAATGGGTATGATTGGCTTACAAACAGATGGTCAATATGCCCGATATTGTTAAGACGATGACCGCATACCAAATAATTTGAGTGGAACGATTCACGACGTTGTTTTTGATGTATTGGATTTCTTCTGTCGCGAACGTAGTGAACTCTAGCTGGCTGACAGTTAGCTCACTATGTGCTTTTTGCACTTTGTGTTCAAATTTATTGAAAGCATTGAGAATAAAGTGTTTTATTTCCGCTAGTGGCGCGGTGCTATTTGCTAGGCTATCCCATATGGCCATTCTGGATTCAAATTCGTTTTCGCTAACACAATTTAATATAAGTAAATCATGCTCGCGCTTGACGCGTTCTTTGCGCATTTTATTAGGACAGATATTCTTGAAACTATTCACGACCGTCACTCCAAGCCATTGATGCTATTGTTCGAGAAGGGCGGAGGCCGCCTCTAATTTGAAAGGCATACTAATGATGACGTTTAGCAACATCAAATGGCGAATTTTGTCGAAACGATAATGAATAGTTATATAGATTTTGTGTATGTCCTGAAGAGACAAACTAAGTTTGAGATAGTTTGTCGTCATTGGGGGGACGTAAACACATCGGCTAATGCTTAAGGTTGAGACGTCATATTGTGCTTCATCTTCTCGGCGATTTCCTGAAATTTGGCAAGGTCATCTTTAGATAGTCCTTTTGTTAGGTTGACTAAAACGTGGCTATCTACACCGGAAATCTTCTCTACAATCTCTTTTCCTTTATCTGTCACTCGTAGGCATTGGCTACGTTTATCTTTTGGGTTGGGCGCTTTCGCGATGAACGCTTCTGCGAGTAGGGTATTCAGTAGTCGTGTTACTTGCGCTTTATCGCGATCAAGTAAGCTTGCAATGTCATGAGCAGTACAAGAGTCTTTAGCATTAATTATTTTTAGAACTCGGACGTGCATAGGGGCAATACTCAATCCGAGCTGTTCGATGTGATTGTGCATATTACGTTTAACAGCATGCATGAGGTGAAACAAGCTATCGAGTGATTTTTGGTTAGGCATCATTCTGGTCCAGTAGTAACGACAAATAGTATCAAAAGAGTTAGTGATTGATATTGTCAACTTGATTTGGGTTGGAATCAAGACTGAATGACGCGGATATAGTGATAAATATTGGAATAGTGGTATTTCGGAAATACAACAGCACGCGATTTGTACCGTTGTAGCGGAGTAAACGTGTTGTGTGGTTGATTACCAAGTGGAATGATCAGATTCGTTTTCTGCGGCCGCCGCTAAGTCTTTTGCGCATTGTTTCAAACGCTGTAGTCCACTGATTTCGCCACGTTCAATGTGCTCAATAGGTGCATAACCATTAAACTGATTCGATGTACTACGGACATTAATGAAGTTATTGATGAAATGAGAACTGTCGAATGCGGTTCGTAAATGCCCATCTATCTCTACTAAAATATGGATCCTTTCCATTGTCGTAGGGGTTACTGCGACGGTCGCTGGTGTAATTTTCATTCTGGCGTGTTGTTCTGGTGAGAGCTCAAGTATCGCTTCTGCCTGAAGATTTGATGCCCCCCATCCGTCAAGAATATTGAGTGCATATTTAACCAAAGTGAGTCGTTCATTTTGCGACAAATCCATAGGGTGTCCTTATTTAACCACATACTTGTTACTATAGTTGTCAGTTTTTGTTACCTCAAGATGACTGAATGAAATTGAATAATAGAATTTAGACTTTTTTATTTGTCTTTAAGCGCAGATAGGCGAATAATAACAACAGAATTTATTGAGGCTGAAGCTTTGTCAAAATCTTGGTGGTCATTTGTTGTTTCGATCTGTGTCGTATTATTTACGTCCTTCGGAGTAACAGCGTCTGAAAATAGCGAGGGCTTAGTCGAGCCGTACGCCATAGAGGGTACCTATTTTGACCGTGATATGGTTTCTGAGCGTGATATTTCTTTTGATCGCGACATTGTTTTTGATCGCGACATTGCTTTTGAACGCAATACGGTTGAACACCTTAGTGTAAGCGCACCACATCAAGAAAAACGCCACGCTTTCAGCGCTGATGCTCATGTTCCGGCACTGGCCGATACCTCAAAGCGACCTACCTCTACTCGACCTGACGAAAGTCGCATTAAAGCGATTTTGTCGAACTTACGCTGGATCAGTAGTGGTAATGAAACGAGTGAATTCGAGTCTGCTAATTTTGGATTGATTACAGAAGTTGGTGACTCACCGTGCTGTTTCAAAATTGGGCTTAACACCGATGCCCCGCTTGTTTACTTAAGTTACTTTCTTTTTCACACCAGTGAACATCGCGTTAATGGTTGGAAAGACAGTAATACCTTCTATGTTGCCCTCAATAGCCAATACGTATAACCCTTCTTTATAAAGTAACCTGCAACGATAACGTACTGCGAAGACGATCTTAAACGAACGATCTATTTGCGTTGATTCTTATTGCTCAATTTTATCTATCAGCCATTGGCTGAGGAACTGTTATGCGTATAAAAAACAAACCATTAAAACGACTTAATCACTACTCAAAGTGGAAGTATATTGTATTAATTGCAGCGTGTTTGCTGCTGACGCTCAGCGCGTTGCCGTCTTGGTATGGTGAAAAACCAGCCATTGAATTGAAACTCTCAGAGGCAAGCAGTCAACTCGATAGTCCTTTTAAAATTCAGACACTACTGGAGAGCAAAGGCGTTCAAGCAGAGTCGATTGAACTGTCTGATAACAAGGCCATGTTAGTGTTTGCTGATGAAGCCATACAGACACGAGCGAGAAATGTACTTAACGGCGCGATCAATGAGAAAGACAGCCTCTCATACTCGTATACCTCGATCGCACCTGCTTGGCTAAAGGATATGGGCCTGTCCCCGATAAAACTGGGGTTAGATTTGCGTGGCGGTGTTCAATTTCTTCTTAATGTTGACGTTGACCAAGCCGTCTCAGAGCAGCGTGACGCGGTGGTTGATGAAATCAAACAAGCACTGCGTGAAGAGCGAATCTTTGGTGTCACCATTAGCCCTAGAAATAGCAACGGCATGTTGGTGACAACCAAAAACGAAAGTGATCAGCTGACGATTCGCCAGTTTATCAATAAGCAATACCCAGAATGGTTAGCAAAAGGAAATAGCCAAGGTCTCCAGATAAGTTTACGCGAGCAAAATAGTGCCGAGTTCCTTAATTTAACGATGCAACAAAACTTGAAAATAATGCGTCAACGTATTGAAGAGCTCGGTATTACTGAGGCTTTGGTCCAGCGCCAAGGTGAGACAGGTATTCGTATCGAGTTACCTGGTGTTCAAGACCCTTCATTGGCCAAGCGAGTCATCGGTGCGACAGCGAGTTTAGCTTTTTATGAGGTGAAAACGCCCGGAGATGCGGCAAGTTCAACACTAAGAGTAAAAGACGAGCAAGGTAGCATGGTGGTATTGGTGAAGAAACCAGTACTTACTGGCGAGCACATTGTTAACGCTCGAGTTGGATTTGACCAAATGCACCGTCCTGAGGTTGATATCTCAATCGATCATCTCGGCGGAAAAATCATGAGTGACTTTTCTGCTAGCCATATTGGTAAACCCATGGCCACCGTTTATCGTGAATATGGTGTGAATGCCCGTGGGGAAACTCAGAGAAGTGAAAAAGTGATCAGCGTAGCGACAATCCAATCACAACTGGGTAGCCAATTTAGGATCACAGGTTCTGGTGATATGGAAGAAGCACAGCAATTAGCGCTGTTGCTACGTGCAGGTTCGTTAACCGCGCCGGTCACCATTGTCGAAGAACGCACTATTGGTGCTTCACTCGGGGCTGAAAACATTCAAAACGGTTTTGCTGCACTCGCGCTCGGACTCGGATTAACGCTAACCTTTATGGCGCTGTGGTATCGACGCTTGGGGTGGGTCGCGAATGCTGCTTTGATACTCAATATGAGTTGTCTGCTTGGTCTTATCGCTCTGGTACCGGGAGCGGTACTGACCCTACCTGGTATCGCGGGTCTAGTGTTGACCGTGGGCATGGCGGTGGATACCAATGTTCTAATTTTTGAACGGATACGTGACAAGCTGGCAGAAGGGCGAAGCTTTGCCCAGGCGATTGACCAAGGGTTCAATTCGGCAGTCGCCACTATCTTGGATGCCAATATTACGACCATGATCACTGCTGTTATTTTGTATTCAATGGGTAATGGTCCCATTCAAGGGTTCGCATTGACACTAGGCTTAGGTCTATTAACCAGCATGTTCACGGGCATTTTTGTTTCTCGTGCCATCATCAATCTTGTATGGGGAAAAGACGCCCGTAGAGAAGTAAGGGTATAACCATGAAAAATTATCTTACGAACCATATCCGTTCTATTCGCTATATGACCAATATGCTGTCTATCGCACTGGTCGTCATGTCCGTTATTGCCGTAGGTGTTAAGGGGTTGAATCTAGGATTAGATTTTACCGGTGGTGTAGTATCAGAAGTTCAGCTTGTACAGCCGACCACTCAAACAGAGTTGCGAGATGCACTGAGCCCGGTATTAGGTGATGGCATTTCTGTCACGAAGTCTGGTGATGAAGGGCGCTGGTCTATCCGCTATGCTGGCGACCGAGGTTCCGAGGTTCATCAAGAGTTCAAGCAAGTATTGATGGCAGCTTACCCAGATTCAAGTATTGTTAGTGACAGCATCGTCGGTGCGCAGGTTGGGCAAGACCTCTATGACCAAGGCGGCCTTGCGTTGTTGGTTTCTCTGTTGTGTATTCTCGGTTATCTGAGTTTTCGTTTCGAATGGCGTTTAGCTAGTGGCGCGCTTGCGGCATTGTTGCACGATGTTGTGTTGGTTTTAGGCTTCTTTGCGTTGACGCAGATGGAGTTTAATCTAACGGTGTTTGCCGCCATATTGGCGATACTTGGATACTCATTGAATGACTCCATTATTATCGCGGATAGAATCCGAGAAATCCTCAAGTTTAAACCCCATGAAGAGACAGCCCTGGTCAGCGATCAAGCGGTGCTAGGGACATTTGCACGTACTATGGTGACATCAGGTACTACGTTAATGACGGTAGGATCTTTATGGTTTTTAGGGGGCGATGCGTTGCAAGGGTTTGCTACTGCCATGTTCATTGGCATTTTTTCTGGGACGTGGTCGTCGATCTCCATGGGCACCGTCTTGCCTGAGTGGCTGAAATTAGACGGCAAACATTATCAACCTATTGAGATTGACTCAGCGCCTTAACACAGGCATTTAAAAAGCATAAGTGGTTTTTATTATGCGGGTAAATCAAAAAGGGTAACGCGTTCGTTACCCTTTTTGATTATTATTGCTTATTGCTTATTGCTTATTGCTTATTGCTTATTGCTTATTGTTCAGACGGTGAGATCTTTCACTGAACCTCTTACAATAACGCTAGGTACAATCGGTTCGCTGGTGTGCTTGGCATTGCCTTTTCCTTGAACGATAGCCATGACCTTTTTCGCTGCTTCGCTTGCCATCTGTTGAATCGGAAAGTCAACGGTAGTGAGACCTGGTGTCATGTGTTGACCAAACGAGACATTATCGAAACCGATAATGGAAATATCCTCGCCAATGGTTAAACCTCGTTCAACACACAAACTGTAAGCCGTCATTGCGATGTTATCATTCATGCAAAAAATAGCAGTGAGCGGAACATCTCGGTCGAGTAGACGACGGATAGCTTGTTGATTGCACTTGTGGTCAAATCGACCTTCTACGACAGCATTAGGATTGTATTCGACCCCATACTGATTCAATGCATTTCGAAAACCCTGCAAGCGGTCACGACTGTCGACTTTACTTAATTGACCTGTGACACAACCGATATGTTTATGCCCTTGCTGAATGAGGTGCTCCGTCGCCAAAAAACCCCCTCGCTCGTTATCAATCCAGATGCAGCGGTCCGAAATTTCTGGGATGTATCGGTTAATAAGCACAGTAGCTTCGACTTCTTTGGTAATATCGAGTAACTCACTGTCTGGAAGTGTGTCGACGGTCAGTACGAGACCATCCACTTTTTTTGAACGAAGGAAGCGAATGGATTCCAACTCCTCATCGTATTTCTCATGTCCGCTAGTAATAATGAGATGATAGTTCTCTTTTCTTACTACTTTTTCAACCTCATGCATCATAGGTCCATAGAATGGGCCATCAAGCGTACCAACCAACATGCCTATACTACACGAACGATTAGAAGCCAGTGCTTGAGCAAAAGCATTGGGCTTGTAGCCAAGTTCTTCTATGGCTGCATACACTCGTGTTTTGTTCGCTTCTTTCACTGAAGCGTGACCATTTAAGGTTCTTGATACAGTGGCTTGCGAGACTTGAGCAAGTTCAGCGACTTCTTTTATTGTAATCAAATCTTCAATTCCTATGCTTCAATTTCGCTGAAATCACTCACGATTTCATAGACATGACGTTATTTAATTATACAACACAATCATCATTATTCATTGGATTGATGTCGAGCTTGAATTCCTTAAGACGAAAAAATGTGATCTAGGCAGCTAAGCAGGCGGTCAATTTGCCCTTATTGTCGCTAGGCATCATTTTAGTGACCGGAGGCTCAATTATTTTTGTAAGCGCTTTCTTAATAGTGATAGTGCTCAAAGTTTACGATATGGCGGTATTTTGTACGTGTACACAGCTCTAGTTTTTTATTACGCTTATAATCAACCAAAAGACGGTAATAATATGATTGTTTTCACGTAGAATGTTGCTGGTATTTATCTTTTAAAGCAAGTTTTTTTGAAACCTAAAGAAAGCGCTTACTTTTTAGTGTTATGAAAAGAGAGCTTACGCAATAGCTGGAGACGGTTGGATTCTTCGTCAAGAAAGGGCTTTTGTCGGGATGATGTTTAGGGAAGGGAGCATATGGGGGTATGTGAACTTAATTATCCCGATTTTTTTTGAAGCAATGGCCTGTTGATTGCTGGCGAGCGTGTGTTAGATGAGCCGCGGTATCACGGATGAACACTAGGAGCTAGAAAATGAGATTTTCGTTATGGATAATGGTATTGCTGATAACAGGGTGCAGTCAGTCGTCAACAGCGGTTGATGCTTATGGATTAGCCGCCTTGTCTGACAGTAACGTTTGTTGTGAATCCATAAGAGCGCTTGAATTTCAAACGTTACTTAATGAAAAGAAACAGACTATTGAGATAACCTCCCGATCACCTTCATTGATGTTCGATACAGGGAAATCATTCATATCTGCGCTTGAAATTTCGGCTCATCAGGATATACGGAAACTCAATATATACTCAGAAATAGATGCGGATTTATTTGTACCACAGGCGCAGTTATTAGACGAAAACTTTACGGTTGTCTTTAACTCTGACGCACAAGATATCGTCCGAGAATCACAGACAGCCTTTCATCCAGAGCGATACCGACTTACTCTCTCCTTTGACCATGAACCGTCGCCTCGATACCTCATTATCTATACAGACTTCCAGTTGTTGGGAGAGTCGACTCCGCGCAAAGCCGATGTTTCAGCAATGGCAGAGACTGGGCAAACGATGGCACTACAAAAATACATGATGGAGCCATTTGGTGTCCATAGCGCTATTGGCACATTAACGCTTTCAATGGAAAAAAGCGCACCAAATGCAGTCGTGGCAAGTCCGACCATAAAAGCCAATACCCTGGATTCGTTAGAGCGCTATAAGCGAAACCTAACGCAAAAAGAGCGGGACAACTTTGGTGTAGAGATCATCGAATTGGTGGAGCGTGGAGATTTAGAAAAAGCATTGGCATTCACTAATAAAGCCGCGAACCCTGATATTGCAAAAGGCATATTCACCATGTCAGTAAAACTAAAACCATAACCTCAATAAACCGAAGAACACACATTTAATCGCAAGCTATTTATATCACAAGTTCAGACTGACTCTTTTCGTATTTTTAGAGAGGGTACAGTTGTACAGGGAATAAAATAATATGAATACGAAAGTATCGACTCGTTCCATCCTCTCATCCGCCGTAGTGCTGGCTTTGGTCGGTTGTACGTCGACCAGTGAGCCTATCGCATTTACACAAGAGCAACTCAATGATCCAACAGGGAGCCCAGATCCGGTTTGGACCATGATTTGGAATGATGAATTTCAAGGCGATGAAATTGATAAATCTAAATGGAGTCATGAAGAGAACTGTTGGGGCGGCGGCAATAATGAACAGCAGTGTTACACCAAGCGCAGCGTAAACTCTTTCGTCGACAATGGTGTGCTCCATATTGTCGCAAAAGAAGGCAGTTTTACTGGCGCTAATAATAATACCGGAGACATGCGTTCGAAAGCGACGCTGCCGTTTACTTCGGCGCGTTTACGCACTCTGAATAAAGGTGACTGGAAGTATGGTCGCTTCGAAATTCGAGCGATGTTGCCACACGGTCAAGGGACTTGGCCAGCGATTTGGATGCTGCCGACAGACCAGAAGTATGGAACATGGGCGGCGTCTGGCGAAATCGACATCATGGAGGCCGTAAACCTGCAAGTTCAAACGGATATCGAAGATGCGCCAAAGGGTGAATTAGAAAGCCGGGTCTATGGCACCTTACATTATGGTCGTCAGTGGCCAGAAAATGTCAGCTCCGGAACCGATTACCACCTACCAGATAATATTAACCCAGCGGATGGCTTCCATACTTACGCCGTTGAATGGGAGGAAGGCGAAATTCGATGGTATGTAGATAACCATCACTTTGCTACACAACGAAAAGAAGGGTGGTACAGCCAATATAAAAAGAATGGCACATTGATGACCGCCGATGAAAGTGCCCCTTTCAATGAACGTTTTCATCTGTTGTTAAACCTAGCGGTGGGTGGGTCTTGGTCTGCAAATCGAAATGAAGGCGGAATTGATAGCGATATCTTTCCACAGACACTTGCCGTGGATTATGTACGAGTCTTTGAATGCAGCCTTGATAGAGAAACTGGCAAAGGTTGTGCAACGGTCTCACCAGAAGCAAAGTTAGTAAAAGGTAACGCCGCCCCCGCTATTATTATTGCCGATAAAGATTATGGCAAAGGCAAAGAACTGACCATTTTTGATGATGCACTCAATAAACACCTTGTCGCGAGTGGATACGATCCTGATGGGAGAGTCAGTGTTACATACCTTGATGAACCTGGGCGTGGAAAAGTCATTGAACTCACAAAGAAAGGTAAGGTGGGCAATGCGTATTTCATTACTCCTGAGTTGGATTTAAGTGGATGGGCAAGCGACGGTGAATTGGTGTTTGACATGAAGACCGTTGATATTAAAGAAGACTCTCAGTTACTGATTAAAATGGACAGTGGTTGGCCTCTCGCCGGAGATTATGAGGTGCCGCTAAGTGCTGCCACAGGTTGGCAGGAAATCCGAATCCCACTGTCGGAGATTGTCAGCAACGGTAACCGTTTCTCTAAAGGCAGCACTGTCGACCTTTCTAAAATAAAGAACATCCTCGTATTGGAGCCTCAAGCATCACTTACTGTGCAATTAGATAACATTCGACTCGTTCGATAGTGAGATTGAAATTGCTTTGGGTACATTACGAACTTACAAAATGATATTTGGTTAGTTTTACATAGCAGTGGTAGAGCGTTTTAACAACATTACTAGCAACTCTAAAGAAAGCGCTTACAAAATAAATGGAGTTACATTTACATGAAAGTATCAAAATTAGCATTAGGTGTTGTCGCCGCATTAAGCATGCAGTCTGGGGTTTTCGCACAAGAAACAGAAGGATTTGAATTTCACGGTTATTTTCGAACGGGGGTGATTACCAGTGCCGAGAACGACTTTAAACGTTCTAACTATGCAGGGCAAAAGGAAACATTGGGGCGTCTAGGGATTGAAGCCGACAATGATTACAAAGCCAACTTCGCAAGTACATGGGCGTTTGAAGATGATCGAAGTTTCAAAATTCACTTTGGGATTGGCAAGTCTGGGAAGGAATCTGCGTTAACGTCAAGCTCGGATGCGATTGATGCGGGTATTTCCAATGCGTTTATCGAACTTAACGGTATTACGCCATCGGGCACATTTTGGGCTGGTCGAAGGGAGTACGGCAAGGCGGATAACTACATCTTCATGACGGACTTTTTCTACACCGATATGTCTGGTACGGGTATTGGCATTCAAGGCTACGAATTAGGTGATTCGATGGTCGATTTAGCCTATATCGCGAGTGACCGGGTCAATGAAGATGTTGATCGCTGGGCGACGGCACCTGCGGAAATCGGCAACAATGCGACTAACCTAAACAACCTTATGCATGCTTTAAATATTTCATCTACTTTCGGCAATCTAAAATTGTCCGCCTTGCTTAAAGCCATGCCAGATAACTGGGATGTTCAAGGCAAAGAATGGGCAGAAACAGGTTACGACCTGACCGCAACTTATAACCTTAATAGCTTCTTTGCGATTCCTGGTAATGGCTTTTCAAAAATCATTGTACAAGGTGGTAAAGGATTGGGAGCCGGAAACTTACTTGGTGGAACCATTACGGACTACAACGCTTATCATCCTGGCTCACTCGCGCAGGGTCAACATAATGACTGGGGACCAGCAGGAGAAGCATCATACTTAGTCACTCAATTAGAGGATGACGATACCTCGGCTCGCGTTTTAATGTGGGGTGGGTATACCTTTGAAAACGGGGTGAGTTTATTCCCTTCAATACAAGCGCAATACAATGATATGGCTACCGGTGATGCTCGTACTGAAGGCGGTTATAATTACTGGGCGTCGGCGATGGTTAGACCAACCATTCCAGTCAGTCAGCACTTCTATATGCAAGGTGAAGTAGGCTATGTTTATAACAATTGGAATGGTAACTCGTGGAAACAGTCTAAATTCACCATTGCCCCTACGTTCATTCTACCCACCTCATTGGGTGTCGCACCGGAAATCAGGTTGCTGGCCACGTATTTACCAGAATCATGGACAAATTTGGATGGGCAAGGCAATGCGGATAAAGATTTTATTGTGGGTTTCCAGGCTGATGTTTGGTGGTAATGTAGGAAAAGTGCGCCGAAAATAGCGCTTTACACTGTCTAAAAAACAATCAAAAAGGCTGCATTTAGTGGCCTTTTTGTGATCTTAATTCAAAAAATGTGGTCTACATATCAAAACTAAACTTTCGCTTTAGTAAACCTGCGTTTATACAGGAAAAATTACAAACTAGGGTTTAAACTCTAGCATTCAATATATTCAACACCATGCATTTATAAAAGCGAGTATATGCTAGAGCTCATACTATCAACTCACCAAGGTTCACCAGAGGAGTTATTAGGCTTATCAGAAGTCTTTGACGCTGTTGACGCGTATATATTTATTAAAGATAGCAATGGGCATTACCAGTACGTGAATAAAAAAGCGGTCGAGACGTTTGGCGTTGGATTAGACGGTATTCGTGGCAAGTCGGATTGGCAGCTGTTTGACTATAATACCGCTAAGTTGATGAGAGCCAGCGACAAGCGAGTCATTACGACCAGTAAACCGACACAGCATAAAATCCCTTTTGCCATTGATGGGCAAGAGTTGTATCACCTTATGGTCTCTTCACCGATAGTCAAAAATGGTAAGGTGCTTGGTGTTATTGGATTCGCGGTCGATATATCCAAAGATATGGAAGAAAGGCAGATACTGCTCGAAGAAGCTAATACTGATGGTTTGACTGGGTGTTATAACCGTCGATATTTGCACTTAGCACTAGAAGAGCAACACAATAGGTACATAGAAGACGGGACTCAGTACTCGGTGCTCATTATTGATGTTGACCGCTTTAAGCCGATTAATGACAAGTATGGTCATTCGATTGGTGATCGAGTGTTGGTCGATATCGTGAAGACGATCAATCGAAGTACTCGAGAAGAAGATTTATTGTGTCGTTACGGTGGTGACGAGTTTGTGTTGATTTTACCCGGTGGTCATATTCAAAAAGCGTATTCGTTGGCGTCTCGCCTTGCTAAAAAGATCGAGGCATTGACCTTTACCAGTAGCAGTGGCAAGAAGTTTAGTGTGTCTTGTTCAATCGGTGTTGCCACCCACTCAGCGCGAGAAGGTAGTATTATTGAGCGAGCAGATAAAGCGCTTTATGTCTCCAAAAAAGGCTGCAGTGGGCGTGTCCATGTTTATTGCTCAGATGCTCCGGGTATCCTCACTTGTGACTTATGCGAACAAGAATCCAGCAGCATGGCTGGGTTGTAGCAAACTTTAACGTTAATTATTCCAACAATCCCCTCGAACCCTTGAAAACCCTGTCAAATACAGCTATTTATAACAGTATAAGCAAATTTAAATAATTGTCAGATTACTAGGAAAAGGACGCCTCAAGACGCCCTTTTTCTATTTTAGGGAGAAAGGGATGACAGCAATGAGAAAAGTTTCATTCGGTCTTAAGCTTGGCTTGTTAGCCGTAACGGTGTTCAGTATCAATACGGTGATGGCTAAAACCATAGAGAGCACAACACTCGTTGGCTTTGGCACTGCCAAATATCCTGAAAATTTTACTCACTTTGATTATGTCAATCCAGACGCCCCCAAATATGGCAAGGTAACCTACGGTCAAAATGGCACCTACGACAACTTTAACCGTTTTGCCTCTCGCGGTGTCGCGGCAGCGGCCTCAGGTACCCTTTATGACACCTTAATGTTTTCTCCTAGTGACGAAATTAACGCCTATTACCCATTAATTACAGAGCGCGTTAGGTACTCTGATGATTATTCGTGGATGGAAATCGACATCAACCCTAAAGCTCGATTCAATGATGGGGTGCCTATTACGGCAAAAGATGTCGAATTTACGTTTGATAAGTTCATGACAGAAGGGGTGCCGCAGTATCGTGCTTATTACAAAGACGTAAAGTCAGTAAAAGCGATCAGCGAACTGACGGTTAGAATTGAAATGGAAACGCCAAACAAAGAGAAATTGTTTGGGTTAGCGCAAAGCACTCGTGTACTCCCTGAACACTTTTGGAAAGACAAAGACTTTGCGGAGCCCCTCACCGAGCCGCCGGTTGGCAGTGGGGCATACAAGATCTCCAGTTTCAAGCTAGGTCAAAGCGTGACCTATAAGCTCGATGAGAATTATTGGGCGAAGGACTTACCCGTTAACGTTGGTCGTAATAATTTCGCAACCGTTCAATACGATTATTATCGTGATGATACTGTGATGCTTGAAGCTTTCAAAGCGGGTGAGTTTGACTTCAGGCAAGAATCTAGTGCGAAATTTTGGGCGAGCTCATACACGGGTGTGAACTTTGACAAGGGATTCATCAAGAAAGAAGAGATTGAACACCACAAGCCGATGGCGACGCAAGCTTTCGTATTTAACATCCAACAGCCTGTCTTTAGTGACCCTAAAGTACGAGAAGCTCTGAATTACGCGATGGATTTTGAGTGGATGAACAAGAACATGTTCTATAACCAATACACTCGAACACGCAGCTATTTTCAAAATACAGACTACGAAGCGAAAGGGTTGCCAAGCGATGCTGAGTTAGAAGTGCTAAACAAGTACAAAGATCAGATACCTGCTCGAATTTTTACTGAGGAGTACAATCCTCCTGTTACCGATGGCTCAGGCCGAATTCGCCCGCAAATGCGTAAAGCCTTTGCACTATTTAAAGAAGCCGGATGGGAACTTAAGAATAAAGCGATGACGAACGTCAAAACGGGTGAAAAAATGAGCTTTGAGCTGCTTATTTACAGTCCGACGACAGAGCGATACGCCATTCCAATCCAAAAGAATATGCGTGCAATGGGCATTGATATGCGAATTCGTACTATCGACACAACGCAGTATACTAAGCGACTTAGGGATCGTGACTTTGACATGGTGTCCTCGTCTTACTTTGCAAACCCTTACCCAAATTCAGACCTGAAAATAGTCTGGAACTCGAAGTTTATTGATTCTACCTATAATACTGCCGGTGTGATGAACCCAGTGATTGATGCGTTGACGGATGAAATTGCCGACAATCAAGACAATCCTGAAAAGTTACTTGCACTCGGTCGATCTCTCGATCGCGTTTTGCAGTGGAATTATTTTGCTATTCCTCAGTGGTACATCAAAAAATATCGAGTGGCAACGTGGGATAAATTTGAACGCCCTGATGTCTTACCTACTTATGACCTAGGTATTGATACCTGGTGGGTGTCTAAAGAGAAAGCGCAGAAGCTTCCTGTAAAACGTCGATAAGAGGGATTAATGGCGGCTTATATATTCCGGCGATTATTGCTGGTCATCCCAACACTTTGGGCAATTATTACCATTAACTTCTTTATCATTCAGGTTGCACCTGGTGGTCCTGTTGAGCAAGCGATTGCTCAAATGCAAGGGCTTAACTCCGGTGTGATGGAGCGTTTTAGCGGTGGTGGAAAAGAAGTAGAGCTCGATACGAGCTCAGATGATGTATCAACGGGTTATAAGGGCTCTCGTGGGCTTGATCCTGAGGTCGTGGAAGCCATTCGAAAACAGTTTGGCTTTGATAAACCTATCCATGAACGTTACTTCGACATGCTCAAGAATTACGCCATGTTTAATTTTGGCGAAAGTTTGTTTCGAGGTGGTAATGTCATAGACCTGATCAAGGAACGGCTACCGGTCTCGATCTCTCTGGGTCTGTGGAGCACATTGATCATCTATCTTATCTCTATTCCTCTAGGGATATTCAAAGCAATCCATCATGGCTCTCGTTTCGATATCTGGTCGAGTGCGATGATTATCATTGGCTATGCGATTCCCGGATTCTTGTTCGCCATTATTCTGATCATCTTGTTTGCTAGCGGTAATTATTTTAGTTGGTTCCCGTTGCGCGGGTTGGTGTCGAGTAATTTTGACCAGCTGACTTGGTATCAGCAGATCATTGATTACTTTTGGCATTTAACCCTGCCAATACTGGCCATGGTAATTGGCGGTTTTGCCACCTTGAGTATGCTGACAAAGAACTCGTTTTTAGATGAAATTAACAAACAGTATGTGGTGACGGCGCGTGCCAAGGGGTTAGACGAAAACAACATCCTTTACAAGCATGTGTTTCGAAATGCCATGTTAATTATTATCGCCGGATTTCCGAGTGCCTTTATCAGTATATTCTTTACCGGTTCTATGCTGATTGAAGTGATGTTCTCTTTGGAAGGGATCGGGCTTTTGGGTTTTGAGTCTACCATTCAACGAGACTATCCCGTTGTATTTAGTTCTTTGTATATCATGACGTTACTAGGTTTAGTCTTGAGTATTATTTCTGATTTGACGTATATGTGGGTTGATCCGCGTATCGATTTTGAGGCGCGATAGATGGCGACGAACCCGCTTACTCAAGCGCGATGGCAGCGCTTTAAGGCCAATAAACGAGGCTTTTGGTCAACGTGGATATTTTGTCTCTTATTCTTTTTAAGTTTGTTTGCGGAGTTTATCGCCAACGACAAGCCGTTATTAGTGGAATACGACTCTCAATGGTATTACCCAATTTTCTCGCAATATGCAGAAACAGAGTTTGGCGGAGAGTTTGAGACGGAAGCTGATTACACGGATCCATATGTCAGTGACCTTATCGAAGAAAATGGCTACATTATTTGGCCCCTTATTCGATTTAGCTACGATACGATTAATTATGACATTGTCGCGTCAGTCCCTTCAGCTCCGGACTCTGCGAATTGGTTAGGTACCGATGATAAGGGGCGAGATGTTTTAGCTCGAATTATTTATGGCTTTCGTATTTCCGTGTTATTTGGTGTGATTTTAACGATCGTATCGAGCATTGTTGGGGTTGCGGTAGGGGCCACACAAGGTTACTACGGTGGCTGGATTGACCTTATCGGCCAGCGTTTTATTGAAGTGTGGTCCGGTATGCCGACATTATTTTTGCTGATCATCTTGTCGAGTTTCGTAGAACCAAACTTTTGGTGGTTATTAGGCATTATGGTGCTCTTTAGCTGGATGAGCCTCGTTGGTGTTGTGAGGGCTGAATTTCTACGTTGTCGTAATTTTGATTACGTGAAAGCGGCGCATGCGATGGGTGTCAGCGACAAGCGCATCATGTTAAGGCATATGCTTCCCAATGCGATGGTGGCTTCCTTAACGATGATGCCTTTCATCCTGTCTGGCTCGGTAACGACATTAACGTCATTGGATTTTCTAGGGTTTGGATTACCGGCGGGTTCACCGTCATTGGGTGAACTGCTTGCCCAAGGTAAGGCTAACCTGCAAGCCCCATGGCTAGGCTTATCGGCATTTGCCGTGCTTTCCATCATGCTGACTCTGCTGGTTTTTGCAGGTGAGGCGGTTCGAGATGCGTTTGACCCGCACCAACAAGGTTGATATTGAGAGATGGCAATGATGCAACAGTCAGTGACGCAACAGACAAAACAGGAACGTCAAAAAGGCGATAGCGTGGATAAGGTGCTTAGCATCGACAACCTATCGGTTGGATTTGGTCGCGGAGACAATATCGAAACGGTGACGCACGAGGTCAGTCTAAGCATTGAAAAGGGCGAAACGCTCGCGCTTGTAGGGGAAAGTGGTTCTGGTAAATCAGTGACAGCTAACTCTGTGCTCAAATTACTACCGAAAGGATCAAGCCATTATTTGAACGGCAAGATCACCTTTGATGGTATCGATATGCTGTCGTGCAGTAACCGACAACTGCGAGGCATTCGAGGCGGTCGCATTGGTATGATTTTCCAAGAGCCGATGGTATCGCTCAACCCGCTACATAAAGTAGGCAGACAGCTCGTTGAAACCTTAGCCATTCATCGTGGCATGCGTAGCAACAAAGCGGAACAATTGGCGATTTCTTGGTTAAAAAAAGTCGGTATTCGTTCACCGGAACAAAAAATAACCGCGTATCCACATGAATTATCAGGTGGAGAAAGGCAACGCGTTATGATTGCAATGGCGCTGATTAATGAACCAGAGCTCTTGATTGCCGATGAGCCGACGACCGCCCTCGACGTTTCAGTACAAGCTCAAATTTTGGATCTGCTGAAAGCGTTACAACAAGAACTTGGTATGGCAATGTTGTTTATTACCCATGATCTCAGTATCGTGCGCCGCATTGCGGATCGTGTGGCAGTAATGAAACAAGGTGAGCTTGTTGAAATCGGTCAATGCCAACAAGTCTTTAGCAACCCTTCTCATCCTTACACTAAAAAGCTAATCGACTCTGACCCTCGTGGCTTACCTGTTGACGTTGAAGAGAACGCCAAGGCATTGCTGACTGTAAATGATCTCAAAGTTTGGTTTCCAATCAAAGGTGGGATCTTTAAAAAGGTGGTTGATCACGTTAAAGCCGTGACAAAGATGCAGTTTGAACTAAAACGCGGGCACTCCATAGGGCTGGTGGGAGAAAGTGGGTCAGGTAAATCCACAACAGGAATGGCTATTCTCAAATTGGTTCAAAGCGAAGGCTTAATTGAGTTCGATGGTCATGATATTCAAACCTTAGATAGGAAAGGCATGCTGCCATATCGTAGTCGTATGCAGGTTGTATTCCAAGACCCCTTTTCTGCGTTGAATCCAAGAATGTCGGTGGCTCAGGTGATTGGTGAGGGGCTACAGGTCCACTTTGCACATGATGACGACACATTAGATAAGATGATTTGTGAGGTGATGACAGAGGTCGATCTTGACCCTGATACTCGGCATCGTTACCCCAATGAATTTTCTGGTGGCCAACGTCAGCGTATTGCGATTGCGCGGGCATTGATTTTAAAACCCGAGTTTATTCTACTAGATGAACCCACGTCATCACTAGATCGGACAGTACAAGCGCAGGTCCTCGACTTGCTCAAGTCATTGCAAACGAAACATGCGTTGACGTATCTCTTCATCAGCCATGATCTTAACGTGGTGAAATCGTTGTGTCATTACACGATAGTAATGCGCAATGGGGAGATTGTAGAGCAAGGGAACACACAGGAGATGTTTGCCTCTCCGCAACATGACTATACAAAGACGTTAGTGTCGTTGTCTTCGTTTTAACGTTATCTTCGTTTTAATAATACCTTAGTGTTTAAAAATCCCTCTAGCCAAGGAAGTGCTAGAGGGGAGAGTACCCAATGAAACTCGGGGAAATCAACTAATTAGAATCAGTAATTCGGCAAGTACTAAAGTAAAAACGGTTAAAATGAATATGTTGATAATCAAGCGAATACTTCTACTTAAAATTTAAATTAAATCCAAACTCGTAGGTCCCTTCGGTGGTCCGAGGTTCACCTGGACGGACTCTGTGCTGTCCATAGCGATATTTCACATAGGGTTCGATGTATCTTGGTTTGAAGGTCAGGGTAAAATCAGCGTGTAATATGTTTGGTTCTAAGTCCGTATCAGACATTATGCGCTCATGATGTAATGAATAACTAAAATTCAACCAGTTAATCGGGGTATAACTGACCCCAATACTGTTTTTCCATTCTTGATCAGCGCTTGCGCCTGTTTCTAATATTTTACCAATGACGTTCTTTCGCCATTCATAAGCGCTAGAACCGAAAATAAGCACATCGTCCGCTAGCATGTTCCCGGCGAATAAGCCGACGTTATAGATGTCGACAATATCAGCTCGGCCATATGTGGCAAACGCTTCGGTGTAAGTTTCGCCGAGCAACATGCCATATCCGGTACCCAGTTCTAGGTACCCCGTGGTATCAACCTCGAAACCAAGGTTGATTTCTTCTGTGGCCTGGACGGTGCCGGAAACCGTGCCAACCCAAGAATCCCCGACTTTAGAGGTCTGCACACTCATCGTTGGCTCGTAATACGCGAGCTCGTGATGATCAGCATAGAGATGAAGAGGCAGTAAGAGCAATATGCATAGTTTTTTCATTGGTATTTACTCAAATAAAAAGGAGCCGATTAAATCGGCTCCTTTGATTTTTTAATTATTATTAGTTTGTATTACGAGCGGCTAACTCTATCTTTTACAGCCTGTTTGATTTGCTGACGTTGCTCTTGAGATAAATTGCGTAGCTTATTTTTCACATCATTAATAGTTTCTTGGGATACAGAATTAATGCGCTGTCCTTGGTTGTTGGTGCTTTCTGGGCTTGGTTGATTGATTACAGCGGCGAATAGTCGGCCATTTTCGTTTCTAAAAACAACTTCTGTACCATTATCAAGGCGAACAGTATATTGACCGTTTTCATTCTGTATGTGTCCAATGGTATTGCCTTGGTCATCGATGAGTGCGCCATCATTGACGATATACATATTGTCGTAATCATTGACTGCTATTATAGCGTTACCGTCACCATCAGTTCGAATGATTGCATTATTATCGCCGTCACCATGGATAACAACAGCCCCACCTATTTCTAAAATATCGCCGTAAGTTGGTAGGGTTCCACCATCAAACTCAGGGTCAATGATAGGAAGGTCATTGTCGGGATTTGGTCTAGCAATGACTGCAGCGAACAAACGGCCATTTTCATTTCTAAACACTACCTCGGTACCATCGTCAAGACGGACTGTATATTGCCCATTATCTTGTTGGATATGTCCAACGGTTTCACCTTTATCGTTAATCAATGCACCGTCTTTTACTACGTACATGTTGTCGTAGTCGTTAATGGCGATGATAGCGTTACCATCGCCATCGGTACGAATGATCGCATTGTTGTTATCATCACCTTGGATTATGATAGCGCCACCCACCTCTAATATATCTCCGTAAGTCGGAAGAGTTCCACCATCAAAGTCAGGGTCGATGATCGGTAATTCATTATCAGGGCGAGGAGGATGGTAGTCTGAAATAACTAAACGGCCATCAACATTTGTCAGAGTTATTTCACCACCGTTGTTACCATGAAAGATGTAGCCATCGTCTTGTCCTTGAATACTGCCGACAGCATCACCATTCTTATCGGTAACATCACCGTTCTTAACAAAGTAAGTCTCGCCATTTAAGTGGATGTAACCACTTCCTTCGTTATCAACAGCGACAAGAGCATTGTGCTCACCTTCATCACCTTGAATAAGCGCTGCGTTGAAAATATCACCTTCATAGGTTGTGACATCTGCAAACCCATCTTGAGGAGCAGGACCAGACTCGCCGCCATTACTTGAACCGCTAGAAGAACAGCCAGCTAAAAAAGACGCGGCGATAAGTGTGCTGATAAGTTTAAGTTTCATTGTTTTCTCTCAAAAGTGTGTTGGAACATACAAATGTGCTTCATGCTTGTGAAGTGGCGTTCCTAGCCGATGAGAGAAGTATAGGGACTGAGAAGAACGTGCTCTAATGAAACGCTTTTATCATACAAATAATACTAAGTTATTAATAAATAATAGAAATGAGCTTGATAACCCCTGGTTATCAAGCATTGATACGGCAAGTTCTTGCGGGGAGTGTGAGGGGCTTACTCTAGTTCAAGGCTTAGACGAAGTTTCTTTCTCAGCCATTGAGTGGTCGCATTGTTTCTGTTTTTGTAGTGATAGTAACTGTTAATGTCGGTGTTAATGGCAGAGTTCCCAAATTGAATGTTAATTGAACGCAATCCTGCATGGTCGTCAAGGTTCAGATACATGGAGCCTGGAAAGAGAATGTCGGAGTTTTTAACTACATCGATAACTGCCGATGGCAACTCGGATCGGAATACAACGTTGGGTTCGATCCCCTTAACTTTTAAGACTTTTTCTGTGTTAGATAAGTTTGAGTTCCAATCTGCAGCGATTAATGTCGCCACTTCAAAATTCCCAGCATCTTGCATCTGAATGACATCTTTGTCGTAAGGGTGACCTTTTCTAACATAAGCTTTGAACGTATCGGTGGTTAGGCGCGTTTGAACCAACTCTTTGGGGGCGTGTGCGATTGAATAGTTGAGACCGAGTTGAACATCATCATTAACGATATCTTGTAGCGTTGTCTTACCCCAGTTTAATAGCTGAATCTGTGTGTTCGGCGCTTCTTCTCTTATTGAGCGAAACAATTTACTTGCGGTGCTAGATAAGAAAAACGGTGACATTGCAATCTTGATGGTGCCATCTAATGCACTTGGATCAAATTCTGATGAATGATTCACGGCATTGGATAGCTCATCTAATATAGGGGAGAGCGACTCTGCGAGAATGTTGGCTTTCTCTGTCGCTCGTAAGCCATGATGAGTTTTGACAAAGAGTTCATCATCAAAGTGGTCTCTTAAGCGTTGTAAGGCTTTACTCACTGCCGGTTGAGAGACAAACAAGCGTTCGGAGGCTTTTCTCATATTGCGTTCTTGATTCAAAATAAGAAACGTACGCAATAAATTGAGGTCGAGATTAGAAAAGAGATCTTTAGCCATACGGTATCCTTAACGACAGGTGACCTATTCATAGTAAGAATAAATGTTATGGGGCGTAAAGGGTTATTAACAATAATTACAATAAATTATGTAGATTTTGTTACGACTGCCGATATAGTGACTGAGGATAAAG
The DNA here is from genome assembly GCF_002873335.1 of Vibrio sp. 10N.286.49.B1. Taxonomy (GTDB): domain Bacteria; phylum Pseudomonadota; class Gammaproteobacteria; order Enterobacterales; family Vibrionaceae; genus Vibrio. The sequence goes on along the minus strand of NZ_MCUW01000012.1, from coordinate 276,270 downwards.
GATTTATAAAAGGATTTAAGAATGACGCTTTCGATATCGGGTAAGCTCAGGATGAGTTTTCTAGCGCTTGGTGTACTGTTTATCGTCTCTTCGTTATTTGTTTATCGAAGTATTACGCAGGTGCAAGACCAAACTCGCTCTTTGTTGCAGTATGATCTCCCAACGGTTGATGCGAGCCGTCAAGTTGGACAATCTCTTCAGGCTACGGTGTCTCTATTACGAGGTTACATGCTACTAAATAGTTCTGACGCAGAACGTGAAAGTGGCCAGCAACTCGTATTAAATGCCTTTGATACGACCGATATTCAACTGATCAGTTTAGAGTCATTAATTTCAGTTCCGCATTATAACGGGCTCGATGAGTCTTGGAATGAGATAAAAAGTACGGCTCAAGAAATTCTAACGTTGAGCCACAGTGACGACAATCTTCCTGCTCACTCTATGTTCATGAATGAAGCCGCTCCGATTGCCGAAGTTGCCCTCGATCAGTTGCAAGGTTTGATTAACGATGAAGCGGGTCGATCTGAGGGTGGCGAGCGAAAACGCTTGTTCAAGCTGTATGCTGACGGATATACCTCGCTTGCTAATGCGTTAGCAGCATTGCGTGATTACTTGCAGTATGGACAGCAAGACTATCTTGAAAAGTACAATGATTTGATGAAATACCATAAACAGGTTGTGAACGAAATCGCGAGCAAAACAGCGTTGCTTAGTGCGAGTGACCAAAGTTTGTGGTCGTTGTTTAATGAGATGAAAGCTCTCTATTTTCCACTTGCAGACCAAGTGATCAAAATTCGTCAATCTTCTGATTGGGACCAAGCGAGTTATTTGATGACCGCCTCATTAATTCCTGCTGTCGATAACATGCAAACTCGCTTAGATACCATTGTGTCTGAACAACAAACTAATGCGTCCAACACGGAACGAAACATTGCAACTAGCATTGCGACTGTTGTGGTGATCCTGATGGCGAGTTGTGGTATCGCGCTGTTATCTGCATTGGTTGTCTCGAGTGTGATGGGACAACATATAGGGGCGCGTATTCGAACCATCGCCGGTCGAGCACAACAAATCGCGGCAGGGGATGTGTCAAATCCAGCTCTGGTCATTAAAGGGAGTGATGAATTGTCAGAGTTGACTCGCTCGGTAAACACAATGAACCTGTCCTTGGCGAATCTTGTCGGTGGCGTGACGGAGAATGCCACATCAGTGCAAGAAAGAATGACACAGTTGATACAATCGAGTCAGGACGGTTTGCAACGTATGGAGCGTCAATCACAGCACGTAGATGAGATTGGACATTCATTGTCAGAAGTCGCCGTTGGCGCAGAGCAAACGGCGCAACAAGTCCAAGATTCATCAACGACCTTATTTGACTCCAAGGCCGAGCTTCAAAATGGTGAGCTCGCTCTAAGGGCTAATCAAGACAGTATGATCTCGTTATCTGAAGCCATAGAGAAAACACAACGATTGGTTGAAACCTTGAGCCAAGAGAGTCAAGCGATCGGTAAAGTAACCGAGGTGATTGAAGGGTTGGCCGAGCAGACCAATCTTCTGGCGTTAAATGCCGCGATTGAGGCCGCAAGAGCCGGAGAGCAAGGGCGTGGTTTTGCTGTCGTCGCCGATGAGGTTCGACTTCTGGCGAGTAGGACGACGGAATCAACCGGTGAGATTAATGGCATCATTCAAGCGATACAGTCGTCAACGGGGAAAGTAGCAGAGCAGATCAGCATTGGTACTCACATCGCAAATCAAGCGGTTGAGCATACTAATAACGCCGCTCAAAGAATTAAGTCGACAGGTGAGCAAGTTGAAAACGTCAATGATCAGATGAGCGCACTCGCGGCCACCGCCGAACAGCAAGCTTCAGCTACGCAGTCGATATCAATCTTGGTCAATGAAATCAATGAATCATTAAAAGTGGTGGCTCAGCAATCACGCGATGCTAACACTGTGACCGATGATGTAACAACACGGGTCAAACAACTCAATGAGCAGGTTGCTCAATTTAAATGCTAGCAGTTCGACCACGTTTTATATTTGAATGAAAACTAGGCGCTCATGAATGAGCGCCTAGTTTTTTGGTCATGCTGAAATAGTCAATTGACGGTTATTTTTCTGCTTTACTGGCGATTACCCTGATAATTAGATAGATTTTAATATTACTTTTAAGATCTTGTTGAAAATCGCCATGAATATTGAACATTTGAAACTACTGGTTCGCATTGCCTCTACTCATAATATTAGTTTGGCTGGCCAGGAGCTGGGCTTATCGCCTGCAGTGGCAAGTGCACATATCAGTAAACTAGAGCAAAGTTTAGGTGTACGCTTGGTTCATCGTACAACGCGCAAAGTATCCCTAACAGAAGAGGGCGAATCATTTTTACCCCATGCTGAAGAAGTGCTTGCCAGTGTTGAGGCGGCTCGTGGTTCTGTCGGCGCAGGTCATACTTCACCGTCAGGGACATTACGAATTACTGCCCCCGCGTCGTTTGGGCGTATGCACCTTATCCCCGCCTTGAAAGGTTTTTTGCTGCAATATCCCGACTTGACGATGGACCTACGCTTTTCCGACACCATGATTGATCTGGTAGAAGGGGGATTTGACATCGCTATACGAAACGCTGAGTTGAAAAATTCAACGCTGGTGGCGCGAAAGCTGGCGCCTGATCACCGAATAGTCTGTGCCTCACCAGACTACCTTGAACAATATGGAGAGCCACAGACGCCCCAAGATTTAGTGAAGCACCGATGCATTAACCTTGCAGGACTAGACTCATGGAATTTTAATACATCGAGTGGGATGGTCACGGTAAAGACACATGGGTGCATACGTACAGATAATGGTGATGCGATACGTGAAGCAACAATCGACGGGTTAGGGATCTCAATAAACTCAACGTGGAGTGCGTATCAGGGGTTAGCAAGCGGTCAATTAGTTGAAATTTTACAAGATTCGCCTCTCGTGCAAGAGACAGCACTTTGGGCTGTATACCCAAGCTCGCGACTTATTGCGCCAAAAGTTCGCGCATTTATTGATTACTTTGCCGACTATTTTGGGCAACCGCCCTATTGGGATGTCCTACAACAAGGAAACCAATAGGGCTGATTAGATCGTATATACGTGGTCATGATTGCCACGTGATACCTGTTAGTTAGTTAATTAGTCAATTAGTCAATTAGTCAATTAGTCAATTAGTCAAATCGGTTCACGAGACGTTAGCGATCGGCCCAAAGGGTATCAAGCGCGTTTATTACCTCTTGGGCCTTCGTATCGTCAAGCGCATCACGATGCGGCGGAGCGAAGGCTTCGATGTCGTTATCATAATATTGACCGTGTGCTTGAGCGAATTCATCAGAAAGCGCTGCTCGCACTAAGATATCTGCACCGACGCTTAAATCACTGCCTGCAATCCCATAGGCATCTTGGACCATTTTACTCCCCAGTAGCGATTTTGGGTTAACGGATACAATCATTGGCCCTTGCACCTTATTACGCAGTCCTAATACACGTGACCACATTGTCAGTGCGAGCTTGCTTTGCGCATACGCTTCGCCATGTGATAGCGACTTGTTGCCAACAAGTGCGTCAAGGTTGACGGTGGATTGGGCGGCTGAAGACAGATTGACGATACGTCCTAATGGTGCCATTAATGGTATTAATTTTGATGTCAGTATATAAGGGGCGAGAGTGTTCACTGCAAAGCGTACATCAAGATTGTTAGCGGTAACGATCGATGCCGTGTTGAATACCCCCGCATTATTGATTAGAACATCAAGGGAAGAAAATCTATTCGAGACCTCTGTAACCATTGTGTCGATGGACGACATTACCGATAAATCGGCAATGATGGTATCGACGCGCGCTGCAGAATCGAGTGCGATGAGCTGTTCTTTTACGTGCTGTACTTTGTCTGCACTGCGGCCATGGACGATGACATGATGTCCCTTTGTAACAAGCATCTTAACGGTTTCCAAACCGATACCATCGGTCGCGCCTGTTACTAGAATAGATTTTTGCATGTTAGAGCTCTCTTATTGAAAAAACGGGTTCATCTTGGAAAAGTCTACATCCCTTATAATTAATCCGTAATCCGTAACCTATTATTCACGGACTACTATTTAGTGTAGTCAGTAATACGACGGTGATGACGCTTTCGGCCGATGTAGTTAAGCCTAACACTATTGATTGAAAAGATAATATTGGTAAAGAGCGAATCAGTTTTTAGTTTCTATTGATAATGAGCGGCTTTCGTTGTTAGGACATAACAGAGCTCACTTCTTTTAGTTCGTCACAGCGTGAGATTTGAAACCGATTTATTTAGCGTTAAACGGATGGGGAAAAATTGGGGCAACCGACATTTAAAGTTGGGGCAACCGACAATTAAAATTATGGCAACCAACATGTATGGGTAAACCAGGTAATTAGAGTGATGGATGAGTGGCGTTGATACTTGCATTGAATAGCAGGCCTTTGCCCTAACTTTGCGTCAGATAAAAGACCTGGGCTTGATTACGCCTTCAGGCGATTATTCTTATCGCGACTGCTCTTAATTCGCTCAGCATGATCAATAGCTTGAGTTGATTTGGCTAATCGATCATAAAGCAAGACATTTACCGTTGCGGCAAGATTCATGCAACCGATAGTGGGCACATAGACCACATGACTCGCTTTATCGACAATCTCTTGTGGTATTGAGCCATCTTCTGGCCCGAAGACATACATAGCATTTTCTGGGTGAATAAACTCAGGAAGCGGGGTAGCACCTTCCGCCAATTCAACACATACAATCTCGCTATTAGGCGCTAAGTTACCAATAAGATCTTGTGCAGCCACAAGAGGAATCGTTTGGTGAACATTTTTCGTGTCGGTTTGAAATTTAGCAGCACGAGCAAATCGTTCACCATTATAACGAACTTCCGATGCTTGATAACAACCAGCCGCGCGCATAACCGCCCCTACGTTGGTAGGGCTCTTTGGGTTCACTAGACCAATAACAACAGACATTTCATTTGCCACAAACGGATTCCTCTAAACAGTTAGGCTCAGGAGTATACCGAGAAATCACTCATTGATAAGCGTTGAATTTAAAAAAAGTAAAAAGAGTGGGGGGATCGGTGTGATAGGCAATGTTTTAGGTCGTCAATTCTTGCTATTGATATCTACTGCATCGTGTTAGTTATAGAAAGCGCTTGCTAGTCTGGTTTTTGTGCAATTGTTATTCATTTTAATTCAATTATTGATAATTTCGATTTTGCTCACGATTTTCATCGTTCATTAGCAATATATGATGGTTTAATGCACGTTTTTAACGGATAAGGCAGATTTTATAAGTCAGGTTGGCTAGAATAATTTTCAAAGAGCTGAGCTATTATGATCCCTTAGGAAAGCGCTTTCTTTTGTGTTAGGTGAGCTACTATTAGTGAATCTAGAAGATTAGCGCCGCGTCTGTATGAATAACGGGGATTTAAAGTTGTAATTAGGCTTTTAATGGATTTTAAACTTGCAATGAGAAGGCAAAACTTAAATGGCTTCATAAGTCATAAAGAAAGCGCTTTCATTGTGGTGTAGATTAGCAGCACGTAAACATGACGTTATTGACTACCAAGGATATGTGGAATGAGAACATCAAATAGAAGTTTTAAACTGGCGAATGTTGCACTTGTGGCAGCGTTGTCAGCGGCAATGGTGGGTTGTGGGGATGATAGTTTGGCGGTGAATGAAAACCCTCAAACACCAGATGTACCTGAAGTACCAGAAACCGGTAACGATTTCGTTGTGTTTAAAGACTCGCTAAATAGCTATTGGCCGACATGGGATTGCTGTGGCGGGACAACGCCTACTAATCCAGAAGAACTAAATGAGTATGGAACGGTAACCGAGTTTCGAGTAGGGGATACACCCGCAGTATTGGGTTTTGTTCGAGCTGAATCTCGTGGCGCGTTAGATGCGAGTGCTTATGAACTAGAGGGTACGCTAGAGTTTGATATCAAGCTGATGACCAGCCCTGGAGAGACAACTTGGGCGGTGAAACTAGAAAGTAATGGTGGGCCAGAAAATGGCAATCAAGGTGAAGCGGTTGAGGTTGAGCTGACTACACCAACAGAAAACTGGCAGCATGTCACCGTCACACTCGCTGACCTTGCTAATAGCGGCTTGGATCTGTCGAGCATTGACAACGTTCTTATATTCCCTAAATGGGGAGAGGGGGCTGGCGCTGTGTATCGTGTCGATAATGTTGAGTTTACCTCAGATGGTAATTCCTCGACCCCAACGGATCCGCAACCAAACCCTGACGCCGATGCCGGTGATAAATTAGACATCACAAGTGCGATGATAGATTTTGGTGGAGCGACGACAGTACTAAATGCAACCAATCCAATCTATACCGATGTCGCGCCCGCAAGTAGTAATAATACCGTGATTAAAACCGACAAACCGGCGTCTGCTGAAGATTGGGCGGGTACAACGCTGGGTGACACGACTCGCCTGAACTTGAATGCTGATCGTAGCAAAGTATCCGTGTGGGTTTATTCACCAGAAACGAGCGTGCCAGTTTTACTTAAGGTCGAAAATCAAGCCGATGATAGTCAGTTTGCAGAAGTATTAGTGCATACCACGGTTGCACAATCTTGGGAAAAACTGACGTTTGATTTTACCGACTTAAATAGCGGCTCAATTAATGACAGCGACATTTTTGACAAAAAATCGATTTTCTTTGATTTCTTAGTTGATGCCAATGAAGACAAAACTTTCTATTGGGATGATGTGACGTTTGTTGAGGCGGATGATGAAGTGACGCCACCCGTAGAGCCGCCTGTGGAACCGCCTGTCGATGAAAAGACACTTGCTTTTACCATTTATTCTGATTTAGCCAACCCTAAATGGGCGGCGTGGGACTGCTGTGGTGGCACAACCCCTTCTATTGTTGAGGATGGCGAATACGGTAACGTCACGAAATTTGAAGTAGTGGGTGCAACCGTACTCGGATTTACGACTCGAAGCGATGCTCAAGATACTGGCCATACCGCAGTGGATGGTGTGCCTTATGACGCAAGCGCGCTTGCAGAGACAGGGACATTAGAGCTTGACCTTAAACTCGTGACTCCGCCAACGGATGGCGCCGCAGCCTGGAAGTTAAAAATTGAAAGTGTAGAAGGTGTACCGCTTGAGGTTGATTTGCCTAGTGCCCCGACGTCCGATTGGCAGCACTTTAGCTTCAATCTGGCAGATTTCGCCAAACAAGGCGTGAATCTAAGTGCCATAGACTTGGTGATGGTATTTCCAGCATGGGGAACAGGCAATGGTGCTGTGTTCCATATCGATAACGTCAATTTCTTCGCTACTGGCGCCACGCAAGAGCCGGATGTGCCAGCCGTGCCGGACGGGCCGACTGACGGTGTAGGGGATATTGGTGATACGGGTTTAGTCGTGAATGGTGGGTTTGAACTGGGCAGTTTTGAAGGCTGGGCGGTGGAAGGCGCGCATATGACTGTTGAACAAGATACCGGTGGAACGTATTTGGCCAAGTTAGTCGCACCGGAGGCGCAAAACCCATTCATTAAACAAGATCGAATTGGAGAAGGCGTGATCACGGCTGGTCAAAGTTTAACTGTATCTTTTGATTTGAAGGGCTCGGCGAGTGATGGAGGCGTTGTTAATGCACTACTGTTCTCCGAAGGATCGGCAGGGGTTTCTAAGACAGACCCATTACTATCTATTATGCCTACCGATGATTGGGTAAGTCATAGCTTCGATGTGACTACTGGATCTGATGTTGAATGGGGCGTCTCTATGCTGCTACAGCCGGTGTGTGGCGCGGTCGCAGGATGCGAAGTGACGGCGTATTTCGATAACGTTTCTATCACTGCAAATTAATACTGCCTTAAGGTCTCTGGAGCTGATGTTCTAGGGGCCTTTTTAATTGATGGAATGAGTCGCGATAGACATAAAAATAAAAGTGTGCAAGGAAGAAGCAATGAAAAAATGCAGTTTAAAAGCAGCAATGCTAGTCGGTTTAACGCTTGCGATGTCGGGATGTGGCGATGAACAACTCACCGCCACGCCTTCAACGCCCGGTGGAGGTGGGTCTGATTCTACGGAGTTAACTCCTCAGCCAATCCCGCTTATTCAACCTACCGCGGCTAACGGTGATGCTTTATTGGGTAACCCTGATTATCTTGCTATATCTTATGGAGCATGGCGCACGACGGTTCGTGAGTCCGGTGCCAACGTGCCCACTGTCGACCAACAAAAAGAAGACATGAAAATTTTGGCAGCAATGGGAATTAAGGTGCTGCGAACGTATAACACGCGAGGTTTTATCGGGTTAGATGGTAAGAGTAATACAGAAAATCTCTTACAAGCGATTAGTGAGTTGAAAGCCGAAGACAGCAGCTTTGAAATGTATGTAATGTTGGGGGTTTGGATTGAAGCGCTAAACTCTTGGACCGATCAGCCGGTCATTCATGACCAAGAAAGCCCTAAAAATGCGTTGGAAATAGCAAAAGCGAAAGAGCTGGCGTTAGCCTATCCGGAAATTGTCAAAGTGATTGCTGTGGGTAATGAAGCAATGGTCAACTGGGCTGAGTACCATGTGGTGCCTAAAATTATTTTGGATCATGTGACGGATTTACAAAGCTGGAAATTTGATGATCAAAGTACCTCTCGTATCTGGGTTACCTCTTCGGACAACTATGCGGTGTGGGCGGGTACGGATCCAAGCGGTAATACTGGTGATCAAGCGAACCTAAAGGCCTTAATAGAAACCGTTGATTATGTATCAATGCACTCTTATGCCCACCACGACACCTATTATGATCCAACATTCTCTGAACAATGGAAAGTCCCAGAAAGCCTTCAGAGTTCAACGCTGAAAGAGCAAATCGATGCGTCAATGGATAAAGCGTTTGACCGTACCCTCGATCAATTTGCCGACGTGCAAACTTTCGTTCATAACATTGATTCAAGCCTGCCTATTCACATAGGGGAAACGGGTTGGTCTTCCGTGTCTTCAGAAATGTTTGGCGCTGGCGGAACACAAGCGGCGGATGAATATAAACAGAAAATCTTCTATGACGATATGCGCGATTTTACCAATGAATTTGGTGCGTCTCTGTTCTATTTCCAAGCATTTGATGAGCCTTGGAAAGGTGATGCAAACAATCCAACCCACTCTGAAAAACATTTTGGATTGATTGATATTGATGGCAACGTCAAGTACTTGGCATGGGATAAGGTTGATACGCTCAATGATCTTGGGTTGACCCGTGGCGCTGTGTCTTCATTTAGTGCCAGTTTTGGTGGGGATGAACTGACGTTGATGGATTCGGTGCTGCCTCCCCCGTATGCGCCAGTGACGGCGCCGCCACAAGATGGCGAGTTTAGAGTATTAGGAAGCGTTCTTTATGACGGTGCTATTGCCTATGGTTGGGATAATCCAGCCACGGCATGGGCGGGGGTGGATGCTGACACTGGTGTATTGACTATCGCGGCTAACCCGGCAACGGCGAAAGATTGGGGGTGGGGCGCTGGTGTTGGCACTAACAACCAGACCAGTAACTTAACCCAGTCAACGAAAATGACGTTTGAGATCCGTGGCGTTGACGGCGGAGAAAGTGTCTTGGCTCGATTCGGGTTTGATTTGGGCTACCAAACAACGGCTTCTGGTGGGTCGAATCACTGGGTAAGATTTAACGCTGGACAGGGTTACACCCTGACAACGGACTGGGTCAAATATACGATTGACCTTAGCGACTTCTCTAATGCAGCCAATGCTGATCTAAGCGTTGTTAACTCTCCGTTTACTATTGGAGATGTCTATTCAGAATCTGGTGGTAGTGCACCGACTCGTAGCGATATAGAAATCAGGAATATCTCTTGGTTAGAGTAGCGTAGGCGATTCTTTCATGCGCTGAAGGGCGCGTTCAAATGTGCGATAGCTGAATCCTTGGCTATCGCCGCTATCTAATATTGTTTATTTCCATGAGGGCGATTTGCCATCGTGCGGGTGAACTTTGTCTGAAAAAGTTGAGGCGATGATGTTGTACAGAATGATATTACTGGCGGGAATAATGATGGGGTTCGCTCAGCCTGCTTACGCCGGGTGGGAGGTTCAATGGATTGACCGATTCGATGGAAATGGGGTGGATTGGAGCACATGGACACCACAAACCAAAGCCAACTATAACAACGAGGTACAATGTTATACCTCCGATGATTATTCTGATTTGCGAAATTACGAAGTATCAGACGGTACCCTGAAGATCATTTCACGCAAGAAAACCCATAATTGTATGACGCTTGGTGGGCAGCAACGGACGTGGACTTCTGGTCGCATCAACACCAAAGATAAGCAGGAGTTTTTATACGGCCGTGTGGAAGCTCGAATTCGATTTCACAATCTAGAAGCTGGGACGTGGCCGGCTTTCTGGATGTTGGAAAATCGTATTTTCGAACAACCGATTAAAGGCGATGGCGATAGTGTGAACTGGCCCTTGGCCGGTGCGGGAGAAATTGATGTGTGGGAGTGGTTTGCTAATCAGCCAGACGTTTACATTACCAATTTCTACAATGCGAATGGTTGCGGCCATGAAGTCCGCTACCCTTACCCTAATGGCCGGCTACAAGTCAAAGAATGGCACCAATATGCGATGGAGTGGACACATGACGATATTCGTTTCTTTGTGAACGATACCTTAGTTGCCGCTCACGATGTCAGTCAGTGCCCGCAATATAAGGAACCCATGTTTGTGTTACTCAACCTGGCAATGGGTGGCAACCTAGGTGGAAATATCGACCCTGATTTAAGCACCGCCAAGTTGGAAATCGATTACGTTGCTCATTGCCAAAAGAGTGAAACCAGTAGCGCTGAATATTGTAATGAGCAAACACCGGTCTCGGATAATACATCGCCAGACTCTTCCCTTCCGAATGTTCACTTGACGATGCAACAAGATGGCAAAGCAACGTCTCTTGTTGACCCAGAAAACGGCATAGTGACGTTAATTGCAAACCTTGAGTTAGCGGATGGTACAGAAGAAGACTATTCCCTCATTTGGCAGTCTCAAACACTTCCTAGCCCTGAAACTCGCTATAACACCCTCGTTTTTGACCCATCTTCAATGACCGATGGGACTTACCGTGTCGAAGTGGCGCTTCGCCACAACTCAAATTCAGCATTGTTTGATCAAGATGACATTGAATTCCAAGTGATGACCGCTGGAGATATTGAGCCGACGCCTCATGGTTCGTCTGACTCATCGGGTGGAAGCAGCGGTTTATTCATTTTATTAAGCCTATTTGGATGTGCCTTACTAAGGCAGCGTCGTCGTTAATTTAAATGTAATTAGAAGGAACTCGAGTATGATGTGGAAAAAATTAGGCGCGATGCTGTTATGCACAATATTGTTCGGTTGTGGCGGTGGAGGTGACGGAACGGAGAGCGGCCCAAGTGGAACAACACCACCGCAAGAAGAAACAACACAGCGATTAACCTTACAATTAACCGACGCTAACAGTCAGGTGCCGATCAACGGTGTGTCATTGATGATTTCAGGTGAATCAAGGACGACTAACGCTCAAGGCTCTGCTTATTATGATTTGGAGCCAGGTACTTACATCGTATTAGCGACAAAGTCGGGGTATGTCTCTGAACAAAAATCAGTCGAACTTGGAGAAAGTGACCAGACGGTTTCAATAGCTCTAGAACAAGATGTTGATGAGCCTGTACCAGAAGAAATGTATGTGTTCCACTCAGAGCACGATGACTCCTATTATATGGAGTTTTGGGGGGATGATTGGGGTTCGGGGGCGACAATTTCGAACCAAGTCGTTGATGAAAACTTTAGTAAAGTACTTGAATTAAGTAGTGGGACTAATTGGGGCAAAGGCGCGGGTATTGCTTGGGGCAATGAGCAAGCAAATAGCATTGATGCCTCGATGTATAATTACGCACGTTTTAACTTAAAATCCAATGGATTTGAGAAGGTTGAAGTCCATGTTCAAGGCTTCAATATTCCTAATTTTAGTATTACTCTACTTACCAGTTCTGGCACGGCATTGGCGGATGGTTGGAAGCAGTTTGAAGTGGCGATACCTGCTACGACTCAACTTCGTTGGTTTGCTTTAACCTTCCCTAGTGAGGTAGAGGCATCAGTGTTAATCAGTGATATTTCGTTGATAAATAAAACCGTACAAAAGAGTGAACCATCGGTTTCTGCGCCAACCCCGACTGTTTCTGATGCTGATGTTTTTTCAATTTATAGCGACAGCCTAAATGAAGACAAATTTGTCTCACTCTGGAATGAGAACTGGTGGAATGCGCCATTTTACTCTGAAGAAAGCATGAATGGTGACCATTACGCACGTTATGAAATTGTAGGAGAAGGCTCCCAAGGTGGCGTGACAGGTATTCAATTTGGTATTGAATACGGCAGCGTTGATGTATCACATCATGATACGTGGAATGTTGATCTCTACATAGAATCAGGTATTAGCAAGGTGGTGCTGCAATTAGTTTCGACGGATGGTTCGGCAACATACGCATTGGATAATCCTCAGACAGGACAATGGTTGTCGCTTGCGATTCCATTTTCAGATATGACGCTTAACGGTAATGCAGCGTTGAACACGGCACAATTGCAGATGGCAGGCATTCAACTTTGGGGAGCAGAAACAAAAGCAATATTTGTTGATAATTTTTACTTTTCAGGCACATCTAATCAATATGATATCAATGTGTTGGTGAAGGATGAGCAAGGGCTTCCTTTAGCGAGTGCTGACGTGTTGGTCGGCGTTAGTGGTGACTTTGATGAACCCTATACAGTAAAAACAAGTGATAGCGGCATCGCAGTTCTGACGTTAACGCAAGGTACTCAAAAAATTAAAGCATTGGCGGATGGATACGGTATTACACAAGTACTCACTGTCATTGGTAGTGTGAATGACCTGACGCTTTCGCTTACTCCATTGGCATCGCAGCCTAATATGGCAGCCCCTATACCGACGGTTGCCAATGAAGATGTCATTGCGCTATTTAGTGACTCACTGTCTAGCCCTCACTACGTTACTTATTGGTCAGATGCGTGGTGGAACCCGCCAGTTCATTCAATGATCTCAATTTTGGGGAATCAAACGTCGAAATTCCAAATTACGCCAGATGGTGTGGCGGGCGGAACAACAGGTATTCAGTACGGTGTTGAACCGGCCAGCCCAGTTGACGCATCGCAAATGACAGGGCTGCGGTTCGATTTTTATGCGACTTCTGGCGTGACGCAAGCTCAGTTCCAGTTACTGTCTGAAAGTGGTCCGCTGTTGCTTATGATGGAAAACATCACCACAGAGGAATGGATATCCGTTGAACTATCATTTGATGCATTAGGCGCAGTTAGCCAGTATGACAAAACAAAAATGACGCAATTAGGTATGGCGTTATGGGGAACGACTAGCGATAGTGTTTATCTCGATAATCTCTATTTTTATTGATTGAAAATGTGAGATGTCGATAATTAGCGAATAGCGAATAGCGAAAAATTAGCCATTAAAAAGAGCGCCTAGGCGCTCTTTTTCTGCTCATGACTGAGCTGTTCTGAATCAATAGTTTTATAAGCTATTCAGCGAACCAATACCCTTTGTTCACCAGTTCAGTAAGGAACGAAACGGCACTGGTTGAAGGATTAGGAAGCTGAATTACGCTGCTATGACAAAGCGCGCTAACTAAAGGCGCGAGGTCTTCTGGAACCTTTAGGGTTTCGCCGTTGACGTAAAGCATCGTAGGTTCGTCTTCATGGTGTAGGGCACGTAAACCCGACACTTTAAACAATTCACTGCCACTAGCTAAGTGCTGAGCCATCTCTTCTTGCGTCCATTTAGGGTCAGGCGCAATGATGTTTAAATGATGACGGGATTGGCTGAGCATGGCAGCCATGAAATCTTTTACGATGAGCGGATCATCAAGTTTTGATTTCAACATTTGCGTCAGTGATTCGAGATCTGATGCGCTGATTGCTCCGTGGTTTTCTTGAGTGGTGAGTTCAGGCTTATGCAGATGTACGTCTCCATAATCGTGTGCCAAAACATAATCGGCAAAGTTACTCACGAGTTCTTGTTCTTTTGGAGAGCGGAAGCCAACCGAGTAACTCATTGATGGTTCAAGTGCGTAGCCATCGTGTGGGAAACCGGGTGGGATGTAGAGAATGTCGCCTGGCTCTAATACTTGGTCAATCTCAGCATCAAATGATTCAATCTGACGCAGTGCCTCGTGGCGACAAGTTTCTTTATATTGACCGACATCTTTTGCACCGACACGCCAGTGACGTTTGCCCATACCTTGAATAATAAAGACATCATATTGATCAATATGAGGACCCACTCCGCCGTCTTTCACGGAATAACTGATCATTAAATCATCGAACAACCATTGCGGCATGCCTTTGAACGGCTTAACCAGTTGCGCGGCGTCATCATGCCAATGGTTGGCAGCTTGAACAATGAATGACCAATTACTTTCACCGAGTGAAGCAAACTTCTCATCGTCAAATGGACCATGTTCCGCTTGCCATTCATCATTGAGATTAGAGACAAATCGAGAGTCGACCTCCTCTTCCATGGTCAGTCCAGCCAGCTCTTCTGGAGAAATTGGATCCTGAAAGTTGGCAAAACCACCTTTAATGATGGTTGGTTTTTTTTGCCAGTATGTGGCAAGAAATTCTTGAAGCGAGAAAGTTAATTGATACATGTTTGGGTTCTACTCTAATAATAGCTGCGCGCATTCTAACAAGAACTCGGCAAGAGTCACAAAATAGTCGCATTATTTAAAGAATTGTTTGGACAGAGCGGCTGAAGAACAAATCTTACCAATGTGATGGGTGTTGAATGGCATTGGTATAGAACAGTTCTATAATCAAAGTAAGCATGAATATTTGTTTGTAAAGATGTTGAATAGTAACCGGATTTACTAAGCGAGCTTTGATATCAGCAGTTAACGGCACCGACCGTCTAAGTACAAGCATAAGATTCATCGTGCGTAATCAAACAACGAGTAATCAAACAAGAATGGGTGGCTGATGAAGATAGGGATTTTAACGTGCGGACAAGTAAATTTGCCACTGTCTGAGGTGTATGGACAGTATGCCGACATGATCAAACGGTCATTATCAGAAGTCAACAGTGCCTGCGAGTTCGTGAACTTTGACGTGCGGCAAGGCGAGCGGCCATGTATCGACGAATTTCACGGTTTTATTGTGACGGGGAGCGTCCACAATGCTTACGATGATCTTCCTTGGATTCTCGATCTAATGGATTGGATTCGTGCTTGTGAGGCGAGACGAAAACCTTTAGTGGGTATTTGTTTCGGGCATCAAGTGATTGCTCGTGCATTAGGCGGTACCGTAGAGAAATCGCCCAAAGGGTGGGGCATAGGCAGTTATGATGTGCATGTGACGGCTCAAAAGAAATGGATGAACCTTTCTATGGATTCCATTCGTCTTCTAGTGAGTCATCAAGATCAAGTGACCATTGTCCCTAAAGGAATGAAAGTGGTTGCTAGCAATGCGTTTTGCCCCAACTTTATGCTGGTAAAAGATAACCATGTATTGACCGTTCAAGGGCACCCCGAATTCAGCGGTGAGTTTACGACTGAGCTCCTAGAGAATAGAAAGCACTTAATCACACCTCAACATTATAAAGATGCTTTTAAGCAAATAGATAAGCCGCAAGACTCTGTCCTCGTGTTGCACTGGATCGACGCATTCTTTGTGTTAGGTAGCCAGAAGCGTCAGGCCGATCCTATCGATGAAATGACGAGTTAATAAGTTATCGTTGATGACTATAGCGGAATGATGACTGCAACGGAGTGATGATTATTGCGGAGTACTCACTATAAGCGAGTACTGACGCGAGTGGATAGAGCAAATGAGATAAGGGAGAGATGAGTACAAACTCAGTGTTGTGATTTACACGGTGTTTGTACTCACGCCAAGCGCATAACTTTATAACGTTATAACTTTACAGCTATGCGAATTCTTTTTGCAGGTAGTTGACGATATCTCCTGATTCGTACATCCATTCCACTTGGCCATTTTTTTCAATTTTTAGACAAGGTACTTTTACTCGACCGCCACCTTCTAAAAGTTGTTCACGCGCGACATCGTCATTTTTCGCATCTTTCAGAGTAATATTGACAGACTGGCGCTTCATCTCACGGCGCACTTTCACGCAAAAAGGGCAAGCCTCAAATTGGTACAATGAAAGCGTTTTGGCTTTCTCGTTGGCCTGATTTTGTGCTTCGGCTGTGCGTTTTACACCACGTGGGCTAAATACGAAATTAAGTACGAGAATGATTTTTCCAAGAATTATACGAATGAACTTCATAACGACCTTATTTGAGCAATTTTTTATTGTGACCTGGATGTTAACATTTTATTTACGCCTCAGACATCTCTTTACCGCGCTTACAACACGTTAATCTCGGTTGATTTGTGGATTTTTCGATACGGTAATACCTAAGCGTTTCGCGAGTCGAATGAGGTTCGCACGATCAGTTTTTAGTACTCGGCTTGCTTGAGCCCAGTTGTAATCGGCTTGAATTAACGCATCGGAGATAATACTGCGTTGAAATTCTTCAGTGACTTCCCTAAGTCCGCGATTGAGCTCAATATTTAAAGGGGCTGTTGACGCGGATGCGATTGTCCTTGGTGCGGGCTCATCATCAAATTGTCCGCAGTCTTCGATGCTCACCGCAATCACTTTTTTGTCAAACATGCGTGCTTTTGCTTTTAGAGTTGCCCTATTAATCACATGCTCGAGCTCGCGTACATTGCCCGGCCAGTTGTAACGATTTAGGTAAGCACTCACGTTTGGGCTCAGCTTCAACTGAGCAATCCCAAGTTTTCGACGTGCCTGTTCAAGGAAGAAACCCGTCAATAATTCAATATCACCATTTCGTTCACGTAATGGGGGAACGAAAATGGGGTAAACGGTTAATCGATGATATAGATCGGCCCTAAACTTGCCTTGCTCCACTTCTTCTTTTAATTCTCGATTGGTGGCGGCTAACACGCGTACATTGATTTTTTGTATTTCATCGCGCCCAACGGGTTGGATTTCATTGTTTTGCAATGCTCGTAATAATTTACTTTGCGCGGCTAAAGGCAACTCGCCGATTTCATCTAGAAACAATGTACCGCCGTCGGCTAAAGCAAATTTGCCCATACGATCACGATCAGCACCCGTAAAAGCCCCTTTAATATGACCAAATAACTCACTTTCAATGAGGCTTTCTGGAATGGCAGCGCAGTTCACATACACTAATGGGTTCTGCCTGCGGGTGGATTGATGATGCAGGGTACGAGCAACGAGCTCTTTTCCTACGCCCGTTTCGCCGTGGATCAATATATTAAAATCGGAAGGCGCGACAATCTCGATATCGGATTTCATCGCTTGCATTGGTGCGCTATTACCAATCATCTCCCCACCATCACGCTCCCATGACTCAACGTTTAGCTCTTCGAGTAACTGCTTGGACTGCTTGGCTTGGTATTCTAGCTGTGAGAATGTCATGGCCATTTTTAATGTGGAAGCAGCGATCGCGGATAATACCTCGAGGCTTCGTTGTGGAATATCGTTAAAAGCTTTGGTAGATAAACTATCCAATGTTAAGACGCCTAGCATTTTGTCGCCAAATATTAATGGCAGCCCCATACAAGAGTGCATTGGAAGATCGCCGTGATGATCCATAAGAAGCCCATCAAATGGGTCGGGCAAGTCACTGTCCGCGTCGAATATGACTGGAGAGAGTGACGAGCAAATTTGAGAAAAACGTGGGTGCTCGGCGATAACAAAGCGTCGGCCCATGGTGTCGCGTGCCAACCCTTGCATTGCTAAAGGGACTAATGTGTTGCCTTGCTGTGAGAGTAACGCTACAGAATCACAGTGGACAGTTTTGCGTATGGTATTAAGCAAAGTATCAAAACGCTGTTGATCATTGCTGCTGCTCGCAAGCCCTATCGTTAGTTCAACGAGATTGGAAGGAGAAAAATCTTGCATGGGGCGTTCGCCTAAAGAGAGTACAAATCGCATTATAGAGTCTAATTGACTTATTTGGAAGTAGTCATTTAGACATAATAAATAAGTAAATAGCGTTAAGAATCATGATATAGCAAGCAATTGACGAATTGGCATGGTCTGTGCTTTACCTATAATATCCGAAAGACAAATACGTATGATTCTCAACTCATAACCGTCATCGTTCGGTGACAGTGACACACATAATTATAAACAGTACTGGTGCCTGAATTGTCTATTTTGATTCACTCAGAGGACACAGTCAAAAACTCAATATGTAAAGTAAGTTCATCATTTTAAGTAAGCCATTATCGCCTTTAAGGGAGCTCATATGCTAACCAACCAACACATTGACATCGTTAAAAGCACTATTCCACTACTAGAATCTGCGGGTCCCGCGCTTACACAACATTTTTACCAAAGAATGTTTTCTCACAACCCTGAACTCAAAGATATTTTCAATATGACTCACCAACAAACAGGCCGTCAAAGTGTCGCCTTGTTTGAAGCCATTGCCGCGTATGCGAAAAACATTGAAAACTTAGCGGCTTTAAGTTCCGCGGTGGAGCGTATCGCTCATAAACACACTAGTTTTAATATTAAAGCAGAACACTATCAAATTGTTGGTCTACACCTGATCGAAACACTGAGAGAATTGGCACCCGATGCGTTTACTCCAGATGTGGAAGAAGCGTGGACGGCCGCTTATCTATTCTTAGCACAGATATTTATCGACCGCGAATCGGCACTGTACTCTGCAAGCGAAGCAGCCGTAGGTGGTTGGGCTGGCGCACGTTCGTTTATTGTGTCTGATAAAGTGAAGCAATCAGACATCGTAACGAGCTTCGTGTTAACGCCAGAAGACGGTCAGCCGGTTATCGGATACAACGCTGGTCAATACTTAGGTATCGAGGTGACACCGTCTAAAGGCGAGAATCTAGAGATTCGTCAGTACTCATTATCACAAGCACCAAACGGTGAAAATTATCGTATTTCAGTGAAAAAAGAAGGCAGCGCCTCTCAACTTGGTTTAGTTTCGCATTATTTACACGATGAAGTGAGCATTGGTGACAAAGTGAACCTTATGCCACCGGCAGGCGATTTCTTTTATGTAGAAAAGCAAAAACCTGTTGTGTTGATCTCTGCTGGTGTAGGGTGCACACCAATGCAAGCTATACTGCAGCAGCTCTCTAAAGCAGGAAAAAAAGAGCACGTAACCTATCTACACGCCTGTGAAAATCACGCGCAACATTCATTCTTAGACGAGACGGATACGTTGGTGGCAGGCAATGGTTGGGCTAGCCAGATATGGTACAACAAGCCAACACTTGCGCTTAACAATACCAGCGACCATGAAGGGCTGATGGATCTCAACAACATTGCAGAGCAACTGCCTCTTGATGATGGCGATTTCTATATTTGTGGGCCAGTGGTGTTCATGGAAAGCGTCGTTAAACAGCTGGAAGCACTTGGCGTAGCGCGTGATAACATCCACTACGAAGTCTTTGGACCTCATGCTTATCTTTAGTTAAGCAACGCGTTAAAATTAGTTAAGCAACGCGTTAAAATTAGTTAAGCAACGCGTTAAAATTCGTTAAGCGACGCGTTAATTAGCTAAGCAACGCGTCAATTAAGTAATGCGTTCGATGGCTTCATTAAAGCGATAGAGCGGAAATATAATGACAATTGGCATCTGCTGCTGTCTTACTTGATGCCAATTTACTTGATGATCGAGCGGAAGCCTTAGTTAAACCATTTTTCAAACCACCGCTTCCATCCGGTTGCTGGTGGTTTGTTTGCTTCAAAATAACGAAAGCCTAGGTAGTAACTTTTAGTGAATGCGATACGGGTTTCATCGACATTGTTACCGTTAAACCCTGCAATTACCTGGCTAGTCTGGTCTGCGTGGTCATTGGCTAAGCTGTAATCCATGCCCAAGCAGCCTTGTATGTATAACCAGACGTGGGTCACCAGCACGAGTTCTTCAAGTACAGGCAGCTTAAACACTTGTGCTTCATCTTTGCCCAGTTCATCTTCAAAGCTTTTTCGCATCGCGAGGACTTGATTTGAATACGTTTGCAATGACGCAATCGACTCAACGTTGAGCTTGGTGAACAACCCTAATAGAAGACCGAGTATTGGTGTGTCAGGTTTGTTGGTTTGAGCACGCTCGAATAGCGCATTTTCCCGAGCGCAAAGCTCAGAAAAAAGCGCAGCTTGATCGGCAACGACAGACATCTGTGCAACGTTGAAGGTTTGCAGATGCGTCTCTAGCGTACTCATTTCTCTTGCAGTTCCTCTACTAGTACTTCTACAGAGCCACTTTCACCGTCCACGAACAACGATGTCCCCGTAATCATGACAGAGAGATCCATTGTACGAGCGACAAGTCCGGTCAGTGCTTCAATGGATTCATTATTGAAGCGATAAACACTGGCATTGAGAAAGCCAAACTTACCTTGGTTTTGTTTCCACCATACATCGCTCTTAGTATTGAAGCTGTAGACCTTGGTCGCTTTAGACAAACGAGTGGCTTTTTTCACTCTTTCGACGTCAGGTTCACCGATCTCTATCCACATTTCAGTTTGGTCATCGAGAGATTTTTGCCAAATGTCAGGCTCTTCAACATCGGATAGCCCTTTAGTGAACTGGAGCTCAGGTGACGCATTCAAGCAAAATGCCATCAGGCGCGCCATCATTCTTGAATGAGTTTCCGATGGATGCAGTGCAACGGTTAGATTCAATGAATCATAATAGTCACGATTCATGTCAGTCAGGGCAACACGGAATTTGTAGATGGTTGGTTTGATAGCCATAGGTAGGTTACAACGCAGTAAATTAGAAGACAGGGTATCTTACGTAGCTTAACTGCAAATTGGTACAGAATTGGTAAGTTAATGGATTAAATGGCAAAAAAATAGCCAGCTTACGCTGGCTAATAGTATCTGGAGTATCAACAGTAATTAAACTGGCATGATCTCTTCAGCTTGAGGGCCTTTTTGACCTTGAGTTACTTTAAACTCAACTTTTTGGCCTTCTGCTAAAGTGCGGAAACCGTCTGCTTTGATGTTGCTGAAGTGAGCGAACACGTCAGGACCATTTTCTTGTTGAATGAAGCCAAAGCCTTTAGTTTCGTTAAACCATTTAACGGTGCCAGTTACTGTGTTAGACATAATGTAATCCTAAAATTCAATATTTTCTTTTTTGTTTTGCCGATTCGGCAGCTATAGCGCGAAAACGTAAATTGCTATTGCGTACAACACGACAAAGAATTGAGTAAATTCGGTAAATGTCTTTTGTAAACAAAGTAACTTCATTTCAAGCTAGAAATTAATATAAGCCACTGCGAAGTTAAGTCAACGATTCTCAGTAAAGCTTGTGTAGAATATTTGAACTTAAGCTCGTTTTTTGATTTCAATTACATGACATTTCATTTCTCTGACAATCTGGCTAATTAGAAAGTATGTAGCAGATAAGAAACAAATATTTAACCTTTTGATATGAAAGAATAATTTTTAAACTAAAATTAATAAATTCGTAAAGAAAACGGAAAATATAATGGTATGAATAACAGGGTGCTCTAATTAAGACACCCTGTTATTTGGTTAGCGGTCTATTTTCGGTGAGTACAAAGAGTAGGCGGTAATTTGACCCGCTACGATTGCCGAAAACATGAATAATGCGGATAAACCGATATTAGGTATCGGTAAAATCGATTGCTCGAAAACGGACTGACTGGCACTGACTAACACTCGGCTCCCGGGTACTAAAATAATAATGCCTTGGACAATATAAATGGATCCGGTGAGATCGAGACGCTTAGCGACCCAAGTACCATACAAGGTAATCAAGACCGTTGTGATCCAGGTGCCTACGATCCAGCCGCTACTGAAGCCAAGATAAAATGGTCCCCACATCCCGAGTACTGCAACAGGTAACCCAAGTAAAATGTCTTTTGGTCGCGCATTAAAAATAACGCCAATAGACGATGAAATCAGTAGCAAGCCAAAGCAGTGTAACCAGAGCGGCACTTCATTCGTATAAGACAAGGACTCAGCTTGTCCCCACCAAGCTTCTCCAATGTTTAAGCCCATAATAACGCCGATGAATAGCTTTATTAACGTTAATGCGCTTTGCCCCAATAAGGCTGTTCCTGAGACCAAGTCGTTAAAAGCTAAACACTCCAACGAGTTGGCAATTGAAAGTCCGGGAACAAAAAGCACGACGGTCGCAATACAAAGGGCCCAAACTGGTATTGCCGCACCGGTGCTTGCAATAAACGCAACGAATATGCCGGTTAATAAAGCAGCAACGAACTCAACTGCGATGGAGTTACGTCCTTTAACTACTAATTGAGTTAGCCAAACGATCAGTCCAAGAATCACCGAGTAACCGACGGCTTCAAGCGTACTACCAACCAACATAAGATAAGCGGGCGGTATGCCCATGTTGGCAAGTGCAACAATCCATTTCGGATAACCAACAGGTTCTGGCACCGGTTCATTACTCGGTTGATTAATGCGAATAATCGTATTTGCCAATAAGCCGAGGTTAATTGAGGCGGGCTTGAGCCGCTTTAATACCACGGTATTGTTTTTATCTGGAAACTGATAATTGATAGCGGTGGGTGTGGCTTGAACCATCACATCAATGCCGTGCTTTTGCGCATAAAACTGAGCGTATTTTTCCACTTTATAAGGTGCGCAACCGCTACGATGTAACGTATCACCAATTTGGACGATTTTGTTTATGGTTTGAGGTGAAGGCATAGGTCCGTCTAGTTCAAGTTGTCACTGTCTTTAAGTGGCGTAAAGGTAGCAGAGCTTGCCTGTTTTGACGAGTGCTATTAATACAAACGATGGGTTTTTTGTTGGTGATTGGATGTGGTTGAGTTTTACCAATACCAATCGTCACAGCATAAGGCATTTCATCAGTAGATAGCGTCGTTCGTCGCATGGCTAAGCGTGCGATTATTGCAATTAATAGACTGTTCTCAATTCATCATAGTCATTAATAACAGGCGGACACTTTGAAGCTATTTTTTGCAAGACCATCACTTTTAGCACTACAACCTTTTTTCGCAAAACAACTTTTTTTCACAAGGCAACCAATCGCATTCGTTAAAATAGCCCTAAAGTCCATATTGGCAATGAGCATGTTGTTGCCACTTAGCCTTCAGGCCGCCGACAAACAAGGTGCATTTGTTGGAGGGGCACTGGGTAATATGCAGACGTATTCTGTCGAGAACAATATCGAAGGCGCGCGGTATAATCACTCCAGCCCTGCTATTGCGGTTTATGCGGGGTATCACTTTACAGATTGGTTTGGTTTAGAAGGGCAATTATTAGGTTCGGATACTTCGATTTCAGGGCTAGATTCAGTGACGGGTGTGTTATCAGTATCCCCTAAGTTTTCTTATTATTTTAACGATAATGTTGCAGTGTATACCAAGGTTGGGCTGTCTGGATTTTTGATGAACTGGGACAGTAACCCAAATCAAGAAAGCGTTAATGATTACTCTTACGGTGTAGGGACGCATGCGGGTGTAGGGGTTAATATTGCGATGAACAACAGTGTCAATATGCGTCTGGACTATACGTATATGATGCCAACGTTCAATCATGGTAGCGGCGTTGAATTGGGTAATGCCGACATTGGGTTATTGATGGTGGGGATTCACTATCAGTTCTAGTTTACGTATGGCCAAGTAAGAAGCCGATCAGTCACTTTATTTGGGGCGTGGTGCTCTATGTCGAGGAAACAACGAAAAGTACAAGCGAATAGGGTAACTGTCTATGTTCGATATTGAGGTAATCAGCGACACTTAACGACATCGCTTACATCACAAATAATAACGCTCAGTAAGCGAAAACTTAAGTAAGTCAGCTCAAACTAACGAACACAGTGATTGTGAACATCACCTTTCATATCTCTTTTCCTCTTAAACGCCGCGTTATGGCGGCTTTTTCTATCTGTATAACGTGTTGCAACCTGTGTAATTAAAAACAATTAGTTGCATAAGAATCTTGGTTTTACATTCGTTAACATTCATCGGCTTTCTGTTTTACTAGCATGTTATGAGTTTAGTAAAGCAGTGGAGTTGATAGATGCAAAGTGAATATAGGGACGCCGCAAGAACACTGACACAGTGTACGTTTGGTCCATCGGTACAAGATATAGAAGCATTCATTCGTGAAGGGGAGACAAGTCGCTGGATTGAAACACAAAAATCCTACCCTGCCACGAGTTGGCTAGCGCTGTTTGAGTCATTGGAAGAAAGCCATTCAGGCCTTGGTCATGGGTTGTACTATGCCAGCAGTTGGACACAGATGACGGTAGAGAAGCCAGATGCCTTGCGCCAGAGAATCGCTTATATTTTGTCTGAGCTTTTTGTCGTCAGCGTTGTAGATCCTGCGTTTAGAGCAACCGCTAGACGCAAATATATGTGCAATTATTATGATGGCTTGGCACGAAATGGGCTTGGGAATTTTCGAGATATTTTGCGTTGGGTGTCAACGTCTCCAGTTATGGGCGAGTACCTGACTTTTGTCAATAATGTGGCGAATGAATCGACTCAAGCCGATGAAAATTACGCGAGAGAGCTACTGCAGTTGTTTACTCTTGGTCCGGTAAAACTGCATGGCGATGGTTCGACAGTCACCGATGACTTAGGCCAACCAGTTCCATCGTATCAACAGTCTGATATTGAAAACCTGGCGAGAGTCTTTACCGGTTGGACGTTTGCTAATGCGTCAGGTGCCGAGAAATACGCGTATGCGATGGTGATTGACTCGGATAAGCACGACGCGACGGAGAAAACCGTATTGGGTCAGCGATTCTCGGCGCATCAAAGCGCTGAAGAAGACTTAGAACAGGTCATTGATCTACTCATGTCACAAGCCAACCTTTATACGTATGTTGCAAAATTCTTTATCACAAAGATGGTAACGAGCAACCCCAAACCCGCCTATGTTAGGCGTGTTCGCAATGCCTTCAAAAACTCAGATGGGGATATGGCGACACTTATTGAGGCTATTTTGACCGATAGAACTGCGGATAACTACGGCGACGAAGTGGGTAAAGTTCGTGATCCTATGTGCGTATTTACGCATGCAATGAGAGCCTTAGGTGTCAAACGTAGGGTCGGGATCTCAATGTGGCCGAAACAGTTTAACTGGTACGACAGACTGCTGCCAATGTCAGCGCCATCCGTCTTCTATTATTATCAGCCCGACGATGCACCGAATGCACCTGATTTTTCCAACCTTACCGCACCGGAATTCGCTGTTTATCAATGGCAAGATATTTATGATTACGGCCACCATTTTAAAGAGCTCATCGCGAGACAAGAAAATGAAGGTAGAGAATGGTTTATGGCTCCTGATCTGTTTGAGTTGTTCCTAACGAGATTGGACGATGACAGTGATTGGGATAACCAACCTGTTGTTGACTATTTGGATACGCATTTATTTCATGGGCAGTTATCCGACGAGGAAAAGGCGCATTACCTCACGTATTTAGCCAGTTGCACTGGCCGGCGCTCCGACTGGTACCGAGAGATTAAAAACCTCATTGTGCACGCATTGTTGTCGCCTAAATTCATAGTACAAGGATAAAGACATGAAAGTATCACGTAGACATTTTCTGCAAACCTCTGCCGCGTCTATGGGCGTATCGGCACTAAGTTTATCTTCATTTGGTGCTTTGGCCAGTCAAGGGACCCAATGCAGCACGGACTATAAGGCGCTAGTGGGAATTGACCTTGCCGGTGGTAATGATGGTTACAACATGCTGATACCGTCGGCGGAAGACATTTATCCTCAGTATCACTTACTGAGAGGTGAGCTAGCACTGGATTATGAAGAGTGTGTTGCGCTAAACGCTGAAGGTGACACGAGTCAACTAAAAATGCATCCATCATTAAGCCCGTTAACAGAGGCGTGGAAAGCGGGACGATTATTGCCGATCGCCAATGTTGGGCCACTGGTACAAAATGGTACCAGTAACAGCTCAGAGGTGCTTCCTGTCCATTTGTTTAGCCATTCACATCAATCTGCGATGGTGCAAACTCATGCTAGCACCATAATGTCCAAGCAAGGGTTTGGCGCACTCACCTCGAATATTTTGGGTGACGAAGCACACAGAATTGATGGGATGTCGCCCTTGTTTGATATTGGTGGCACACAGATTTGGACGAATGCGATTGTTGAGCAATCGAACTCTGTGGGGGTGAAACCACCCCATGATCTATTTAATGATCCCTCTGGTCGAGATCGGCAGTTGTTTGACGCCCTACATACCCAAGAAAACTACAATAATGTCTTTGAGCGCCACTACGCAACGCTAGCAACAGAATCGACCGATTTATACTCGGAATTTGCTGACATCTTGGAAATGGAGACGGGGCACCCATTCCCAGAAACAGGCATCGGCCAACAATTGGCGACGGTGTTTAAGCTTATCGTTAACCGAGACAAGTTTAACCATGGCCTACAGTATTTTAGTTGCAAATTGGGAGGCTTTGATACCCATTCTGGGCAATCTGAGAAACAAGCAGCACTATTGTTTGATTTAGCCGAAGCGCTTGATGTGTTTCATCAAGCAATGGAAGCAGAAGGACTTGATGAGCACGTTACCTCATTCACACATTCTGAGTTCGGCCGAACATTAATTCCAAATGGTACTGCTGGTACCGACCATGGGTGGGGCAGTCACTCGTTTGTGATGGGGGGCGCAGTGAAAGGGTCGCGCATTCTAGGTGAGTACCCTGACATTTCAGAAGGCAGTGATCTGCTACTGTCGCGTGGTCGAGTGATACCAACCACATCAAGTGACCAAGTACACGCCACTATGATGAAATGGTTGGGGTTACGAGAGTCAGGGATCAGCCTTTTGTTTCCCGCACTTGACCCACAGGCTGGGGGCGTAACGCCGCAAACGCTCGATATTTTTCGAGATTGTTGATTACCGTTGATATAGCTGTTTAAGAAACATACCGTGGTGGGCGATGAGTTTGACTACCAAACTGTGCGATTCATCACGGTTTTTATTTTGAAGACAACAGGCGGTGAACAAACACTAAGCATTAAGAATAAAAAATGCGCAAACAAACACTTAAGTGCAAAATAACGCTTTCCATTCTGAGCGAATGTGGCATTATCTACCTCGTACCAACGATGTGCGTGCATCGTATAATGGCTATTACCTCAGCCTTCCAAGCTGATGATGCGGGTTCGATTCCCGCTGCACGCTCCAATCTCTTCTTCATGTTATGCAATTTCAAAATATTGAAAATAAAGCGCTCCTTGCGCGTTTTTGTGTGTCTGTAATACTCATTACCTAAAAATTATAAGCGATAAATTTCTTTGGGGACCAGATTGGGACCAACATAAAAACTCGAGTGTTGAATTTAATTTTCATCCTAACTTTTCTAAATTCCCAGCCCAACATTAGAACTTTTTATCCCAAATATACTTTATATCGCCTGATCTTCACCTACATACTCAAGAAGGTCACTTACTTAGCATTCTAAGTACTGACATAACTTCTCCAAATTTTCAAGATCTATACGGTTATTCGTTTCATGGTACAAGCGAGTAATGGTATTCCTATTTGTTCCCGATTCACGAACGACTTCCTCTATATTCAGTCGCTTAGAGCCCATGATGGTAGATAGGCTCGTACAGCCCAGATAGGCATATTGGTTTTGATAAAGGTATACCTCAATCAATCAGACTGACGTGTTAAGTACACCGCGGCTTTATTTAGAATGTCACGATCTTCAGTCATCCGTTGCAATTTTTTTGAGTCGACGGACCTCTGTGTTTTCTTCGGACTTGATTTGATGAAGAGAGGAGTCTGGGCATACCGTTTGATCCAGTCATAGAGACGATGAGTAGAAGCGGCAACTCCAACTATACTGCGACCTTTTTCAGTCATCTGCTTAATGGCTTTAATTTAAATTCTTCACGATACATTTTAATATTCATAAGTACCTCTTGGTTAGTTATTTTGTCTAACTAAAAGGCGTCTATCAAGTCAGTAGCTATTCAACCAATATTTGCACTAAAGATTAACATTTCGCATTAGAACGGTGCAACTTACCTACTTTTACTGAAAAGAATGTCAATAATTTGGGGACATTGTAGTTGGTACGCATATTGCTTTATACCAATTGGATCCACTTGGTATCCCAAAATAAACAAGGATGATTTATGAAAATTAAAAATATGATTTTGGCTGCTATTGTTTCTACTTTTTCAATAAGCAATGCCTACAGCGCAATTACATTAAAAGCGGGTCATTCCGCTTCTGAATCGGAACCTTATCATATAGGTTTGTTAGCGTTTGCTGAGGCGGTTAAAGAAAAAACCAATGGTGAGATTGAGGTGGAAATTTATCCCAATAACCAACTAGGCACTGAGAAGGAAATGATTGAAGGGATTAGTTTTGGGACGCTAGATATAACAGTTCCAACCAACGGAGTATTAACTAATTTTGTTCCAGAGTTGGCAGTATTGGATTTACCATTTTTGTTTAAGGATCGGAATCACCTTTACACTGCGATGGATGGTGAAGCGGGAGCAAAACTGACAGAGAGCATGGAGAAAAATGGTTTCGTTAAGTTGGCGTTTTACGAAGCAGGCATTCGTCATATTATGACGACGGACAAGCCAATAAATTCTATTGATGATTTGTCAGGTTTGAAAATCCGTACGATGCCAATTCCTGCTCATATTAGTTCTTTTAATGAGTTCGGCGCGAATGCATCCCCATTAGCTTATGCTGAACTATATGGCGCGCTAGAGGCAGGCGTTGTTGATGGTGCTGAAGCGGCGAATACTAATTATTATGCAAAAAACTTCTATGAGGTAGCCCCATATTGGGCACAGGTCTCATGGACGACATTAGTTGCCGATTTAATAATGAGTAAACAAAAATTTGCTTCATTATCACCAGAGCATCAGAAAGCAATTATGGAAGCTGCAGCAGAATCAGCCAGTATCGAACGTAAAGCTTACTCTGATATGGATGAAAGTTTGCTGACAAACATCAAGGCCGCTGGCGTTACTGTGACATACCCCGATGCAGCTCCATTCCGAGAAGCATCGATTAGCGTATATGATGAATTTGTTACTTCTGATGCACAAAAAGAAGTTCTTTCGCTTATTTTGAATTAGGAGATAAACCTATGCTTCTGAAATTACTAAATACAATCCGCTTTATAATAGAGAAAACGACCATGATTCTATTTTTTATTATGGTTACTTCGGTGATAATTCAAGTCGGTGGGCGATATATATTCAACTATTCTATTGCATGGACAACGGAGTTAGCAACGTTCTCTCAAGTGTGGTTAGTGATTTTGGGAGCAGGTATCGCTGTAAAAGACAAAATGCATGCAGGTGTAGATGTATTAATAGCTAAATTGTCCTGTAGGTCTCAGGTTATTATTTCTTATATTGTATTATCTCTTTGTTTGGCTTTTCTATTAATTACGTTATGGGGAACACAACAGTTGCTGGTTATTGGTTCTATACAGACGTCTCCAGCACTAGGGGTATCTATGAAATATGTATATATGGTCATGCCTGTAGGCCTTTCTTATATAATTCTCGAGTTGATAAGTTCATTTATACAAAAAGCTAATATTACATCGTTTAAGACGGTTTAATAAAACTAAGTAAAATAGAGAGGGCTATTATGTTAACTTTAGCATTATTATTATTTGCCATTTTGCTTGTGTTCGGTGTTCCTGTCTTCTTCACAATGGGGATTACGTCTACCTTCTATATATTAACTCATGACATACCAGCAGTAGTACTGAGTCATCGTATTTTTTCTGGTCTCGATAGCTTTACCATTATGGCTATTCCGTTCTTTGTCCTTTCTGGATTGTTGATGGAAAAAGGAGGGATTGCAGAGCGTATTATTCAGTTTTTTACTTCGTTAATAGGTTGGATATCAGGCAGTTTACTGTATGTCTCAACGTTAACTGGTACGGGGTTAGCTGCAATTTCTGGTTCGGGTTCTGCTGATACGGCTGCGATTTCGTCAATTATGTTGCCCGAAATGCGAAACCGTAACTATAACATTGATTTTTCCGCAGGGATCATGGCTTGTGCCGGTACCTTAGGGCCTATTTTGCCACCTAGTATCATGATGATAGTTATTGCAACTTTGACGGGAACATCGGTTGGTGCAATGTTTCTTGCAGGAATTTTCCCTGGTTTTTTGATGGTCCTAGTTCTGCTGTTCGCTTGTCGAATTCATGTTAAGAATGATCCTGGACGTTACCAAGCAGAAGTCACTTTTAGTTTACGTAAATTGGCGTTTGATTTTGTTCGTGCTATTCCAGCATTCCTAATGCCAGTGATTATTGTAGGCGGTATCGTATCTGGTGTCTTTACACCAACTGAAGCGGCAGCTATAGCTGTTGTTGTCGGTTTTATAGTGGGGTTATTGGTCTATAAAGAATTGACCTGGTCGGGGTTGCCTGCACTGATAGCAAAAGCGACAAAAATCTCTGCTGTTGTCATGATTATTATAGCTACAGCTTCAATCTTTTCTTGGATTATCTCGAGTCAGAATATTCCGGCAGTAATCAAAAGTGCGATTGATTCAGTTACTTCGTCTCCAATTACATTTCTATTAGCGGTAAACATTTTATTGTTGGTCATTGGAATGTTTATGGAGAGTATATCGGCCATTTTGATTTTAGTGCCTATATTGATGCCAATGGCTCAAAGTTACGGTATCGACCCTGTACATTTTAATATTATTGTGGTTGTTAATTTGGCGGTCGGAATGGTGACGCCTCCGTATGGCATTACTTTATTTGTGGCCTCAAGTATCTCACAGCGCAATCCAATGATTGTCGCAAAGGAAACCCGCATACCATTATTGGGAATGTTACTTGCTCTACAAGTAATTACATACTTTCCACTTATTTCCACTTATTTACCAAATGCAATTATGGGATAACATATTATGTTTAAAGGGACTTTTTCCGTTACGGTGACACCGTTTTCGGATGATTTAAAATCGGTAAATGTTGACGCTTTAAAGCAACATACACAATGGCAAGTTCAGCAAGGTATTCATGGATTGATTCCATTGGGTAGTACAGGTGAATTTTTAAGTATGACAGATGAAGAGCGTTTAATCGTGCTTGATACGGTAGTCAATACTGTCGCAGGTCGAGTGCCAGTTCTTGCGGGTACTGGGGCTGAAGATACCCGTGAGGCAGTGCGCTTGATTAAGCAGGCGGAAGACATGGGAGCTGATGGTGCAATGATCATTCCCCCTTATTATTCAAGTCCGACGGCCGACGAGTTATACCAACACTATAAAACTATATCTGATGCTAGTAGCTTGCCTATCATGATTTACAACAATCCAGCTACGGCAAATGTGGATCTTACTCCTGACATCGTCGCTCGCCTTTCGGAAATAGATTCCGTAAGTTACATCAAAGAGTCAACGATGGATGTGACTCGCATTCGAGATATCATAGAGTTATGTGGTGACCGAATGTCCGTATTTGGCGGAATTATGGGCTATGAATCCTTCCTTGAAGGGGCTGTAGGTTGGGTATCCGTAGCTTCAAATTTTTTACCTGGCCCGACAGCTAAAATGTTCGAAATGATAGATCAAAACCAAGATTATCTGTCCGCACGCGAAATCTATCTTAAGTACTTGCCATTAATTCGATTTGTAGGAGGCCATAACTATGTTTCCGGCAGTAAGCATTTACTGTCACTTATGGGTTGTGACTGCGGTATCCCTCGCGCGCCGCGTTTGCCGATGGCACCTGAATTAGCTGCACTAGCAGAAGAAATGGTTCAGGAGTTCGGTTTGGCAGATAGTATTAGATAAGGAGCATCATGATGGAATTTGATTTGGTGCTGGCTAACGCTACCGTAGTGACTGCTTCGGATCAGTATATAGCTAATATTGGAATTCGAGATGGAAAAATAGCCTACCTTGGCACAGACAATATTCAAGCGAATCGAGTTATCGACGCTAAATTTCGTTATGTTTTACCGGGTGGTGTGGATGCACATTGCCATATGGATCAACCTTGTGATGATGGCGCTGTGATGGCAGATGATTTTGATACTGGCACGTTATCAGCGCTTTGTGGTGGTACAACGACAGTTATCCCGTTTGCTCTGCAGCAAGGTGATGAATCGCTCTTTGATACGGTTTCTCGTTATCGTGGTTTCGCAGAAAATAAAGCGCGTATTGATTACGCTGTCCACGTAATTATGACGAGCCCGAATAAAAAAATACTGTCTGAAGAAGTACCAGAACTGACTAAAATGGGTTACTCGCACTTTAAAATTTACATGACGTATGACAATTTGAAGTTGGATGACCGACAAATATTGGATGTGCTTAGTGCGGCTAAAGAAAATAATAACTTAATTATGGTACATGCGGAAAACGATGGATGTATTAGTTGGTTGACAGAGCGATTACTGCAAGAAGAAAAAAAAGGCTCTGAATATCATGCAATCGCTCATTCGCGGATAGGTGAGCGAGAAGCTACTTTTCGTGCGATTGCATTGTCTGAGTTAGTAAATGTGCCGATTTTGATTGTGCATGTTTCTAATCAACAGTCGTTATCTGAAATTCAGAGAGCGAGGCGCCGAGGTGTGAATATTTTTGCTGAAACCTGCCCACAATACTTATTTTTGACACAAGACGATCTCGGTGGTGAAGATGGAATTAAGTATATTTGTTCACCCCCCCCACGTTCTAAATATGATCAGGATGCTATCTGGCAGGGACTCAAAGATGGTTCTTTTCAGGTGTTTTCGTCTGATCATTGCCCTTTTGATATTGAGGGAGATAAAGGTAAGAAAGTCGTTAACCATGGCAGTTGCTTCCATAACGTACCTAATGGTATTCCAGGTATTGAGACTCGCTTACCACTGCTGATGAGCCATGGTGTAGATACGGGAAAATTATCTATTCATCGTTTTGTACAACTGACCGCAACGGCTCCCGCGCGGCTCTATGGTCTTTATCCCCAAAAAGGAACGATTGCAATTGGTTCTGATGCAGATCTTGTTATATGGAGTGACTCGGTTCAAGAAACAATTAGCAATAGCCAATTGCATCACAATGTGGACTATACCCCGTACGAAGGGATGTCACTTACAAGAAAGCCTAGAATTGTAATTTCTCGAGGGGCTGTCGTCTTTGATGACGGGAAACCAACGGCTGAAAAAGGTCAAGGGCAATTTGTGTTTTCTGGTAAGCCGGACACAAGAGAGTTTGTTTAGAGAGGACCAAGTTATGATGGAACAGATAAAACAATATATGGATAAATTGGTCTCCATAAATAGTGTTTACCCAACCAATTCTTGCAAAGAAATTTGTGAGTATATTGAGAAAGAATTAACTCGATTTCCATTGCAGGTGACATTACATAATCATGCTCCAGATAAGTACAACGTTTGTGCGACACTGGGTGAAGGCCGTCCTCACTTAGTATTGAATAGCCACGTAGATACTATTGCCCCAGGAGATGGTTGGGAGAGCGCTCCCTTCACTGTTACTCAAGAAGGCGACAATCTTTATGGCCTTGGCATTTCTAACTGTAAAGCTCTTACAGCCTTACATATGGCGTTAGCCAGCAAACTGGCGCAGGACGTGAATTTTACTGGAAAAGTGACTTTTACATTTGTGTGTGATGAAGAAAAGCTAGGTCAAGACGGTCTCGCAAGTCTCAGAGGTGAAGTTTTAGGGCCAGTAGACAGTTTACTTGTCGCAGCACCTAGCAATAACCAATTGATTTGCCGTGAGCGCGGTATTATGTGGATGAAGTTACGAGTTTTTGGAAAGTCAGCTCATGCAGGTAAGCCTGAGATTGGCGATAGTGCGGTATTGCGAATGGTTCGGATACTTTCGAAAGTCGAGGCTCAGTATTTGCCTACACTAAGTCAGCAAGATCGCGATGGCCTTGCCTCAACGATGAATGTTTCAAAGCTTCATGGTGGCGAGAATACCAATGTCGTACCTGCCTATTGTGAAATAGAAATCGATAGGCGCTTCCCTTGGGGTATTAGTGTAGATCAGGCTTTTACGGAACTAGAACAGTTTATAAGCTCGCTTGGTGAACCAGATGATAGCTGGGAATTACTTACTTTACTCGGAACGGAGCCTTATGAAAGTAAGTCGGAGGGCAAACTGAACGAAAGTTTAGGTTGTGCGATAGAGAAGATTACAGGCAAAGCGCCACAGTATATTGATGCGGTGGGTGCATTTGATGGTCGCTATTTTTCTTCTGATAACCTTGAAATCATAACTTTTGGTTCAGGGGATGGGGCAGAAGGACATGCAGATAACGAGAAGATCAGCTTACAAGAGCTAGAAGCTAGTGCCGCTATTCATTTAAATGCGATCCACCGCTATTTGAATATCGAGGGTAATAAATGATGCAGAGAGATAGTAACCTCGATTGGCCAGAAGAACGAATTAGTTTTCAGTTTGAAGGTGAGTGGTTAAATGGTGTGAAAGGGGAGTCCATTGCCTCAGCTTTGACCGTTGCCGGGCGTTCTTTAAATGCTAAAAATAGCCGCAATCGTGTCTTTTGTGGTATGGGCGAATGTCAGCAGTGTTTAGTCACTGTTGATGGTGCAATAAGTCAACGTGCTTGTAAAACTCAGCTAAAAGAAGGGATGTCTATATCTAGACAGCATGATGTGGTGCGAGCCCCTAAAGTCAGAGAGCCTATTGATGAAAACACTTCGACCTATACCGATTTAAGTTTCGATGTTGTCATCGTCGGTGCGGGACCAGGAGGTCTTGCAGCGGCTAACACCGTTGCTAGTAATGGTATGGCGGTACTACTTGTGGATGAAAATGACAGCAGTGGAGGGCAATATTTCAAACAACTGCAGCCTGAACTTTCGAAGGTAGAAAACAACTTAGACTTACGTCATATACAAGGTCGAGAATTGATCCGCAAGACTTGTCAGTCTGGGGTGACAACATGGGTCAACTGTATGGTGTGGCATGCTGAAAATAAATCAGAAGGCGGTGTTCGTCTATTGTTAAACCGTAAAGCTGATAATTATCGAGTGGATGCACGTTATGTCATTATTGCTACTGGTGCTAGGGAACTACCTGTAAAAATACCTGGCTGGGACTTACCAGGCGTAATGACCTGTGGTGGGGTACAAATATTAAAACGTCGATTTGGTGTTTTACCAAAAGGACCGTATTTGTTTATTGGTAATGGTCCATTGTTGCTTAATGTTGCGCACGATGTTTCAGAATCGATGGAGGAAACAGTAGCAGTATTAGAAATGGCGAAAATTAATTGTATTAGAAATCTAAGCCCGATGACATCTATGGTTTTTTCCGATATTTCATTAGTAAAACAGGGGGGCATTTTTCGACTAGGCCTGTTGAAAAAAGGTATCAGCTATCAAACAGGAATAAGGCCAATTAAGATCATTTCAGTAGCGGATGGCCTAATGTTGTTCTGGAAAAATGATAAAGGCGAAGAACAACGTTCAGAATGTAAAACATTAGTCATGAGCGGAGGTTTAGTTCCTAATAGAGATCTAGCCAGATTACTTGGTGCTAAGCCAACAGAAAATGCTAAAAATGGCAGAAGTAATTTGCCCCATGTTTATATTATTGGTGAAGCAAGCAATATTGGTGGTTACAAAAAAGCGTTATTAGAGGGCGAAGCAGCTGGTTTAGATCTTCTGGAAAGTATAGCGAAACCTGATAAGGGGAGTTATGAACGGGTTTTAAAATTTCAATCTTCATTAGCCTCTGTCTTTTCGGTATCACCTTTGGATATTGATGATGCGACAGTGATTTGCCGTTGCGAACAAGTTCGAGCAGTTGATGTGAAAATGGCATTGAAAGCCGGCGTTAGTTCTGCAAGAGGGTTAAAACAGTTAACTCGTACTGGGATGGGGCGTTGCCAAGGCCGATACTGTCAGTCAAGTATGACACAGTTATTAAATGATCAAGGCGTTGACGTTGAACCAATGACTCAGCGAACGCCTATTCGTCCTGTTCCGCTGGGGTCTTTAAGTCAAGAACAACCAGAATGGGTTAAACACTATCGAGCGACACCTAAATCCCTCGTACAGAATCTTTCGAGATGTAACGATACTCTCGCAGATAACAAGCCTGAAAGTGATTTTGTGGTAATAGGAGGCGGGTTAGTTGGATTGTTTTCTGCCTACCATCTGGCGAAAAGTGGCATGAGTGTGACGTTGCTTGATGGAGGGCGAACGAACGGTCAGGCTTCTGGAGGAAATGCGGGAAGTTTACACGCACAGTTGCTGTCATTTGATTTTTCTGAGTCATCAGCTCTAATGCCAGCAGATCACACGCTTTCATTACAGTGCGAAGCGATTGACTATTGGAAGACACTCGAATTAGAAATGAATACTGATTTTGAGTTGAGCCAGCAGGGCGGACTGATGGTCGCGGATAACGATCTAGGTTTACTAAAGTTAGAGAAAAAAGTGGCTCGTGAAAGGCGTTTAGGTGTTGATGTAGAATTGATTGATCGCGCTCAATTACGAAACTTAGAGCCGGCACTTTCAAACAATCTAGTCGGAGCAGCACTTTGTCACAATGAGGGTAAAGTAAATCCACATAAAGT
Source organism: Vibrio sp. 10N.286.49.B1 (assembly GCF_002873335.1). GTDB lineage: Bacteria > Pseudomonadota > Gammaproteobacteria > Enterobacterales > Vibrionaceae > Vibrio. Next base: position 239,560 of record NZ_MCUW01000012.1, on the reverse strand, counting down.
GGCTTCGGAATTGCGCAAACAGCTGGATGATCTAGGCGTTATCATTCATGAAAATTGCCCTGTACAGGCTATCAGTGAGGTACCTCACGGGTTTGTAGCCAAATGTGCTTTAGGTAAGTTTAAAGCAGGTAAAATTATTAATGCTGCTGGTGCATGGAGTGGTGAAATAGCATCGATGGCAGGAGGTAGCGTACCTGTGTTTGGTGCACCTTTACAGATGATTGTCACAGAACCTGTAGAAAAAGTGACTACTCGCTTGATAGCTCATGTAGGCCGCCATTTAACTTTGAAGCAAGCGAATAAAGGTAACATCTTAATTGGAGGGGGCTGGACGGCGGGATATGATCCTTTATCGAGCCACTCCACGGTCATGATTAATAGCTTAAAGGGTAATGCTTGGGTTGCAGAGCACGTCATGCCGATGCTCGGTAATGTCAATGTTATTAGAACATGGGCAGCGATGAATATCGATATTGATGGAGCGCCTGTGGTTGGAGAAGATACAAAGGTGAAAGGTTTGTTTCATGTTGTGACGAGTAACGGTGTTACCCTTGCACCTTTGGTGGGAAAAATGATCACAGAACTTGCAGTTAATGGTTTTCGTGATTCGATACGAGCAGAGTTTTTGCCTTTACGTTTTGGTTAAGGAATGAGTATATGGCTATCGATTTAGATTCGGACTTATGTATAAGCAGAGTACACGCATTTACAGCGGAGGGTATGAAACTACGTGAATGCGCTTATGAGTTGCTCCATGAGCTGATTCTTAGTCACCAATTAAAGAGTGGTACTCCGCTAGTAGAGCGAGAGCTTGAAGCACTTTTTGGTATCTCACGCACTCCGCTTAGGCAAGCAATCGAAAAGCTTGAAGGGCAAGGGTTGGTGTCTCGAGTTAGTGAACGAATGGCATGTGTTAAAGTGGTGAATCTTGAGGAGTATATTCAAGCACTAAGTATGCGTTTGATATTAGAAGTTGAAGCCACAAAGTTATGTATCAAACGGATCCCTCGAGACGCATTTATAGTCGTTACGCAGTTTATTGAGGCTAGCAGTGCTTTAGACAATGACACACAAAAGCACTGGTCTTTAGATAGCTTAGTTCATGCATTAATTTCCGACAATTGTGGTAATCAATTGATGAAAGAAACGATAGAACGGATGCGTATCATTTGTAATTTGTATGAAGAACCCCGCACTACTTATTCTAGTTTGCCGGGGTGGCAAGAACACATTGACATTTTTAATGCACTTATGAACAGAGACGAATTTCTTGCAACACAATTAATGGGACAACACCTGACGTCGATTAAACAGCGCTTGCTCGGTGATTTATAACGGTAAATCTATTGCCCCCAAGGATTTGAACATATTCCCGCCTATGGAAACGGACTTCTCTCTAATTAGAATTCTTTAAAGACTTATTTGACGTGGAAGGTTATGTCATTGGTGCAGATAATCCAATTGCACCAGTTTGCCTGCCAGGATATCCATCAAGTGGCGGTGCGGCATCGGTCGCAAACGGTGACGCTGATTTTGCACTTGTAAGTGACACTGGCGACGCAGTTCGTGTCCCTGCTAGTTACTGCCGGTTGTTGGCTTGAGATCAATCAAGGTCTTTTAGAGTCAGTAAATTCTCCTAAACAGATTAACGATCGTAGCTCTATTTCGCTATCAGCGTTTAAATAAGCTAATGGCGCAGAGTAATGTGGGAGTCGAGTTAGAACAAGTCTCAGCATAGTTTAACCCCTTGCATTTTGGTATCGCTCTACTGGGCAAGAAGTATCACTCGTAAGCAATAACTAATAAGCAATTGCCAAGCGTGAGCAGACGAGGTTTATTGATTGGATCTCTAAAGTATTAAGGATTGGCCATGTTTTGTGGGTACTAACTACTACACCAGGTGGAGCGCCAAAACTTGCTATCCCAGATGAACATACAAACCACTTTTACTGCACCGCATTATAAAGCGTTACAAGAAATTCTCGATGCTGATTACTACCGAACCTTTAGACAATAGCTCCCACATAAAAGGGAAGAAGCTTTTATCATTTGGTGGCTGAAGTGGTCCCCCTGCCTTTTGTTTAAGTTCAGATGATTCAAAATGGGCCCAGTACTGATGGCCTGAAGAGTGTCTAGAATATTCAGGCCTTACCAGTGATAGGGCTTTTCTAAAAAACGACACCTCATCATGAAATGTCGTTTGGTTTATTATATTTTAGCTTTGAGCTTCCGCTTGTACGGTAGGGACTACCGCACGTTTTGGCTGCATAAGGAAATAGTATGCGATTGCTGCTGAAACCCCACCGATAAATAGAGCAAAATTTGCTAGCGCTGTGAAAATAAAGGTGGCAAAAATTGCAATAGTACTAGAGATAATAAGCGCATATACACTCATCATATTGACACCATTTTTATACCAGTATGCACCTTCTTTAGATTCAGTATATAAAGATTCGACATCGATTTTTCCTTTTTTCAATAAGTAGTAATCAATAATAACGATGCCGTACAGTGGCCCAATCATGGCGGCTAGCACATCAACCGTGTAATGGATGACTTCTGGGTTGTTAAATAGATTCCAAGGCATAAGTAGTACAGAACCAAATGCCGCAATAAATCCACCGGCTTTAAAGCTGATTCTTTGTGGTGAAATATTAGAGAAGTCGAATGCAGGTGCGACAAAATTCGCGACAATATTTATTCCGACCGTTGCCAAAATAAAGGTTAGTGCACCCAGTACTGTAATGATTCCTGAGTCAAGTTTTTTGACGGTTTCCACTGGATCAGTAATCATTTCACCGAAGACAGGAAGTGAGGCTGACACAATGATCACACTGAATATGGAGAAGAGAATGAAGTTAACGGGTAATCCCCAAAAGTTTCCAGACTTCAAATCCTTATAACTTTTGCAGTATCGTGAGAAATCGCTGAAATTAAGTGTTGGTCCTGCAAAGTAACCCGCGACAAGAGAGGTAGCGACAACCATGGTGCTAAACACGTTCCAGCCCTCTAACTTTTTAGAGCTGAGATTAAATTGGATATTGTCCCAACCTGCTAAATAAATCATATAACCGCATAGAGCAAACATCGCGATATAAATAGCCGGTCCTGACCAGTCGATAACCTTTCGAATCATATCCATACCAAACATAAAGACAATACCTTGAAGCACCCACATAGAGGTAAACCCAATCCAACCTAAATGGGATAATCCAAGGAATTCAGATTCTGCAAGGCTTGCAGTGTCTGGGAAGAAATAAAGAAGCAATATGATAAATGAACTTGATGCTAGATAGGTTTGTATCCCGTACCAAACTACTGCAATCAGACCCCTGATCACGGCGGGAATATTAGCACCAAAGACGCCAAATGACATTCTTGCTACAACAGGGAACGGAATACCAGCTTTTTGACCTGGTTTGCCCATTAAGTTTGCGAATACTAATACGATAGATATACCGATTAGCAGTGAAATAAACACTTGAATTCCGTTTAAGCCAAGAGCGAATAAACTTGCTGCAAATACATAGCCACCCACACTGTGTACGTCAGACATCCAAAACGCAAAAATACTGTACCACCCCCAGCTTTGCTCTTTATCTGGGGCCAAATCTTCATTGCTCAGTCGTTTACTGACGGGTAATCCTTTACTCATAGTCATCACCTTTTATTAATTGTATACAATGTTGCTAATACAATTTGCATGCCAATGTTGAAATGTCGATTTTTACGGGTTTTAAGTATGAAAAAAGGATATTTCGATTATAATAATGCACTGAGTTGAGGCTTTATGTTCTATTTTAGTGCGTTTACGTTCGGGTTTTTGCTATTTAAACTCGGAAATAGCTTGTTTAGGCGTAAATATTAATAATTCAATGTGGTATGCAACTTGCTTGGTTATTGTATACATCGTGAGGTTTTTAAAGTGTTAAGTGACGACAAAGTATATAAACAGATATTAAAGGCAATCGTTGAACATGAATTGCCTCCAGGTGCCAAATTACCGGAAGATAAGCTGGCGGAAGCATTTAACATTAGCCGTACGGGCATTCGTAAGGTGCTGCAAAGGTTAGCGATTGAAAAACTGGTAGTGATTCAACCGAATAAAGGGGCACATGTTAATCGTCCAAGCCCCCAACAAGCAAAAGAAGTGCTAAATAGCCGTATCATGATAGAGCCATTGCTAATCCCTGATATTGCTGCTAGTTGGACCGTTCAGCACTCGCAGCGTTTTGTCAAAATGGTTGAGCTCGAGGAGCAAGCTAACCTTTGTGGTGACTTGGCTGAAGCCATTCATTTAACGGCCAAGTTTCATTACGAGTTAGCGAAGTTATCAGGGAACAGTATCTTGGCGGAATTTGTTGAGCGCCTTTGTTATCACAGCTCACTTATTATTGCGGTCTACGGCAATAAAAAGAGTGTGCACTGTGAAGGTGGAGACCATCTTGAATTACTTGAATTACTCGATAACAAAGAAACAGAGCAAGCCGTTCTTTGGATGCGTGAGCATTTGGTAGAGATACAATCGACGATCCACTTAACAGATACAGACATGACACCAATCGATTTTACACAGCTATTTAACCAATACGAAGACACGTAAAATCAGTTTACTAGCAAGGATGAAACATGAAGATTAACATTATAAATCCAAATACCTGTCAGGGGATGACCGATAAAATAGCCGAAACAGCCAGGCAATGTGCCGGTCCAAGTGTGAGTATTGTGGCGTCTTCACCGAAGCATGGTCCTTTAAGCATAGAGAATGCGTTTGATGAAACGATTGCAGCCGCAGCAATGCTCGATGAAATTATCGCTCGAGATAAAGAAGGGGTTGATGCTCATATCATAGCCTGTTTCGGAGACCCCGGTTTGGATGCTGCTCGTGAAATCGCGAATGCACCAGTGATTGGTGTTGCTGATGCTTCATTTAAACTGGCAAATTTGGTTTCACACAAGTTTGGTATTGTTACAACAATGACCCAAACGATTCCTCTAGCGAAACACCTTTTACATAAATATGGTTATGAGCGCTCTTGTAGCGGGGTCCGGGCTACTGATATCCCAGTGTTAGCGTTAGAAAAAATTGACCAAACTAGTTATAACTTACTGCTTTCTGAATGCCTGAGATCCATTGAATTGGACGGCGCCGAAGCGATCGTATTAGGTTGTGCAGGTATGACTGACCTTGTAAATGAGTTATCCCAGCAACTCAGAGTTCCCGTTATCGATGGTGTTACTGCTGCTGTGAAGCTTGCAGAGTCACTGGTATCTCTAGGACTTAGTACATCGAAAAAAGGTCAATACAAAACACCTGTATCTAAACAATACATTGGTCGTTATGCACATTTATCCGCAGTCATTGCAAACTAATTACACGACAAGGAAGCGTACCGTTATGCAGCAAGATAGAAATTACATTGGTTATGGTGCCGACAATATACCTGATGCAAATTGGCCGAATAAGGCAAGGATAGCCGTTCAATTTGTGCTTAATTTCGAAGAAGGCGGAGAAAATTGTGTTTTACATGGCGATGAGCACTCAGAGGTTTTTTTGTCTGAAATTGCCGGAGCACAAGCTTATCAAGATCGACATATGAGTATTGAGTCGTTATATGAGTATGGTTCTCGTGTTGGTGTATGGCGTATTTTGAATGAGTTCGAAGCGCGTAATTTACCGCTAACATTGTTTGCTGTTACAACCGCACTCCAGCGTAATCCTCCGCTGGTTGAGACAATCAAAAAATCGAACCATGATGTCGTTTGTCATGGATTAAAGTGGATTCACTACCAAGATATGCCGATTGAACAAGAACGCCAGCAAATGCATGAAGCGATTGAAGTGATGGAGCAATTGCTTGATAAAAAGATCAGTGGTTGGTACACAGGAAGGGATTCACCGAATACGCGCAGTTTAGTCGTGGAGCATCCTAGTTTGGCTTACGACAGTGATTATTATGGTGACGATTTACCTTTTTGGGTGCAGAGTAAAACCGATTCGTCTAATCAATCGAACCAATCCCAGGCTCACTTAGTTATCCCTTATACTCTTGACTGCAATGATATGAAGTACTCATCACCTTATGGGTTTAGTCATAGTGACGAGTTCTATCAGTACTTGAAGGACAACTTCGATTGTCTCTATGCTGAGGGAATACATAAACCTAAAATGATGTCTATTGGTCTACATTGTCGAATTACTGGCAAACCCGCAAGAATGATAGCATTGAAGCGTTTTCTTGATTACGTTCAACAGCATGAGGATGTTTGGGTTGCAAGTCGTCAGCAGATCGCTGATCACTGGATTGAACACCATTCCCCAAAGGCTTTTAATCGTGAGTAGTCCTTGCCCTTATATTGGATATGCATTTGCTGAATTGATTTAAAGGTATAATTGATTCAAAGGTATAATTGATTCAAAGGTATAATCCTGATTTTTGGAAGTTCAGCTTTATTATCCAGTGTCTGCTGATATCGCTAGTTCAATTCTGGACTTAAGCTGCTGCAGGTAACCGCTTTGGTCGACCAGAATGCAAGCTAGCGTTTGAGCAATTGAATACCAAGCCAAGCTAAGACGTGATGGGGTGGTTGCCCCTCGATATGGTAATACAGGCTGGGTATAGAAGGTATTGAGATTATGTGTTCTTGGATTCTGTAAACCTGCCATTGTCATTGGACACGTGATAGATTCTGTGATTTTTCGATGCAGGCACGTAAAGAGTTGTATCAACAATGCGTCGTCAAACGGAATAATAGATCCGTAATAGTTGGTGCCTAAAACATCTGCGCATGCGTTTATTCATAGCCGTTAGGTTATCTTCTCCAGTGGTATTTTAGCTGAAAGCAGGTACTGGTTGGGAGCAGTCGCTAATAGGTCATGTTAACTTCAGAAAATACCTCCGACTAATGTTCTCTATTTATCAAAGTGAGAAATGACGGTCTTCACATTTTTTATCTTTATATAGGAAAGTAAAAACATATATTCGTTTTTTACATGGATATGTTCGATTACTACATCGTGTTTATTCTCTGTGTTTGTATATTTGTTTTGTTGACTGACATTTGGTCACTGTGAACAGTGTGATGGGCTTATAAGCTGCGTCACAAAAATACCTCGGTGTGGCATTATAAAATAGACAGTTCACACCCTACATGGAGAGTGCAATTATGATTGCAATGGGTTCATTTTTTTTGTTTACCTTCTTGGTAGGATATATATCGTATCGAGCTACAAGGGAGGAGAACTTAAATCAAACAACTGGATATTTTCTTGCAGGCCGAAGTCTACCTTGGTTTGTTGTGGCTGGTTCACTTTTTCTAACGAACATTTCGGCAGAGCAATTAACGGGTCTTAATGGGAATGCATTTGCTAATGGTGCGAGTGTGATGGCTTGGGAAACGGTCGCAGCAGTAACAATGATTATATTGGCGATGGTCTTTTTACCTCGTTTTCTCAAAGGCGGCATAGCCACGGTCCCGCAGTTTCTTGAGGCAAGATATGGGAAGCGCATGCGTTCGGTATCTTCTTTTATTTTCATTTATGCAATCGTTATCGGTTTTCTTCCGTTTGTTCTTTATGCTGGTGCAATCACACTAGGCAAGCTTTTTGGTGTTGCTGAATTATTAGGTGTCACGGAAACGACGGCGACTTGGATTATGGTGATTACATTAGGCGTTGTTGGTGGTATTTATGCCGTATTTGGTGGTTTAAAAGCCGTCGCAGTTTCAGATACTGTCAATGGTGTCGGCCTGTTGTTTGCCGGCATGTTAGTTCCCATTCTAGCCTTGAGTCAATTGGGTGATGGTAGCATGGCAACAGGCTTTAATATTTTGATTACCGAAGCGCCAGAGCGTATGGCCGCGGCAGGTTCCGGTGAAAGTGCTGCAGTACCATGGCATACACTTTTCTCTGGTATCTTACTAATCAACCTATTTTATTGGTGTACAAACCAAGCCATCGTTCAACGTGCTCTCGGTGCTAAATCGTTAGCGGAAGGACAAAAAGGGGTATTAGCGGCCGCTGCAATGAAAGTGATCGGTGTTGCGATGCTCGTGTTACCAGGCATTATCGCGTGGCACATGCAACAACGCGGTATGATTATGATTCCTTTTAGAGAGGGTACGGAAATATTCGCAAAAGATATGGCCTATCCGTTGTTAGTTCGCGAAGTCCTTCCTTCTTGGATGACGGGGTTATTTGGCGCTGTGTTATTTGGTGCCGTCATGAGTTCGTTCAACAGCGGTGTCAACAGTATGTCGACCTTGGTGAGTTTAGACATTTATCGTGGCATCATTAATCCAGGTGCATCAGACCGACAAACCGTTCGTGTCGGTAAAATATTTGGCTCAGTGACCATTGGGATTTGCGTGTGTATTGCCCCATTTATTGCACAAGCTGACGGTCTATATACTCTAATGAGAACCATCATGGCTGTGATTAATGTGCCTATCTTAACGGTTGTTTTAGTGGGTATTATCTCTAAGCGAACACCAGCTCTTGCTGCTTATATTGCGCTACCTATCGGCATGGCAAGCTTCTATATTGTACACTTTGTACTTAAAGATGATTTAGGTTTTGCACATCCGCATTGGCTGCATATTGTAGGTCTGAATTTTTGTTGGATGGTGGCTATTATGATGGTAGTACGCTTTTTAAAACCAATGGATAAACCGTACGAGCAAACTTATACCGAACAAGTAGAAGTCCAAGATTGGAAATATGCAAAGCACGCGAGTTGGGGTGTCATTGCATTACTTGCTATTTTATATACGACGTTCTCAAATATTGGTCTTCTAAGTGAATCAGGAAGTGCGTTCAAAGTCATCTCAGTTCTTGCGGTATTTGCATTAGCGTGTTTCTTAGGCACGAAAGGGTGGAAATATTTCGTCACCCAGCAAAAAAACAAAGTTGCTCACGATAGTTAATATCTTTTATATCTTTTATATCTTTTATATCTTTTGGGGGTGGTTATTACTCCCAATGATATAAAAGATTAAGCAATAGCGAGGAAATTATGTCTGAAATTCATCAGGCTTTAATGCAAAAGAATTTTTTAGATCCCAAGTTACGCAAAGGGAGTTATGAGAGTGATCCTTCGATAACGAAACCTCATATTTTTTTTATTACCGTTGATATGATTTCTCCAGATTGTTATCGCCCAGATAGACCGTTATCGTCCATTATTAATACCCCTAATATGGATGCGATAGCCAATTCGGGCACGCGTTTTAACCGAGCTTATACGACAAGTCCACTGTGTGGTCCTGCACGTGCGGCAATGTTTACTGGAATGCATCCTCCATACTTAACCAATGGGGAGCGAGCACCTTGTGGTATGCAGGTTGACTTAACTGTTGATGACATCATTTTTCAAGATTACTTAAAGGCTGAAGGGTACACACTTAAGCACACCGGTAAATGCCACGTGGGGGTCGATAAATTTGTGCGAACTTTTGGTGAGAATGTACATGCTTGGGATCGCTGGGGCCCGCCAGTAGTTGATGATGATCGCTATCTTGAGTACATAGATGCAATGGAGGTCGAGCCACCTAAGTACCGCAGAGAATTACGTGGTTTACAAGCAGACCAACAAACACCAGGTAACTCTTTTGGCGGATGGATAGAGCAGCAAAATGGTGACGACTTTCCTAAAGATGCGCATTATTCAACGTTTCTGGCTGACTTGACGATCCGACAAATCAAGGCCGCACGCCGTCAAAGCCCTAATAGCCCAATTTTTTCTCAATTGGATTTTTTCGATCCGCATCAACCTTATTCAATACCTAGTGGTTTTGAACAACGTTACCAAGAAATTCGTCAAGCCGTTAAGTTACCTCAAAGTTACCTTGATCTGCAGAACCAAGATGAACAGCCTGACAATCCGATTTATCGACTCTATCGCAAGTATTGGGGTATGTATGATGAAGAAACTGTTATCGATTATATCGCAGGCCATCTGTTACAGGTCGAAGTGGTAGATTATGGCATTGGGAAGCTTATTGAGTTTTTGAAATCTGAAGATCTTTGGGATGAGAGCGTGGTGGTTTTTTCTGCTGACCACGGAGATATGAATGGTCGGTTAGGGATGGCAGACAAAGGCGTCTACTTTCAGCCTGATATCTTTGCCATTCCTTTATACCTCAAGTCACCGAAGTCATCGGGTGAAATACTGCCGGAAAGTAATGGGTTAGTGTCCGCATTGGATATTGCTCCTACGCTCCTTTCTTTTGCTGGGGTAGGTAAGCCTGTCCAGATGGAGGGAGAGAGTTTATTGCCGCTAGCGAAAGGAGAAAGTCGAAAATCGTTTACTCATGTTTATCAAACAGGGCTTCACGTTGGTGCCAATTTGGGTGTAGCTATTCAAATGGAAATCGAGGGTGTAAACTGGTTCTATGGCTATAACTCTTCTACAGGATATCAAGAGTTATATGCGATGGATCAAGACCAACAAGTAAATCAATTTTACCTGGAAATGGGCGAAAAGCTGCGACCGGTACTCGTCAATAAGATGGCTCAAGTTCTGAGCGCAGATCCTCGCTGGAGAGGGTATTGGGCTTCATATCGGTTACACAATATGGAGGATTTACCTGTCGATAGTCATAGTGATATGCAGATGCTCAAACCGTTAGGTGCTTAGTTCGGTCCGTACATCCTATTAGTGTCACACTATACAATGAATAAAAGCTTGGGGGTTGACCTCAAGCTTTTGCAATTCTAGGCTGATATAGTGGAAAGTATGCTACCTAGACAACGCGCTAGGTAATTGATTGTACCCTTATAAATAGGTGAAATTATGGTTGACACCATGGATGAAAGCTTGTCTACCGTTGGCAGTAATTCGCTTTATGAGTGTATCGAACAAATTGCTTCATCGGCGTACGTTGTATTAGCACCAGACGCGACTATTGTCCAAACAGCAAGAGCAATGCGTGATAATGACAGTTGTGAATGGGCGGTAATCTTTGAACATGACCAGCTACGTGGCGTTATTTCTGCTGCTAACTTGTCCCATCGAGCGCTCGCAGAGGCGCTTCCTTTGGACAGCCGTATTGATAGTATTATGGATTTGAACCCTTTGACCACGTCTTCAAAAACTCGTGTGTATGACGCTATTGTTACGATGTATCGTTATCAAGCTCAATCTATGGTTGTTATGTCTGAAACTCGAATGATTTCTCTACTGACATTGCCAGCGTTGTTGCAGAATAATCGTTTAAAAATGGTGTATTTAGTCGAGAAAATTCACGTAGCACAATCGGAGCAAGATATCGCTGACCTTACGGTTGAACGCCGAGAATTGTTTTTGGACTTAGTGAATGGCAAAGTACCTGCCGAAATGGTGTATTCGGTGATGACATTAATCATGGACACTATTAACTGCCGTTTAATCGATTTTGCGATTCAGCGCCTTGGAAAACCGCCTTGTGATTTTTGTTGGGTGGTTGCGGGGTCGCAGGCTCGTAAAGAAGTGCATGCGTATTCGGATCAAGACAGTGGGATTCTTTTGGAAAACAGTGCAACAAAACAAGATGAGGCCTATTTCACTCATATGGCGATGATTGTATCTAAAGGTTTAGATAAATGTGGATATGAACTATGCGCTGGAAAGTTTATGGGGAGTAACCCTAAGTGGTGTCAAAGATTACAAGTGTGGGAACAGTATTTCCAGCAATGGATAGCGAATCCTGAATTGGAAAACTTACTTAATCTTAGTGTATTTCTTGACACTCGAGCCATTTATGGGGACCACCATATGCTCGCGAACTTAAACGCTCAATATACGGACGTAAAATCAAACGCACTTTTTCTAAGAAAAATGATTAATGATGCGGTCACCAACCGAGCACCATTGAATATTTTCAATAACTTAGTGCTCGTTAAGGGCCGCGAAAATATAAAACGTTTGAACCTTAAACGTCATGGCATTAACGTCATTGTTGATTTGGCGCGCCTCTATGCAATGCGTTCAAAAAGCATGGAGTGTAATACTAAAAAACGCCTCAATGTCGCCTATAGTTGTGGTGAAATTAATCTTCAGACCCACCTTGCAATTAGTCGAGCTTATGAATTTTTAAGTGAGTTTCGGCTCCTAGTTCAAGCGAAAGAAGTAGAAAAGGGTATGCAGCCTTCTGCATTGATTGATCCGAACTACCTTGGTGAATTTGATAAAGCACGTATTGTGGATGCATTTAAATTGATTAGTGACTGGCAAAAAAACAGTCAGCAGCTTTTTTAGGGTAACGTGACAAGCTGAGAGGCCGTTTTTACGTACCGCAACACTTCTTGAACTTCACTTTTTAGTGCGGGGACATGGAGCATTTCGCATATTAACATTAAGAAAGCGATTGGAGCTTCCGTGACCTGGGCTTATCTGCAATCACTGGTCTGGGGTATGCAAAAGGAGGTTAAGCGGATATTTCACCTCAATGCTATTTATTGACCATAGTCATTATATCCGTCAGTCTAGGCTTGATGATCTTTATATCGTGAGTAATCTGGAGATGAGATGAAACAGCAGGTATTGGTCTTTGGTGGATTAGGGGCGCCGGGTTCATCGGTGGTATCACTATATCAGGCGCTATTAACTCAGTTGTCGGATTTATTTGATTTGATTGCGATTGACCCGATTGCAGAACAACTCACACCTGACCAATTAACGAACCGCTATCCCTTTTCATATTCCGCGATCTATGATCATTTCGATAAGTATTGCGCTAAGCATCAACAACCCGATATCGCAGCCTGCTTGGTACTTACTCCGGTGCGGATGCGCCTAAGTATTATCGAAATGGTGTCTGAGCGCATTGATGTCGACCAAACGCTCTTCATCGTTGAAAAGCCGTCGTTTTCGTTAGAAGAATGTGAACGGGGATTCGATTTCGTGATCCCAGCATTGCAGCGTCGTGGTGCTCGCTTTTACTTTATTGATACTGTGATCGTCGCCCTGTCGATTGAAGCGTATATTGATTCTGTTGATGGAGCGTTGCCCTTACCCAAAAAAATTGTTGCGATAGCCGCTGATAACCCAATAAATTTGTATGAACCATTGCACGCTTTTGAATGGTCAAATCAGAGAAATAACATTAACCGACGCAAGCTCCTTTCGCTTAAGAATAATGGCGGAGGAGGAGCTGGTCTTGATATGGGGATCCATGCAGTAGCTGCGTTGTTCAGATTATTATCAGGGGCCCGTTGGGATGTAGAGAGTACTCTAGTTACAGACGCTACGTTAGAGGCATTAACGGAAGAGAATATTTCAAATTCAGAGGCCAAATTAATGCCGCTTGAACGTGAACTGGGTGCAGAAACGCATTTATATGCGCAAGGTATTATTAAAACAAAGGCACCGAAAAGTGCATCAATCCCGTATGTGGTTGAAGGAGGGAAAGGCGGCGATATTTGGGATAGACGTCTTGAATTATACTACGATGACCATGTGGTTGTGCTTGGGCTTGGGACATTAAGGCACCCGCCTTATTTTTGGCGAAAACAAGGCGAGCAAGTAACAAGTCAAGTGTTTAGCATTAAAGGTTCGGGCTATCAACGACATTTTAGTGACATTCTTTCTCTGCTGTCCGTCACTAATGTGCCTTTACTTATCACGCCAGAACAGAGCGAGGAGATTATGCGCCGTTCAATGGTGTTAATTGCAACGATGTATCCCGTTTATGAAGTGGCTGCCGAGATTCGAGAGTTGGGGCTTCAAAAAGTGACTCAACATTTACCTCGCTACTTAACATCGCAAGAGCTTACTGTCCGAAACGACCTTGACCAATATCTAAAATCCATCGTCTTTTAGCACGCTCACAATTTGTTGTGTTTCGGCGGCAATGGTTGTCACCTGAGAAGGGGGCAACCCAAACTGTTTTTTAAAACTATTACTAAGGTGAAAGGCATCTGTAAAGCCGAGGTCATAGGCGATTTGAGTGACGTTTTTCTTCCCTTTTCTTATTAGGCTGTATGCGATATCTAACTTGAGTCTTTGGTAATAATCCTTTGGGCTATATGTGGTGTGCTCTATAAAGAGTTTACGCAAGTGTTGTTCGCTGCAATTTGAAAATTCAGCCATTGCCATCACTTTCCAGTTACTTGAAAGATTGTGGTGCATCTCATCTATCACTTTCTGTACCAACAGTTGAGGTTTAGAAAGATGTTGATTATTCGCATAAAGTAGCCATTCATAGAACATCTTATTGTAGATAGCGGCAGAAAAGGATGAGAAGTAAGGGTTATCTTGCCTTAATGCTTCGATCAACTCGTTGAATTGGATTTCAAAGTGTCTGTGGTTATCAATAGGGATAACTTTTTGATATGGGATCGTGACATTTGCGCTGGGGTCAAGGAATACCTCAGTCCAATAAAGCTTCCAAATTAGCCCATCACAGCCGTAGTGCACAATGGAAAAGGGATCTAAGCAAAGCACACAATTGCCTCGCAAACGAAGTGTTGTCCCATCCTTTAAATTCACATAACCGTTGCCGCTCTCGCTATATATGATGACCAACGTATTTTCAGCCATTGGAAGACGCCGGTCTTGTGGCCAAGTATTTTGATACTGCTCATCACCATAAACATCCCAAAAAGAACGAATAGAAAGCCCTGTGCAACTGACACTGTGTTTGATCACGAGAGGTTGATTTTTCACGCCTTTCCCCTAATTTTAACCCATAACATATAGTGCTGATTTTTAGCAAAGCATGCGAATAGTGGGTAATAAATTGTGAAAGCGATCGAGGTGTTTTGATTGAATATGTTACCTTGCGTCTGTAAACATTCCTTCTTTAGATGCACTCGAATTACACGTGTTGCTGGTAAGCTCAGTCAATTTCTACAGTGAGTGCTTCGTAATTAAAATCGTCTAATGGGGTAAATGCACGAAAACGTCCACCAAACTGCAATTGGTTGCTTATGAGATTCATAGGCCAGCATAATTTTCTTGCTCTGGGGCGCTTAGCGGTATTGGATTACGGGTCGGTAATCGACCCTTACCACGTCGTCGCATACCCCTTAAAAGAACCACACGCAGATCTCGGAAATAAATTTGAAATTGAGAAGTTTGATCCAAAACATCATTAAGATGTACAAAGATAACTGGTCATTACTATGCAATTATTTGGTCTATGAACTGACGTTGCTTGATGGTGGAGTCGGGTCATTCTGATAGATTAAAAATTCGTTATATATCAAAATAATGACTTATAATTTAACATTAATCCAAGATGTATTGATGTAAAAATTCGACCCAATGAACAACAGGAACCGACGTTTTGGTCATTAAGTGTTGCTGGCAACTTGTGTTGGCGGTAATGATTATGTCGGGGTTGTTAGCTTCCAGTGCTGTCGATTTGTTATCGCCTAATATGTTGCCCATTTCTTCATGCAACAATGAATATACACCACCGGAACCACAACATATTCGATCATGGTTTACAGGGATGAGTCGCACGGATAACTTTTCTAGTAGTTGGGTTAATAGTTTGTGTTTATTTAGCCCATTTCGCAAGCTACAAGGAGTGTGCAATGCAACAGAAAGCTTACATGACTTTGGCTGAAGAGATTTGAGATCAGACTCTAGTAGAAGCTCGGCAAGGTTAGTGGTGAGTCCACTGATTGAAGCGGCTTTGTCTTGATATTGTTGATCTTGTTCGAAGGTCTTCTTATATTCTGATAGTGCGAGTTCGCAACTGGATGACGTTGCAATAATCGCACTCACTCCTTTCGATATGTGTGGCCACCATTGGTCCATGTTCTGACGCATTTGTTGCTTGGCGGAGTCGTTGTATCCAAGGCTTTTATGGACAGCTCCACAACACGTCTCTTTTTTAATTTCTACCACGTCCATCCCTAAACGGCGTAACAGGTTGACAGCAGCAATCGTTGTATTTGGGGTTAGTGTTTTTTGTGCACATCCCGCTAATACAATAACGCTTGAACATGTCATTTTTTGCGCCGGGTTATGTACCTTTTTTTCATATGTAATCAGATTCGGTTGAGTTATTGCTGGCAATGCGTTGCGAATGTGGGTAGGTAAAACTGGCCGTATAGCTTGAGCCAAAGATAAGGCAATGCGAAAGCGCTCAGGGTAAGGAATAATCTGGCTAATAACCCAACGTTTCCACCGTTGATAACGAGTTAATTGCAATCTATTTCTCATTTCAGTACGAGCTAGGGCAATGAGTTCGTTCACTTCTACCCCAGCAGGGCAACTTTGCACACAACTGCGACATGCAATACACAATTCAATGCTTTGTTGGATTTCATGCGTTAGTTCAGCACCCTGTAAAAAATCACGAATTAAGTAAATTCGTCCTCTTGGGCTAAGCTTTTGGTCGCCTGTCTGAATAAATGTAGGGCAGTGACTATTGCAAAAACCACGATGAACGCAACGTTTGATGATTGTTGTACCTCGCGTTCCTAAGTCTTTATCCTTAAACACTGGATCGAGCTTAATTAGCATAATTCCCCTTTGTTCCTGTCTAAAAAATACTCACTTGTGCTAGATCTCGTTTCATCTTTTTCTATTTGACAATAATTCGAAAACGGTCAATAGTCAACTTATTGAGCGCTCCAAATATTGATTATTGAGTTATTTTAGGTTAGATGAGGTGAATGGTTTATGTCAAATTATCAGAGTGTTGTAAGAGAGCTAGAGTTAAAGTTAGGTGAGCAGCAAGTATCAACCAATGAAAAGGATCTTCATGCAAGCAGCCATGACACATGGCCACTGATGACTAAGTTAAATTTGTTGGACCGACATCCAAACATGGGTGACATGGTGGTCACGGTAGAAAGTGAATCTCAAATAATGGATGTACTTGAGATTGCTAATGAACAGAAAACACCAGTAACAGTCAGAGCTTTGGCGTCATCAGTGACAGGGCAACCTCTACCGACAAGAGGTGGTATCGTATTGGATGTATCTGAAATGCCTTCAGACTATTCAATTAATACAGCCAATATGACCGTTACTGCAACGTGCAGCTTTAATGGTGGAGATTTAGAGGACCTATTGGCAGAACAAGGTTGGACGATGGGCCACTCTCCGCAGTCTTTGTATCGTTCTACGGTTGGTGGCTGGTTAGCCACATTGGCAACGGGACAATTTTCGTCAATGTATGGTGGTATCGAAGATCTCGTTGTTGGTTATGACGTGATTCTTGCCACCGGGGAAAAAGTGTCACTGAAGGCGAATCCGAGAGCGGCAATGGGGCCCGATTTACGCCAGATTTTTCTCGGCTCGGAAGGCACATTAGGTGTTATTACGTCAGTCACTTTAAAAATCTTTCCTGTTCAAGAAGCTGAAGCGTTTATGACTTATTCAGTTCCAACGGTCAAAGATGGCTTGGCGCTCATGCGTGACATTGCCGCCAGTCATCTTAAACCTTGTTTGGTGCGCTTCTATGATATCGAAGAAGCGAAACACGCAATGCAAGACAGTAGCATCACAACCCCTATTTTATTTTTGGGTAGTCGAGGTTTAGCCGCGATGGTAGACACCGAACAAAGTGTGCTAAATGGAATTGCAACGCGACATGGCGCACAAGCAATAGGGCCTGAAGGGGCGCTGGCTTGGATGGATCGCCGATATGATTTTTCAACAGTTGAAAACTTGCTGGCCACTCAAGGAGGGTTTGGAGAAACCATTGAAATTGCGCACAACTGGGACTCTATTCATGCGCTCTGGGTTGCGTTGAAAGAAGCGCTAGCCCCTTTAGCCGATGAAGTCCTTTCGCACTTTTCGCATATCTATAATCAAGGGACATCAATGTACGTCATTCTTCTTTCGAACACAGAAAATGATGAAGCCGCAGTTGAGCAATTAAAGCTGATATGGAAAACAACGATGGAGGTGTGCATTGAGCATGGTGCGGAATTGTCGCATCACCATGGTGGTGGACTAGCACGTTCTCCATATAGTCGTCGTTCTCTTGGTGATGCCCACCTTGTATTGCGAAAATTAAAAGCTGCTCTTGATCCTAATGCCATTCTCAACCCTGGCAAGCTCGGGTTGGATTAACGAATAGGTGACTAGCTTGGTTATTTCAAGGGATTCTTGATAGACAGATAAGTAACTCAAACTCAAGATATTCTTTTTTGATTTGGCTAGTCACATCTTAGTGGCTTTTGAAATATTCACTTAGAGCGAGAGCCGCCACAAGGTGGTCATTGTGTTAGTGACACCTTATTTTTGTACCCTACAAATCAAGGACAATTAATCATGGAGAATATATTCAATGTTATGCAATTAGCTGGCGCCATTGCTGGTGGCTTTTTAGGGGCGACATTCGGAGCGTTAGTCGCCTTTGTCTTTACTGGTTTTGCGATCTTAGTGGGTATTGCCATTGTGATCGGGAGTGGTGATCCTACTTTTCTGAATCTGATCGGGTTAGGCCCGTTTTTTGGCCCTCATATTTCGTTTGCAGCTGGTATTGCTGCTTCAGCATATGCAGCGAAAAAAGGTTGGCTTGAAAGTGGCCGAGATATTGTGACTCCATTGGTGAGTTTAGGTAAGCCAAAAGTGCTATTAGTCGGTGCCGCATTTGGACTGTTTGGTTATTTGGTTCAAGCACTATTAATGTCGGTGGATGGGTTGGGCAATTACACCGATTCTGTTGCACTCACTGTCGTGATCTCGGCGGTGGTTGCACGGTTGATGTTTGGTAAAAGTGGAATTATTGGTGAGCACTATCAGGGTAAAAAGGGTCTAAAACGATTCGAAACTTGCGACAAACATTCTTGGATACCATATCAAGACTCTTTCCCAATGAGCGCTACGCTTGGTCTCTTCATTGGAGCGATGTCAGCCTATGCAGCTTATGAATTACTCGTCCTTTACCCTGCTCCAGAAGCGCAGGGTGTCATTTTGTTCGGTTTTGCCATTTCAGCCATCTCTCTTTTATTTTTAGGCATGAACGTGATGGTACCTGCTACTCATCATATTACCGGTGTCAGTGCTGTCGCTGTCTCATTATTTATCGGTGTCATCGACAATCAGTTCATTTTGATCACGGTTGGTGCGGTTTGTGGTTTACTCGCGGCGGTATTAGGGCAATTATTTGCAAGGTTTTGGCTGATTCGATCGGATACACACATCGACCCTCCTGCAAGTGCTATTTGGCCAATGACTTCTGCACTTATTCTTATTTCTTTAGCTATTAGATAGTTGGGAGCACATCATGGATAAGAAAATACTCGTTATCGATGCTGGAACCACGGGCATTAGGGCAATAATTTATAATCACCGCTGTCATATCATCTCCCAGGCCTATACTGAATTTCCCAACTATAATCCAGAGCCCGATCGCGTAGAGCAGAATGCACTTGAGATATGGGATGCCACGAAAAGAATGATCAACCAGGCTCTTGAAGCGTTGGAGTTACGGCTGAATGATATATCAAGCATAGGGATTACTAACCAAAGAGCAACGACTGTCGTTTGGGATAAGAGCACCGGCGAGCCTGTTAGCAAAGCCATTGTCTGGCAAGATACTCGAACTGCAGCTCGCGCCGAAAGCCTTGCTGCTGAGTGGGGCGAGACTGTCTATAGCAGAACTGGTTGGGCGTTAGCACCCGTCTATTCATCCCTCAGTTTAGAGTGGATGCTAGACAATATTTCAGGATTAAGAAAACGCGCAGAGCAAGGGGAGTTGGCATTTGGAACAATAGATTCGTGGTTGGTTTACTGCCTTACGGGCGGAAATAAGCATGTCATCAGTGCATCGAATGCTTCAGTTACAGGTAGCTATGACTTGATTAATGATGAGTGGTACACGCAATGGTTAGACCAGTTGGGAATTCCGCTTTCCATGTTTCCTGAGGTGTGTGACGACTCAGGTCAGATCGCTTTTACTGATGAAGCAATCATGGGTGGAAGTGTGCCGATATGCGGTGTGATAGCCGATCAACATGCAGCACTGTTTGCCCAAGGTTGCATTGAGCCGGGCATGATTAAATGCACACATGGGACAGGAACTTTCCTAGATATGTTGATTGGAGAGACTCCGACTATTGTTCCCGAAAGTGGTATATGCTGCCAGATTGCCTGGAGGAAAAATGGCAAAACGCAATATGCATTAGAGGGCTACGCAGGGTGTACTGGATCTGCAGTGCAGTGGTTACGTGATAGTTTACAAATTATCGGCTCGTCTAAAGAGTCCGAAGCCGTTGCGAAACAAGTGAAAGACAATGGAGGCGTTTATTTCGTTCCTGCACTCACAGGGCTCTCGGCACCGTCATGGGATTCTTATGCTCGTGGAACTATTATTGGCATCTCTCAAGCAACTCAACGTAGTCATATTGTTAGAGCAACCTTAGAAGGCATTGTCTATTCAGTGCGAGACTTTATTGTAGCAATGGAGGATATCTCTGGTTACAAGATGACGAGCATGTCGGTCGATGGAGGCGCGTCAAAAAATAACTTGTTAGTTCAGTTCCAAGCCGATCAATTGGGCGTTGAAGTAGTAAGGCCGAGAGATGTTGAAGCAACAAGTTTAGGTGCAGCGCTAATGGCTGGTCTTGGGGCTGGATTCTGGGAGAGTGAAAAGCAAGCTTTTACCATTAACCGCACTAAAACAATATTTACACCAAGTATGGATGAGCAAACGCGCAGCCAACTTTATCGAAAATGGACAATTGCCGTTGAACGTTCGCGAGAGTGGAGTAAGTTATGAGAAGAGCAAATCTTGACCATCTTACAAAAGAGTTATTTGACATTACGATAATAGGCTGTGGCATTACTGGTTCCGCTATTGCTCGTGATGCTGCTTTGCGTGGTTTGAAAGTATTGGTCATTGAGAAGGATGATATTGCTTCTGGTACGTCAAGTCGCTCGTCCAAACTTATCCATGGTGGGTTACGTTATCTAGAAACCTACCAATTTGGATTAGTGGCTGAATCGGTGCGTGAGCGTGAGATGGCACTTAAACTTGCCCCGCACTTAACGAAGCTGCAACCCTTTATGTACATGTTTTATGACGACACCCCCGATAAGAAATGGCTGCTGAATTTAGGACTAACATTTTATGATTTAGTATCGGGAAGTTGGAATACACGACGTCATAAAATGTTAAATAAACAACAGGTGCTGGACCGGCAACCTCAGTTTCGTCCTGATGGACTCAATGGTGCTGCGATGTTTTACGACGTCTCAACCGATGATGCTCGAGTGACGATTGACACAATGAAAGGTGCCTGTGAGCAGGGAGCACAACTAATTAATCATTGTAAAGTGGTCGGTTTAACCTTTGACGACTATCGCTGCAATGGTGTTGAAGTCAAAGATGAGCTGAATCAAAAAGTTGTCTCAATCCGTAGTCACTACGTTGTGAATGCAACCGGGCCATGGAGTGACGATATTCTTCGTCATGAACAGCCTGACTCCAAAGTGTTACGGCCAACAAAAGGTGTACATATCGTACTAAGAAAGCAAGACTTCCCTTTGCATTCTGCGGTGTTTATGCGCTCTCCCGATGATGGGCGAGTAGTTTGGCCTATACCATCGCTACAAGATGATCGAGTGTTCATCGGTACGACAGATACAACGTATGAAGGTGACCTTAACCAGGTGTACCCAGAAAAAAGTGATATACGCTATTTGCTTAATGTCGCCAATCACCTAATGCCAGGGGCTAAGTTAGATGAAAAGGACGTTGTGGGCTCATGGGCAGGTCTTAGGCCTTTGATAGCCCCCAAAGGTGAACTTAACAACAGTAAAACACCCAGAGAACATCAAATATTGCAGAGTAAATCAGGTGTTTTCTCTATTGTCGGTGGGAAATTAACCAGCAATAGAGTGATGGCAAAACAGTTACTTGATAAATTAGTTAAGCATGATCGTCATCAATACTTGTCGCCTAGCCTCTTACCTTATCGTGCTGATAAGGTGGTCATTTCGGGAGCAAGTATTAACGACAATATAAATACAGTAGAACACGCTCAGTCAACGCGAAAAATGAAGTATGAGCATAATTATTTGCTGGCTGTGTTAACGGATCGCGAGGTACCAAGGTATGTTGCGGAGCCTTGGGCAAAACGTTTTGGTTACAATGCGCTCAAAGTAGCCGATATCTATGTAAGTGATCCTTCCTACCAACGAATAGTGTCTCAGCGAGGGTTAACTGTCGCTGAAATAAGATACTGTGTTTTACATGAAATGGCATGTGACTTAAGTGATTTACTCATTCGGCGGACGTCGGAATTTTTCTGGGATAAAAATGGAGGGGTTGAACAAGTTGGTGTGATTGCCGCTGTGATGCAATCGTTACTAGGTTGGACAGAGGAAGAGAAAACGGAACAAATTGACCGTTACTGTGATTTGGTTCAAGCGCATCGACCTTTAGTATTAGATGTGAGCAAAATACTACGGCAATACGATACCGTAGAGTAAGGTAAATGCCATGTGTCTAACACATGGCATTTTTGTTTGTGTTACGTATTTAACCGGTCATCAGGTAGGTACAACGGTAAAATACACTCAATTTTTTTCTCAACACTGCTCTTCTTAAAACGCTTTATTGTAAGCATCTTCTTGTTCGAATGCCTTAGCTTGTTCGGCAATGATCTCTTTACTATTTAACTGACTTAGCAAGGAGTTGAGCTCAGGTCTATTTGGATTGGTGATGAACGTGGCTGCAGATATCTGTTTGTGGGTAGCTAGAGTTTCAGCGTTGGTTAGCTTAGTCGCCGTTAAACCAGATAATGAGAGTGGAACGGGGCTGCCAGTAATATGCCAAATCCCAGCATCGACTTCTTCTTTCAATACTCGTGCTGGTATTTGTCTGAAATTAGATTCGAAATATTGGTAACCTTTTTCGTCTGGAAACTCACATTCGGTAAAGCTCGTGTGATCTGAAGAGCTACTATCAATCGCGATAGTGTTCCACTCAGCTTTATCTTGCTTTGTGCGTGATACGATGACAAGTCGATCTATAGAATAATAAGTGTCAGGCGCCAAAATTTTGAGTTGTAGAGGTGACATTTCTTGGTTAGAACTTTCGGCTGCCCCTTTAGAGACCAAAGTGATGTCACACTCACCTTGATTGACTTTCTCTATGCGTTCGTACGCACCAGGGCGATTAGAAATAAAGTAGGGAATGTTTAATTTACTGAGTTTGGAGGTAAAATGACGAATTAAGATGTCGATTTCAATAGAACCACTACTTGGCATTAATAGCTGAATAGGTTTTAACTTAGCAATGTTCCAACATAAACCTATATCAATATGAGTAACAACACGTCCTAAATGCCCCTTAGAGCGAGTGCTTAGCGCCTCTGTGTCTTTGAGTATTGCCAAGGCTCTTTGCATGGTCCCAGCAACAATATTATATTGTTGTTTGAACTGCATATTGGTGAGTAGTTTACCATCAAGACCAACGCTGAGCGCATGGATCGCTATATACCTTTTGGCATTGAGTATGGCTTGGTCTTCGCCAGTATTTGGATGGACTTTTGACATAATGTATAACGCAATAATCAGAGACTTATATGACATTATCGAAGTTTACATAGGTAAACACAATACCTGTTCAATTTAGGGAAACATAGGACCCAACAGAAGTTAGATTTTCCACACGCGGCAAATAAGTAAGTATCTGATAGTAAAGCTTTTATTGTTTCTCCTATGATGAGTGTATCAAGCTTGGTATTTAACTAGTCCCACAGTCATTGGTGCTTTTAAGTTTACCCTCAAGGACATTGTTTGAGCAATGTGCTCATCCTTATAAGAGAAGTGAGTGCCATTGGTGCACGGTCATCCGCGAAATCACGCGGTTGGTTGCTAAAAGTTGTATGGCTCAAATAAGCACGGAAACAGCGGTATGGTTACCACACGTTCACTCTCAGAAATGGCAGTGTATCGAGTTAAACATTGACTGGGAGGATAATTAAGTATTAGAAATGACAATGCACACATGGGTGAAACTTACTCAATGATCAAAGCGTTGAGTGTAGTGGTACGCTGAATTTGGTCACTTAGTTAGTAGGTGACAATATGACAAAACGTACAAGACGACTATTTAGCGCTGATTTCAATTTAGAAGCGGCGCAACTAGTTCTAGATCAGAACCACTCCGTGACAGAAGCTGCTCAAGCTATGAATGTTGGAAAGTCCACGATGGGTAAGTGGGTTCGCCAACTAAAAGAGGAACGTCAGGGGAAAACACCTAAAGCATCACCAATGACGCCTGAGCAACTTGAAATACGTTAATTAAAGAGGAAGTTAGCTCGCCTTGAAGAGCATCATGAAATATTAAAAAACAGCACAGCTCTGTTGATATCGGACTCACTGAACAATTCTTGATAATCAAGAAACTCAAGCAGAGCCGCAGCGTAAAAATATTATGTGAAGTTTTCAATGTTCATCGAAGCAGCTATAACTATTGGCGGAAACGTCCAGCAAAAATGGATGCTGAAACAGTAAAGCTCCGTAGTTTAGTTAGCGAATTTCACGCCGCAAGCAACAGCTCTGTGGGAGCTAGAACCATTGCTGACATAATAACGACTCAGGGAACCAGCCTGAGTCGTTACAGAGCAACGAAGTTCATGAAGGCCCTTGGCCTAGTGAGCTGCCAAGTACCAAAACACAGGTATCGCAGAGCATCACAAGAACATATTGAGATCCCAAACGACTTAGACCGTCAGTTTGCAGTTACGGAGCCAAACGATGTTTGGGTTGGTGATGTTACTTATATTTGGACAGGTCATCGTTGGATGTACTTAGCCGTTGTTATCGTTCTGTTTGCTAGAAAAACGATTGTTCTGGTTAAACTCTAACAGCGTGGCCAATATCGGTTGACCATTACACAGATCACTTTTTCAATACTGCTTCTTTTCTTTCTTGCGAGTAACGGGACATATTTCCGCTGTCACCGCCCCTATATTGGTTAATTTTCAACAGTGACAACTAGCCTGACACAGGGGATAGGTTATAAAATTAAACTTATGTGCTAAATCAGTTGTACTTCACACTTTTGATAATATCTGCCGGGTCATCCTTTATAGTTTCGTTTTTTACATCTTTTTGTTCAAAAAATACATCTGATAGTAAAGCAATAACGTGTATATTTTTATTATCAGGCACAGAACAAGTGCATTTATCTATAACTTTCGATAGTTGAAAGGTTTTGTTATTAATTGCTTATTAAAATCTGATAATAATTTTAGTTTGATATGAGTATTTTGAAGTATGTCAAAATAATTAAATCCACCAGCTGATTGTTTGTTGTTTTCTTATAGAAGAGATTATTATGTCGTTAAATGATGACTCCTCAGTGAGTACCAAACTCTTATATACTAAAATAAGAAGTGGTTCTTGTAGCGCTACGAAAAACTGTAAGAAACCTAATGTGGTTTTTATTACTGTAGATATGAACTCACCTGATTGCTATGTTAACAGTCGGCCGCTTTCTAAAGTAATCAAAACACCAAGTCTTGACTTAATGGCAACTATTAATAACTGAATAGAAGTAAACCTACATCACTTTTAAATAATGGAAATAGAAGCATGGAAAATGATTACAGAGCAATTAAGTATCTTGCAATCGTCATTCTAGGTGGTTTTGTATTTGGCCTAGATGCAGCGGTAGTGTCTGGTACGATTAGATATATCTCGATGCAATTCGAGTTGTCAAGTTTAGAAGTGGGGACAGTTGTTGGTGCACCTTCTATTGGAGCAATTATTGCGTTGTTTGTTGCGGGCAAGTTAACAGCGGTATTTGGGCGTCAAAAAACTTTGGTTTTGATCGCATTTACATATGTAATATCTGCCATTTTGTCTGCGACTGCTCTTGGCTATTATTCATTGGTTTTCGCAAGAGCATTAGGTGGGTTAGCGTTCTGCTCACTTGGTATTACATCGATGTATATCGGTGAAGTTGCACCATCTCATGTTCGTGGGAAATTGATGACAGCGAACCAAGTTACTACGGCGTTTGGTTTCTTTTCTGCATATCTTATTAATTATTTTTTGGTATTAAGTTTTAATGAAAATTCCGTTTTTTTAGGTCCTGAAACCATTTGGAGAACGATGTTTGCTGTAGAGATAATTCCAGCGATTATCTGGTTCTTACTGCTTCTAAAGGTACCGGAGTCACCACGTTGGCTAATGATGAAAGGACGTCCAGAAGATGCAAGAAAAGTACTAAAACTTTTGAATGCACCAGATAATGTCGAAATCATTCATAAAGAAATCCAACAAAACATCAAATCGACGTCAGCCACGTTGAGTGTAACGGCACAACTTCGCCGGTTAGCATCGAAAAGGATGAGTATTATTGTTTTAGTGGGAGTGACGGCAGCAATTACCCAGTCTCTGTCAGGTATCAATGCTATTGCTTATTACTCGCCTACAATCTTTGAACAGATTGGGTTAGGTGTCAATGAGGCGTTCAAGCAGACTTCCATTATGGGGATGCTTGGTATCCTCGCGGCTGGTACTTCTGTTTTTTTGGTTGATAAAGTGGGACGTAAACCTTTACTTGTTGTTGGTCTATCTGCGATTGCTATTTGCCATTTTACAATATGGAACGGCTTCCAGAATGCGACATACGTAGTAACTGAAGAAAAGCTTGCAGCGGTAGAGTCTACCGTAGACGTTGAACCACTTAAGTCACTCCTTAACAAAGAGTTTAGCTCAGACCGTGATTTTAAAGTTGAACTTCGTGATAGGTATGATGCAAACTTCTTGCGAGCAAATGAAAGTAATCTGATCAAATCGTTTATTCAAATTAGTGCGGGACCGATTGTAGCCGCTATTTTTGCATTTAAGATTGCCTTCGGGTTCTCTATCGGGCCAATGATGTGGGTGTTGTTCTCAGAGATTACACCTAATTCAGTTAGATCGGTTGCGATACCATGTTTTGCTTTGATGAGCAGTCTGAGTGCCTGGGCCTCGCAGAAGTTCTTCCCATGGCAACTCGAGGTGTTTGGGTCCGCGACTACATTCTTGTCATATGGAATATTCGCATTGCTTGGTATGGCTGTACTCGTTGTTTTCTTAATCGAAACCAAAAACCGTTCTATTGAGGAAATTGAGTCTCTAATGGCACGTGGCGAGAGGAGCCCTTCTGTAACAAGCGCTACGACTGAAAGAGGAAAAGCATGAAGCAAGTGATTGTTGTTACTGGAGCAACGGGCGGTATTGGTAACCTACTGGTCAATGGGCTTCAAAATACAGAGCGACATATAGTATGTTTGGGTCGTCGAGAGTCAGCACTAGAGGACTTAGTTACCACAATATGTGCAGAGAAAGATCTTACGGAGGAACATATTTCCTATCAAGTTGCGGATATGTCTGATGAAGTTGCGCGAAAACACATGCCAAACTTAGAAGCTGTGATGAATACGGGCAAGATGTCTGATATTAATGATTCAGTTTTTTTGTTGGAAACTATTCTAGCCGGTGGCGTTGACAATCTGGGAGAGCACTATTTTATGGCTGATACTTTTAGGAACGAGCTCGAGCAAGGGATCGATGAAACTTCGTGTATATTGGTTTACTAAATAGCTAGCTGACACCGTGCTTGAGGCGCTAGTTTTCTAGCACCTCGAGTGTTTTTTCAAAGTACAAGAAGGCCGCTCCAGATACAATTTTTCGTAGGTAAGTGCTCCCAATTCGACAGTTAAATCCTTAGAGTAACTATATGCTTATGGAAGAAATTTTGTAAGCGCCCCGTGGGTTCATAGGGCGCTTACAATTTATCATGGTTAGTGTATTGAACGACACTCGATGTTTCGTGAGTAACGCTATCGCAGCCATCAATTGGAATTCCTGCAAGAAAGCTATTGGTGGTTGAAGAACTGACACCATTCATCGCTAAGAGCGAATCCATCGGTTTCAAAACATGTCGAATCGACTTACCCGCACTATAATTTTGACATGATTTGGTGACGTTTTTATCAAAATACAAACCCAATAATGTGGGCTCTCCACCTTGCTTTGCAAAGTCGACATACTCGTTTTCTGAGCGTCAATATGTTGCTGAACACACTTTTCTAGAGTGTCATAAGACCTACGCCAATTTTGTTACCTTTGCAGGGTACAAGTTGTCTTTTTCTCGATAGAAGTAGTCGCTACAGTCATGTTGTAAACTGAGCTAGGAAGGTTTGGCCATAGCGTGGCATGATACTTGTTACATCCTAAAATAGAAATGAGTGCCAGACGATAAATAGGTAACTCGTAGAGAGCAGTAATACTATCGCACTCAAGGAGATTTTGATGAACGATTCCAGGCGCGATACCGCCATTGAATTGGAAAAATCTTGTGAGAATCGATTCTGCGCATAAAGGGAGCCCATCATCGTAAACGCACCAGCTAGTAGACAGATCAATGTTGGGTAGTCCATTGCCAATGTGACTCTGAGGTATGCGAATACGACTAGTAACAATACTAATTGAGTGCGCAACCACGACATTGATGTCCTTTGTGGCTGCAATCCTTTATCACGAGTCGTCATCAAACGGTTATCACTAATACAATAATAAATGCCAGCAACAGCATGGTACCGCTGATCACTTTTAAAAAGTGGGTGTATCTGAGGTCCGAACTATTTCTCATCGCTTTCTCGTTATCTGCCCAGCGGCGATAGGCAAATAAGGCCAATGTTCCTGAGAATAAACATAAGAATGATGATAATAATACGCGTACCAGCGAGTTCGCCAGATCCGGTGTGAGTTGATCCAATGCAATAGCACCAGCTAAGAGTGCAAGAGACGTTCGAATCCACGCTAGATAGGTACGCTCGTTAGCGAGAGAAAAACGGTAATCAGGGGCTTCTCCTTCTTCTCTCCATGACCGTGGTGCAGTTCTTATTCGTTTCTTAGTCATATTTACGTTAAACCAGTGATAGTCGGTAGTCAGCTAAAACATTCAAGTCTACGGGGGTGGGTTTACGGCTGTCTTTGCGCAGCAATCCGGTCTCTTTTAAACCTTTACAGTAACGGATAACGGTGGTGATATCCGTTCCGCTGTATTCCGCTATCTCTCGATACGTCCACGGATAGTCGGGGTGCATTTCAAAGAAGTAAGCGATAGTGTCAAGAATCCGTTTCCGGGCATTGAAACCGTTAAACTGCATCAACCTTTTTTCAGCTTCCCCAAGCTCGTAGCAGACTTCCTTCATTAGGTAACTAGCAAGATTAGGCGCTATCTCATCTAGAGATTTAAAATCGTTTACATTTATCTTTACTACGATGCTATTCAACATTGCTCTTGCTGTTGACGGATAGTTTTGTCCTGTAAATAGTGAGCGGTAGCCAAAGTAACTACCAGGACCATAGATTCTAAGTAGAGATTCCTTCCCCCCTTCTGAGACTTGGTATAAACCAATTTGACCTTGTTTGATGTGGTAAAAAACCTTTGCAGACTCGCCATTACGGTAAATCACCTGTTTCCTCGAAAAACTAGATACTTCTACGTGCGATTCAAGTGAGTGCATCAGGTTAGAGATCATTAGAGCCAGCCATTTGTTTGATAACAGCTTCTAAGATACTTCATAAATCAGTGACTAAATATGACCATCGCCATAAAATATGCGAAAGAAAATTTTGATGCAGAATTCAGTGATCTGCACCAATCAGATTGATATTCAATTAAGCGATATTATGTTTTTTTACAGTTAACTGGGCTTAAATACTAAAGATCACCGAGCCTTCTCGTCCGTTTATAATCAACCTTAATGTCTTCGAAGATTGTTCTGGTTGAACTCTAAGAGCGTGGCCAGTATCAGGTGCTCCTCAGGTCCCCATGGTGCAAGAGGTTCTTTCACAAATACGGCAGTAAGCGATCTTTGGCTCATTCTTTTCAAGTTAAAACCAGCAATATAGAAAAAGATTCAATTTGATGATCAATTTGTTCAGAGTGTGGAAGTCGAACTAATTAAAAATGTCCCTTGGGGAGTTTGACGATTCAAATGAACCTCTTACACCATCCATTGTTGGTGCAGTTCGCACCAATAATGAGCGGTCAATAACAACGAATTCGCTCCAGATAAGTCTTTTCTTTTACTCTATTTTGATACTCTAGTGGTGTCACATTCACTAACTTTTTAAACTCTCTGAGAAAGTGAGATTGGTCGTTGAAACCAAGATCAATGGCAAGATCAGAAAAAATAAGATTATCAGTGTGATTAATACCATAAACTGCTGATTGACAACGAATTGCTCGACTGAATCCTTTGGGTGTCAATCCTATATCACTTTTGAATAACCGTTGCAGTGTTCGCGTTGTATAGCCAGAGAAACGTTCCAGATCTTGAACCTGAATATTTCCTCCATGCAGACAAATTTTTCTAATTATCTGGCTGGTCAGTTGAGAGGGTTCTCTTTTCTTTTTTCGTTTTAAAAACGCGTTCACGATATTCACTTTTCGTGAAAAACTATTAGACTCGACTATCTGCTCAATAAGCGGCATTGAATCTGCCATAACATCTTGAATATTATGCTCATATTCAATTAACTCTTCTGCTGAAACCGTCAAAAAATCAGGAATAAACCCTGGTACAAACCTAACCCCAAAGTAACGATGCCCAGGCTCAAAAAATACCGATCCAGCTTCTAATCTAGTCCCACATATCTGTCCGCTTGGTGAGTCTGCATCACAGTCAAATACCATATCTATACAACCGTCAGGGATTGCAATTGTAGGTTCGTATGAACGGCCTGCTTTAAAACTGTAAAAATGAGAGACTTCAGTATTTTCAGAGGGTAAATGAGTAAGGAACTGCTCCGAACTCAATACGAAAAATGGCTGCTTTGAGTGAATCCCCGAAATATTTGTTAGCAATGATGAGTCTGACATTTTCAATTCTCACTTTAATCCGATAAGTGAATAAAGCAAAGTGAATGCCAGTTTCTCTTTAAATACGTCAAGTAACCGATGTCGCAAAAATCCAATACAGGTTGGAGGGTTCTAAATAGTATCGAAAGCAATTACTCATACCTTAAGTTAAACGATGCCTAACAACACCGGCTAAGAGTGGATTGAGTACTGCATAAAACCCGAAACTATATGGATATAGGTGACGATATGTCAGACAACACTAAGATAGATTTTATATACCTTTCTGAACAGGACATGATTAAAGCCGGCGTGACCGATATGCCAAATTGTGTCGATACGATGGAAGAGATGTTTGCACTGCTTCATCAAGGTGACTACCGAATGGCTGGCGCCAACAATGACTCTCATGGAGCAATGGTGACGTTTCCCGATGAATCCCCTTTTCTTGACATGCCTAAGCCAACCGCTGACCGCCGTTTGATGGCTATGCCAGCTTATCTTGGTGGCGACTTTAAGACCTGTGGTGTCAAATGGTACGGGTCCAATATTGCCAACAGAGAAAAAGGGCTTCCTCGATCTATCTTGATGTTTATTCTCAATGATATTGAAACAAGTGCGCCATTAGCTTACATGTCGGCAAACTTGTTGTCCGCTTATCGTACAGGTGCTGTACCAGGGGTAGGGGCCCGCTATTTAGCTCGTAAAGACGCTAAGGTCATTGGTTTGCTTGGGCCAGGTGTTATGGGAAAAACGACCGTCGCTGCTTTCGTCGCTGCTTGCCCAGACGTTAATACAATTAAAATTAAGGGACGAGGCAAAAATAGCTTAGACAGTTTTATCACTTGGCTTGCCGTTACTTATCCTCAAATAACGAATGTACAGATAGTAGATACCATTGAAGAAATCGTTCGCGGCTCTGATCTTATTACTTATTGTAATTCAGGTGAAACTGGAGACCCATCTACCTATCCAGAGGTTAAGCGTGAGTGGGTAAAACCAGGTGCATTCTTAGCTATGCCGGCAAGCGTTCGACTTGATGCGGGGATGGAAAGGTCAGATGTTCGTAAAGTGCTTGATAACACAGGTCTGTACGAAGCTTGGTATGAAGAAGTGCCAAAACCGACACATAATATAATTCCACTAGCAGGGATGCGCTTTATGGACATGATTGATGAGGGAACTTTGACGCCTGACGAGCTTGAAGATCTGGGAGAAATTGTTGCAGGCGAAGCGCTCGGCCGTAAAAGTGACGAGGAAATCATCATTATGTCGGTGGGTGGAATGCCAGTGGAAGATGTTGCTTGGGCAACCAAGATTTATCGTAACGCTGTCGAAAAAGGAATCGGCGTTTCACTGAACCTCTGGGATGAACCAGTACTTAAATAGTTCTGGATATAGCTCCTGATAAAGGGAGCCATGCCGCCAAATCTGTAACGAAGGTTTATGGAAGGTTCGGTGCTCGTCTAAGTCACCACTAATGCCCATCTGCATACCTAAACAGATTTGATCCTCTCTGAACTTATTTTAACAAGGTTACGCATTATGCAACGTATCAATTATTCATCAGGAACGTCACTCGAAGAAAGCGCAGGTTATTCACGTATGGTCAAAATAGGCAATCAAATCCATATTTGTGGCACTACTGCAGTTCAACCTGACGGCTCTGTTTACGGCACTACTGCTTACGAACAGGCCCAATACATTTTCGGTAAGTTTATTGAACTCCTTGCTCGCGCAGAGGCAGAGGCCAAAGATGTTTACAAGGTTAAGGCTTATGTCACCGATATGGGCTTGGCTAATGAAGTCGGTATGGCATATAGCGAATCTTTCAAAGAATTCCGTCCACTGTTCACCATGGTTGAAACACCTAAGCTGAATCGCCCAAGTCAGTTGGTTGAGATTGAGCTTGAAGCGATGGTTGGGTGTGAAGTTTTAATCTGATAATGACAGGGGGGACGAATGCCTCTGTGTATTGGCAAGGAGTTAAGTATGTTGAAAAGGTTACATGAAGGCTGTCTTGCTGCGGAGCTTGTGACTATCACCTTTGAAGGTAAGCAGTTACTGGTTCCGGTCGGTGAAACTGTTTTAGCCTCAGTGATGGTGGCGGGGGCGGGGTATAATCGAACCTCGCCAATAAGCGGAGTTAAACGAGCTGGGTATTGTCAGATGGGTGTTTGCTTTGAGTGCCTTATGGAGATCGATGGCGTCCCAAATCAACAGGCTTGTGCCATTCAGGTGAGCGACGGAATGGTAGTCAATCGCCAGGATGGAAAGAAGGTGCTAGCCAATGGGTAATCAATACGATCTTATTATTATTGGTGCAGGTCCAGGTGGACTTGCCGCGGCCGTCACCGCCGAAGATCTTGGGCTTAAGACTTTAGTGGTTGATGAGCAGCCTGAGCCAGGAGGGCAGATCTATCGCTCAATGGAACGCAGTCGCTCGGAAAATGTCGATGTGCTCGGCAAGGATTACTTCGCTGGCAAACCATTAGTTGAGACCTTTAGAGCCTCCAGTGCTACCTATATACCGAATACGACGGTTATAAATATCGCCAACAATTTCGATGTTGACCTGTTGTCTGGCGGGGAAACACAACGGGTACGCGGACGTCGTGTGCTGCTTAGTATCGGTGCTACAGAGCGACCAGTTCCAATGAAAAAATGGACATTACCCGGAGTGATGGGGGCGGCGGCGGCTGATATTTTATTCAAATCTGCCGATATGGTTCCGGATGAGCCCGTCGTAATCGCGGGTAGCGGACCCCTGTTGCTGCTAGCTGCCTGTCATCTGGTGGACAATGGCGTTGAAATTGCGGCTATGGTTGAAACGGCCAGTTTTAAAGATTACATCAAGGCGGCTCCCTACCTGCCAGGAGCTCTACTCCGGTGTAGTTATCTGTTGAAAGGTCTACAGATGCGATGGAAGGTTAAACGTGCTGGTGTACCGCTCTACATGGGGTGTCGCGATCTCGAGGTTATTGGTGGAGAGCGAGCAGAAGGGTTGCGCTTTTCTTATCGTGGCAGACAGAAGGATATCGATGCCAAAACCGTTTTACTGCACGAAGGGGTTGTCCCTAATATACGTTTGAGCGAATCATTAAACTGTGAGCATGAATGGTATGAGCCGCAGCGATACTGGAAACCGGTGCTTGATATTTGGGGACAGACTAGCGTAAAAGGCGTGTCAATTGCTGGCGATTCAGCCGGTATTGGTGGAGGTCCAATGGCGACAGTTAGGGGGCATTTAGCCGCTATTGATAGTGCTTATAAGCTCCAGATAATAAGTGAATCAGAACGTGACCGCCTTGCAGAACAACACAAAATATACCTCAACAAGGAAAAAGCTATTCGCCCCTTTCTTGACCATATTTTCCCACCGAGCCGACAGACTTTAGTACCAGCAGGCGACAATATCATGGTCTGCCGCTGTGAAGAAATCACCTCAGGTCAGATTCGAGAAGCTATCGGCCAGGGTGCACGTCACCCTACGCAGATCAAAGGCAGAACCCGGGCCGGGATGGGGCCGTGTCAGGGGCGTATGTGTGCAGCAACGATCTCAGAAATAATTGCGGATAGTTGCTTAATCGATATCGTTGATGTTGGGTCGTTGCGAGTTCGAACACCATTGAAGCCTTTGAGCATTGAGCAGTTTGCCAATATGCGCTTTGGGAGCAACGGTGGTGACAAGGACTGAAGCGGCCTTGACTAACAGAAGTTAGCACTGGTCGCTTGGAATACGCGGGAGTCGGCTAGGATTTACCGCACCATTGCAGAAGAGAGAAATAATGAAGAGAAGTGCAGACGTTATCATCATAGGTGGCGGAATTATCGGTTGCTCCACCGCTTACTACCTAGCAAAAAAAGGCAAGTCGGTCATCGTTCTGGAAAAGAGTAAGGTGATTGGCTACGGCGGCTCCAGTCGTAACGGTGGCGGGGTACGTCAGTCGGGGCGCGACAAGCGCGAACTCCCACTGGCCATGTATGGTGTGCAAAACCTTTGGCCGCACCTCTCTGAAGCGCTGGGAACTAACGTCGAGTATTACCAGCACGGCAATCTGCGTTTAGGTAAAACCGATGAGCACTTAGATATTCTAAGAGGCTTGACCGCTACTGCTGTGGACCAAGGGCTCGATGTAAAGATGATCAGCGGTGAAGAGGTGAGAGAAATCTGCCCGCATCTATCTGATGAAGTGATCGGTGCAAGTTGGTGTCCAAGTGATGGTCACGCTAACCCGCTGCAGACAACGCTGGCATACCATAATGGCGCACGCCAACTGGGTGTTCGGTTTTTGACAGGGCAGCATGTACTGTCATTGAAAATGGTGGCAGGCGTGTTACGTAAGGTTATGACGACAGATGGCGAGTTTGAGGCGGACAGAATAATTTTGGCGGCAGGTCTTGAAAGCCGAGCTATCTCTCAGAGTGTTGGTGTCGATGTTCCAATGAAACCAGTTGCTCTTGATACACTTATAACCGATGCACAACCTCCGATGTTTTATCAAATGCTAGGCACTGCCATGGCAGATTTTTATGGACATCAGACCGCGCACGGATCGTTTGTGTTCGGTGGTGGATCCCCTTTGAACTCAGAGCTGATAAGCGGCGCTTCAGACCATACCCCAATAGAAGCCACGGCGGACACATGTCGTGGCATCCTTGGCTACATCCCTGCTTTGAAACACGCCAAGGTCGTGCGGAGTTGGGTGGGTATCATTGATTGGTGCGAGGACAAGGTCCCCGTTCTCAGTAAGGTTGAGGATGTTCCGGGCTTGATTTTAGGCTGTGGGCTTTCTGGTCACGGCTTTGGCATAGCGCCTGCCGTCGGTACCGTTTTGGCAGAGCTTGCCTGCGACGAAATGCCTTCTATCAATATCAGCGAGCTAGGGTACGAGCGTTTTTCCCATCGAGCATAGAATTTTATAATTCAAAGTGTCATCAGTTGAATGAGTTATAAAGCATGTCGCGAAAATACAATACAGGAGCGATGGCAGTTAATAGTATTAATATTATCCCGTTATCTAGCAAGGCTGGAGCATGGAAATAGTCCAGCTTGATGACGATTAACTTAATCTGGGTACAGGCTGAATGAACGGTAAGGTGAGTGTTTAGATTGAGCCTCAGTAAATGTACAAGGAGAGACAATAATGAGTACTAACCTCAAAAAGACCCTTGGTTTTTGGTCGTGCTTCGCGGTTGCGGTTGGCTGTGTCGTTGCATCAAGTACGCTAGTGTCATTAGGTCAAGGGATGGGCATCGCAGGTGGTGGTTTTGTCATCGCAATGATTACGGCTTGGTTGCTGCAACATTTTTCAGCACAGAGTTATGCAGAGCTTGCGTGCATGATGCCGGCATCAGGTGGAATTCGTACTTACACGCGTGTGGCAATGGGGGCTTTTCCTGCGGTAGTTGCTACGTTACTAGGCTATTTAGTGCCTAACTTGCTAGCTGCACCTGCTGAGTTGACGGTTGCAGGCTCCGTATTAACAGAAACCTTTTTCCCTAGTTTATCACCCGTCTTACTCGGGGGGCTTATTCTAGGTTTTCTAATGGTGATGAACATTGTTGGGGTCGATATATTTGCGAAACTGCAAATTGTCTTTACGTTAACCATGATTATCTCCATTGCGTTATTAGGGATTATTGGGTTGACCGGAATTGGTGCTCTCCCGGCACCAGAAATGGCTGACATTCCTTTTAATGCAATGGGGTCGGGCGTGTTCAGCCTCACTGCATTGGCTATTTGGTTATACATTGGTATTGAGTTTGTTACCCCTATGGCTCAAGAAACCAAGAAAGCTGAAAAAAACATCCCACGAGCGATGATCGCCGGCCTAGTTGTTATTTTTGGCGTGAATTTGGTTTATGGCTTTGCGTTATTAAAATATGTTCCCGCTGAGCAACTTATCACTTCTAATCATCCTCATGTGGATATGGCACTCGCGATGCTCGGTAAACCGGGCATGATCTGGATATCGATTGTTTCAATCTTTGCCAGCGCCAGTACGATCAATACTGTTATAGCAGTGGTTCCACGTATGCTCTATGGAATGGCTTTGAGTCATGAGCTACCTAAAGTCTTTCGAAAAATTCATCCAAGATTCCGAACGCCTTGGGTGGGTATCTTGTTTATGTCCGGTGGTATCGCGGCATTTTTCTTTGGTGGCATTGTCAACTCTCCCGATCTGATTGTGTACATCTTGGCAGCATGTTGTGCATGGTTATTCTGTTACATCATCGCGCACATCAACGTCATCATATTAAGGTTTCGTTATCCGAACGTGCGACGTCCATATAAGACACGTTTTTACCCCGTGCCGCAGATTATTGGTTCACTTGGTATCGGTTATGCCATTTTAAATATCGCCCCCGCTCCTGAGATGGCAGAAGCTATCTACAATCTTGTCGGTGTAATGGTCGCACTGTCTATGGTATATGCAGTCGTTTGGTTGAAGTTTGTGGTTAAACAGCCGCTTTTCAAGCCACTAGGGATCAAAGAAGCTCAGGCTGAGTGGAAAAGGGTTCATGAAGATTTAGTGCCAGCAGGCATACAAGCCACATTTTGTATAGAACCCAAACCCCAACATTAATATTGCATATTCACTGATATTTTAAAAAAGGATGACATTATGTTTCTAGTTAAAGCGATTATCCGTCCAGAAAAAATTGCTGACGTGACAGACGCACTTTCCCAAGTAGATATTCAAGCGCTTACTAAGGTGCCGGTAATTGGTCGAGGTCGACAAAGCGGACTTAAGGTTGGAGACATCAGCTATAAAGAACTTCCGAAAGAGATGATTTTAACGGTTGTCGAGGACTACATGAAAGATGATGCCGTTCAGACGATTATTAACGCCGCTCGCACAGGCGATGGTAATCGGGGAGATGGTCGTGTGTTTGTCATTCCAGTGACGGAGTCCTATAACATCCGCACTGGAGAGCAAGATGATGAATAGCCAATAATACCAACCTACATAATCCAGATTGGTATAAGAAAAGGAAGGCTTAATGAGAGCAAAAAACAATGCCTTTAAAGTGGCGAAATCGGCACTATATAATAATGCGTTGGCATTCTCCCCGTATTGGGGAGGAGCGGAACAATCAGATGAAGGTAGCGTGCATTTTAACAACCTGCCAGAAGGATTAGGCAGCTTACAAATTGACCTAGACTTTAAGGCTCGCTGGATGGGCGGGACGTGCTCTATGAACATCGTCTTCTCTCGTCAAGTCGACCAAGCAGGAAGTGGTCGTTTGAAATTTAAGGGAAGCCGAAACGGGCAGTTCACTGGAAAAACACAAGGTGTATTCTGTGCTGATCTGTTGACCGCATTGGATGCAGATACTGAACTTAAACAGACGTTGCGTTCTATCGACCTAGAATCACTCACAATCTATATCGAAAATGGTTGTGTTAAAACGACGCTGACACCCTATGGAGGTGGAATGGTCTATCTCATCATTCCCCCAATGCGAACCCCCATACCGCTGCCACCGGAGCAGGTCGCGCCCATCGCTCAGGTGTTGAAAAAAATCAGTTCCTACATGGAGTAAATGTGTACCTTACTATTGAGTTAAGCTTTAAAAGAAGCTTTTGCTAAGTCCCATTTTGTGAGTGAGCCATAAAACCCGCATCTAATCACCTCGCTTCTAGCCAACACCACGAACAGAGTTATCGACGTTCTTTCTAAAATGGCGTGAACTCCAAACAGCAACAAGTCTGGGTCAAAACCTAGAACGTGATAGAGTCTAGCCCGCCAGGCAAAGCGATAAAATATACGTTTGGTCACTGGCCAAAGCGGATTTGTTGTATTGTCGATCGTTATCTATCGACAATATTCGTACTGAACGGGTCATTAACCTGTAGGCTCTTGGCAGAAAAAACGAGTTATTCTCGACCACTCCAAATGTCGATAAAGTGAACGCGATGATCGACAGCATTGTCGAAACCTTCAAAGCCAACCCTTATCCCTATGACAACATACTTTAGTGCATTGTTTTAGGGCAGTGTGCACCATAACATTGGCATTATTGTGATAATAACCACTTAAAATATAATGGCATGCAAATTTAACCTTAATAAACAGAGAGTTAATTATTTTTGTTGCGTTGGCACGTTCGTTGCAGTTCTTTGATTAGATGTTTCATTTGTTTCATAAAAATCATAAGGGAATGCTGTATGAATATGTTTAAAGTGATATTAAACACCGTGTTATCCGCATCATTATTGCTCACCGCGCACACTGTTAGCGCAACGCAACTTGAGTCTATTAAACAAAGTGGCGTGCTTAAAGTCGCCGTACCACAAGACTTTCCTCCTTTTGGTTCTGTCGATATCAACCTAAACCCACAGGGTTATGACATCGATATGGCTGAATATCTGGCTAGGAAACTAGATGTAAAGCTAGAGCTAGTGCCAGTCACAAGTGCCAACCGAATCCCGTATCTTCAGACCCGTAAGGTTGACTTGGTGATCTCTAGTCTTGGTAAAAACCCTGAGCGTGAAAGAGCCATTGATTTTAGCAACGCCTATGCTCCGTTCTTTCTCGGTGTATTTGGTAATGATGCTGAAGATGTGACATCACCAGAAGCGCTTGCGGGTAAAACAGTCGGTGTTACACGTGGTTCAGTTGAAGATATTGAACTTAGCAAGCTTGTACCGAGCGACACAACGCTCAATCGTTATGAAGATAACAACGCAACTTTATCGGCTTACCTATCTGGTCAAGTTGGCCTTATTGCAACAGGCAACCTAGTGGTCACAGAGATCGCAAACCGCAACCCAGCAAGAGCGCCTCAGGTTAAGTTCATGCTGAAAGATTCGCCTTGTTACATCGGCGTTAAAAAAGGCGACACCGCTTTACTTAACGAAATCAATACATTGATCCTGCAAGCTAAGGACGAAGGTGAACTTGAAAGCATTTCTCAGAAATGGTTAAAAGCACCGTTTCCTGCTGGTTTAGGCGCGTAAGTTAGGATTTATCTATGAGCTACCACCTCGATCTTCCAGGCCTGGCGCCTTATATTCCTCAACTATTAACTGGAGCCTGGACAACAATACAACTGACGGTGATATCAACACTTGGTGGATTGATCCTAGGCACGCTTTGCGCGGCAGGGCGCACACATAGACAGCGTTGGTTGCGTTGGTTGTGTGCAAGTTATGTAGAGGTGATTCGGAATACCCCTTTCATCGTGCAGTTATTTTTTATCTTTTTCGGGCTACCTGCCATTGGATTAAAGCTAACAGCATGGCAAGCGGGCAGTATTGCGATGGTGATTAATCTGGGCGCGTACAGCGCCGAGATTATTCGCGCTGGCATTGATGCTGCACCAAAAGGGCAGTGGGAAGCAGGTAAAGTACTTGGGTTGACGACGCGCCAAACCTTTATGCATGTCATTCTTCCTCCTGCCTATCAGCGAGTCTATCCGGCACTAACCAGCCAATGCATTATCGTTATGCTTGGATCTGCGGTGGTATCTCAGATCTCGGTAGAAGAGCTGACGTTTGCGGCCAACTTTGCTCAATCTCGTAGCTTTTTGAGCTTTGAAGCTTATTTAGTCACAGCCATTATCTATCTCGTGCTATCCATGCTGATGCGTCAAACCTTCGCCATGGTTAAGCAGTATAGTTTTAAAAACCCATCGTTATAGGAGAATCAGAATATGATGCAGTTTTCTGATTGGGATATCTTACGAAACCTCCTGATGGCGGCAAGATGGACGGTGCTACTCTCCATCGTGGCGTTTATTGGTGGCGGTTTATTGGGGTTACTGTTGACGTTTTTACGCAGTACTAAGAATGTCGCATTTACCCGTGTTATCCAGGTGTACGTGGAGATATTTCAAGGCACGCCATTGCTCATGCAGCTCTTTCTCACTTTCTTTGGTTTATCGCTCATCGGCATAGAAGTGAGCGCTTGGTCTGCGGCCATCATCTCGCTAACGCTATTTAGTAGCGCTTTCTTTCATGATATTTGGCGTGGCTGTATTGAAGCGCTGCCGAAAGGGCAATGGGAAGCCTGCCGAACCTTGGGTTTCACTTATTTCCAGAGCATGCGCACTATCATTGCACCACAAGCAATGCGTATGGCGATTGCCCCGACCGTTGGTTTTTCAGTGCAGATCGTAAAGGGCACGGCGCTGGCTTCTATCATTGGTTTTGTTGAACTGACTAAAGCCGGCACCATGTTAAACAACGCCACCTTCCAACCGTTCAAAGTATTTGCCTTTGTGGCATTGTTATATTTTGTCATTTGCTTCCCTTTGTCGTTACTGGCTCGTTATTTGGAGAATAAAAATCATGTCACTCGTTAGCGTTGAACAAGTCCATAAATACTATGGCGAGAACCACGTACTCAAGGGTGTGGATCTGAAAGTTAAAGCGGGTGAAGTGATCTCAATCATTGGTCGTAGCGGCTCCGGAAAAAGTACCCTACTGCGCTGCATGAATGGCTTAGAAACGTACGAAGAAGGCGTGATTATTGTCGATAACCAATCGGTAGAGAATGATGATTACAAGCTAAGATTACTGAGTCGCAGCGTAGGTATGGTGTTTCAAAGTTTTAATCTTTTCCCGCATAAAACCGTAGGCGAAAATGTCATGTTAGCACCCAAGTTGGTGCTCAAGAAAACGGCGCAAGAGTGCGAGGCACTCGCGAGAGATTTGCTTGAAAAAGTGGGCCTAGCAGACAAGTTTGATGCTTATCCGAATAATCTTTCTGGCGGGCAACAACAGCGCGTAGCGATTGCTCGCTCTCTGGCTATGTCGCCTAAGGTATTGCTTTGTGATGAGATCACCTCAGCGCTCGATCCTGAGTTAGTTGGCGAGGTGCTCAAGGTGTTAGAGCACCTCAAAGAAGAGGGCATGACGTTGATATTGGTCACTCATGAAATGAATTTTGCCCGCGATGTTGGCGACAAAGTGGTGTTCATGAATCAAGGCAAGGTGTGGGAAACGGGCTGTAGCAATGAGGTGTTCGCGAATCCGCAGACACCAGAGCTGCAAAGCTTTTTATCAGCGGTGCGTTAATGATTCGCGACGCGTTGTCATCCTAATAACCACGACTAGATAATAGAACCAACACAGCTATCTCAATATCGATAAAGGAACAAGCATGAGTCCCAGCAGTAACCCCTTAAGCGAACGAATTACTCGACATTATTCTGAGTTATCGCCAAGTAATCGTCGTCTTGCGGATTACTTGCAGATTAATCCAGAGCAGATTCTGATTATGTCGACCCATGAGATTGCTGAGGCATGTGATGTGTCCAAAACCAGTGTTAGCCGTTTTATTCGTAAATTGGGCTATGAGGATCACCTAGCGCTGCGCAATGAGTTATTGGTTGAGAGAGATAAAGGCACACCGGTTATTATCGCTCCAGTAGAAATGCAGGAGTTTCACCAAGAGCTAGGGGCATTAGAGCAGCTATGGGCGCAATTGAGTCAAAGTGACCTGACGGACATTATTGCGGCGTTGAGTAACGCGAAACGGATAAAGATTATTGGCTATCGAAATAGCTACCCGTTAGCGATGCACTTTCGTCAGCAGCTAGTGCAGTGTCGCACCAATGTGGATCTGTTGCCGCTTCCTGGTCAAACCATCGGTGAGGATTTAGCCGCCGTGACGCAAGATGATTTTGTCATTGTGATTGGCATCCGCAGACGGCCACAATTCTTTGCCAAGATGATTGAGCAGTTACGCGCTCATAATGTGTTGCTGATCACTGACCAGTCGGGCCAAAAGTACACCCAGGATGTGACGCATTACTTTATCTGTCATATGAACAATCAAGCGCCGCTTGATAGCTACGCCGTGCCGATGAGTTTGATCTCGCATCTGGTGAATAAAACCTATCTACAACTTGGCGCAGATGCGGTTCAGACCAGCGGTAAAGTCTCGGCAAATTACACTCGTTTAGACGAGCTGGAATGAGTTAACATTGTCGCTAATCTTCTAATTTAAAAAGAAATTTATAATGAATATAGTCAATAAACTAAAAAAAGAGTGGTTCTTGGTGGGCATGGTCATCGCGATTGCCCTCGCTATCGTTACCCCTGAAGTTGGTAAGAGTAATGGCCTCATCCATCTTGATAAACTGACTGGGATTGGTGTGGCTATCGTGTTTTTCTTGCACGGCCTTGGGCTTGCGCCAAGTGCGATTAAAAAAGGCTTTAGTAACTGGCGTCTGCACCTGTTTATCCAATGTGCCACGTTCGTTTTTTATCC
This sequence comes from Vibrio sp. 10N.286.49.B1, assembly GCF_002873335.1. GTDB lineage: Bacteria > Pseudomonadota > Gammaproteobacteria > Enterobacterales > Vibrionaceae > Vibrio. The sequence goes on along the minus strand of NZ_MCUW01000012.1, from coordinate 196,562 downwards.
ACTGTTATGGGTGATCTTTGGCAACGCCTTTTTAAGCTACATGCCAGCGGCATTAGCGTTTGGGTTTTGCTATTTGTTTGTGTTGCCAAGTACCGTTTCTTCATCGGTAGCAATGACCAGTATTGGCAAGGGCAACGTACCTGGTGCCATCTTCAATGCTTCATTATCAAGCATTCTAGGTGTCCTTATTACGCCGTTTTTGATTCAGCTATTTATGGGCTTGGAAGGCGCAGAACTCAATCTGGCCGATTCGATCATCTCTATTGCTAAGCTGTTATTGGTCCCAATGATTGCAGGGCAACTGATGCGTCCTTTGCTGCTTAAATTCGTCGAAAAGCATAAAAATATCGTTAATAAAGTAGATAAATACGTCATCTTGTTGATCGTATATAACGCCTTTTGTGACTCGGTGGCTAATGGCATCTGGCACACATTCTCAATCGGTATGCTATTGACGACGATTGCCGTTTGTTTTGCGGTACTTATGGTCATGATTCACACTTTTCAGTGGGCAGCGCGCCGTAGTCGTTTTTCTCATGAGGATGAAGTCGCGGCTGTGTTTTGCGGAACAAAGAAAACCTTGGCCGCTGGTGTTCCTATGGCCGCGGTTATCTTTGGCTCTGATCCGCAATTGGGGATGATTTTATTGCCAATCATGCTGTATCACCCGATCCAGATTTTCTATTGCGCGATTATGGCTAACCGCTACGCCAAGAATCATCAAGAACAGATTGATAACCACCACGCTCAGGCTGCAACTAAGTAAGAATTAGGGATCACGGATGACCACACAAACAACGCGAGAGGCCTCGGTTTATTGCACGCAGGGCCCGAATTCGCTCGCGCCAACTCGAGGCGGAAAACTCGATAACCTAACCTTTGTATTTAAAGACTTGTTCGATGTCGAGGGTTTTGTGACTGGCGCAGGCAACCCGACATGGCTGTCTACGCACTCGTCAGCAGTCGCAACATCACCATTAATTGAGCGTTTGTTACATCATGGCGCACAATGCATTGGGCGTGTCCAAACCGATGAGCTGGCTTACAGCCTAAACGGTGCCAATATCCACTATGGCACGCCGGTAAACCCGGTCGCGCCGCAGTGTATACCAGGGGGGTCATCGAGCGGGAGTGCTGTCGCAGTGGCAAATCATGAGGCTGATTTCTCCATCGGTACCGATACTGGCGGTTCAGTACGCGTACCGGCGAGCTACTGCAGCTTATATGGCTTAAGGCCGACATTGGGCAAGCTTAGCTTGCAACACTGCTTTGAGTTATCGGCTAGCTTTGATACAGCCGGTATTTTTACCCGCGACCTAGCCGTGATGAGCGATGTGTATCAAGCGCTACATTCGGATGACTTAACCAAAGGCTCGGGCGCAAGTAGCCCTGGCCCTGTTGCGTTGAGTGAAAAACCAGTCGCTAGAATTGGTCTTGATCAAGACCTTGCTGCGCTGCTTGGGCAGGCGCGAGCACAAACACTGCAAGAGTGGAGCGCTCGATTAGCAGTTCCAATCAAAATGAATCGATTTCTTGCTGATATGAAGCTTGATTTGGCCTCACTAAGCTTGTTGTTTCGAACCATCCAGGGCTATGAGATCATTCAAAATCATGGTGATTGGCTTGCCCAACACTGCGACAGTGTCGATCCGAGCATCATGCAACGCGTGGTGTGGGCAAGACAGATCACTGAGCAACAATATCAGGCTGCAAAAGCTCAGCAGGCCGATTTTACACAAGCCTTAATCAATGAAATGACGGTATCCGGAGCAATCTGGGTGCTGCCTACTACACCGTCCTCGCCTCCAAAGCTGGACATTAATGGCGAGGATTTGGCGCAGTACCGTACCGAGCTCATGGGGTTAACGGCGATAGCCGGTTTGGCGGGCTTGCCGCAATTACATATACCGACAGAGCAATCTGAGCATGGCCCGTTTGGCATCTCATTGATTGGCTTGCCTCATAGCGAACAAACCTTGATCAACTTTGCTCAGCATCTCGAAAAGCACACGGAAAATAACCAAGAAGCAAACCCAGAGACCAAAAATAAGCCACTGGTTAAGGAGGCGCTATGATGAGATTTCAAACGGCATTCACCGCGCCACATGCTAAAGCCGCGCAAGCCGGCCAAGCCATCTTAGATGCGGGCGGCACCGCAAGTGAAGCCATGGTGGCAGCCGCCGCTATGGTGTCAGTGCAATACCCTCATATGAACAGCATTGGTGGCGATGGTTTTTGGTTGATATGTCGCCAAGGTGAGCTGCCGATAGCAATTGATGCGTGTGGCGCTGCTGGCTCAAGTGTTAACGTCGCCGATTATCAATCTCGATATTCTGAGCTGCCAGAGTCGGGCGGCGAGTCGGCATTAACGATGGCAGGAACCATTTCTGGTTGGGATAAAGCCCTGCAGCTGGACGGTGGAAAACACTCGTTACTGCAAATACTCCAGCCAGCCATCGACGCGGCTGCAAACGGTATTGAAGTCACGCAAAGTCTGGTGGATGCCAGTGTTAAGACACTGGAGCGACTAGGGCACAACCCTTGGTTTAGCGAGATATACCTCAAGCAAGGTCTGCCACTAGAAAGAGGCGATACCGTCTACAATCACCAACTGGCACAGACATTTAAACAGCTTGCAGATAACGGCCTTGCAGATTTTTATCGCGGTGATCTCGCGGCGAGCTTGGCCACCGATCTTGCATCGCAGGGCAGTCCATTAAACCTGGATGATTTTCACACTCATGAAGCGAAAGTGATGCCAGCGTTAACCGTTAAAACGTCTAAAGGGCAACTTTATAACTTTGGTGCTCCCACACAAGGCGTTGCTTCACTGCTGATTCTAGGCATTTACGATCGACTAGTGAGTAAAGCAAACGATGAGATTGACCATATTCATCTGTTGGTCGAAGCCACCAAACAAGCCTTTATTTTGCGCGATCGCATCGTGACCGATGAGGCGTGTTTAGCGCAGCCGTTGCAGTCGTTATTAACTGATGAAGAGATTGAGCGCTGCGTATCGAATATCTCCATGCAGCATTCGCTACCCTGGCCGCATTTAGCTCAACCCGGTGATACAGTTTGGATGGGAGCCACCGACCAATACGGCACCATGGTGAGCTTTATCCAAAGTATTTACTGGGAGTTTGGTAGTGGCGTTGTGCTGCCCAATAGTGGTGTTTTGTGGAATATCCGTAGTAAGAGCTTTTCACTTGATGCTGCACATCACAACGTCCTTGCGCCTGGAAAAAAGCCCTTTCATACCTTAAACCCGGCTTATGCCGAGTTAAATGATGGGCGCCGCATGGTTTATGGAACGATGGGTGGTGAGGGCCAACCACAAACACAAGCTTGCCTGTTTAGTCGCTACGTCTATCAGGGACAAAGCCTTTCTGAATCGGTTGGTCTGCCGCGTTGGTTACTTGGCCGCACGTGGGGGAGTTCGACGACCAACCTGCGCTTAGAGCAAGCGTTGCATCAGCAGTACGGACATGAATTACAACAGCGCGGTCATGACGTGACCTCGGTGAACGATCTTAATGAATTAATGGGGCATGCGGGCGCAATTGTGGTTGATTCACAAGGGCAGTCCAGTGCCACTAGCGATCCTCGTAGCGATGGAACCTATTTACTTGGAGAAATACATGAATACTAAAACTGTTTTTGAAACCCTAAACCCGCCGCAGCGTTTGTTAATGGGCCCTGGCCCGATCAATGCTTACCCGCGCGTGCATCAAGCCTTGTCTGCAGCGCTTATTGGCCAATACGACCCTGTGATGACGGGTTATATGAATCAGGTTCAGCAGCTCTATCGCGGCGTTTTTGAGACGCAGAATCAACAAACATTCTTGGTCGATGGCACGGCTCGCTCGGGCATTGAAGCGGTGCTGGTATCGGTGCTTCAGCCAGGTGATAAGGTATTAATCCCAGTCATTGGTCGCTTTGGACATCTGTTGTGTGAGATTGCTGAGCGCGTGGGCGCGACGGTAAAAACCATCGATATCGAATGGGGTGAGGTGTGCCAGCCTGAGCAAATTGAACAGGCGATTAAGTCGTTTCAACCTAAGTTGGTGGCGACGGTGCAAGGCGATACTTCAACCACCATGAACCAGCCGCTTAAAGAGATTGGTGAGGTTTGTAAGCAACATGGGGTGTTATTTTACTGCGATGCGACGGCATCGATTGCGGGTAATGAATTGAAGGTCGAGGAGTGGCACCTAGATGCGGTATCGGCAGGTCTACAAAAGTGTTTAGGCGGCCCATCTGGCAGTGCCCCGGTAACCCTAAGCGATCGTTGTGCTGAGGTCATCAATCGCCGTAAACATATCGAAGCAGGCATTCGCGCCGACCACCACGTCGCGGGTGAAGATGCCATGATTCAGTCGAATTACTTTGATCTCGCGATGATCATGGATTATTGGGGGCCGGAGCGACTCAACCACCACACAGAAGCGACAAGCATGCTGTACGCGGCGCGCGAGTGTGGTCGCTTGTTCTTAGAGGAGGGCGCGGACACGGTAGTCGCACGCCATAAACAAGCGGGCGATGCGATGGCGTCGGGCCTGCGAGCAATGGGACTTGAGTTATTTGGTAATCCACAGTTTAAAATGAACAATGTTGTCGGCGTTTACATCCCGCAAGGTGTGGATGGAGAGCAGGTTCGTCAAGAATTGTTGCACTGCTTTGGTATTGAAATCGGAACGTCATTTGGGCCTTTGCATGGAAAAATCTGGCGTATCGGCACGATGGGCTTCAATGCAAGACAGGAATGTGTATTAACCACGCTAGCTGCGCTTGAATCTGTGCTCCTTAAGCACAAAGTCAAGGTGTCAGCAGGTCAAGCGGTGGTTGCCGCGATGAGTTATTATCACGCTTAAAGTCGTGAGAAAAGGGATGTTAATGAATCAGCACACAGCAGCCAGTAAGGTATTTGAACAAGCGAATAAATTAGCGGGCTTTAGCGCCATGAAAAATGGCTTAACGCGTGCATATTTAACCGAGCAACACCAACAGGCCCATCAGCAACTCGCACAATGGATGAAGGAGGCAGGGCTAGAAACCTGGCAAGACAGTGTGGGCAACCAATGGGGACGTAAGGTCTCGGCAAACCCTACTCAACCGACATTAATCATTGGCTCGCACAGCGATACCGTCGTTAATGCCGGCAAATATGATGGCAATTTGGGAATATTGCTGGGCATTGAAGCGCTCAACCAACTGGCAGGATATGTGCTTCCATATCACGTCGATATCGTGGCATTTGCCGACGAAGAAGGCGTGCGATTTGATACGACATTGATTGGATCAAGCGCGGTTGCAGGCTGTTTTTCTCCTGCGTGGTTGGACATTAAAGATGCCGACAATATCTCTATGGGTGAGGCGATGCTAAGTTTTGGTCTATCGCCAGAAAATGCTGGCACGGACAGTCGTTCACCGCAAGAGACTTTAGCTTACCTTGAGGTGCATATTGAGCAAGGCCCAGTATTAGAAAACCAAGACTGCGCGGTGGGTGTGGTCACGGGTATTGCCGGCGCTAAGCGTTACCTGTTCGACGTCTATGGTATGGCAGGTCACGCTGGCACGGTACCGCACGAGCTTCGCAATGACGCATTATGCGGGGCGGCAGAGATGATTACTGCCATAGAACAATTTGGATGCCAACACGATGTTGTCGCCACTGTGGGCAAGTGTGATGTCAAACCGAGCGCGGTCAATGTCATCCCTGGGCAGGTTCAGTTTAGCCTTGATATTCGTAGTTCAGACCAACAGACGCTATTGTCGGCCTGTGAGGTATTACGTCAAGAACTGGTTACCATCGCTGACAAGCGTCAGTTAACACTCGATGAGCGCCTGATTTACCAAGCCGATGCCGTGCCGTGTTCACACGTTTTGCAGCAGCAATGGGCTGACGTGATTGAATGCCAAACGGGTCAAAAGGCCTGTTTTCTGCCAAGCGGTGCAGGGCATGATGCGATGGTGATGGCCAACATCGCTGATATTGGGATGTTGTTTGTGCGCTGTGAAAAAGGCATTAGTCATCATCCGCGTGAACAAGTGCTGGTGGAAGATGTAGAGGTAGCGTTGAGATGTTTGGTCGATATGGTGTCTCGTGGCTATGCGGGTTCATCGACTGAATCAAATAACCCCTCCTCGTCAATGACTCGCGCAAATACGAGCGAAAAGGTGGGTAGTCACAATGACTGACCGAAAGCAAATTCAGATGCTCAATGCTAACGCGCAGCCACTCTCGTCACAAACACTGCTGCAAGGTTCGCAACCGCGACAAGCGTCACAGTGTACGCTGACGGGGTTTGGCATTGCAGGGAATACAGCCGGTCACCTTAACCAAACCGGCGAAGGTGACGCGTTAGCAAATGCGACTCAAGAGGATAAGCCTCGCGCGCTGTTTCCCATTTACGTGCCCGATGCAAGCGGCGCTTACCTAGCAATCAATCCCTATTCTTCCTCTAAGCTCGAACTCCCCAGCGACAAAGGCGCAAAGGTTCAGATGGAGCCAGAGCTAGTGGTGAGGTTTGCTGTTGATTACGATAGCAGCCGTAACGCGGGTAAAACCGTGTGTGCTCTGTCGCCAGTGTCGATGTCGGTGATGAATGATGCCACATACAGAAACCGCCAAGTCAGCAAGCTTGCAGAGAAGAAAAACTGGGGCCCAGCGTCAAAGGGTTTAGCGGCAAGCGCAATGGAGGTTGGAGATTTTTCTGCAAGCGGTGAGCTTGATCATTGGCGATTGTGTGGCTTTCACTGTCGCGCGGATGAATGGCAGTTATGTGGTAAGGATACCGCGATTACCGAATACACCTTTTTCTACGCTCAGCTCACCAGTTGGATTCAACGAGCTATTATCACTCAGAATGTCAGGAACACTCAAAACACAGTATCAGCGTCGCGAAACTATGAGGTTGCGCTGCACAATATTCATGATCTATTGCAAGGTGCGGGCTCACCCCCTGAGATATTAGTCTCTGTAGGAGCGGTGCGTTACACCCCCTATGGCGAGACGCATGTCTTAGCCGATAACGATAAAACCGCTGTTATACTCTACGACAGCCGTAAATGGCAGATAGAGCAAATAGCGCAGCAGCTACAAACGTCCACACTGTCTCGAGAGCAAGGTTTGGATGTGGGTATTATCGCTTTGATTCAAGATGTGACCGTTGCAGCGAGTTAAGTAATGGGTGGAGCGGGTGGCAATAATACCGACTTCATTCCATTTGTTTTATTTAGCCTTTTTTCTCTTTATTACTCTACGGCATTACGGCATTACGGCATTACGGCATTACGGCATTACGGCATCACAACGCTGTCATACTGTCGCCATTTTGCTCCTCTCTTTTAGTTCTTCGTATTATCGCGGCGAACCAACCATTTAGCGTGAAATCGGCTTTGTTGATATCGAGCTCACTTACGTAGATTTACACTACGTCCATAGTTGCTATGTATTGTGGTGTTAATTTAACGGGCTACTGACTTACGCTCGGAGAGATTCAACATGGCACATTCTATTATCAAACGATGCATCGTAATGGGAACACTGCTGCTGACAGTATCAAGCCCAATTCTGGCTAAACAGCCTGAAAAGGTGGTTCCAAATAAAACGGTTTCTAAGGTCGTTTCGAAGAAAACTGCGTCGAAGGTGGTGGTTAAGGCGTCTCATCGCCCGATTAAGCGTGCGCCAGTGCTTAGCAGTTTCCATCATAAGAGAATACCCCATGGGGCAGCGTTTGTTATTATCGCCGGCATCAGTTATGCAGTGATCGATAACACCTATTACAAGCGTAGCAATGATACATACGTGTATGTTGAACAAGTGCCAGTGGTTTCAACCACCACGCAAACGGTCCAGGTCGCTCCGGCGCAAGTTGTCCCATCGCACTACGGTAAGATGGTCAATGTATTACCAAGTCGCGTGACAACGGTCACGGTAAACGGTGCCACCTTCTATGTTGATGGCAGCGACTGGTACGCACCTATCGCCGGCACCAATCAATTTGTTATCGTAGAGCCTCAGTTTTAATTCAGCTCATAGCTCATAGCTCATAGCTCATAGCTAAAAGCTAAAAGCGCTAGTGTTAGCAAGCCACTATCACTGATAAACACGATGACCTTAATTCGCTTTTAATTCAATATCTAACGTCGTGAGCCAAGCAAAAACAAAGCACATGAATGCAAAAAAAGCGACCAGTGCGATAGGGATATGCCAGGATGACGTGGCTTGGTGCAGGCTACCAATCAAGCTTGGACCTACCGCTGCAAGTGCATACCCGACTGATTGAGCCATGCCCGATAAGGTTGCGGCTTGTCCGGGGCTATGGGTTCTCAAGCTGATAAAAGACAAGGCAACGATAAACGTCGCGCAGTTACCAAAACCAAACAGTACTACCCATGCAACAGCAAAGTGTGGGGCTAGGACCAAACCTAATACGCCAGTAAAAGACATGCAGGCAGCAATCTTGATGAGTATAAAAGAGCTCACACCACGAGCCATCAATGGCGCGAGCACTAAGCCTGGCATGATGGTTGAAAACTGCAACAGGCTGTAGATATACCCCGCCTGCAGTTCACTGTATGACCAATCGATAAGGATCTTAGGGATCCAGCCCGCTAATGTATAAAAAGTGAAAGAATTTAGTCCAAGTACCAAGGTAATAAACCACGCCATTGGCTGCTTAATGAGTTTGGGAAGCGGGTAGTGGGCGTGTGTTTTTTTCATGACACTGGTGCGAGATTGACCGACTTTAGGTCCCCAATAGGTAAAGGCCAGTATCGGAAACACTAGATTAAACATCAGCGCAATTTGCCAACCCTCAAAGCCCCAAAACGCTAAATAAGATAAAGGTACCATCAAAGCTGAGCTTGCTGTCGCGCCGATTCCCATCGTGAGCGTATACAACGAGGTCATCACGCCAATACGCGCAGCAAAAGACAGTTTTACCACGACCGGCAGTGACACATTGCCAAACGCGATACCAATACCAATACTTGCGGTGCCAAGGTATAAGCCAATCACCGAGCCTGAAGAACGGATCAGCACGCCCGAAAATATCAACATCAACGCTAAACACAGTACCTTCTCCACGCCTATCTTGCTGATAAGTCGCGGGCACAGGGGCGAAAATAGGGCGAACATGATCAATGGTAAAGCAGTAACAATACCAATTAAGCTTGAAGAAAGGTTAAGTCCATTCATTAGCTGGTCAACTAATGGTGCAAAGCTTGTAAATGGCGCGCGCAAGTTTAATGCGAGCAACATAATGCCAACAAAACACAAAATATCGAAATGACTACGGGAATTCATGGGTGTACTACCGTAATGATAGTAAAAGAATGGTTAGATTTTACTGAATTCTATTTTGTATTACTAATGTAATTGGCATTGTTTTCATCAATTTTTTAGCAGCTTACGAGTAAGTGAACGAATACCGGCTTTGGACAATTTACTTACCGTCGTGGTTTGTGGCCATTGCTCGCAGTTCTCACTCCAGTACTAGAGTGTATTTGCGATAATCTTTTTATTAGCCATAAGACTTATTGTTGCGAGCAGTGTGGTTCTCTGACCTTTTGGATTGATGAGAGAGCGTTATGTGGGTAGGCACAAGCAAGCACAGTAAGCACGGGGCAACGTCGGTTCAGTGATTGAGTCATCACAACAGCACTTATGGTGAAACGCGTCTTCTCTATACCACGGCCAACACAGCAAGAAGTCTTAGATTCACCGGAGGAATGGCAGCAAAGGTAAACATCTATAATTTTGGTTTTGGTTGGGAACCTGTGCATTGAGCAGAATTATACTGGAAGGTTATTATAATGATGTTCTTTTTAACGATAGTATTCATTTTAACAAGGGTGTTGCCGGTGTTGATATTGAATCAAACCGTGTTCACTTCTGCATCGGTGACGCTATTTCTTTAATTGTTTCCTTTAAGGTGGTGATACATTCACATGTACATTGACTCAGAACTATCTTGTTGCTTTTTCATACAATTTATTTAACTTTCGTTTTAATGCTTGTTTTACCTTGGCGGTTATTTTTGATATAAGTAATAACGTTACCATGTAGCACTAGTCTATTTTCAGGTTTGATCAAGGCTAGTTTTAAAAAAACATAAAATGAAAGGATTCATTATGAAACGTTTCTTCCGCGCTGTCGCGGCTATTGCGCTCGCGTCCACAGCCACCATCAATGTCGCTTCGGCTAACACAACTAGCCAACTCCAACAAATCACTCAAGATGGTGAGTTGCGTGTCTGTTTTGACGCAGGTTACATGCCATTCGAAATGACGGCTAAAAACGGTCAGTACATCGGTTTTGATATTGATCTTGGAAAACAGATGGCCAGAGCAATGGGTGTTAAGTACACGCCGGTAAACACTGCATGGGATGGGATTATTCCAACGTTGCTGACAGGAAAATGCCACATGATTATGGGTGGTATGACTATCACTCCGCAGCGAAATATGCAGGTTAACTTCGCCGACCCGTATGTCGTTATCGGTCAATCTATTTTGGTTAGCCCGAAACTTGAAGGTAAAGTGACAAGTTACCGTGACCTCAATGATGAGAAATATACGGTCGTAACTAAGCTTGGTACGACTGGTGAAGGGGCAATCAAACGTTATCTACCAAAAGCGACCACTAATCTGTACGAAACACAGTCAGAAGCGGTATTAGAGGTGATTAATGGTAAAGCCGATGCATTTATTTATGACTTACCTTACAACGCTATTTATAGTGCAGAAAACAAAGGTCAATTAATTCATATCGAAGAACCGTTCACATATGAGCCTCTTGGCTGGGCTGTACGTCAAGGCGATCCGGACTTTCTTAACTTCTTGAACGGCTACCTACGCCAAATCAAGGGTGATGGCACCTACGATCGAATTTATGACAAATGGTTCAAGAGTGATGCTTGGTTAAAACAAGTTCAATAAATACTCGTTAGCGCCTTATCACAAACAACCATATTCGTCGGTTAGAGTAGCCTAAATCGTATTCATTTAGGCTACTTCCTCCTTCTCCTCGCTGTATTTGAGAATTGACCATGCAAAATAGAGAAAAACCCATTCTCTGGAATGGCGTTTTCCTACTTATTATCGCCTGTTTATGTGGGTTGGTATATTTGTCAGGTAAACGCATAGACTATAACTGGAACTGGGAGCGTGTTGTTCCCTACATCTTTGATAACTCGGCTTCGGCAATTTCTGCTCCAGAAGATGGCAATATCGCATTAAACGGTGATGGCCAATTGGTTCTTGAGTCGTTGTCGGGAGAAGAGTTACTTAACCTTAGTCAGTTTGAGAACATCACCGCGTACGAAGGTGATCTAATCTTCGAAGGTGATCAGCTAGCTGGGGCAACAGAATGGCGGATAGGTCCCTTGACCGAAGGCCTGATTGTCACGATTCAAATCTCTCTTTGGTCGCTATTTTTCGCCATTTTTATCGGCTTGTTTATTGGTTTAATGCGGATATCCTCCAACATAGCGTTGAAGAAGTTGGCAATTACCTATATCGAGTTGATTCGAGGTACGCCTTTATTAGTCCAGATTTTTATCGTGTACTTCTTTATTGGCACGGTATTAGACCTAGAGCGCTTCACGTCCGGAGTGATTGCCCTCTCTGTTTTCACCGCAGCTTATGTTGCTGAAATCATTCGAGCTGGTATTCAAGCGATCCCCAAAGGTCAGATGGAGGCAGCCCGCTCTTTGGGGATGAACTATGTCAAAGCCATGGTTTACGTCATCCTACCGCAGGCATTTAAACGGACGTTGCCCCCGCTAGCAGGCCAGTTCATTAACCTAATCAAAGATTCTTCGTTGGTTTCGGTTATTTCGATTACTGACCTTACGAAAGCAGGTCGAGAAGTTGTCAGTGGCAGCTTTGCTCCGTTTGAAGTGTGGTTTACTGTAGCAATACTGTACTTAGTCCTCACCAGCTCACTTTCATGGGCAATTCAAATGCTAGAAAAGAGGTTATCCGCTAGTGACTAGAGATTATCAAGGCGAGGACATGATCGTCGCCGACAAGATTAACAAGGTCTACCCCAATGGTTGCCATGCTTTGAAAGATGTCACCGTCACCGTAAGGCGCGGTGAGGTAGTCGTAGTCGTCGGCCCATCAGGCTCCGGAAAGTCGACCTTTTTGCGAGCATTGAATCAGCTTGAGACCATCAGCAGCGGATCAATAACGGTTGATGGCACCGACATGTATGACAAGCAGACCAACATCAACACCTTGCGTGAAGAAGTTGGCATGGTATTTCAAAGTTTTAATCTTTTCCCTCACAAAACTGCGCTTGGCAATGTCATGTTAGCCCCACTTAAAGTCGCCAAACGAGGGAAGACTGAGGTGGAAAAAGAGGCAAAGATAATATTAGAAAAGGTCGGGTTAGCTGATCGAATGGACAATTACCCTAATCACCTGTCTGGCGGTCAACAACAACGTGTGGCGATAGCGCGTGCACTTGCTATGCAGCCTAACATCATGCTTTTTGATGAGCCTACCTCTGCTTTGGACCCTGAAATGGTTGGAGAAGTTCTAGATGTGATGAAAGGGCTAGCAGCTGATGGTATGACTATGGTTGTGGTGACTCATGAGATGGGCTTTGCTAAAGAGGTCGCGGATCGAGTGCTGTTTATGGAAGACGGTGAACTTCTGGTTTCAGATAGTCCAGAAGCCTTTTTTGACCATCCAAGTAACCCTAGACTCAAGCAGTTCCTCTCTAAGGTTCTTTAATCAGCATTAATACGTTTAAGCTAAAAGCACAACGGCGTGGATGTTATTACGTCTATAACCTTTAATTAGCTGAGGAGTTTTCCTTCTCAGCTTTTTTAAGCGTGCCTACTGCTTCAATTTTCAACCCTATTCACTTCTCTATATGCTTAACAAAAAACGCATAAGCTAGACACGATAACGCGTGACACTTCCTTGGTGACGTTCAGTTAAGAGTGAAGAACTTTTGCATTGCTCAGTGGCGCTCTGGCAGCGAGTTTTGAGCGCCCACCTTTAGGCGGAGCCCCCGTTTTACGTAAACCCTGCTTTCGCATAATGGATTAAAATTTCTTCGAGGACCTGAATTTCGTGAAAACCTTCTAGCCTAGGTGGGCAATAAAACGAGAGTGGGATTCGCAGCGAATTTACCAACTCATTGACGGAGATTTCGACGAGTACACCTTGTTTTACCAACGGGTCAGCCAATGATTTGCTCAGGATTGACCAACCATCATGCTGAAGTAACTCCAGGAGAACCTCTGTGCTACTTACGAGTCTGAGGTCAGTTGAAATTGAAAACAACTCGGGATTGCTATTATGGTGATTTTCACTGAGATACTGTGTCGTCATTTCAAGCTCGTCGAGATGAACATTCTTAGTGTTAGCCAGCGTGTGACCGGAATGACAATAAACGTTATGCAGGCTTGTACCCAAGTTTATATATCGAAATGAATGTTCCGGTAAGCTCTTTAACTTACTTTGCATAATGGCAATAGACGACGTATCTCTTGCCAGTATATCGAGCACTTCATCACGATTCCGTTGTAGCCAATTTAGCCGCATGCCCGGAATTTGTGCCCGTACCAACTGGTTTATTTCTGCAATTAAAGAGCTAGGTACGAGAGCATCATGGTAAACCGTCAGTACTTCAAGTTGCTTTTTGTACGCGTCCTGCATTCGCTCATAAAGTAGCTGACTATTTTTAACCAGAACTTTCGCCTGACGGTACAAGGATTCGGCCTCTTGGGTGGGAATTGCTTTCTTCCCCTCGATATAAAACAATTCAACATTGAAGGTATCTTCCAGTATTTTTATTTGCTCTCGAACCGTTGTGCGTTCTTTGTTTAGTTTCCTCCCTGCCTTACTGTAACTCCCTTCCTCGAAAGTCGCACAATAAGCAGCTAGGTGTTCATATGAAAACATGCTTACCCTCAATAATGTTTGGTTTTACCTATCATAATGCATTGTTAATGTATTTAAAGCTTTGATATTTTTCTCACTGATATTACAAGAAGTGTCAACCGCATCTCTCTAGCGCTGGATGACACAATAGTCACCACCGAGTCTGTCATCATCCAGACTGAAAAACCAAAATATACCTTTATCCAATAAATGAAGTAAGCGTGTACCTGCAATAAGGAAACTAATGAACATTTTAAGAAAAACAGCCAGCAAAGTATTGTCTATGACCATGCTTATTCCAGCTCTTCACTTTGGCGGCGCCCTTGCGTGCACTAGCATTGCCTTGCAAGCAAACGACGGCTCGGTGGTCTATGGCCGCACGATGGAGTGGGGGGCGTTTGACCTTAATTCTCGCGTTGCCATCGTGCCGCAAGGACATGAGTTTCAAGCCTCTACCCCGGAAGGGAGAAACGGCATGAAATGGAAGGCAAAATATGGTGTTGTTGCACTAGATGCATTGGAGAAAGACTACTTAACCGATGGTATGAATGAGAAGGGATTAATCGTTGGGGTTTTATACTTGCCAGGATTTGCTCAGTTCCAAGAATTTGATGCTTCTCAAGCGGATAAAACGGTCAGCGAACTTGAATTGGCCAACTATCTATTGACGTCTTTTGCGACAATTGATGAAGTGAAAAGTGGCCTAAAAGACATACGTGTTGTTGGAACACCAGAGCCATCAATTGGTGGCATAGCTGCCCCTATTCATCTCACTATTATTGAACCAAGCGGACAAGCCATTGTTGTCGAATACCTTGATGGCAAACTGAACATTTTTGATAATCCATTGCGTGTCATGACCAATAGTCCAAGTTTCGACTGGCATATGACCAATCTACGCAATTATGTTGGATTAACGCCAATAGATCATGCAACCAAAACACTGACTAAAGGCGAGCAAGATGTAAACTTAGCACCAATTGGTGCTGGAAGTGGCTTCCTTGGTTTGCCGGGTGATTTTACGCCCCCTTCTCGATTTGTACGTGCAACCGCTTATAGTCAAACGGCAAGGAACCTACCTAATAGTGAAGAAGCTTTGTATGAGGTATTGCGAATTATGGATAATTTTAATCTACCGCTCGGCGCGGCTGAAGGACCACAGGCTGATCTTGAAGGGTTAGAAGGGATGCGAAGCTCTACTATCTGGACTTCGGTTGCCGATAGCCACAACCTAAAGTATTACTATCATACGCAACACAATCGTCAATTACGTATGATTGACTTAACCAAAATAGATTTTACTACTGATGATAAGGCGATTCGTCACTTGCCTTTAGACATCAATAAGGTACAAGCAATACAAGACATCACGCCTAAATAAATCACCTCTGAACTAGATAGAAAGTTACAGTTTAAGCCGAGATACTTTGCTTCTCGGCTTTTTACGGAGTGGTCTAAAGCCGTTATCCGTAATTCTCATCGGAATTCCTCGCAGCACGATGAGATGATTCGTCGTCATCTTTTCAACGATAACAAAAGCTCAAATTTACTCGAGGTGTGATCAATATTCGCGATATTGATAGTCTAATAATCTGAAAATTGATTAGGACGTTGCTTTTTATGATGAAACCGTCGTTACTAATGATGCTTTTGGTGGCATTATTACTTCAATCATATTGAAACGGTTCTAATGAGAGCTTGAAAGTAACCCAAGGAGGGGAGCATGGTAAAGTGGCGTCGTTGGGCGACTTGCACTGCAGTAGCGATTAGCATGATTTCAAGTGTTCATGCAGAGACGGTGGATCTTTCGACCCTATTTCCTGAGCAAACCGTGCGTTCGTGCGGTAGTGCAAGTGAGCCTCTGCGGCTAAGCAAGAATGAACCTTTGGTGTTGATTGTTCATGGTTGTTTCGCGTCCGAAGGGCAATTTAAGGCACTATCGGAAGTCTATGCGGAATTAGGGCAACAGACGGCTTGTTTTGAATATGACGATAGACGCAGATTAGATGACGTTGCAGCTGATCTAATTGATGCAGCTAATACACTAAGCCCAGTACTAGGTGATCAAAAACTAACGGTCTTAGGGCATAGTCAAGGAGGGTTGATCACTCGACGAGCCGCTACTGACCATGACTCAGATGGTAAACATATCATTCATCACCCTCTAGAGATTGCGACAATATCCGCGCCATTTAAAGGCATTGAAGTTGCGTCTCATTGCGGCACTACTTGGTTGAGAGTGGCTTCACTCGGGATAGTCGATGCGATTTGTTATGCGGTAACTGGCGCAAAATATCTTGATATTCCACCGCAGGCGGAATTTATTGAAATGCCTGGAGAGTTGTTGCCACAACTGGACCGTCACCTAATCATTAAAACAGATGAAGTCAACACGTGTCGGATCCAAGACGCGAATGGCCAGTGTATAAAAGATGACTACGTGTTTTCCCTTACAGAGCAATCTAAATCTAGGGTTGACCGCTCAGTGCAAGGTCAGGCAATCACTGTGCATGCGGGGCATGCAGAAATTGTGGGCAATGAAACCGTGACTCCTTGGAAGCTTATTGAGGTGCTGCAAAGATATGGTTTGATGGCAACGCCAGACCCTTCAGATGTTGAGACTTTTACCATGTCGGTTAATCGAATATACCAGCGATTTATATAGGGAAACTCAACGGGACAAGCTTTATATGAATGAAATGTGTGACATTAGTCACGATCGATATTTGTATTGTTAACAGATTTTCTTGGGGGTGTGAATATATATTATCTTTCTTATTTTTAATTGCCAATATTTTTGGTTGTTTATTTTATCTCTATTTTGTTTAACCGATTAATTAAATTCTCAAATGACAATTTAATTAAGTATCGTATATTTTTGTCTAAAATAAAATGTCTTGTAAATAATTGATATTAAATGGCATTGATGTTCTGGTGTGCTACTGATTTCATTGTTTTGAGTTTTGCATATATGTTTAAATAATCTATTTATCAATAATGTAATATTAGTTTCTAATATTTATTATTAACATATTTCAATGGTGAATATATTGTTTTAGCTCCAAGGTGGTAATTTCTCATACAATAAATTGGAATTATAATGAAAAAATTAACTATATTATCGGTAGCAGTACTAATGGCTTCTGGCGCCAATGCAGCAGAGGTATATCAAAGCAAAGATTTAACTCTTTCTGTTGGCGGTCGAGCGGAAGCTCGTGCTGACGTTTATAACTCGGAAGCTAAAACAGCGGGTAAAACTGATCAAACCGTTAATGACCAATCACGGGCTCGTCTTAATTTTGATGCAAAAACACAAATAAATGATAGTGTCTTCGCGCACGGTTTTACCGAGGGGGAATACACAAAAGATGGTGGTTTTGAAACTCGATATTTATATGTTGGTATCGGCAACGAAAATATTGAAGCGCAGTACGGTAAAACGGATGGCTCGTTAGGTCAGGTTACGGATATTGTCGATTTTTTTGATACTTACTCCGGACAAGCACAAGCTAAGTTAAAAACGGCAGACCGTACTGAAAACCAACTCTTAGTTATTGGTCATGCAGGAACATTCACGCTCAAAGCGAATGCAAATGGTGGGGGGCAAGATTATTCAAGCTCTAACGCAAGTACTGAATCATTTAAGGCAAAGGTTAACTATGGTTTGGGTGCGTCAGCAGTCGGAGATTTAGGTGCTGGCTTTACTCTTGGTGGGGGGATTGCTTACGAAGACTTAAAAGATACGTCTTTGAATGGCTCCTCTGCAAAAGATTCAGGTGGTGATAATGCGCTTGAAGCTGCCGCGGGTCTAGGCTACACCTACCAAGATTTGTATCTATCGGTTGGCGTGAACCAAACGAATGCGACCATTCAAGACTCAGATCTACAAACGCTAGGGTATGCAGTAGCCGGTGCATACAATATCACTGACAAACTGACATACCGTTTGGGTTATGCGTCGCAAAGCCATGATAACGATGGCGCAGTGAACCCTGATGACGACAGTTTCGTCTCAACAGAATTGTCTTATGTATTCACACCTAACTTTAAACTCTATACCGGTTTAGAGTACGGCCTTTCTGGCACAAAAGATGACAGTATTGCCGGCCGTGTTGGTGCAAATATGACGTTCTAATTCTCGCGGTCGTTTCCATATTTCGACTCTGAGATAATAAGCCCCAACGCACAGGTTGGGGCTTTTCTTATTAAAGCGTTAGTCGTTTATTGGGATTATTCCGTTAGTGCTTATTTTGATCAATAAATGTCAAATGTTGGCAGGATACATTGAAAACTCGGTGTTAAATATACGGCTAAATGATGAACCGCGGGATCTAACGGGACTTATCCTCGGTTAGCAACCGACTCACGAGTGACCAAGCGTCCAGTAACAAGCGGTTTAGAATTGATAATGCGATCGTCTAAGCAAGCTTCTAGCCTTTCCATCGCATTATCAACAATCTGCTGGGAAGGGTAACTAATGCACGTTAATGGTGGGTTGAGCTGGCTGGCTAATTGAGAGTCTTCGAGTGAGATTATGGAGACTTCGTTAGGTGTAGCTAGATTAAAGTTACGTAATAAGTTCATTGCCACTGCGGCTTGGCTGTCTTTCATAACAACAATCGCGGTAAACGGGTGATAACTGTTTAGCAAAGACATAATCGCTTGTTCATTGTTGCCATTGGCGCTAACGATGAGTTGACGGTTAACGGGCATCGATGAATTCTGCAAAGAAGTTTTATAGCCTTCTAAGACTTGTTTCGAAGCAGCGCCTTCGTCTTCAACAATTATGGCGATACTTGTGTGACCTTTACTCGATAAATAACGGCAAGCGCTCTCTGCTGCAAAACGATAGTCGTAACCAATCGCTGACTGAGCATCAGTGATGGCACCGTCAATAGCAATAATATTTTTGTCATTTAAAGTCGTTAGGTCACCACCTAACGTGATAATCGCATCGCAATGACGTTGGTTTAATTCTTCAACACAGCGCAGTTGCTCTTCAGGTGATTCTGAGAATTGCACCAACATATGTTTGCCTTTGGCCTTCAATGATTTGGCCAGTAAGGGTAAGTACGTTGACACTTGTCCTGCATCGCTAGAGGATAGAATCACACCAATATAGTCAGAGCGTTGATTGGCGAGTGTTTGCGCGGCAGCGTTAGGGCGGTAGTTAAGCTCTTCTGCAGCGCGTAGCACAGCTTCTCTGCTTTCTGCTTTCACACCGCGAGTACCGCTCATGACACGAGACACGGTCGCTTTGGAAACATTTGCAAGGAGAGAAACATCAGTGATTGTCGCCATTCAGAAAGCCTTTTCTATCGTTTTATTTCAAAAATGGGAAATCGGTTCCCAATAATTTCTTCATTGTACTATTTATCGCCATTAAACCTCAAGTGTGGTGATGTAATTAACGAGCTTAGAAAAGGACGCTTACTAATAATGAACGAATATTTTAGTTAATAGGTTATATCGCTGTAATCATTAGTAGTAAGCGTTAAGCATAAACTTAAGAAGCGTTGACGTTGCTAGAGAATGCCGTCGAGCGGCAGTTGTATTGACTACGCGGTCATACAACTACGGCTAGGGGGCTGAGGCGCTTCTGCTATGACTTGGCTTCAATCTTTTTATGTAGGTCAATCATCTCGGTGACGAGTTCTTTAGCCAGCATAGATGTCATTAAATGATCTTGAGCATGAACCATGATCAGTGTCATTTTAGTCTTACCAGTACCTTCATCAGCTTCAATTAATTTGGTTTGAACCAGGTGAGCTTGATTTGCAAATTCTTGCGCTTCTTTCAATAGACCATCCGCTTCCGAAAATTCGCCTTTTTTAGCGTGGCGTAGGGCTTCATAACACAAGCTACGTGATTGACCAGCATTGATGATAATGCCCATTACTTGTTCTTCAAGATCCATATTTTCCATGTTGTTACCTTTAATTTGTCATAATCGTTGATATAGCGGCCGACTCAATCGACCGCGTTAGTGTTAGTGTGATTCAGTGTCTAGAAGCCGTTGTTCTGAGATACCTGTGCATACCACTCGCCACTCTTTTTCACTGAACGCTTTTGAGTGTTAAGGTCGAGTTGGTAGAAGCCATAACGGTTTTTGTAGGCGTTAGCCCAAGACCAGTTATCAATAAAGGTCCAAAGGTGATACCCGAAGCAGGCCGAACCTTCTTCAATACCTTTGTGCAACCACTGCAAGTGGCCTTGGATAAAGTCGATGCGATAGTCATCTTGAATTTGTCCATCGACTAAAAACTTCTCTTCACCTTCCACACCCATACCATTTTCTGAAATGTAGCAAGGTAGGTTACCGTAGTTCTCGCGAAGGTTAGTTAGGATGTCGTAGACTCCTTTTTCGTAGATCTCCCAGCCGCGATGAGGATTCATTTTACGACCAGGCATTTCGTAATAATCGAAGAAATGTTCTGGCATGAATGGCGCTTCTGGGTGAATGGCGTTGTCGCGAGCTTTAACGCGGCGTGGCTGGTAGTAGTTCACGCCAAGTACATCGACTTTGCCTTTCGCAATCAGCTCACAATCACCCGCTTCAACAGTAGGCATTTGACCGTGCTCAGTGAGAAGCTCGACCAGTTCTTGTGGGTACTCTCCCTTAACCGATGGGTCTAAGAAGCTGCGATTAAACATCAGGTCACAGATGTTAGCGGCTTTTAGATCGGCCGGATTTTGTGAACGAGGGTAAGACGGCGTCAGGTTGAGAATGATGCCAATACGGCCATCGGTGTCTAATGCTCGGTATTTTTCAACCGCTTTAGCGTGCGCTAAAATGGTATGGTAAGCCACCGTTGCCGCACGTTTGAAGTCGACGACATTAGGGTAGTGGAAGTCGTAAAGGTAGCCACCTTCAACGGGAACAATCGGCTCGTTGAATGTAAACCAGCTTTTAACACGGTCGCCAAAGAGTTTGAAGCAAACCTCAGCAAAGTTAGCGTATGCATCCAACACTTCGCGGTTTTCAAAGCCACCAATATTTTGCATCGCTAGCGGCATATCAAAATGATACAAGCAGATGAAGGGTTCGATGTCTTGAGCCACCAGTTCGTTGATGACGTTATTGTAAAACTCAACCGCTTCTTGGTTTACTTCGCCCGTGCCATTTGGAATGAGACGTGACCAAGAAATGGAAGTACGGAAGCTGTTGTGACCGATATCTTTCATTAATTGAATATCGGCTTTGTAGTTTTGGTAGAACGTTGACGCAGTCGTTGACGATACATTGTTATGGAAACGATTCGGCTGTTCTTTGTACCAATGGTCCCAAATGCTCTCGCCTTTACCGCCGTCAAACGCGGCACCTTCAGTTTGAGCTGATGAAGCGGCACTGCCCCAACGAAAGTTCTCAGGAAATTGATAGTTCATGATAATGGTCCTTTAAGAGGGCAGCGCTGACTGCCCTAGAATTGAAAAGAGTAAAAACGTGTGGGTTGAATTAAGCGGTTACAGGTTGTGCGCTTGGTTGTGCTTCTTCTTTCTCACTGGCTTCTTGGTCTAGCAATGTCTTTTCGTACGCTTTTAGGAACGGTAGGTACATAAGGGCAGACATAATCATACACATGAAGCACAAGATGACAGGACTGAAGGCCCAGTTAGCTGCCCATGAGGCGCCGATCGGTCCAGGTGTTGTCCAAGGTGTGAGTGAGACAACGCGTTCAACCAAACCAAAGTCCAAAGCAAACCATGCAAGTGTTGCATTAATCATTGGCACTAAAATAAAGGGTAGGAAGAACACTGGGTTCATAATGATTGGCGCACCGAACAAAATAGGTTCGTTGATATTAAACAGTGACGGTACGCTGCCTAATTTACCAATCGTTCTTAGGTGAATAGCCTTGCTGCGCATCAGTAAGAAGGCCAAAGGAAGCGTTGAACCTACACCACCAATTAATAGATAGTGATCCCAGAAGCCTTGTACAAAAATATGTGGAATGGCTTCGCCAGCAGCCATAGCCGCTTGGTTCACAGAAAGGTTCGCCATCCAGAATGGGTTCATGATGCCAGTCACGATAAGCGCGCCATGGATGCCAGCAAACCAAAGAATTTGACAGACAAGAACAGCGAGTAACAGAGCCGGTAATGAGTCAGAGGCGGCAACCAAAGGCTGAATCAGTGACATAATAGCTTCAGGGATGATCATGCCTGTTTGCGATTCAATGAAAAGGTTTAAAGGGTGCAGCGTTAAGATGATCACCAGCACTGGAATTAGGATTTCAAACGAACGCGCTACGCCAGTTGGTACTTCTGGTGGCAGTTTGATCGTGATGTTGTTACGTTTGAGGAATGCATACACTTCTGTCGCATAAAGTGCGGTAATAATTGAGGTGAAAATACCTTGGCCTGAGAAGTACTGCATGGAGATGTTGCCATCTTGAACTGGCGCTGCCACCAATAAGAACGCCATCAAAGCAAGTAGGCCAGTCGTGACAGGATCAAGGTTATGGTGCCTTGCGAGGCTCGAACCTATCCCGACGGATATGAATATGGTCATTATCCCCATACTGAGGTTAAATGGCAGTATCAGTTGTTCACGGTATGTATCTGAAAAGCTAAGCCATGACTGTGCAAACCCGAGGGTGGTGTCTGGCGAAAAAGGAGGAAAGATAAATACCAACATGAATGAACCAACAATCATGAAAGGTAGGGCGGCAATAAAGCCATCGCGTATTGACGTCACGTATTTTTGTTGGCCAATCTTGCCCGCTATTGGCGTAACCTTTTGCTCGATTACGTTGACCATTTTATCGTATAAAGCGCTCATTATAGTGTCTCTTTTTTGTTAGAACGTTAAGGATGTTTGGATTCAAATATTCACTGCTGTTCGTTTGAGTTCGGTGACCGGTTTCAAATGAACGGATTGCATTTGGCGCCCGCTTGAGTACGACGACACGGGCGCAATCTGTATCGGATTAGCCGATAAGTTCTAAGGCGAAATCTAAAACCTTGTCACCTTTTTGCATGCCGTAATCCATCATGTTGATAGGCTCGACTTTAATACCGAATTGGTCGGCAACTTTTTGCAGGTCACCCTGCATGTACTTGACTTGAGGGCCGAGAAGTACCACTTCGTATTGCCCAACATTGGCACTAAATTCATTCGCTCCAAACGCTTTAATATCCGCTTCGATCCCACGTTCTTGAGCTGACGCTTCCATTTTTTTTACTAGCATTGATGTAGACATACCAGCAGAGCAGCAAAGCATAATTTTTTTCATTTTTTGTTTTCCTAATTCTTGAGTTCCTTTTTACTATGCTCTTTCGGAAATCATTTGGAAACCGGTTTCCAAATGATTTCCGAGTGAGTGTGAAAACGATCACTTGAAAGTGAAGAAATGATGAAATTTTCGTGATGAGGTTAACGAAAGAAAATTGATAATAAGCATGAAAATGAGGCATTGTTTACGACTGTGTACGCATTCTGGCGATCGATGTATTTTGTGTAGACATTGAATTGACTGATGGTGAATAGGGCGAAAATCGTAGAGAAAATGTGTTCAATGCATCAAATTTGGATAAGCGGTTTCCAAGAGTCTTTAAAGTTGCGGTATTCTGCGTCCATTCCGAAAGTTGGTAGCAAACAATGAATTATTCGATCATGAGAGTCTTTGCATCTCAAGTAGAGCAAGTGATGAACCCCGTCGCTAAGCTACTAACACGTAGCCAGCATTTAATGGCGCTGCGTGATGGGTTTCAACTGGCGATGCCGTTTATTTTTGTTGGCTGTTTTTTCGTCCCTATTATTTTTCCGCCGTTTGCTAACCCCCAATCGATGTTGTCGATTTGGTGGCTCGACCTTGCGAATACACTTCGGCCAGTTTTACTCCCTACGTATCAACTTACGCTCGGTGTCGTGGGGTTGATTGTTGCGTTTGGTGTATCCGCAAGCCTTGCCAAACACTACCAACTCCCGGAAAGGCTGAGTGGTTTGACGGGCTGTATGGCCTTTCTGATGCTGGTAGGGTTTTATGATTTAAGCACGGCAGATATCCGTTATCTAGGCGGCGGGGGTATTTTTACTGCTTTGATTGCCAGTGTGTATGCGGTTGAGGTGATTCGTTTTTTTATTCGGCATGGTTTGTATATTAAGATGCCTGACGACGTCCCCATTCTTACGGTACAAAGCTTTAAATTGATGATCCCTATCTTTGTCGTCGTGACAACACTGTCGATGTTCAATGTTTGGATTGAGAGTCAGTTTGGGGTGCATTTCCCTGCGTTAATAGAGGCGCTATTTCGTCCGCTAGTTCTTGCTTCAGACAGCTTAGCCGCTGTATTGATTTCTATCCTAGTGTGTCAGTTACTTTGGTTTATGGGCATACATGGAGCGCTGATCATTACCGGTATAATGAATCCTTTTTGGATGTCTAATCTACTTGAAAATCAAGAGGCTATTGCCTCAGGTTTAGAGACCGTCCCGCATATTTATTTGCCAGCATTCTGGGACTTTTTCGTCCTGATTGGGGGAGTGGGCTCAACGCTTCCATTAGTTTACTTGGCGCTGAAAAGCCGCTCAAATCAATTAAAGTCGGTCGGGAAAGTGGGGGTTATTCCTTCGCTGTTTAATATCAATGAACCGATATTATTTGGCTTTCCTATCATCATGAATCCGCTGTTCTTACTCCCTTTCGTGCTCGTTCCAATGTTCAATGCAACGATCGCGTGGTTTTTGACTTCAGCTGGTATACTGGACCGCATCGTCATTATGCTTCCTTGGTCTGTTCCTGCACCGATTGGTGCGGCTTGGGCAGCCAATGGCAGCATCATTAATGCCTGTATGGTGGGCTTTGCGATGATCAATGCTTATTTCCTTTATTTGCCTTTCTTTAGAGCCCATGAAAAGATATTAATTGAGCAAGAAGCAGAGCGAGCGGATAAGCTTCGTCGCCATCAGCAGCCCTCAGTGGTTCAATAAAATGGCAAGAAAAACGGGTGGGGCAGAGAATTCTATGATTGGATAGACGGTTTTGGACACTGAGCGTTGAGCTCGTCGCGTGGCTTGTCAGATGACAAAACTAAGACGAAATAATTAATTAAAAAATGGGCACATCTGAGTGCCCATTTTTTATGCCTTGATGTTAATGCGCCCTTGCAACGGTTCCCAAACTGGTCACCGTAAATGTTTGAGTCGAGATTGGAATGAACACGGATTGACCTTTCTTGATTGTGATAGTTTCGCCGTTCGTGCTTTCAAATGTTGCGTCTTCGTCGATCGCAAACCAAATCTCGGCGCGTTTCATCGCCACTTCTTGGTGGTTAGATTGCGGATAGACTGAGAAAGCAAAGTCGCTGACCGGTACCACAAAATCCAATCTACCTGTCTCTTTTGTTGGTGTGGTTAAGATACGCTCTGCTACCAAAGGCTCAAAACGACAAGAAGCAAGTAGCTCTGGTACGTCGATGTATTTCGGCGTTAAACCAGCTCGTAGCACATTATCTGAATTGGCCATGAGCTCTAACGCCGTGCCTCTGACATAAGCATGCGGCGTGCCTGCATCCAGGTACATGGCTTCACCAGGCTTCAAGACGACAACATTCAACATCAAAGGTGACAGTAAGCCGACATCCTTAGGGTAGTACTCGTTGAGTTCGAGGATGAAGGTTGCCAACTCCCCACCATCGGCGTGAGCCCAATTTAATAAATCTTCGGTGGCGTCGATTCTTTGTGTATCGCTTAGCGTTAACACCGATTCAAAAAGCGTGCGTAATCCCTGTGCGTTTTGTTGGCCAGCGTACTGTTCAACAATCTTTGATAAGACGTGGCTATCCACGGCTTTAAAATGCTCAAGGATTGACGAATAGCTTCGAAAGCCGTTCATCGCGTAATACGTGGTCAGCGCATACACTAATTCGGGTTTATGGTTCGGATCTTTGTAATTGCGGTTGTAGGCATCGATAGCAATACCATTTGCGTTTTCTTTGGCAAATCCTATTTCTGCTTCTTGTTTGGTTGGGTGTACCTGTATGGATAATGCCTGCGCTGCTGCAAGCACTTTAAATAGGTATGGGAGTTCACCAAATTGCTGTTGTGTTTGCTCACCAAGAACATTGGCCCCGTGTTGTTTGATGTAGTCGCATAATTGGACGGACTCACCATCAACATTAATAGTGGAGCTTGCTTTTGGATGGGCGCCCATCCAGATTTCCGCCATTGGTTTTTTGTCGGTATTTTCTACATTGAAGAGCTCCGGAATAGAGGTGGTACTCCCCCAAGGGTAGTGTTGAATAGTATTGTCTAGTAGAAAAAAAGAGGACGCTGTAGTCATAAAATACTCTCACTAAAATCAGGAATTATAAAGGAACCGCTAATTATCTTAAGCCGTTCAAAGGAATCTATATGTCAGCCAAGTCTGTCGAAGCTAGATGATCTCTAGTCGTTTATGTCGACGTAATTCGTGGCTAAGGGTTCTTCTTGTATGCCTCGTCATTTGTGTTGAACATACCGTAATTCGTTACATTTTTACGAAATTAGTTGAAAACTTAAAGTTCTCGCACAGGTGCTTAACGTTGGAATACTCGAAGGTATCTCCGTTATCTAAGTAGACAACTTGTTCGACATTGACGACGGAATCACCCACCGATAAATTCATGTGTTCAGCTTCTAGTTCTGAGGCAGGAATCACGGTAATTTCTAACGTAGAGCTGTGAATTTTAAGACCAAGTTCGTTGCCGATGTAGTCGTAGATTGAATTCTCAATATGTTGTTTCGATAAACCTGTAATGACATTAATCGGCATGTAGGTGTCTTCGATGACATTTGGATTGTTATCCAAGATTCGAACGCGAGTGATGTGATAAAGCATATCGCCTTCTTGGCAGTTGAGGCGCTGCGCTAAAAAGTCACTGGCAGGTTCGACAGAATAATTAAGCACCTGGGTCTTTACGGTTTGACCAATGGCCTCGGCGTTGGCTTTTGTGCCGTATAAATGTTTAGGCGTTTGCGTATTGAGCGGCGGCTGTTTGACATAAGAGCCAGAGCCACGCTTACGAACCACTAAGCCATCATTGACTAAAATATCCAACGCTTTTTTGATGGTGAGTTCACTGCAACTGAACTCGTTTGCCAATGAGGTGCCATCAGGAAGCTTTGCGTTTGATTTGTAGTGGCCCGCAAAGATACGTTCCTTCACTGTTGCGTAGATATCTAGATATTTGACCATTACGTTTTCCATTGTTGGATGTGCGATAACAACACGCATTCTGTCGTTCGCTGTTGGTTCCATTTACTTTACGGAGTTTGGTAGCTCTCGCCTTACATTAGGCTCCCCATATAGACCTTGTATAGTTGCCACACCTTTAGGTGACTCGCCATACCCGAATAATAAATCGAGGGCATGCGGTAAGCGCTACATAATAAAGGTACCCGGTAGATGATAAAGGTACTCGGTAGATAATAAGGTACTCGGTACATAATAAAGTATTGTACCAAGCTAAAGCTATATGTTTTGCATATCAATAACCATATGGTTATTTTTTTAAAAGAGTATTCCTTTGTGTGACGTGGCTAGTGTTTTTAAATGCGTGCGCTGTCCTAACGCGGTGATATCTGGTCTATTAGTTTCACAAGTTCATCAAACGTCAGGGTTATGCTTTGATTATGGCGTTAGATGAGTCATCAAACTATCTGGACGATATGGCAACGCATTGAGGCGGTATCGTTCACCGTGAAGTTGAGAAAAACTATGATTGTAGGTTTAGATATTGGCGGAACTAAAATTGAAGGGGTTGGGTTAATCCAACAAGCCAACAGTCCCACATACCAAACGTTAGTGACGTATCGAGAGCCGACCAACACATCGAGCTATGCCGCATTCTTACAATCCGTATTGAGCGTGATCGAACACGTGGCAACTCATGGTGATGTAGAGTCAATTGGTATTGGGTGCTGTGGTTCGATTGGCAATGATGGGCTAATGCAAGGCGCTAATGTCACTGTACTTAATGGTGCCGACTTTATTGGTGATTTACGTCGTCACATTGATGTCCCTGTTGCGATTGCGAACGATGCCGATTGCTTAGCGTTGTCAGAGTTTAAAGATGGGGCGGCTATTGATGCCCTTCATTCGTGTGTTGCCGTAATTATCGGTACGGGTTGTGGCTCCGGCGTCATAATTAATAACGGCTTAGTGACAGGCCTGAACAAGCTTGGCGGTGAGTTGGGGCATAACCCACTGCCTAACTTTAATCAGTCTGTCGATGGTCAGCCAGTTGAATGTTACTGCGGTTCAATGAATTGTACTGAGAGCTTTGTATCGGGTTCAGGGTTTGGTCGTACTTTTAGCGAGAAACATTTCTCAGCGGATTCTAAACAGATTATGGCACTTGTCGAGCAAGGGAATGCGGATGCTATTGCACATCTTGACCTCTATTGTGATCAATTAGCTCGCACCTTAGCAACGGTTATTAACTTTATTGACCCAGAGGTGATTGTTCTCGGTGGGGGCATGTCAAATGTTGACGCTATTTATCCTAGGGTTCAGCAAAAAATCAATAATTACACATTTACTAAAGCCGCGACAACCAAAGTGGTGAAGAATCACCATGGTGACTCCTCGGGTGTACGTGGCGCGGCCTTTTTACCTTTATTGCAATGTCGAGAATGACAATGTTTAGAATGGTGAGGTTCAGATTGTTGTCGTGATTCTCAGAGCCAAACCTTATACCTAAATCTGGACTTTATATTTGGTGTTAGGTCGGAGTATACCACTTTGATTGTGGTGGTTTGGTGTACAAGTCCTGCTTGCGTTGCCGTAGGCAGGAAAAAATTTTGACTAAATTATATAAATACATAATGTTTTATAACTATAACCATATGGTTTAAGGGTTGTATGAATTATTTAGTACTAGATTTTGGTGGCAGTGCGGTCAAAGGCGCTGTGATGACAAGACATGCGGAAATTGTTGAGCGATTCACGCTGACAAGCCATGCAAAGACTTACGAGGCGTGGCTTGATGCATTTACGCCGGTATTTGAACAATATCGAATCAAATATAACATTTTGGGTATAGCCGTGAGCACGTGTGGTGCGGTGGATGTCGACACCGGGATTATCCATGGTGGTAGCGCTTTGCCGTATATCCATGGCTTTGATGTTAAATCGCTGTATGAAGACCGTTTTGGTTTGCCGACAGAACTGGAAAATGATGCCTGCTGCGCCGCCTTGGCTGAGTCTTGGCTGGGAGCGGGTAGCGATTCCAATCATTTTGCATTGGTCGTCATTGGTACAGGGGTTGGTGGCGCGATTGTCACTCATCAGCAGATCATGAAAGGGCACCACTTACACGGTGGCGAATTCGGATTTAGCATCATGGAGTACCGAGATGGGAAGCCTATTACGTTAGGGTATCTGGCATCGACGTTAGCGCTCGTTGAACTTGCTGCAAGTGCATTGAGCGTATCGGTTGAAACACTGAATGGCCTCAAAGTATTCGAGATGTATGAGCAACAACATCCTGAGATCGTTCAGGTTGTGGATCAGTGGATCGGCTATTTAGCGACTGGGCTCTATAACATTCAATACAGTATCGACCCAGAAGTCATCATCATTGGCGGCGCAATCAGTCGCCGACATGATCTCTTAGCGCTCATCAATCACAAGTTAGATTGTATTTTGGCCGACATACAGATTGCTAAGGTTCGACCAGTCCTCAAAGTCACGAAATTTGGTAACGACGCTAATTTGATTGGCGCGTTAAAACATTATATGAATAAGCAAGGTTAATAAGATGACGAAATTGACGTTTCCACATGATTTTAAATGGGGCGCTGCCGCGTCTGGAATCCAAACCGAAGGGGTAGCGAATAAAGCCAACGATTCGATATGGGATGTATGGCACCAACAATCACCAGAGCGGTTTTTTCGTGGTATTGGTTCACAAGTTGTGACGGACACTTACCACCGCTATGAAGAAGATGTTCAGCTAATGAAAAACATCGGTTTCAACTCTTTCCGCACATCAATTCAATGGTCCCGCCTAATTAAAAACTACGAAACAGGCGAGGTTTGTCCTGATGCAGTGCGTTTCTATCATCGGTACCTAGACGAGATGATCGCGAATGGTATTGAACCAATGATGAATCTTTATCATTTTGATATGCCAGCGGAACTTCAAGAAAAGTTTGGTGGTTTTGAATCAAAAAAAGTGGTCGATCTATATGTCGAGTATGCAAAAACAGCGTTCCAGTTATTTGGGAATAAGGTCAAATATTGGATTACATTCAATGAACCGATCGTCCCTGTGGAAGGGGGGTATCTATACGATTTTCATTATCCATGCAAAAAAGACGGCAAACTAGCGGTTCAAGTGGGTTACAACATTATTCTTGCCCACGCGAGAGCTGTACATGAATTTCATAATCTTGGACTAGAAGACACAAAAATCGGGGTGGTCTTAAATCTTACCCCTTCTTATACTCGCGATGATCGTGAAGACGACCAGAAAGCGGCTTGGTATGCTGATCTGCTGTTTAATCGCAGTTTTCTTGATCCAATGGTGAAAAACGAAATACCAAAAGAGCTGTGTGATATTTTTTCTGAGCACGGTGTCATGCCCGAAACATCTAAAGATGAACTTGCAACCATCACGTCGGCAAAAATAGAATTTCTAGGGGTGAATTATTATGTCCCGCGCCGTGTTCAAGCCCGTGAAAGCGAGTACGAGTTAGATTATTTCACACCGGAGGTCTATTTCGAAAACTATGTGAATCCTGAGGGGCGCTTTAATCCATACCGTGATAACAACGAGATCCTACCGACGGCGATTTATGATATTGCCATGAATATCAAACAAAACTACGACAATATACCTTGGTTCCTTGCAGAAATTGGTATCGCAATGGATGAGGCATCGGAAGGTAAACCGGATGACAATGGCATTATTGACGACAGTTTCCGAACCAATCTCATGAAAGAACATCTTGTTCAGCTTCATCGTTCGCTTGAAGATGGAGCAAGTTGTTTCGGTGTACATCAGTGGACGTTTATTGACAATTGGTCTTGGACAAATTCCTTTAAGCGCCGCTATGGGTTTTATCGCTTGGATCTTGAAACGGGCAACAGAATCTTGAAGCAGCATGGATTGTGGTTTAAAGAGCTTGCGACCACAGGGATATTGCGCGATTAACGAATCATAAGAAGTCTACCCCGTAGTATGCAATTTACGGGGTATTAGTGGTGGTTAGGGTTTATTTTAGGTTTCCTATTGGCTTAACGTCAACGTTCTCAAAAAGTGATGCACACATAAAAAACCTATCAGAATCAATCTATGATAACGACGGATTTAATCTAGTATTAACTCTGTGCCTATTACAAATCATTAGTGAGAGCGGTTATGGACTTAAATCTTTTAAAAGCATTTGATGCAGTGATGAAGACGCAAAGTGTAAATGCGGCTGCGGACGTACTGAACATAACGGCGCCAGCGATCAGTCATTCACTTAATCGACTTCGTGACCAATACCAGGACCCGCTTTTTGTGAGGCAAGGAAGAGGGATCGTACCCACTAATTTTGCCATAGAGCTGCATGCCGAAATACAAGAACCGTTGTCTTTTCTTCTTAATGGGGCTAAATCAAGGAAGGCATTCGATCCAAATGTCAGCCAGCGAACCTTTAGAATCTCAAGCCATAAAGACATTGATCTGTTGATTGTGCCACCACTAACGAATTACAAGAAACAACATGCACCGAACATTAACATCAAAGCAGATGTTGAACATCTTGATGAACAAGACCGACAAAATGACTTAATTCGCCGTAAAGTGGATGTGATTTTGGCAACCGTTCCATTGCAAGACCACGGCTATCATAATCAGCTTTTGTTTGAGCAGGAGTTATTAGTTGCCGTTAGGAAACAGCATCCACGAGTGCAAACAGAGCTAACATTAGATAGTTTTGTTAATGAAGCTCATATAATTTGGCGAACGGGAAGGTTGAATACGCTCTTGCTTGAGTCCTTATCGACAATGACGCTACCAGAAAGAAAAATTGCGTATGCAACTGGATCGAATATTACGGCGCTAGCGCTCACCGCGGAAACCGATTGGCTATGCGTTACTAGTCGATGGCATGGAAAAAAATACGCCGATGCGCTGGGTCTCAATACTTTCCCTGTCCCTTTTGAAACAAAGAAAGTGCCTGTTTATATGACATGGCATCACTCTCAAAATAAAGATACGGGTCATGAGTGGTTCCGACAGGCAATTGTTGCGGCTGTTGAGGAGATCTCATTGTTACTAGAGCCTGAAAAGGACCTATGATGTAGGTGGTGCTTTCTTCCATTCTGGCCGTCTAGTGTCACGATATAGATGAGGCGAAGTTTATGTATTAGGCGACATGGGTCTGCAATTAGGGTCATGCGCTTATTTATTTATGATTCGCTAACTTTAACTGAATATGGGACTTCGATTTTTTACTATAAAAATATGACGTAAAAGATAAGTTTCATTTCAATACGTATTTAAACCCTTGAAACCAATACATCGATAAACAGCACTTAATTGGCTTTTTAGCCTCATTCTATCGCTCAATATTCCCCCCAAATGTAGCATGTAGCCATCTATTCTTTGAGAACCATGCAAATGCGCTACACACGATTCATCACATTGGCTCTTTTCAGCTTGTTTAGCTTCCATTGTCTTGCAGTTAGTTTTACCGATCCCGTTGATAATAAATTAGACATGGGAGAATACCTTGCGGAAAACGCTTACGGTTTTTTGCCTGTACCGATCGTTATAACGGAACCAGCCCTAGGATATGGCGGCGGAATGATGGGCGTATTTTTGCATGAATCAGATAACCAAAAAGCCAAGCGCAAAAAAGAAGCACAACAGTCACTTAATGGTGGTGCAAAATTAATGACACCGGGCATTAGCGTTGTAGGTGCATTTGGAACACAAAATGGCACATGGGGCGGCTTTGTTGGTCACCGTCAGACCTGGAAAAAAGACAGCATTCGTTATCTAGGCGGTGCATTTTACGGCGATATTCATATGAATTTTTACACGCCTTTGGCAGGTGCTGATTCTGATGGTTTTGAGATGAGCATGAACGGTGGTGGTGTCATGCAAAAAATACAATTTAGAATTGCCGATACGCCACTTTTCCTTGGGTTCACCCAGCAATTTGTGAAGCCAAAGTTGAGTGTTGTCGATGCAGACAAGATTAATCAAATTGCCACGAGCTGGTTGAATACTAATCCGAATGTTTCTGGACTGGGCCTTATCGCGGAATACGATACGAGGAATAGCTTCCTATATCCAACCGCTGGTGGAGATTATACCGCGAAATACCAAGTCTACGACGACAGTATCGGTAGTGACTATGACTACCAAACGTTCAAAGTACAAGCTGTTCAATATTTTCCATTAGCAAAACAGTGGGATGGGGCGATAAAGGCTCAATACAATACATTGTCTACCGATGAACGGTTATTACCTCCGCCAGCCTATCCCGATATTGAACTTCGAGGCATTGGTCGAAACCGCTATCAAGGTACATCAACCGCGTCAGTGGAAACCCAGGTTACGTACAAGATAACGAACCGTTGGTCGACATCATTATTTGGTGGCGTTGGATCGGCAACGGATGCGACGAACGAGCTTTTTAAGGATGACCGTCATTACAGCTACGGGACGGGGGTGAGATACCTTATTGCACGTCGATATGGTTTGCGAGTGGGCATCGATATTGCAAAAAGCGAAGAAGATCGAGCCGTGTATTTTCAGGTAGGCACTGGGATTTAACTGGCAATACTGAGCGTTAATTAGTACTGCTGAAATATGTAATGTTGTACGCATTTAAAATTATGAATATTGGTTAAAAGGTGAGATATGAGAGTCGATGAAGTATACCTATATGACACGTTAGAATGTCGAGTTTGTAAACAACGGGCCACAATAACTAATCGAAGTGTGGGTACCATGAGCTGTTGTGGGGAAGCGATGGCAAATGTGACGTATGAACGTGTCAGAGGTTTTGTGAATAAGACGTTATCTGACAAATTGAAGTTGATTGCTACACTTCGATTTCTAGATGGTCAATTAACGCAACATCACCGCTGGGTCCATTACCATTCTGCAATCGACTCGATTATTGAAAGAGAAACAGGAAGAATGAACCAGTTGATCATAGAGGGCATAGAAAGTAGTCAGTCAGAACCGAATGTAACGAAACAAATGATGGAAATAATTGATGACCTCTATTTGTCCTCGTTAAATTTATACCCTTGGTATGCAAGCATGGCGAGTCGAGAGTCAAACAACTTAGCCCAAAAATTGTTTTTAGCAGCGGGAGTTTCTGATAAAGAAAATATTAAGGTGTTAGAGTCCATTCTGTATAGCATCGAAGATATTGAAGTAGAAGAGCAAAGTGATTAATTATCATGCTTGTAAGGCAGCATCGTTCAGTTTTCAATGAGTTTTATCGTTAGTTCTTTAAATTAAAGATATTTAAAGTGCCATTCATGCCCTCTATGTGGCGCCGTTATGATAATAAACTTAATAAGTTAGAACGTTCGCGATTGTATGAAATGTAAGCTATACGTTGTTATGCAGGATGCAAATAACGATAACGTGTAGAGGTCTCTATGACAGCGAAGTATGGCGTTAAACGCCAATTAGCAGTACTAACCGTCGCCATTATGGGTGCGACAAGCAGCATGGCAGCAGAAAAGCCAAATATTCTTGTAATCTGGGGTGATGATATTGGTCAAACGAACGTCAGTGCTTACTCATTTGGCTTAATGGGGTATAAAACACCGAACATCGATAGTATTGCAAAAGAAGGCATGATGTTTACCGATTATTACGCCGAGCAGTCTTGTACTGCCGGTCGTTCTACTTTTATTACCGGCCAAAGTGTGTTGAGAACGGGTTTAAGTAAAGTGGGGTTACCAGGGGCCGATATTGGTCTTCAGGCAGAAGACGCGACCATTGCTGAATTATTGAAGCCTATGGGGTACATGACCGGTCAGTTTGGTAAGAATCATTTAGGTGATAAGGATGAATTTCTACCGACAGCACATGGCTTCGATGAATTTTTTGGAAACCTCTATCATTTAAATGCGGAGGAAGAGCCTGAGAATATTGATTACCCTAAAGATCCTGAGTTTCGAAAGAAATTTGGTCCACGTGGTGTAATTAAGTCGTATGCGGATGGCAAGATTGAGGATACGGGGCCACTCACGCGTAAGCGTATGGAAACCGTTGATGAAGAAACACTGGAAGTCGCTCTGGACTTCATGGAACGAGCGGTTAAAGCAGAGAAGCCATTTTTTGTTTGGTGGAATGCGACTCGGATGCATTTTCGGACCCACGTCAAAGATGAGAATCTAGGTAAAACGGGCATCAGTTATTACGCAGATGCCATGGTTGAGCACGATAGCCACGTCGGTGAGTTATTAAAACAAGTGGATGACTTGGGCATCAAAGACAATACCATTGTGTTCTACTCTACTGATAATGGCCCACATATGAATTCATGGCCAGATGCAGGGACAACGCCATTCCGAGGTGAGAAAAATACCAACTGGGAAGGCGCATATCGAGTACCAGCGATGGTCCGCTGGCCAGGTAAGATTGAAGCCGGCACAGTGTCTAACGAGATTATGCATCATATGGACTGGATGCCTACGTTTGTCGCCGCGGCAGGCGATGATCAGATAAAAGAAAAATTGCTGAAAGGCCATCAGGCGGGTAATAAGACCTTCAAGGTACACCTTGATGGCTATAACTTCTTACCGTATTTAACCGGTGAAGAAGAGAAGGGACGTCGCTCGGAAATTTTCTATTTCACAGATGATGGTGACCTGGCTGCGTTGCGTTACAACCAATGGAAAGCGGTATTTATGGAGCAAAGAGCAACAGGGACGATGCAAATTTGGTCGGAACCATTTGTGACATTACGCCTGCCTAAATTGTTTAACTTACGTATGGACCCGTACGAAAACGCAGACATTACCTCGAACACTTATTACGATTGGCTTCTTGACCATGCTTATATGTTTGTTCCGGCGCAAGCGTATGTGGGAGAATTCTTGCAAACATTTAAAGAGTTTCCACCACGCCAAAAAGCGGCGAGCTTTAGTTTGGACCAGGTAATGGAGAAGCTTCAGGAATCGCCTAATAAATAGCAAGACCATGTAAATTTTGCGAATAAAAAGAGCTCGAGAGAGCTCTTTTTTGATTCCCATAACAATTTACATCGACTAAGCCGCTAATTATTTGTCTAACAAAGAAAAATTACTCTATCTTTCACTATGTGAACATTATAATGGCGTAGTAACCGACGCTTAAAAACGCGCATGAACAAGGATAGTTATGAATTCGTTTAGTTGTAGAATATGGTCAATGTTGGTGTTTTTTAGCGCTTTAGCGTTACCCCTACCAAGTATCGCTGTGTCTGTGTCGCAAGCCGAATTTGTGGGTAGTGACATGTGTATTGATTGCCATCAGGAAGAATCACAGGCTTGGCAAGGATCCGATCATGATATGGCGATGAAACATGCGTCAGATGACAGCGTGTTAGGTGACTTCAATAACCAAACGATTTTACATAACGGTAAGCCTAACCGGTTCTTTCGAAAGGGTGATGAATTTTGGGTCAATATTGAAGGGCCTGACGGTTTGTTTCATGATTATCAAATTACCTATACCTTCGCTTTTGATCCTTTGCAGCAGTATATGGTCGAATTTGATGATGGCAGAGTACAGCTGATTCCTTTTGCTTGGGATTCGAGAGATAAAAACGAAGGTGGTCAGCGCTGGTTTAATCTCTACCCAGATATGACGGTTAACGACGAGTTTTATTGGACGAACACCGGGCAAAACTGGAACTTTATGTGCGCCGATTGTCATTCAACCAATCTCGAAAAAAACTACGACAGTGCAGCCAATACCTATAATACCACCTGGTCTGAAATCAACGTTGGATGTGAAGCTTGCCACGGGCCTGCAAGTGAACATATTAAGCTTGCAAAAGAAATCGAGGCTCAGCCTAACTCACCAGTCCCTGCGCATTTTGGGTTTAATCGAGACCTATCGCAATCGGTGAAAGAATGGGTATACCAAGAAGGTAAGACAACGTTGCAACCGAAGGAAATTTTCGATACTCACCAAGTGAAAACGTGCGCTCAGTGCCATAGTCGTCGCACCCAGCTAAATGAAACCGGTGATCACGTTCAAGATTCTTTTTTTGATCGATACCGCTTGAGTCTTATTGCCCCAGAGCTTTATCACAATGATGGGCAGATCTACGACGAAGATTATGTCTATGGATCATTCCTGCAATCGAAGATGGCTGAGAGTGGGGTGACATGTTCCAACTGTCACGATCCACACAGTACTAATCTAAAGATACCGGAAGAAGCCGTTTGTAGTCAGTGTCATATTGCCTCTGAATACACACCGGAAAAGCACACCTTCCATTTACCTAATACAGAAGCCTCTAAGTGTACAACCTGCCACATGCCGGAAACGACTTACATGCAAGTTGATCCACGACGCGATCATAGCTGGCACGTGCCACGAGCGGATTTGAGCCAACATATTAATACCCCAAACGTATGCACGAGTTGTCATGAAGGTGAAACTAACCAATGGGCGGATAAACACATTGGTGAATGGTTCCCCAACTCTAGTTATAGGAATCAACAGCACTTCTCTGTTGCATTTTACGCTGACGCCATTGGGCATCAATCAGCACCTGACGCGTTGGCCTATTCCTCACAAGATTCGAGTCTGGCGAATATCATTCGCGCCTCAGCGCTTGAGCGAATGGCAGGTAATACTGGGCAGAACACGCTCATATCATTGGGGCGAGCGGTCAAACATGAGAATGAAATGATCCGCCTAGGCGCCGTTGCGGGTTCGTCAGGGTATTCGTTTGCTGATCGTTGGCAAATACTTGAACCTTTGCTTAATGACGCTGTATTGTCCGTACGAGCAGAAGCTGCTGGTGCATTGGTTTCTGGTTGGAGCGAAATGAATCCGGCGCAAAAGGATGCATTAAAAGCACCACTTGACGATTATATCGCCATTCAAACATTTAATTCAGATAGGGGGTTTGGGCGAACCAATCTAGGTAACGTTTATCGCAGTCTAGGTAACGTTCAACAGGCGATCGACTTCTATTTAGGCGCAATAGCAATAGAACCTTATTTTGAGAGCAGCTATGTTAATTTAGCGGACTTGTATCGTTCTCAGCGAAACGAAAAAGCGGCTATCGATACTTTAAGGCAGGGTATGGCTGCACAACCCGAATCAAGTGTTTTACCTTATAGTGCTGGCTTAGCCTCACTACGAGCGAAAGATTACACACAAGCGAGCCAGTATTTAAAGCTGGCCGCGCAAAAAGCTCAGAACAATCCACAATACTGGTACGTTTACGGGCTGTCGCTGGAACGTAGCGATGTATTAGGGGCAGCGAAAGCGTTGGAAACCGCGTATAAATATAGTAAAAACCCGCAGCATTTATATGCGCAATGCGAAGTATTAGCCCGGAACTACACGGCAGGTTCGGTCGCTGAGTCTTTCGAGCGCTGTATTAAAGTATTAAGTGCTATTGCGCCTCCCAACGTTGTAGAGCAATTAAAATTGCGCGTTAATTATTAAAGGCAGTTGATTTCATAAATAACCATGTGAATTTATTATAAATAGAGACCACTCTGTTTATAATAAAAATAGTGCTCATCGTTTACTTGGCTTAAACGATGAGCACTATTTGCTACGACGTAATGTGGTTACATTACAATATTCAATATAATGATAACTTTTATTGCACATGTTATACATATTGCAATAAATGTAAGGTATTGATTTTATGTGAATTTTAATATTTTCATTTACTGATTTAACGTATGTTTGTGTTTATGATGGATCAGGTCATTCAAAATGTAGTTAACGATTTATTCTTATTTTATTACTATCGTTCGCAGTTGGTTTAGGCACTTATAGTAATTGTCTTCACAGCATTATTTAACAAAGAATGTATAAGAAATATTGTTCTTAAAATAACGTTAATAATTTATGTAATAGAATAGGTAAATACAATGTCACAAGAAAAACACTCTAATTTGAATTCATTTGAACAGTTTAATATCGAACTACCTGAAACATTTCCTCAAGAAGGCATGGCAGCACGAGCAGCAGCGGCGTTAGTAAGAAGTGAGTGTTGGACCGATGCCAACCCGAATTTAAATCTTTCGTCGTTTGTAACAACCTTTATGGAGCCAGAAGCGGCTGAGATCTTCAAGGATGGTTCATTTAGAAACTTTGCTGACCCAGATATGTACCCACACACCAAAGCGACTGAAGCAAAATGTGTGAAGTGGCTTCATGAGCTTTGGAATGGCCCAAGCGATGTTGAAGCATACGGTGCTGCGACGATTGGTTCTTCGGAAGCTTGTATGCTGGCTGGTCTTGCGCACAAATGGAACTGGCGTCAAGCGCGTGAAAAAGCGGGTAAAGATACAACAAGACCTAATATGGTAACAGGTGGTAACGTTCAAATCGTTTGGAAAAAATTCCTCAAATATTTTGATGTTGAGCCACGAATTGTACCATTGAAGCCAGGCCAATACAGATTAACCGCGGAACAACTTGATGAATACGTTGATGAGAATACAATCTGTGTTGTCGGTATTGCTGGCCAAACATTTACGGGGGAAGACGATGACTTCCAAGCGATCCATGACTGGCTAGATGACTATGAAGCGAAAACCGGTATTTCGATTCCAATGCACATTGATGCGGCGTCAGGTGGCTTTGTAAACCCGTTCTTATACCCTGATTATGAGTGGGATTTTCGTCTCCCGCGTGTTCAATCGATCAACGCTTCTGGACACAAATTTGGTTTAGTTCCTCCTGGTCTTGGGTGGATTATCTTCCGTGAACGCGCGGTTTTCAATGAAGACCTTGTATTTTACGTTAACTACCTCGGTGGTGAAGCGGCGACGGCAACGCTGAACTTCAGTAAAAGCTCAGCAACGGTACTTGCCCAGTATTACAACTTCGTACGACTTGGTAGAGAAGGTTACACAAGTATTATGAAGAAGACGCTAGAAAACTCTGAATATATTCGAGACCGCTTATTAGCGACAGGCAAGTTTACTGTAATGAATACGACTCAACGTATTCCGGTGGTTGCATTGACGCTTGATAAGTCTGTCACAAACTACAACGAATTTGATATTTCAAATAAGGTTCGTGAGCGCGGTTGGATCCTGTCGGCTTATTCAATGCCGGCAAATGCAGAGGAAGTTAATAGCCTGAGAATCGTGGTAAGGCCACACCTAAATAAAGATGCAGCAGACATCCTTATCAAAGACATTGAAATGGCTTGTGATTACCTTGAAGAGCACGGCGGTAATGCGACTCCTCCGAAACTGCATGACCTTCACAAGGTTTCATCAGGTAAGTGTTAATTCATAACGGCTAACACATTAATGGTTAAGAAGGAGTAATTCGCTTACTTCTTCTTTTAATTATCTCTACAGGCAGCATGGTACTATGACCACACCTACAAAAATTGCAGGGTACTTGTCTCACCCTCCAAAACATATCATCAGTTTAATATTAGGACTCTTCACCCTTGCGTCACTATTCTTTGGAAGTGCATATGCGTCTTCCGTTGAACCTGAGTCATATAGTGGAATCGCATGGGCGTTAAATTATTTAGCACAAAATCCGTTTGCATATCTATTTCTTACCCTTGCGATTGGTTACCCTCTAGGGCGTATTACCGTCGGTGGTATTTGCCTGGGCGCTACAGCAGGCACTCTAGTTACTGGGATATTGATTGCCCTAGCGTCTAGTGCACTTTACGGAATTGTTTACGACATTCCAGGGTTGGTAGAAGACATTTTTCTAATGCTCTTTATGTATGCGCTGGGTATGCGAGTTGGTCCACAATTCTTCTCTGGCCTTGCTAGAGGTGGCGTTGATTTCCTAGTCATTGGTTTAATTGTTGTATTCTCCAATTTTCTTATCGTCTTTTTGGGCGCAAAAGTGTTGGATCTTGGGCCGGGATATGCCGCTGGTATTATTTCTGGTAGTTACACTGTAACGGCGGTAATGGGTGTGGCACAGTCAGCCATCACTAGCGGTGCGTTCAAATTGCCAGAAGGCGTTACCGCCGATATGGTGGGTGCAAATATGGCAGCGGGCTACGCAATTAGTTATGTTCTGTCTTCGGTCTTTATTATTCTACTGATCAAGTATTTACCGAAAATGTTTGGCCATGATCCTGTTGTTGAAGCAGCAAAAGCAGAAAAAGAGTTTGCTGGTGGTGAAGATGGTGGAGCTCTACCGGGTACGGAGGGAGCGTCAATACTTGGTTTTACCGATAAACAAATCCGTTCGTACGTAGTAGAACACGAAGAGTTAGTGGGTAAATCCATTAGCCAATTGTTTGCCATGAACCCACACGCCACCATCTTAAAAGTGGTTCGCGGTGATGCCGTGATTGATGCACATGATAATCCTCAGCTACAAATGGGCGATATTGTCGGCGTAATGGGTGACTATAGTCTGTTGTTAAAAGGAACAGGTACAGTTGGCCGAGAAATCTCAGAGCCAAAAGCAAGAATGGTTGATATCGAAGTTGCTGATGTACACGTAGGTAAAAGTGAATATGCAGGAAAAACACTCGAAGAATTAGGTTTAGAGATCGGTTTTGGTATCCATTTGAAATCGATGTTCAGAGCTGGTGTTGCCATCCCTCACTTACCGAAAACCATCGTTGAAAAGGGTGATGTGCTGCGTCTAGCGGGTCCCAAGTGGTGCGTTGATCAAGCCGCTAAGTCACTAAAGGCTGTGCCAATTGTAGAAAGTACCTACACAGAAGTTTCTTTCATGTCTATTGCGCTATTTTTTGGCTTTGTGATTGGTCATGCGAGCGTTGAGATAAGTGGTATACCTTTTGCGTTGGGCACTTCAGCAGGTTGCATGCTAATGGGTATTTTGATTTCTTGGTTGCGAACACGAAACCCTGATTTCGGCGGCCCAACCAGTGAAGGTGCAAGAGCATTCTTGAATGATATTGGCCTGAGTCTATTTGTTGCGGTACTTGCAGCTGGCGTGGGTCCTAAAATCATGTCTTCGTTCCAAGGTAGTATCGTGATTTGGATTGTAGTGCTTGGATTGCTTGGTGCGCTCGTTCCTCCTTTCTTAGCGTGGATATACGGTTACTACTTCAGAAAAATGAACCCAGTGGTTTTGGCTGGTGCTTGTGCCGGAGGAAGAAACAGTACACCAGCATTGAATGGTATTCAGGAATTATCACAAAGCGGTATTGCGGCTGTGGCTTATCCTGTGCCTTACGCGCTCACCTCCGCGATAGTTCTAATCCTTGGCTATATTGCGATGGTGTTCTCATGATTAGGCGCTTAATGGCGTAAGCCAAACCTTGTCTATGTTCATCATTTATCTACCGTAGCAGCGCACAATATTGTGCTGCTACGCTTCTTTTTTACGGATTTGGATACAAACTATGACTGACACGTTGCGTATCGGCATTGCTATCAACGTAATGAGAGCTCGTTTAACGGTTGTTGGTTTTAATATCGCGATCGTATCTTTTCAAATCTCAGAGTTACTCAACATGAAAGGCGGTATTTCTGTACCAGGTTTAACTCATACGGTGCACTTTAGAGCCGATATGGCGCTGTTTTTATCGCTAGCTTGCTCCTTACTGGCCATTGTGGCATTTTTAAATTCTTGCGCGATCGACAACACGGGAACGTGTGATCACTGGTCTTTTATTGTCGGCGATTTATTGATGTATTTTGGTTTGGCGAATGCGGTAACCGGCTTTTTTGCACCACTGAACGAACAATTCTTGCTGGCTATTCAGCTCGCTCCTTCCCAAGAAATCCAAATAACAATATTCAGAAAAGCCATTTATTACCTAGGGGCAACCGCATGGTTTGTTACCCTTTATATTGGACCATTGGTTACTCTCATTCGTTCGCCATTCCCTAAAACAATTAACCGTTACTTAAGCTTAAGCTACATTCTAATGCTTGCTGCAATAACTTGGCTCAACTACCAAGCTTTTGTCTTTGAGGCCTTTAATACTCAAACGAAAGGCTTGGCAATTCCGCATTATTTGAGCGAATTGTTTCAACCCATTGTGTGGTGAGAATTGACATAACATGTAATGTATCCTTGCTAATCGCTTTCTCATTATAGGTAAGGCAACGATGTAACGATCGGTAACGCTGAAACTAGCGTATGACCAAGCCAGTTGCAATTGGCGAAATGATTTGCGGTCAAGGTACTTTTACTCACCCCTTAACTATGCATATCGTCAGCCCGAAAAATGACTAGTGGCACGAGTCCACTAGCACCCTAATTAGGGCTCGGGATGTAAATACTGGAGCCTAGAGCGATGGTTCGGGCCCGAGGTCATTCTCGACTTCATACACGTTACGCAAACATGTTGATTGAGTAAGAACTAAGCCAGGTACAAAGCGTTAATAAATGAAATCAAGGCACTTGATCACAGGGCTATTATCCACCTAGTTTGAGGCCAATCTAGCGTGATTCATGTTCATCTACTTTCATTGCATGTTGCGATGAGGAAGCATTTCTAAACTCACGAAACTCAAACCAGAGCGCCATAAATACGCAGCCGGTAATAAAAGCCAATATGAAATTTCGGTCATCCATGACGCACATCTGTAACAGATCAATTGCGTCGTTCATGTGTTACCTTGTTGATTTAATAATTGAGAAAACGAACTTTAGTTTAGGCGGGAGTGAGAAACGAATTACG
This sequence comes from Vibrio sp. 10N.286.49.B1, assembly GCF_002873335.1. Taxonomy (GTDB): domain Bacteria; phylum Pseudomonadota; class Gammaproteobacteria; order Enterobacterales; family Vibrionaceae; genus Vibrio. The sequence continues at coordinate 152,863 of NZ_MCUW01000012.1, read as the reverse complement.
TACTATCAAATATGTAGATAGATGGCTGAGTACAAACTTGTTTGCAGTTTGATATTGGAAGTAGACCTTTACCTTTTATGAGTTTACCCAATAGTTACAATGGCAAGAGAGCACATCTCGTTCGTCAGTGGTTTATCAAAAACAATAAGTTACTGAACAAATACTCTGAATTTATAGTTTGGCTAGCATCAATGTCCGTTATATGTAATATTGGAATATAAAATTCCACGTGGTGATTATTTGTTATAAATCAGTTATAGGTCACCTTTCTTATCCATAGCATCCTTTAATTCATGATCGAAAACGCAATTCTCCTCAGTCGTATGTGACCAAATTATCATTTAGTCGAACCCCGAGTAATAATTTAATTTGTCTTACAATATAGTAAATACAGATAAGGAGATTATGTATGAGAAACGCGAAAGCAATAGCTTTAGATGCAATCGAACTCACCAAACCGTCGATTGAGCGACTCTTTGAACGAACGAATCGCAAAGAGCTCCACATTGTTGTTATGGATCCAACTATCAAACCGTGGGAAGCCTCATTCGAGGAAGCCATTTTAGTGGAAGTATCATTAGGTAACCCTACCGAATGGACAATTCCATTCGATGAACTTGCAAAGAAAAAAGCCCACCAAGCGTGGCGAAATTCATGCCCTAACATGCAACTTCAAACCCAACACCCTTCATCACTTAGAGAGGGCGATGTGCTGTTCTACGGCTCGTTCGTCTATGGCGATATAGTGGTGGCATGCAGTGGAGTAGAGCAATGGTACGACATGCTAGTGAGCAGTTGGATTGCTTTAGCCATTGAACAGATCACGATCAGTGAATACCAAACAATAAAAACCAATACCCCTACACAACAAACACGATAATAGGTCAAAAGGTCATATTATGAATAACTTACTAAAAAAACTCTTTATCACTGCCGGTATTATTCTTTCTACATCTGCTATTGCAGCGGATTACCCAAGTAAAAACATACGCCTTGTTGTCCCGTTTGGCGCAGGCGGTGGTACAGATGCGGTTGGCCGTACTCTGGCCAACTCAGCGAAAGATGTTCTGGGCCAAAACATCGCGGTCATGAATCGCACAGGTGGTGCCGGAGCGGTGGGAATGAGCTTCGGTGCACAGCAACGACCTGATGGTTATACGCTGACTGTAGTGACTCGCGAAATTGCATCGCTACCACAAATGGGTTTAATGCAGCATGACGCTGATGACTTCCGTTTGATTCGTATGGTTAACCTAGACCCAGCGGTCGTATTAGTCTCCGCTGATAGCCCTTATAACTCGATTAATGATCTGATTGCTGAAGCGAAAAAAGGAGAAGGGAAAGTTAAGTTTGCTTCAACAGCTGCGCCTAATTTCTACTTAATGGCTCTGGAAAAAGACCAAAATATCAAGCTTAATGCGATCCCTTACAACGGTGCGTCAGAGGCGATCCCGGCAGTACTGGGTAAACACACCGATGTAACAATGGTGACACCTGGGGAAGCCATTGCTCAACTGCGTTCAGGTCAACTTAAAGCACTCGGCGTAATGTCAGAAGAACGTATTGCTTTCATCCCAGAAGTTCCAACTCTTAAAGAGCAAGGCGTTGATGTAATCACAGGTACATGGCGTGGTATTGGCGCTCCTAAAGGCACGCCAGATGAGGTGATTGAAACCTTAGGCAAAGCGTTTGACCAAGCGATGGCTTCTCCAGAGTTCATTGATTTCATGGAGAAAGGTGCAATGACAATTCATAATATGGACGCACAAGCGTTCACAGAATTTGTCGACCAAGATTCAAAGTCGCTGGGTAAACTAATCCAATAACATGTCATCAAGCAGGAGCGGTTATCGTTCCTGCTTTTCGTTTCTCATTCTTACGTATTTATTGAGGCGGATATATGAAAGATCGTAATATCGTATTCCCTTCTCTTATGATCATATTCAGTGTATTAGCGCTTGTTGTCATAAGTCAGTTTAATGAACCACGCTTTCAAGACGCGAGTGTTGACGCCAAGTTCTTTCCTATGGTGGTGAGCATCGCCATCATCATTATTTCCATTGCTTTGATGATTCAAAGTAAATTAAAAAATAGCATTCCACAAAATCTATCCCCCGTTTTCACTAAGTTATCTATTTTTGGGTTTTGTTTCCTTATCGGTTATGCCGTATTGATTAGTTTCATCGGTTACCTATACGCAACGCTTTTCGCGTTCACGTTTTATCTCGTTGCATTTAAGATCACTAAGCCACTTTATTATTTAATCGCTTGGGCATTTGTCTTTGGCATTTATTATTTATTTGGCGAAGTGTTTGTAATTTCTTTACCCGAAGGTTCGTTGTTTTAGGTGACCGCTATGTTAGAGCATTTAATCGGTGGCCTGTCGGCCACATTTAGCCTTGCTGTTTTCCCCGTCCTAGTCTTCGGTGTACTTGGCGGTATTATCTTGGGTGCGTTGCCTGGACTCACGGCCACGATGGGGGTGGCTATTTTACTGCCATTCACGTTTGGTATGGAGCCGACCGCAGCACTTGTCATGCTTATTGGTGTTTACATCGGCGGTATTTATGGCGGATCGATTGCCGCAATCCTATTAAAAACACCCGGAACCCCTGCATCGGCAGCGACGGTGCTGGATGGACATACACTAGCAGCTAAAGGGCAAGCGGCGAGGGCACTCAGTATTTCCGCCGTTGCTTCCTTTGTTGGTGGCTTGATCAGTACGATAATTTTAATCGCTATCGCCCCATTACTTGCCGATTTTGCATTACGATTTAACGCACCTGAGTATTTTGCTTTGGCGGTGTTCGGTCTGACCATTATTGCTAGTGTCTCCGGTAAAAATATCCTTAAAGGATTGTTAGCCGGTGCCATTGGTTTGCTTATTTCAACGGTTGGTTTGGACCCAATAAGCAGTGTTCCTCGGTTTACATTTGGTGTTATGGATTTGTATAGCGGGATTAATGTTATTCCTGTACTCATTGGTTTATTTGCACTATCAGAAGCGCTAAACCAGCTTGAAAAAATACTGTCTGAGAAAAAGGTTGAGCGACCTAAGTTTGACCGTAGCTTGATGAGTAAGAAAGACCTCAAAGATATGATGCCAACCGCAATAAAAAGTGGTTTATTGGGCACATCCATTGGGTCTGTGCCAGGCGCCGGTGCGGATATTTCAGCGTTTGTTTGCTATAACGAAGCGAAACGTTCTTCTAAAAATCCAGAAGAGTTTGGTAAAGGTTCAGTGCGTGGTTTAGCGGCGGCTGAAGCCGGAAATAATGGCGTAACAGGTGGTTCATTAGTGCCTTTACTTACGCTTGGTGTCCCTGGTGATGCGGTTGCCGCTGTGCTGTTAGGTGCATTGATTGTTCAGGGTTTAACGCCAGGCCCATTATTGTTTGCTCAAAACCCCGAAGTGGTTTACGGCGTCTTCAGCTCTATGCTGGTAGCGAATGTCGTTATGCTATTGATCGGGTTGCTCGGTATACGCTTCTTCTGCCGTATTATTGAAGTGCCAAAAATGCTGATGATTCCAGTGATTATCTTCCTTTCAATTGTCGGTGCCTACGCAATCAATAACGCAATGTTTGATATTGGTATTGCGATTGCGTTTGGGTTCTTAGGGTTTGTGTTGGGTAAGTTGGAAATCCCGTCTTCACCAATACTCTTGGCTATTATCCTTGGACCTATGGCGGAAACTAACTTGCGGAAGTCTCTACTAATGTACGACAATAGTTGGTCGTTCCTCTACGAGCGGCCAATCGCACTTGCCTTCATTGTTTTGGCTGTGTTCTCTGTGTACTCAACCTTAAAAATGAAAAAAAAGCAGGAACTTCACTCCACGTGATATAGGTATTGTCGGATGAATGGGGGAATGGTCAAAAATGTTCAACACGAAGGACTATCGACAGGGTATGAACTTTTGCCGATGAAAGCACCTGTTTTGATACGTCAGTAATAGCACTATTTCATTAATATGTTAGCGCCAAGGGGTTCCCCTTGGCGTTTAGGCACATATTGATCGCGTCAAAATGGAAAAAGCAATATCTCTATTTGGAGATGAACGTCGTCATATTTATTGTGTAGGAGGGTTTAATAGCCCTTCCATGGTACGAGCCGTTTTTCTAAGTAACGCATGAATAAGTCAAAGCTGTAGGCGATGATACCTATCATGACAATCCCAGCTATTACCACGTCTGTAACCAGAAATTCCGCCGCGTTAAGTACCATAAACCCGATCCCAGCCTCTGCTGCGACCATTTCACTCGCGACCAACGTCGTCCATCCAAAGCCAATCCCAATACGCAGGCCAGTTAAGATCTCGGGCATCGCGCTTTTAATAATAACGTGATACAAGACTTGTGTTTTAGACGCCCCCATAGAGTAGGCGGCTTGAATTTGTTCGCTGCGAGCAGAGTTGACGCCAGCGCGAGCACTAAGAGCGATCGGTGCGAACATAGCAAGATAGATGAGAGTGATCTTACTTGTTTCATCGATACCCAGCCAGATAATAACCAATGGCAAATATGCCAATGGTGGTAATGGTCGGTAAAATTCGATAAGTGGATCAAAAATACCGCGAACCCAAACGTTTGAACCGATCAAAATTCCGACAGGTACTGCAGTTATAACCGCGAGAATAAAAGCGCCAAACACGCGGCTGAGACTTGCCGTGAGGTGCTCACCGAGAGATACACCAGAGAAGCCGTGGATGGTTAAATCAATAAATCGATCGAATACTGCAAAAGGAGAGGGCAAAAACAGTGGCTTGACCATCCCAAATTCAGTCACGAAAGCCCAAAGACCAATAAAGAACAAGCTTGAAGCTACTGAAATAAGCTTGGAGTTACCTTGTCCTGGTTCGCCGTAATAATTACCTGGTGTCAACGTACGTGTTTTGATCCACTGAATCAATAGATAAAATGGAGGAGTATTGTGAATCTTACTTGCCTCTTGCTTAGGACCCGTCGTCTTTGATGATTGAGATTGTGATGAACTTTCGTTTAGCACGTTATTTTGATTAGGCGCCATTATGTCGTGGCCTGGCTTTAATATTGCTTCATTCATTACGCGACCTCCGCGGTTTCATCTTGGTGAATAATTGATAAGATCCGTTCGCGCATCTCAATGAAATCGGGTTGAGATTTGACTGCGCGAGCATCTCTACATTCTAAAAAACGGCGATTGAAATCTAATTCGAAGCTGTGCGTGATACGACCCGGCCTTGGCGACATAACGATAAGACGGGAGGCCATAAACAAGGCTTCTTCAACGCTGTGAGTAATGAAGAACATCATTTTGTTAGTGGTTTGCCATGCATCGAGGAGTAATTCTTGAAGGGTTTCACGTGTGAGCGCATCTAACGCGCCAAGTGGTTCATCAAGAAGTAAGATGCTAGGGTCATTAGTAAGCGCTCTTGCAATACCAACTCGTTGCTGCATACCGCCTGAGAGTTGATAGATCTTACTGTGGTGGAAGTCTTCGAGCCCGACTAGTTCTAGGTATTTTTTGGCTCGCGTAATTCGCTCTTCTTTATCAACACCTTGCAACTTAAGCCCAAAAGCAGTGTTTTCTAGTACGGTTAACCAAGGAAACAGTGCATGCTTTTGGAACACAACCCCCCGGTCAGCGCTTGGACCAAGGATCTGGTCGCCGATATCTTGCCCTAACGTAACTCTTGGTAATCCTTCAACCTCGGAGTTACCGAGAGTTAGGTATCCATCTGTTGGGGAAATGAACCCAGCCATTAGATTTAACAAGGTTGTTTTTCCGCAACCCGATGCGCCAAGTGCAACGACGAGTTCTCCTTGTTCAATCTGAAGGTTAACCCCTGATAATGCAGTAACAGGGTCTCCTCCCTGGCGATCTTGATACACGACTGAGACATCTTTAATCTTCAGTGTTTTTGCTAGAGACATGGGTTAATTCCTTATAAGACAAATAGTTTATTGAGCGTTGGGGGGATTATTTATTGTTTTTCTTTTGTCTTCTCGACAAATGATGGATTCACGAAGACGCTGTAGTCAGGTTGCAATGCAGAGATTTTTTTCTCTTTAAGTAGGAATTCAGAGGTTGCTTTGAGTGCTTTTGTTGCGCCCCCTTCTAAGCCACAACCTAGCCATTGACATGATAGTTGCGTATCAACATCTAAAAATTCGTACAAACTCATCGCTTCAACGACGCCATCTGGATCGCCGCCTACTATTTTTGCCACCGAGATTGCAATTGGGTTATCAGCATTGAAGGTTTCTTTCTCCGAACGGTATTGCTCATCAACAGATGCCAATACGGTTAGAAATTTCGTTAAGAACTCTTCGTTCTTCGCCATAAACTCTTTGCTAGCGATCATTCCATCAAATGTCGGTGTGCCCCATGCACTTAGCTGTTTTGAAGTAATGAGTACATGTCCATCTTGTTTGATTTTTCCTAATGCGGGATCCCAAATAAAGGCACCATCAATATCGTCACGCAACCAAGCTGCCATAATCGCGTTGGGTTGCATGTTGATAAGTTTTACGTCTTTTTCTGATAGGCCAAATTGTTCAAGGGCAAACAGCATATGAAAGTGAGTCGTGGATACAAAAGGAACGGCAATACGCTTGCCGCGAAGATCGGCGGGAGAAGCAATACCGCTACTATTTTTTACTACTAGAGCTTCCGCGTCAGCGATGTTTTCCATCACCCAAATTAGCTCCATTTCAACGCCATTGCTGGCAGCACTCGCAATAGGGCTTGAGCCTGCTACGGTCATGTCTACTGCGCCCGCCGCCATAGCTGTGATGGCTTTGGCACCGGAATCAAACTTACGCCATTTGATCTCATAACCTGTTTCTTTCTCGACCAATTTTTGTTCAATCGCATACTTCATCGGATTGAACATGCTCTGGTAGCCAATGGTGACCTCCTTAGCAGCAAAGGTACTCATTGAACACACTAATGTACCGAGTAATGTAGTGATTTTTATCCAGTTTAATGTTGAGATTTTCATGGTCACTTCCTTATGTATTTGATGACAGCACCACAATAAGAGGAAGTGTGGCAGGGATGTAGTACCAGAATGTTTTCTTATTGGTCCAAGGCTGCACCAAAGCCAAGCACCAAGGTAGTGCTTGGCTTTGGATATAAAATAGCTCAGAAGTCTAATGATAAAATGCATCTCAATCGCCAATTTATGTAGAAGAAATTGAGTTCCTTTCAAAATATGGAATGAAGTCAGCCGAGAAAAAAGAGATAGAAAGTGAGGACATAAAAAAAGCCCTCGACTAGAAAGACAAGGGCCGTTTTTTGTTCGGATTATTCGTCGGTAGCGTTTGATTATTAATTAATTTGGGAACACATACCGACCTCAAGGCAGTTTGTGTATTCGAAGGTAATTGACCTCTGTTTATTGGATGAGCTGGTGATTACAATTCACTAAACGCTTCATCTAAAATGGTAATAATATCATCGGCCTCTTTACTTGATATGGTTAACGGAGGACTGAGGCAAAGGGTGTTGTTAAAAGTTTCGAATGAACGATTTGTTCGCCCAATAATCAAGCCTTTTGACATGCATAACGCTGCGAACTTAACTAAAGTAGATTCATGGACAGGCTGCTTAGTTTGTTGGTCTTTGACAAGTTCCATACCTAAGAACAAGCCTTGTCCACGAACGTCACCAATGATGGGATATTTTCTTTTTAATTGCTTGAGTTGTGCAAATAAGTATTCACCGATAAGCGCGGCGTTCTGCACCAAGTTCTCTTCTTCAATGATTTTAATATTTTCCAACGCAGCGGCAGGACCAATGGTGCACCCACCAAAGGTACTAATGTCTCGAAACGCATTATATTTGTCGTCAGGTGCTTGTTTGAAACAGTCAAATATTGCTTCTGTTGTGACGGTACATGAGATAGCGGCGTAAGCCGAGGCAACCCCCTTGGCCATGGTCACGATGTCTGGCTTAAGACCGTAGTGTTGATAGCCAAACCATTTACCGGTTCTGCCAAGTCCACATACTACTTCATCGACATGAATGAGGATGTCGTATTGACGGCAAATGCGTTGAACCTCGTCATAGTAACCTGGAGGAGGTGTAATGACGCCTCCTCCAGCGGTAATTGGCTCGATAACAATCGCCCCAACGGTATCGGGACCTTCTTGAAGGATGACTGACTCTAATTGTTGCGCCGCTTTGACGCCATAGTCATCGATGTCACCAAATTGACTGCGGTATTCACAGCAGTGTGGAAACTCAACAAAACCAGGAGTGAATGGGCCGTATTGCTTGCGGCGTTCTTCTTGGCCTGTAGAGCTCAAACACGTGATGGTCGTACCATGGTAGTCTCTTTCACGATAGAGAATCTTATGCTTTTTCCCACCGTATTTTTGGTGCGCGATTTGACGAACGATTTTATAGGCCTTTTCGTTGGCCTCTGAGCCGGAATTTGAGAGGTACACCCGACTCATGCCCGGCATTTTTTCTATAAGTTTGTTGGCGAAGGCTGCCAATACCGGTGTGCCAGCCGTGCCCGCAAAGAAGTTAAGCTTAAGTGCTTGATCGCGAATAACATTTGCAATTCTTTCTCTGCCATAGCCAACGTTGACACACCATACGCCACCCGATGAGGCATCTAAGTATTGTTTGCCGTTAATGTCCCATACATGGATCCCTTCGCCATGAGACATGACAAGCGGGTCATGTTTTTCCAACGTCGCATGCTGAGTGAGATGATGCCATACGTGTTGTCGGTCCCAATCGACGATTTGTTGTTTTTCATTGGTATCCGCATTGATGAAATTAGGGGTAGACAATCCATTTTCCATAATCGTTCTCCTTACTAGTGTTAGAACACGATAGACAAGGTCAGTACTAATCCAGTAGCGCCAGTTGCATCTATTTATGGGGACAGATAGTTATTGATGTTAGGGGGGCTGATACGAATTGATGGAATGTGGCATGGTTCATGGCTAAAGCTAACCGTTTAAATAGCCAGACGATCTGATATCGAAACTATGATCTCCGCCGTAAAAAAATGGGGGATAAAATAAGCTATGAAACCGTGTGATTATGTGTGGCATGGATAATGCTAATCTCTGATCATTCGACTTACTTTCACAGGTATAAGATGAAAAGTGATCATTTAGTTCATATCCAGTTTTCGCCAGAACGAAGCTTACAAGAACAAATTCGTGAGCACCTATTGGACGCGATTCGCAATGGTATCTTTGCTAATAATGCACTACCGTCGTGTCGTAAGATGGCGTCGATGCTTAGGGTATCACGCAATACCGTTGTTTTGGTTTACGATAAGTTAGTCGATGAGGGGATGTTGGTTTCTAAAGAAAGAAGCGGCTACTATGCTTGTCCTGAGATACTCAGGGACGAGCTGAGCACTTCCCCTGCTCAACATGAGCTCGGTAATGATTACTACACTGGTGCAAAATGTGCGCGATTTTGGAACAACCGCCTAAAGCATGACCTCAGTACGCAGCGCAATATATCTAAACCAAAGAACTGGCAAGATTTCCCTTATCCATTTGTCTTTGGTCAACCCGATCACTCTCTATTTCCTCTAAACCATTGGCGTGAATGCTGCCGTCTGTCGCAACGCTACCAAGTGGTTAAAGATTGGATCTCAGACTCAATAGACTGTGATGACCCGGCTTTAGTCAAGCAACTAAAGAGTAATGTATTGACCAAACGGGGGATTCAAGCCAAAGAAGAACAGATCTTGGTGACGATCGGCACCCAAAACTCATTGTATATGCTGGCTAAGTTATTAGCCGACGAGCAGGTGAACTTTGGTGTTGAAGAGCCTGGTTATCCCGATGCGCGTAATATATTTGCGTCTCACGGCGCTAATGTCATACCGCTGACACTCGATGTTCAAGGGATCGAAATTAACGAATCGCTGATACGGTGTGATTATGTGTATGTCACACCTAGCCATCAAGTACCCACAAATGTCACTATGCCGATGCAAAGGCGCAAGGCATTACTCGCCGCTGCAGAAAAATACGACTTCATTATTATTGAGGATGATTATGAAAGTGAGGTCAACGTTTTAAGCAAGGCGAGCCCATCACTAAAAAGTCTCGATACTAATAGCCGAGTGATCTACATCGGAAGCCTGTCTAAATCCTTGTCTCCGGGACTGAGGCTTGGTTACATGGTCGCAGAAGCGCCGCTGATTTCGGCGACTCGCGCCTTGAGACGTTTGATGTATCGTCACCCACCCGCTAACAATCAAAGAACCTGCGCGCTGTTTATTTCGTTGGGGTATTACGATACTTACTTAAGAAAGCTTCGTTATAGTTATCAGCAACGTTGGACAATTATGAGGGATGCCATCAATCAACACCTACCGCAATGCGTGACCACTGATACGGTCGGTGGCAGTGCCTTTTGGCTCAAGTTACCGCTTTCTGTCGATTGTGAGAAATTCGTGCAAAGCGCCAACGCTGTGGGTGTGATTGTCGAACCAGGGACTGTGCACTTCGCTCGGTTTCATAGAGACAGTAGGCGATACATACGTTTGGGGTATTCAGCTATCGATGATGACAAGATTGAGTTGGGTATCAAAAAATTGGCATCGTTACTTCCTCCTTTAAACATAACGTAAATAAAAGTCGAATGTTAAAGCAAAGCCACCTTGTGACTCTTTATCTTTCCAAGCCCTCCCCATCAAACAAACTAAAATAAGGCCATGGTCCTCGTGGTCTTGTTCCTACATCGAGACGCCGCATTATAAGCTGTTAGTGACCTGCCGCACCTATATATCGCCCAATCTTTACTTTCTTCAACCCTCTCGTCTGCTACCGAAATTCGCTGACCCCATAATTACCCTTAACTGGTACTAACTGGAGCTGACTAAGCCGATTAATCTGATGACAAGCGTTAAGGATTGAAGAAGCACTAGAGGAAACAATGCTAATACACCTGGTTATTATTCTTACGTTAGTCATCGCGGGTCTCGTACGCGGTTATACAGGGTTTGGTTTTTCTGCATTGGTTATTTTGGTGTTATCGATGTTTTACTCCGTTGCAGATATGGTACCGGCGGTTTTAATGGTTGATTTAATTGTTTCGCTTCCCTTGGTCGTTGATAGCTGGAACAAAACTAACTTTTCAGCATTAACTCCGGTGTTAGTAACAACGGGAATAGGAATTCCAGTCGGGTTTTGGTTGCTATTTAATCTGCCCGATAGTGTGTTGCGCATACTTGTGCCAACAACAGTATTGCTGCTTGCCATCATGAGTAAAAGCAGAGGTCGTTTGATAAAAAAACTATCCGGTTCGGCGCTGCTTTGTGGGTTTATGTCAGGATGGACGACAAGTGCTGTGTCAGCGGGTGGTGCACCAGTTGTGATTTATATGCGTAACAGTGCCTTAAGTGTTGAGCATCAGCGTAACAGCCTAATCAGCTACTTTTTTTTGACGACCTGTTTTGCCGTTGGCAGCAGTTATGCAGTGACAAAGCAGTGGCAGGTGCTACCGGACTTTCCAGCACTCTACACCGGAATTGCATTTGTTTCGGTTCTGATCGGCAAGGCGATTTATCACTATAAGAACGTGGCCAGGGTTCATAGCCTTGCTTATTACTTACTGCTGATTGTATCTGCGCTCACATTATTTAGAGCGGCATGGATGCTCCTTATATAAGTGATAGCGTCGTCAATTAATTAATAAAAGGAATTAGATATGAACGATTTAATGCTCCCCACCGTTTTCATTACTGGAGCAACATCAGGCTTTGGTAAGGCGGCAGCTCGTCTATTTGGCCAACAAGGATATTCCTTGGTACTGACAGGGCGGCGACTTGAACGCCTAGCAAGCCTTGCCGATGAATTGGGTGAATATTGCTCGGTTCATGTTGCGACGTTGGATGTAAGAGACGCTGAAGCGGTCAAAGCGCTTGTCGCATCGCTGCCGGTAGAGTTCTCGAATGTTGAAGTACTTATCAATAATGCAGGCTTGGCACTTGGCGCGAGCCCGGCTCAAAATGCCCAACTTGCTGATTGGCATACCATGATTAACACCAACGTTACTGGTTTAGTGAACGTCACGCATGCATTGTTACCACTGATGCTTGACCAACCTAAAGGCAGCATTATTAATTTAGCAAGCATTGCGTCCAATTGGTGTTATCCCGGTGCACATGTCTATGGTGCCAGCAAGGCGTTTGTCGCCCAGTTTTCTCGAAATCTTCGCTGTGATGTTGCAGGAAGTGGTTTGCGAATCACAAGCCTAGAGCCAGGTTTATCAGAGAGCGAATTTAGTTTAGTGCGTTTTAATGGCGACCAAGCGAAATACAACCAAATCTACGATGGGACTAATCCACTGCAACCCGAAGATATCGCAGACATCATGCTATGGATAGCTGAGCAACCTAGCCATATCAATATCAACAGCATTGAGGTGATGCCCACGAGTCAAGCATGGGACAATTTTAAAGTGGTCAAACAGAACTGACGTTGTCTCAAGCAAATCCAATTCATTCTACGTAACGAATAATCAGAAATTTAATGCTATAGGAAGGAAATCTATTATGAAGATCGGTGTACCAAAAGAAATTAAAATCCATGAGTACCGCGTAGGTATGACACCCGCGAGTGTGTTAGAAGTCACTAGGCAAGGCCACACGGTTTATATAGAAAAAGGTGCAGGATTAGGGATCCTTTGCGGCGATGACGAGTACGTAAGTGCTGGCGCAACCATTTTAGATACTGCAGAAGAAGTGTTTGCTCAAGCAGATATGATCGTTAAAGTAAAAGAACCGTTAGCTGAAGAGCGCGCCAGATTGCGTCCTGATCAGTTGTTATTCACCTATCTACACCTTGCTCCAGATATGGCGCAAACAAAAGACCTGATATCAAGTGAATCGGTGTGTATTGCGTATGAAACTATTACTAGCGCAAATGGCGGCCTGCCTTTGCTCGCGCCAATGTCTGAAGTGGCTGGACGTATGTCAATTCAAGCTGGCGCGGCGTGCTTAGAAAAATCCCAAGGCGGCATTGGCTTATTACTTGGTGGCGTAGCCGGTGTTGCCCCGGCTAAGGTGACAATTATTGGTGGTGGTGTTGTAGGCGTAAATGCGGCGCAGATGGCCGTTGGAATGGGGGCAGATACCACAATCTTAGACAATAATGTCGATACACTTAGACGTGTCGGTGCACAATTTGGCAATGCAGTTAAGACCGTCTATTCCAATCAACACAACCTAGAAGAGTCAGTTCTTAGCTCTGATTTAGTTATTGGTGGGGTTTTGATTCCAGGTGCAGCAGCGCCTAAGCTCGTCACTAAAGATATGATCAGCGCTATGAAATCCGGTAGCGCGGTTGTCGATGTGGCGATTGACCAAGGAGGGTGCTTTGAAACGTCAAAGGCTACCACGCATGCAGAGCCAACTTATATCGTTGATGGGGTCGTGCATTACTGTGTGGCAAATATGCCTGGAGCGGTGGCTCGAACTTCGACCTTTGCACTCAACAACGCCACGTTACCTTATATCTTAAAACTAGCGAATCAAGGCTATAAAAAGGCATTATTAACTGACAACCACCTGCTTAATGGATTGAACGTCATTCATGGCAAAGTAACCAACCAAAGCGTTGCGACTAGCCTAGACCTATCGTTTATTCAATATGATAGTGCACTCGCTGTCGCTTAGATGCCTTTTGCTCGTTTGTTTTTGTATAAACGTCTCAACGTAGTTTGAACTTGCCTTTGAATCGCTAGTCTTTGTCGTTTTGGTCGCCGCTTTGAGCATCGCGAGGCAACCCGCGGTCAAATTATGTCGAGGTTCATCAAACGACCCAAAGCGCAACGCTTCTTTTTAAGACAGCGTTGCGCATCTCGTTAAAATGTCGCTGTAGAGTGACCCTTAACTCGTATAGGCTTTTAGGAAGGTGCTTAGTTTGGCTATGCGCCTTGATTTTGTGTATCCATTAGTCTGTATGTGTACATTAGTCTGTTTGTGTATATTCGTTCGTCCAACCACTACTCAATGCTGGAGGTGCCGTTCTCTTGATAAGTTGGCCATACATCTACTTAGTTCAATAAATATTATTCTTGCTTATCTATTCGGTTTTTTGTTTTAAGGCAGGCTGATGAGCAATCATCAGATTATTTTAATAATGACTATTAGAGGAAAGGAAATCGAATATATAGGCGCAGAGCAGTGTGCTATTTATGTTCTTATTTGACCAACTTAACAATCAAGTGGTGATGAGTTTAATATAATTAAGGTGATCTTTGTCACATTGGTGTTATAAAAACTAATATTTTTTTGCGATAAAAAAAAGAAAAATATGATCTTGATTCAAACTATAAGTTTGACCATTTTCAGTTGCTAAATCTCCCGTCTATTGTCATTGATTTTAATTTCATTAAAATCAATGACTTGACTCCTTCATGACATGGCTTGCTAAATGTCATGAAAATGAAAGAAATATTAATTTTTGTTACTTTAAATATTATTATCAATACAAGTTCCCTATATGACATAATTTGAATAACATTATTTGTCATGGTATAAAATTATCAACCAAGTAGTGTGTTTATTTAAATAAGTTAGTTCTGATAGTATGGTTGTTACAGGGATTCTGAAAAAGTTCAAGGCGATGATTATTTCAATAGCTGCGGTTATTATTTCAATAGGAAGTTGGAATGATACTGAGACTGTTTTGGTCAATACGTACCAAAAAATCAAGGCAACATGGACGAATGAAAATGAGTATTTATTGATTTCAAAGATTACCGTTGGTCATTCATTTGACTATGTGAAATTACAATCTGGCTTGCCTCAAGCGGTTAAATCATCGTCAATCGATAGTCAGGTTCAGTTTAATTACTTCAACTATGGTAAGTTTATGTTGAGTGTAGCTGTAAAAGAGAGTCGAGTTGCAGCTTATTCTATCCAAGCGCTAAATACTGATTTTAGTCCGAGCATTCCATATGTGGGTTATAAACTATTTGATGAGTCATTGAAAGATATTATATCGTCACCTGATGATAGTCATTTTGAAAGTGGTAGTTCAAATTATTATATCGATGTCATGGAATTAGGTCGAGATGCTATGTTTCATCAATTAATGGTTGGAATGTACAATTATAATACGGCCCAATCAATAAGTAATGAAACCATACAATTACTGGACCAAGCTTATGTTCTTGGAGATGATGCATCATTTAACCAATATAAAAATAAGCTAAGAGAAAACCAAATTAATACGTTTACAGTATCAGAGCTTCCACGTGATGTGATGTTGGAAATGATGCTAACTAAATTTGAATTCAATACGTATTTCTCTTAATAGGTCATATAATGAAATATCATTTAATTACAGTTGCATTGTTATCAACATTTGTTTCCTTTGCAAACGATAACCCATTCTCTAATTTGGATAGAGAAGTCCAGAGTGCGTATCTGTCTAAAGAGGCAGAACAGAAACAGTTTCAAGAATGGTATAAAGAGCACATGCTGGAGTATGCTTCATGGCGTGAAGAGTATATCAAGCGCTGGGATGGCGAGCGGTCACAATCGATAGAAACCTGGGGTGATGCGCAAATTTCAGATAGCCACAGTAAGGTTGCTTATGACGCGAGCAATGCCTCTCGGACAGTGGTCGATTACGAACAAGAAACAGTAACTATTGAAGTGATTGTCGATGACAATGTCGATATGGACGAAATGAAAATCGCGTTGCATCAACAATTAACTGAGTCGCTAAAAACGGACACGGGAATGGACACAAAGTCACTGGAGACTTTGGATGTTAGTGAGGCCTCTGAGCGCTCATTAACCTATGATCCAGATTTTGAGAAGCAAGCGCTGCAAGATATCGTAAGTCAGACGAATTCACAGCTACAACAGATAGATAAAGAGGCAGAGTTACTTGCTGAACAAGCTGGGAGAGAGCTTGACCCTACTATCATTGATGCGCAAAAAACACAGTTGGTTAGCCAGGCAAAAACGCGTATGACGAGCGTCAGTAAGAGCTTTGAAAGCCAGCGAAATCAAGTCGACCCTGTACGAGAGGCCACGCCCAAGAAGAAGGTAGTAAGCCTAAAAGTTAGGATGCCGAGTGATAGCTTAAAGAAGCGGATTGATCCTTATTTATCCGATATATATCACCAAAGTGAAGTGTTTAATATTAAACCAGAGCTTGTGTTGGCGATTATACATTCCGAGTCTAGCTTCAACCCTAGTGCTCGCTCGCCCATCCCTGCATTTGGTTTAATGCAGGTGGTAACAACAAGTGCTGGCCATGATGTAAATCGTATTGTTCATAAGGTGGATAAGCCAATGAATGAGGCGGATTTATATAAGCCTAGTTATAACATTCAAGCCGGAACCGGTTATCTAGACATATTAAACACGCGTTACTTGCGTGAGATAGAAGACCCTAAAAGTAGAGAGTACTGTGTGATTGCGGCCTATAATACCGGTGCCGGTAATGTAGCAAAAGCGTTTGGCGAAAGAAGAATAAAAAGTGCAGCCATGAAAATAAATACAATGACGCCAGACCAGGTTTACGACACCTTAATTAATAACTTACCGTATGAAGAGACAATCAACTATTTGAAAAAAGTAACCAAGAGACAAAAAGACTACGCTGCTGAGAGCTAATAATGAAACAGTTAATAATAATATTGTCTGTGATGATATCTTGTCATACCACAGCAGGGATTGTTACGCCCAAAGATAATAGTGAAAGCATTTATAGTCTAGGTATTAGTTCGGATCAAATTAAGGCTGAAAAAAGTGCATTGGCGGCGCTCGCCCAAAGAATGTCGTCACAAATACAAGTGACGACAGAATCATTGTCAGAGTTTAACAATGGCGAGATAAATGAAATGTTTAAAGAGACGTCGTTACTTAAGACCGATTCAGTACCATTTCCCCCGTACAATATTAAAGACAACACATTTTTTGATGGCCAATCAAGCGTTACGATCAGTATTAATCGAACAGTGATGTCTGAATTTTACATAAATAAAATTATTGCAGGTTTGTCAGAGGCAAAAATTGAGCTTGAAGCGATTCGGAACCAAACACCACTAGACTCGATTCGAACTCTATTGTTGCTAGAAAAGAAGCTCGATACGGTTCAGGTTATGCACAGTATTCTTATTGGACTAGAGCAGAAAAAGGAACTCAACGCCCAATCTAAACAGTGGATGAATGACTACATCCAAATAAATAGAGAGGTGAAGGTATTAATATCCTTAGGTGGTTGGACGGTTGTTAACAATATGAGTGGTCAGCGAATTGCATCAATATTGTCTGACTCATTACGTCAAAAGGGTTTGGCAACTGAAGGCGAAGTCGATTATCAGTTTTTTGTATCAGTAAAGCGTCAGAACGCAAAGAGAAATAACAAATTCTTAATTAAAGAAGATGTAAAGATTGAGTTGCGACAAAAGGGCCAACACCAATCAATTTTTACGAAACACTATAACTATATAAGTCCACCATCTGATTCACTTCAATCGGCAGAGGATGCTACGCATCAGTTGTTATTGAATGATGTGGGTGAGGACATTTTGATTGATATACTCGGAGTATAAATTGTGAAAATTAAACTGTTATCGTTAGTGATGGGTTCGGTCATGCTTACTGGCTGTATGTCAACTCAGGTAGGTGTTTGGGACGACCGTGAAGAGTTGCTCACTAATATTGATTCACAATGTCAGGAACATACTCAAGACTTTACGAAGTATTCGCCTTCTTTTGATACTGCTTCAATGGCAATACTGACGGTGGCGCAGCGTCAATGTGAGGTGACAGGGAAGTACCAAGAAATACGTAAAAATCATAAAGACGTAGAACAGTTTTTCGCTATCCATGCAGATAAGTCTAAGGAGGAGATTATTGTTCTTCTGGACCAAGATCCAAAGCTAAAGAAAAAATATGACGATTATACCAAAGCCCAGGGTGACATTTTTAGTGCTAACTTAGACCTCGCGGTGAATTTAGGTGTTCAATCGGTAACCGTCGCTCAGGTCTATGCCGAAAATGCGGTACCAATTGCTCAAGCAGAAGCGATCAAAATGGTGACAGGGGCTATTGACCCAGAAGAGCATCCAATTGGATTCGTTTATGATGAGATGAAAACGCGTGTTTCCTTGATTAGCGAAAGCAACGGCCTAATCAGTGCCGAGCAAGCCTTTATCAAAGAGATGGAGGAAGCCGATAAAGCCATTCAAGCCCGTGTGGAGCGAAACAATGACGCGTCGTAGTGTTTTGACTCTCAGTGTATTGTCTGCCTTGACTCTTGTAGGTTGCCAATCGACAGAAAGGGCAGAAAGTCGCTTACAAACCGCGACACAAAATGGGGCATCTGGCTATGAATATGGCAAGGCGCCAGAAGCATTTAAAGACAACGATATCGAGTTACCAGCGTATTACAGTACCCGTGGTTTGGATAAATGTACTTTTGAAGTCAACAGTGAGCATCCTGACTGTCCATTGAGTAAGAAAGTACTGCGTTTGTATATGGGCGATCCTATTACAGCTGATACTGAAAACCCCAATGACTGGTTGTCGTCGGTTCGAGCTTATGATGGGCGTAAGTTATTAAATCAATTTGAAAACCAATTGGTTGGATTAAATCGATTTCGTATTGTGACCGGTGATGACCGTTCGGTTTCATTCCTTGGCGATTCTATCCAAGGAATGTCTGACAGTGAGTTGGCAAGCCGCATGAAAAATGGCGTGCTTCACCCGGATTACGCCATGACTATCGATTCGGTGAAAACCGGCGAGCTCGTGACTGGTGGTTCAACCAACCTTGTCGACCTTAGTCTCGATTTCACTGTCGGGTTTGTTGACCCTTATACCAAAGAAAAAATCAGCTACCCAAATGTCGGTAAGATAAAGGTTCGTACTGGTGATGTTAAGTCGCTAGACGAAATGAAATTCTGGATGCAATCTGGGAAAATAGAAGGCGGGTTTGATATCTATGACGCTAATGCGGTATCTGCGGTACTAAACGATATGTCGACACGTGGCTTTGGCATTGCCTTGAGCCGTATGTTGTCTGAGATGCCCGCGACGGCGCAAGTGATCGGTATTCGTGGCGACAGGATCTCGTTAGATCGTGGGCAAAACGCAGGTATTTTGCCAGATGAAACCATGGTCGTGTTTGAATATAGCCTTGGCTTTGCTGAGCCGGTTGGCGTTGCACGGGTTAACCCTAGTGATATCGAGTCGCAAGGACGAATCGTACGTTGGAAGGATTCAAAAGATGCCAAGCGTATCAAACAGGAAGCAGATGGTAATATCTATCGCCCAGCGCGAGATGCGAAGCTTTTTGCAGTGAGTGTGGGCACACCACAAGGGTTCCTCGAACATAGAATCTCCGCGAGTGGGACATTGTAATGATGATATTAAGATTGGCGCTATCTAGCGCCATCTTTTTGTCTATGAACGCCACTGCCAGTGAATTCATATTTCAAAAAGACCACGCCGAATTGGTTTATTCATCTTGCGTCTATGGGCGGGGTGCATCCGTTATTGAGCGCGCACAGGTACAGGCAAACACCCAAGCTGTCGAGGCATATCGAACGGCGTATGCAGCATTAACCAGCAGGCAAGTAAGAGAATACGAGGCACAACTGTGGGACGTCGCTGGGTTTGAGCAAGCCCATGGTAATGGCGAGTTCACCGTAACGCTGGGTGAAAGTTTCTTGCAAGGCAGTGAAAGCTGCGTTTCAGCAGTGCTACCACTTAACAATACGTCAGACCATGGCGAGAATTGGATCTGGCATGACGAAGCGCTTGAGGCCAGCTTCAGAATAGAAGCAGTTGGGCATGCCTCAAGCTCTATGACCGCTATTCACACTGCACAAAATAATGCCTTTGAGCTGGCGGTGATGCAGGCAATCAGTCAACTTGTCGTGGATGCTCAGCCTTATCAAAGTCTGGCACGAGCCCATCAAGCATTCATTAAAGATTGGACATTGCTCGATCAAATTAATCATACCGGCAAAACCGATAATGCCGACCAAATTACGGTTTTGATGAATGTCGATATTGACGTGGTTGCTTTAAAACAGTTCATCGATGACGACTATTATCTTGCTGGTAAACCAAGATTCTTTATTTACGCAGAGAGTGACCAAGTCACTTCATCACTGGCTACGATGATAAGTGAGCTTGGCTATATTACCAGTTTAAGAGCAGACAACGCTGACATCATAATAAAAGCAAGCTCTAAGCTTATTCCCCTAGAAGATACCGCCCAGTTATCACTCAACATGCAGCTGCTTGATAGGTTGTCTCAGCAACTCTCGCATTGGGCCAATGTGCCGCAAATGATTACCTTACCAAACAGTGATGTGGTGGAGTCTAGGCTTGTTGCGGTAAACCTTGAATTAGCACAAGACGAGATTGCGGTAAGTGTCGAGCAAGCGTTGCAACACATCACGACGCTAGGCGGCAAGGTGGTCACAATTGACATGCCAGTTTTAACACCTGCTAAGTTTGCAGGCTTGACCGAATGGCTGCGCTCAGAGTCGTTATTTAGTGAAGCAACGGTTATGAACCAGCAAGACAAGGTTCAAGTTGAATTTAGAACCTTATTAGATACCCAGTTATTGGCCCAAACCTATGTTCCACGAATTGAGCAAGCGATAGACCGTGGTCTATCGATGTCTTCCATCTCAAACAATAAATTGATTTTGAAATAAGGGTACACCATGCAACGTCGATCTAAGTCATTTTCCCAAACACTGCTCACCTTGGTTATGACGTCTTTAACGGTAACCGTAACGGTTGCCCATGCCAATGAGCAAAAGCAGTTAGGAGATTGGGTACATTCGCCTTCCGTTGATGATGGATTAGCAGCGGTAGGTTGTGCCTCGTCATCAGGAAACTTTAGTCTGGATAAAAAAAGAGCGGAGAGCCAAGCAAGAACCAGCCTGATTCAATCAATTAATATGAAGGCAACCAATATGGATCGCCATGCTACGGTATTGGTTAGCAATACCGATGGAACCTCGGTTGGCGAGACGTTTGAATCGGTAAGTAAACAAATATCACAAGTGAGGTTACGACATTCTCAGATCGTTAAACTCGACGTTGGCGAGATCTTTGGGCAGCGTCAAGTATGTGCGATGGCGGTTCTTGATAGCGCGACGTTAGCCACTTATTTTGATGACCTTGTGGCGAGCACTGGTGCACAGATAGATCCTAATGACCAAGAAGCCATGTACGAAGAGTTTAAAACGCAAAAGGCAATGAATGACTTAGAAAGCGAGTTGAAACGCCTCACTCAATAGCCTTGAGCATTTTGATGATTAACCAGACACAGGTGCTCCTTCCTTCGCTATATCTCGAGGTGATTGGATTACCTGTTACGACTCGGCATGACAGTATCGCCAAGTACGACAGTAGAAAGCGACTTCCAGCACCTATCTCCATTCCTCCTAAAATAAGATCTCACTATGGATTATCTTGAATATCTAAAAAGCCTTTACCAAACATTCTCTGAGACGGAGAAGCATTTCTTTCAGATTGCAGCAACCATCATCTCGTTTTGTCTCATCCCATGGTTGGTACGCGCCACGCTAACTCGCGGTCTTGATTGTAAATTGAATCGAGTTAAAAAAACCTATGAAGTGAGATTTATTCATCGTTCTCAGTACTTCGTTGGCTTTGTCTTTTCCATTTTTTGGTTCCGTTATTTTGGTGTGCAAGGGTGGTATAGCAAGCTAGCTGAAGTCGGGGTTATCTTATTCGCAGTGCTCATGATGCACTCAGTACTTGATTTTTTAGAGGCCAAGATTACCGACAAGGATGAGCTGACTAATATACCCATTAAGCCGTTTGCGGAACTGATTAAGCTCGCAAGCTCAGCGTTGATGATTATTATGATGCTGGCTATTTTACTGGAAATCCCACCGATGGCTTTTTTGAGTAGTATTGGTGCGATGTCTGCGGTGTTGTTACTTGTTTTTAAAGACAGCATCTTAGGGATGGTCACAGCCGTTAAAATCAACATACATCGTTTAGTTCGTAAAGGGGATTGGATCGAAGTAGAACGGTACGACGCTGATGGCGTTATTAAAGACATCACCTTAAGTGTTATTACCGTTGAAAACTGGGACAAAACTACCTCTATAATACCTACTTATGAGATCTTGAATGTTGGGTTAAAAAACTGGCGAAGCATGACCACACAGGGGCGTCGCATAAAAAGGTCAATCTCATTAGACATCAGTAGCATTAAGTTCTTGACGATGGATAAGGTTAATCAGTTGGCTCACGTACCACTGATTAGCACTCAGATCCAACAACTTTGTGAAAGCCATAAACTCAAAGAAATGGGTGATAATATTGACAAACGGTGCATAACAAACGCAGGGTTGTTCCGCTTGTACGTCGAGGCCTACCTTAAGTCTCGCACTGACATTAATGATCAACACACCATGATTGTTCGTCAGCAAAGTGCAACCGCGAAAGGGGTGCCCATTGAGATTTATTGTTTTACGCGAAATACTGATTGGAATCACTTTGAAGAGGTCCAGTCGGAGATATTTGAGCATCTCTATTCAATTTTATACTTGTTTGATCTAAGAGCGTTCCAAGACGTGATGTATTTTGAACCCCCACTAAGCCACATGTCGCAAAAGGCTTCCTAGTGAAACTACAACGGCTCAGGTCGCGACTACTCAAGAAGTTACCGCTCATAGCGACTAACACCTAACAGTTCAAACAGATCAGCCCATCCACTGTCCCCTCTGAGGTCTGACTAGTCATTAACTTTGCCCGCGCTCATTGAAGTGACAGAAAGAGATAGGGTAGAGTGCAACGCTGTGCAGTACAATTATGCTGGTGGTTGCTATTTAAGCAACTCATCAGCGAAACGAATATCAATCTTAAGCCAATCACGAGATCATCGACTAATGAGCAAGACCTTTCACCATCCCGTACAAATTTATTATGAAGATACGGATCACTCCGGGGTGGTTTATCATCCTAATTTTCTAAAGTACTTTGAGCGTGCCCGCGAGCATGTGCTTGGCAGTGATAAGCTGGCAGAGCTTTGGAATAACCATGGTTTAGGTTTTGCGGTTTATAAAGCGAATATGACCTTTCAAGATGGCGTAGAGTTTGCGGAAATATGTGACATTCGCACATCGTTTGAGTTGGATGGAAAGTACAAAACCTTATGGCGGCAGGAAGTTTGGCGTAAGGGCGCGACTAAGCCTGCTGTCATCGGCGATATTGAAATGGTGTGCCTTGATAAAGAAAAACGCCTGCAACCGGTACCGGATGATATTTTGAAGGCAATGTTTCCGTAATGCGGTAACCTTATTTCATGGGTATACCGTCGAAGCATATAGCCGTGAAACTCCAATCCTTACATCTCCCTGAAACGATGCGTCTGGCTAGGCGCTAGGTAGCGCTCTATAGTGAGCGCTTTACCTGTTTTAGCTTCGCATATTTTATGCTTGATTTAAGTTTTCTTGCTCTAGGTTGGTTAGGGTAAAGGTATTCATCTCTAGTAAAATTTCACCTTTGCTCCCTCCCACCGTCAGAGCAAAGCGATAATCACTATCCAGACGTCCAAGAATACTTTGCCAATGTGATGTAGATGAAAGCAAAGTTACTGTATCTACTGTATCTACTGTATCGGGATCTTTTGTTGTTCTTCTCTCGGTGGTCACCCAACTGTTGGTTGATGCATGCTCTGCTTGTGAACCCTCTGTTTGAGAATGGTCATCGCCAATAAATATAATTGGAAGCTGGCGGTATATTTCGAAATGACGTTCTTTTTTTTGAGGGCCTTGGGTCTCATTAAGCGTTAAGTGTTGTCGTTGCTGGTTTGAAAAATCAAAATAGAAACGCTTTAATGAAGTAGCGAGTCCTTTCCCCGTTGCCTTGATGTACGATTCTTTTAGTGCCCACACATCAAAAAAACGCTCGCGTTGTGCGTTTTTTTCCAGTCTCATCAATTCCTGAACTTCACTATTTGCAAAGTAGTGACTCATGATTGAATAAATGTCGGTTCCTTGTCTTGCGTGCTCTATATCCACACCTAATGTATGTTCTCTATGATGACTTTGTAAAACGCCGATCAATAAGTGGTCTTTGCTATGGCTTAGGTTGAAGTCCAGGCCGGTTTGTTGCTTTTGCTTCGAGCATAACCGCGGCTTGCCTTTATCTCCGTATTCAAAACGCCATTGTGCCGGCTTAATATCAGAATATTGAGACAATATGGCACGTAAAAAACCTCGTACAAAGAGCGCTTGAACTTGAGAGTCTTGCTTTCGGTAGCGGTTGACCTTGTGCAATTCTTCATCGCTTAACCACGACGTTATTACACCGGTAAGCTCAGCTTCTGTTGGCAAGTCGCGAAGAGGGCAGAGCCATAATATGACCTTTAAACGACCATCCAAATAATTACTCCTTATTGTATAGTTATGTATTTAAAACCCTCGAATCATACCCGCTATATAGCAATGAATCTATCGACATTTTTGAGCTGATTAGTGTCATGAAACTAGCGTAGTATAGCATTTTGGCTTGCGAGGATTATTTTAATATATCTAGCTCTTTGCCCTTATTTATCAGGGCTAAAATTGCAAAACTTATAAAAATGATAGCTAGATCGCATTTTGTCACAATCTTGTGTAAAATTATAGAGTAATAGCTCTAATCTCTTTTTAATCAGTGCTTTAGTGTGCCTATTTGTTCATTAATCGTATTTTTGTCTTGCTTCAACTGGTCTGAAGAGATGGTCATGAACGGTATGAGCATTGTATCAAAAAGCCGTGTCCGGTAGCCTGCTCAACCATGACAGATACTTAATCATTTTTATCGCGACGTCACGAGCCAAGCTTGGTCGTATTTTAAGCAGGATTTAATGAGCATCGCCCCAGTTAGCCAGCGCAGACGTTGCGCATGAACCATTACCTCACTAAGTGCAATAAATTGCATTTTATAGGTCGAATTTCACCCTGGTTGCCAATAGCTAGCAACCTAAATTTTCGGCTGCGCTTTTTAAAATCTACAACAGATTTTTCTTTCCTATACCCAAAAGCCCAGCATCAAAACATGACATCACCCTCTGTGATTTCCAGTGGAGACTCATAATGAGCCAACCCGATACAAATACACCTGAATCAGTAGACGATACTCGACTGAATAAACGCCTCAAAGATATGCCAATTGCGATTGTTGGTATGGCAAGCATGTTTGCCAACTCTCGATACTTGAACAAATTTTGGGATTTGATCAGCGAAAAAATTGATGCGATTACTGAAGTTCCGGACACACACTGGCGTCCAGAGGATTACTACGATTCAGATAGAACAACACCCGACAAATCGTATTGTAAGCGTGGTGGTTTTATCCCAGAGGTTGATTTCAATCCAATGGAGTTTGGTTTACCGCCAAATATCCTAGAGCTGACTGATACATCACAGCTACTATCGCTGATTGTTGCGAAAGAAGTGCTCGAAGACGCGAAATTGCCTGAAGGCTATGATCGCGACAAGATCGGTATTACGCTTGGCGTGGGTGGTGGTCAAAAAATTGCACAAAGCCTAAACGCTCGTCTGCAATATCCAGTACTAAAGAAAGTCTTCAAGAGCAGTGGTATTAGCGACGAAGACAGCGAAATGATGATTAAGAAATTCCAAGACCAATACATTCACTGGGAGGAGAACTCATTCCCAGGTTCGTTGGGTAATGTGATTTCTGGTCGTATTGCTAACCGTTTCGACCTTGGCGGCATTAACTGCGTTGTTGATGCGGCGTGTGCAGGTTCACTGGCAGCAATGCGCATGGCATTGAGCGAGCTGGTGGAAGGGCGCAGTGAAATGATGATTACTGGTGGTGTGTGTACTGATAACTCACCAACCATGTACATGAGCTTCTCTAAGACACCCGCGTTCACCACCAACGAAACCATTCAACCTTTTGATATCGATTCGAAAGGGATGATGATTGGCGAAGGTATTGGCATGGTTGCGCTAAAGCGTCTTGAAGATGCTGAGCGTGATGGTGATAGAATCTACTCTGTGATCAAAGGGGTAGGTTCATCTTCTGATGGTAAGTTTAAGAGTATTTATGCGCCTCGTCCTGAAGGTCAGGCCAAAGCCTTGAAACGTGCCTACGATGATGCGGGTTTTGCGCCGCATACACTTGGGTTACTAGAAGCGCACGGTACCGGAACGGCTGCGGGCGACGTGGCTGAATTTGGTGGTTTAAACTCAGTATTCAGTGAAGATAACGAGCAAAAGCAGCACATTGCATTGGGTTCGGTGAAATCTCAGATCGGTCACACCAAATCAACCGCCGGTACGGCTGGATTGATTAAAGCGGCGTTGGCGCTACACCATAAGGTATTGCCTGCCACGATCAATGTCTCTAGCCCGAATCCTAAGCTCGATATCGAAAACTCACCGTTTTATCTCAACACCCAAACGCGTCCTTGGATGCGTCGAGTGGACGGTACACCGCGTCGTGCGGGTATCAGCTCATTCGGCTTTGGTGGAACGAACTTCCACGTGGTATTAGAAGAATATACCCAAGAGCATGCACGCGGCGATCAGTACCGTCAGCGTCAAGTACCACAAACCTTATTGTTCAGTGCTGCGACTCGCGCCGCGCTCATCGCTGACCTTAAGCAAATTGCTAGCAATGTTAGCGACAATAAGATTGAGTTGACTGCGCTGGCCGAGCAACATGGACTGCGCGAATTAGACGCATCACATGCTCGTTTGGGCTTAGTGGTGACAGACCACGCTGACTTGCAAGCTCAGTTAGCAAAAGTTATCGCAATGATGGACAGCCAAGACAAGCCATATTGGCAGCTCCCTAACGGTACAAGCTACCGTGAGTCAGCGCTGATTGCGAAGAAGGGCACGACTAAGGTTGCCGCGCTATTTGCCGGCCAAGGTTCACAGTACCTCAACATGGGTCGCGAACTGGCTTGTCACTACCCAGAAATGCGCCAACAAT
This sequence comes from Vibrio sp. 10N.286.49.B1, assembly GCF_002873335.1. Lineage (GTDB taxonomy): Bacteria > Pseudomonadota > Gammaproteobacteria > Enterobacterales > Vibrionaceae > Vibrio. Next base: position 125,907 of record NZ_MCUW01000012.1, on the reverse strand, counting down.
TAGCGAAAGCCGATCAAGTATTTGGTCAGCATAAAAAAACCGCGCTATCCCAGATTCTTTTCCCTATTCCAACGTTCACTGCAGACGCAGAGAAAGCACAGCAATCGGTATTAACCAATACCGCCAACGCGCAAAGTGCTATCGGCACCTTGTCTATGGGTCAGTTCGACATCATGACTCAGGCTGGATTTAAAGCGGACATGGTCGCAGGTCACAGCTTTGGTGAATTGAGTGCCTTGTGTGCATCAGGTGTGATTTCACAAGGTGATTACTACCAACTTGCGTTTGCTCGTGGCGACGCCATGGCGGCAACGCCAGAGCAAGGCGACAGCGGTACCATGTACGCGGTTATTCTGGATGCCGACAAGCTTGCTGCCGTTGAGGCGTGCATTAGTGCGTTCGAGGGCGTAAGCATCGCGAACTACAATGCTCCGACTCAATTGGTTATTGCCGGCCCAACCGATGCCGCACAACAAGCTGCAGCAGCGCTGACAGAACAAGGTTTTAAAGCCATTGCATTGCCAGTATCGGGGGCATTCCATACGCCATTAGTGGCCCATGCGCAAAAACCGTTCGCTACCGCTATTGATAAAGCCACGTTCAGCGCACCAACCGTGCCGTTGTACGCGAATGCAACGGGCAAACTTCACGGCAAAGATGGCAAAGCCATTAAGAAAGCTTTCAAACAGCATATGCTGCAGTCGGTTCGCTTTAGTGAGCAGCTTGAAGCAATGTATGAAGCAGGCGCACGCGTCTTTGTTGAGTTTGGACCTAAAAATATCCTTCAGAAGTTGGTAGAGAAAACACTGGCAGATAAGAGCGAAGCGCTTTGCACTATCAGTATCAACCCAAGCCCTAAAGGTGACAGCGACCAACAGTTACGTTTGGCTGCCGTTCAGCTTTGTGTTGCGGGTGTCGCTCTTGACAATATTGACCCGTACCAAGCGCCAATTGCCGCGCCTGCCAAGCCATCGCCGATGAACATCAAGCTTAATGCAACGAACTACATCAGCCCGTCCACTCGTAACAAGATGGACAAGTCTTTAGCGACGGGTAGCGTAACGGCAAAAACGGAAATCGTTGAAGTAAAAGTCGAAGTTGAAGTTGAAAAGATTGTGGAAAAAGAAGTGATTAAAACAGAATACGTGGAAGTGCCTGTCACCGTTGCGGCTGAGCAAGCTTCCGCACAGAGCGCACAGAGCGCAACGATGGCTCAGCCTGTCGCTGCCCAAGTTAAGCAAGTGCAAGCGGTCTCGGTAGATGAGTCTTCGCTACAATCTTTCTTCAACGCTCAACAGCAAGCCGCTGAAGTACATCAACAGTTCTTGGCGATTCCTCAGCAATACGGGGATACGTTCAATACCTTAATGTCAGAGCAAGCAAAAATGGCCACGGCCGGTGTTGCTATCCCAGACAGCTTGCAGCGTTCGATGGAAATGTTCCATCAACATCAAGCGCAAACACTTCAAGCGCACGCACAATACTTACAGCAGCAATCCAACAGCAACACGTCTGCATTGACGATGCTAACAGGACAAGCCGCGACGCAAGTAGCACCAGTTGTGGCTCCTGTTATCGTGACTCAGCAAGCACCAGCGCCTGTCGCTCAGGCTTCTGTAACCCAAGTTCCTGTAACCCAAGCGGCTGCTTCTCATGAACCTGTTTCTCATGAACCAGTCGCAGCGCCCGTCACTCAAGCCGCGGCACCGACTCAAGTTACGCCACAACGTCAAGCACCGGTCGCGCAAGCACAGGCTGCGAAACCAGCACCAGTAGTAGTGGCGCCAATTGCACCTGCTCCAGTGGTCTCTGCACCTGTCACTTCTGCACCAGCCGCGACAGCGGACGCAGAAAAAGTAATGTTAGACGTGGTAGCGGAGAAAACCGGTTACCCAACTGAGATGCTTGATCTAGACATGGATATGGAAGCGGACCTTGGTATTGATTCTATCAAGCGCGTGGAAATTCTAGGGACCGTGCAAGATGAAATGCCAAACCTTCCAGAGCTAAACCCAGAAGATTTAGCAGAGTGTCGCACACTCGGTGAGATTGTTGTTTACATGAACAGCAAGATGCCAGCGGTGGTTAACGCGCCAGTATCAGCACCTAACACAGCAACGAATGGTCTTGATGCTAAGGTCGTTCAGCAAACCATGTTAGAAGTGGTCGCCGAGAAGACAGGTTACCCAACTGAGATGCTCGATCTAGAAATGGATATGGAAGCGGACCTTGGTATCGACTCTATCAAGCGCGTAGAAATTCTAGGTACCGTGCAGGACGAATTACCAACGTTACCAGAGCTAAACCCAGAAGATTTGGCAGAGTGTCGTACTCTGGGTGAAATCGTCGATTACATGAACAGCAAATTACCGGCCGATTCTGCGCCAGCCGCTGCTCAACCTTCTGTGAACGTCGCGCCAGTATCCAATGGCTTAGACGCGACGGTTGTTCAGCAAACCATGCTCAATGTGGTGGCAGAAAAAACAGGCTACCCAACAGAAATGCTCGACCTTGCCATGGATATGGAAGCGGATCTAGGCATTGACTCAATTAAGCGTGTAGAGATCCTTGGTACCGTTCAAGATGAACTGCCAACGTTGCCAGATCTAAACCCTGAAGACCTTGCAGAGTGTCGTACGCTAGGTGAAATTGTTGATTACATGAATAGCAAACTGAGTGTGAGCCCAGCTCAAGCGGTTGAAGCGGCCCCTGTAGCGGGTGGTCTCAATGCGACTCAAGTTCAAGCAACGATGCTGAGTGTGGTGGCAGAAAAAACCGGCTATCCAACAGAAATGTTAGATCTTGCGATGGATATGGAAGCCGACCTTGGTATCGACTCTATTAAGCGAGTTGAAATCCTTGGTACGGTTCAAGACGAGCTACCAACGTTGCCAGAACTTAACCCTGAAGATTTAGCCGAGTGTCGTACTCTGGGTGAAATCGTCGATTACATGAACAGCAAACTGAGCTCGGACACGGCTCAAGTCGCGGAAGCTGCGCCAGTTGCCGCTGGAAACAGTCTTAACGCGGAACATGTTCAAGCGACAATGCTTGAAGTAGTGGCGGACAAGACGGGTTACCCAGCAGAGATGCTAGATTTAGCCATGGATATGGAAGCCGATCTAGGTATTGATTCGATTAAACGCGTCGAGATCTTAGGAACCGTTCAAGATCAATTGCCAAATCTACCTGAGCTTAACCCTGAAGATTTAGCCGAGTGCCGTACACTGGGTGAAATCGTGACTTACATGCAAAGCAAGCTTTCGGCAACGAATGAAGTGACCGCTACGGTGACTGAAACGGCGACGCCAATCGTTGCAGCTGTTGCAACAGAATTGCCTCCACACAGCGAGGTGGCGCTAAAAAAGTTACCAGCGGCCGATAAACTGGTCGATTGCTTCTCTAAAGACGCGTGTGTTGTGATTACAGATGATGGTCACAATGCGGGTGTGTTGGCGGAAAAACTGACGGCGAATGGTATTGAAGTCGCGGTAGTACGCAGCCCAATGTCGGCGGCATCACCACTTAATTCAGAAGTCGCGAGCTATACACTAGCCAGTATCGATGATTCTGGTGTGGGCGCGGTGATCAGTGATATCGAAGCTGAGCTTAAAAAATCAAACAAGGTGATTGCGGGTTTCGTTCACTTGCAAGCGGCAGCGAGCACAGAAAGTGACGTATCAGCCATTAACCTTAACACGGATGCCAAAGCGTCATTGACTGTCGCGTTCTTGTTTGCCAAGCATCTAAAAACGCAATTGAACACAGCGACCGGTCGTAGTGCGTTCTTTACACTCAGCCGTATCGATGGTGGCTTCGGTTACCTAGATAGCGAGCAGTTAAAAGGCGCGGAGCTAAATCAAGCGGCGCTGTCTGGTCTCACTAAAACGCTAAGTCATGAATGGCCGAACGTATTTTGTCGCGCACTGGATGCCGCGTCAGCGCTAGACGCTCGTCACTTAGGCGATGCTATTACCGCTGAGCTGTTTGATATCAATACAGATACCGTTGAAATTGGTCTCGGTGAAGCCACTGCTAAAGAATCAGGGCGTGCAACGTTAGTCGCTGCAACACCTGGTTCGGCGTTGACTAAAAATACCGCAGCCCAGTTAACAAAGAGCGATAAAGTGCTGGTGACGGGTGGCGCGAAAGGGGTGACTTTTGAATGTGCACTAACATTGGCAAAACAATGCCAATCGCATTTCATCCTAGCGGGTCGTAGTCAACACATTACGCCTGATGCACTACCACAATGGGCGCAAGGCAAACAGCCAAACGAACTTAAGCCTGCGGCGATTGCTCACCTGCAAAGCACCGGTGACAAGCCAACGCCTAAGAAAGTGGATGCGTTGTTAAAGCCAGTATTGAGCAGCCTTGAAATCAATGCCGCATTGCTCGCCTTCAGTGAAGTGGGAGCAAGTGCTGAGTACCTAAGCCTTGATGTTTCAAACCGCGAATCAGTGGCAAAAACACTGGCGGGCATTAACGACATTACTGGCTTGATTCATGGTGCTGGCGTATTGGCCGATAAGCATATTCAAGACAAAACACTCGATGAACTGAATATGGTTTACGGCACGAAAGTCGGTGGACTTGAAGCCGTACTGAATGGTCTTGATAGCAGCAAACTTAAGCTTATCGCGATGTTCTCATCAGCGGCAGGTTTCTACGGCAATACGGGACAAAGCGACTATGCGATGTCTAATGAGATTTTGAACAAAGCCGCGCTGCAACTTTCTGCGCGTCACCCTGAAGCAAAAGTGATGAGCTTTAACTGGGGACCATGGGATGGTGGCATGGTGAATGCCGCATTGAAGAAGATGTTCAATGATCGTGGTGTCTACGTTATTCCTCTACAAGCTGGCGCTGAATTGTTCAGTACTCAACTGCTAAGCGAAACAGGCATTCAACTGCTTGTGGGAACGAGCATGCAAGGTTCTGACAACAAGGAAGCCGCTGTAAAAAAGCTTAATGCGGAGTCTGTGCATTTTGCAAAGAGTCCGCTAACTACAACGATCACTGTGACACGTGTTCTTGAACCAAAGGCTCTGCCTTTTATTCAAGACCACTGCATTGCCGGTAACCCTGTGTTGCCGACAGTGTGTGCCATTCAATGGATGCGTGAAACGGCGCAGCAACAGTTAGGTGTGAGCGTTAGCGTTCACAACTACAAGCTGCTGAAAGGGGTCATATTTGATACTGATGAAGCACAAGAGCTAACAGTGACATTGTCACCTTTGGCGAAGTCTGCGGGTCGATTTAAAGCAATGATTCATTGCCAAGGTCGTCCTCAGTATCAAGCGGAGCTACAAGTTGCCGACGTGCAATGTTCATCGGATGTGCCGAGCGCGTTAACGAAGCAATTTAAGGCAAATGAAGCAGGAAGCGTTGCGAAGCAAGCGTCACTGTACAGCGATGGAACCTTGTTCCACGGGCCGAGATTGCAAGGCATCACGACAATAGAACGTTTTGATGACTCAAGTTTAGTTGCGCAGTGCCAATTGCCAATCATTGCTGACCGTGATTGTGGTGCGTTTGTCGCGAAAAATGGTTTTGCGGATAGCCAACCCTTTACGGAAGACTACTTACTGCAAGCGATGTTAGTTTGGGCTCGCATGAAATATGGCGCGGCAAGTTTGCCATCGGCAATCGGTGATTTTATTTGCTATCAGCCTATGCAGGCCGGAGAGAAAGGGTGGATAGCACTGGATGTGATTAAGAGCACGGCTCGTTCACTACAAGCGAATATCTCACTTTATCATCAAGATGGTCGTGTGAGCGCGGTGATGAAAGGGGCAAAAGTGACGATCAGTAAGAGCCTTAATTATGCGTTTCTCGCCAACTCACCGGTTGCAACATTGGCAACAGAAACGTTGGCAACAGAAAAATTGAAAGCAGAAAAGGAGCCATTGTCATAATGACGGTTCCTTCTAATCAAGCGATGCCTTTGCGCATCGCTCTTTTGGCTCAGCCAGCGTTTGCTGCTGAGCTTTCTGCCGACTTATCGCCTTTGTTAGCCAGCGTTCAGAAAGTCACGATTGGCGATGATTTTAATTCTGCCTTAAACCTTGCCATTGATGCTGTTAATCAAGGGCACTTGGTAGAATTTATCGCCGATCCCGCTGAGACGTTACCCTCTGATCATCTTGTTACTGGCGCACCCGCACGTATCTGGATGTTGAGCGCACTCAGCGCAGCAAAAAATAAGGTCCATCCGCATGCTTATCTAGCAGGAATGGCCGCTGAGGAGTCCTCGGATAACGTTAATACGGCGAGTGAAGCACACAGTATCGACCGTGCACTTGCGCATGCCAAGCGTTCGAGCGGTGATGTTAGCCAGCAAATTTCAACGACCGCCGTGACGTCTGAAGAGAAATTCTCGTCGTTGTTGTCTTTGATTCAATCAATCTCAGGCCGCACATTAGCGAACGGCTATTGGTTTACTGAGCCTCATAAAGCACGTGTAGCAACGTTAACCTTTATGGATGACGCGAGTATTAATAGCTCTGGCTCAGTATCGACCAGCCTAGTCCTTACTCAAGCGACCGGTTTACAACCACCCAAGTCGTTGCTATCTGCGACGCGATTGATGTTTGTCGTGTCGGGCACGACCCAAGCCGAGTTAACCACGCGCTTAACGCAGTTGAATGATGATCTTGTCAGTGCCCGTGACTCCGATCATGACGTACTCGCACTGACTACGTTGATGCACCACAACCTCACGCAGTTTGAGTCTCAATCACCGCCTGTTAATTCACAGGCCAATATCGTGATTCAAGCGGCATCGCTTGAGGCGGCTTTACAAGAAATTAACGCACTACAACAAGCGTTGCCGAAAGTGATGGCCGATAACAGTCATTACAAAACCCCAGCGGGTAGTGGCTTTTCTCCAGCACCGACCAGCCAAGGTGGAGTAACGTTTGTTTACCCTGGTGTCGGTACGGTCTATCCGGGCATGTTGCGTGAGTTTCATCAGTATTTTCCATCGCTTTATGCACGGCTAGAGCGTGAAGGCAACCTGGCCGATATGCTGCAAGCGGAAAAAACGTATTCAGATGACGCACATGAGATGTCACTCAGTGAGCTGGCGATTGCAGGCGTGGGCAGCAGTTATCTACTGACGCAACTGGTTTGTGATGAGTTTGCTGTGAAGCCAGACTTTGCACTGGGCTATTCCAAGGGTGAAGCCTCGATGTGGGCCAGTCTTAATGTTTGGAAGAACCCTCATGCGTTGATTGAAATGACGCAAACCAGTCCTATTTTTACCACCGCTATTTCAGGAAAGCTCACGGCGGTTCGTGAAGACTGGAACCTGACTGAGACGGATGATATCCGTTGGAACAGTTTTGTGGTTCGTAGTGACGCGGCATCGATTGAGGCGCTGTTAGCCGAATTTCCAAGGGCTTACTTAGCGATTGTACAGGGTGATACGTGCGTCTTAGCCGGTTGTGAGGAAAGCTGTCGCGCTTTACTTAAAAAATTGGGTAAACGCGGCATCGCAGCCAATCGAGTGACGGCGATGCACACCACACCCGCGCTGAGTCAACATCAGCAAGTTCGTGAATTTTACACGCAGCCGTTGTTTGATGTATTACCGCAGCATATTCGGTTCATTAGCGCAGCGGGCAATCAACCCGTCAATATAGACAGTGACAGTATTGCACGCTCCATTGCTGATACGTTCTGCTCGACACTCGACTTCACTGCGTTGATACGCAGTGCTCGCGAGCAAGGCGCACGCCTGTTTGTCGAAGTTGGCGCTGATAGGCAAACCAGTACATTAATCGACAAGATTAATCGAAGTGATGATGTTGCCAATCAACATTGTGTTGTTGCCACCAACGCCAAAGGCGGCGAAGACGTAGTGACCTTACTTAAGTGTCTTGGTCAACTCATCACGCATCAAATCCCGCTCTCTGTTGCGCCTCTTATTCAAGGCCTAGAACAGCAGCTCAATGCGTTGAAACATCCGCATGATCTGGCTGCAACAGATACCACAGCAAATAATCACCAAGGAGAGCCAGTGTGAGTTCTCAGCAAAATAACAAAATCGCCATTGTCGGTATTGCCAACCAATACCCTGATGCGGATACGCCACAAGATTTTTGGCAAAACCTGATAGATAAAAAAGACTCTCGCACGACACTAAGCGCAGAGAAACTGGGGGCAAACCCGCAAGACTATCAAGGAACCCAAGGCCAATCGGATCGCTTTTATTGTGATAAAGGCGGTTACATCGACAACTTTGCGTTTGATGGTCAAGGTTACCGTGTCACGGAAGCGTCTTTTAAGGGCGTTGACCAGAGCTTTCTTTGGGCACTGGACACGAGCCGGAAAGCACTCGATGATGCCGGTATTGCCTTAAATGCCGATGTACTTGAACGTACTGGCGTCATCATGGGGGCGTTGTCGTTTCCTACCACGCGCTCGAATGATCTGTTTCTTCCGATGTATCACTCGGTGGTTGAGAAGGCGCTTCAAACTAAGCTCAATAGTGACCAGTTTTCACTATTGCCAACCAATGAGCAAGCGCATGACTTGAATACGGTCAATGGCGCAGCGGCGCACAATGCCTCTAAATTAGTGGCGGATGCGCTAGGACTTGGTAATGTTCAACTAAGCCTTGATGCTGCTTGTGCTAGCTCCGTTTACTCATTGAAGTTGGCTTGCGATTATCTCAATACGGGCAAGGCTGACATGATGCTTGCTGGCGCGGTCTCCGGTGCTGACCCGTTCTTTATCAATATGGGCTTCTCGATTTTCCACGCTTATCCCGATCACGGTGTGTCTGTTCCTTTTGATAGCAACAGCAAAGGGTTATTTGCGGGCGAAGGCGCGGGCGTATTAGTGCTTAAGCGTTTAGCCGATGCGGAGCGTGACGGCGACAATATTTATGCAGTAGTCAGCGGAATTGGCCTGTCCAACGATGGTCGTGGTCAATTTGTGTTGAGTCCGAACAGCAAAGGCCAAGTACAGGCATTTGAACGTGCTTATGAAGCCTCTGAGCTGACTCCGGACAGTATCGAAGTGATTGAATGTCATGCAACGGGAACGCCGTTGGGTGATAAAGTTGAGTTGACCTCTATGGAGCGATTCTTTACCGATAAACTTAATGGCTCAAATGCGCCATTGATTGGCTCGGCAAAGTCGAACCTTGGACACTTGCTTACCGCAGCTGGCATGCCGGGAATCATGAAAATGATTTTCGCGATGAAAGAGGGCGTATTACCACCAAGTATTAATCTCGATACGCCGTTGTCGTCGCCTGATGGCCTATTTGGGTCGCAGACATTACCAAGAAACGTGCAAACTTGGCCGAGTAAATCGGGTAACTCTGAGCGTTGTGCCGGGGTCTCTGTGTTTGGTTTTGGCGGCTGTAACGCGCACTTGTTGCTTGAGGCCTATTCGAGTACTGGCGCTGCGTCACCATTCAGCGAACAGGACACCAAAGAACGCCACCCAAGCGCCGCTTCACCGAAGGCATCAAAGCTTAGCATTGCTGGTTTGGCTTCGCACTTTGGTTCATTGCCAAGTATCAATGCGCTAAGTCGTGCGATTGACACTGACGGTAATGCCTTTATTGAATTGCCGAAAAAGCGTTGGAAAGGGCTCGATCAGCATCCAGAGTTACTCAGCCAGTTTGGGCTGAATGCGGTGCCAGCGGGCGCGTATATTGATCAATTTGAGCTGGATTTTCTGCGTTTTAAAATTCCACCGAATGAAGATGATCGTTTGATCTCTCAGCAGCTGTTGTTGATGAAAGTCGCGGACGAAGCGATTCGTGATGCCAAGTTAGTGGCTGGACAAAAAGTCGCTGTCTTGGTTGCGATGGAAACTGAGCTTGAAATGCACCAATTCCGTGGTCGTGTCAACCTGCACAGCCAATTGGCAGAAAGCTTTGCCAATATGGGTGTAGAGCTGTCGCAAGACGAATACCAAGCGCTAGAAACAATCGCGATGGACAGTGTCATGGATGCGGCGAAGCTTAACCAATACACCAGTTTCATTGGTAATATTATGGCGTCGCGTATCTCGTCGTTGTGGGACTTTAATGGCCCGGCGTTCACCATCTCTGCTGCAGAGCAATCGGTCACGCGTTGTATAGACGTCGCGCAAAATCTGATGTCGCAAGAGTCGTTAGATGCGGTTGTGATTGCTGCGGTTGATCTTAGTGGCAGCGCCGAGCACGTTATCCTCAAGAATAGTGTGACGCCAGTGGCAATGCAGCCACAGGATGCCGGTTGGAATGTTGGTGAAGGGGCGGGTGCCATTGTTTTGGTTGATGAGCAGTACGCTGCAACGCGCCAAATTACTGAAGATGGTAAAGTCACAAGCTATGGTCAAATTGGCGAGCTTGCATTTGGAAACAGTACTCGTAGTCAAGCCGTCACCGATTCGCTATTGACGCAATCTGCTACGCACTCAACCCAAATTGCTGTGGTTGAGCTTAACCACGCGCCAGAGAAAGGCGTGCCTTTGGGGCACACTGACATACTCGTTAACCACGTTGCTAAGCAAACTCAAGCCAGCAAGCGGTTAGGGCATTGTTCAGCAGCTTCTGGTATGGCGAGCTTGCTTCATGGCCTACTCAATCTCAATGGTATTGCTGATCCTGTCGCAGGTCATCCATCCAAACAGGCGATCATTGCTAATGTTAGTGAAGGGCAGTGTTCACAATTGCTTGTCTCGCAATCCAAGATTGAATCCCAAGCGTTGACACTTCGTTTACAGCGCGAGATAGCCAGTGATGCGAAGCGTCAACTGATTAAATCGGTGTCCCTTGGTGGTCGCGATATTTATCAGCATATTACGCAAGCGCCATTATCAACGTTGCCACATATTCAACAAAAAATGGTTGGAAAAACAGGTCGCCGCAAGGTGTCAGTACCAACGTTGTCGCCAGCGACCGTTGCTATGCCGGTTGAGACTAAACCAGTTAAGACTAAGTTAGTTAAGACAAAGCCAGCCATTGAAATTCAATCATCCAACTCTACAACTTTGACGGGCGTGGCATTGCATGCAAGCCGTCAGAGTCCGTTTATAGGTAATCACAGCACTATGACTGATGTTTTATCCGCTAAAAATAGCGCGCCGACGTCTCAATTATCCGCGACTCAAGATTCTGCGTTTCAACAAAACCAGCAACTGACGCAGCAAGTTCATCAAGCCTTTTTGCACAATCGCGCACAAGGTTTACAAATCGCCGATGCACTCCTTAAAGCGCAATTGAACGAGATCACTCAGGGCTTAGAAGGTGGCGCAACGACTATTGCGTCTAATAATAGCGCGTCTAATAATATCGCTCCTAACTCGCCATTAGGCACGAACGTTGCCACTCCAGTCACTCAAACGGTGGTAGCTACTCAGCCAGTCGTTGAACCTGTGAATGTGTACGCGGCGCCAGCGAGACCCGTTCGTAAACCTTGTATCTGGGATTACGATGATCTGGTTGAATACGCAGAAGGCGATATCGCTAAAGTTTTCGGCCCAGATTACGCTATTATCGACAGCTATAAGCGCCGTGTAAGACTGCCAACTACGGATTATCTTTTGGTTTCTCGCGTGACCAAGCTTGATGCCACGATGCTGGAATACAAGCCAAGCACGATGACGACCGAGTACGACATTCCTGTGGACGCACCCTACTTAGTGGATGGTCAAATCCCATGGGCGGTTGCGGTTGAATCCGGTCAGTGCGATCTGATGTTGATCAGCTACTTAGGTATTGATTTTGAAAACAAAGGTGAACGTGTTTACCGTCTTCTAGATTGTACCTTGACCTTCCTTGGCGACCTACCTCGTGGTGGTGATACGCTGCGCTACGATATCTCCATTAACAACTACGCTCGCAATGGCGATACTTTGCTGTTCTTCTTCTCGTACGAGTGTTTTATCGGCGACAAGATGATCCTGAAAATGGATAACGGTTGTGCTGGTTTCTTCACCGATGAAGAGTTAGCGGATGGTAAAGGTGTCATTCACACCGAAAGCGAAATCAAGGCTCGCCAATTAGCGACGAAGCAACGCTTTGAGCCAATATTACATTGCCCGAAATCGCAGTTTGATCACAGTGCATTACGTCACCTGTTGACGGCGAACATCGCGGAATGTTTTGGTCCGACGCATCAATCCAACACGCACCAACCGTCTCTGTGCTTTAGCTCTGAGAAGTTCATGATGATTGAACAAGTGAGCCGAGTAGAACCACAAGGCGGCACGTGGGGCTTAGGTCTGATTGAAGGTCACAAACAGCTAGAGAAAGAGCATTGGTATTTCCCATGTCACTTTAAAGATGACAACGTGATGGCAGGTTCATTGATGGCGGAAGGCTGTGGTCAATTGCTGCAGTTCTACATGATGCACCTAGGTATGCACACACTCGTTGAAAATGGTCGCTTCCAGCCGCTCGCGAACGCGCCACAACAAGTGCGTTGCCGTGGGCAAGTGTTGCCACAATCGGCTCAGCTGACTTACCGCATGGAAGTCACGGAAATTGGTGTGAGCCCACGACCTTATGCGAAAGCGAACATCGATATTTTACTGAACGGCAAAGTGATTGTTGATTTCCAAAACCTTGGTGTGATGATCAAGGAAGAAGCAGAATGTACTCGCTATCCTCAACTTATTGGTAGCAGTGAATCGGTAAACGTTGAGGCATTAACGGCTGCAACTGTTGCACCGACAGAAACCAAAGCGAGCAATCAAGCATCCGCCAATGCACCGTTGATGGCTCAGATCCCCGATTTAGAGACCGCGACAAATAAAGGCGTGATTCCTTTACAGCACGTTGAAGCGCCAATCACACCTGATTATCTGAACCGCACGCCGGATACGGTTCCGTTTACGCCGTACCACATGTTTGAGTTTGCAACGGGTGACATTGAAAAATGTTTCGGCCCTGACTTCTCTATTTATCGTGGAATGATCCCACCACGTACTCCGTGTGGCGATCTGCAGCTTACGACACGCGTAGTGGAAATCAACGGTAAGCGTGGTGACTTCAAAAAGCCATCGTCTTGTATTGCTGAGTATGAAGTGCCAGCCAATGCATGGTATTTCGACGAAAACAGCCATGAAACCTTGATGCCGTATTCAGTGTTGATGGAGATCTCTCTGCAGCCAAATGGCTTTATCTCGGGCTACATGGGTACGACCCTAGGATTCCCTGGTGAAGAACTGTTTTTCCGCAACCTAGACGGCAGTGGCAAAATGCTACGCAATGTTGATTTACGCGGTAAAACCATCACCAATGACTCTCGTCTACTGTCGACCGTCATGATGGGCACCAACATCGTACAGAGCTTTAGCTTTGAGTTGAGCACTGATGGTGTCCCTTTCTATGAAGGCAAGGCGGTATTTGGTTACTTCAAAGGCGCCGCGCTGAAAGATCAGCTTGGTCTAGATAACGGTAAAGTGACGCAGCCATGGCATGTCGACAACAATCGTACGCCAGATGTCAGCATTAATCTGCTTGATAAATCAAGCCGTTACTTTAATGCACCTGTACTGGCAAATGGGGCAACACAGCCGCATTATCAGTTGGCTGGTGGCCGTTTGAACTTCATCGATAATGTGCAAATCACCAGTGATGGTGGTAAATCAGGACTGGGCTACTTATACGCTGAGCGCACGATTGACCCAAGTGATTGGTTCTTCCAATTCCACTTCCACCAAGATCCAGTGATGCCGGGTTCACTTGGCGTAGAAGCCATCATCGAATTGATGCAGACCTATGCGCTAAACAAAGACCTTGGTGCGGGCTTCCGTTCACCGAAGTTTGGTCAGATCCAATCTGAAGTGAAGTGGAAATATCGTGGTCAAATCAACCCGTTGAACAAACAGATGTCGCTCGATGTGCACATTACTGCGATTAAAGATGAAGACGGCAAGAAAATCATTGTTGGTGACGCCAACTTGAGCAAAGACGGTCTTCGTATCTATGAAGTGAAAGACATTGCTATCTGCATCGAAGAAGCTTAAGTGAGAAAGGACAAATTATAATGACAACACAACTAACCATGAACAACGAAAAGCTTTCTCCATGGCCGTGGCAAATTGAAGACAGCACGACGCATTTTGACCAAGCGACAATGGCAACCATTCTTAAAGACTTAAGCCTTGGCTGCTATGTGGTGAACCATCCTGAGAAAGGGTTGGGGCTTAGCCAACACGCAGAAGTGACGTCAGGTGACGCGGCAAGCGCAGCAAACAGCCAACCTGTCAGCGCTTATGCGCCATCACTGGGTACACAAAGTCTTGGCGATGAAGAGTTTCGTCGCTGCCACGGGGTAAAATACGCTTACTATGCAGGCGCGATGGCAAACGGCATCTCTTCGGAAGAGCTAGTTATTGCCCTTGGTCAAGCGGGTATTCTCTGTTCATTTGGCGCAGCGGGTCTTATTCCGTCTCGCGTTGAACAAGCGATTAACCGCATTCAAGCGGCGCTACCAAACGGCCCGTACGCGTTTAACCTGATCCATAGCCCAAGTGAACCCGCCCTTGAGCGCGGCAGCGTAGAGCTGTTTTTGAAGCACAAAGTGAAGACGGTAGAGGCGTCGGCATTTTTAGGTCTAACGCCGCAAATCGTACATTACCGAGCTGCAGGTTTGAGTCGTGACGCCAAAGGCGAGATTCAGATTGGCAATAAGGTCATCGCTAAGGTGAGCCGTACTGAAGTGGCCAGCAAATTCATGGCGCCTGCGCCGGTGAAAATGCTGCAAGCGTTAGTGGATGAAGGGCGTATTAGCGCTGAGCAAATGGAACTGGCTCAGCTCGTGCCAATGGCTGATGATATTACTGCAGAGGCTGACTCTGGTGGTCACACGGATAACCGTCCACTGGTGACGTTACTGCCAACAATTTTGGCATTAAAAGACAAAATCCAAGCCCAGTATCAGTTCAAGACCCCGATTCGTGTTGGTTGTGGCGGTGGTGTAGGTACACCTGACGCCGCACTAGCGACCTTCAACATGGGGGCGGCATACATTGTGACCGGTTCAATCAACCAAGCGTGTGTAGAAGCTGGCGCGAGCGAGCATACCCGTAAGTTGCTTTCAACCACTGAAATGGCTGATGTGACCATGGCGCCTGCGGCTGATATGTTTGAAATGGGTGTGAAGCTACAAGTAGTGAAGCGCGGTACCTTGTTCCCAATGCGTGCCAACAAATTGTATGAGATCTACACGCGTTACGACTCGATTGAAGCTATTCCTGCCGACGAGCGCCACAAGCTTGAGACTCAGGTATTCCGTTCAACCTTGGATGATATCTGGGCTGGTACGGTAGCGCACTTTAACGAACGTGATCCGAAACAAATTGAACGAGCAGAAGGTAACCCAAAGCGTAAAATGGCGCTTATCTTCCGCTGGTATCTGGGCCTTTCTAGCCGCTGGTCAAACACGGGTGAAAAGGGACGTGAAATGGATTATCAAGTCTGGGCAGGCCCTGCACTAGGCGCGTTCAATGCGTGGGCAAAAGACAGCTATCTTGATGATTATCAGCAGCGTAATGCGGTTGATCTTGCTAAACATCTGATGCATGGTGCCGCGTATCTAGCACGTATTAATTTATTAACCTCGCAAGGTATTAAATTTACGCCAGATCTTGCCCGCTGGACACCGAGCCAGCGAATGGCTTAAGTGATGAATGTCACTTGATGGTTAATATGTGACGTGACCGTATTACCTGATGGCTAATGTACAAAAAAGCGACCTCTTTAAGAGGTCGCTTTTTTTGTCTCTGACGTCGAGGATAAGCTGCTGTCCGTGGGTATTTGGTCGCTTGTTTCTTGAGGCTATGGCCTCAAGAAGTGCCCATGTTAGAAGTCGTTCTGTATGAAGAAGTTGACTGCTTTTCGTTATAGAGCCTAGTTCAATACAACTGTCACTGATTCGCTTTAAATCATTTTGATGTGTCCAGCGGCTTTGATCTTCACATGAACCATGTTGCCTTGAAGGTAGCTTAGTGGGATCTCGCTACGTTCAATAATGGCTACGTTGTCGCTGCATGCGCCAGCCTCAATCGCCATTTGCTTGGATTGCGCTTCCAATCCCTTTAAGGTTTCCTCTCGAGAAGCCGGATCAATCGATACGATCTTATCGAACTGACCTGATATTTCACCCAGCGCGACACCAATCGCATTCGCCACTTCAAAGTGTTCAGGGCGAACCACTTGGCTCACACCTTCAAAGTGGTCGGGGAATAGGGCACTGCCGCCACCAACCATGATTACCGGAACACTCGCTGCTGAAGTCTTCATCTTATCGATGCCTTCTTCAATGTCGGTCACCATTTGTTGATAAACCCGACTTGCTTGCTCGGTTGATATACCAATCTCATCACTTAGCTGATGCTCTGCTTGCCACTGCAATTGACCTGTTTTGAGTGCGATGTCGGTTAACGTAAGTTCATCACCACCAAAGCTGCGTGCCGTTTGCGTTAAGGTATGGCCAACACTTTCTGGCCCTAACTGGATACGCTCTTGTTCAAAACGAACTTTGGTGCCACCACCAATGGCTAGCGCCAAAATATCAGGCATGCGGAAGTTGGTTCTCACTTCGCCAATTTCTACCGCTAAGCTCGATTCTCTTGGGTAACCATGGGTGAGCACACCAATATCAGACGTAGTACCACCCACATCGACCACAATCGCGTCTTTTAACTTAGTTAAGTGACTAGCACCGCGAATCGAGTTTGTTGGTCCACAAGCCACGGTGAGAATTGGGTACATCAACGCAAACTGCTGCGACATTAAGGTTCCATCGTTCTGACCGAAGTATGGTGTGGTGTGAATCTCATGGTTTACTAGTGCATTGCAGAAACCGTCTACGAATCGTTTTGCTGTGCCTTGCAAGGCTGCGTTAAGAATCGTGGCGTTTTCACGTTCTAGAAGCCCTAAGCTGCCCACTTTATGGGAAAGCGATAGGTTCACGCCCGGAAGTTCTTGTTGGATCCACTCTGCTGCTTGAAGCTCTTGGTCGCCGTTGACGGGAGAGAACACACCGCAAATAGCAATGGAATCGACGTGACCTTTCATTTTCTGACAAAGCTCGCGGATCTCAGACTCTTGAATGTCGGCAATCAATTGGCCGTCGTATTCATAGCCGCCGTGTGCTTGATAGAAGTGTTCACCAAGCAGGCTTTGCCACGCTTCACTCCAACCACAAAGGGGCGGGACGCTGTCACCACTCGGAAGGGCTAAACGAATCATACCGACTCTGTCTAAGCCTTTCCTCTCAACGATTGCGTTGGTGCACTGCGTGGTGCCAAGCATCGCGTGTTTCACTTGTTTGCCGTCAATGTTCGCTTGGCTTAGTAGTGCAGAAATTGCATTATCGATGCCAGTGGAAATGTCGTGTGTGGTTGCGGTTTTCACCTTAGCAATCACATTTAAGTCTGCGTCGAGCAACACACCATCGGTATTCGTGCCACCCACGTCAATGCCTAAACGGCAGTAATCAAGTGTAATGTTTGTCATGCTACTACCTCTTCAATGCAGACTTTAATTGTTCAATGGTTTGGTATTCGACGGTGTAGCCAAAGTAACCTGGTCCTGCGACTTCGATGCCTTTGTCAGTGCGCCATTTGGGGTCACAAGGGTACGCGATAAGGTCGATGCGTTGTCCGTAACGAAGTTGTTCGGTAGTGATTGGCTTACCCGTTTCGTGGTCCAATATTGAGATTAGGTCTGGTGTTGAAGCCAGTAGGTTTTCTTGATTCATGTCTGCGCGGCTTGTGCCTTTATGCGCCAGAAGCAATTCGTTTTGGAACTGTACGAATACGTTATCTACGCCAGTATCTTCAAACTGAGCCAGTTTCTCGATCACGACGCCACCAGTTGCAAAGCCACCGTCAGTTTCACGTTGAATGTCAACAATCTTGCCGCTGATGAGTGTGTGGCCGCCAACAATGTCTAACACGGCTTGTGTGCCGCTCTGGTTGTTGTCGTTCGCGAGTCTGATCGCTTCACCAATCTTCATTGCTTGGGTCAGTGTTGCAGGCAATGCGCTGCGCTTTAGGTTCTTACCGTTCATTGGGTAGTCACACATTGCGGCCGAGCCGCCCATCTGCTCTGTAATAGGCCTAGCAAACTTTTCAGACCAAATTCCGTCTATCGGATAAAGCGTGACCACATTGCCACGCTCGTCGGCCAACGTGTTGGGTGCTGAAGGTAAACCGTCGAGGAAGAAGGTCACCATCTGAGCTTCAGGAAAGGCACGTCCCATTGCATCACAGTCAATTACAGGAATGTTCTTTTGCGCTGCAACGAGAATTGGAATCAGTGAGTTGAAGCCGCCTACCTCGATAGGGAATGTCGCCGCTACCTCAGTGCCGAGCGCCTTTTCCATTGCTTCGAATGCAACCAGCATTTGATCTTTCGAGTTGAGCTTTTCTACTGCGACGGTTGGCGCGCCAATCATAGAAGAGGGCACAGTCATCCAATCGTCTTGTACCTCTTCCAGAGGAATCATACGGACAGGTTGTTTTGCTGTTGCGATAGCGACTTTCGCCATTAATGCGCCGCTGTATGGGTCACCGCCGCCGCCCGTGCCTAATACAGTGGCACCAAGCGCGATATCATCAATCATTTGTTCAGTAATAATCACAATTACTATTCCTTATCACTTGAAGGAGAAAGCTTCATTAGGGCTAGGTAAATACCGCCAGCTGCAAGAATGCCGTCTAACGCCGAGATGCTGGTTAATGAAAACAGGTTGAAGAATTCTGGTGCGGTGCAGGCGCTGAATGCAGTACCAAATGCCCAAGAAGCTAGGCCTTTAAACATCCAAGCTGGAACCTGTTGGATGTTCTCAAAGCTCATCTTTGTTGAATCTAAAACGTAGTATTGAACGATGTAGACCCCCGCAGCAGGTGCGATGGTCACGCTCAATAGCATTAAGAAGTCGGTAAACTTGTTCACCATGCCGAGTTGAGCAATGCCAATACCGACGATGGTCATGATCACAACCAACACAGGGCGAGGAATCTTAGGCAGCACCATCGACATGCATAAGCCACCAGAAGTCAGGTTGCTACTGTTGGTGGTCCATTGAGCAAACACCAGTACGATGATGGCAGCCATACCTAAACCAAGTGTGAAGAAGACTTCAACGAGATCGTCGGTTCCGGTCATTTTGGTCAGGATTAATGCGATAAGAATGATGGCACTGTTGCCGACTAGAAAGCCGATACCAGCTCCTAAAATTGCGTCGCGACGTGTTTTGGCGTAACGAGCAATATCAGGTGCGGCAACGGCTGCAAGAATCCAGATAGACATAACAAAAGAGATGGCTTGGCCAAGAGTTAGAGGATCTTCAATGGTGGGTGCTGCTCCGCCTTGGTAGTCGGCAGCCATGAACAAGCCAATCGTAATCAGCGTTACCATAAGAGGAACAGAATAGGTGCTGAGTTTACCCAAGGCACGTACGCCGTAGATGGCGGTCATCATCATTAACACACTGCCGCCAATCAGAGCGGTTAGGTGAGAAATAACGATGTCGTATTTCGCCAGAGCATCCACCATGATGAAAGCAAAGAAGTCAGCTTGGAAAGCGAACCAGCCAACTAACGAGATGCCATTGATGAAACCAAGAATCTTACCGCCGTTACGACCAAACACTGCGCTACTCACGAGTGGGGTAGACACACCCGCTTGAAAACCAATGTTAGCACACAACATCGCAATCACTGCGAGTAAGCCAGAGCCGATAAACGTGGCAAGCAATGCGTCCTCAAAACCAATCCCGCTGCTTAGAATCGAACCAAGGAACAAGCCAGAGATATCGATGCCGATAGCCAACCAGATAAGGCTGATCACCCACCAAGAGCGCTTGGCTTTCTCGGGAACAGGTTCCAACTCAAAGTCATCTATCTTTTTGTGGCTGCGTGTTGCTTCGGGTTCATTCATGTAAGCTTCTGTCGCCATAGCGCCATCCGTGCATTGTTATTCCATAAGTGTGAATAAAGCATACTGATGTATTTATTGCTAATAAATGAATATAATCAGATGTAAACATAACAAAATCCAAATGTGAGTAGTAAAGTGAACCCAAACAATAAGTTAGATAAAAGAGACCTACGAAGATTAGAACTTTTTTGTGAAATTGTTGAGCAAGGAGGCATCAATCAAGCGGTCGCGAGCACTGGAATTAGCCAACCTGTGCTCAGTAATCAACTTATTGCTTTGGAAAAAAGCTTAGAATTAACATTATGTCAACGTGGTCGGCGAGGTTTTAAACTCACTCATGAGGGTGAGCAAGTGTATAAATATGCGAACCAATTAAAATCGACATTAATCGACTTTGCTTATAAGTTGCGAGGCGTGCAGACCGAACTCTCTGGACATGTACGAATTGGTTGTTTGGATAACACCGTTACTTTGCCTTACAACCCACTTCCAAAAGCGATCGAAACATTTTACCAGCGCAGTAACAGTGTTGAAGTAAGTGTCGATGTTGGGGATTTCACCCAGTTGAACGAGAAGCTAGCAAAGAACCAGATAGATATGATGATAGTCGTCCTGGGATCACATCAAAAGTCAGCATTTCAACATAAATACCCACTGTTTGAAGAGCACAGTTATCTATATGCGCGCAAAGATCTGGCCGAAAAGATCATGGATAACGATTTTTCGCTTGACGGTTGTCGTATCAATATGGGTGGTTATGCCAAAGATGAGATGTTCCGATTACTCAATATTGAACAGTACGATTCAGTAAAGCCTTTTGATGGTTGGCATGTAGAGTCGGGAGTGATCCTAACGCTGGCAGGAACACACTTGAGTTTCTTGCCTTCCCACTTAATCGATCGTGGTCACTATGATCAGGCTTTGATAGCGCTTCAACCGGAGAAGTGGAGTTTGAAAAGTCAGTTTTATCTAGTGTTAAAGCAACCTGTGGATTCTCTTTCTCCCGCTGTCCGCGCATTTTTTGATGAGTTACACCGGCGGGAAACATTGGATTTAATCTAGGGTGCTCTCTTAATTCAAGGTGAACTCAAATAGAGATACTGGCTCCGCTTATAAATAACCTCCGAGTGAGATGCTAAGAGGGTTATTTATCTAAAGATTTTGATGAAGAGGTTTATTGATGGACATACAACGTTTGATTGCTTTGTAAGCTGTCGTGCCGATTTACGCTCTTAAGTGGCTGTCAGCAGACACCTAGTGCCATAATTGCCTAAATTTATGCACACACCACTGCGCAAACATCGATAAATCCAATGTTTGACAACATCGTATTAACTTGCTCCTTTGCCTAAGTACCGCATTGTCTCAGCATTTTGTGCGAGATCGCTTACGCTTGCGTGAGTCAAGAGTACTAATGTCGCTGGTTTTATGATGGGTTCTTGTATAACTATTTGTTTTTAATGTGCTTTATGTGATTGTGGTATTCAAATCTTTTGGTTTTACATCTATATAACACGTCAAAAGTTCGATAATGCCGTATTCTATCTCTTGTCGACAGGATAGCGACACGGAACAGGAAAGGCTCAAGGAATGGGCATCGTCAGGAAGACGATTCGATGGTTTAGGATACGCCGTCGGCACGGAGAGCAAACAGGACATTGAAGGGATGCAACCGTTACTAGGATAGGTAACGAACTAAGGAAGGCAGTGGACACTTTTGGATGAAGTAGGGAACAAGCATCAGGATAGATGCCATGGACACCGCTTAGGAACGAGTGAGGTAAGCTAACGAGGATGGTTAGCGGGTAAGGAACACCATTTGGGACACCGCTAGGATGGCGATGAACGGAATAAGCTGACGGATTTCAGCATTACTGTCATGGATTGATGCATGGAGCATCTTTAGTAGCGGGACTGCTGCGAGTAAGAGTTATAACCCCGAAGCCGAAAGGTCTCGGGGTTTTTCTTTTTCGGCAATACCTCACGCACACACTATTGGGCTGCGACCTCATAGTTTGTCATTTTCTAATCCCTCAAAATTAGGCCGTCATCCTTGGAAATGAGGATCTCCCAAAGCGTATTACTCACATAAAATAGAAACGAATTCCGAAAAATAGACTCATAACGCGCTGATGAAGATCCCCTTTTCAAGGGGGTGACGATTTATTTTGATTAACGAGAGCAGTCACGTACCAGAGTCTATTTTGTGTTGCTAAAGAGCGAACAGACACGGTTTTAGGCAAAAACTATCCTTAATCAGCAATAAAAATATTTAAGAATTCGTCATTCCTTTGAAGAAAGGAATCTACTGACAACACTCTCTGAACCACAAGAGTATCATATGGTGGCTAGCTTAGTTTTGCCCCGTTCCGAGTTTGCGCAACCAGACCCTTAAAAATATAAGCTGAGAATTGCCCAATTTTTCCTAATGGTTGTAATATGTATTGATACGTGACAATAGTGAAACCAATTCAATGAGAGCACCATTTCAAGTACTGATATTTCCTTATAAATTTGAAATAGCAGAACCCTTATTCCTGATTGCTTGCCGAACAGATAATGGTGAATGGCAGGCAATTTCTGGCGGTGGCGAAGATCAAGAGTCTTTGCTTGATGCTGCAAAAAGAGAATTATATGAAGAGACGTCGTTAGCAGGCGTTGATTGGGTTCAACTAGATTCTATGTGTATGTTACCTAGAGTTTTTTATTCTGGTCATAAAAAATGGAGCGAGCATCCTTATGTGATACCAGAATACTCATTCTCAGTGCAGGTTTCGGGCGAGCCAAAGTTATCTTCGGAACACACAGAGTTCCGTTGGTGTAGGGCATCTGACGCGAGCAAACTTCTCAAGTACGATTCAAATCGAATAGCTTTATGGGAATTATTTGAACGACTTAAATCCCATCTCGTGAATATATAAAATCGAATTGTCCTGAAATCGTTTAGAGCAAACGGCCTTTGCGACGCAGTGGGCGAGCATTTGCCCTGTTGAAAGCGTTATGTGGTAGGAGAGAATTATGAATCCATCGGCAGTGCTTATTCATGTCCCTGATGTGGCTAAGGGGCTTGAATGGTATAAGAAAGCTTTTCCTGACGCAGTCACAGTGTATTATCCAGAGTTTAATTTCACGATACTTGACCTAAATGGTTTTTCTTTAGAAATCGTACAAGCAGACGAAAAAGTTTGTTCGGGTAAAAGTGGTACAGTTTTATATTGGTCTGTTGCAAGCCTACCTGTTGCCCTGGCTCATTTCGAAACACTTGGTGCTCATCTTTATCGTGGGCCTATCGATATCGAAAATGGACTTTCAATGTGCCAAGTTGAAGACCCATTTGGTAATTTAATTGGGATTCGTGGAGCTACTGCATCTCCAGAACCTTGATAATATGAATTGTCACCCGTGTCACTGTATAGCTCGAAAGTGCCCCGAAATGTGTTTGTGCCGTATTGAATTTAACAATGTACTGTAGGCGGATTCCAGACAGGATTGCTCCGCTCGTACCTCGCAAAATTAGCCGGCCAGCCTGTTCCCGTTAAGTGGCGCGTTAGTTTGTTAAAGGCTAGCGGTTAACTAGCCTAAGCTTGCTCTCACATCTGCAATGGTGATGAAGAGTTTGTTTTCAGCGTCTTGAAATGCTTGAAAACCATAGCGTTCATAGAAATGTTTTGCCCCGCCTTTGGCATCAACGATAACAACTGGAAATGCAACGCTATCACTAGCAGTTAATAGCTTTCTGAGTGCGTCGATAAGCAGCCACTCACCAAAGCCTTTCCCTTTGGATCGCTCATCGACAGCAAGACGGGCAATCAGACCACCAGATGTGGAGGATTGATGCTTTTTTTGTAACTTGTCGGGCAATGCCTTTAAGTCAATTGGTGTCATTGTTAGTGTGTAAAAGCCGATGACTTGTGAGGTGTCGTTATCATCTTCCAAAACAAACGTTCTTGTGTTGTCTTTCTTAGCTTGCTGACTCGCCATTACTTTTAAGTAATTATTGAGAGGTTCGATGCCACAGTTGAAGCGGTTTCTATCGTGTTTAGCTTTATCTAGAAGCACCGTATTCATCATTGAGTTTTACTCTCGTATCGATCAGCAGCAGCTTTTAGTTTCGAGTTCTGTGTTGCAGGACGGTCCAAAGCTTCCATTAGAGACATAGCATCAACTTGACTCAACTTCAAAGCTTGTTCACGTTCGATGACTTGTTTAGCTTTTTCGATTGCAGCGCTTAAAACAAATGAATTGATGCTAGACATGCCAGCGATCGCGGCAGCCTTAGTAAGTAAGTCTTGTGTATCGACATCAACTCTAGCGGTGATGCGAGGCAAAGTGGTAGCCATAATGTTATCTCCTGTTGTGTCAAAATGTCACATAGGATTATGGCCTTAAATTGTGCAATAAGCAATTGTCGTGTCACTTTGGCACGCAAGCTAAGAAATGATTTAATGCGAGAAATGGGCTAGGGTCTTGCTTTTCCCTATTAGAATTAATCCGAGTGCCTACCATTCAACAATAATCCAAACTCGTTTATGTCCAAGAATGTGCCCGTTCGATTTTCATGAACGCAGAATAGGTTCTGGCATATTACTGCCCCCACAAATAAAACTAACCGTCATCCCCTTGAAAAAGGGGATCTTCATCAGCGCGTTGTGGACCTATTTTGATTTCATTCCTTTCTAATTAAGTGAGTCACACGCTGATGAAGATCCTCGTCTGCACGAGGATGACGGCCTAATTGGGATGGGTAGAAGAGCAATAAGCTGAGAGCTTTATGCCCAAAAGCGTGCCAGTTCAGCTTCCGTCAGCGTGTCTTGGTCAGTAAAGAATAGACTCTGTCATTTTACTGCTCCCACAAACAAAAACTAACCGTCATCCCCTTGAAAAAGGGGATCTTCATCAGCGCGTTGTGGACCTATTTTGATTTCATTCCTTTCTAATTAAGTGGGTCACACGCTGATGAAGATCCTCGTCTGCACGAGGATGACGGCCTAATAGAGATGGTTTGAAGAGCGATAAGTTAAGAGGGATCTATCCAGAAACGTTTTTGAAATTGCTCAATCTTGATTTTCACCCTTTAGGCTTGGCATTCGTAACAGTCAAACACTATCTCCAACTATCACGTCGTTACGATAGTTATCAAGAAACTATGCCAGTATGCTATAGCTGGCATTTCGAATGATGCGGTTACCGACGCATGTCTAAAAGTTATTTCTAAAGGTCAACATGTCCTATTTAAGTATGGCAAGTCATCACTTAGATGCTGGAACAGGCAATCTGTTCACTGCACCATATTTTATCATTTCATGCACTTTATTGGTGCGTCATGAGATTGAATCTATTTTTTGTCGTTATCACTTCTTTGTTAACTATCGGATTTTTAGCAATAAAATCAGGTTTAAGATCACAGTTAGCCGTGTTGTGGCAGTGATTTAACCAGTGAAATTATATGACCACTAATTTTGTGTGGTTATTGGAATGTAAAATGCATTGATCACACCAAGGAAATATCTCACTTACTTTGTGATAGGAAAATTAAATGGAATTACTTAATCAAATGGTCGGTACGATCAACGGAATCGTCTGGGGTGTCCCTATGCTGGTATTAATACTTGGCGTTGGTATCTTTCTCAGTATTGGCCTTAAATTCATGCCACTATTTAATATACCCAAGGCATTTAAACTGTTATTGAGCAGTCGAGACCAAGTGAAAGAAAAAGGTGAAATCCCACCCTTTCAAGCTCTTATGACGGCGATGTCAGCAACGGTGGGGACAGGTAACATTGCTGGTGTTGCAACTGCAGTGTTTATTGGTGGGCCGGGTGCCCTTTTTTGGATGTGGGTCACGGCACTATTTGGTCTTGCCACAAAATACGCAGAAGCCGTACTTGCGGTCAAATATCGTGAAACGGATGAGCAAGGTCGATACTTAGGTGGACCGATGTATTACATCAAAAACGGCATGGGTAAAAAGTGGGCTTGGTTAGGATCTTTGTTTGCCGTATTTGGTACGTTTGCTTGTTTTGGTATTGGTAATGGCGTGCAATCAAACTCGATTGCTCAAGTTTTAGAGTCAAATTTTGCTTTTTCTCCATTGGTGGTTGGGATCATCATCATGATTCTGGCTGGCGCTGTTATTATCGGTGGACTTAAACGTATAGGCGCATTTGCTGGTGCATTGGTACCCGTTATGGCAGTTGCTTACGTTTTGTGTGGCGTCGTGATCTTAAGCTTAAATGCTTCTGCACTTCCTGGTGCATTTGCCCTTGTAATCGAGCAAGCTTTTTCTCCAACATCGGCGCAAGGTGGTTTTGCAGGCGCAACGGTATGGATGGCAATTCGTTTTGGTGTCGCACGTGGGGTATTCTCAAATGAAGCAGGACTGGGTTCGGCTCCAATTGCTCATGCAAGTGCACAAACAAACGACCCCGTACGACAGGGCCTTATCGCGATGCTAGGTACGTTCCTCGATACACTGGTTATCTGTACTATTACCGGTATGGTTATAATTGTATCAGGTGAGTGGACATCGGGTGCTGATGGGGCGGCGTTGACTTCCGCGGCATTCGGTCAAGTTATCCCTGGCTTCGGCAACTATATCGTAGCAATCAGCTTGACAGTATTCGCCTTTACAACAATTGTTGGCTGGTCAGTTTATGGCGAGCGCTGTGCAAAGTATCTATTTGGAGATAAGGCAATTCTGCCATTTCGCGTGATCTTTGTTCTGGCACTGCCCGTGGGTGCAACGATGGAATTGAGTTTCGTATGGTTACTCAGTGATACACTGAATGCGATGATGGCAATTCCAAACCTTATCGCGCTAGCAGTACTTAGCCCTGTGGTTTTCGCCCTGACAAAATCGTATTTCGCTAAAGAAAATAAATCAGCACCTACCGCCGAAGTGAAATAGACGTAACCTCCGATAAGATAAGGCCAATCTCACGGATTGTTATTACTAAGTGGGCTTGGCCCGAGCTTCCCAATCACTCTTTTAGTTCAAGTGTTAAAGAGTGATTGACTCGCGAGCTGGTATTTTTGTGTGTCTATAAATAATTATACAAACGAATTGGCTGTTATGTTATAACGTAACAACTTATTTGTTTGATCTTATCTATCTCTATGCTGTTAAAACGTCCTGTGTTTCTATCTATCTTGATTGTTGTCGTAATTGCGGCAATTTATCTTGTCAAAGTGAGCTATTTTTCAACGGCTCAACCATTAGTCGATACCACAATCAAGGTTACTCCTTACGCGAATACGGTGGTATCTGAGCCTCAACGTGCCCCTTTAAGGGTGCAACGGATCCATTATGTGATTCAAGAAGGCGATTCGCTTAGCTTAATCTTTGATAAATTCTCATTACCACAAGCCACGTTATCGAAGCTACTTGCCGCAGACGTGTCCGATCTGAAATTGGATAACCTGACTCCAAAAGCGCGATTAGAACTTGTGGTTGATGCCACTGATCAACACCTGATTCAATTAATTTATCATCATAGCCTTGCTGAACGAGCCGTTTATGTACTGAACAAAGAAGGGGAGTTTGACTATGAATACGTCGAAGAGGCTGGCGAATGGCACTCTCAGATGTACGCCGGAGAGATCACAGGAAGCTTCTCAGTAGCCGCAATTAATCATGGATTAACGTCTCGTCAGATAGCGACTATCAGCCGGGTTTTATCGGACAAGATTAACTTTTCACGAGACCTCAGAAAGGGCGATCGCTTTGAAGTGCTTGTTAATGAACAGTATTTAGGAAATCGACTAACAGGGAAAACAGAGATCCAAGGGATTCGATTTAATCTAAGCAACGGACCGATATCGGCGTTTCTAGCGGAAGATGGACGCTTCTATGATCGTGACGGAAATAGTTTAGAACAAGCATTCAACCGTTATCCCATTACCAAAGAGTATCGTCGAATTACATCGCCGTTTAACCCTCATCGTAAACACCCTGTCACGGGTAGGGTAACGCCGCACAATGGGACAGATTTTGCCACACCAGTTGGTACTCCAATTTATTCCACAGGTGACGGTCAGGTAGTCGCAATAAAAAACCACCCCTATGCAGGTAAGTATTTGGTCATTGAACACAACAGTGTCTACACAACGCGCTATTTACACTTGAGCAAGTTCCTAGTCCGCGTTGGAGAAAAAGTGAAACGTGGTCAAAAAGTTGCGTTATCGGGTGCAACGGGCCGTTTGACAGGGCCGCATCTTCATTTTGAGGTGTTAGTAAGAAACCGTCCGGTTGACGCTATGAAGGCAAACTTGCCGCTCGCTCAGGCAATTTCTAAAGATGAAAAACCGGCTTTTTCCGCACTCGTTGCGATGTTTGATGAAAAATCCCTTCAATACTGGAAAAATACTCATGATGCCTCAGGGATAACACATGTGTCGTGAGTGGCTTTTGTGCTATCTATCTGGGGTTAGAGTGTCAACGATGCAACCTTTGATAATGCTACTAACAGCGGCCTTACTGCTATCTATATTACTACTTCCTATGCCGTCTCAGGCGCATCCACATTCTTGGATTGGTAACACCTTGACGTTACAAGGGGAGGCAACGCAAATAGATAGCTTAGAAATGGAGTGGGTATTTGATCCCTTTACTAGTGCTTATGCCCTCGATGGGGATTTTTCGATTTTTAGTGATGAGGTAAAGTCACAATTGGAAGCTCAACGCTTGATGTCTAATCTTCTCAATACCCATTACTTTACTTACCTTTATGTTGATGGTCAGCCTTTAAAATTTCGCATCCCTTCGGTTTATTCGCTGACTAAGCAGGGAAGACGTATGGTGCTCACCTTTATTTTGCCACTATCAAAGCCAGTTGATGTATCAAATCAGCGCCTAGATATTCAAACGTACGATAATACTTACTTTATCGATATTACATGGAAATCTAAACAGGCGATTGTTATCGACCCTGCATTATCGGTATCTTGCCGAGTTGCATTGCAGCAACCCGAACCGTCACAGGCTATCCAGCAATACGCGATGTCGCTGGAGAGAGATAGCGTTGAAGACTCAGAGCTTGGTCAGCATTTTAGCCAGAAGGTGAGTATAGGGTGTGGATAGTAGAGTGTGTAAGGTGCTGGTTGCTAGGGTAGCGTTTGTTGTTTTGTTCAGTGCTGGGCTTTTGTGTTCGCTATGGTGGCTACATGAAAACTGGTGGATGGTGCGTTGGATGTTGCAGTCATTCCAGCGTGACCTTCTAGAGACTATGCTGGAAGGACTAGACCATGTTGATGACCCTGATAACCAATTAAGTATTAATTTTTGGCTGATAGGCTTTGGAGTCTTTGCCTACGGATTTGTGCATTCATTAGGGCCTGGGCATGGTAAGTCAGTCTTGTTTATCGCGATGCGTGATACTCGGCCAACGCTCGCTAAGGTAGTGTTATTAGCCTTGTTGATAAACCTAATTCAGGGTGTTAGCACCTACCTGGTCGTGACTGTTATTCAATGGGTCTTAGCATTGGGATTCAAAGATACCATCACTTTAGTTGGTGGATTAAATCAAATAGTCGGTGCGGCCATGGCAATACTGGGAGCGTTAGGGTTGATGTCATGGTTGCTAAAAAAAGGCGACGTACTAAGAACCTACATTGCACGCAATACGCATGATTCAAGTAGAGCGAATTTAAAACCGTGCGGGGTGCCTGTGCTGAACTTATCGACGAAGACACGATGGTCTAGGTTGCTACCTTCGACGTTGAAATCGCATGCTTTGTCCTCCTATGCTGTTATGGGCGTTATTGCACTTAGGCCGTGTTTGAGTACGAGCTTGATTTTTCTGTACAGTGCATTGTGGTTTGATCGAACGGTGGCGACCCTATTATTAGTGGCGAGTTTTATCGGTAGCTTTTTGTCTCTCTTGCTCGTGTCATTGGCTGGATATAGCTTGGATAGACGACTTTCCAGTAAAAGCCCAGTGAACGCGGTTGAGCCAAAGGGCGTATTATTATGGCGACAGATAAGACCACTGTGCATCAGTACATTTTACATCTTGCTGGGGTGGGGGTTATTTATGAGTGGTACGGTGACAATGTCACCTGTATTGTAATTAAATACCTGTACTGGACAACTATCGATATTGTAGGTAACCAGAAGGCAACGCAGGTAAACAGGCCATGTGCCTACTCATCAATCTGTGCCATTTAGGTTTTTAGAAACTCGAGCAATAGAGATATTGCCGTGGTCTAGTAATAAAAAAACGCTCCTATTGCAGGAGCGTTTTGTGTGAATTCAAGGTGCCAGAGAGACCGCTAGCGTTTGTTCTTTAGATAACGCTTACGACGTTCTTCTTTTTTCTTAATTTTGGCTTCGGTTTTTCTCGCTTCTTCAATCTCAACTTCCACGAGCTCTTTAGTAATCATCTCTGGAAGTTCCAAAGTAATCTGCCCTAATGTGCCGCTGCGTAGTTCGTGGAGCAATATCTCTGAGGCTTTGTGAAGGTTAACGCGGCCACCCGACTGCAATGCGCCGCGTTTTTTGCCGATCAGCTCCATCAGTTCTAGATCAGACTCTGGAAGATCTTCTTCGATTTGATAGCGGTCTTTTAAGCGCTCTGCGTAGTACTGAGCAAGATATTCAACCGTATAAAACGCCACTTCGTCGTATTCCATGGCCGTATCTTTTACCGCGCCCGTAGCGGCAAGGCGAAAACCACTGTGCGGGTTCTCTACTTTTGGCCAAAGTACACCAGGAGTATCAGACAAGACGACACCATTCTGGAGATTAATTCGTTGCTGGCGGCGCGTTACTGCTGGTTGGTTACCCGTCACTGCGATAGTTCGACCCGCCAGGCTGTTGATGATGGTTGATTTACCTACGTTAGGGATACCCATAATCATGGTGCGGATGTTCTTGCCAATGCTTTCGCGATTAGGCGCCAGTTTTCGGCACAGATCCAAGATTTGCTGCACTTCGTGTGGGTTGCTAGTGGTAATAGCGATCGCTTTTACGCCTTGTTCTTTTTCAAGGTGGTTGATCCACAATTCCGTTTTTTCAGGATCAGCCAAATCACGCTTGTTTAGCACTTTAACGACGGGCTTATCGCCTCGTAACGTCGCTATCGTTGGGTTCTCACTACTAAAAGGAATTCGAGCATCAAGGACTTCGATAATGACATCGACTTGCGGAATGACTTCCTCAATCTCTTTAAGTGCCTTGTGCATGTGGCCCGGAAACCATTGAATGGACATGAATGAAAACCTCAATTTTTAAATTTGTGCACATTGTAGGAGGTTGACGGAGATAGTAAAGCATCGGATGTTTTTCTTTTTAATAATTTAAAGCGAGGGAGCCAGTTCGGTTCTCTCGCTTTTGTTTTTTGGCTGCTCTGACTAACGCAACTCTAATACTTGTGAATGCCGAGTGTCTACTAGGGAGCACACCAGCTCCTGGTGTGCAGCTATGAGCTTTATAAACTATTTTACCGTGTGGTGTTGACCGAGTTTGTTCTGATTTGTTGACTTCAGGCTAGCCACATCACGGACTTTTAGGCTTAATATCGTTGATGCAAGTATAAATGTGATGCTGTTAGCAACGACAATGGGTAGATCATCGATAAGTAAGCCATATATCAGCCACAGGGCAACACCACTGACGAAAATGCTATACATCATAAGGGAGATAGAATCGGTATTTCGAGTTTTCAATATGTGCAGTACTTGCGGAACAAAGGAGCACGTAGTGCATATTGCCGCAAGATAGCCTAATAACGTAATATCCATCATGTATTGCTCTCTACACTATCCACTTCGCCACAATAGATTCTGCTTCGTGTAATAGTGCTTGGCTCACGTCTGACCGTAAGAAACGAGCATTTTCTTTGGCTTGACTAACGGTATGCGCCCCCGCTATAACCGAACCTATACTTTCTTGGTTTACCATCCAATGGATTGCTAAGTGGGAAAGTGGAAGACCTGCAGAATCGGCCAGTGTTTTTAGCGCCATTGCGCAAGGGAAATAAATGTCTTTAAACAGCTCACCGTTGAGTTTAGGGTTGTTACGACGATCATCTTTATCATCAAAGTTGTGTTGAGCTTTGAATGTACCCGTTAGTAATCCTTGCATGAGAGGGCTGTATGGCAAGTACTTCATATCATGTTGCTGACAATAAGGAAGCATTTCATCACGAGTTCGATATTGAAGTGGGATGTTATGGTAGTGATCTGGGTTCTGCTCTATGAGGTTATATAAACCTTGAACGGTAGCGACTTCCACAACAGACTGCATCTGCTCTATCATGTCTAAACTGTAATTTGAGACGCCAATATGGCGAATCTTTCCCTGTTCTTTTAGTATTTTTAGAGCGTGCGCTGTTTCGTCGATTGGCGTATTAGGATCGGGCCAATGAACTTGATACAAATCCAGGTAATCTGTTCCAAGGCGTTTTAGGCTTTGCTCAACCTCAACAACGATGCTGTTGTGTGACAGGTCTTTTCTTGTTTTTTTATTTGGATCAGTCGGATCCCAAGGCAAGCCACATTTACTGGCTATGATGACCTTATCACGTGGGGTACCCGAGAGTGCTTGCCCCAGTACTGATTCAGCATGACCTTTGCCATACACAGGTGCAACGTCGAAAAAATTAATGCCTTCATCGATTGCGGCATGAATAGTGCTAATTGAATTCTCGTCAGTGACGTTGTTCCATGTGCCGCCAATCGCCCAGCAGCCAAATCCAATCGCTGAAGCCTGCATGTCTTTTATTTGTTTGTATTTCATAATATCCTCAATAGTCTTAGCCCTACTATCAGCAGGGCTAAGACCTAATGGTTACTTCATTTCAACCCAAAAATCTTTGTTTGCTTCAATCAGATCATCCAAGATTGCTTTAGCAACAGAGGCACTTGGGATCGTGGCGGAAAGGGTGAGAGCTTGCCACAGCTTTTGGTAAGAACCTTCCACATGCGCTTGAACCACGAGTTTTTCTACAGACACTTGTTGATTCATCATGCCTTTTTGGAACTCAGGGATCGCGCCGATTTGCAGTGGTTTCGCGCCAGTATTGTCAACAATACATGGGATTTCGACCATTGCAGTTGGGTCGAAGTTACTGATAGCACCATTGTTTGGGACAATAAGTAACATGCGTTCTTTGGTATTGAAAGCAATGGCAGTGGCGAGGTCAACAATATAAGAAGCGTGCTCTTCCACTTCGATTGACGTGTCTTTTGCTGTGCCGTTTGCAATGATGCGGTGGCATTCTGTGAAGACTTCTTTTTCGCGACCGTCCATGACCTCATTGGCACGGGTGAATTCTTTGTTAGAATGTTCAACCACGTAGTCTGGGTACATATAATACTTAAGATAAGTATTTGGGATGGTGTCTGGATCAAGTGCGTAAACATCACGAACCTTGATAAATGTCTCTTTCCAAGACTCATCAGTATGCTGTGCACCACTCAAGACACTAGGTGGTAGATAGCCATTATCCTTAATGTAATCTTGAATCTTAGGCATTAGGTTTTCACCAGTTTTGGCATCCTTGAATTCTTTCCACCAACCAAAATGGTTCAGGCCGTAATACATAATGTCGAATTGCTTACGGTTCTCATAACCTAATATCTCAGCGATACGTGTTTCGATACCAATCGGCATATCACAAATATTAAGTACTTTTGAATTTGGACGAAGCACGCGACACGCCTCGGCGACGATTGCGGCTGGATTCGAATAGTTTAGCATCCAGGCGTTTGGAGAATATTTCTCCATATAATCGATCATTTCAATGACTGCAGGGATAGAACGTAGACCATAAGCAACCCCACCTGCACCACATGTTTCTTGACCGACGCAGCCATGACGAAGTGGGATTTTTTCATCTTGCTCACGCATTGCATACAGACCAGCTCGGATATGCGCCATGCAGAAGTCAACATCTGTAAAGGCTTCTTCAGGGTCGGTTGTGTAAGAGAATTCGATGTGCGGTGCGCGTTCTTTCAACAAGATTTTGCACGCTTCTGCTATGGTTTCTTGGCGTTGTGCAAGATTGTCGTAGAATTTTAATTTGCGGATCGGGAATCGGTCTTGGTTTTCTAATAGCATCATCACGATACCTGGAGTAAATGTAGAACCGCCACCTGCAATTACGACTGAAAATTGTTTTTTCATGATAAGCCTCACTCAAAATTTGGGCGGCGTATTACCGCCCTTGATTATTGTTAATTTAAAGAAAAATGGTTTGTTTTATTATTGGTTAATCATTGCGTTATAAAGTGTGTTCACCTGCTTTTTCCGACTCATTTAAAGCTGAGTAGCGGGTGTCAATGAGACATCAACTGTTTTTGCTGCGCTCACCAATTTTTCACACTCCTCGCGAAGTTGGGGGACGTTTAAGCCGATGATGACCTGAACCGCGTTGCCATTTTTAACTAGGTTGACAGCGCCTGTGCTCATGAAGTATTCCGCCGACATCACTTTGTTTGCCTCTTTAACGGTGACACGTAGTCGAGTTGCGCAGTTGCTTAGGTCAGCGATGTTGTCGAGCCCGCCCAGTCCTTCAAGCGTTTCTATTGCTTGAATTTGCAATGGTGTTGCATGACCAGCATTTCCCTTGCCTTTGATGCCATGTTTTTGATTAAAGTCTTGTTTGTTGTGGAGTTTCATTTCCGCTTCGCCGCGTCCTGCAATTTGCACGTCGAACTTTATAATTAAGTATTTAAACGAGACGTAATAGATTGCAGTGAAACAAAGACCAATGGCAATTTGTGTAATTACCATACTGGTGTGATTACCGAGAAGTGGAATCCAGTTCCCGGTCACGAACTCAATTAAACCGCCACCCATATTTCCGACGACACCAAAGCTGTACATCACCATCGCCATTGTTCCAGCTAGGACGGCATGAAAAGCGAATAACCAAGGTGCAATAAACAAGAACGTAAACTCTAATGGCTCTGTAATGCCGACCATCACAGCAGTGAGCGTGGCAGGTATTAACAAGGCAGCGACTTTTTTACGGTTTTCAGGTTTTGCCGTTTGGTACATCGCCAATGCGATACCGGTACAACCGAATATTTTTGAATTTCCGTGCAGTGCAAAACCACCAGCGGGAAATAGGTCTTTCATCGCCTGACCAGATTGCGTGAACATTTCCAAATTAGTAAACCAGTCAACGACAATACCGTTTGGTGTGACGACGTTGCCATAAACGAACGGGGTATAAACAAAATGATGTAAACCGGTAGGAATGAGAATGCGTTCCAAGAAAGTATATAGCCATACACCAAATGCCCCTGATTCGACCATGAAACCTTGCAGGTTCATGATGCCGTGTTGAATAGATGGCCAGATATAGAGTGTTAGCCAAGCTGCGGGTAGCATAGCGATGAATGACACCATTGCTACATAGGATGCTCCTTGGAAAATGCCGAGATAAGGGGGCAGCTGTTTTTCAAATGTTTCGTTGTGAATCCACGTGACAAGCCCGGAAATAATGATGGCGCCAAAGATCCCTGTATCTAAAGTTTTGATACCAGCAATCTCGGTTAGTCCTGACGTCCCACCAATCGCAAGTGAAAAGTCTACGCCAAAATACTCGCCCCAGAATCCGCCCATCGCCCCGACGAAGTAGTTGAAGGTTAGGTATGAAACCATGACAACCATCACTGCTCGAGCATGAGCCGTCTTTGCAAGCCCGATGGGTAAGCCAACGGCAAATAGTAGGGCCATATTACGGAAAATGGTCCAGCCACCTTCTTCTATGACTTGTAATACTTGGTAATACAAACCGTCTTTATCAGCCAGGTCGCCGACAAAGGTAGGGTTTTTTAGAACAATGGTTAATCCAACTAGTATGCCAACAAATGGAAACAGCAAAACCGGGGTAAACATTGCTCCACCTAAGCGTTGAATTGCACTTAACATGGAAAGGTCCTTTTTGTTATTTGAACTTCTATTGGTTTGTTATCGATGTTCTATCTTTCGATAGCATGTACGTTACTCTTCACCATCTGGCATGACAAATACATAACCTTTCATTTGTGATCTAGTACAAATAAAATATCTATATTGGGTTTTTAGTATCTTTTAGTAATGAATTGATCGTTCAAAGCCCTTGCGGGGCGTAATTGGTCTATCATTTGGTGAAATAGGTTATTGATTTGTCTTTTCTTGGTGTGTACTGTAAACGCAGTACGTAAGAGGAAATGAGATGCTATACAAAAAAGTGATGCAGAGAATTAAGGCTCGTATCGATTCCGACGAATTTTCAATTGGGGATACCTTACCAACGGAAAAGGAGCTCATTGCGCACTATTCAGTGAGTCGAATCACAATACGAAAAGCCATTGAAGAGCTTGTAAAATTGGGACTGGTCGAAAAGAAACAAGGTGCCGGCTCAACCGTGATAGGTAAGACAATGACGGGTTCAATGTCAAACTTACGTAGTACCAGTGAATATATGGTCGAAACCGGCTTTAATCTTGAATATCGTGTTGTTGAATTTAAGCTAATTGATCCTGATGAAGAGATCGCCAAAACACTAGAAATAGACATTCAAGATAAAGTCTATTTTATTCGCAGATTCAAATTGATTAATGGCTGTCCTTCGATTTATGAAGATTCGTATATGCCAATGGCGATGTTCCCACAAATGAACGTGCAATCACTCGAAGGGTCAAAGTATCAGTATCTTGAACGTGATTTGGGTATGGAGATTGATGGTGCACAGCAAGATTTTGAAGCCGTGATGCCAGATAAACACTTGTGTGACGTGTTCGATTTGTCACCTGATGAGCCGATTATTCGTTTGTTATCGGTGGGGAAACTTAAAGATGGTCGTGTTTTTGAATTTACCAAATTGAGTTTTAAACCGAATACGTATTCTTACAAGCATTATCTTAAACGTTAGGTTTGTGCAGCTTTGGGGAAACGATATAGTCGGGTTCATGCCTTGGTTGGAATTCTTGTCGTAACCAATTCCGAAGCGCAATAACGCTGTCGGATTTGAGTTTGTCAGGTGCGCACGCAAAATAAAAGGCTTGTACTGGGTTTGCTACAGCAACACCTATCTCTACAAGCAACCCATGGTCGATGTCGTCTTTGACGAACTGTCGGTGAGTCACTAACACACCTAAGTTTCGAATGGTGGCGTGAATGGCTTGAACTGACGCATTAAATGTTAAATTATTTGGAGAGGTAGGAAGTAACAATTGGTACGCTTCACACCAGATCTGCCAATCGTGTTTACGTCGATTATTGGCGACAGAAATAGCGGGATGTGAAGCAATAATTTGCTCGACGGAAATGGAGGGATTATTGTTCAAAACAGTAGGACTACACACGAGTATCAGTTCATCGTCAGCGAGTTTTTCACAGACATAATCTTGCCACTCATCGATAGAATCATGGATGAGCGCGACGTCGACGCCTTCCATTTCAAGGCTGAATGCTCCCACTCGGTTCGAGATACGGATATCAAGCTGAGGGGCGGCGATTTGTAAGCTAGGAACCCTAGGTATCCACCAATGGAGGGCGAGAGAGTTCACCATATTTATGGTTAACCGATTGCTGCCCTCACTATTAAGCATTGCTTCATTTGCTTCAAGGATTTTTTCAATCGCAGGTGCGACATCTCTATAGTACTGCTGTCCATTCGAATTTAGCTCTATATGTCGACCTACACGCCGAAAGAGCTGGGTAGCCAGTTGACTCTCAAGCGCCTTTATAGACTGGCTGACCGCAGAATGAGTGACATTCAATTGTTCAGCCGCACGAGACATACTTCCCGTTTCTGCCACTTTCACAAAAGCGTATATTGATTTTAGAGGTGCGTACTTTTTCATCGTTTTAATCAGTAAGTTTTTCTAACAATATAGTTCACAATTATTCAATATTTTACTGTGGCGTTGATCAATATAATGAAAATTATTGAGTGAGGTTAAAAAAGAGGGGTCTTATGTCAGATAGTCAAAATCGTCGAGCGATTGGGTTCATGTTGTCGTCTACGTTGAGTTTGTCCATTACTGGTGTCTTAGCCAAATACCTGTCGACGGAGCTATCTTCTGGTAATTTAACCTTGTTACGATTTTTAGTGCCTGCCATTTTACTGTTTGTTTTCTTGTCTTTTACATCACTTCGTTTGCCTCCTAAAAGTATGTGGAGGCTCCTCGTCATTCGAACATTGAGTATCGCGGCTTGCCAGCTATGTTTTATTTATGCATTGACGGCCTTATCGTTAGTAGAAAGTGTGGTGTTGTTCGGTACCGGACCGTTGTTTATCGCATTATTCGAAAAGTTGTTTTTTCGAGTTCATTTGAGCGGCATGACTATCGTGTCTTTGTTACTAACTAGCGTTGGCGTATTATTGCTGGCAGGTGAGGTCGGTGGTCTGAATTTCAAACCAGAGATTTTGATTGGGTTGCTGTCGGGTGTATTCAATGCGGGCTCACAGCTCAGCCTTCACAAAGCCTCCAAAGGCAGTATGTCAGGTATTGAGAACAATGCCTGGACGTTCTTGTTTGCTGGAATAGGGCTGGTACCGGTATTGCTTTTTATTGAGCCTACGGCCTTAAGCCATCTGTGGTATTCAAGTACTGCGAGTTGGGGCGTGATAATCATGTTGTTGTTAATGGCAGTGATGGTTATTAATACTCAAACGAGCCGCTACAAAGCGTATCAACTGGCGACAACCAACTCTCAGGTGGCTCCCCTCATTTATACCAATCTTGTGTTTACCGCGCTCTGGCAATTTACTTTGTTTGATGTCGTTTTCAGCGCGTCACAATTAATAGGTCTATTACTTATTGTCATCGCTAACTTGCTTTCAGCGATGTTACCGCGTTGGATGGGAAAAAGAAAAATCACACTAACCCCAGTTAAATCGTCAAATTGATTCTCAAAATGATTTAATGAAATTGAAGTGTATTTATGATGTTGATTTATAACAATAAAAATATTGGCATGTACTTTGTATAGTTAATGGTTACCTGAGCGAATCAAGGGAATCGA
The DNA here is from genome assembly GCF_002873335.1 of Vibrio sp. 10N.286.49.B1. Taxonomy (GTDB): domain Bacteria; phylum Pseudomonadota; class Gammaproteobacteria; order Enterobacterales; family Vibrionaceae; genus Vibrio. Next base: position 87,037 of record NZ_MCUW01000012.1, on the reverse strand, counting down.
TGATGCAAAGAATACAACTACCATCCAGAATTAGCTTGCTGAAAAAAAGCGCGGTTTCACTCGCAATTGTTGCCTCGGCCAATGCTTACTCAGCGCCTTTTGACACGTGCCCGAGCCAAGCTTATCTGTTTCAAGCCAATCCAGTGCAAGTATACGGGATTAACCTTGTCACAGGGACTAACGCCTTGCTGCAAGGCAACACCGGACTGAATGCGAACGTTAACGGCGTAGGGTTTGATTTTGACAGCCGATATATATACGGATATGACACGTCAAATAAGCAGATTGTCCGCTTAGGCAAAGATTTCATCGCCGAGAGTGTCGCGACAAGTGGATTACCGACTGGTCACACATTTTATGTTGGTGATGTTTACGAGAGTGTTTATTACCTTTACCGAAAGGGAAAAGGCCTGTTTACGATTGACCTATCGCCGCTTGAAAATGACCCTAATGCTACGCTGCCAGTCAACAAAGTGAGTAGCAGAGCTGTGGTGAATTTGACGGACTTTGCGTTCCATCCAAGTGATGGAAAATTATACGGGATAGACAACAGTTCGGGAGGCTTGTATTCCTTTGACCCGACTAATGGCCAAGAAACGTACATCGGTGACACCGGAGAGACGGGGACATTTGGTGCTGGGTATTTCGATGTAGAGGGTTATTACTACGTTGCACGAAATCAGGATGGACAGATTTACCGGGTGGATTTGTCAGCGGGCAACGCGACCAATATAGCGAATGGTGACGTACCTGCTATCAAATTTGCAGATGGCCCAAGCTCTAGCCAAAATGACGGTGCTCGATGTGCAAACGCACCAATTGTCGATGAAGACTCGAATATTGACTTTGGTGACGCTCCAATCACTTATGGGACCAAGCTTGCAGACAATGGGCCAAGGCATGAACTTGACGGGATTACGTGGTTAGGCTCGTCTGCACCAGATGGTGACCAGGATGGTTTATATGCCAATCTTGCCGACGACGAAACAGGTCAAGATGACGAAAACGGCGTGGGTTTTGTTACTGCTGTCGAGCCTGGTCTTGATAGTATTGTTCGCGTCAATGCGTCGACAACGGGTTACCTCTCGGCATGGATAGATTGGAACCAAGATGGTGATTTCGCTGACGATGGCGAAAAGGTTTTCAATGATGAATTGCTGAGTGCTGGGAACAATGATCTTTTATTAACGGCTGCGATAGACGCCGAGATTGGGTCAACATGGAGTCGCTTCAGATTTAGCCAACAACAAACCCTGAGTTTTGATGGCGGTTCAACGTCAGGAGAAGTAGAAGACCACGCGCTCACTGTCACTGGAGAAGGTTTGTCGGTGCGTTATTATCCTGATGCGACGAGCTATACGACCGTTGCTTATGAAGATAACTGGCCGTATACCGCCGACTATGACATGAACGATGTCGTTGTTCGTTATCGAATTACCGAGATCTTAAGAGATGGAGCCGTTATAAAGTCCAAGGTTGACGGTTATTTGGGGGCGGTAGGTGCTTCTTATCACAATGGGTTTGCTCTTCGCTTTAAAGGCGTGAATCGTTCGGATGTTGATACGACGACGACGCGACAAATCCATAACGGGGTTCAACTTGCGGACAGTGGTTTAGAGGGCATCTCTAACGAAGCGATTTTTATCGTGAGTGACGATACCTCCGTCTATAAAGTGGATGGGTGTGAATACCATCGAACGCTATCATCGTGTGCAGAAAAAGAAGATGTACAACTTAACTTTACGTTGCATGTTAATTTCCTAGAAGGTGCTGAAACCAGCTCGCTAATGGCGATGCCTTATGACCCATTTATTTACGCAACGGAAGGGTATTACCACGGGGCAGGTTACTTTCAACCAGGGCGTGCGTGGGAAGTGCATCTCCCTAATTATGAACCAACGGAACAATTTGATGCCGATTTGTTTGCTGGTATAGGCGTCGATGTTAGTGACAGCAGTAATGGTGTTTATTTCAAAACATCAATCAACTTGCCATGGGCGCTAATGATCAATGATGAATGGGAATGGCCAACAGAACGGACGGATTTAGTCGAGGCTTACCCTCAGTTTGCAACGTACGCTGAATCATCGGGCGACCAAGCTCAAACTTGGTTTGAAACTCAATATGCGACACCTGGCAAATGCTACATCCCTTAGGAGGCTGACATGAAAACAACATTAATCACATCAATTATGAGTCTTGGATTGGTTACGGCCTGTGGCGGTGGCGGGGGTGGCGGTGATTCCTCTGGTGGCGGTAGCTCGACACCTGCTCAAACGCCACCTGTTACCGCAACGCCGGCTCCCCCTGCCGCGGCAACAAGAACCATGTCAGATTTGACTATTCCAGATGATCTGGATTACAAGCCGGTGGAAGCGTTAACGTTAACCGTAGATGCAAGTGGGTCAGTGTCAGGCAGAGCATTGGTCTCTGTGTATACCGAATTTGAAAGCCAATTATCGGGAGAGGTTGTGCCGGTTTACGATAGCCGTATTGCCTCGCAGTCATTGAAAAACGGATTGGGTGAGCTTGAGTTTTCCTCGCCGGAACACATCAAAACCGTGTTAGTAGAGATATGGACTCATGATGGGAACCCGCCTTTGCAAAAGCTAGTCGCCGTCAATAGTTCAAATTTGTCTTGGTAGTTGTCGATACTTAAGTCGGCAATAAAGGCATTAAACTGGCACCACCACAGAAAAGCCCCGTATTACGGGGCTTTTTATTAGATAGAATGACCACAAACCAGTACAATGCCTGCAAATGATATTGAGCCCTTATCTTGAGTAACCGCACTATGAATGAAGAACAATTTGACGAGAACTACGAAGAAGAAGCGATAGAGATTGAGGCCCTTGGCATTGAAGTCTCAAGCCATCCAATCGAACTTTATAAATTGTTCAAAGTCGCAAATTTAGTTGGCGGCGGCGGAGAAGCAAAACACTTTATTTCGGAAGGCTATGTCGCGGTAAATGGAGAGCTTGAGACAAGAAAACGTCGCAAGATGTACGATGGTGATTTTTTTGAGTTTAATCAAGAGTACTATGTTGTAGTGTGTGACCAACCACCGCTAGAGCCGACAAAAGACACAGATAAAAAAGAATCTAAGAAAGCCGCAACAAAAGAATCAAAACAAAACAAAGCAACTCAAAACAAAGCAACTAAGCGTAGCTCAAAGAAAAATGCGTCATCAAAAAATGATCCTGCTAAACAAACCGGTTCAAAATTAAGCGCGTCTGCAAATAAAACAGAGTCTAAGAGCAAAAAGGGCGCTAAGTCAAAGCCGGCAGATAGCGCTAATACCAAGAATACAACTAATACCAAGAGTACACCTAATACCGAGAAGACAAAAAGTAAAGATCCTAATAGCGGTCGAGGCGGCATCGACTTCTTTTAATATTTCTGTGATGCAGTTTGGATAACCTGTCAGAGGCGTTGAATCTGACAGGCTTGTCGGGCATTACGGTCAGGTACGCGATTAGGGTCGTCGTATGATCAAAAATCATGAGTGGCGACCACGTTATCTTATGCATACCAACCGCGGCATGATGACGAACTGTTTTTACCAACTTCCATCTACATCCTCATTTTTTCAAGCAATGAAAATGAGCGCTAATAAGCCAAGCCAGGAGAGCAAACATGAAATTTGTTGTTGATACCCACACCCACACTTACGCTAGTGGCCACGCGTACAGCACAATCATGGAGAATGCGAAAGCAGCCAGTGAAAGTGGACTAGCAATACTTTGTACCACGGACCACGCTGACTCAATGCCTGGCGCACCTCATTATTGGTTCTTTTCTAATCAACGCGTGATTCCGCGCTTTCTATTTGATGTCGCAATTATTCGCGGTGTCGAGGCGAATATTCTTAACGAGGCCGGTGACATAGACGTACACCCAACCTCGTATAAAGCTTTGGATTGGATTATTGGTAGTTTTCATGAACCTGTATTCAGACCTTCAACGAAAGAAGCCCACACTAAGGCTCTCATTAGTGTGATTGAAAAAGGCCAAATAGACGCGTTGGGGCACTTGGGGAATCCGAATTTTGATTTTGATTTTGACTCAGTGACCCAGTGTGCCGCTCAGCACAATGTAGCTATTGAGATTAATAACTCGACGTTAAAGGGACATAGTCGAGTCGGCAGTGTTGATCGTTGTTACGATATCGCGAGAGCGGTGAAAAAAGCGGGTGGCTTTATCACTACGGGCAGTGATTCACATTTTTGTGACACGATTGGTCAGCTTGATTTAGCGAGCAAATTATTGACCGAGGTTGACATGCCAACGGATAAAATCATTACTTACAGTGCCCAGCAGTTTTTGGACTTCTTATCACTTAGGGGACGAGAGCCAATTGATGAATTTTCGGCACTGCAGAAACGTTAAAAAAAGCAATTAAAGCGTTACAAGCTTTATTATGTTTTGAAACAATTTATGTGACAGCGTGTTAATGAACTTCAGTACAATGCTGTTTGCTAATGATCTTAAAAGAGTGTCATTACGAAAGACGCCATTAGACTACGATCATTTTTCTTTTAAAGGAATACTCATGAATACAATAATAAAAGCAGGGGCTGTGGCGCTCATGTTTACCGTAAGTTCTGCGGCTTTTGCAGCAGAAGGTTTTGACCTCAAGAAAAATATGCAAGCGATGAAGTTGGCATTTAAACAGGCCGCAGAAGCACAATCCATCGATGAAATGAAGACACCGGTAGCCACATTAGATACGTTAGTGGCAGACACCAAGCAGGGAAATTATCCCCCAGAAAAAGCGGAGTTATACCAAGAAGGCTTTAATAAGCTGTCGTCGGCGCTGGAGCAAGTGGATAAAGATTTAGAAAAGGGTGATTTGGATGCGGCTAAGCAAACGCTGCGTGAAGTAGACAGTTTGCGTTTAGAGTACCATGACAAACGAAACCCTAGTATTTGGCAGCGCTTGTTTAGTTAAGTCTTAATCGACAAATGACGACTCGCTCAAGTCGTCATTTTTTCGTAGAGCCTGCTGGTGCGTGTCATTGTCAGGCAAGACGACAGCTAGATGTTAAAGACCGAACCCAATCTTTGGTTGCATGCGCACTGACCTTACTCCCCAAGGCGTCAAGTCTGGCTTTGGTTGTCCAGTATAGTTCCCTAAACAGATGTAGCCTTTCGATAGATAGCGGTAGAGGAAGTCACCGCCATTCAAAGCATTTTCTTTGTCATTCCCTGTAATCAATTGAATACGCTCGACGCGAAGATCTCGTGCCGTTTTAAAAGCAGGGTAAACCGATGAGTTAATCTGATGGGAATCTAAGTCATTGAGCAGCGCCTTATCTGACATTTTTGCGGTGGTGCGGCTAAAGATCATAATGAGACGTTTTTGCTGTTCTGACGAGACAATGAGCATTTCCATGAGAAGGGAGTTCCTAGCGAAAAAAACAGACTATACAGCAAGCCTAAGACGGTGACTACTGGTGAGATTCTTGACTTTATCGTTGACGTTACGCTGTTCTTTATAACGCCTGCTGATTTTCCAATCAATATTAAGATTATCTTTATTTAGTCTTCTATTGCCCTATAAAGCGCGGCGATAACAGCGTAGGATCACGCTACTTTAGACGAAAACTAGGTCTGCACTTAGGTGCTTAAATATTTCAATCATGAAACCAACAGCAAAAGCATCACTTAACAACGCCTTACTTATTTCTATTACTACGCCAGAATTTAAAGGTGATGAGGCTAAAGAGTCTCTTGCCGAGCTTGGCCGTTTAGTGACAACCCTGGGGTTTAAAGTGGTTGGCACACAGTCGCAAAAACAAAGTTCGACACAAAGGTTGAACGTACTAGGTGCCGGCAAGTTGGCCGAGATTGCGCACCTAACGGGTCATCAAGGTTCAATTGAAGAAGAGGACTACGACGAGTTCTTTGATGAAACGGACTTTTCTGATCTTCCTGAAGAAGATTTGCCTTATGCTTGTGCGGACGTAGTGGTCTTCGATTGTGATTTAAGTCCATCTCAATTGCGTAATGTTGAGAGCCACTTGGGCGTAGAAGTCTTCGACCGTACCGGTATTATCATTGAGATATTCAGTCGCCATGCACGTACTCGAACAGCACGCCTGCAAGTCGAGATTGCTCGGCTCAATTATTTAGTGCCGCGACTTCGTGAGACCGCGAGTGGTGACAAAGAACGCCAAATGGGACAGGGTGCGGGTGAAACCTCACTTGAGTTAGATCGCCGTAAAGTTCGTGACCAATTGGCGGATCTAAAACGCGAACTGGTTAGCGTTCAGAGTGAATTAAAGAACCGTCGTACCCAGCGTTCTGAATTGTTTTGTGTCGCGTTAGTGGGTTATACCAATGCGGGTAAATCATCGATGATGCGAGCGATGACGGCGACCGAAGTCGTTGGTGAAGATAAACTGTTTGCAACACTCGATACAACAGTCCGTGCGCTGCAACCTATTACTCAACCAAGAATCTTGGTCTCCGATACGGTTGGTTTCATCAAAAAACTGCCACACGATCTAGTGGCATCGTTTCATTCAACGTTAGCGGAAGCCCATGATGCGTCCTTATTGTTGTATGTGGTTGACGCTTCTGACCCATCATTTCGAGCGCAACTTGATGTAGTTCATGAGGTGTTGGGGGAAGTCGGTGTTGAAGACAGCGAAAAACTGTTGGTCCTGAACAAGTCAGACCGCCTTAGCGCTGAACAACAGCAAGCATTGTTGGAAGAGTTTCCCGATGCCATGCTCACGTCGACTCGAGACCCTCTTGATATCAAAAAGCTACACAAATACATTGTAAGTGTTGCCGAGCAGGGGATGATAGAAGAGGAGATTATTGTGCCGTATACCGCTAATGGTGTGGTAGGTGAAATCCGTTCTAGCATGAGTGTGGTTAAGGAAGAGTATGACTATGAGCATATTAAATTAACCGTACGTTCAAGTGCGATTGACCTAGCCAGACTGAAAAAGCGTATGCAAAAGATGTAACTCGCCGTGCTTTGTTAAGGCTTAGTAGTTGTGACGACTATTTATATTGCAGCTTACTAGAGGTGAGCTGCTTAATTAACATAAATCGAAGCGTCACCTAATCCCATTATCCCTTATGTCGCCAAGTATTATCGCGTTTTCTTTCGCTTAGTATAAAGTTAACGTTAATAGTCTGTTGAATGAATCGTTGGATGTTTGTTGATATAGGCTCAAAGGATAAGGATTTATCGTTATGGAAACACAAAATAGCATGTCACCGAGTCGCCCTATAATGGTGATTGTTCAGATGCAATCGACACACATTTCGCAAGACGAACTGTACACGATTACATTGACATTGGTTAACAAGACGAGACAAGAATCTGGTTGTATCGACTACAACTGCTATAAAAATATCGATGATGACAGTGTTATGGAAGTGATTCTGTTTGAGAGTGCTGATGCCCATCAGGCACATATGAGCAGCCCACATGTGTTGGCATTTTTAGATAAACATCAGTCTTTAAATTTACAGTATGCAGTGCAGCGCGTTAATTACTTGCCAGTGATAGTGTAACTAAAGGACTGGTATCCTTACCAACCCTTTCAATATCATTTATTTTTCAGAGTGATGTCGCGCCGTAAATCCACAGATTAGAATTCGCTATCGACTTGAAAGGTCATACGCGCTTTACTGTATGGATGGTCGAGTTGCAGGCGCTCGGCATGTAGATATAAGCGGTCGGCTTTCTCGCCATATAAACCGTCGCCTACCATTGGCATGTTCAAGCCTAAGTGATGGGCGCTATGGACACGCAGCTGGTGGGTTCGTCCAGTCTTTGGGTACATATATACCTTACTACATCCGTCTTTTACTTCAATTAATTGCCAATGGGTTTCCGCAGTCTTACCGTGCTCGGTACATATTAGCTGGCGTGGTCGGTCATCAGGATCTCCGCGCATTGGCAAACTAATATCTCCGTCAGGCTGGGTGAGCTCGCCATTGAGCAAGGCGATATAACGTTTTTGTACGCCTCGAGCGATAAACTGTTTTTGAAGGCTTTTGTTGGCACGCTTAGTTAACGCAAACACCAGTAAACCCGATGTCGCCATATCTAAGCGGTGAATCACAAAGGGACCTTCGACATCTGGAAACAAGGTTTGCAAGCGTGTGTAGACAGAGTCTTTGATGGTTTTACCTGGGACAGATAATAAGCCGAAAGGTTTGTTGATCACCACCATGGCTTCATCCTGGTATACAATTTCTAACGTCTTGTCGGCTGCCCAATTTGTTTCTAGCGGGTTCGCTTCAACATTCAGCCCTTGTAACATGTGCCCTAAGATAGGCTGACATTTATTATTACACGACGGGTAAAAGTTCTTATGTTGGCGAATCTCGGATTTTGGAGATGCACCCCACCAAAATTCAGCCAAAGCGAGGGGCTTTAAGCCATGTTGGTAGGCAAAATGTAAGAGTTTTGGTGCCGCGCATTCGCCTGAGCCTGCTGGTGGCACCGGGGTGGCTGTTGAGGCAAAGATATCGACTAAGTCACGAGTTGTTCCATGATGATCGAGAAAACGATATTGTTTATGCAATTTGTGCTGGAGTGCATTAGACATTGCTTTATGTCTTTCTTTACGTGCCATTAATTGGTCATTAAGTACTGCCAAGCGCGTTTCTTTAATCGCAAGCTTGTCACTTAAGGTGTGTTTTAGGTACTTGAGCTCGTTCTTTTCTGCGACACTTTGTTTACCCAATTCATCCAGTAAACCTTTGAACCGATCGCTTGTGAGCTGTTGCTGACCTGCTTGTCTTTGTCGTTTGCGAGCGGCGCGATTTTCAATCATTACTTGGCGATAAGCTTGTTCTTCTAGAAGGTAAGCAGCGCGGTCTATTTCTATTTGTGTTTTGAGTGCGGCAATTTCTGGGTTTGCGGAAAAAGTTTGATAATCGGCGTTGGCCGTTTTGATGGCTTCGAACTCATTTCGAAAAAAGCCTTCTTCAGTGAGCATATCGAAAACAGGCGGAACAAAGCCAGGTAATAGGTTTTGATCGGCAATTTTTCCGGAAAATGCACTCAAGAAACCAACTTCATCGTGTTCGTTTTTGACCAGTAATACGCCGAACATCTTACCGCGGCCACTACTGTTATCCTCCAAACCAAAATCATGATTGAAGTCGGTTTGATTCTCCAAGTGTTGCTGTAGTTGCTTCGCAGCGAGTACACATAAGGGGTGTGGTGTATAGTAAAATGGAAACGTAAATTGGCTTGGTAAATCAACCCCTGCGATAGCAACGTTGAATCGGGTAAAGCAGTGTTGAGGGGAGTGCATAGTAACGATCTGCGCGGTCAAACAAAAGTGAGCACGGATTGTACCTGTTTTTGGAGGTGACAGCATTCCAAAAAAACGGTTGTGATTAAAACACGTCTGACTTTTTACGATTAACGAATGCGTGTTGGCATTCTTGCAGAGAGTGAGACTTCCATAAATGTGTTCACGTTTCACATTTACTTGATTGAAATAAGTGAACGGGTATTTCGACACGCTAACTCTAGTACTACAATAAAACGTAGCAAACTGATTGGTAAATGGAAAACGGTAGAAACTCAATGACTCGTGATGATTTTTCCAGTGAACTAAAAAGGCTTCGTGAAGCGCAAGGCTTGTCACAAGAAGAGTTAGCCACCTTGCTTGCCCATTCCCATCGAGCCTTTGAGGGAGTGAATCAAGTAATGATAAGTAAATGGGAAAGGGGAGAAACCAAAACGAGTTTACTGAGGCGTTTGGGCATTGCCAATTATTTTGCCCAAATGTATGAGTTTGATGCGAAAGAAGTAGACGTAATTTCACCTTCAGTTAAGTTGAAAAGGAACTCTCTTACCTTCCATAGTGGTTATTGATAGTTAACATCTGTTGAATCGACGTTTAATAAATCGCTGATGTTTGGGTTGCGGTCTTGCTTGCTTTGTTGATACTCGAAATACTCATGCTTAGTTAACGTGCAATCTTGTCCGATTTTCGTTCTAATTGTGTTTATCCCCCATAGCACTTCGCTATTGGGGACGAACACAAGAGTCAAAGGAAGCCGATCACTTTTCAAGCTGATTATGCTCTTGTTCAATGACATTTCTGTTGGCAAACTTTACAGTTAAGTACGATTTAATTATTCGTTTAAGCGTAGCTAAATGACCTGAAATTAATTAAAACATATTATTACCACATCGGTTCACAAGTCGTCGAACCCTACGCATGAAATATTTAACAATAAAATTAAGGTAATATTATGAAAATCACTTGGATCAATCAACTTCCTACTCCGGTCACCAATGTTAACGGCGAGATCTATATTTTAAAATCGACACCAACTGATTATAAAACGTTAGAAGAAGCATTCTCTAGAGCTTCTTCAGATTTAAAATCTAAGTTTAATGCTCTTGGTGAAAATAGGTCGTATGTAGTCGATCTAACAATAACCACGAGAAATGTTGATGATGTCATTAAACAAATTGACCAATTAGATAAAATATATCGGCTAAATATGGCTGGGAAGTTTGGAAAAGTGGCTCTTGTTGAAGGGGAAGAATTTAGCTTGACGGTTACTGCAGTGCAAGAAGAGATATCAAATGATGCTGTGTATCATGGTTATAATCGTCAAGAACTTTATGACCAATACACCACATTCTTTACCGCACCAAACGCAGCTGAAATTGCCAAAAACTGGTTCGATACGGAGTTAGAAGATCATGCTGAGAAGCATACGGTCACGTTTGGGGGAAGTGATTACCGAAATAGTTTGGATCTAATCCTACCTAAAGATTATGATGAAAAAATGCCGCTGCTTATTCATATCCATGGTGGTTACTGGCAATATACTGATAAAGAAATTTATAATAAAATAGCGAACTCGTATACGAAGCACGGTATTGCGGTCGCTAACTTCAATTATCCTCAAGCCCCAGATTTCAGCGTACAGGAAATGATTGATTCATGTCAAAGTGGAATTCGTTACTTGTTTAATAATGCAAATAAATACAACTTTGATTTAGAAAAAATCTCTATCACAGGTCATTCATCTGGCGGTCACTTATGCGTTGCGATGGGAATAACGAATTGGAAAGATGTTGATTCAAGTATGCCAGAAACAATATTTAAACACGTGCTCCCGTTTTCGGGGGCATACAACTTCGAACCTTATATGCACATAACACAGAATTATTGTATGGGGTTGAAAACTAGTGACTTAGTCAATGTTAGTCCAGTCCATATGAAGTGCCATAAAGGGTCCACTTTTACGTTGTACGTGGGTTCGATGGAAAGTGACGAGCTTCAGCAGCAAACCATTGAGCTGAAAAAGTACCTAGAAGATAACCGAGTGGGAGTTAATATGATTGTTAGTCAACAAACGCATCACTTCTCAACGGTAGATGCAATGTACACGGAAGGGACCGATATTTTCAATCACTGTTTATCTTTGATCGATTAAGTATCTAAGAGACTGCATGTAATGCACTCCTCATAGTATTGATCAATTTTATTAATCAATACTATGAGGTCATGGGTGAGTATTTAAGTTTGCTAGTAAATTTTTTACCAACTCTCGAAACCAAATCGCACCGGTATCTTCATTCGTCGCATTACTCCAAACTAAATAAACTTTGGATGGTTCATGTTTCATTGGCAAAGGCAATTTTTTAAGGCCAGGAAATGTTGATACTCTTAATAAAATATCAGGTGCAATCATTAATAGTTCTGTTTTGGCAGCCAGAATCATGCCACTGATAATATCTTTTGTTTCATATTTTATTTTTTTTCGATAGCTGATTTCATTGTCCATAAACACATCATAGCGTCTTGTCTTATGTTGTTTATTGAAGATAGAAATATGATTTTCAGAAAAATACTGATCGATAGTAATGCTGTCTTTTACTCTGGGGTGGTTTTCGTTCAATACAACACAATAATGTGTGGAAATTACCTCTATATATTGGAACCCTTGTTCATAAGGTGGGGTTAACGTCAAAGCAAAGTCAATATTGCGCATTCTAATCGCCGTGAATTTATCTTCCTCATGGTCTGGTGCAGGCAGTACTTCAAAGCTGATGTCATTACATTTTGATGAGATGTAATTATCAAGTGCAGGAAATAAAAATAAGTCGATAGCACTGCTACTCATTATGCGAAAATTTCGTTTTGACTTTTCCTCGGTGAACAGCACTTCTTCTTCTATGTGCAGCATGAGTTCGTCATAAATGACGCTCAAAGAACTAAACTTCCTGTGGGCCAGAGCGGTAGGCACGATACCTCTACCACTTCGAACAAATAATGGGTCATTGAAGTGACTTTTTAGTTTCGCTAAAGACTGACTGATGGCGGCTGCCGTGACATCTAACTCCTCAGCTGCTTTACTGATGCTTTGGTATTGATAGACCTTGTAGAAGACTTTAATTAAATTCAAATCCATAGGCACTTCAGCCTTAATAGTTATGTTTCATCGACATTGGAAAATCCATTCGTATTGTCATTAATTATAGTGGATATGCAGAGATAGCAAAGGCGATCGTTTGCTAAGATTTTTTTGTTGATGATTGAGCAATCCGAGAGTGAGTAGTCTTAGCTCACGGACTTTGCTCAGCCCCTTACATCCGTAACGGTTAGCACTATAGAGTGATGTAATTATTACATGAGAAACCGAGGTTCGCAGATGCCTATGTGAAAGTAGAGACCAATTAACCGTCGTTGAGATGGATGAGAAGAAGTCGAGACAGTGATAGTCGATTGAAAAAAGGATGATCAAATGGTTACTTTGATCATCCTCGGTTTTCATTGTTAAACGGATTTATTGTCGCTTAACTGAGGTTGTTTGACTTCGGTTAATAACCCTTTCACTAAGCTGATACAACCCAATACCAAAATAACAGCAAAAGGAAGCGCAGCAATAATAGTGATGGATTGTAATGCTTGAATTGAATCTGTGCCGCCAATCCATAACATCACCATTGCGATGACTGCTGAGATAACAGCCCAGACAACCTTTTGTTTAATGGGTAACTCAAGCTTACCTCCGGCTGTCATACTATCCACAACGATAGAGCCAGAATCTAAGGTCGTCACAAAGAACACAATGATTAAGATGACAGCAATAATGGATAAGATGTTGCCCATTGGATAGGCATCGAGCATATAAAATAAGCTTAACGATACATCGCTAATACTTTGTTCTGCGCCAAGTAATCCGACTTTATCAATGATCTGCTGAATAGCGATGCCACCAAAAAATGACATCCATGCTGTTGTCACGAGTGTAGGGATAATTAGCACACAGGCTAAGAATTCTCGTACGGTTCGCCCGCGTGAAATTCGCGCCACAAACATACCAAAGAATGGGGCATAAGCAACCCACCACGCCCAGTAGAATACCGTCCAACCGTGGAGCCAGGTGGTATCTTCACGACCCGCGTTTTGACTGAGTGGCATGATGTTTTTAACGTAACCTACGACTGCGGTTGCTAATGAGTTGAAAACAGTGGTGAAATTCAAAATAGCGAGGAAGGCAAGGAAAACAAAGGCAATGATCATGTTGATGTTACTCAACAACTTAACGCCACCATCCATGCCTCTAATGACAGAGAGAATAGCCAGCCCCATAATGACCAGAATAATCGATATCTGGAGGACTAGGCTGTTTTCAAACCCAAATACATGACTGATCCCGCTAGCTGCTTGTGATCCACCTAAACCAAGTGAGGTGGCAAGCCCAAACAAAATCACCAGTACGGCCATGACATCAATGACATCGCCTGTTTTTCCCCATACTCTCTCCCCCAGAAGCGGGTAGAAAACCGAACGCATCGAAAGTGGTAATCCTTTGTTATAAACAAAGTAGGCAAGCGAAAGTGCTGTCATGCCGTAGATAGCCCAAGCATGGAAACCCCAGTGGAAAACGGCAGCGCCAAGTGCTAATTCACGTCCTTCAGGCGTGTATGGCTCAACACCTAAAGGTGTACCAAACCAATTTGTATAGAACGCGGTTGGCTCTGCTACGCCCCAAAAAATAAGTCCAATTCCCATACCTGCCGCGAATAACATGGCGATCCAAGACATGGTGGAGTAATCCGTGGTGGCACTGTCACCGCCCAAGCGAATTTTGCCTAATGGGGAAAAAGCGATCCCAAGAGCGAAAATTAGCATAATATTTGCGGTCCACATAAACACGAAGTCGAACTTAGATAAGGCGGCGGCCTTTACTGAATCAATAGCGGCTTTTGCATCGGCGGGTGAAAGAATCAATAGTGCAACAATGAACAGAATGGACAAACCAGCGGATGCGGTGAATACGGTGTTATGGACATCCATTCCCCATTTGGTGATATTGTCTTGACCAACTTGATAGTCTGTAGAATCTATACTGTATTTTTTTGACTTAAACTTCATAACTTAGAGGTTTTTTTAATCGCAAAAGCGAATATAAAAACCAACTCCATGTTTGATTAGAAATGGATTGGATTGTTAATAAATAAAAGGAAATTTGAAATCTGACCTTTATTAACGTGGTATCGCAGTGCAGTTAGCTCCGAGAAAATGACGCAATCATACGCACGATTGCTCGAGGGTGGCGCGAAACGATGTTTTAGGGGAGGTTAGTCACCTTGATACATTGTAAATCAATGCTATTTATCGCATTCAAACCCACGCTTTGACATTGACAATCATATTGATAATACCGGGTATCGTAGAACGGTTATTCCTACAATGAGAGGTTGCTCGAGCTTTCCTTAGTTAGCTCTTTAGTGATTTAATACAATATTTTCCGGCGAATCAATGGTTTATCATTTAAGGAAACACACGCATAAACTGACCATATTACGTCACGCAACCTTTACGAGCGCTATTATGCCTGATTCTTAGTCTTTGAGGGAATGTACTTTGTTAGTAGTTATGATTGGGTTGATTTCAATCATTATTTATAGTGATTCCAGAGGGTTTCAGTGAGAGGGCGGTAAAGCGAGGGCGATGCCCTCACTTTGTGTTCATATATTTAATTGACCGTTCGGCTGAATTTGAGGCTTGCGGCCCATGCTAAAATGCCGATAGAGGCATAAATGGCAATGTTAATCCAACCCGCCTCAGGGATAGCACTGAATGGGTTCTGGGCAAGAATAGCATGCAGTGGTAAAGAGAAAATCGCCGAGAAGAACTGATCGACACCATAATAGTTAAATATTGCAATTGGCATCCAGCGTAAAGCGTAAATGGCAATTAAGATAACCAACAGTGGTGACTTGACCTTCTGAGAAATGGCCATTGCAGCGAGTGCCAAGGGTAACAATAAGACGCCTGCAACGACCATTCTCAATAAAAACTCAATCCAATTGATGAACACGTAGCCCAGTGACGCTTGACGATACAGCAGCGCTAACTGATGCTCAGTCGAGACATTAAGAACCCAAAGCATTAAGTCTGCAAAAAAGACCAGTATTGAACACACTAAAGGAATGACGAGTAAACCAAAGACTAGCTTCACGAGATGTGTTTTAACATCACTGACGGGCATACTACGCCAAAACATAATACTGCCCTCTGAACGTTCTTTACGCAGTGTTCTGGGAAAATATTGTGTGCCTAGTAAGATCGACAGTAATCCCACTCCGCCCGCGATCAGCATATTAATGTCATCACCCATACTCATATGGATGTCGCTGACGTCGCCGCTTACGTCCATTTGGAAAAATAGGTTGTCTTGCAGCGTTGCGCTGCCGATCAAACTGATAAAAAGTAATAAACCACAAGCAAACATAAACAAAGGAATACGTGTGACCAATGGGTTTTCTAACCATTCTTTGCGCAGCATGGCGATGATTGAACGCATTATATGGTCTCCTTTTGCAAGGCCAGGAATAGATCTGCTAGTTTCACACCATATATGCTCCCCAGTCCTTCAACTTGGGCGGCATATTGAGAGGAAAGCAGCCATTTGGTGGTACCGAGTCCTTTTTGTGAGGACAGGGGATTCATGGAGTTGATGTGATCGTGGTGCTCGTCGCGAGCATCAAGGATAAAGTAATCTTCACTGATACTGTCCATTGAGGCTTGTAACACTGGGCGGCCATGTTTGAGGATCAAGACATCGGTGAGCAGATGTTCAATCTCCGCTACTTCGTGACTGGCAATAATCAGTGCGCGTTCACCATCATGGAACCATTCCAACAAGTGGCGATAAAACGTATCTCGGTAGACTAAATCTAACCCTAGAGTAGGTTCATCTAAGATCAAGATTTGAGTATTTGTGGCAATGACGATGGCCAAATGCAATTGTACCTTCATCCCTTTTGAGAGTGATTTGATACGTGTGCGAGGTTTTATGTCAGTTTGACTTAGTAGCGAATCCGCTTTGTCACGACTAAACCCAGGATGGACACCTTCTGTATAATTAAGAAGCTGGGCAACGGTCATCCAACCTGGCAGCACGTTGACATCGGATATATAAGACAAACTTTGCATGATTTTATCGCGCTGCTTAATGGGTTCAAAACCATTAATGCGAATCATACCTTGGTATTCATGCGCGCCGAGTAGGGCGTTAATAAGGGTCGATTTACCTGCGCCATTGTGACCGAGCAAACCAAGAACTTGCCCCGCATGTAAATCAAAACTAACGTCATGCAGAGCGTCTCCCTGCTGGCGATATTGCTTGGAAGCGTGTTGTACGCTGACTAATGCGCTCATTGGTCACCTTTAGTGTCTGATTTTTCTATATGTGGTGTTAACTGTTGGATAAATTCTTCAAGTGACATACCCAAGCGTTGCAACGTGGCAGCGATTTGTGGAAGTTGCTGTTCAAGAAAACGCGCTTTTTCATCGGCAAGTAGCTGATGGAGGGCGCCTTGAGTGACAAACATACCCTGACCCCGTTTTTTTTCGACCAAACCCTCATCCACGAGCAACTGATAGCCTTTCATTACGGTCAGATGGTTGATTTTCATATCTGACGAAATACTGCGAACGGATGGCAAAGCGTCGCCTTCTTGCCATACTCCTTGCAGAATTTGTTGAGTGATTTGATCGGCCAACTGACGAAAAATCGGTTGGCGATCATGCCAATGCGTCATGAATGACTTCCTATCTGATTTGGTGTTATATATATGTATAACACTGAGGGTGTATAAAGGAAAGATAAATCGATTCCACGACGTCAGTGGGGTTGAAATGTGTCGCCCGAAAGGTATCGATTTAATGATGTGTGGTTTTTTCGTAGACGTTAGTGATTCACTGGTAGGTGCGACTATTAAGTGGCATTAACTTGATTAGCAATGGGGATTGAATCAATGGTCTTCACATTATTTTTACCGTGTTTCTTAATGTCGTACATGGCTTGGTCGGCTTTTTGATAAATATCTTCGAAACGATGTTCTCCCTTCTGAAAGAGACAAATACCGATACTCATCCCAATGTCGACATTATCAAGGCTCTGATTTATAGCAGGAATAATGGACAGAAACAGTTGCTCGCAAAGCGTCGTGAGCTCTACTTGTTCTGAGTAGGAGCATAATATAACAAATTCATCGCCACCAACGCGTCCTATATGGGAGTGCTTTGGCGCCAATCCAGTTAGACTTTTTGCGATGTTGATAAGTACGGTATCACCCGTGTGATGGCCTAAATTGTCGTTCACGGCTTTGAAATTGTCGATATCAAAAAATATCATGGCTGATTTTTGCAACGTATCTGATTGCTCGCCGAAAAATGCGCTGTCCTCAATGGCCGTTCTATTTAACAGCCCGGTAAGTGGATCGGTGGAGGCCAGCTTTGTCAATTGTTGTTCATAACGTTTTTCTTTTGTGATATCGATGTGAGTGCCCATCATACGAAGAGGCGCTCCGCATGCGTCATACTCAACGATTCGCCCTCGGTCGTAGACCCAACTATCGCTGCCGTCATTGTGAATCATGCGGTGGATCACTTCGTACAAATCGGTTTTTCCCGCTAGGTGATCGTTTAATGCACCGACCGCAAGGTCGTAGTCATCGGGGTGCAGGTTGTTTTTCCACGTTTCTACGGTTGCGGTTAACTCGTTAGGCTGGTAGCCGAGCATTTGGCCCCATTGCATGTTGAAAATGGTAAGAGTACCGGATGGGATGTGTTGCTCCCACAAACAAAGCCCATTGCTATCGAGTGCAGCATTTAACTTTTCTTGAAGGCGAGCGTTTTTACGCCTAAGCGCCTCGTTTTCCTTTTCCAAGTGAGCAATCTTTTTTAGATACGCTTCCATGCTATCCAGACCAAGTGAAAGTAGAGTAGACAATATACGAAAGCTACGCCGCGGTTGCTATGATCAGCTTTCTATAATGGCGATATGTCCGATTAATCGTGAAGCGAGTCAACATTTACTCTCAATTGCGATTTTACTGCCATGAATCAGCTAGCCACTAATGCTTTTTTAATCAGCTTTAGGTGTATTTGAGGTGTGACTACTTCATCCATTTGTAGACGGGTGCTTTCAGAGCTTGAAATAACTGCTTTACTTAAACTTAGGTTTAAGTATTAGCATAGATTGTGTTGCGTACAGACACACTCAAGGAGAGAAAAAATGATTCAACTCGAACATGTCAATCTAGTGGTAAAGGATATCCCGGAAATGTTGACCTTTTACCAAGCGGCATTCCCACACTGGTCTATTCGTGATGAGGGAAAAGGGGACTGGAATGGTAAGCCGCGGAACTGGCTGCATTTTGGTGACGACTATCAATATATTGCGCTAAGTGACAATGGTGAAGGGGGCAATCGCGATTTATCTGGACATCAGGTCGGTCTCGCTCATTTTGCCTATGTGACTGATAATATCGACAGTGTTATAGCTAGGTTGAACCAAGCGGGATTTCAGGTAGCAAAACCCGGTGCGAAAGAACCCTACCGAAAAAATAGTTATTTTATTGATCCTGCAGGGTTTGAAATCGAGTTCGTAGAATACCTAACTGATGACCCTAAGCTACGTAATCGTTCCAGCTAAGGTTATTAGCAGTTAATGTTAACCCATGACAGAGAACGGCATATGGCTAATTAGTTCTCTGTCAGTTCTAGTGGTCACCTACCCACCCAAAAGGCCAGTGAAAGCCGTAATGCCAATCAGTTAATCGAAAATAACAGATTGAACGATCCTACCGGAATGTCAAAATCCGAGTGTTACCTTGGCTCTCGGATTTTGCAACAGAACCATTAATAAGTAATTTACTTTAAAGTCTTGCGGATTGAGTATCTCTTGAGTTCTAGTTAAAGCGGTAGCCTACATCGACTAACCATTGTCCTGATTTTAATCCATTTGTTTCCTTCGAGTACCCAACACCAGTCATAAAGTGCTCGCCAAATTCTCCTTTGACTCCTGCCGACGCTACAAAACTGTTGTCTTTTTCGTCTTGGCTTCCGGCAGATACTTTGTCCCATGACCAACCAGCTGTAACGTACGGTTTAACGACGATAGAGTCGGTGGCATGATACGGGACACCAAACCCTACTGCTGCTTGGTACCGGACGAGGTCAATGGATTGTGTTTCAAGGGTGCCATTTTGACTGTTGTAACCTGAATATGAATCGTTTGATGTTGTGGTTACTCGAAAATCAGTGAACAGGTTCTCTTTCATTGATGGGACAATATAACCCTGTGAATAGACCGAATAGCCTTTGAGCGTTTCGCCATGACTACTGTCGGTCGCATAGCCCCCACCAATCGTGATTCCAGAAAAAGCGTCGCTGATGGCTCCTGCATGGCTCACTCCTGAGATTAAACTGAGACAAATGAGCGCGAGTGAAGAATGCTTCATGATAATAACCTTTGTAGTGAATGTGGATGTAGTATCGGGGGAATGATGAAAATAAAAGAGGAAGACTGTTATATTGGCGTTGCCTCTTTTATTTTGATTCTTAAATTTAACCTTATGAAGGGGTAAGTGAGGCTTGCTAGTTTGTTGCAAGGTCCCATTTTCAACATGGCTTCAAACTAAATCTGTTACAGTGGTTAAAGCTCTATTCAAGATGATAGTGATCGACCAGATGAGTGGGTGGCGTCGATTTCATTCTCGTTGTCATCATGTCATTCAAGTGCACCCACTAACCTCAATTTGGGCCTTACGTCTATGCGATGTTTGATACGCTTATTTAGTGCGTCATGAAGCTGATTTAGGTGACTTAGTCTTTTTTTCAGTCACCTACACGCGGTAGGAAATCCTCACTTTCGGGAGGATGACGGCTATATGGGGTATGTTAGAAATGAAGGGATGTAGAGCATTTCTGTCCAGTTCCTTGCTGGCGAGGTGGCGTAACTCAGAAATGGTCCGCTCCAACAATACAGGACAATCACCTAAGTGAAACTTGCCATACTTCTACTAATTCATGCTTTGCTAAATTAGTAGAAACGCAACTCGGAGTTATCCAGAGCCGTGCTAGCGGGGTAGTTCAACGTAACTCGGATTTGCCCCAAAGTTACTTAGACCTAATACTCTAACCAAACATTCGCTCAGGAGAAATTATGAAGAAAACGACTATCGGCTTAATAAGTTAAAAGAAGGTAAGAGAGGAAACTATAGATGTGAAAAAGCGCCTTTCGGCGCTTCTAATATGGGGACTAAATTGGCCGCTTCAAAATCAATACACTGTGGAACAGCAACGCTTTGATGATGTGGTTGAGGCTATGCACTTCACGAAAGAGCAGCAGCATCTTTCTCATGAACTCCATAAGGCTCATTTCGAAAGTTTTATCCCTAGTAAGTCCCTCTTTGGCAGAGCTATAGGTAATGACCTGTGTGACTTCGTTATACTCGTACTTGTAATGAGCGATTCCATTTCTAAGGCGACTATCAAGCGCCTCTTCATCATACTTGAAGAAGCAATCATCTAGAGCAGATAGCTTTCTGCCCAAGTCAACTTTTGCGTAATTTTCTAGAGATATAAAATCCGTGATAACTTTGTCTTTCTTATTCAAACGGGTCTCATCAGAAAAAAGGTTAAAGTCACCACGTTTTATAAGGTTATTTAACCCAGCCACTAGTACTAGCTGTCTGGAATAAACCTCTGCCATGTCTTTATACGTGTTATTGCATGACTCGAAGTTAGTCGTAGAAACCCTAGCAGGAACAGTTCCTAGTTCTTCTTCTTTGTAGTCATAGTACAAAGCAGGGCGTAGAGGAACTTCCAGCTTGATTAGCTTTGGATACAAGCTAAGAGTTTCGTGGTGAACTTTCTTCAGAAAGCCTGTGGTCTGCAAGTCGTTAAAGAACTTGTTCAGGTTGTCGTGATGGTCTTCATTAAGACTGTAAAGTATTCTCGGCATTACTTCACTGAGTTCTTTATTTTGCTCAAAAATTGTCAACGGAGAAGACATAATCGAAGTTGCCGAGTATAGAGCAGCGATTACATCCTCTGGTTTACGTGATTTCAGCTTTACGAACTTTAACTTCTCAAGGCTTTTAATGACCTTCTCAAATCCCTTGATATTACCTTGCTTGTATTGTGAGATAAGTCGTTTAAGTGAGCGGTGGTGCTCTCCTAGCATGTTTAGAAGATCCAAACGCCTAGACAGGTCATAGAAAGGCTCTTGTCCAATTTCGCTCACCACACGCATAAACGTAGTGTTACCTTGTTTGTACTCACCAAATGTAGTGGGGAAATCAAGGTGCAAATCAACAAAGACGTTTTCACCAGTAAATGGCGCTTTAAAGTTAGTGATTTCAGTTGCTCCCTCAAGATCTTTTAAGCCCAATGTGAAGCTAATGCGTTCTCCACATTCGGGGCACGCAAACTGGAGAGGTTGAACATCTCGGTTGGAAAAGCCAATACGGCAATCAATCAAAGTTTCGCAGGTATCGCATTCATAGCGTGTACAAACATTCATAGCTAAAACCTTACTTGTTGTTTTTATTTAAATATTTCCCAGTTGTGCCAACAGTGTCAAGCTATGTTTGAAAGAGTTGTTTACATAAGGTCGACAAGTCTGAAATATTTTATTGATTCTGCCTTCTACTGGACGCTATCGGTATTTGTAGATAGATCAATACTAGTTGTGATTAACAAACCCCAATACCCCTATAGAATCCCTAACTGCCGCCATATCTTCTTTAGAAAGTAAATCGTGATCTAATGCTAAGACCAATCTCTTCTTGGCACGAGTAAGAGCTACATAGACTCGTTTCCACTCTTTATTAAAACGATTCGCTTTGCCAATACCATTTTGGGTTAAGTATTTCAGGGTATTAGAGCTGAGTATGATTACACACGTATCAGCATCTAACCCCTTGATAGAGTCGATACTTTGGACTTTGAATTGAACGTCATTTTTTGTGCAGGAATTGCACAGCTCATGTAATTGGGCGAAGTGCTGTTTATTGAGAGCCAATGAATGCCGAGCAATGAGTTTGCTTATGGCTCGCTTATTATCTTCATTGATTGCATCGTCCATAAAATCAGCAAAAGCGGCTTTAACAAACAAAGTTTTGTCTTTCTTATGGTTAGATTCACGAATCATTTCCTCGACCTCTCGTGGGAATGCGTGTTTGTGTTTAGACGAAGTTGTATAACGACCATTCTTTTTGTCGATACAAACAAGTTGTTTTGCATCTATGTAATTGGTTAGTAGCTTGTCATATCGTCCGTCCACCGATTCTATGTACATGAGTTCACCGACTACTTTTGATAGTGATTCTTGTTGCTGGTCTTCATAACAGAAGTTGTTTGAGACAGCTAAGATCTCAGCGGGTACTCGTCTGGTTTGATTGTTTATTGGTAGGATATTTGCGTATTCTTTTGGCATTACTTTTTTAACGAAAGTATCAAGAGCTTGGGGATATTTGATTGCTTGTTTTGGATCTCCAATCATGTATACGTCTATATCGTTGCTGCCTAGTACCTCGAAAAAGCGGAGAGCATCGCCATCTAAGTCTTGGACTTCGTCGATAAATATCTTGTCAAAGCAACTCTCTAGAATAGCTAATAGCCTGCGGACTCTTGCTTTCTTAGCTTTGGTGCTGTGTTTGCTGACGGCATCATCAACAATCTGTTTAGCGATGTTGTATACATTATCAGTGTGAATGACATTTATCTTTCTAAGTCGTGCAAAAAGGCTGTTTTTGTACTTAGGAGGAGGTAACATCATCATTGATGTGTCGTTATAGACATCACCTAGAGTGAATAACGAAAACGGGTAGATGATTTCGTTCAACAAAAAGCTATGGACTGTCTGTATACAGAGATTCGACGGAATAAATCCATGCTGTTTGATTATCTCTTGCTCTATCTTCGCTGTTGCTGAGTTTGTGTATGTCAGTGCGAATGTCTTTTTGTGACTAGTGAAAGTTTTGATATGATCTATCAACGATTCAGCTAAGCCATAAGTCTTTCCCGCACCAGCTCCAGCAATTTGGATTTCAATCATGACAGAGCCTCAATAACCTGTGCGATATGAGATGGTAACTTGATATCCAGAGGGTTCTCTTCATCAACCATCGCATCACAGACATCCAGCATTCTTGCTGTTTTGCCATTAATCATGTGATCGGACACTCCTTTGAGGTCGCCATCCATTTCGAATAAACCATTTAGCAAGGCTAGGTTGTCTTCGGCTTCTACTAAATCAATTTCAAGTGTGTAATTTGTCGTTGTTCTTACAGTGACATTCTTGTGGGCTGCGTCATAAGCATCGTGTCTAGCTTTAGCAGCATCTGAATTGTCATAATCACGGATAACACCAATTTTTTTGTTTGGGTTATCTTTGTTTAAGGTGAGCCATATATCTAAGAAAGTGGCGTAACCACGTTGACCAATTGGAATAATATCAATGTCGTTGAGGGCTGGTTGCTTAGACAAATAAGTGCTGATCAACATTTCTTCAGTCGGCCCCTCTACGAGGATAACTTTGTTTGCGAACAGCAGCTTTAGTATGTCGAAATTAGGTCTTTTTCTTAAGTAGTCAACTAGCTTAGTTGGTGTATCGGACAGACTAATTGCTTTCTCGCCAGTAAACGCTAAGACATTAGAGATTTTCAGCTTGTTGATAATCGATGGGTTATGGGTAGAAATGAGAGTTTGTACAAGCGAGCCACTATTGCTTGAGCTTTTCTCGATGAAGTCTCTTACTAAGCGAAGGTTGTTAACGCTTAAGTGCGCTTCTGGTTCCTCTATACAGCACAAGTTGAATGTATCACCACACGACTTGTAGTAAGCAAACAGGATGAGTATGTAGATAAGATTTCGTTGCCCCAAGCCTTTTTGGTACAGAAATTCATTACCGTATTTCAAAGTGATATTCGATAAGATGTTCTTCAAATTAGGCAGGTTAGGAGTGCACTCAAGCTGTTTTATAATACTGTCGTAGTTCTCAAAATCTTCATTGGCTCCAATAACTTTGTCGAATGTTTCAGTATTTTCAATAGCACTAAAGAACTCAGAGTAGGCTGTGTTGATTTGACCTTTGTCGTCATCGTTTAGTGTGTTCATAAGCAGCTTTGTGAAAATGCTATTAGACTTCATTGAACTGCTTTCTGAAAAGTCATCTCGCTCGGCATTGATACTATGGACACTAACGTGTTTTAAATCACTGTATGCGATAGGCTTTTCGTTGTTCACAGATACGACTTGGTAGTCGTATAGCTCAACGGGTAGAGTAAACCAGTTGATATCATCTAAAGTCTTACCAGCGAGCGATTTCTTCACGACCTCAAGCAAGTCTTTGTCGTCTTTAGGCGTAAAGTCATATCTGATTTTGTAACTTTCTTCATCACCATCAGCAACAATCCACTTAGCCAGCAGTGCTGTTTCATAAGCATCTTTCGGATCAGCAAATTCTACGGTTACTGACACTTTAGGGGTCTTCTGAAGTTGATTCTCTTCAGCGTCGTCATTGACTACAGACGTTAGAAAATCAATAACGGCATCTTTGTTGATGTCAGAAACACTCAAACGCTTCTGGTTGAAGTCTATTTGGTTGCCGCTTAACGGTAACGAAAGTGCGGTGAAAAAGTTGGTCTTGCCAGTATCGTTTTCACCAATGACAACTGTTAGCTGCTGAAGCTGGGCTTCGAAAAAGCGGAAGCTACGGTAGTTGTTGATCGTTACCTTTCTGATATACATAAGAATTTCCCTAAAAAGCACACAAGCACACAAGCACACAAGTTCATATGCCACTAATGTACTACAAGTCATGTCGTTACTGTAATGTTCTAGTACTTGTTGGTGCCCAAATGTGGCAGCACGTAACTCAGAATTGTCCATAAACGTGCCAGTTCGGTTTTCATCAACGCTGAATAAATTGTGGCATGTGACTCCTCCACAAATAAAAACTAATCGTCATCCCCTTGAAAAAGGGGATCTTCATCAGCGCATTGTGAAGCTATTCGAGTATCATTCGTTTCGATTTAAGCGAGTCACACGCTGATGAAGATCCTCGTCTGCACGAGGATGACGGCCTAATAGGGATGGGTTAAAGAGCGATAAGCTAAGAGCGCTATGTCTAAAAACGAGTTTCAGTGCGCGGGGAGTGGCTTTGATTCCGTAAATGCTGTGAGTAGGTTTCTGCCTTCGTAGGAATGACCATATTTGGACTCGAGTACTTGTGGTAAGTAACACTGACAGGGGTATAAACGCGTTACAAAGAGTAGTACGCTCATTGTGATCACCAAGCGATTCTGTCGTGCCGATTTAAGCTGTTAAGTATCTAACAGTAAATGCCTAGCGCCATAATTGTTCCAACTTATGTTCACATCTCTGCGAAACCATCGGTAAATCCAATGCCTGACAACATCGTATTAACTCGTGCCTCTGCCTAAATGTCATATTGTCTCAGCACTTTATGCGAGATCGCTTACGCTTGCGTGAGTCAAGAGTGTTAATGTTGTTGGTTTTATGGTGGGCGATCATATAATTATCTGTTTTTAAATTACTTTATTTGGTTTTTGCATTCTGATTTTTTTGTTCCACATCTACGTAACACGCCAAAAGCTAAATGATGCCGTATTCTATTTCTTGTCTACAGGATAGCGACACGGAACAAGAAGGGCTCAAGGAATGGGCATCGTCAGGAAGACGATTCGATGGTTTAGGAAGCGCCGTCGGCACGGAGAGCAAACAGGACACTTTTGGATGAAGTAGGGAACAAGCATCAGGATAGATGCCATGGACACCGCTTAGGAACGAGTGAGGTAAGCTAACGAGGATGCTTAGCGGGTAGGGAACACCATTTGGGACACCGCTAGGATGGCGATGAACGGAATAAGCTGACGGATTTCAGCATTACTGTCATGGATTGATGCATGGATCACCTTTAGTAGCGGGATTGCTGCGAGTAAGAGTTATCACCCCGAAGCCGAAAGGTCTTGGGGTTTTTCTTTTTGGGTACCGTTAACTGTCATAAAGACTCATCGCCGAGACCCTTGGATAAATCAATATATTGAGTAATACCATGGTTATTCATAATTCATTGTTAACCAGTATCTGAACCTTTAAGAGTTTCGAACGCTAATCATGCTTGTTATGCCATGTGTTAGAATACATGCAATTAACGACCGGAAAGCAGCCATGGCAAATCCCGAGTACACAGAGAAATTAGACACACATGATAAAATAAGTGTTTGCTTGTATCGCACTGGCATCAGTTTGTTTGCTGTTGCGACGTTCGCTTATTCGTTGGTTGCCTCTAGCATGAACGGCGTATTTTCGCTGTCCCCCTCTGCGGCATTGGCTACTGTCATGACGCTTTGTGTCGCTAGCGCTCTGACTGCCGCTAATTTGCACGTGTACAGTAAGCATGTTCGTAGCATTATAGTGTGGGCTACATGGATTGGGTTATTGGTCATGTTGATTGGTGGAGTCGACGTATCATCGTGGATTGCATTGGGCTTTTTGTTTGTTACTTTTTCCGGTGTCGCGCTAAAAGAATCCTTTTGCTTTAAGGTATATGGGCTTAAATTTGTCCCCGTTTTACTAGCATTGAATACGCTGTTTATTGAGCAAAACTATTGGCCAGGCGTCATGGTGTGTTCTGCGGCCGTTGGAATAATTATGACTTACCTCGCCATTCAAAAATGGAGGATGCCGCTGCACTTTGATATCGGTATCAAGGCAAATTATGAGGTGTGAAGACCGCCACTATTGCTCAGGTTTACATTTTGCTCGTCAAGCCTAGTTTGAACGACTTAAGCCGTTAATGAATGTGGTGTTTTAGGCAAAGAAAGTCTGGTCGACTCGGCAATGTATTGCGTGTATCGTCTAGAAAAATTGATCAAATAAGGTATAAATCATGAGTGGAACAACCCGAGCTAATATTCACCCAGGGCTAGAAGTAAAGATTGTTCTGAAGCAGGATCAACGAAGTGGGACATTGACGTCGGGAGTAGTGAAAGATCTTTTGACCAAATCGCCTAGTCACCCTCATGGTATTAAAGTCCGTCTTGAGAGTGGTGAAGTGGGTCGTGTAAAAGTGATCATTGATTAGTTATCTTGGGCTATGGCAATTCGTTGACTCGATGATATTTTTATTACCGAGTCAACATCCGCTAGCGTGTACGTATTCAGTCTTTCTTCTCAATCGTGATTTCTAGCGTTTTGCTGTTTCCGGCAAACCATTTCTGAACATATAAAGAACCAACAATTGGCGCAGTACCTTCTTCAGGTACTTCCTTGTAGCGCACACTGTTTTTTGTCTCTTTCTCATATTCAAATTGAACGATTTTCTTTGCCATGGGTCATTCCTGTTTAATGCTTGGTATCGTAATCGCGCTGTAAAGTGAGGAGTCAAACAACGGCGCTTGACAGCTTACCAACTATGATAAATGCGCTGCACTATTACGTTTTAATATGTTGTGATTATATCAAAATCATGGTCAACAATCGATAATCTCGCGTCTTGGCAACATCGTATTAACTTGCGAATGAATGGTTATGACCATCTGTCGCTTAGGCTTGTGCGAGATCGCTTACGCTTCCGTGAGTGAAGGGTAGGAATGGTATTGCGAACATGAGTTGTCTATGATGGTAATTGTCTGTTTTTAAAGGTTATATTATTATGTATCGTTTTTGGGATGGTTTTTTTACATCCTAGTAACACGTCAATTTATCGTGACTCCATTATTATATCTCTTGTCGACAGGATAGCGACACGGAACAGGAAAGGCTCAAGGAATGGGCATCGTCAGGAAGACGATTCGATGGTTTAGGAAGCGCCGTCGGCACGGAGAGCAAAAAGGACATTGAAAGGATGCAACCGTTACTAGGATAGGTAACGAACTAAGGAAGGCAGTGGACACTTTTGGACGAAGTCGGGAATAAACATCAGGATAGATGTTAAGGACACCGCTTAGGAATGAGTGACGTAAGCTAGCGAGGATGGTTAGCGGGTAAGGAACACCATTTGGGATACCGCTAGGATGGCGATGAACGGAATAAGCTGACGGATTTCAGCATTACTGTCATGGATTGATGCATGGAGCACCTCTAGTAGCGGGATTGCTGCGAGTAAGAGTTATAACCCCGAAACCGCAAGGTCTCGGGGTTTTTCTTTTATGGCGACTTAATGGATGTTTTGGCGCTAATTTTGAACAGTTTATAAATGGTAATGGCATTGATAAGTCAAAACTACGTGAACATATGGTGTTGTTTTTAGAAGAACTCATGCCAGTGTGCGATCAGTTTGGACTTAAGTTAGCGGTTCATCCCGATGATCCACCGCGTCCAATCCTTGGTCTACCTCGTATCGTATCGACGATTGAAGATATTGAGGCGTTGACGAAGGCTGTGCCAAGCAAGATGAATGGTATTACGATGTGCACGGGGTCTTACGGTGTGCGTGGTGACAATGATCTTGTGAATATGATAGAGACATTTGGCGATCGTATTTACTTCACTCACTTACGTTCCACGCAGCGTGAAGAGAACCAGATGAGCTTTCATGAAGCGTCACATCTAGAGGGTGATGTGGATATGTATAACGTCATTAATGCACTGCTTAAAGAAGAAAAGCGCCGCAAAGATGATGGGCAAGTTCGTATGATCCCAATGCGTCCCGATCATGGTCACCAAATGATTGATGACCTAAAGAAAAAGACTAACCCTGGCTATTCATGCATCGGGCGATTAAAAGGTCTAGCTGAAATTCGAGGTTTAGAATTGGCATTGAGAAAAACGTTTTACGAGTAGATTCAAGAGTTCAAGAATATATACACCTATGGCTAATCATTTTTGATTAGCCATTTTAAACCTAAATAAGAAAGCCCTCATAAAGAGGGCTTAATATCGGGTGTTTAGCCATCACGCCAACATCGATTACTTTGTTACGTGGTGCAAATCTCGATCGTTGTATTTCCCTTGCCTACAATAGTATTCAATTCATCGCTAAGGGGAGAGTCTGTGAACAGGTAAGTTGCTTTGCTGATCGGACCTAATTCAATAGAACCCTTTGGTATAAACTTAGTCGAGTCCAATGCAACCATTACGTGTCGTGCTGATTTCATGACGGTTTGTGTAATAAGTGTCTCGCTGAGATCATATTCGAGTAACGTTCCATCGACATCAATGGAGGCGGCGCTTGTGATGAGGTAGTCGAATCTAAAGTTAGAAATAAAATCCATTGCTTCTGTTCCAACAATACCGCCATTGAATGCTTTTACCTTGCCACTTGGTATCAACACATCAAATGTTTTGTTACCGTGTAACACATTGGCCACACGTAAACTATTGGTAATGATCTGCAGATTATTCTTTTTAAGAAGATGGCTAGCAATAACCTCAGCGGTTGTACCTATGGTAATAAAAACGGTTGAGTTATCAGGAATAATGTCCGCAATTCGTTTTGCAATGGCATTTTTTTGATCGGTCTCTGACACTTTACGAACCTCATAATCTAGGTTCGTTTTCGTTGATGGAGAACTGGCACCACCATGATGGCGAATAACCAAGCGATCTTCACTGAGCTTTTTAATATCACGACGAATGGTTTGCGTCGAGACGTCTAACATTTCCGCCAGTTCTTCAACAGTGTAATAGCCTTTGTCGTCAACTAGCTGCAATAACTTATCTTGTCTTGGATTAGTCACGATAACCCTTCTTTTTTATTATTTGTTTACAATATTAATGTCTACGTCTTTTCGGTTCGGGATACCTTCACGACCACCAAGTTTTTGGCACTTGAGGGCTGCGACAGTATTAGAAAAGATAATAGATTGACACGTTTCCATTTGCTCTGCCACGGCGACAGCAAGGGCTCCGTGAAAAACATCTCCAGCACCTGTAGTGTCGACGACGTCTACTTTGAGGCCTACTTGATGAGCGAGTTCGCCGTTTTCAAGCCAGTAACATCCTTTTGAACCGACTGTAACATAAACTCTGCCGGGTGTCTTTTTTTGAGCGAGTTTGAGGCCTTCTATAGGATCGTTTGTTCCTGTGAATTTTGCCAGTCCTGGTTCGCTAAATGCAACGTGATCGGCTAATTTAACAAGAACATCAATGGGTTCGGGCGTTAGGTCTGCATCGAGAACCGAAGGTATCCCGAATTTTTTTGCTTGTTCTAAAGCATATGTTGCCCCTTCCAACCAACGAACATCTGTAAGAATTGTGGAATATGTCGAAAAATCAACATTTTTTAACGGCGTAATATCTTTCGATAAAGACTCGTCTTGGTAGTTGATGATCATTCGTTCCCCCTCGTTGTCCACGATCACGGCGGAGAATGCCGATGAAGCGCCGGGAATTTTTATAGTACGGTCAACACCAACGCCGTATCCTGCTAACTCAGATAGCATGGTATCTGCCACACCATCACAACCCACGCGACCAATAAAATCAACACTATGGCCAAGTTTAGCAACGGCTACCGATGCGGTCGCTGCTGGGCCACCACCCACTTCAAAATAATTGTGTGCAACATACTTCCCACCAGAGTTTGGAAGCTGAGAAACCAATTGGACTCGGTCTAATACTGTAATACCAACACAAGCTATCGCCATCATTTATCTCTTATTGTTTTTACATCATTGGAAAATAAGGAGTGCCGCTTCGCGCGTTTTCTTTGCATGCTTTAGTTTTTAGCTCGTTAGGCTTTAACACTACCATTCATCGCGCCATCAACCATAGCAAAGTAACCCTTAACGCTATCTCGAATGCGACGAGCTTAAAGTCAGCTCATGGACACTATTATAAAGCGCAAAATCAGTTTGGATGAGAGTATTCTCACAAAAAGACAATAAATGGACATAAAACAACAAAATGTGACAAGTGTTGTGGTTATAAACTCTCGAATGATTATAGTAAATAGCAATTCAACAACTATAACCAACAACAGTTAAGGATTTTTCATGGCAACAGTAGGATTTATCGGTCTTGGTCAAATGGGTAGCCCTATGGCTGCAAATCTCATTAAAGGTGGGCACTCATTGCGTGTGTTTGACGTGAATAAAGACGCAGTTAACCGTATGGTTGAATTGGGGGCAACCGCAGCGTCGTCACCAGCCGAAGCGGCAACCGATGCCGAATTTGTTATTACCATGCTACCAAATGGGGCGTTAGTAAGAGAGGTCCTTTTTGGTGATGGAGGTGTGACAGAGCGCCTAGATACGCAAGCTCTACTTATTGATATGTCGACGATTCATCCATTTGAAACTGATGCCTTGATTAAAGATATGTCGAATGAAGGTTATTCAATGATGGAAGCGCCAGTGGGGCGTACATCTGATCATGCAATCAAAGGCGAATTGTTAATTCTGGCTGGTGGAACCGCGAAACAAATTGCTAAAGCACAGCCTCTATTTGATTGCATGGGCTCTGAAACTATTGACGCTGGTGGTCCAGGGAAAGGGATTAGGGTCAAGATCATTAATAACTACATGAGTATTGCGCTCAATGCATTATCTGCTGAAGCGGCAACGCTGTCAGAAGCGATTGGACTTGAGTTTGATGCTGCGATGAAAGTGATGAGCGGCACCCCTGCGGGTAAAGGACACTTCACAACAACATGGCCTGGTAAGGTACTTGCTGGCGACTTATCTTCTGCATTTATGGTTGACCTCGCGCATAAAGATTTAGGGATTGCCCTTGATCTAGCGAATCAAGTGAATGTACCTATGCCTTGCGGTGCGGCATCGCGCGAGTTGTATAGTATCGCTCGAGCTGCTGGGCGCGGACGCCAAGACTGGACGTCTATATTCGAACAGCTTCGTGTTACTTCCGGCCTTGAAGCAAAAATCCAATAATAAATATTAGAGGCCATAACGTGAAAATTACGGTAGAGAATTGGGGTCAAGTCGAAGGCCAAGCATTGCCAGTCAAACTATTTACCCTAGAAAATCGACACGGTTTGAAAGTGCAAGTCACCAACTACGGCTGCATCGTGACCTCAATTGAAGCACCCGACCGAGAGGGCGCGAAGGCGAACGTGGTTTTAGGTTATGACAACTTAGAACAATACCTAAAAGGGCACCCGTTCTTTGGTGCTGTAGCTGGGCGTTATGCCAACCGTATTAAAGATGGTCGCTATGAACTCGATGGTGAAAGCTTTCAATTGGAGACCAATGAACTGCCAACTCGCCAACATTTACATGGCGGGACGAAAGGCTTTGATAAGTACGTTTGGGATTTTTCGATTGAAGAACAACCTGAAGCGATTTATCTGCATCTCAGTCGAGTTTCTGTGGATGGTGAGTCTGGCTATGGCGGGACGATGGATGTCACTCACTCGGTGGGTTTGGATGAAGGCAATCAACTCCATTACAACTTCAAAGCAATGACCGACAAACCGACCGTTGTCAATTTAGTCAATCACAGCTACTACAACTTGGGTGGCCTTGATTCGGGCGCTGTAGATGAGCATGAACTTGTACTTCATGCCAATCTATACACGCCAACGACTGAGGAGATGATTCCTACTGGCGAAATCAAGTCAGTAAAAGACACGGGGCTC
Organism: Vibrio sp. 10N.286.49.B1; assembly: GCF_002873335.1. Lineage (GTDB taxonomy): Bacteria > Pseudomonadota > Gammaproteobacteria > Enterobacterales > Vibrionaceae > Vibrio. The sequence goes on along the minus strand of NZ_MCUW01000012.1, from coordinate 54,154 downwards.
GATTTTACTACCGCCACTCAAATTGGGTCGGGTGAATACGATCACAATTTTGTCCTGAATGGGCGTAAACGAGAAGGTGAGTACCATTACGCTGCGGAACTATATGACGCGCATAGTGGGCGGATGATGACGGTGTTAAGCACCCAGCCTGCTGTTCAGTTTTATAACGGTTTTAAGTTATCAAACAAACCATGGTTAGGCCGTCATGGTCGACATTATAAGGCACGGGAGGGGCTATGTTTGGAAACGCAACATTTCCCCGACAGCCCAAATCAGCCGCACTTTCCAAGTGTACGCTTGAATCCTGGTGAAGTGTTCGAAGAAAAAACCATTCACCGCTTCTCTGTAAAATAACAACTGTCAGTTATCACTTAAGGGTGAGTTCTCGCCCTTATTTAGGATTTAATTATGGATATCACCGTTATTCTCGTCTCCTTAATCATTGCATTAGGGGGCTTTACACAAGGCTTGACCGGGTTTGGGTTAGCGCTCGTTTCTGTACCATTACTTTCGCTGGTTATCGATGCAAAAATGGCGGTCCCCATCGCTGGAATATTTGGTTGGTTAGTGACGTTTCCGATCGTTTGGAAAATGCGTCATTCCATCCAATACAAAGTGGGATTAATTCTTGTTGCAGGATCATTACCGGCATCATTTGTTGGAGCAAAGCTGTTGGCGAGTCTGCCGTCACAATACATCTTGATTACGATGGGGGTGGTATTGATCTTATCGAGTATTCATTCGATGAGAAGTGCTAAGCCTGCGTTCTCAAAGACCTCGGTACCGGTGACCGTAGGGACTGGTTTTGCTTCTGGCGTATTAGGGGCGAGTGTTGGTGAGGCTGGTCCGCCGGTGATCGCTTACACATCAATGCAACCTTGGACAGCCGATCAGGCGAAGTCGACGCTGGTGTTCTTTTTCATGTTGCAAATGATAGGGGCGATTGCGAGCTTTTGGAATGAGGGCTTGATTACGCCTGACGTACAAGAGCTGGTTTTATCCGCGATGCCTGCTTTTCTTGTCGGTATGACTGGCGGCATGGTGGGCTACCACTTTCTACAAAAATACAAAATCAACTACCACCACATCGTGCATGGCCTACTTCTTGTCATTGGTTGTGTGCTAGTGATCAAAAATGTCCATATTTGATTATTTGTGTCACAAAAATGATGGTCAATTAACATAATTCAACGCTGCTGACTGGTAACGTCAGTAACAATAAAAATAACGAGGAAATACCCTATGAAATGGATTAATACCCGATCCCATAATGCTTGGTTGGATACAGAAACTGACCGAATTTTTGAATTTGGAAGAAATGCTATCGTCCCTAATGGGTTTGGTTGGATTGGTAATAATGGCAACGTTCGTGAAGAAATGGGAACACGTTTGTGGATCACTGCTCGTATGTTGCATTGTTATTCTCTAGCCGCATTAATGGGAAGACCAGGGGCGTTTGATCTAGTGGAACATGGGATCTCGGCACTTGAAGGGCCTCTTAAAGACGATACTCATGGTGGTTGGTATGCAACCATTGATAACGAAGGCAATGGTATCGTTGATGCCTCGAAACAGGGCTATCAACACTGCTTCGTATTATTAGGGGCGGCGAGTGCCGTGACGACGGGTCACCCACGTGCTCGCGCTCTTTTAGACGAGTCAATTGCTGTGATTGAAAAGTACTTTTGGAACGAAGAAGAACAGATGGTACTTGAATCTTGGGATGAAGCGTTCTCTGAGACAGAAGACTACCGTGGCGGTAATGCCAGCATGCATGCGGTTGAGGCATTTCTTATTGTATATGACGTGACTAAAGATAAAAAGTGGCTAGACCGAGCGCTCCATATCACTGAATTCATGATTCACAAAACGGCGAAAAATCTGAGTTATCGTGTTAATGAACATTTCGACTCTAGTTGGAATCCACTACCGGACTACAACAAAGATACGCCTGCAAGTCATTTTCGTGCTTACGGCGGTACACCGGGCCATTGGATTGAATGGGGCCGTCTAATCTGCCACCTTCGAGCAACGTTGCTTGAAATTGGAGCCGAGACACCAGAGTGGTTACTGGAAGATGCGAAAGGGCTGTTTGATGCAACCGTGCGCGACGCGTGGGCCGTGGATGGGGCCCCAGGTTTTGTCTATTCAGTGGATTGGGATGGTAAACCCGTGGTACGTGAGCGTATTCGTTGGGCTCCTGTCGAAGCTATTGGTACCGCTTATGCGCTTTTCACGGTCACTGGCGATAAAAAATACGAAGAATTCTATCAAACTTGGTGGGATTACTGTCGTACTTATCTTATTGATTATGAGGGGTGTTCTTGGTGGCAGGAGCTCGATGTAAACAACCAAGCTGGCACAAGTAAAGTCTGGGACGGTAAACAAGACATCTATCATTTGATGCACTGCTTAGTTATCCCTAGGCTGCCGTTAACGCCTGGATTAGCGCCTGCACTAGCAGAAGGTCGCTTAGACGAAAGTATGCGCTAACCTCTCATAAACGTTTGTTAACGTTTACACTTGGTGATTTCATGAAGATGACAACCTTTGGTTGTCATCTTTTTTTTATGTTCACTTTTGTAGATTACGAGATTTTGTACATATTGACATTTAAATTGTGTCTCAACACTCACTTTTGTCCTAATTTGTACATTTGTGTTGGAAAGTGATACATATCTAACAGAATTGAGCGCTTTAGACTGATAATTTATCACCACGACGAACGAAAAGTTAATTCAATAGGACGACTTAAAATGCCTTACGTATCTGGTAAAACGATGATCAATGAAGCATGGAACAATGGCTATGCTATCGGTGCTTTCACTGCACATAACCTTGAAACGATTAAAGCGGTATTGCTTGCAGCTCAAGAAGAGCAATCACCGATTATGATTCAAATTGGCCAAAAGGCGATTAACGAAATGGGCATGAAACCATTGCGTGATGCTATTGATTCACTGATAGAGCACCACCAAATTTCAGTCCCTATTTGTATCCATCTAGACCACAGCCGTAAATTTGAACAATGTATGGAAGCTGCGACTCGCGATTTTCAATCGTTGATGTTTGATGGTTCTGCGCTGCCATTTGAAGATAATATTCGAATCACTAAAGCGGTTGTCGATGTCGCCGCAGCACTTGGCCTGGGTTCGGAAGGAGAGATTGGTAAAATTGGTGGTACAGAAGACGACATCACCGTTGACGAAAAAGACGCGATGATTACCACGGTAGAAGAAGCGTTAGATTTTTCTGAGCGTACCGGTGTTGACTATTTAGCGGTGTCGATTGGCACTGCGCACGGCGTTTACAAAACGACCCCAGAGCTAAAATTTGAGCGATTGTCTGAAATTAAAGAAGCCGTCAAAAAACCGATTGTTTTGCATGGCGGTTCGGGTGTGCCAGACGACCAGGTCCTAGAAGCGGTTAAGCGTGGCGTGGCAAAAATTAATGTTGATACAGAGCTTCGTCAGGGTTTCATTGATGGGATTCAAGCGCATTGGAAAGAGTGTGGAACCGATTACATTTTGGCGGATGTAATGAACACAGGTATCGATTCAATGAAAGAAGTTGTACAACATAAAATTCGTTTATTCGGCTCCAACGGAAAAGCGGCATAACAAACCTCTAAATGTCTCTTATGTGACATAAACCCTACAAAAAACGACATGTTGTGTCTGCCTGTGAATGAAATCACGGATTAGATTAATTAACTAGGTTATCAATAGAAACTCAGTAAACGATATGTCGTTTTAATAACTATACCAATATTGGTTTGATGGTGATTTTGTGCTTAAAGCTATAGAAAGTGCATTAAACAAAGTGAATGCACCACTTGCAAAAGTAACCGCTCATATTTCTGGAATTTTATTGTTGATAATGACAATTATTGTTCTTCTACAAGTTTTTTGTCGTTATGTTCTCAATATTCCTTTGAGTTGGACTGACGAATCTTCAAGATTTTTAATGATATACATGACTTATTTGTGTCTTCCGATTATTTATTTAGAAGACAAGAATATCGCAATGACATTTGTAACGGATAAGTTAAAAGGGCGCCGAATTTATGAGGTATTCATGATGCTAACGCACCTTATCGCGCTTGTTCTTTTTTCTATCTGGATTTACTTCGGGTATGCGTTTTTCAAGACAGGGTCGGTAATGGCCGATAGTCTGCCGATACCGATGTTCGTAATTTACGCGATACCGCCGGTTATGCTGACAGTGTCATGTTCGTTCGCTATCCAGAAATTAGTTGCTTCAATTCATCAGTTTATTCACTTTAAACCAGAACAAGAAAAATTGGTTTCAGCTGAAGTAGCGGAATAATAGGTGTTGTTATGATTTCTCCAGTTTTTTTACTTTATTTTCTATTTTTCTTAATTGTTGGTGTGCCAGTTTTATTTGCACTTGGGTTAGCGCCAGTAATTACTTTTTTTCAGAATGACCAAACATTATTTATTAACATGCTATACCAGCGTCTATATTCTGGTTTAGATAATTTTTTGTTGCTTGCATTGCCGTTTTTCATGTTGGCAGGCGAATGTATGTCGAGTGGCGGCATTACCCCTCGTATTATTTCGTTTGCACAGACTCGTGTTCAACACCTTAAAGGTGGGTTAGGGCATGTGGTCATCCTAGCGGCGACGTTGTTTGGTGCACTAACGGGCTCAGCGGTAGCAGCCACCTCAGCGATTGGCAATATGTTAATCCCTGAGATGTCTAAATACCGTTACGACAAAGCTTACTCTGCTGCTTTGACCGCCGCCGCTACCGTGTTAGGTACGATTATTCCGCCGTCAGGTATCATGCTGATCTACGCTTTTGTCATGAATACATCAGTGGCAGCAATGTTCTTATCAGGGATTGTTCCAGGCTTTATCTTCTGTGTTGGTTTGATGATCGTTAACCGTATTCAGATTCGTCATTATCCAGAGGTTCAACCAATGGAGAGAGCGACGAAGGTAGAGCGTAGTAAAAGTCTAAAAATGGCTATTCTACCTTTGCTGACGCCCGTTATTATTCTAGGCGGCATCTACGGTGGCATCTTTACACCGACAGAAGCAGCTGCTGTTGCGGTGGCGTATGCCATTGTTATTTCGGTGTATGTTATTAAAGCAACCACCATTAAGGCCACGTACGTATTATTCTCGAAGGTCGCTGTTAACGCCGCTGCTATTTTGATTATCGTTGCTGCCGCAAGTGGATTTGCTTCTGCGATCAGCTTCTCTGGTATCTCAAATCATGTGTCTGAATTGATTAACGGTATTACAGATAATCCTTACTTGCTGTTCTTTATCATCAACATCTTTTTATTCATCGTAGGTATGTTTTTAGATGCAGGCCCTGCGATTCTGATTTTTGCTCCAATTATTGGCCCAATCATGATTAATGCGGGTATCGACCCAGTGCATTTTGGTGTTGTGATGTGTGCCAACCTATCGATTGGATTGGCGACACCGCCAATGGGTTTGGTGTTGTTTGTGGCATCCGGTGTATCAGGTGTGCCATTGCAGAAAATATCAAAGGCGATTATTCCGTTCTTAGCGGTTGAGTTCCTAATCATCTTTATGATTTCGTTCTTCCCGCAGCTCGTCATCGGATTGCCAAAATTATTAGGCGTGATGTAACCCAGAGGCCAACGCTATCGGTGTTGGCTCTCAACTAATAAACAATAAATATTAATACCCCTACATGTGAAATATTGAAATAAATTAAATTATAACGATAAATTGAAAGGAACATCTTATGAAAAAGACACTTCTAGGATTAGCAGCAGCGGCAATGTTTACAGCGGGCGCAGTTAATGCGGCAGATTACAAGTTAACCGTCCCTCATGTTACCAATCTTGATGGTTACAACCACCAATCACTATTGGTGTTTAAAAACTACGTAGAGTCGCGTTCTAATGGCCAAATCAGTGTCGATATTTATCCTTCTGGTCAACTATGTGGTAACGCTAAAGAGTGTATTGCTGGGGTTCAAGCTGGCATGTTTGATTACTTCCAAACGACGACGGCAGAGCTCGCAAACTTTTGGCAACCGGTAGGGGCATTTGACTTACCGTACTTATTGCCCAATGACCGTGTGGCGGAATGTGTGTATGACAATGAAAAATTCATTGGTGATGTACGTAGTGAAGTACTGAAAAAAGCGCCGAATGTGCGTCTGATGATGGTTTCAAACTCGGGTGGATGGCGAAATATTGCAACGACCAAGAAGCAAGTGAAAACACCAGATGATGTGAAAGGCCTAAAACTTCGTACGGTTCCAGCCAAGATTCAACAAGAACTTGTCAAAGATCTAGGTGGTTCGCCAACACCAATCGCCTGGCCTGAGGTCTATACTGCTTTGTCGACAGGCGTGGTTGATGGCACTAAAAATGGCATTGTTGATATTATCATGAATCGCTTCCATGAAAGCCTGAATTATATGATCTTAGACGGCCATGCGTACATGGGTGGGGCATGGGTATTTAACGACAACAAATTTAACTCATTCCCAGATGACCTGAAGAAAGTCGTTATTGATGGCATTTCTGCTCAAAATCAATACCTACGAGCGTATCCTAAGCACAAAGAATACTCAGCTTACGAAGAGTTTAAGAAAGCAGATGGCACCATCTATAATCCAACGGCGGCTGAAAAAGAAGCATTTAAAACGGCTTCAGCACCAGTTAAAGATTACTTCTTAAAATCTACAGGACCAGAAGGTCAGAAATGGTTACAGCGTTTTGAAAATGAGATCAAAACATGTGAAGCCGCGATTGATGCCGACTACAACTTACAATTCAAATAAACATACCATTTAGTTAGGGCGCACAATTGTGCGCCTTTTTTTAGCCTAAGAGTCGAATTATTGGAGATAACGATGGAACTGATTACCAGTGGAAATACGCTAACAATAAAACATAAAAATAGAACCGTATTTACGCACTCTCTACAAACACCCGCCCTATTTCTTGGTACTGGCGAAGGCAACTTCGATATGTACCGTGGGAACTTTGATATTACTGACTACGTTGTAGAGCGTCTGCCTTTGAGACAATTTGACGTCACAGAGGCAGGAGAGAACCGTTTTTGTATTACGTTTAAGTTTGACGGAAACGACGTTATTCGCATGATTGTGTCTGAAACGGAAGAAGGCCGCTTGCTGTCTGAATTTGAAGCGGTGGATCATTCATATAATCGTTTCTGGATTCGTGTTTCAGCTACACCTGATGAGCGAGTATTTGGCTGTGGTGAGCAACTGACTTATTTAAACCTACGTGGAAAAAACTTCCCATTATGGTCGAGTGAACCGGGTGTGGGTCGTAACAAAAATAGTTATGTAACTTGGCAAGCTGATGTGCATGATAGAGCTGGTGGCGATTATTACACCACGAACTATCCACAACCCACATTCGTATCGGACAAAAAGTACTTTTGCCATTTAGAAACCACTGCCTATGCGGATTTCAATTTCACAAACGATGATTTTCATGAGCTTCAGTGTTGGGATATCCCTCGTTATTTGCTGCTAGACAGCGAAGATAATTATTCAGACCTAATGGAAAACATTACGGGTGTATTTGGCCGACAACCAGAAATGCCAGAATGGGTATACAACGGCTTAATTATTGGGATCCAAGGTGGTACCGAGATCACCATTGAAAAGGTAGCAGCCGCGAAAGAAGCCGGTATCGAAGTCGCTGGAGCGTGGTGCCAAGATTGGCAAGGCATTAAGATGACCTCTTTTGGCAAGCGCTTGCAGTGGGATTGGCAGTGGAACAAAGAACTATACCCAGAGCTTGATAGTAAAATTCATCAAATGAAAGAAGAGGGCGTTCGCTTTCTTGGTTACATAAACCCGTATGTGCTCGAAGACTTTCCTCTATATAACGAAGCGAAAGAAAAAGGTTATTTGGCCACTCAACAAGATGGTTCTAAATATGTCGTCGATTTTGGTGAGTTTTACTGTGGTGTGGTTGATTTCACTAACCCAGATGCCTGCGAATGGTACAAGGGTGTGATTAAAACGAACATGATCGACTTTGGGCTTGATGGCTGGATGGGCGATTTTGGAGAATACTTACCGACAGATTGTGCATTGAGCAACGGAGTTAGTGCAGAAATAGAGCATAATAAATGGCCATATCGTTGGGCGAAAGTACAGCATGAAGCGATTGAAGAAGCGGGTAAAACGGATGATATCTTATTCTTTATGCGAGCTGGTGGTACTGGGATTCAAGGGTATTGCCACACCTTATGGGGCGGAGATCAATCGGTCAACTGGTCTCTTGACGACGGTTTAGCGTCGGTGATTCCAGCGGCATTGTCTTCAGGATTGATGGGGAACGGCATTCATCACAGCGATATTGGCGGATATACCACGTTACACGGTATGAAGCGAACGAAAGAACTGTTCCAGCGCTGGTCAGAAATGGCCGCATTCACTCCGATTATGCGCAGTCATGAAGGTAATAGACCTGGTGATAATCATCAATATGATACCGATGCCGAAACGTTAGCGCACCTAGCTAAAATGACGAAAGTGTTCAAGCATTTGAAGCCGTATATTAAAGAGGCTGTTGCCTTAAATGCTAAGCAGGGTATGCCCGTACAGCGCCCGCTGTTTATGCACTACGAGCAGGAAGCTGAAACGTATGAGATTAAGTACCAGTACCTCTTTGGTCGAGATATCCTAGTTGCACCTGTCTACAACGAAGGCGAAACGGTTAAAACCGTGTATTTGCCAGAAGATAACTGGATTCATGCATGGACAGGGAAGGTGTTCACAGGAGGTTGGATTGATATTGATGCTCCGATTGGTGAACCTGCCGTGTTTTATAGAGAATCTTCACCGTATCGTACGTTGTTAGATGAGATAAAAACTATTTAAATCATAGATTTATATTCTTGCTATCTAGCCTCGCCATTATCGCGAGGCTTTTTTGTAGTTAAAATTACAAAAATGTACAATTATGGACAAAATTAAGTTGACGAAGGTCACGTAAAGGTGCAAAATTGCGATGTAAATCACATTGATTAGTCAATTTTACTCAACGTACCAAGGGCATCTGACATGAATAACACCGCAACGCTACAACAACCAATTCAACTGATTGATTCAAAAACTAAAATCGTCTTACGTGAAGTATTGTCATTGATGAAAATGGCATCTTTGGTTGCTGTCCCACTATTATTGCTTTCTCTGGCGTGGATTTAACCACTCACTGTACCGGAAAGCAGCGCACAAAGGATGTGCGTCCGTTATTGATAGTATTTTTCTAACTTCTAACTTCTAACTTCTAACTTCTAACTTCTAACTTCTAACTTCTAACTTCTAACTTCAGACGTCCAACTTGCGACGTTAACCGTGATCGTCCTATCGCTCATCGCTTGCTTTTAGTCAGCGGCTCATCTTCAATGTATTTCCGTAAACTCTGTGCGCGGTGAACAATGGTTTTGGTGGATGAGATAACCGTGTTTGGTTGAATGTTTCTTTCACAAATCATCAAAACACCAACCCAGATCAGTGATGTATCGATTAGTTTAATATTGAGTTTGTCAGTGTGAATAGGATCACTCTAGCGTTCGAAATGTCGCGCTATCATAGTCGGTCCGCAACACTGAGCGTCCGCAACGGCGCCGTAATTGGTTTATCTATGCTGTCGATTGAAGACAATAAAAAGAAGTGGGACTTTTTCCAAAAGCATCACTGGGTATCACCTGACTTTATGCTTTCGCCGATCCTGGAATCTTGGGAAAGATGCGCTAAACAGTCGAGCCCTTACAACTGGTCCAAACCGCATATTGCTTCTGGCTATACGCTTAAATCTCTGATTAAGAGAAATGAGCGTGTTATTACCTCAGCCACCACAGTGATAGAAGACACCTACGACTTACTGCGAAGCGAAGAACTGGTACTATTTGTGACGGACGATAGCGGCTGCGTGTTATTTAGTGTCGGGCATGATGCTTTGTTGCGTGAAGTCAGTGCGTTGGGTTTTAAGAAAGGCTGTTTTTTCTCAGAAGGGAAAATTGGTACCAACGCGATCAGTTTGACACTTAACACACATTTACCGACAGAAGTATTTGCGGCAGAGCATTTCAACCGTCATTTGCATTGTTACGCAACCACCGCCGCACCCATATTCGATACGTTTGGTCGCTTACGAGGAACCATCTCGTTATTCAAAAAAGCCACCGAGTACACAAAAGAAAACCACGTCATTATTGCGTCTTGTGCGAAAGAGATCGCGCTGCAGATCCACGTCCAAAATGAGCAAGAGACAATGAACCGGCTACTCAATGCTTACAATGCTACATTGGAGTGTATGGATGACGGGTTATTGTCTTGGAATGAAGATAATCGGATCACGATGGCTAATCACCAAGCCGAGGAATTACTCAATTTCAAAACCTTAGACATTATCGATAAAGACATCTTTTCGGTGGTTCGTTTTGCACCAAATATCCAAAGAAGCATAGAAACACACAGCACGATTAGGCGTAAACAAACCATCGTTGAGGTAAATGGTGAATTTATCGAGTCGATTGTGACGTTGAAACCGTTGGTTGATGGCTCAAATCTATTATTCATTCATCCTATCGATAAAATTAGAGAACTTGCGCAACAGCAGATAGGGGGAAATGCTAAGTATACATTTGCCAATATTAATGCCCAGTCTCGTGGAATGAAGCATGTGTTAACGATTGCCAAACGTGCCGTTAAGTCAAAAGCACCTATCTTAATCAATGGCGAGGAAGGGGTAGGGAAGTCCGACCTTGCTATGGCAATTCATAACGAAAGTAACGCAAAAAACGGCCCATTTATCACGCTGAATTGCCGCTCTTTGACATCCGAAGCCATGGTCAAAGAAATGCTTGGTTTTGATGACGAAGATGGTCAGGGTTTGCCTTCTAAGTTTGAATTAGCGCATAACGGAACGCTATATTTGGAAAAGGTCGAATATTTAAGTCCAGAGTTGCAAGCGGTATTGCTGAAATTACTAAAAACGGGTTTAGTGAGCCGTTGTGATAGTGCACGGTTAATACCGGTAAGCTTTCAACTTATTACCAGCACGTCGTCGGATATTAGTGAGTATGTTGCGAGGCGATCTTTCGGGAGACAGTTGTATTATGAACTGTCCTCGAATGAGCTATCAATACCGCCGTTGAGAAAACGTAAAGAAGATATTGAACATCTTATAATGGTGATTATTCACAATTATGAAAAGCGTCACAATGTGGCGGTATCGATTGAAAAAACCGTGATGGACGCGTTAGTCAAATTCAGCTGGGCGGGTAATAATTCTGAATTAAAAAGCCGAATGGAACGGATCCTTCTCAATCGCAGTGGCAACCTGATTACCTTAAGTGATATTCCTGAAGAGATTAAGCACAATTTAAGCGACGAAGGCAGTCGAGATGGAAAATCGATACTTACATTGGAAGACGTAGAAAAAAAAGCCATCATTCAAGCATGGAAAATATACGACGGAAAAATGCAAGATATGGCCAAAGCATTGGATATTGGTCGCACGACATTATGGAGAAAGATTCAAAAATATGGGCTTGAAGACACGGCACGTTAACGGTGTTAGGCGATGAAAATTAGACCTAACGCAAGGTTAGGTCTACAGACTAATTCGGGATGATCTAACCTTGATTACAAAATACGTTTACGGATTTGAGCTGAAATTCTCTCTACGCCAATTACAACGACAAGAATAGATAAGATCACCGTTAGAGCTTGATCGTACCTAAATAAATTCATTGATGCTGACAGTTCGACCCCAATCCCCCCGGCGCCGACAAGCCCCAGAACGACTGCACTTCTTATTGCTTTTTCAACGGAATATAAGCTGGTTGCGACAAAAGAAGGTAAACACTCAGGTATGATTGCGCCCATGATGACACCGCTTGGTTTCGCACCTATCGCATTTAATGCACGGCTCGGACCTGGGTCTACTTCCTCTATTCGTTCAGCAAAAAAACGTGCGCAAAAACCTATGGTATCCATAACAATGGCGAGGATGCCCGCCAACGGTCCAAGACCGACAGCGATGACAAAGACTAACGCCCAGACAAGGTCCGGAATAGTACGAAATGTCGACACAATGTTCACGCAGGATATCCGTATAATCGGGTGTGGTGACGTATTTCTTGCACATAATACTGCCATCGGCAGACTTAAGATGACGCCAATTACCACACCCACAATTGCCATTTGAAAGGTTTCTAGCATGGCTTTTGCGATAACATCAACTCGATCCATTTTGGGGGGAAAGGCTTCCCCTAAAAACGTACCTAAGTTAAATACACCATTATAAAGTCGGTCGGTAGTAATATTAGCAGCAGTGATGCCATTGATGAAAAATGCTAACAGTACTATCGCCACTAACCAGGTAAATAACGATGGGCTTTCTACTCTAGGTGGCAGAGAATGCTGCTTTGATGATACTTGGTTCATGTTGTTGCTCATTAATAATTGGTGGTATTTGATAAAGGTCTTCTATCGCTTTATCGCTTATCGAAAGTGACGGTGAATCAAAGACAAGCTTGCCAGAATTTAGTCCGATAAAACGCTCACCAAACTCACGTGCGAATTCGATTTGGTGTAAAACGCAAATAACGGACATGTTGTGCTCTTTGATGACAGACCAAAGCAGTTCCATAACTTCTTGGCCAGCTTTAGGGTCTAAACTGGCAACTGGTTCGTCAGCAAAAACAATCTGAGCGTCTTGCATTAACATCCGTGCGATGGCGACTCGTTGCTGTTGGCCGCCCGACAATGTATCAGTGCGGCGATCGGCAAGGTGAGACAAACCAACACGGTCGAGCGCATCCATTGCTAACATACGATCGGATTTGCTGGCTGTTAGTGTATTGCATGACCAATAACTTTTATGTCCCATCAATCCAAACAACACGTTTTGCAATACGCTGAGGTTGCCAACCATATTGAATTTTTGAAATACACAACCGACTTGTTGACGCAAATTACGAAGATTTTTTTTACTGGCGTTGGAGAGGTCCGCACCATTAAGCGTAATGCTACCGGAGGTTATTGTTTCTATCCCGGTTAAACACTTCATTAATGTCGATTTTCCGCAGCCATTGTGACCTAAGATGATGACGCCCTCTCCTGGTTCCACGCTAAAAGAGATTCCGTCGAGTGCTTTCGTTCCATCGTCGTAGGTTTTATTTAGGTTGTTTACATCTAGATGCATAAGAGTCACTTACAATAATGAGTAGGATTCACGCACAAGGTCGTAGGCTTGATCATTGACACTAATCATCGTCGCTCCGACGTATTTTTTGCGTTTCCCAGGCGCTAAAATAGCCTGTAACAAGCCTTCAGGGTCATCCATGAACTTTTCTTGGATAAAGTCAGCGCATTGCTGCGAAATGTGAGGTCCAGCTACAAAGGGGTCGCCTGGCATTGTTTCGCTGCGGGCGACAACTTTGTATTTTCCCTCTCCTTGTTGCTCGACAAATGGACTGAAATCTCGAATACCAGTCCCGACGGCATCCACTTCTCCTGAGGCCAGTGCTTGCATACGTGCACCATCTAGCAGGCTTATTTTTAAGTCACGATCTAAGTCAATCCCTTCTTTATGAAGCATATACATCGGCATGATATGACCAGTGGTCGAGCCATGGTCTTTCATTGCGACATGTTTACCTTTCAGGTCTTCTAACGTATTAATGTCAGAATCGACAGGAGCAATGAAGACAGAATAATATTCTGGTCTTACTACGGCACTCACTGGCTTGATACCTTCGACATGCTCTGCCATCAAAACGTACTCTGAAGGACCTGCCAAAACGATATCAACTTGATTGAACCGCAGCGCGTTAATTGCCGTAGTGCGGTTACCAACAGGGAAGAATTCGACGTTTACATCAAGTCTACTCTCCACTTCTTGAACAAATTGTTGGTAGGTCATTTGTAGCTCTTCAGTTCCTTCTATCCCTGTATCTGCAAAGCGCAATGTGTCGGGACAGGCAGAAAATGCAGAAGCACTTAATAGAGCCGTTGAAAGGATTGAAGTGTATAAAATCGATTTTTTCATGAGTAACTCCCTGTTTTATTAGGTACCAAAATTAGGGGGGTTACATGACACAAATGATGTGATTTGGTTTCAATAGGATGACATGGATAAGAAGAGTGAAACAATAAATAGTATTTTGTTTCAGTATGTTAGTCTTGGTTTTTGTATGTTTCGGTAATGGAATCGGAGTGTGTTTTAAGTATCAAATTTTTAATGGCTAACCTTATCGATAGCAATGAGCTTGATAACGCACTGTTATGCTTGATGTATAAATAATAATCGGCTAATGCTGAATGTTTAACATCAGCCGATGGGGCGAGTGGTTCCAGTGAGTCGACGATCAGTTGCTGCGAATCACTTTGGCAGGGTTGCCTACACACACTGTGTTAGCGGGTAAATCCTTTACTACGACGCTACCAGCGCCAACAACGACATTGTTTCCAATGGTTACGCCTGGACAGACCGTGACATTGGCGCCAAGCCAAACGTCGTGACCAAGTGTTATCGGCAATGCTGATTCAATACCGGAAGCGCGTTCTTTTGCGTCAAGAGGGTGTATCGCGGTCGCGAGAATGACGCCTGGGCCAAGAAGGCAATTGTCACCTGCGGTAATCGTGTTGCAATCAAGAAATGTGCAGCCGTGGTTGGCATAAAACCCTTTGCCGACTTTAATGTTGTAACCATAATCACAATGAAATGGCACGTTGAGATCGGCATCGGCCTCATAGCCCAATAGTGAGTTGATGGTATCAGGAATTGTAGGATCGTCAGGGTGGCTCTGGTTTAATTTAAAACACAATAACTTGGCGTTCGTACGCTCGGATTTTAGTGTTTGATCACTAGGGTCATAATTAACACCAGACAGCATCTTTTGTTTTTCGTTCATAGGATGAATTGATATCACTTAAGTCTGAATAATGGATAACAACGCAACAAGGTTGTATTGTCATAATTTGTTAAATGGTCTTTAGGTTGGCGTACTGCGGGTGAAAAGTCTCTATTCATAACGTGCCAATGAGAGGCTTTCGACTTACATCAGTACTGATGACGAGGGACGCCACACAATCTGCCATTCCCTCGTTCTCTATATGTGTAAGATACAATTAGGTCTCTATCGTACGCTAATTATTGGCTTTTACACGTTCAAGCACAGAAGAGTCAGTGTGGGCAAATTCGCCGTCGTAGATCTTCAACATGGTGGATTGAGAGTACGTCAGTGTATCACCCTCTATGTTAAGGTTCATGGTAAACCCTGTTGTGCTTGCTTTTTGTTGCATAAAATTAGACTCAGCTACACCACGGTCTGACATGGTCAGTGTCATGTTATTGCCTGCCGGTCCTTCTGCAGTGACACAAGTGGTTCTTGGCACACAGAAAGAGTTATAAACGACCTGATTTTCTTGATCGTAAATGAAGTAACCGCGTTGATCATGAAATTTAGAGTCATCAGCTTTTCTAAAGACTTCTTGCTTGTAGTAGAGCGCCACCAGTGTTTGTTCACTCGCATTGACAGCGTCAGCGGCCACTTCAAAAGTCATGACTTCGTAAAAAGGAGTAATAGCGGGTGCGCCTTTTCCCTGCTCGGTGCCGGCTTGAGCGGGAGAGAGATCAACCCCGGTGTCGACGGTTTTCCAAGTCCCCACGAGTTGTGCGAGAGGACCAAATTCGAGGCCATCTATCACGGTGTGGTCTGCTAGTGAAGAGAGAGGGAATAACGCTAATGTACCTACTGCTAGTGTTGAGACTAGTTTCATTATGCTGTCCTTAGTTTTTATTATATAAATTAGTTGCTCTTAATCAATGATGAGCGTTATTACCACGTTCTTTACGGATAAATTAATGCTGTGTTCATTTTTATTTCGAGTACAAACTCAGCTCTAGCTTCATCATTGTAAAACAACATTACTAGTTATTAAGTGGAGGGAAATTAATCCAAATCATTATTAAGATGATAAAAGAGATTTAATTGAAATTAATGTTTAATAATTGTAAGTTTTTATTTCCCTGGTGAATTAATGGCTGCACTTAAATATTGCATTTATAATATATCTACTATGTGCATTGGTTGGGTATTGTTTGGACAAACATTATTTAATGGCACAAAAAAGGCCAGCATAATGCTGACCTTGTCTTTTGGGCGTTGACGCCAATTAAGACATTATTATGAGTGGTATTATTGGCCTAATTGATGCGCAGTCAAAATAGCGGCAAATACGCTATCTGCGGTGACTGGAAAAGGCATGTTGTGAATGGTTTCACCTTCCGCGGTAGCACCCTCAGCAACTTCAAATAGTTTGTCTTTGTTGATCTCTTTGACACCCATATCAAACAAGTTGGTAGGTAACCCCACTTCGCGACAGAAAGTGAGCACGGTTTGGATTTCTTCCATTGGCGCATTTTCTAATACTAGTTGAACGAGGGTTCCGAATGCCACTTTTTCGCCGTGGTACAAGTGATGACATTCTTCTAATTTTGTTAAGCCATTATGGATGGCGTGCGCTGCTGCGAGACCACTACTCTCGAATCCGATACCACTTAGGTAAGTGTTCGCTTCAATGATGTTTTCGACGGCAGTGGTACTTACGCCGTTTTCTACTGCGATTTTTGCTTTCACACCATCTTCAAGCAACGTCTCATAACACAGTTTTGCGAGCGCTTGTGCAGAGCGGGTCGGCGCGCCACCTGCCATCGTTGGTTTTCCTGATGTCATGTTTGCACGGGCTTCAAAGTACGTAGAAAGCGCGTCACCCATACCAGATACCAACAGCCTTACCGGTGCACCAGCAATGACTTTCGTATCCATTACGACCATATCTGGGTTTTGTGGGAACAGCAGATATTCTGCAAACTCGCCTTCTGGGGTGTAGATAACAGCAAGCGCACTTGTTGGAGCGTCGGTAGAGGCAATAGTAGGAACCACAACCACAGGGATCTTAGTATAGAAAGCAACAGATTTAGCAGTATCAAGCGTTTTACCACCACCAATGCCGATGATGACATCATTTTTCTGTGTTGCGCAGATATCCGTTAGACGGTCAATTTCTAAGCGTGAGCACTCCCCATTAAATATGTCCATCGCAAGCGGCATGTCTTCTTTAATAAAGCTATCTTTTACTGTGTCGCCGACTAGGCCTGTTACGAACTCATCGGCAATCGCTAGAGGGTTTGCGCCGAGAGCTTTGACATATGTCGCAATAGAGCCTAATACGTTTTCACCTTGAACATACTTACTTGGGCTAATAATAATCTTGTCCATTTTTCTAGACCTTTTATTTTAAGTTAATAGTTATTTTTGTTTCAACGTTGGCTTCATCTTAAAGAGGGGCAGTGCATTATCGAAAGCATTTACCAAAGTGAGATCCGATTGTTTGACGTGGCTAACAAAGCGCGTTTCGGACGAGAATTGGATTTGGCAATTATGCAGGGTGAGATCACCAAAGCGTCATTTTACTGAAAGCTATGTTTCATTTTGGAACGTTTAATTTTGTTATTTGTTCCATTTTGGAACGGTTTGTTTTTTATTGTCGAGTAGCCATTTATTTTTATGATGGATGAAAAGTTACCAGTATCCAATTAACGAACATAAAAATATAAGAGAAACAAAAGATGAAAAAATTAATTAATAGTGTCGAAGACGTTGTTAGAGAGCAGATGGAAGGTCTTGCCGCTTCTCGCCCTGAACTTAAAGTGAATTACGAGCCGCGTTATATGTGGCATGAAGAAACTCCGGGTCAAGTTGCCCTTGTTTCAGGCGGTGGTTGTGGTCATGAACCATTACATGCGGGCTTCATTGGCAAAGGTATGCTGACGGGGGCTTGTCCAGGTGAGGTGTTCACTTCGCCAACACCGGACCAAATGTATGAATGTGGTAACCAGGTGAATACGGGTGAGGGCGTGTTGTTTTTTATCAAGAACTACACCGGTGATGTGCTTAACTTTGAAACCGCTGTTGAACTACTGCATTTCGATGGTATTAAAGTCGGTTCAGTACTGATCGATGATGATGTTGCGGTAAAAGATAGCTTGTACACCGCAGGTCGACGTGGCGTCGCTGGTACGGTCCTCGTTGAAAAAATTGTGGGTGCAGCTGCAGCCAAAGGTTACTCACTAGAGCAATGTGAAGCGCTAGCGACTCGGATAAACAATCGTTGCCGTTCGTTTGGGGTGGCGTTAGATGCGTGCGTTGTACCTGCCGCTGGTAAGCCATCATTCACACTGGCGGATGATGAAGTTGAATTTGGTGTCGGCATCCATGGTGAGCCGGGCATCGAGCGTATTAAATTTACCAACGCTGACGAGCTTGTTGACAAAATGTTTGTTGAGCTGTCTGAAAATGACGGATACAGCCGCACTTTACGTTTGTGGAACCGTGTCGAAGGTCAATGGGATGAAACGTCATCAAAAATTGAAGATTTTGAAGCGAATCAAGAGTATATCGCCATTGTAAATGGCCTTGGAGCAACGCCGGAATCTGAGTTGTACGGCGTGTATCGTCGCTTGGCGCAAAACTGTGAAAAGGCAGGCTTTAATATTGCGCGCAACATGGTGGGTAACTATTGCACCTCGCTCAATATGGAAGGGGTATCTATTACGCTGCTTAAAGCAGATTCCGAAATGTTAGAACTGTTTGATGCTCCGGTTGATACAGCGGCGATTAAGTGGTAATTCGAGGTCAAATTATGCAAATTGAAAAACAACACATTTTAAACTGGCTTGAGCTTTGTGCGGTGTCATACGAAGAGAACCAAGATTTCTTAACGGATCTTGATCGTGATATCGGTGATGCTGACCATGGTCTTAATATGAATCGTGGTTTTAAGAAGGTTAAAGAAACACTGCCAAAAGTTGAAAAACAAAACATCGGCGCAATATTGAAAAATACCGGTATGACGCTTCTTTCTAGCGTTGGCGGTGCCAGTGGCCCTCTATACGGTACTCTGTTTATTCGCACGGCAGCCTCAGTTGGCAGTCGAGAATCCCTTACTTTTCAAGAATTGATCGATGATTTAAAAAGTGGCGTTGATGGCGTGATTTCACGTGGTAAAGCGGAGCAAGGTGACAAAACCATGTGTGATGTTTGGTTGCCTGTGCTTAATGGTACTAAAGCGTCTTTAGAAGAAGGGGTAAGCCCTGACCATCTATTGGACGAGATGGTGTTGCTTGCGGAGAAAAGTGTGGTTTCAACTATTGAGATGCAAGCCAGAAAAGGACGTGCAAGTTACCTTGGCGAACGCAGTATAGGTCATCAAGACCCAGGCGCGACATCGTCACTTCTAATGATTAAAGCGCTAAGACAGGCAATAGCAGGGAAATAAAGCATGGTAGGCATTGTAGTCGTATCGCATAGCCGCCTGTTAGCTGAAGGAGTGGCCGAATTGGCCACTCAAATGACGCAAGGCAAAGCGAATCTAGCGATAGCAGCAGGGATCGATGATCCTGAGAACCCAATTGGTACTGACGCGATTGCTGTCATGGGCGCCATTGAAGAAGTGTGTGACGACGGCGGCGCGATTGTATTGATGGACTTAGGGAGCGCATTACTGAGTACAGAAATGGCGTTGGAGCTCCTCGATGATGACATTCGCGATAAAGTGGTGTTGGTCTCGGCACCGATTGTTGAGGGAACGATGGCAGCAAGTGTTGCCGCCGCTGCAGGGCTTTCTATTCATGACGTTATTGCAGAAGCCACGAACGCATTAGATGTTAAGAAAGAACATTTAGGAGAAGAAGCGGCGACGAGTAAAATCACAGAGATGGACTGTCTATCCCATGAAGGCGAAGTATTATCGTTTAAATGGCTTGTTAAGAATCCTCATGGCATTCACGCGCGTCCGGCTGCTGCGATCGTTGGCTGCCTTGCCAGTTTTAGTGGTGACGTTCAGCTAGATAAAGAAGGCAAAAAAGCGAATGCGAAAAGTCTAAATAGTATCGCTAAGCTTGGTGTTCGATGTGATGAAAGTATGACGCTGTTTGCGTCTGGTGATGACGCACAGCTGGCGATTGATGCCTTTACTTTGCTTGCACAGCAACACTTTGGTGAGGCTGAAGCGGTGAATAACCCGACGCCAATGGTGGCAAACGAGCACCATGACGATGATGTTGCTGAGCAATCTCAACAAGACATTGAAGGAGCCATTGTAGGGCTTAGCGTAAATGGTGGCATTGTCACTGCGCCCGCTGTGCTCTTTGCTCAAGAAGTTCCGGATGTTCCGACGCGTGATTTTATTGGTCCGGAAGGTGAGCAGTCTAAGCTAAACAATGCAATGTCTTCGGTCAAGCAACACTTAGAGCAGCAAGCTAAGCTACCACATGGTGAAATATTTGCTGCACATGCCATGATGCTCGATGATCCTGAGTTACATCTTCATGCCGAGCGATTGATTCTAGAGGGCAACATTGCCGAGCGAGCATGGTGTGATGTGACTACTGAATTGGCACTGCAATATAAACGCGCTGAAAGTGATTATATGCGTGAGCGTGAAGCTGATGTTTATGATATCGCTCGACAAGTCATGATTGCGCTCACGGGAGCAGTACCAAAAGCACTCACTATAAGTGAACCGAGTATCTTGTTAGCTCGAGATCTGATGCCATCTGATGTAGCAGGATTAGACAAGTCGAAAGTGCTAGCAATTTGTTTAAGTGAAGGCGGAAAAACATCGCACAGCGCCATTCTAGCGCGTGCGATGGGTATCCCTGCCATTGTTAAAGCGACAGGCTGCACGGACCAAGTAAAAACCGGTGCCCAGGTGACCGTTGATGGTTTTAGTGGTTTGTTGTGGGTCACGCCTTCCACATCGATACAAGAAGAACTAAACAATAAACGTCAAGAATGGCTTGCCAAGCAAAAAGCCGCGTTAAAGAATGCACTTGAAGTAGCAGCCACTCAAGACGGTACCGCGATTCAAGCTCTGGCCAATATTGGCGGTCCTGAAGATGTGGCACAAGCACTAGAGAATGGTGCGGAAGGTGTGGGTTTATTCAGAACTGAGTTTCTATTTCAGGCAAGTGATGCACTGCCAACAGAAGACGAACAGTTCCAAATTTACCGAGATATCGCGCAATCATTTGGCGATAAACCAATCACAATCCGCAGCCTCGATGTTGGTGGAGATAAACCATTAGCCGCGTACCCAATGCCACAAGAAGAGAACCCATTTTTGGGACTTCGAGGCGTTCGTTTATGCTTAACACATAAAGCGCTTTTTGAGACCCAATTAAGAGCCGTTCTCCGCGCTCATGCTGAGCAATCCAATATACAGCTGATGATTCCGATGATAGCGACGGTGGGTGAAATTCATCGCGTCAAAGCGCTGATTAATCGAGTACAGGAGCAACTTCATATTGTAGGCAACGCGCTACCAGTTGGCATTATGATTGAGGTTCCGGCTGCGGTATTTAATGCAGATGCATTAGCAAAAGAAGTGGATTTCTTCTCGATTGGCACCAACGATTTAACTCAATATGTTATGGCCGCAGATCGAGGCAATAGCGATGTTGCTGAGTTGGTGAATTACTTTGAACCCGCGGTTCTCAATGCTATAAAAATAACAATCGAGGCGGCTAACAGAGCCGGTATTCCGGTCAGTATGTGCGGTGAAATGGCGGGAGATGTGACTGCAACAGAGTTACTGCTTAGTTTTGGTCTGAGGAAGTTCAGTGCCAGCTCGACGTTGTTGCCCGCATTGAAACAGAAAGTTAGAAACGTGAATATGGCGACCGTATAGTAGCCATCAGCCATCAATGCTAAACCCAAGCCCAAGCCTAGTCGCTTGGGCTTTTTTATGTCGGTCGTACTCAAAATATCAAATGGCCAAATGGTGACTATTTACCATTTGCATTATGTCCCTGCAGGTTATCAGTGTTTTAATTGCTAAATGTCTGATATAACAAATGTCTATGTTCTAGTTAGGAGTCATTATGTTGAACGTCGCATTCTTTAGTACTAAATCATACGATGAGCAGTCTTTTAATCGCTCAAATGACACAAGTCAGATGACCTTTCACTTTTACGATTTCCGCTTAACTGAGAAAACCGCAAAGCTAGCAAAAGGATGTGAGGTTGTTTGCGCCTTCGTCAATGATGACTTGTCCAAGCCGGTATTAGAGCACCTATCAGTAAGAGGTGTGAAGCTCATTGTTATGCGATGTGCCGGTTTCAATAATGTTGACGTTGAAGCAGCAAAAGCGCTGGGTATTCAAGTCGCGCGAGTGCCTGCCTACTCACCAGAAGCCATTGCTGAGCATGCCGTGGGACTGATGATGACCTTGAATCGTCGTTTTCATAAGGCGTATCAGCGTACTCGCGACGCTAATTTTAATCTTGAAGGATTAGTTGGCTTTAATTTTCATGGTAAGACTGCGGGTATCGTCGGTACGGGTAAAATAGGCTTAGCGACTATTCGAATTCTTCGTGGCCTTGGTATGAATGTCCTGTGTTTTGACCCTTATCCTAATCCGCTGGTTACCGATCTTGGCGCAACCTATGTGGATCTCGATACGCTATTTTCGCAATCTGATGTCATTTCTCTGCATTGTCCGATGACGCCTGAGAATTATCACCTTCTTGATGAAACCGCGTTTAGTAAAATGAAAAAAGGTGTGATGTTAATCAACACCAGTCGCGGGGAGTTGCTGGATTCGAGTGCCGCTATTGAGGCCTTAAAACAAGGCAAGATAGGGGCATTAGGTCTTGATGTTTACGACAATGAAAAAGAGCTATTTTTCCAAGACAACTCAAATGACGTGATAGTTGACGATATATTCCGCCGGTTGTCAGCTTGTCATAATGTGATATTTACGGGTCACCAAGCATTTTTGACTCAAGATGCGTTAGCGAACATTGCGGATGTGACGCTCAGTAATATTCGTTTGTTTGAACAACAAGCGACAAATGCTAATTTTTTGTAGGACCCAGGACCCAGGACCCAGGACCCAGGACCCAGGACTTGGCACGAGTACCTACTGCCAAGGCCACGTTGCGGTGAAGCGATACAGTAAAGGAGTGGCGCACAAGTTGTCGAACTATTGAAAGCGCTTGTAACGTACTTGCTGTCTAAACGTATGTCAGCAAAGCTATAAGAAGTGAAACCACTCAGCTAGGTCCCCGTGCACTTGCAGTGCATGAGGACCTATCTAGCGCATTGATTAAAGTTCAGATTCAATGTTTAAGCTTCGAAATAGGGCGTTGCTTACTGGGCTTAGTAGCGTTGTACCAGGTTCTTTGGTGATTTTTTGTGTATCGCTTTCCCACGATGTGTCGCTTTTATCTTGTTGAACATGCCAATAATAAGAATGGTCTTCGGAGAACAAGTAACGCTTTAATTGTTCGGCAAACGCTTCGCTTTCAATGACTATCCCGAACTCAAGGTTAAGAAAATCTGAGCGAGGATCGAAATTTGACGAACCGACGTAACTCAAAATGCTGTCCAAGATAAACGCTTTATTGTGGAAGTGTCCGCTAGCAGAATGATAGTTGTCGCGATGGGTCGCGTCGGTGTCATATTCATAAATGTTGACACCTAAATCAAGCAAACCCTGACGGTGCTGCGCGTAATAAGCCGGTACGAATGGTGAGTCGTTTGATGCCGCTGAATTGGTAAACAGCGTGACATCGGCACCATGATTAATAAAATCAGGGATGACCTTAAACCCATCATTATGCGGTATCAAATAGGGGGTCGAAATAATCAACTCCTCTTTTTTACTTGGATAGCGATAAACGAAATGTTCTAAGCGCTTTTTGAAGTAAGGCATGGAGGTGCCGACCTTGTCCACCGAGTCAAAAATAGGAGTGATTTTAGCCGGGACGTAAATAGCGTCATCAAGCGCATTGACTTCAGATTCAATACGGGTGACCAATGCCTGATTTTGTTCCATTGACTTGATGGCCGCTTGAGTCAATTCGTCACTATTTTGTTTTTTTGATGTTATTAGTGCTTCTATCGGGGTGACTAAGTCGTTCTCCCACAATGCCAAAAAGTTTTCTTCGAAAGGTTTAATGACTTGACCCTTAATTAGGGTATCCAAATCGAAAAAATTATTTTTAGATTTGAAACTAAAGTAATCATCACCAATGTTGCGCCCCCCTAGAATCAGCACTTCGCCATCGATGTTGAAGTATTTTTCATGTAGGCGGTGGTTGAGTTGTGCTTTGTTGCTTTGATAATCAAACGACCGACCTAACCAATTTGTTTTTCTCGACTTAAAAGGGTTGAAAATACGGATGTCGAGATTGGTGTTTTGGTTAGCGGACGCCAGCCATGTTTCGTTAAATACGAGTAAATCATCAAGGATAATTCGTACCTTTACTCCGCGCTTTGCCGCTTGTGTTAATGCGTCCATTAACATTAAACCAGATACGTCTTTAGTCCACGAAAAATATTCGATGTCGATTGATTTTTGCGCGGCACGAACAAGGGCTAACCGTTGTGCAAACGCCTGAGGGGCAGAAGAAATTAATGATACTTCTCCGTGAAAGGTTTGATATTGCCAATCACTTTCAAAATTACTGTCTACATGCGGTTGATGGGTTGCACAACCTGAGATTAAAGCGAATAGAAATAATACCGTGATTAATTGACGATTTGTTTTCTGAAGAATAGAGCTCATTAAATTCATTGGCTTTCCTAGTAATTGAGTCCATTCAATGAGGTGTAATTTTTGGTTAAACGGTGGCAAAACATCGCTCCCAAAGTGCTAACGAACGTCCTTCCATACACGTGGTACTTTAAGAGTCGGTTTTTTAACCTTTTTTTTAGCGACGACATCACCAATAGCAGTTGGTGAACAGGTTTCAATATGTCGTTTCACGACATAAAAAACCTCGAATTCATATTTATACTCGCAATAAAGATGCTCGCCTTTAATAAACTGGTCAGAAAGCTGTCCAGTTAATGTCGTACTATCAGTGGACTGAGCTAACGTGAACGGCGTTATTAGTATGCTGATTAAAAGTGATAGTTTTTTTCTTATCATGACTATTTAGCCTGCTTCTAATAAAGAAACAGGCTCTATTGCATAGTAGGACGGGGCGGCTACTTGTATTCGATCACTTTCGCGACAAACTCAACCATATCTGAATTACCGACCGTATTTTGATAGAAGTCGACCGAGAAATATTTAGGTTGATCACGTTCAATGTGCTTAATAATGTTATTGCTAATTTGATTTGGATTGATCGCGCTGTAAACATGGAACTTCTTGATTTTTTCCAAGTTCATTTCTTTTGCTTGGTCTGAAGAAATGTAGCGTTCCGTGAAGTATTCTTCTAATGTACCGACATATTGGATTGTTTCGAAGTTTGCTGATTGCTCCGTAACAATGAAAAGGCCAACATCAGCAGTTTGTTGCTCAAGGTGGCTCATTTCTTCATTAATGATATCAAGATTTTGTTCAGCACCAAGATGAGGTTGCGCAAATGCACTGGCAGAAGCACTTGCGATCATGGCCGATAAAAGTATTTTGTTCATGGGTATCCTTTCTAAAATGTGGTGTAGATTTCGGAAAGGATAGTAATCGGACGAGTAAAATAAGGACAATCGCTTATGGAGGACTCGACCCTCGTAAACGGCGCATGCGAGTTTAAAATTAACTTAGGCCTGCCTTTTTGTTCACGCGCTCGACATAACTGACTAACGCGCTGGCAATCTCGCTATGCAATGTACTTAGTTGCTTGGAATGAGGGGAGCAAATCGCCACGGGGATTCGAAAAGGCTCTCTCACAGTGTCGGTTTCAATTTCAACAAGCCCGTGATTATCAAAGTCAGTGTAAGTCACAGCGCGAGGTAGCATTGCCCACCCCACATTGTGTTGAACGAGCTCCATGGCGACCGTAAGTTGGTCAACATACTCATGATCCGCTGAAATAATAATTTTTTCTCCCATTTTGTCATCAATTAAACTTTTTATAATCAGCTGTTTCTCTGTCTTGAGTAAGCTCCAGCGTTCCGACTTAGGTGCCTTGGCTATGTCGCTATCTTTTGAGGCGTAGATGCTGAACGTGACGTTGTTTATTAAGGTCGATTGAATACTGCTAATCACGCGTCGGTCGTCCGCATTGATGAGCCCGAACTGAATCTCATCCGCTAAAATACCATCACGAATTTCTTTAAGGCTTTTGACCGTGAAATTCACTTTCATTGTGGGATGAAGTTCGAGTAATCGGACTCGGATTGCGCGGATTGCACTGGGCGGGATAAAGCTATTATAAGCAATGTTTATGCTTTCTAACTCACCAAACGATAGGCTAAGCGCCAATTTATCAAACGAGCGAGCTTGTTCAACAACGAGCTTTGCATACGAATACAGTAGCTTGGCATCTTCAGTGGGTTTGGCCGTTCGGCCTATTCTTTGGAATAGCTCAACCGCCAATTCATCCTCGAGATTATTGATGACTTGCCCGATAGTGGTTCGATGTTTGTCGAGTTGAACCGCTGCTTTGCTAAATGATCCTTGTTCATAGACTGCCACGAAGCTGTTCAATTGCTCAATGCTAAAATTCATAGTATTTAGTCCCAGTATAGTTATGCGCTAATCATCCACATGTTTTTCAATCAGATAGTAGGCAGTCATCACGTTTAAAATCACTTACGAGTATAGACGTGAGGGTTAAGTCCTACAAACGTGATTAACCGGTTTTTTGTCCCGTGTCTATTATAGGTTGCAACAACGAGATGATGATTTGTAAATGTGCGTTTCATTTTACCAATGCAGTTTTAGCGCGCTAGATTATCACTTTATTTATTATGCGGATACAAGGAATAGTGTGCCCCAAGTAATTAAATAACGGGATTATAGTTTTGATTCCCGTTAATTAAGGTAATTAAATGCTCAAGTTTAAAAACAAAATGACTCGCACTCTTTTTATCACTGTTCCTTTGATATTTTCAGGTGCAGTTATCGCCAATAACGCTGTAGACAATTTGCCATCAAAGAAAGCAACCATGGAAGAATATGGTGTTCCTAAGTATCTTCCCAAGTTGGGAATTAATGCAATGGTACAGGAGTTACACTTTGTTGAGCATGCGCGCAAAAAAGTAACGATTGGTGATCAGGTTCGTGAATCAGAAGTTTACCTTGTCCAGACTACGGATAAAAAAGGAAATATTGACTTACGCATTAAATATGACCCTGAAAATGTTAATGATAATGAAGATTTACTCGATAACATTGAATCTATTACAAAGGCGGAATATCAAATGCGTCAATACGCTGAAATGTATGATAAAGAATCAGTGAAAGTGACAGATCTTGGTAATGGTGACCTTGAAATAACGTTTGATTATTCAAAATATACACTACCTCAAGATTTAGCGTATTTCAGATTTATGCAAGGTAAGTTGTTGTTAACAGATGGTCAACCCGTATCTTTAATTGTGACTAATCGTCAGCCGTTTACGCAGGGTAAATATTCGATTGATTCTTATCAACAGACGACATTCTTTGATACTTTACTTAACGGTCGCACGGTGATTAAAGATAAAAAAATAACGGCGATAGGTAAACATAAGAAGCAAGCAGCGAAAATTGAAATTGACTTAACCCCGGTCGTCTATTACGACGATAATTTGGGGGCCATCGTGAAGGATGAAGCGTTGCTCACTACCGTCTCGGATCCACGTATGAGAGAAGAATACGTAGAGTTGGATCGTACCTTCCCACTAATGGCTGATATGGTTAGACGTCAGGGTATTGACGTACCGCTACCGTTTGGAATTTCGGTCGCTTATCGTAACCAAGATATGGATTTTAACTTTACTGATTTCAATATCATGGGGATGGGGCTTAATGAATTTTTTGATCCCGAACAGACGATAGCGCACGTCACGGCGGAATCTCTAACGATTCGTGGTGATGTCAATATTTTGCCATTTTGGAATGTGTTTGGATACGTAGGTCAGATCGATGTAAATGCAGTGGTTGATGCGACATTTAAAGGATTGGATACTACTTGGCCTCTGCCTGACTTGCCGTCAGTGCAGTTTGGTGTGCCGATTCATCTTCAGTATGACTTAATCGGTGCTGGTACGACATTATCGGCGGGTTATAAAGAATTTTTCGCCTCGGTAACAGGCACATACTCGATGACAAGACTTAAGGGCAACAATAATGCTGATTGGGGGGATGGTATTGTAACGATTCAACCAATGTTAGGTTATCAATTGGTTGATTATCGAGCGCAAATATTTATTGGTGCTGAGTATCAAGGACTAAGACCACGTATGAGTGGAAATCTTGGTAAGGTTGATATTCCCGTCCTTGGCGAAAAAGAATTTGATTATGATGTAGGTGTGGATCTAAATAAGTGGGCTTACCTCGTCGGCTTTAATAAGCAAATCGGCAAGCACTATAATTTAACGATGTTATATAACCGAGGCGAAACTAGAAATGCACTAACCGTTAACTTGGGTTATCGATTCTAGTTGGATTAACTTGCCTGTTTTTTAATCTAATTTATATTATTTTGCTTGAGTTCTATTATGAAAACCAAATTTGGCATCGTTGTGCTGTCAGTATTGCTGTCTGCCTGTTCAACACACCACGCTTTTGATGAGCGTGTTACTAAAGAAAATTATCAACTTGTTTCCGTTAGCGGAACAGAAAAACTAGATTTAGAAGAACCGGTTCGATTTTGGGGCGGTGAAAAGCCGGATTTTCTTACCTCTGATGTCGCTCATTCACCCGTGATTACGGTAAATGGTGACCGTTTAAATATCTTGGCGCTTTCTGGCGGAGGGGCGAATGGCGCATTTGGTGCCGGCGTGATAAATGGTTTATACGATGCTGGTGAACTCCCTGATTATTCAATCATTACAGGTATAAGCGCTGGCGCACTTATCGCACCGTTTGTCTATACGGGCGGCGAGGATATTCACCGACTTAAAGACGTAATGTTGGGACTTAATGATGATAGAGTGTTGGGGAAAAAGAACTTCCTTAATACGTTGTTCAAAGATGCCTTTACCAATGGTCAGAGTTTGTTGTTATTAATGCAAGAGATCTATGACTCCGCAATGATTGAGCGTATGGCGGAGCGACATAGACAAGGTAAGCGTCTTTTCATTGGCACAACACATTTTGATTCTGGTCAGCAATCGGTATGGAATATTGGCCAAATAGCTGACAGCAACCTTGAAAACAAGGCGGATCTCATTCATCAAATACTAGCGGCAAGTTCGTCGATACCCGGCGTTTTTCCACCACAATTTATTTCGGTAAATTACCAAGGTGAGACACTGGAAGAGTTACACGTTGATGGTGGGTTAACCTACCAAATGTTCTTTGATCCAGCGAATTACGACTATGGACAAATGAGCAAGGCGATGGGGCTAAAAAATAAGCCACAGGTTCATGTAATCAGAAACGGGACGCTGAAAAGCTCATATCAACGCGTTGCCGATAAGGGGGTCGACTTATTAACTCGAAGCATCACGAGTTTGACGTTACAACAAACTCGTGGAGATATGTATCGAATGCTCTATATGAGTAAAGAAAGTGATTTAGATATAGATTTTACTTATGTGGATCCTGACTTTAAAGCGCACAAACAGAGCAAAAAAATGTTTGATGCTGAGTATATGGTTAACCTGTACAACTATGGTTATAGGAAAGCACAAGGTTTAAATCTTTGGACTAAAGAAGTGCCTCAATAACGATTAATTCTTTTATATATGAAAGAACAAACACTTTAATTTTGGCTCGGTTAATATTCAAGAAAAGATAATTTTCAATATTAATCGAGCTTTTTACGCAAGACATTATTATGCCTATTAAACATCATCAACTTATTTTATTCACTATAATTAGTCTGTTTTCTACACCAACGTTTGCAAGTTTTTTAGACCCGATTGATGGCCAATTTGATATGGGCGACTACCTGGCCAATAATGCATACGGCTTTATGCCAATACCAATACTTATCACCGAGCCCGCAGTTGGGGTAGGGGGCGGGTTTTTGGGCATGTTTCTCCATGAATCAGAGAAAGACAAACAGAATAGAAAAGCACACGCTTTAAGTTCAACGGACGGTGGGGCGCAATTACTAGCGCCCGCGATTACTGTCGCAGGTGGTGCAGTTACTGACAACGGAACCTGGATGGCTTTGGTTGCTCATCGTCATACGTGGAATGATGATAGCATTAGATACTTGGGAGGAATGGGATATGGCCATGCCAATATCGATGTTTTTCGTCGTGCCCCTGATAACTGGCCTATTGATGCATCACTGCAAATGTCGACGGCTAGCGAAGGTTTTCTACTAAAACAACATGTTGAATTCCGACTACCCAATACCCAGCTTTTTTTGGGTGTTTCACAAAGCGTGTCAACGTTCTCTACCAGTATAAATAGTGCGTCGGTTGATTTATCCGGTCATATTATCGATATTCCCAATATTTCACCGTCATTGCAAAGCACCGTATCTTCTCTAGGTGTGATAGCGGAATTAGATACAAGGAACAACTTGTTTTTTCCAACCAAAGGGGCGTCGATTGTCGCGGAGTATATGATTTATGATGAGGCACTGGGTAGTGACTACAACTATCACACTTTGGATGTGAACGCGTTCAAATATGTGCCCGTAAATGACTCGCTGACACTGGGGTTTGCAGGCTCGTATAGTTCACTAACAACGGAAGAAGTATTTTTGCCTCCACTGTCTAATCCGTATATAGATATGCGAGGGGTAGCGGCGTATAAATATCAAGGCAATGAAGTCAGCACTCTACAAGCGCAAGCGATGTGGCACATGAATGCAAGATGGACGTTAACAGGTTTTTATGGCGTCGGGTCGGCGGCCGAAGAATCCGAAGTGCTGTATGAAAGTACGGTAAGTGCGTACGGTGCGGGCTTTAGATACAACATTGCGCGTCGGTATGGATTAAATGTCGGTATGGACTACGCTATCAGCGAAGGTGAAGGCACACTTTATTTTCAAGTTGGGACGGGTTTTTAGTTGAGCTAAACCTCTCTTATAGCGGGGTTGATTTAAAACAATGTTGTTGTTGCCGTGGCTTTATATAAGGCACGGCTTTTTTATACCTGTGACTGTGACTGTAATAAATAAATGGTAGTCGTAAATCGTATGGCTAGCGTTTTGGATATAGAAAGTGAGCCAAGGTGTGCTTTGAGCTGTTTTCAGTAGCGAGTGGCACCATAGTCTCTGATAGGAAAATGAACGAACGGTTAGCGGCGTTGTTAAGTCAATGACATTCCGATTAAGCGACCACAGAGAATCATTTAATAAGGTACATCAACACACGGTCTCGATTGATATCTGCAGGGTGCCTTGGCGGCGCTCGTGAGGGAATGACAACAGAAAAATTGGGCATCCTTTCCCAATACAAGAGCATGGCTCAAAACGTTATGTCCATTCACAAAAATTCATTACATTACCAAGAAGCGTAGTTAACTTGGTCGTCAGATTATAAGTGGGGTTGGGTTAACGCGATAATCGCATTTGAAGGACTAAACCCTTCAATTTGTCTGTTTCTAGGTTAGCAGTAGAGAGAGTGATAACGCGCTGTTTACGAAGAGACGTATCAGGCATGTATTTGAGCTAAAGTGAGGGGTCAGTAGTGAGCAGCATTGCTCACTACATAATGAGCGTTTGAGAAATCAAAACGAACGGTCCGATAACCGTGTTTAGAATATTTCGTATCGTCTGTTTTGAAGAGCAATACCTTGCGAGAGCACAAGGTATTATATCTAGTAGATGCGTTGAACCATAAAGCGGTCTTTGGGTTCGATGAGACAATCTTGTGCAGAAACAATTTGAAGCTCTCGTACATTCTGTATATGAGTTTCTTTTAGTATGCCGTAGCAAGCATTGTTAGCGTACTCGAATGCCTTGTGTGGCTCTGACCCACTTAACAAACCAGCGGTGAAGAGTGCGGAGATTAAATCACCTATCCCAATGGGTTGTTCGTCAAATTTAATGAATGGCCTTTGAACCATATAGCATTGGTCTGTCATTGCAAATAACATGGTGAAGACATTGTCTGAAATACTATGAAGGTGCTTCACCACTATCATTTTTGGGCCTAACGTCAATGCTTTCCGGCATGCTGCAATCGCATCTTGTAAAGACTCTATGGCAATGCCAGTGATGGCCGCTAACTCATATTGACTGGGGACGAGAACGTCGGCAATCGGTGTTAGGTGTTCGATGATGGCACTGGTGACATCATCACTAACAATGTCCTCTTTGTTGGGACCGCCCATCACTGGGTCGCAAACGTAGATTGCATTTGGATTTGAGCGTTTTACTTGTCTTACTAACTTTCTAATCTCAAGTGCTTGAGCGCTGTTAGCTAAATAACCAGATAATACACCTTGGCACTCACTTAATGCGCCAATTCGGTCGAGTCCTAACGTCAATTCACCGATTAAACTGGCGTTAAATTTGGTTCCTGTCCAACCTTGTTTGTATTGTGCGTTATTTGAAAATTGTACGGTATGGATTGGCCATACTTCGAACCCCAAGCGTTGCAACGGAAAGACTGCAGCGCTGTTGCCAGCACGTCCGTAAACCACATGGGATTGAATGGAGATAATACCTTTCATAATATGCCTACTTAATTATGAGTTAGATTAAAAGTTGAGTGTTGAACTGAGCAAAGTAATTATCGAGAACACGACGTTTTTCAGAGTGATAGTGGTCATACTTGCTAGGCAACATAATGAAAGTCAGATGAATTTAATATAACCGTATAGTTAAATTCTGAATGATTTTAATATCTACATCAGTGCTTTTAATCAGTGTTTTAAATTATTAGGGTCTAATCTGTTTGCTAATTTTAGACTTTTCCCTTTATATGATCCGATAATAAAGTAATAGCGATATTTTAAATAATCGTTTTTGATGGGCGAAACCATCGTAAACTAGGTTTTCTCTTATACATTAGGCAATCAATTTTTATTTTTGTGGATTGTTATTTCCGTAGGTTGTATGTAAGTTATTATAAACTCTCCTGATATATTAAATTTATGAGAAATTAGCATTAACGCTCTTGTCGGGTTTTACGTTTACGAATTATTTTGTTCGTTTTATGTAGGGCTGATTCGATGAGGGAGCAATACCTCAGGCTGAATTAAATCTATAAAAAACTTACAAATAGCCAGAGACATGAACACGAGAATAATCATGATGATTGGTGTTTGGATATCGTATGTTGGAGTCAGGTGCAAAGTTCCATTAGTCAAAACGACAAGCAGTTGTCCGCCTAACATTTTTTGTAATGGTTGTTTAAGTATGTCGCATATTAACCAAATACAAAATAAATTGGCGAAATAGAAAGCAGCAAGCTGCCACGCTTCAGTCAGTACTGGCATAATCAATACAAATTGAATCAAAATGACGACCGAAAATACTAAGAAGCCGCCGATGACATGTTTAATGATGGACTTAGGCATGGTCACCATCGAATTAGCAAGCACACACGCTAACATTGGGAACGTTGTGCCGCCTGGTACCGGTAGGTGTATCCATATCAAAAAACTTGTTGCGACAATACATGCGTTTTGTAGAACGGTCATGAGCCGTGCTTGGTAATTAGTCAATACAGTGAGTGTTGGCTTAGTTTGTTTAATGAGCACTTTACTTTCACGATCCGTTAGCCCTAATAAGGCTGGTAGCGTCTTGCTTGAACAATCGCTTACGGCATTTTGAGTTAGAAGGCGCTTTATTGCTGAGTAGCGGTGTATCAATAACTGCTCAGATTCTGACGAATCTATTTCTCGTTCCGCACTTTCTATCAACGCGGCAAGCAAAATCTGATAGTTTTTCTTGTTACTTGCTAGATCATGGCTTCCGTTAAGTGGCAAAGATAACAAGGAGATAAGGCGTTTTTTTGCAGTGGTAAACTCGACGTTTGTTGGAGATTTATCGAATAAACTAGGGTATCGGGCGCTGACGATTTTTTTCCGTATGGCTTCAAGCGCATCATCAAACGAAGTTTTGACCAACTGTTGGGTTTCTTGCTGCCCCAAGAAGCTGTAGACAAACGTGAAGACGAGAACACCTAGTATGGTTTCTTGTAGACGAGTCACCGCAATCTGAAACGTTGCCACGTTATCAAGACCGCCAACCATTGCGATTAAGGTACAAACGGTCAACGCCATTTTAAATAGGTAACCGTGGTATTGGCAACCTGACAAATAGACCAGAATTGAAGATACGGCGATAAACGTCGCCATAAAGTAAATAGGACTTTGTGGAAACAACGCAACAAGAATAACAGCAAGTAGACTGCCGAGCGCCGCGCCGAGTATGCGTTCCTTGCCTGTTTTAATTGAATGCCCAAATGATTCATTGGTTGCGAGAATGACGATGGTAGCGGCAGCCCAATATGGCTTTTCCCATCCAAGCCACAAGGCGATTAATAGCGCAGTAGGAACCGCTATGCTAATTTTTAACGCTTCTCTTATATCTAACTTACCCATATCGACCTACTGAGATTTATGCACTAAAACAGATGCTGTGGTGCCAACGATGAGGTTAAAATCATCCGGTGTTTCTGTGAGTTTTACTTTAACCGGTACGCGTTGAGCTAAACGGATCCATTGAAAATTTGGATTGACGGTCGGTAGTAAAAAAGACCCAGTGCTCCCATCCTGTTTGGAAATACCAAACCCCATGCTTTCCACATATCCATGCAGCGGAGTATCTGGATGAGACATGAGTGTCACTTGTGCTTTTGATCCCAGGCCGATGTCACGAAGATCGGTCTCTTCAAAAAAACCTTCCACCCAAAAACTGTCATTTTCGATTAAGGCTACGACGGGTTGATTAGCGACAACTTGGGAGCCTTGCTGTAGGTTCAGATTGGTAATGAATCCATCTTTTGGTGCAACGACTGTCGTGAACTCTAGGTTAAGTTCAGCGACCTTTGTTGCTGCCGCTGCCGCTTTAACGTTGGCGCTCGCGGTTTGTATGTCATTCTCTAGGTTGTTTAACGTTAGTACAGGGACCGAACCGGGTTTCATTTTCTCTAGCGCTGCAGAGCGATGTTCCTCGTTTTTTGCGCGTTCGAGTAAGGCTTTGGCTTGCAGGAGATTTGCACGGGCTTGATCAAGAGACGCGATGAAGACGCTTTGGTCTATTTCAAATAATACGTCTCCTGCTTTAACAAAATGATTGTCTTCGACATTTAATTGGGTAACCGGCCCTGTTACTC
The DNA here is from genome assembly GCF_002873335.1 of Vibrio sp. 10N.286.49.B1. GTDB lineage: Bacteria > Pseudomonadota > Gammaproteobacteria > Enterobacterales > Vibrionaceae > Vibrio. The sequence continues at coordinate 18,937 of NZ_MCUW01000012.1, read as the reverse complement.
GCGGTGTGACCTCGATGATATGTGCTCGAATCTGTCCGTCTCTTGTCCATGGGTTTTCGATATAATCAGTGTAACGCTGTATACCGAAGTAAGCGGCGATGACAATAATTAATAACGATGAGAGTATTTTTTTTGACATGGGGAGTACCTTTTTTACGCTCAAGCTGGAGCTAAAAGAGAAGCAAGTATTGGCTGATTAATAGTGCATAAATGGTGGCAATCGCGACTTCTACGACAGCATACGCATAAAAAAATCGGTGCCACTTCATATAAATAACGATTTTGCTGGTCAACAGCGTAAGCAGATAACTCAGAACGCACACTAACAAGAAAGGGGGGAAATAGATCCCTCCCAGCTCAAGTTCATGAGGCATCGAAACGAGTGAATATGGCATTGGTTTCTCATTCATCTTGTTGAAATGATAAGTGAGTGATGTCGATATTTAACGTTAACCCACTTGAGTGATAAACATTTTACAAGCACGTTGTAGAAACCAGTAATCGGTTTTGTAGGATGATACCCATCGAAAGTATGGTGAGTATTCATGGATAAACTTGTGAGATTTTTATGAGAACTGTGTGAAAGGGGCGATAGATATAAGGTGCATGCTTATTGGGTATTAAGAACGATCAAACCAATAAGGATGGAATTGACATGAATAAACACACTCAGCTAGGACTTATTTTTACATCGGTGATGGCCGCAGTTTCCGGTGTTTCCGCACAAGCCGCTGAACTCGACATTACGCTAACCAACGCCACTAAGGGCATTTATTTTACGCCGTTGATTGTCGCGGCACACGATTCAACCCTCGTGATGTTTAGAACAGGCGAAAGTGCTTCTCCTGAACTTGAAGCGATGGCAGAAGGTGGCGATATTTCTGGGCTTTCATCCGTAATAGCGAATGCGGGTGGTGTCGTCGTAAACAACCCAGCAAGTGGCATTCTTAATCCAGGTGATCAAACAACATTCTCTATCGACACCGGCACAATGGGTTACTTGTCTATCTCGGCTATGTTACTGCCGACAAATGATGGATTTGTTGGACTTGATAGTTGGGAAATCCCGAGCGAAGCCGGGACTTATAAGGTGCGACTCCGTGGGTACGATGCGGGTACAGAAGCGAATGATGAATTAGCAGTGAGCATGCCTAATCCACCATTCATTACTTTCGGTGATGGGGGCACTGGTGTTGAAACAACCGTGACAAACGCCAAAGTCCACGTTCATGCGGGAAACCTTGGTGATAGTGATCCTGTCGCAGGTATCAGTGATTTAGACAATGCAAGCCATCGTTGGTTGAATCCGGTTGCCACTTTAACTGTTGTTGTTAAGTAAGGGATTATTATGAAATATAAACTATTCATGATTGCCAGTTCCGTCGCTTTACTAGCAGGTTGTCCGGATGATTCAAACAATACAAGCGCCGACACGATGCGAACGTACACCGTGACGGTGAAGAATACGACGGCTAATCAACCCATGTCTCCTCTTGCGGTACTTGCTCATAATAACCAGTACGAACTATTTTCTGTTGGCGTTCCTGTATCGCTTGAGCTTGAAAAACTCGCAGAATCGGGCAGCAATAGTGACATTCTAAGCTTGCAAGCCACCCAAAGTAATGTGGAATTGGGGGTTTCTGGTAATGGACTGATCCTTCCTGGGTCATCAGATACCGTGACGTTTAGTATTGATTCCTCTAGTGCAAATGAATTGTCATTGGCATCAATGTTGGTTAACACCAATGATGCATTTATTGGGGAGACAGGTATTAGTCTCGACTCATTAAGTGTGAACGAAAGCTACGAGATGGCAATGAACGTATGGGACGCGGGGACAGAAGGCGATAGTGAGTCTTCCAGCACCATCCCGGGTCCTGCTGGTGGAGGGGAAGGTTTCAATGCGGTACGTGACGATATAGATAGACTTGCGTTTCATGCGGGTGTTATCTCCGTTGATGACGGATTAGTTGGCTCTGCATTGAATGCCAGTCACCGATTTGCAAGCACCGGTGCCTTGCTGACGATAATTCGTACCAAGTGAAAGATATCGCGCCTTGCTTCGGTCTGGTTTTCTACTGCGTGATTAAATTCGCGTTGTTTCACCAAACCAAAGCAAGGAGCGAGCATGGTCATAAAGGAAAGACCAGTCACCGAAGTATTAAACCCTGACGCCGCGACGATTATGCTAGTGGAGGACGACGAAGACCTCGCGGGCTTGATACAAATGCACCTTAAGTTTCAGGGCCATCACGTCATTCGAGCGACAAGTGTCAAAGAAGGAATTGAGCGCTATAGTGAACAATCCATTGATATGCTGGTACTGGATCGCGGTCTTCCTGATGGCGATGGATTAGATGTTTGCTTGCAGCTGAGACATCAAAACGACTGGGTGCCAATAATCATGATGACGGCGCGCGATTCAGAGATGGACAAAGTTGATGGATTAGAAGCAGGGGTGGACGACTATATTACTAAGCCTTTTAGTGTACTCGAGTTTCAGGCGAGGGTACGAAATACTCTTCGACGTCATCATCGCCAGCATAAGACCGAACACCTAACGCCCATCCACTCAGAAACAAAACACGAGTCGCCAGCATTAAGTTTAGGCTCATTGTCTATTTATCCTGAGCAACACACTGTAGCACTTGCAGGTCAACATCTTGATTTAACGGCGACCGAATTCACGCTGTTGCATTTTCTTGCACGTCGTCCCGGTCGCGTATATAGCAAGGATGAGTTGCTGGAGCATGTTTGGGATACGCATCATAGTGGTTATCATCACACGGTTTGTAGCACCATTAACCGCCTACGAACCAAACTGCACAAGGCTCATAGCGTACATAATTATATTCAAACGGTGTGGGGCGTGGGGTACAAATTTTTGCCGGATAGTGTGTGATGCATGCTTCTGAAGATCAGCCATAACACCATTTTTCCGAGTGCTTTGTGGTTTGATATGGGCGCAAAAATAAAAAACTGTTTTGAAATTCGATACAATGGAGGAAGTCATGGTGGCAGGTAACAAGGCTGCGATGAGTTTTAAATCTCGCTTAATTTTGCTAACCAGCGTGTGGTTTTTATTGGCGTCGGCACTTATCGCCTTCACTTACGATTGGCAAAGAAAAACGACGGAACTCCGAACAAAACAGAGCCTACATAAAGAGTTGGCTTCGCATATGCGCGACGATAACCCTTTGATGATTGGTACCGATTATAATCCAGCGGCACTCAAGTCTATTTTTCATACTTTGATGTTGATAGGTCCCGACTTTGAGATTTATTTTCTCGATAGCCAAGGCAATATTACCAGTCATGCCGCGCCAGAAGGCGCCGAGCTAATGGATAAAGTGGACACGACGCCGATCCAACGTTTTCTGATCAACGAACCGTTTCCTATTCTTGGTGATGATCCCCGACACAGCGACCAAAAGAAAGTGTTTTCAGTGGCTGCAATTACTGAACTAGGCTCGACCATCGGTTATTTATACGTGGTTATTGGCAGTAGTCGACATACCGACATTGCTAATTCGCAACTGGATACACCCTACCTAGCACTCGCGTCACTCATTCTCTTGTCTATTTTGGGCTTCAGCCTAGTTGCGTATTGGCTCGTTAAGCGCAGTTTATTGTTGCCGATGGAGCGTGTGACGAGAAATTTGCAAGAGCAGGCGGAACAAGACTTTCGTTTAACCCCTGATTTTACGCATCAAGTGCCTGAATTAGTGCCGATTGCAGAGCAATATCAACTCATGGCAAAACGGATACAACAACAATTTTTGCAGCTTGAATATCAATCCAGTGCACAGCGTGAATCTCTTATGACATTAAGTCACGATCTGAAAACGCCTCTGTCGAGTGTGTTGGGTTATTTAGAAACTTGGCGCTTACAAAGCTCGACCCCTGATCCATTAATCGATATTGCTTTCAATAATAGTGTCAAACTCTCAGCTCAGTTGCAGTCTCTGCTTGAGGCTGCGAAACAGCAACCGGCGTTACCGGTTTATCAATATGAATCCGTTAATCTTTCTAAGGTGTTACACACCTGCAAACAAACGATTCAAGTTGAGCTAAACCGGCGCGCGTTAACCTTACATATGGATACAAATCGTGAAATTTGGACGATTGGAGATGAGTCACTTTTAGAGCGAATGTTGTTAAACCTCTTGGAAAATGCGGTACGACATAGCCCATTTGGAGGGCAAATTATCGCTACGGTATTGGAGCATACAGAAGGTAGACGAATTGAATTCAGTCTCGTTAATAGCATTGAACCCCAAGCAAAAAATGGCAGCCTAGGTATCGGAACGAAAATCGTAAAATCGATCCTTATGCTTCATCATAGTTATCTTGAAACGGACATTTCTAATGAACGGTGCATCCAACGGTTTGAATTAGAAGCGCTGAATGTTTAGCTAAAGACATCGACATCGATGCCACCGGGTAAGATCGTTAATAAGTCTAAAAAGGCACGTGATGATTAACATCAAGTGCCTTAGTATAAATCCAACAAGATCGACTTACACACTACTGGATAGTGGCCTAGTCATAAGAAACGTATTACATTCGCTGTGTGGATTCACAGTCGAATATTGAACAGCGCGCCGCATCGACCTTAACGGTAATCTTATCACCAGCGTGGATCTCAAATTCGGTGGTTGTGCGGTGAGACAGTGTGTGGTCAGCATCAAACTGAGTCCAAACGAGGGTATCTGATCCCATGGGTTCAACCAGCTCTATCGTGCCTGTAATGCTATTCTCCTCACTATCATGCTCTAGAGACGTGAATAAATGTTCTGGTCGCATGCCTAATGTTACGGCTTTTCCGTCAGTGATTAATGACTTAAATGGATAAGACGTAACGTTTAGCACCAAATCTTTAGAACGGAAGTAAGTAATGTCACCCTTTACCTCAAGCTTCCCTTCAACACAGTTCATCGCTGGAGAACCTAAAAACGTGGCGACAAACAAGTTAGCGGGTTTGTTGTAGACATTGTGAGGGGTATCCAACTGCTGGATAATACCATCTTTCATCACTGCAATTCGGTCAGCCAGCGTCAGCGCTTCGATCTGGTCATGGGTGACGTAAATCATGGTGGACTTCAATGTATTGTGCAGTTTTTTGATTTCCAATCTAAGCTCTGCACGCAGTTTGGCATCAAGGTTTGATAATGGCTCGTCAAACAGATAGATGTCAGCATCTCGAACAAGAGCTCGCCCTATAGCCACACGTTGGCGTTGGCCCCCGGAAAGCGCGGAGGGTTTTCGATCAAGCAAGGGTTCAAGCTGCAATAGTTTAGCCGCCCATTGTACCTTCTTATTGATCGTATCTTTGTCGACACCCGCAATCCGCAACCCGAACGACATATTTCGCTCAACCGACATGGTTGGATAAAGGGCATAGGACTGAAAAACCATCCCAATACCGCGGTCCTTTGGATCGGTCCAGGTGACATCTTTACCGTCAAATGAAATGCTGCCGCCACTTGAGTCAATAAGGCCACCGATAGCGTTAAGCAATGTGGACTTACCACACCCTGAGGGCCCCAGTAGAACCAAAAACTCACCATCATTAATATACAGGTCTAACTGCTTGACGACTTTTGTGCTCTCATAACTAATGTCGAGCTTGTTGATGTTAACTATACCCATGATGATTATCCTTTTACTGCGCCAGAAGCGATGCCTCTAACAAACCAACGTCCCGACGCCACATAGATGATAAGAGGGACCAAAGAAGTAAGAATGGTAGCGGCCATGTTGACGTTGTAGGCGCGCTCACCGGTTGTGGTGTTGACGATATTGTTAAGTTGAACCGTCATCGGTAGATTGTCTGTGCCTGCAAAGACTAACCCGATCAAGAAGTCGTTCCAGATATTCGTCACTTGCATAATGACCGCTACGATGATGATAGGTACCGACATCGGTAGCATGATGGAGAAAAATACTTTAAAGAATCCTGCACCATCAATACGAGCGGCATTGAACAGTTCCATTGGTAAGGTACTGTAATAATTGCGAAACAGTAGCGTCATGATAGGCATACCAAAAATAACGTGTGAGACTACAACGCCTGTTAAGGTACCGTAGATACCTAAATCGGCATAAACACGAATCAATGGGTAGATGAACACTTGGTACGGAATGAATGCGCCCAGCAACAAGCAAGCAAACAGCAGGTTTGCGCCTTTTATTTTCCAAAAGGAGAGGGCATAACCATTTATTGCACCAAATAAAACAGAAATAATGACACTAGGTATCAATATCTTTACCGAGTTCCAAAAGCCCACTTGTAAGCCGTTACATTCTAAGCCGGTACAGGCGCTGCTCCATGCGACTTTCCATGAATCAAAGGACAGCTGCTGTGGCAAGGCAAAAATACTGCTCATGCGAATTTCGTCGAGTTCTTTAAATGACGTGACGATCATGACATACAGTGGCAATAGGAAAAAGAGCGCGGTAATGGTTAGAAAACCATAGATGCCGATGCGTCCCCATCGTGCCTTAACCGAGGTTGGGCGTTTAGTGGCAGCTGGCGTCATCGTAGGTGAGAGAATACTCATAGCTTACCTACCTTGTTTCTTGATGTAGTTGGTGTAAATAAACGGTGCGATTAAACACAGTACGGTGGTGAGCATGACAGTAGATGCGGCAGTCGCAATGCCAATATTGGCGCGCTCAAAGAGGTTATCCATAATAAACTTCGCCGGTACTTCACTGGCGACACCTGGTCCGCCTAACGTCATGGCTACAACAACGTCATACATCTTGATGATACTGATGGACAGCAGTACGACGGTGGTAATAATCATTGGACGCAGCATCGGTAAGATGATGCTGAAATAAACTCGCCACGTCGGAATACCGTCTATTTTTGTTGCTTTCCATAAGTCTTCATCAATACCTCTTAACCCTGCTAATAATAGCGCCATCACTAGGCCAGAGCCTTGCCAAACGGCTGCAATGATGACGGTGTAGATCACCATGTCAGGATTGACGATCCAGTCAAAAGTAAACGATTCCCAGCCCAAATTGTGCATGGCGCTTTGAATACCGAGCTGTGGGTTGAATATCCATTGCCAAACGAGTCCGGTAACGATAAAGGACATGGCATAAGGGAAAAGAAAGACAGTCCTAAAGAAACTTTCCGCTTTAATTTTTTGATCAATAAAAATAGAAAGTAAAAAGCCGAGAACAAAACAAATAGCGAGAAACAAAAAGGCGATGACTAATAGGTTTTCTAACGATGTGACCCAACGTGATGTCTCGAATAGACGTTCATATTGAGAGAATCCGACAAAGTCATACTTAGGCAGCATTCTTGAGCTGGTAAAGGATAGCCTTACCGACCAAAACATCGTACCCATGTAAGCGACAATGACAGTAAAAGCCATTGGTAATATTGCTACATAAGCCAGTGTGTTTCTTCGAATGTGCCGCTTAATGGCGACTAGATCCATGCGGGATCTCCCTTATTTAATTAGATGAGAGATAAAATAGGCACCGCCCTTGAGGGAAGGTGCCAAGTGCGTTTAGTCGCGAAGTGCGCGCTCGAAAATTGTCACGGCTTGCGCGGTGGTGATGTTTGGTGAGTTCCAAACCTCGGTCACGGCATCTTTTAACGAACCGTACAAATATTCTTCCATTAACATTGACCCATCTGGGATTTGGCGGTCAGCGACTTTGAGAATGGCTGCGCCTTTTTGTGCACAGATATCCATTGAGGACACATCAATATCGGTTCGAACTGGAACTGACCCTTTCAGGTTATTGAATTCGACTTGTGTCGCTGGTTTAAGCATGGATTCAACGAGACTCTGCTGAGCGGCGATTTGGTCTTTATCATCGGTTTTAGGGAAGACGAACACGTCGCCACCAACGATATAAAGCGAGTCATCGCCCAAGCCTGGGAAACAACCATAATCTTGGCCCGGAATTTTGTTGGCTTGAGTAAACTCGCCTTTTGCCCAGTCCCCCATGACTTGAATACCGGCTTTATCGTTAATAACTAAGCTGGTGGTGTCATTCCAGTTACGACCTGGAGACCCTGTGTCAACATAAGGTTTAAGTTTTAGGAAGGTATCGACAACCGTTTTAAATTCATCAGAGTTTAACGTCTCAGCGTCTCTTTTACCCAAGGCATCGAGATACAGTTGTTTACCCCCTATGTTGCTAAGTACCGTGGCGAACAATAGGTTTTCTTGCCAGTTTTGTCCTCCCAGTGCGAGTGGGATATAACCTGCCTCTTTTAGCTTATCAAGGGCAGAGAACAATTCTTCGGGAGTTTGGGGCTCTTGCTCAATACCGGCTTTATCAAACGCTTCTTTTGAATACCAGAACCAACCAGGCATGTGGATATTGACGGGCGCGGCATAAAAATGGCCGTTAACTTTAATCGCGTCCAGGGTAGGTTTAGGTAGGATTTGATCCCAGTTATTTGCTTTGGCGACGGCATCAATATTATTGAGCATGTCTTCCGCAATCATCTCGTGATACTGCTGCGAGGTGTTAAACAGTGCGGCGGTTGTTGGAGAGCCACCAATCATACGGTTGATTGCCGCCGATCGTGCGTTAGACCCACCTGCGACGGCGCTGTCTTGCCATGTTCCGCCGTCCGCTTCATAAGCGTCCGCAAGTACTTTAATCGCTGCAGATTCACCGCCAGATGTCCACCAATGCATAACTTCTGCTTCTTCTTTAGCAAAAGCGGGGGAGGCGGCGATAGCGATAGCAGCAGCAAGTGTCACGTTCTTGATCATGAGAATACCCTTTCGTTGTTTTGTTATAGTCCTAAGTAGTATTTCTATAATGGAATCGATTCCATTTATTATTTTATAGCGCTTCTTTATCATCAGATCTAGGAACTTTTTGAGTAAATTATAAACATGAGAAATTGGTCACGAATTCTACGTATTTGTGTATTAAGTGTAAAAATTGATGTCTTAAACGGTGTAATTTCACTAATATAAGTGAAATATAGTAATGACTAGTCCATAGGGTGACAACAAATGGCGACGATAAAAGATGTGGCAAAACTGGCAGGAGTTGGAGTTGGAACTGTTTCCAGATATCTTTCTGGTAATGCCTCTATTTCAACTAAGACAATGGATAAAGTGGCCGCCGCAATGTCGGATCTCAATTATCGGCCAAACAGCATGGCACGCTCATTATCGTCGAAAAAGTCGAATATCATTGGATTATGGGTGCCATCATTCTCTGGGTCGTTTCATCGAAAGATGCTGCAAACCATCGAAAGAGAACTACGGAAACGCGATAAGCACATCATCCTTGCCAATGCGGAGGATGCAACGACGGATAAAGAGCGGATAGCGTGCTTAGATTATCTCATTGAGAGAGACTGCGATGGCATTCTAATGTCGTGTCCAGAGTTGTCCGTGGTTGAACTAGCAAAAATTGAAGCACGGTACCCGAAAGTGGTGTTCATTAACCGTGATATCGACGAACTCGAGCAAAAAACCTTTAGCGCCGATCATTATCAGGGAGGCAAGTTAGCGGCTCGTCATCTGGTTGAATTGGGGCATAAGAATATTGCCGTTGTGAGCGGACGAATGAGCGCGCAAGATGCAAAAATGCGTCACCAAGGGTTTATCGATGAGTTAAGAGCCTCAGGGATCGAGGTAGATGCCGACCTAATTGAATCTGGTGGCTACAGTTTTGAACAAGGCGCGGTGGCCACACAAAAGTTATTGGCTAAAGACAAGCCGTTTACCGCGTTGTTTTGTGGTAATGACAACAGTGCAATGGCCGCGATGGCAGCACTACATCGACAAGGCATTCGTGTCGGCGTAGACATCTCAGTTATTGGTTATGACGACATCGATATATCGAGTTATACATCGCCAGCAATGACGAGCGTTCATGTGCCGTTAGAAGAAATATCTCGTAATGCTTGTCATCAATTATTGAACTTGTGCTACGACGAAAAGCTGCCTATTGCATCCCATTTTGAACCGACACTTAATGTTCGTGATTCGACGGGTTCAGTGCAAAAATAACAATACGTAGCGTAATAATACACGGGTTCATGAACCGTATTTATTGAATGTGGTTCGAAGAATGCCATTGAAGAAATCATCCTAAATTACTAGAAAATTCGTGGGCTTAGTACATTAACAAGCCCGTCTAGATAGATAAAAACTATTACGTGTAAAGAGGTCTCATTCATGTCAACATTTCTCGAACAGGGAACCCGATTTTCATTAACGGATCCAACGCTTCTTCCTAATTCGGCGGGTTATCTCTGGAATCGTAAGATGATGATTCATGTTAATTGCCAAGGTTATGTTGTCGCGCAATACATGAATCCAGAACCCAAAAAATATACGCATGTACCCAATCTAGCCGCGACAAGTTTTATGCAGCCGGAACAGCCTTATTTTGCCCATCATCCAGGTCGCTTTTTTTATGTGCGAGATGATGAAACGGGCGAGTTGTTTTCCGCACCATTTGCGCCGATTAAATCCAAGCTGGATAGCTTTGATTTCCAACCGGGTCTAAGCGACGTTAAGTGGATCATAAAACATCAAGGCATTGAACTGACGATTACTCTTACGTTGGGTGAAGATGAAGCCGCTGAATTGTGGCATGTCGAAGTGTCGAACACGGGGGGTACACCGCGTAAGCTATCTGTCATTCCTTACTTTCCAGTTGGTTACATGTCGTGGATGAACATGGGCGCACATTATGATGAGTCGCTCAATGCGATTGTCTGTACTTCAATTACGCCTTACCAAAAGCTAGAAGATTACGAAAAGAACAAACACTTAAAAGACATAACATTTTTTGCCTCTGATGTTGTCCCTGATGCTTATGAGACAAGCTTACCGCGTTTTGAAGGGCAAGGTGGGCTACACAACCCAACGGCATTGCAACAACTCGCCAGCCTTAGCAGTAAAGCCGCTCACTACGAAATGCCTATTTGTGCGATGCAATTTAAGCTTGATCTCAAACCCAACGAGCAGAAGCCGCTCAATTTTGTCTTTGGTCCCGCGCTGGATAAACACGAAGTAGGGCGAATCATTAGCAATCATACTGGTGACGAGAAACAACAAGCCACTCAAGCCTATGAAGACTATATATTGTCAGGTTCCGGGGTTGTAGAGATTGATACGCCCGATGACGCGCTAAACCACTTTGTCAATCATTGGCTACCACGGCAGGTTTTTTATCATGGTGACACTAATCGATTAACGACCGACCCTCAAACTCGTAATTATTTGCAAGATGGGATGGGTATGGCTTATGTGAAAAGTGACGCGACTCGAACGGTTATTCTAACTTCATTGGCTCAACAGAAATCTGACGGAGAAATGCCTGACGGTGTGCTACTCACCCCAGAAGCGACGTTGAAGTACATTAATCAGATACCGCACACCGATCATTCCGTTTGGCTTGCACTCATCCTTGATGCTTATCTTAATGAGACGAACGATTGGAGCCTTTTGCAACAACAAGTCACGTGGGCGGACGAGGATTCTGATGCTTCGGTGTTAGAACATATGAACCGTGCCATGAACCATATGTGTGAAGCGAGAGATTATCGAGGCTTACCATTCATTGCTCAAGGTGACTGGTGCGATCCGATGAATATGGTGGGCCCGAAAGGAAAAGGCGTTTCGGGCTGGCTAGCGCAAGCGCTAAGCGTTGCGCTGCAAACTTGGATAAGAATATCTAGAAAATACAATGATGAATCCATAATTCAGCAATTCGAATCTATGGTTGAAGAATTGGCCACCATTTCACATGAGTATCTGTGGAAAGGGGATTGGTACGCGCGTGGTATCACGGATGACGGCGTAACGTTTGGTGTGCCAGAAGATAGTGAAGGGCGTATCTTTTTGAATACCCAAAGCTGGGCATTTATGGCCAATATGCCTAATGCGGAACAGAAAACAAAAATGTTGGCCGCGATTGACGAGCAACTTGATACGCCTTATGGCGTCATGTTGTGTGCGCCTGCCTTTACTCAAATGCGAGAAGATGTGGGTCGTGTGACACAAAAGTGGCCAGGCTCAGGGGAGAATGGTTCTATTTATAATCATGCCGCCGCGTTTTATGCCGCGAGTCTTTATGCTATAGATGAGCCTGACCGAGCATTTGCAGTATTGCGGAAAATGGTTGCTGATCCACAAAGTGATACATTTGAGCGGAGAGGGCAATTGCCCGTCTATATTCCCAATTATTATCGTGGTGCATATTATCAATACCCCGACACGGCAGGTCGTTCCAGTAACTTGTTTAATACGGGCACTGGCGCATGGTTTTATCGCATGATTATTGAAGAAATGCTCGGTCTTAAGGGATGTGAAGAAGGCCTTTCCATTCAACCTAAATTACCTTCTGAATGGTCAAATTTTTCGGTCAAACGATCATTTCGTGGTGCGCAGCTACATGTGACGTATCAACGTACCGCAGAGGTAACGAAGGTTGAGGTAATCATGGATGGTAAGAAACTAACGACTAATATACTGCCAGGGCTTCAATCAGGTGCTTGCTATCAAGTTACGGTACTTCTACCGCAAGAGAGCGCACATTCGGTATAGCAGAGTGAATGATGTAGATGGCTAGGCAATAGACTATGTCGAGATCCGTGTTATAAAAAAAGCCAGTTGGTCCTCCAACTGGCTTTTTTATTCGTCTTGTACATTTAGTCCAATGTTGTCACCGGACTATAGGCTGATTATTCTGACTCAGAAGAAGCGGTGTCTTCCGTTGTCGTCACTGGTTCAGCAAACACTTCAACGGGCTTTGCAACAATACTGCGTGTTTCTTGGTTCACATCATTTAAGACGACTTTGAGTGTATCACCTAATCGATACACCAAATTTTGGTCGATAGTGACAGTGCCATTTTCGTTATTGCTAACGATTCGGTCTTTGTTGCTTACTATTAGCGAGTTTGGAATGAACACGGCTGCGCCGTTTTCAGTCAATCGAGCTCGCATGCCCGCACGATTAATGTCAAAGATTTCTGCCAAAAATTCGGTGCCGTTCTTTGGCTCGTTTGCAAGAGTACGAGCGTACAACCAATCTCCGACATTACGCTCTGCCATTCTATGATGTTTGCGGTGAACAGCTAGTTCATCACCCAAGACATCATCCGGCTTTTGTATTGGTTCCGCGTTAGTAATGTGCGCTTTTAGAAGTCGGTGGTTGACCATGTCGCCGTATTTACGAATCGGTGATGTCCATGTCGCGTAAACATCGAGGCCCATCGCATAATGTGGCAGAGGTTCATTGCCTACTTCGCTGTATGCTTGGTACTTACGTACTCGGCTGTCTAAGTAGCTTGAGTCCAATCCGCCTAAATCACGGCGCAACGCAGCAAAGCCGTGCAAAGACATAATTTGCTCTTCAGTATAAATGGGTTCTTCATTCGGTGGGTTGACCAACTCAAGAACGTCTTTTACCTTCTCTGGTTTAAAACCAGCATGGGTGTTAAATACACCGTAACCAAACGCTTCTTTTAAAGTGCGGCCCGCACAGATGTTGGCGGTAATCATCGCTTCTTCTACAAGGCGATTAGCGCTACGTCGAGAGTCAGCATGAATCGCGACAACGTCATTATCTTCGCTGAGTTCAAATCGATAATCTGGGCGGTCTGGGAATACAACTGCGTTAGCTTGACGCCAAGCTGCACGCGCTAATGAGAAATCGTGCAAGTCGCGAACAACCTCAGCAATTTCTTCACTTGGTTGCCATGCTTCGCTTGAGCCATTCTCTAACCAATCAGAGACATGTTGGTAAGCAAGTCGCGCGTGAGATTTCATGTTCGCAGCAAAAAATTTGATGTCATCTTGAATAACACCGTCTTTATTGACCGTGACAGAGCAGCAAAGGGCAGGACGCTCGGCATTTTCAAGCAATGAGCATACATCGTCTGCCAAGTCGCGCGGTAACATTGGAATATTACGCCCTGGGAGATAGATGGTGTAGCCTCGTTGGCGAGCCACAATATCCATTTCATCTTCGGGAGTAATATAGGCCGTTGGGTCAGCAATCGCGATTGTTACTTCGAAGTCGCCATTGTCTTTTTTCTTAGCGAACAGCGCATCGTCCATATCTTTGGTCGATTCGCCATCAATGGTAACAAAGGGCATAGACGTCATATCAGTGCGCGTGAGCGTAGCATCGTCTTTGATTTCCCATGCGTCTAAACCGGCCGGCTCAGTGTTGGGTAAATCATTTTGCGCTAGGGTGACCCACCACGGCGCGATTTTGTCGTCGCCATCGGTAATTTTTTGAGAGATTTCTGCTAAAAAGCCGTTGTCACCTTTTAAAGGGTGGTTAATAACATGAGCAACGACCCAGTCTCCGTCATTAAGGTCATCACTCTTGATGCCTTTTTGAGTTTTGGCTTTTAAAGACAGCTTTTTAAGCTGCGGGTGATCCGGTGTAATATTAAGGCGGCCTTTAAAGCGCTTTACGCGGGCAATAAAGCGGGTAACACCTTGTTCAACAAGTTCTTGAGGCTCTGCTAGTTCGCGATCTTTATCCGTGCGTATAATCGCGACGACTTTATCGCCGTGCATGCATTTTTTCATGTACGGTGGCGGGATAAAGAAACTGGTTTTCGCGTCGACTTCTAAAAAGCCAAACCCTTTCTCGGTTGCTTTGATTGTGCCTTCTTTTTTAGGAAGGTTCTCTTGAATCTGCTGTTTGAGTTGGGCGAGTAGCGGGTTATCTTGAAACATGCATCTACTTCTTAATAATGAAAGTGCCCACACTATACCCAAACGCTCGGTTGTTGCCTAGTTCAAACTCAAGGCGTAACCGCATGTCAATCATGCAGCAATAACGTAACGAAATGCCTAAAGTTTTGCCACATTGATGGCACATTACTCAATAATGACAGTTCAAGAATAAAATTGTGATGTATTTCAATTTTTTCTGGCTTTTTTTGTGCTTTTAGTGAATAATCCGCCTCCTTGTTTACGTCCCTAGTGGCTTGATGCGATTTTCACTTTTCCGCATCTGAATGGAATCAGCTCTTATCTACTGTTTTTAAAGCAGTATTGGATCAGTTTGGAATTGGTAGAGCTCATGGGACCTGTGTTTATATTTACTTTAATGGGATCCCAATGCAAGATTCTGCAATTCAATTCAATGAATTAGCGCTTAACAGCAATATTCTTTCTGCTCTAGACTCTATGGGCTTTGTATCGCCAACTCCAATCCAGGCGGCTGCAATTCCTCTATTGTTAGAAGGAAGAGATGCGTTAGGTAAAGCTCAGACGGGTACGGGCAAGACAGCAGCATTCTCTTTGCCGCTTCTTAACAAAATCGATCTTAACCAGCATAAACCTCAAGCAATCATCATGGCGCCAACGCGTGAGCTTGCTATTCAGGTTGCTGCGGAAATCAAAAACCTTGGTCGTGACATCAAGGGCTTGAAAGTATTAGAGATCTACGGTGGCGCTTCTATCGTTGATCAAATGCGCGCTCTAAGCCGCGGTGCTCACATCGTTGTGGGTACACCTGGTCGTGTTAAAGACCTTCTAAACCGTGACCGTCTACACTTAGACCAAGCACATACATTCGTTCTTGATGAAGCGGATGAAATGCTAAAAATGGGCTTCGTAGATGACGTGACTTGGATTCTAGAGAAAGCACCAGAAACGGCTCAACGTGTTCTGTTCTCTGCAACTATGCCTCCAATGGTGAAAACGATTGTTGATCGCTACTTGCGTGATCCAGCTCGTGTTGACGTTGCGGGTACTAACCACACGGTTGATAAAGTTGCTCAAAACTACTGGGTAGTAAAAGGCGTAGAGAAAGACGAAGCAATGGCTCGCCTTCTTGAAACTGAAGAAATCGATGCGTCTATCGTTTTCGTTCGTACTCGTCAAGACACTGAGCGTCTAGCTGACTGGTTAACTGCACGTGGCTTTAGCGCGGCAGCACTACACGGCGACATCCCTCAATCTCAACGTGAGCGTACTGTTGACAACATCAAGCAGGGTTCAATCGATATCCTAGTCGCGACTGACGTTGTTGCTCGTGGTCTTGATGTGCCACGTATCACTCACGTATTTAACTACGACATCCCATTCGATGTTGAGTCATACATTCACCGTATCGGTCGTACTGGTCGTGCTGGACGTAAGGGTAAAGCTATCCTTCTTGTTCGTACTAACCAAATTCGTATGCTGCGTACGATTGAGCGTGTAACTAAGTCTCAAATGGAAGAAATTCAACTTCCACCACGTGACCAAGTTGCTGAAGCTCGTCTAGTTAAGCTTGGTGCTGAGCTAGAAACTGAGAAAGGCCACAAATCACTAGAAAGCTTTGCTGAGCTAATCGAAAAGCTTCAAGAAAGCCTAGAGATCGATGCTGCGACACTTGCTGCGATTCTGCTTAAACGTCAACAAGGCAAACGTCCTTTGTTCTACGTTGGTGCTGATCCAATGATTGAAGCTATCGAGCGTGACAAAAAACGTCGTAAAGAACGTCGTGACAATCCTGATGCAGGTCGTGATGGTCGTCGTAGCTTCAACACTCAAGATTGGGATACTTACCAACTTCAGGTTGGTCGTGAGCAAGGCGTTCAAGTTAAAGATATCGTTGGTGCGCTAGCGAACGAATTAGGCCTAACTAAAGGCTCTATTGGTGCTATCAAACTTGATAAAGGCCAAACGTACGTTCAACTGCCTAAGCAGATGACTACTGATGTAGCAGGTAAGCTTCGTAAGCTTCGCATTCGTCAGAAAGAAGCGGGCGCTGTTGTTGTTGAATTCAATGATTTCCGTGAATCTCGTGGTCCACGTCGCGATGGCGGCGGTAGCCGTGATAATCATCGTGGTGCACGTCGTGAAGGCCATCGTGGTCAGCGTGACGGAAACCGTGAAGGCGGCAATCGCGAAGGCGGCGGCTACCGTGGTAACCGTGACGGTGCTAACCGTGGTCAACGTGCTGAAGGTGAACGTCGTTTCGATCGTAACCGTGGCAGCGACCAACGTGGAAGCCACCGTGGTGAACGTGGTCAATCACGTAACACTGAGTCTTAATGTCATTAAACATTAAGCACTAAATGAAAGCCGAGCGAATGCTCGGCTTTTTTGTGCCTGTTAATAAATTTTCTAAGCGAATGGCGATTAGTGATAAAAAACACGATTAAATTCAATGGGTGAATTAATTTAAAATTTGATCTTCGTCAAGAAATATCATTTTGAAACAAATATTCTTATAAAACAAATTTGAAAGATTCAAAAATTATTGAATAATACAATAAGATTATATGGGAAGGCTTCTTTCCCCTTTTCGCTCAACAACAGGATACATTTTCATGTCTGATTCGTTTGTTCTCGTCATCAACTCCGGTAGTTCATCTCTTAAATTCGCCGTCATCGATTCTCAAAGTGGAGAGGCTGTATTAAGTGGGTTAGGTGAGTGTTTCGGTTTGCCTGATGCACGCATGGCTTGGAAATTTAATGGACAAAAAACCGAAGTTGCCGTTGAAGGTGAAGGTAACCACCACAAACTTGCTATTGGTAAGTTGGTTGGCCTAACTGAAGAATTAGGTTTTTCTGATAACATCGTCGCGATTGGCCACCGAATTGTTCACGGTGGTGAGAAATTCACTTCGACGGTTCGCATCGACGAGACGGTGACACAAGAAATTGAAAAACTCGCTGACCTTGCTCCGCTGCATAACCCAGCAGGTGCCATTGGTATTCGCGCGGCTATTGAAGCATTCCCAGCGCTTCCGCAATTCGCTGTATTTGATACTGCTTTCCACCAAACAATGCCAGAGAAGGCGTTCACTGGCGCTATCTCAAATGAGTTGTACACAGAATACGGCATCCGTCGCTACGGTTTCCATGGAACAAGTCACTACTTCGTTAGTCGTGAAGCGGCGAAGATGCTCAACAAGCCAGTAGAACAATCAAGCTTTATCTCGGTTCACCTTGGTAATGGTGCGTCTGTTTGTGCAATTAATAATGGTGAGAGTGTCGATACGTCGATGGGCTTCACTCCTCTATCTGGTTTGATGATGGGTACGCGTTGCGGAGATTTAGACCCAGGCATTATTGAATTCTTGATGAAGAAAGGTTGGAGCCAAGAGAAGGTCTTTGAGACGCTAAACAAGAAGTCTGGCTTCTTAGGTGTGTCTGGCATTACTTCTGACGCTCGTGGCGTGCTAGAGGCGATGGAAGACGGTCATGAAGGTGCTAAGCTTGCCTTTGAAGTCTTCACATACCGTGTAGCGAAGTACATTGGTTCTTACTTGATTCCTCTAGATCACCTAGACGCGGTTATCTTCACCGGTGGTATTGGTGAAAACTCACTACCAATTCGTCGTGAAATTATGCGTAACCTTAAATTGCTTGGCTTTGTCGAAGACGAGAAGGGTAACGAAGACGCGCGCTTCGGTGCTGCTGGTATCGTCGGTAAGTCTGAGCTTTTGGGTGCGGTGGCGATGGTTATCCCAACCAATGAAGAATTTGTGATTGCTCAACAATCGGTAGAACTTCTGTAATAGATTCTAAGAAAATCAGATAATGAAAAGCGAGCCCAAGTGGCTCGCTTTTTTGTTTTGTATGTTGATTAAACCGTCACGAACGATACTTTCTTCGTCTAGTCGATCTTCGAGTCAACGAGGCTACTGCTAAGTTATGTATGCCCCATTTTTTGTTTCAAACCAACCATAAGAACCGTCTTCCCCTTGAAAAAGGGGATCTCATTCAGCGCGTTGCGAACTCGATGTACTTAACCTAATCGAATTTTTTCAATTGTCTATGCGCTTTGTGAGATCCTCACTTTCGTGAGGATGACGAACGTTGTTAGTTGGAGGAAAAAGGAAACTAAACCGTTTATGTCCAAAAACGTGCTAGTTCAGTTTTCATCAGCTGTGATCATCAGCGCAGAATAAATCCCAGCATGTGACCGCCTCTACCAATAAAAACTAACCGTCATCC
>NZ_MCUW01000011.1 GCF_002873335.1 Vibrio sp. 10N.286.49.B1 | reverse complement strand
GTTTACACCCTTTTATCGGTCATCCGACGAATGAAATGTTAGATGGTATTCCGTTTCGGCTCATCGACTACATTGAGTTAGTAGACTGGACTGTGATTAAAAGGACACACACCAAAAGTATGAAATTAGTTTGATTTTGTCCAATTCGCCGACTCACCAACAATCTCATTAAAAGAGAACTGCTAAGTTATTTAAAACCTTCATAGCGGACCTCATTTTGACAACAGCCAGAAAACAGCTTATTTCCGTTGATGCGACTTCGTATTACCACTGCGTCTCACGCTGTGTGAGGCGCAGTTTTTTGTGCGGCGATGACCCGCTCACCAACACGAGCTACGAACATCGAAGAGAGTGGATAGAGCGAAAAATTCACGCTCTGACGGAGGTATACTGCATCGATGTTTGCGCCTACGCCATCATGAGTAATCACTATCATCTGGTGCTTCATATCAATAAAGACAAAGCGTTAACATTATCACCGAATGAAGTGGTCGAGCATTGGGGGCGTGCGCATAAATTACCCGTACTCATAGAGCGTTGGCACAATAAGCAACTCACCAATCAAGCAGAGGAAGACAAGTGTCTTGAGCTCATTGAAGTATGGCGAGAAAGGCTGTGGAGCTTAAGTTGGTTTATGAAAGAGCTCAATTACGACATAGCGTGTAGGGCGAATCGAGAAGATAATTGTACAGGGCACTTTTGGGAAAGCCGCTTCAAAAGCCAAGCGTTGCTTGATGAAAAAGCCCTTGCCGCCGCAATGGCGTATGTCGACTTGAATCCTATTCGAGCCGGTATTGCCGCAACCCCTGAAACATCGGAGTTTACCTCGATAAGAGCCAGAATCGATGCGCTGGGTAAAAATTTAGCAACAGCCCCATGTTTACACCCTTTTATCGGCAATCCGACGAATGAAATGCTAGATGGTATTCCGTTTCGGCTCATCGACTACATTGAGTTAGTAGACTGGACTGCACGTCTATTTCGCGAAGGCAAAGCCAGTATGGATGCCAATCAACCTGCTATTTTGGCGCGTTTAAATTTCAATCAGAAGAGTTGGTTAACGGTATGTACCGCGTTAGAAAAGGCACGCTCGACAGCGGTTGGGTGTCACGTTCATACAGTCCAAGCTAAGGCTGCCTTAAAAAAGAAAAAGATGCACATCTATCAATTAGAGTAAGCGTCATTTTCACTGCCGCTCCTACCCATAGGCCAGTGAAAATTCTGGATATAGTCGTTCGCCCAATGCCTAAACGTAAGTAACGTCCCTTAACAAACTAGACAACTTCACCAAAATAGATTGAAGAAAGCTAAAGTATGGAGTTAATTATCGCTTTGAATACGGGAGTGCTTTAGATTTCTTTTTAGGTGTGTGTCCATTATAAGATTGTAGTAAACGTGTTATTGTATTGCGGCGTTATAACTACACTACAGTTTGATCTCCCTCGAGTTAATTTTCTTCAGCTTTGCGTAAACAAGAATCAATCGATAATTTCAGGTTTAGTAAACGTTGGAGAGCACTTATGTTTAATTGTCTACACTGTGGCGCCACTATATCCATAAAAGAAAAATTTAACTTTAGACCTGATAAGCAACTCACATGCGCAAATTGTTCCAAAAAGTTAAAGCCGTTTAAACTTTATTACTATGCCATCTTTTTTGTAGCACCCTTTGCCACATTGTTTATGAATCTTTATCTAGAATTCAATGCTTTAATTTCTGGAGGAATTGCGTTCGCATTTTGTATGTTGTTGTTTGTTTGTCAGCCAACGCAGAAAGCGTAGTTATAACAGGGCGTTATACGATCAAATAAACTTTTGCTTTACCTCAGGTTAGGTTGAAGTGTTAGGCTTTATCCTGATTCATAATTCCCTTAAGTTATTCAAAAGGAAAATTGAAAAATGACAAGACTTGAGCATTTAAATATTACCGTTCCCGATAGAAAATTCTGGCTACTGTCGTTCGCCCTATTCCTAAACGTAAGTAACGTCTTTTAAGAAACCAGACAGCTTCACCAAAATAGATTGAAGAAAGTTACAGTATGCAGTTAATTGCTACTTTGAATACGGGAGTGCTTTAGATTTAATTTTAGATGTGTGTCCTTTATAAGATTTTGTGTCCTTTATAAAATTTCGATGCATTTAAGTACCACATAAGTGTGGCAGATCCTCGGGAGGGGGAATCCATGTCATTCGTTATGTTTATTAATCAAAATATGAGGTCGCTCGAAATGTGAATTTTTCAAGTTTGGTACTGTACCTCTAATTTGAAGGGGGGCATATGTGCTATCAAGAAAAGTTGGAACGAGCTGATAATCAATTAAAGTCGCTGGGGCTTTCATGTAACACAGATAAGACCATACTTTATCGCTTTTTGCGGAAACAAGGTTTTAAGCTCAAACCTGTATATTACGAGTCGTTTTTTAAAAACGTGGTGTTGAAGTTTACAGAGTTTTTCATTATATATTTCTCAATAACGTATTTGTTTAGTCTTGCTCAAGATGGGGTAAGCGTTATGGTTACATTGGCTAATGCCCTTGGAGTCAGCTCCGTCTTCGCTATTGCAATGAGCATTTATTACCTACTTGTGGCTAAGAAAAGTCTGCTTACGGATTGGGAAAGACTATAGAAACCATAAACATAACAAGCGCTTCAAGTTGATTCGTAACGCTTGGCAGTTTTAGTGTTAATGTTGGCTGCGTGATTACGGTTTAAAATTTGGCTTCAGTGGTGCGTTAGTCACAACTCAAGCAGGCGTCATGAGCCACTACATCGAGGAGAGATAGATGTTAGATAAGGTTAGGGATATCCTAGAACTTAACGATATTCTATTTGATGGTCAAAAAGACGTAATTTACTGTAAGTTTCGTAGCGCTGGTTCTAATGTGAAAATCACGTACGATACATCTAGCAACAGCTATCGGGCATCTGGTAACGAATTTATTCAAACCATCACCGCAGCCTTTTCTTTTGCTTTCGCTTTTGCTGTACCGCATATTGTTGTTGGCGTTGAATGGAATTGGGTAATATCTGCACTATCAATCTTTACGGGCACAACTGCTATCACACAGTTAATTTTTACTCAGTTCAAACTATTAGATCTAAAGCAGCAATTAAGACAGTCTGGCATTTACTTGAGTTGAGCTCCTAACAAATTGTTCAACTGGATTCCAAAACGCTTGGCATTTTTGTAATGGTCAGTATTTGTAGTTAAGGTGGTCATAAATAGTTTGGTGGCAGCATTTACTCACTAATTAACCAGGTGTTAGCCCTACAGGGACAATATGGATATTTACCCAGAAATAGAATTATCTGAACAACAGCATAAAGGTATTGAAGCTCTTAGAAATGACTCGTTCCCTGAGCACAAAGTGCCGCGTTCTTACTTCAAACAGCTACCTCACATGCGTGCTTTAGAGTACGTAGACGACGACCTCATTGGATACTTAGGTATAGATTACAGAGTAATTTCTGTTGGAGGCTCTGCGATTAAAGTTTTAGGCGTAATTGATTTTTGTGTGTCGTCAAACTGTCGAGGCAAAGGCGTCGGGAGCTCAATGCTAAATGAACTTGCAGTATATGCTTCAACCAAAGATGTAGATTTCATAGTTTTAGTCTCAGAATTGGATTTGTTTTACACATCTAACGGTTTCGCTTGTATCGAATCAAACCATTCTTGGCTCAGGCTTCACGACCATAAAAACTATGGTGTAGCAGAAGAAATGGTAGAAGAGTTCTATTTTAAGGCTGTAGGGACAAAAACGTGGCCTACTGGTGACGTTGATTGGTTGGGTTACATGTTCTAATTGAGAATCGGGCTAACAATTTGTTCAAGCAGACAGTTAACAACCGGCGATTTTGGTTTGGTTGAGTTTAGTGATTACGGTTGCTTTGTTTGGGTATGGTGGAAGTTAGCTACTTCTTAACAAGGTGTTATGCATAATAGCCTCTTCCTTGAGGCTATTTTCACTCTATAGAGCTCGAATCATAGTGATTTCGTCACCAGAAATGCCGAGGGATTCAAGGAATTTTTGGTGTTCATTAGGCTCTAGTTCTTCAAACTTTTGATGCCACTTGACCATATCGGTTTCAGTGAATCCGGCGGCAACCATGATTTCGACCCAGCGTTCTTTATTCACAATATTTTCCTCTAATAGACTTGGTTCTTGAAGCAACACAACCACAGCCTTTTGTTGTGCTCGTAGATTTTGGATTTCTCTTTCCAGTTCATTGAAATGGTCTTTCAATATCTTGGCTTGAGACTCCCCATTACGGTCTAATAACGAGCGAATACTGGAAACTGATAACCCGTACGAACGATAGGAGGTAATTGCGTCTAATCGTTCAATCTCTTTCTCACCATACCAACGGTAACCGTTCTCAGAGCGGTAAGCCGGTATCAGTAGTTCTTCTTTTTCGTAGTACAGAATAGTGGTACGAGAAACTCCGAACTGTTTTGCAATTTGGGTGACAGTTAGCATATTTGCTCCATTGTTTGACCGAATGTGCATCTTGAACCCTGGCCTTATAGATGGGTCAATAGTTTAATTGTACATTCCTCTGATGTGCACGATATGCATAACAATAAATTTATGATTATGATTAAAAGGACTCACACCAAAAGTATGAAATTAGTTTGATTTTGTCCAATTCGTCGACTCACCAACAATTTAGCGCTTGTTTGATCGTTAATAAGCACCATTTAATGCGGCGTAAACTTTACTCACGCGAGGTAGTACGATGATAAAAATTAGAGAGTATGTTGAAGCCGATGCTCAGGCACTTTGGGATATACATTTTTACACTATTCGCAATATAAACCTTCGTGATTACAGCCAAGCACAAGTTGAGGCTTGGGCTCCTGAACGTATAGAGTGGTCTATCTGGACGAATAGAATGAATGGGTTGAATCCATTTGTAGCTGAAATCGACGGTATCGTTGTAGGTTATACAGATCTTCAATCTGATGGTTTAATTGACCACTTCTTTTGCCATCATGAGTATCAAGGTATGGGTGTTGGAAAGACATTGATGAATCACGTTCTCGCTGTTGGTAGAGAGCGGGGTATTTCTCGTTTTTACTCAGAAGTTAGTATTACAGCTAAACCATTTTATGAGCACTTTGGGTTTAAAGTGGTTCAGGCCCAAGAAATGGAAGTTCGTGGGCAAAAGCTAAGAAATTTCGTAATGGAAAAGTACAGCTAGCAAACGACTATGGCGTCAATAACGAATTTTTAACTGATTTTTCATTTGTAGTCGTACGCTGAATCTGCTCACCTAGTTAGCGGTAATATCATTACCTCATAAGTTTGCAGTTACAGTGAACTCATGCCTAATTGGCCCAAATCAAATTATATGGCCTAGATATTGGTTACAGTTATTGGCTGAGGATCTTTATTTGAGTTCTAGCGCGTCAATGAATGGAGTCGTTTGTGTATGGATCGTTGTGGGAAATGTAAGCAGTTCACAAGAACAAAAGAGAATAGCAAGGATTTATGTGGGGCGTGGGACCAACCAACCACCGCCAATAGGGCTGCCTGTGAGTTTTTTATTCCTTTAAATTTGAACCTATTTACAGGCGATAAAACACAACATGAACTTTAAATTTTAAGTATAAAACAGGTTAAGCTGACCGCCAATGCGTGAGGTTTTCAGCTCGTGTAATTGGTGCGTTACTCTGCAACTTTATTAGGTTCTAAGTGTTAGGAGTGAATCGCTAAAAGGGACGCATGAAACAAGAAAATTGTGTAGGAATTAGAGTCGCTGAGCTATCTGAACTGCTGCAGGTATATTCGCTAATATCATCAAATGATGAATGGACGAGGTTCAATGGCCCTTATTATTCATACCAACATCCAACTTTGGCTGAATTTAAGAAGTCGACCTTTGCCAAGCTGCTCAATGGAGCGGAGATGCAGTTAATCACTTTTAATGGCAAGCCTGTAGGAACAGTAAATTGCTACTGGGAATGCGAGGCGACTCGTTGGCTAGAGGCTGGTGTTGTCCTTTATGACTCAGGCTCTTGGGGGCATGGTATTGCCACGAAAGCCGTTCCACTTTAGGTTAGTCATTTGTTTAATGTTTATGACGTTGAACGTGTTGGCATGACAACTTGGTCAGGTAATCCCAGAATGATGGCGCTTGCACGTAAGTTAGGCTTTCAGCAAGAAGCACGTTTGCGAAAGGTTCGTTATTATCAGGGGGAGTATTACGATTCGGTTAAATTTGGGGTGTTGCGTGATGAGTGGGTACATCGCGGCTAACAATCGGCATTTGTGGTTGATTACAGTTGCTTTATTTGGGTAGGGTGGTTGCGTTGCTGACTACTACATTGGGCGTTATGAGATTAAATGAGTCTCACGTTGAAAGAGTCAAACAGGTGAAATTGGCTGACGAACAGGTCAAATTTGCAGGTACAGCAGAAGAATGCCTTTCTGACAATAGTGAGTCAAATCATCGATACATTATTAAAAGTAATGGAGATGTTGTTGGCTTTTTCAAAATAATGCTGAGTTTCTCTTTGGGATTAGACTATTCTTTTTGTCCAAAAAATTCGTTGGTATTAGGCATTTTTGCCATCGGTGTAAATCATCAAGGAAAAGGAATTGGAACAAGAGCTATACAAGCATTATTGCCATATCTAAAGATAAATTATCCAGAATCTGAGTTAGTTTACCTAACTGTGAATTGCAAGAATCCGACCGCTAAAAGGTGTTATCACAAAAGTCATTTTGTTGATACTGGTGAGCTATACCTGGGCGGTGAAGCTGGACCTCAACATATCATGTACTCAAAAATCGCATAGCACGGGCTTCAAACGGAGCAAAAATACTTGGTTGTGTGGGTACTCCCACCATTGTAGCCAACTATTTTTGACCGCTTAAGCGAGTGTTAACTACTATTAGATTTCACACTTTAAAAGGTTGGGGGGTTCTATGAAAGGTTCAGGTAAATGCTTATGTGGAGCTGTTAAGTTGGAAGTTGAGTATGCTAGCAACGAATTAGCGGCTTGCCACTGTAGTATGTGTAGGAATTGGTCTGGTGGCCCAATGCTAGCGATTGATTGCGCTGATTCAGTTGAAATATCAGGTGAGGAAAATGTTGTTAGATATCAGTCATCAGAATGGGCGGAGAGAGGTTTCTGCGGAAAATGTGGGACACACCTGTTTTACTTTTTAGTGCCAAATAACCAATATCATCTTCCTGTTGGGCTATTGATATCGAATGATAGCTACAAGTTAACTCACCAAATATTCATTGACGAAAAGCCAGAATATTATGAGTTCAAGAATGAAACGCAAAATATGACAGGCGCAGAAGTTTTTGCCCACTTCGAAAGTGAAGAATAAGCCGTTAACAAGTGCTCAAACAGACTCGTACAGTTTGCTCGCGCTTGGCGCATTTTATCAAACTGTACTTACCCGATTAGCAAAGCATTATGTGCATTTGCTCGTAATAATCATCTGGAATACTCAATTAGATAATCACTCGCATGCATAATACACAAATGATGCTAAGAGATTTTGGAGTTAGGATGGATCGGATTGTTGAGCTGTCGTATAACACAGCAAAATGGAAAACGGTGGCTGCCTTTGTTGGTACTTATTCTGTTACTTATTTAGGGATGACGCTGCTATCGCCTGATTCTATTGAATTATGGCCTCATGCTCTCATGTTTTTCTGTGTCCTTTTAGGTTTCTTGGCATCATCGATGTTTAAGCGAAATCCTTTAACCCTAAGAGATGGAGATATTTATCTTAAGGGGATAAAAGCGGAACTAAATCTAAAGCAATCTTTGCTAGGCTACCAATACATTCAGGTTACCGCTCTTACGGAAAGAGGCTACCACAGAATCAAAGTTTTTAAGCACCATGTCGTTGTTGATGATTGGTTGTACTTGTCAGGACAATGCACATAAAAGCGTTTCTAGTCGATTCGTACCGCTTGGTTTTATTTTAAGTGAGTCACACGCTTTGCGAGACCCTCGTTGCCACTAAGATGACGGTCTAATACATTTGCTACGCGATGGTTATTCTTTTACTCTAACTTTCGGAAAGTAAGTCACTATATTGTTTGTTGCGACGCATTAATTGGGCCTTATACGTGAAGGGGGAAATATGAGAAATCAGGGAAAACTGTTCTTCTTTTGTGGCAAAATGGGTGCAGGTAAGTCGACGAAATCTAGTGCTGTAGCCGCAGAAAACAATGCGGTTCTAATTTCTGAAGACGACTGGTTATCGGCGCACTATCCTAACCAAATTCAAACCTTTAATGACTACATTAGGGTTTCAAACCTCATTAAGCCTTTCGTAAAAAGTCATGTCCAAAATCTACTGAGCACTGGGACCAACGTGGTGATGGACTTTCCTGCGAATACTGTCAATCAGAGATCTTGGTTTACATCGTTATGCTTGGAAGTTAATAGTGAGCACGAGCTTTGGTATTTAGATTTAAGTGATGAAGAATGTTTATCCCAAATAGCTAAACGTCGGGTTGAACAACCGGAAAGGGCACACTTCGATACTGAAGCCGTTTTCCACCATGTAACCCAGTATTTTGAAGTCCCAACAGACAATGAAAATTTAAGTCTGATACGCATAGCAGGCAGCGCATAACAAACACTAAACCATTGAGAAGAGACAAAGTTTATCGTTAATCCGGGGGGTGATAAGGATAATATAGAGATCTCGGGTTCTGGATCTAAAGCGTATTCGGACGATATAGTGGATGTGATGGTTATCCGAGAAAGCAAAACACAACGTTATATTTGTTGAGGAAATATGGACATACAGCCGATCACGACAGCAGAGGTTTTACCAATCAGGCACCAAGTCCTTTGGCCCAATAAGTCGCCTTCATTTTGTGAGGTAGAAGGCGATGAATATGCTACCCATTACGGTGCGTTTGTTGGCGGGAAACTCGTTTGCGTCGCCTCCGTCTATCGCAACGCTGATGAGGCGAGGTTGAGAAAGTTCGCTACGTTATCTGAATATCAAGGTCAAGGGATTGGAACCAAGGTTATAGAACGATTAGTTTGCGATTTACAGCTCGCCACAGTGCGTTACTTTTGGTGTGATGCTCGCACTTCAGCCGTTTCATTCTATCAACACTTTGGGCTGCGCATTGAAGGCGATGAATTTCAAAAATCAGGTGTTTCGTATTTTAAAATGTCTGTGTCGTGGGGGTAAAAACCACACATCTAACACGTGAGCATGCGCAGTCACTCGTTTTATCGGTGGTAGCATTACTCATTACTCATTACTCATTACCCATTACTCATTACTTGACGTGGTGTTATTTTTTATAAAATAATCCGTTATATCGTACTGAATTATTTAGGCTAAAAATGAAACCTACACAAAAACAAGATGAGCAAATATCAGGTATGGTCTTCTCAAAAATCTACCCACTTTATGTGGCGAAAGTGCAAAAGAAAGGCCGCACTACAGAGGAACTTAACGAGGTAATTCGTTGGCTTACTGGTTACAGTGATACCGAACTCAACGCTCATATTGAAGGCTTTGCCACATTCGGAACGTTCTTTTCTGAGGCTACCGTCAATCCAAATTCGAAGTTAATTACTGGCAAGATTTGTGGTTATAAAGTCGAAGAGATTGAAAACCCTATTACGCAACAAGCGAGATACCTTGATAAATTGGTGGATGAGCTTGCTAAAGGGCATAAAATGGAAAAAATACTACGTAGTCAGTAAAAGAAACGGAGTGCGGGGGATTTTGGTCGGGTTAAGCGTTTACGGAGGTTTGACGGAAGGTTTGATTGGGGATTGTGGTCGCTAGCGACCGCTTGTCTTAACGCTGTGTTCTAGCTGCGGTAATAACAAGGATATTCAATGAAGTTCAATCATTTAGGCATACCAACAACAAAGCGATTCGATGGAGAAATAGACTTGCCTCATTTAAAAATGACAGTGTCTGATCACCAAAATAATCCCTATGGCATCCAATGGCAGCGTTTTTGGGCTGATGCCCCATACCCAGAATTGGTTAAAACAGTTCCTCATGCTGCTTTTGAAGTAGATGATTTGATGGCTGAAATTAAAGATAAGAAAGTTATTATTGAACCTAACTCACCCAGTGAAGGCTTAATGGTTGCTTTCATAGAGGTAAATGGTGCGCCAGTTGAATTGATGGAATATTCTAAGTAATTGGCGAAATGATACCTCGCAG
The DNA here is from genome assembly GCF_002873335.1 of Vibrio sp. 10N.286.49.B1. GTDB lineage: Bacteria > Pseudomonadota > Gammaproteobacteria > Enterobacterales > Vibrionaceae > Vibrio. Next base: position 108,311 of record NZ_MCUW01000011.1, on the reverse strand, counting down.
ATTAGTTTTGAGATAAGCCTTCAGTAACGTCAAACACGCACATTACAATGCGGTTATGCCGGTAACTATTCCAAATAAACTCGATGTGATCGTGACTGCAGTTAGACAAATAAGGGTAACAATGTATCAGGCAACGGATTTTCAACTCAGCCAACATGAGTTTAGTTTCAAAAAAGATACTTACCCTTTATCAAAAATTAATAACGTAAGAGTTAAGAAGCTAAGCTTGCTCGATAATCTAGGGGAAATTATATTTTGGGTAGTCGTTTTCTCTGGAGCGCTATGGTTAGCAATTCCAAGTATTGAAAGTGCCCCTTATTGGGTGAAAGTAGTCGTTGTTTTGCTAACCGCGATAGGTTTTATATTTGGGCTGTTTCGTAGTTCAAAATATGCTTTGCAAATTGAGTTTTGTCATATTGATGAAACCGGTACTCAATGGGTAAATGTCGCTAAGTCATACACTGAATCTGATGGTGAGTTATTTCAGCAACAAGCGCTGACGTTGAAAGAAAAATGTGCATAAAAATGTTGAATAAGGGTATGACGTTATCGGCAAATTTTGTTTATTTTAGCTGGGTGCTTACGATAGTGATATTGAGCTGATCGGTATCTAACTATGCGTCAATAAAGCGCGACCAAGCAAAGGGAGTTCATACATTGAAATTGGATATATTTATCGTTGATGCATTTACAGATCAACAGTTTAAAGGTAATTCAGCGGCCGTTGTCCCAGTCGAAGTTTGGCCGACCGATGACTTAATGCAAAATATCGCGGCAGAAAATAATCTATCAGAAACCGCTTATATAAAAAATGTGGGTACCAATAGGTACGAAATTCGTTGGTTTTCACCACTGACTGAAATTGATTTTTGTGGTCACGCTACGCTGGCATCGGCTCATGTGCTGTTTAACGAATTCAGTGTTAAACACGACATTGAGTTTATTACCCAAAAAGTGGGCACCTTAACCGTCATTCTTAATGATAACAATGAAATAGAAATGACGTTCCCCAATCAGATTCCACAGGCCGTTGAATCTATACCAAAACAATTGTTGGCTGGTCTTTCTGTGAAGCCCCTTGAGGTTTTAAAAAACAGACAAGCGTACTTTGCCGTATTTCCTAATGAAAGAGACGTTTTAGACGTCACTTATGTATCAGAGCAGCTGAAGCAATTAGCACCTTTAGATATTGTCGTGACGGCTAGATCTCACGAGTATGATTTTGTCTCTCGTTACTTTTGGCCAGCAAACGGTGGTGAAGAAGACCCTGTTACTGGCTCGATTCATTCAGGGTTAGCACCGTATTGGGCAGGTAAATTGGGTAAATCCGATTTACTGGCTTACCAAGCATCTAAAAGGGGCGGAATCCTTAAATGTCGTGTTTCAGAACGAACGGTTGTTGTTTCTGGAAAAGGTGTTTTATATCTCAAAGGTGTGATTAACGTCTAGCGGAAGCCTCTATTCGTTCAGTATGTAAACCCAACGTATTTACGTTTATTTTAACGCGCCAATGAGAGATTTTATGCAAAAATTGATAGAACAATACACAGGTGTTGATGAAGATGGTCGGTTAACGCGGCAGCTCATTACGAAGATGGAGTTTGATACGACAATGCGAGCATTGGACGACTATCTTTCTCCTGGGATAAAAATTCTCGAACAAGGTGCTGCAACTGGGCGGTATTCTCTCAACTTTGCAAAAATGGGCTGTGACACCACAGCGGTAGAGCTTGCGCCAGAGCAAGTTGGTATTTTGAAGCGTAAAGCGGCAGAACAAGGTTTAGCTCTAACCGTCTACGAAGGAAACGCTTGCTGCGTTCCTTTCGTTGAGACTCGCTCACAAGATGTCTGCGTTATCCTCGGTCCTCTTTATCATTTACAAACCCAAGCGGAGCGAGATTTAGCGATTTCGGAAGCTTATCGGGTGTTAAAAACCGATGGGATAGTAGCGGTAGCGTATATCTCGCGTTATTTTGTCGCGGGTATGTTTGCCCAACAATCGCCTGAATTAATCACACCCGAAGTATTAAGTACGCTATTAGAATCTGGTCTCGTTCCCAGTCAATTAGCCGATGGTTTTTTTAACGTTGGTTATTTTGCTACACCAGCAGAAATCGAAGATTTGATCGCTAAAGGTGGCTTCGCGAAACTCCGCCATCTCTCTACCGATGGATTTGGTCGTTACATTTCGTCCGGTATAAATAATTTCACTTCAGAGCAATATGACACTTGGTTGGATTACCATTTAAAAACGTGTGATGAACCATCCCTGCTGGGGTCAAGCAATCATGGTTTGGTGATAGCCAGAAAAACCCGTTAACTCTCTAATTCAAGGTATTCAGTAATGCGTGAGTCGTTGAGATGCAAAATAATCGAAACATGCCAGAAAAAGCTGGATCAAAAAGGTGACAATGTAGGCGTTTCGTTTTATGCCTTCTTTGCAAATAAAAACGATGACCCTGAGTTGCTGATGGAAGCGGCGACTTGGTGGATCCAGGACAATAAGCTCGACCATTTCGAGAAAGCTTTGAAGGTTAAGGAAATGGTTGAATCTGGACAGTAGTACAGCGTTGAGCGTAGCAGGGTAGGTATCGGACGTTGGCATTATAGCTATATTGCCGAAGTTTCTACGGTTGGCTACAGCATCAAGGGAAGCGGTATTAATTTCACAATATAGTGCACTGAAAGAAGTAGGGATGTATGAATTTTGAAGATTTATCAGAACAAGATATTTTAGCGATTGCGAATCCTATCATGGATAACTTAATGGCGGCTTCCACTGATATTGATCATGACAAGCATATTCAAGACTTTACTGATCGAATGAAGCAAATAGTGACTAAAGTTTACTTCCAAGATATTTGTGAAAAATACCAGTCTGAAAAAGGGTATTTTTCACAACGGGAAGTCGTTGCGGTGTTCAAGCGCCAAGACTCTGCCGCCATTGTTTGGAAGCAATCATTTACTAAAGTTAGCGGTAATTTTGTTGCGGAAATGGTTTTGGTTGAAGTGAATGGCAAGTACCTTTGCGATCACGTGATGGTGTTTTAGCTGAGTTAGTTGTCGGCTTTATATCGATTAACCAACAATATATGGATTAACCAATAATCGAAGTCGACAGTGTACTCGACTTCGATTCACGCGCTACCACAGTGACGATAATTTAAATAACAGGAGACAGTTTTAAGCTTTAGCCTTATAAGTAACGATCCTTAAGGATGCCACACATGATGGCAAGCTCTAAGTCGTTGGTGTTGTCTAGGCGCTTAAACTCTTTATTTTGTCCCGCCTTCATACCGACTTTCCACCACCCCCCTTTTTTATCAACATTGTTGTCGTCAATGATGCGAAGGTTAAGAATATTCTTCGTGCCAGTGTTATATTTTCCTGCGAGGTGACAAGCCGTGACTTGAGCGAATTCTTTGCCCACTTCCTCAGCCTTACGATCTTTTGCTGATACGTTCGTTGTTGCGAGTATCGTCACGATTAATAGCATTAATTTCTTCATTGTTATTATGTCCACATATGTTTTGGGCTTTTCCACCGGCTGGTGGGTTTTCTTTTGGTTTTGTTTTATGTGCCGATTACATACATAGGCACGGTAACACCAGTAAAGTTAAACAAATCATGGTGTTGGATTTCGCAATTATTGATATTGTCTTCGTTAGTAAACAAGATCTGCGAACGCAACGGCTCTAATACCGTTCCGAGCATCCATTTCCCTTGTTGAAATGTATGTCTTTAATATCATGTCGAAATATTGGGCGCTTTTGCCTGGCTTAATATTGTTAATTTCGATGAAAACGACACCACCAAAAGAGCATGACACCTCAATGTTTTGCTCTGGTATTGGGTACTGGTTCGTTTTCTGAATCTCTGCATCAATTAAGACGCTTACCTCATAAACTTCACGTCCAAGAAGTCGCACGGCCATGCCTACATCGTTTGTTCTTTCCCGTTGCAGGAACCTTGCAATCGAATGATCTGAGATGATTAAACCGGTAACGCCAAACGAGATGCCTCCATTACAATATTGGAACCGGCCAAGTTTGAGCCGGTCGTTATCTACAACGACACTGTATGCAGACATCGCGTTGGAAATGATCGTAGGGGGTTTGACTGTATTGCCGATCACCCGTTGCATGTAAGTGAAGTGGTTCATCAACTTACTCAGTGTTTTTTTAGTTGGTGTTTTAAGCTCATGGTTAGTCAGGCCTAGAGACTTAGGTCTTCGGCTAATTCGATCTGAGTTCTTTCGCTTAAACCCTTTCACCAAAGCCAACGCGTGTGAGTGGTCGATTATCCTTGCGTCACTGCCGCTAAACAAAAAAGGTGTCGCAAGTGACATCGGACTTTGCCTTGTAGTGAAACGTGATGGAATGAAGGTGGAATTGGTTGTAGCGAATACGTTGCTGGCTTGAACATCGAAGCCATGCGTAATACCCGGTGCAACCGCGAACATTGTCTTGAAGCATATCGACCACTTCTTCCAATGATTCGACGCGAACTTTGTTTTCTAGGGCTTGTGGTCGAGAACCTGGACGACGGCCACGAACTTTGGCCAGTACGTACATGCCTGATTTGTCACGAAAGGATAAATACTTGACCTCCGTGCCGTGATAAAGACCGGTGGCGGTAAGGTCAATAACTTCCAAGCTTTCGTCAGTAAGTCTGACTTTTGATGTGATCATGCTTTCTAACCTATTAACGATTGGTTGCCTTGCATACAACCAATCTTTCTAAGAATCGATTTAATCCCGCTGTTAAGCTTGATAATTCGAACGATGTTTTTACAGAGTGCATCATACTTAAAGTGCGCTGCTCTTTAACGTGGATGTTAATATTAATTTGGGTATGGTTGCAACCTATTTTGAAGGGCGGTGCACTTTAAGTTTATTAAGTTCATGTAATTATTAATGAAATAATTATGGGTTAACGGATGGTAGGCTGATGAGCTGTAGATGTAGATGTAGATGTAGATGTAGATGTAGATGTAGATGTAGATGTATGACGGTGTTTGATTGAGTATAAGGATAACAAACTAATAACGCTGGCGGCTTATTCGTTAAGTGGTGTTCATTATTAACCTTGTTAATCGTAGGTTTTGATCGCCAAAGAGGCTGGGGGTATTCATGTTGGCAGACAAGAAGGGGAGAAAACCGTCTCATTATTAAGTATGTAAAGCCCCATCGGTTTTATCTAAGTGTGCGACTGCATAGCCAATAGCGGTGTACGTTGTTGTTAGTCGGCGTTCTTCATCGTCGCACTGAATTCTATCTGCGATATCTATGATGCCTTGTCGTGATGGGACGATAGGACCAATTGCGCGAATAGCGCCTCTAAATAATGTATTGCTGTTGATTGCGTAAATCCAAGAATCATAAAATGCTTCGCAGGAGCTAAAATTCAGCGGTTCTATAATGAGGTGTATAATCATTGGCGCAAGCTCTTTGGCCATGTGTTCACGTCTTGGAAAGTGGGCGTTGACTCCTGAACGCGAGATAGATAACCGCTTTGCAATATTGCCAAGTGTTGCGGATTCAAAGCCATCTTCGATCGTGATATCGAGGGCAACATTGACAATACGTTGTCTTGTCTGTGCTGCTTGTTCAGCTGTAGCTTTAGCCATCGAATATCTCTCATTGATTCTATTGAATTGACTGGATTTTAGCGATTAACCTGGTACTTACAAGAGGTAGCTGCGAATAAATCTCTTTAATTGTCTCAAAATAAACATCATTAGTGCCGCAATGTTGAATGTTGTGCTTCCAAATTTCTGTTGTCGTCTCATTTTTGGGTTGTCGATGGGGATGCCTTTGTCTTAGCCAATAATAAAAGCGAGACCTCAACTCGGGGTCGATAGTTGGCTATCAGTGAATGGTTGTACAATAAGGGTGAGAAGACGGTTGATTTTTTATATTAAAGGAAGGTGATGTTGAAAGGTTTATTATCGTCCTAGAAGCAGTAACTATGGTTATTGTAATTGCGAGCTAACTCTCTTTTCTGTGTGTAATTCTATGGTTATCTTTATTTGGATTTACAAGATGGCGTAGAGGCTAAAATGAGCGTTAGAATTTGCAAAGCATGTGGGAATATGACCGAACATAAAGAGATAATTAAACAAAAGCCATCCAAATATGGCAAAAGTAACAAAGAACAATTTAAGGCTTTCCTTGAGGGTTTCCTCGGTGGAGTCGCAAGTCCGGCAGGCGCTTCTTTAGATCTCATCGACCGATATATCGTTTGTACACAATGCGGACATAAAACGTTAGAAAATCATGGTGAAGAATTCCAATAAACTCATCATTTGATATTAACGACAGTAATAGATAACACGCTTAAGCACGCGTATGGGCATGGAGGCACGATGAATATTGGTATTTATATTTATGACGACGCTGAGGTTCTTGATTTTTCTGGCCCTTTCGAGGTGTTTAGCACAGCAAAACGAATGGATGCAGCGCACTGGAATGTGTTTTTGGTGTCTGAGACTTTAGAGCCAGTCTCGGCGCGTGGTGGTTTTAATATCCTGCCTCACTATTCCATCCATAACCATCCGGCTATTGACCTATTAATAGTGGTTGGCGGTGTACATACTGAAGAGATGAAAAAGTCACACATACTAAGCTGGTTGAGCACCGTCGATAAGCGGGCAGAGCGTGTGGTTTCCGTGTGTACGGGGGCGTTTTTATTGGCCAATGCTGGGTTGCTCAATGGCCTAACTGTCACGACGCATTGGGAAGACATCCCGGATTTAAAACAAGCTTTTCCTGAACTGCTTGTTATTGATGACAAACGCTGGGTGACGTCTGGGAAGTACACGACCTCAGGTGGTATTTCGGCAGGTATTGATATGAGTTTATATTTGGTCTCGGAACTGCGGAGTCAGGATCTTGCGGAGCGGGTGGCGCGTCAAATGGATTACCACTGGCAACCGTGTCAATCATGACCATTCACACACCTGTTATGTCTTGTGCTGTTCCGAGTCTGATTTGAGAGTCGACGTCAGATACTGTGCTTTAGGGTTGTATTACACCCTTGGTTAAGCGACGATTCTGTCATCAAAAAATTGTCGAAATAGGGAATAAAATGAAGCAAAACATTGTCCATATTGCGCTTGTCGTCAAAGACTACGACGAGGCGATAGATTTCTATGTCAACAAACTAAAATTTGAACTGATTGAGGATACGTATCAACCAGAACAAGACAAGCGTTGGGTTGTGGTGGCGCCGCCAAATTCCAAGGGTGTCACGTTATTGCTCGCTAAGGCCTCTAAACCTGAACAGCACGACTTTATTGGTAATCAAGCGGGTGGACGGGTATTTATTTTCTTAAATACTGACGATTTTTGGCGCGACTATGAACATATGAAGTCCATTGGCATTAACTTCGTCCGCGAGCCAAAGGAGCAAGATTACGGCACAGTGGCGGTGTTTGAGGATTTGTATGGAAACCTTTGGGACCTCCTTCAGCTAAACCCTGAGCATCCAATGGCTAAAAGGTAGCTATTCCATATGGACCGGATCGTAATGAGGTTTCATGTTTTAAGGAGTTAACGTTGTTCGATTTGCTCAAGAAAGTCATTGTGATCAACCTCGTTGCGGCATTGACGGTTTTTCTGCTGGCTAAGTATGTACCTTTTTTCTATACAACAAAGGTTATCGACTTTCTGTTTTTTGTTGTGATTGTAATTTGGGTGTTGGCAAAGTTGATGTGGGAAGGGGGGAGAGGGATTAAAACCATTCGGGTAGACGACTCACAAACGGATAAAGTGTATAAGATGGTGAAAGACCATGACTTTGACCAAGAATTTCAAAGGCATGAACGCCAAAACTATCAAACAGGTTTAGTGTTTTTTATCGCTGGGTTACCAGCTTTCATCACATGCATATTTCTGCAATTTCTATAGGTTTGCAAGCGAATATTCGGGTGTCGGACGCCGCCGTATTATCCAAATTCTTTAATATGGGTGTTGACGATAAGACTATCTCAATGCGTTGTGTGTCTGAGTTTCGGCCATTTTGGTAGTGGTCAACTTATACTCTTTATTAAGAGCGTGAGGCGAAGACAATAGCAACGCAGCTAATTGGCAACTTTTAATGCAAGTTCGATAGACCTATAATGCTCTTGAATTTTTATCCAGCTTAAGTATTTATGAACAACAATCGAGAAATCATCGCAATGTTGCGTGAGCGCGTGCCATCGTTTGAGTGTACGCCCGGCTGTCACGACTGCTGCGGACCTGTGACGACATCGTCAGAAGAAATGTCTCGCTTACCACGTAAAACCGACGCAGAGCATGATGAAGCACTAAACAACTTCGACTGTGTACACTTGGGACCTAAAGGATGCACTGTATATGATGAGCGCCCTTTGATCTGCAGACTGTTTGGCACCACGCCGAATATGCCGTGTCCAAACGGCTGTCGACCAGAAGAAATGATTGACTCAAAAACTGAGCGTCAAATCCATCACTTCATCAAAAATACTCGTCAAGTACTGGTATAAGGCAGCGGTTAACTGTATTGGGATGACGTTACAAGACAAGTGACAGAGGTCATACAGGATGTTTTCAACGATCGTTGGCTTCAGTTAGGCGTTAAAGGTTAGGTAGTACATGCGTAAAAATGATAAGAAAATCGACAATCAACTGAGAGTGATGTTGACGGAAATTTGTGAGACGGAGCTTGATCGCACTAATGGATTTGCGTGGTTAACGCACACCGCTAATTACTCCAACTTTCCTAGTAGTTTAAAGATTGCTTGTGTCTTTGATACGAATGATGAGTTATCTCAGTTTACTTCTAGTCAGAGTGCGAGCGCGTTGACCTCGTTAATTCAAAAAAGATGTGAGGCGTTGGGGATTCAGTTTAAACGTGCCTCTGAGCATATTATTTATGATTCAGAAGAGCGCTGTAATTCTCAACACCAAGGTAACTGGTCAAAGCGATTGAAGAGTCTGTGACATCAGCAGGTATGGTATCTGGCCCCATGCTTTGGCATCGTTGATAGACTAGGTTTATGAATGTTAGGTTTTGGTCTAGGTGCTAGGTGCTAGGTGCTAGGTGCTAGATGCTAGGGGTTAGTTAACGGCCAAGACTTAAAACTTGGATGTAATGCTGCTGTACTGATTTAATGATGAGATGAGCCATTTACGTTTGCTTCAGGATATTTAAGGATGAATAAATGAAAAAAATTGTGATGTTACTACTAACCACCGTTTTTCTTAGCGGTTGTGCAGGCGTCGCAACGGTGGGGGCGATTGTGTATTACAAAAGCCAAAATCATGAAGTCGCTTCGGTTGATATTCAAGCTCCAGCAGACAAGGTGTATCAAGTCGCGATTGATACGGTCAGTAACAATCCGGCGGTCTCTATTGTTCAACAAGATGACACAATGCGAATGCTTGATTTACGTCAAAGCGAGAACAGCAGAAGCTTAAAGGTTGCTGCAGTGAGTGCAACGTTGTCGAAGTTAACGATCACCTCTGATATAACGGAAACGGATGGGGCGAATCCTTTATCTGGCGTATTGAAAATCTGTGAAGAGTTACAGGTGAAGTGTGAATTAAGCGAGTAGTATTAACGCTGCCTTTGAGTGCTATTGAGGATGACGCACTAAGGCCTAGTGTAGTGTGGTCAATGGTGCGGTTTTGACTGTGCCTATTTAGGAAAGTAATGAGCAACGTTATTCAGCTTATCAAGCAAGATGCCTTGAGGTCTAAAGCACTACACTGTGTTTTTCAGCTTAACCTTCCACAGTGTTATCTATCAGCCGGTTTTGTGAGAAATTTGGTCTGGGACCATTTACACTCAAAACAGCATCCGACAGTATTGAATGACGTTGATGTCATCTATTTCGATCCTAATGAACATACCGCCAATAGATATCAAGCGGCTAACAAACATCAAGAGTATGAAGAGCAACTTCGTTGCATGATGCCAGAGCTCAATTGGCAGGTGAGAAACCAAGCGTTAATGCATGTACGCAATGGTGACATGCCTTATCTCAGTACGGTTGATGCTATGATTTATTGGCCAGAAAAAGAAACTGCCGTTGGGATCAGGCAGGTTGGGGCGAATAAGTATGAATGTATTTCAGCATTTGGGTTTGATTCACTGTTTAATCTTCAAATAACGCCTAACCCTAAGCGAACAAGAGACGTTTTTGAACAGCGCATCCATACCAAAAACTGGCTAACGATTTGGCCAATGTTACGAGTGGTGGGCGGGCCTGCTGTATCTCATCAGGAAATCTAATCTTTTTTGGGCTTGTTTTGGATTGCCTAAATCAACGACTTCAATCATCTCACACTCGTCACGAACCATTTCATCGATTAAGCTCGGATAATGCCGGCAATCTTCGGGTCGATCTAAATAGATACTGCATAGGTACTTGTCTGGCTCTTGAGGAGACGGTTTGGCCGCAACACTGAGGAAAGGACAACGATCCAGTTTCTGGCCAGATTCAGGATCAAACCATATCTCGTTGTTTTTCACGTATTCGAAGATATCGGGATTAAACAATTCCCATAGGTCAATCTCATCTTGATTAGCTGCTAAGTCACCGCCGCCGTATTTGATGCAACATTTACCGCATTGATTACATTCTTTCATCGTTAGCCAATTAGTTGGATGAGCGCTTTTTCATTGTAGCATTGATGTTGCTTGGGCCGTTGATTAGGTTTGTGGGCTTAAAATCACGGGCACCTTGAAAAGGTGGCAAACACAACGTTTGGACCGTGTGTTCAGGTTGTTTGCTCAATACCGCAGCCTCTGAGTGGATTTCTGGCGTGAGACCTTGAGCATTGGGCGTATATTGTCTAAGATACGGCACTTTTGTTTTCTATAGGTCACCAATATGAACGATTCTAAATCTCAACCAACTCTACCGGATCGCTTAGCAGGTAATCCTCGCAGCCCTCACCATGTGGCAGAAATCTTCGAATATGCGATTGGTATTCGACTTAACGGCAAAGAGCGTTTTGATGTAGAAGAGTACTGCATCAGTGAAGGTTGGGTAAAAATCCCTTCACCGAAAGCGCTTGATCGTTGGGGTCAGCCAATGTTAATTACGCTAAAAGGCACAGTAGAAGCTTTTTATAAGTAACGCGTATTGATGAAACAACGCTAGCTTGTCAGTGAACCGTCGCTGTCAGGTTGGCGTTATTACGTTGTCATCATGGTTTTCTTGTCCATTGTCTTTTAGCTCTACCTATCTATCTCTCTTTATATATCTATTTCTAACTATCGCTCTATACCCCCGCGGTTAGTGTGCCTCCTCGAAACTTTAAAAGCCTAACGTCAAAAGCCATTTTTACCTCGAAGATAATTATTTACCGCCAAGATAAGTATTTACGGCCAAGAAAAATGCTCACGGCTAAGGTGAACGTTCGCACCTAGGTGATGGTTAACGTCCTAGTTTGATTGCCGCATTTTAAAGAACAGTGTAGCCTTTGCTCTTTGATAATTAATGGATTTACTGGCGACAAGGGTTTATATGCAAGTACATAAATACGACGCCGTAGAATGGCTATCCACGCTCCCCGATACAAGTGTTGATCTCCTCATCACCGACCCACCGTATGAGTCATTGGAAAAGCACCGTAAGATAGGGACAACGACTCGGTTAAAAGTCAGTAAGTCGTCGAGCAATCAGTGGTTTGAGATCTTTGAGAATGAACGCTTTGAGAGTTTACTTGCGCAGATCTATCGCGTTCTTAAGAAAAACGCCCACTTTTACTTATTCTGCGACCAGGAAACCATGTTCCTAATCAAGCCACTGGCCGAGCAAGCGGGGTTTAAATTTTGGAAGCCGATTATTTGGGATAAAGTGAGTATCGGTATGGGGTATCACTATCGTGCTCGCCATGAGTACATTCTTTTCTTTGAAAAAGGGAAACGAAAGCTTAACGACCTCGGTATCCCAGATATTCTGACCCATAAGCGTGTATATCGGGGTTACCCAACCGAAAAGCCAGTCCCTTTGATGGAGACGCTCATCTCTCAAAGTTCGAATGAAAACGAGTTGGTGGTGGATCCCTTTTTTGGCTCAGGGGCGACGCTTATTGCCGCTAACAATCTAAAGCGAAAGGCATATGGGAATGATATTTCCGACTCGGCTCATGAGCATTTTCTTAACCGAGTCGCAATGCAAAATGCTTAGTCATAGGACAAGGGTGAAGTAATGATTCAATGGCCGTGCCTATTAAAACTCGAGGGCGATGATGAGCTGATTTATCTCGCTTCTGAGCCACATTTTTTTATGGAGAGTCGCGATCTTATTTGGAGCGATGATGATGTGGTTGTCGATTCAGTGGGAGCGTGTTTCACGTTGTGCGCATCAAGTTCTGACTCTAGCCCAGATGCTGTTGCGCTTCAAAAGTGCAATCAAACAGTATCGTTGGAAGAGGTGACCCAGCTCATTCAGGCTCATGAGTTTTGTCTTGCAGAGATGTGTCTAACAAAAATTCAGTTTCCATCGATTTTTGCTGCTATCACCTCATTGTCATTTGAGCGCTAAAGCAATAAGAAAGCTCACCGTGCCAGTGGACTCAAAGGCGAGCTCTCTTTTACATTAAATGTGCAGGTACATTAGAAGTGTAGGGTTAGCATTTCAATGAGTTCGTGCTCAGTAGATGGCACCTTAGAGAGTTCAACGCCACAGGATGCGCCACCTTTCAGCATATAAGCTTGAGTGGTGCAATGGTCGTAGTGAAACCACTTTCCGTTGACGCATACATCCGTGTAACATCTGGTGTCTTTTTTTAATTCCATTTTATCTACCTCTCAAGCCTTTGGTTAACATTAACTTAACGTAAAAGCGACATAAGTAAACATGATGTAGATCAATCTAGGTGGTTTTATTCCCCATAAGTAGTATGGGATTATGGTCAAAAATGAGAGCTGAGTCGTCTTATGAGTGTACGCTGGTGATGATATGGCTTAGCAGCCCGTACGTATTGTTAACCTTAGTGTGTATTTTTAATCCGAGCGGGTGTTTTTAATCCGAGCAGGAGTTGTTAATCGCCAGTCCGCTGATGCCCATCGCGTTAATTCGCTATTTAAGGTGCATAGTATATTCATGGCTGAAAATTATGCTCGTGGTTACAAATTAGACAGGGGGAATAAATGAACAACATGATTGATAAATTAGCTTGGGTGTATATTCAAGATGGAAAATTACTAACGGTTCGCTCAAAAGGTAAACATTTGTTTTATCTGCCTGGTGGTAAACGTGAACAAGGAGAAACGGACGAGCAAGCCCTGATTCGCGAAATCCAAGAAGAACTCTCGGTGGAATTAACCCCGCAATCGTTAAATTATGCTGGGACGTTTAGTGCCCAAGCGGATGGGAAAGCGAAGGGGGTAACAGTGCAGCTGACCTGTTATTACTCTGACTTTACTGGCGCATTGCAGCCGGCAATGGAAATTGAAGAGTTTCGATATGTTGATATAACGGATAAAGCCATTTGTTCACTGGCGACCATGGTTACGTTGGAGTGGTTGGTCACGAAAGGTCTGATACCAAAAGAACGGCCATAGTCTCTCATTGCCGTCGACAGCGTAGTCGACGGCGATTTTCGCAAGTCCGGTACGTAAAGATTACATCGCCTTGCGTTAGCTTTTCGTACTAAAACTATTTAATTTGATCGACAGAGTACTCGAGTTTAGAGAACTCAGCGTGACTCTCTCCATTAGAAAACTGGTTGTAAACCCCAGCTTTATAATAGCTTAGTAGGTGCTTCCAGTATGATATGTCATGGTCTACTTGTTGTTTACCATCAACGTTAATAACGAGTTTTTGATTACCAACGATTACATCAAATGCGGTGTCATTTTCCTCGCTTGCGATCCCTAAATCATAATGCTTGTAAGCATTTTGTGGTTTGCATGCGTCTTTGCCAATGTTGTCGGCGCCTCTCTCTCCCTTACAAATCAGACTATTTGCTTTGATGATGGCCCAGTAATGCCCCATGACACCATTTGCATCTTGTTTCCAAACGACGCGGAGTAGTGGGTGGGGAATACCACCGTCGCCATTGTCATTCATACCTTTGTTGTGTACTTGCAAATACGTGATTTCATTTTGTGTAATATCAGAATCTTTCATCGACTCTTGTGGAGCAACAGGTTTGAAGCTCGCGCTTAGGCGATAAAATGTGTTTGGCAGATCACTGCGAAAATTTTCATGAACTCTAAGCTCTGCTCGGCGATGATCACCAAACATTTTAAATACGAACGCTTCACTTTCTTTATCAACGTAGAAATATTGATTAACTATGTTCGAAAAGTTGCTGTCTTCTGCGACTTGAATCTGATTGCCTTTTTTACCATGAGGCTCGGATATTTGTAATTTAGATACGGCTAGGATTGATTGAAATTGCGAGTACTCGGCAGGGATGCCTCGATTTTTTGATGCATCATTCATGTCTAGCTGCGCGTAAGCATTCCCCGCGATACAAATAGAGCCGATAAGGCCGAGTGTCGTTGATTTCTTAATGGTCATTTCAGTTATACCCTTGTGTTTTTTCGAGAGTATATGTCAATTGCCATACAATAAGTCAATAATAATATAATCAAGACAAAGCTGATATTTAGCTTGGCTCACAGTCTGACAGTAACCAACATTCTTGCATGAATTATGACTTACCTATTTGCTGGTTTTATGCTTTTCAGAATAGACGAATAAAAATACAAATTAATGTGAACAATAACGAAAGGAGGATCGTAAAAGTAGGGTGTATAGCCATCAAGATGATATATAACTTTGTTTGTGAGGTCTATAAAGTAATGAACAATAAGATTAATCCCAAGAAATTATTGCATAGTAAATGGACTGCATTGAATCCAATCAACCGAGAAAAGCACTTTATGGTGACTGAACTAGAAGTTGAAGAAGGGGTCGTGGTGCACTGCGTCATCGAAGCGGTGATGACGAAAAGGTTAGCTTCGATTGATTGGCGAGAATTGAAAGATCAGGACTCTTGGATGTTGGGTTGGAAGTAAACAGTATGCTGGGTTGGGTATAAAAAAAATGCTGGTCTTGTATTAGTGATTAATGCGGAACGGTTCGGTTAAGGATCATACTGATATTGATATATGAGGGAAAGAGGGATAAAGATGAACATTTTTGTTCTAGACGAAAACGTCAGCCGGTGTGCTCGCTATCATTGCGATCAGCATGTCATTAAAATGATTTTAGAAAGTGTACAAATCCTATGTACTGCTTTAAATAAGAAAGGCTTTGAGACGCCGTACAAGTCGACTCACGTTAAACATCCCAGTGTACTGTGGGTTGAGGCTTCTTATGACAACTTCTTGTGGTTGAAATCACTGACCGTTGCACTGAATGATGAGTATCGATTCCGGTACAATAAAGATGTGGACCATAAGTCGATGAGTGTGTTGAGCCAAATATCGGCATTCTCTTTCCCTGCTGTTGGGTTAACCCCTTTTCCTCAAGCGATGCCTGATGCTTACAAGGTGATTGATGATCCCGTACAAGCGTATCGTAATTTTTATTTGGGTGATAAGGCGAGATTTGCAAAGTGGACAAAACGTACGCCACCTCAATGGTTTCTGGGGGAATGAGTATATGAGAATTTGTCGGAGGACAATCACGTTTGTTTGGTTCCAGTAAAGTCTGATTATTTACAGTAAAGATTGGTCGTTTTAGCGCTGTATCAAGTTAAGCGGTCAGGTGATCTAGACTATTCTTTTCCCTTTCGGTGCCGCTTGCCGCTCTTCAAACCATCCAAATTAGGCCGTCATCCCCTTTTTCAAGGGGATGACGGTTAGTGTTTATTTGTGGGTTCAGCGAGCGCTGTCGGTAGGCTCCTTTCTTCAAAGGAATGACGAATCACTGGCTATTTTGATTGCTAATTAAGGACTGCTTTTGTCCAGTAACGTTTTTAAAATTCATCAATCTTAATTGTCATCTTCTTAGGCTTGGTATTCTTGATACATCTAAAAATGATCAAGTCTTAGTATTGTCGATGCGGGCTTAAAACGGCATGAAAAATCTACATTTCTGATCGAACTATTCTGTCCTATAACTGATTTGGCGGTGGTAATTATAATCGCAGACCAGTGATGAAAGCCTTCTATTCCCCACTTCTCACTACTTATTGATGATTTATATCGCTACTATTAAAGCAAGAGTGAAGGACATACGTACTTCATGGTTGAATGTTAGTTAGCATAAGATGGGACATAATGAATCTAACCGAGTCGCTGCTCAGCGACATTAAGATGTGCACGACGTGCTCGGCATCATTGCCATTGGGACCGAGGCCGGTTGTTCAAATGGCGAGTGAATCAAGAATTCTTGTAGCAGGGCAGACACCAGGTAAACGCGTTCATGAAACCGGTGTTCCATTTAATGACCCAAGTGGTGATCGGTTGAGAGAGTGGATGGGGGTGTCAAAAGAGACATTCTATGATCCAAAACAGATGGCTATTGTTCCTATGGGTTTTTGTTACCCCGGAACGGGTAAATCAGGCGATCTCCCACCGAGACCCGAATGTGCTTTAAAGTGGCGAGATCAGGTTTTAGCATCATTACCTAACATTCAGCTAACCCTTGTTATTGGGCAATATGCGATGGCCTTTCACCTTCCCAAGCAAAGTAATACTTTAACTGAGAACGTTCAGCGCTGGGAGGAATATGGACCACATATTATCCCGCTACCTCACCCAAGTCCGAGAAATAATCGCTGGTTAAAGCGTAACCCTTGGTTTGAAGAAACCGTAGTACCCATGTTGAAAAAACGCGTATCTCAAGTGCTTTCTAACTCGTAGCGAATACTAATGTTGTACTTGTATGCTTGAGAAAAATCGGTGAAAGGCTGTTAGGTTCTCGACGATATTGGATGTGCTGGTGGTATACCTGTGCCGATACGGTTCCCTGTGACATCTATTTTAACTCGCTGAAGTTAAAATAGACTGGCTTTAATACCACCCATAAAAAAACCGCCGTCGGCGGTTTTTTTATGGGTGCAGCGTATTATGCGCAGCACTTTTTATACTTTTTGCCGCTGCCACAAAGACAAGGGTCATTTCGATTTGGCGTTTTTTCAAACGTCGTTGTCTTTGGCTTATTAAGTAGCGTTTCAAGTTCAATGATGTTTTCGTCTTGAGAGGCATCAACCGTAATATTTGCGATGATTTTGTGCTCTGCGAGTTGAGCCTCAATTTCATCTTTGCGTTCTGCTGAGGTAACCACGAGTGAAATCGGAGCTTCTTCTGTGCCTGCTTTCACGTCACGGTTTACGTTGTAACCTGACATTACGTGGCTTTGTCTTGCGTCTATGCGACCTTTAAAAAACATTTTTGACATTGGAGACTCACTTACAAGTGGTGGGGTGACATCGTTAGGGCGGCGATTATACCGAACTATTGCAATTGATAAAGCACTATCGCCAATGCTAAAACACATCGCGAATGATAAAGCACTAAACGCACTAAATTTTTAGAGCCTGTTGTTAATCAAGGCAGAGCGACGTGACATGCGCACTTTTAGCGGGCTTTGTTAATGGTGGTTAAGATGATAAAGATAGTTTATGTGCGTATCTTGAAGCATAAAGAAAGTGATTTAATAACCAGTTACGTTATCTAAATAACGGTGAACATCATCGTTGTAGCGACAATAGGTAGAAAGGTTCAATGTTCGAATCGTAAAGTTTAGGTTATTATGCAGCATCATCATTGATTGCAGAATACTATGAGTATTGAAATACAGAATATCACCGACGAACCAGAAGTGACGTGCTCAAATTGTCATGCTTGTTGCTGTCGTTTAGAAGTGATGATAATTACTGACACCGGCGTTCCTGAAGAGCACATTGCTTATGATAAATGGGGTGGGGAAACCATGCTCCGTTTAGACGACGGATGGTGTTCAGCACTAGATCGCGAAACCTATATGTGCACTATCTATGAAGTTCGACCATGGATATGTAGAGAGTTTGAAATGGCCTCTTACGAATGTAAGATTGAGCGAGCAGAACAGATGTAACCAAGCTTGTATCATGTTGATATGAAGTGAATGAGTACGATCGGCACTCATTCACTTTTCTACTTTTTGGCTAACCTGTTTCAGTGAATACGCGAATAAACTCGTCGCTTCAGCTGACCTTCTCTATTATTAACGTTCGTTTGATTAAGACACCTTATTGTTAGCATGAGGCGCTTACACAATCGCGTTAGAGGACCGCTCTCATAGAAGGCGTTAATCACGCCCATCATACCTTTTAAATTAACCCGTCTCGTCTCTCTAGACTCGCGAGTTCATTAGATGTCACTCTTATAACGACTGTATAATTCTGAAAGTGTTTTCGGTTTTTGATTCGCTGAGTAGTGGTGGTCTTGGTATTCAGTCATGATCGCTCGTCTATGTGCTTCCGCAGATTTCACAAAGTTAGGGTCAGCCATCGCTTGTTTACGCAGTTCATTGATACGCTCTAGTCTTTCTTGCAACATAACAACACCTCATTAAACACTGTATACAATACCAGTATATGTCGATGCTGTATAAATATCCAGTTGCGCGGTGTTGGTGGTGTCTTTATTTCAGGAACAATGACAATTTTAGGCTAGGGTTTTGCACGTATTTGATTGTCATACTGAGGTTATGAGGTCATTAATCGGCCTATAATCGTCAGTGTTGGGCGTGTTTTCTGTCAAATTTTGCCCATGAATGTGAGGATTTATGTGATGAACATCAAATTAACACTATCAATTTATTGGTCATATAATAATCACTTGCCTTGTTTTTACAAAAATGACTCGATTTATAATTTTTGACCTTCTGACTTAGCAACCTATCTTTATGGGGATCGCCATTTTATTCACTACATTTAACGTACTGATTATTTGGTATTTTAGCTTCGTTAGATTGAGGAAGACGTTTGATGTCCGGTGCTAAAACTAGTGAGCTTTAGTATTGGCAATTATGATGATCATAATGGGAATCATTTCTTTAAGGGTAAATTGTAACAATTTGTAGCGCAATGGCCTTGCATGTATAGTCTCCGGCCAATTGATAAACGATGTTCGTAGCAACATGACAGATGGAGAGCTATAACAATGATCACAAATGATGCAGTAATAATGGGGATGCTTGCCTTAATATTGGGTGGCGTTTTCATTACTGAAAACAGCAATAATCCGTTTTGGAAAAAATTCTACACTTTTGTCCCAGGCCTATTGCTGTGCTATTTCATCCCGTCGTTGCTTAATACCACTGGTTTGATCGATGGTTCAAGTTCTAACCTCTATTTTGTAGCCAGTCGTTACCTACTGCCAGGTGCATTGGTTCTATTGATTGTGTCGGCTGACCTCAGAAAAATATTCGGTCTCGGTTCGAAGGCAATCATTATGTTTTTGACAGGGACACTCGGTATTATTATCGGCGGTCCAATTGCACTACTTATTATTAACGCGATTAGCCCTGACTTAGTGGCCGGTGATGTATGGCGAGGCCTGACTACGGTTGCCGGTTCGTGGATTGGCGGTGGTGCAAACCAAGCGGCGATGAAAGAAGTCTTCGAAGTCGACGATAAGCTGTTTTCTGCAATGATTACGGTTGATGTTATCTGCGCTAATATCTGGATGGCAATTTTGCTCATCATGGCGGGTCGTCAAAAGAAAGTCGATGCATGGTTGAAAGCCGATACCACTTCTATTGATGAACTCAAAGAAACCGTTGCGCATTATGAGAAAGAGAATGCACGACCGATTACGACAACCGATATGATGAAAGTCGTGGCGATTGCGTTTGGTCTAACGGGTTTGGCTCACTTCTTTGCTGACTTAATTGCACCTTGGATTGAAATCAATGCACCAGAATTAGCGAAATACAGCTTAACATCTGGCTTCTTCTGGTTGATCGTTCTAGTGACAACCTTTGCGTTGATTGCCTCGACCTTTAAAGGTGCTCGCACATTGGAGCACGCCGGTGCTTCTAAAATTGGTTCAGCGTTTATTTACATTCTAGTCGCGACGATTGGTATGCAGATGGATGTGACGGCAATATTGGATAACCCTGGTTACTTCTTTATCGGTATCACTTGGCTAACGATTCATGCTGTGCTGATGATTGTTGTAGCGAAAATGATACGTGCGCCGTTGTTCTTCATGGCAGTGGGTAGTCAAGCCAACGTTGGTGGTGCAGCTTCTGCTCCTGTCGTCGCGGCCGCTTTCCATCCAGCACTTGCACCTGTCGGTATTTTGATGGCTGTACTTGGCTATGCTCTTGGAACGTATGGCGCGTATATTTGCGGCATCATTATGCAAGCGGCAGTCAGCGTAGTGGGATAACTATTTTCTGCACTTTGATGTGAAGTAACACTCAGCTTTGTGTGATGTTAAAGGGTAATACCATTGATATTACCCTTTTTTGATCGTGAAACTAGTGTTTTAGGTCTCAACGAAAAGTGGCAGAATCAATGAGCAATTTGTGATTGATAGTCGTTTGAAGGTTGATTAATTATTCAATTGAGAGAGAATACTTAGCTTATTGCTAGCGCTACCGGTATCCAATTAACCTGTATTGAGTTAACCCGTACTAGATTGCCATGCTCATCAGGATTTATTCACAAGCAGGGAGGCTTATGAAACCGCAAGTTTTACCTAATAACCCTAATTTTTCTTCAGGACCATGTGCTAAACGACCTGGCTATGATATTACTCAGCTTAACTTAGCAACGTTAGGGCGCTCGCATCGCTCCTCAGTTGGCAAGCAGGCGCTTGCCAAATCCATCCAGAAAACCAAATCTGTCCTTGGTATCCCTGATGATTATCGAGTAGGAATTGTCCCAGCTTCCGATACGGGGGCGATGGAAATGGTGATGTGGTCGATGTTAGGTCAAAGGCCAGTCGATGTCTTTCATTGGGAATCGTTTGGGTCAGGTTGGCTCAATGATATTGTAAAACAGCTTAAGCTAACGGACGTTAATTCATACTCCGCCGACTATGGCTTGCTCCCAGATCTATCGCAAGCTAAGGCTGAAAACGACGTGTTGTTTACTTGGAATGGCACAACATCTGGCGTAAAAGTCCCTAATGGTGATTGGATCAGCGACACTCGCACAGGGCTAACCATATGTGATGCGACTTCCGCTGTATTTGCGATGGACATGCCTTGGGATAAATTAGATGTCACCACGTTTAGTTGGCAAAAAGTGCTTGGAGGCGAGGGCGCTCACGGTGTCATTGTATTGAGCCCTAACGCGGTACAAAGACTTGAGTCATATCAGCCTTCATGGCCGCTACCAAAAATTTTCAGGATGACGCAGGGTGGGAAATTAATTGAGGGTTTATTTAACGGTGCCACCATTAATACACCGTCAATGCTTTGTGTTGCTGATTATTTAGATGCATTAGAGTGGGTCGCCAAAATGGGCGGTGTCGAAGCCACGATTGAGAAATCACAAGCAAACCTTACCGTACTAGCGAACTTTGTTGAGGCACGTCCTTGGATTCATTTCTTGGCAAAGGAATCATCCCAGCGTTCTAATACCAGTGTTTGTTTTACCATTGATGCCAGTGAGGCGCAGACAAAAGCTCTAATAAGTTTGTTGGATGCTGAAGGCGCAGCTTACGACGTTGGTGCTTATAAAGATGCACCCGCTGGGCTAAGAATTTGGGCAGGTGCCACCGTTGAGTCTGCGGATTTAGAAGCTTTGCTACCTTGGTTAGATTGGGCTTATCAACAAGTGACTCAAGATAGCTAGCTTAAATAAGTGGGTTGATAGAGATAGGTGACTATCATTAAAAGAGGCCAATCAGTAGATTGGCCTCTTTTGCGTCTAATCAAATAGAACCGTATTTGAGTTGTTTGATGTTTAGCTTAAATTGGACCTCATTATCAAACTACCAATGAACAGGGTTTACTTACTTGTTAGGACGGGTGATTTTTTCTTATCGTAATTTACCTTCATTTTTAAGGCTACATTCACTAAATAGATCAACACCGGCACTTCGATAAGTGGCCCTATTACGCCTGCAAATGCTTGGTCTGAGCTGATTCCAAATACGGCGATTGATACGGCAATAGCCAATTCAAAATTGTTGCCTGTTGCTGTAAACGCGATGGAGGCATTCTTGTCGTATGGAATGCCCATCCTTTTACCAATAAAGAAGCTAATGAAAAACATCGATACGAAATAAATGGTAAGTGGAATCGCGATAAGTACGACATCCATCGGTACTTCGACAATCATTTCACCTTTTAGGCTAAACATTAGCACGATGGTGGCCAGTAACGCGATAAGCGTAATCGGTGATATTTTCGGGATAAATACCGTGTTGTACCAATGCTCACCTTTCTTCGATACTAAGATCTTACGGCTTAAAAAGCCCGCTAAAAATGGGATGCCAAGGTAAATGAGTACGCTATGGGCAATATCAAGCATGGAGATGTCGACGATCATGCCCTCGTAGCCAAAGACCGGCGGCAGCACACTGATGAACAACCATGCCATAAAACTGTAGCTGACAATTTGGAATGCACTGTTTAACGCGACTAACGCAGCACCGTACTCTTTGTTACCGCCACCGATATCATTCCACACCAATACCATGGCAACACAGCGAGCCAAACCAATCAAAATGATACCGACCATGTAACCAGGATGATCACCCAAGAAGACAAGGGCCAACACGAACATCAAAATAGGTCCGACGATCCAGTTCATAATAAGTGACAGTGTAATGGCTTTCTTGTCTTTCACCGTAGCGCCAAGTAAGCGGTAGTCAACTTTTGCCAGTGGCGGATACATCATAAGAATAAGACCGATAGCCAAAGGGATATTGGTACTTCCAACAGTAACCGCTTCATTCCACTGTTCAATTTGAGGGAATAGAATGCCGAGTAAGACGCCTATTGCCATCGCAGAAAAAATCCACAAGGTAAGGTATCTATCTAAAAAACTCATTTTTGGTTTCATGATACGTTCCGATATCGTTAATCGTCGAATGACGATTTAATTGGTTGTAATAAGTAATAAGTAATAAGTAACGATTGCACTAGGGACAGCGGTATTAGTTTAAAATGTCTTGGCTCATCGACTCATAGAGGGCAAAGGATTCTCGATTAATGCGGTAACACATTTTAGGGGGAATCGGCTCTGCTGTTATAAACCCAGCCAGTCGTAATATGCGTAAATGTTCCGATACCGTCGATTGAGCGAGCCCAAGTTGTGACACTAGGTCACTATTTAGACACCCACCAGACTTTTCCAGTAGTGACAGTATGCTAATGATTCGAATCCTAGCGGGATGTGATAGTGCTTTGCACATCGCGGCAAACGTGTGTTCGTCCTTTTCCCTTTCAGGAGAGGGCGTGAAATCAGTTTGCAGACTAGGCTGGCAAGTCGAGGTCATGGAAACACTCTAATCGTTAAAAGACGATTGAATGATAGGCCTAAATAATTAGCGGGTCAACACCTGTTTTTGTGTTCAAAATAGCAGCTGGGATTATTCATCGTTAAATAACGATGTAAGGTCTTATTTTTGTTGAAATCGTGGCGTTCGCGATTTGTTCTATTTAAATTTCTCTATTTTAATGCGCGTCGCGTCAGGTTAACTTTGGTGCATGTATGACTGGTGTATAACAAAAAATTATCAAAATGAAAACTAATGATAATTTCACAAAAACGAGCACCACGTTATGATGTGAGCAATTAAGAGAGCAAAGCGCAGAACTGTGCCACACGCTCTTGCTGCGAATGAGTCCACGAGAGGGTGATTTAAATGAAATTTTTACACACTATGTTACGTGTTGCCGACCTAGAAACTTCCATTGAGTTTTATACTCAAGTACTGGGTATGTCTGTCCTTGATAGAACAGATAATAACGATTATCGCTATACCTTAGTGTTTGTTGGTTATCCTGAACAGCCTAACAGCACCACGATTGAATTGACGTTTAATTGGGATACAGATAGCTATGAGATGGGCAACGCATTCGGGCATATCGCCCTCGGTGCGGAAGACATTTATGCCGTATGTGAAAATATCACACAACTAGGTGGGCGAGTCACACGTGAGCCGGGACCGGTGAAAGGCGGCTCAACACATATTGCTTTCGTCACCGACCCAGATGGGTATCAAATCGAACTGATTCAAGTTAATTAATCTAAGGCATTCATTATGAACCAATCTTTATTTCAACCAGTAAAACTGGGCGCTGTAACGCTTAAGAACCGCATTGTCATGCCTCCGATGACTCGTTCTCGTGCGACGCAACCGGGTAATGTTGCCAATGAAATGATGGCTGAATACTATGCACAGCGCGCGTCAGCAGGTTTGATTGTTGCAGAAGGCACTCAAATTCACCCATTAGGCCAAGGCTATGCATGGACACCAGGTATTTATTCACCTGAACAAATTGCTGGCTGGAAAAAAGTCACTGATGCAGTGCATGACAAAGGCGGGGTTATCTTCGCTCAGCTATGGCATGTTGGTCGTGTGACTCATCCAGATAACATTGGTGGCGCGCAGCCTATTTCATCATCAGCACTTAAGGCTGAAAACGTAAAAGTCTTTATTGATAATGGCACGCAAGCCCCAGGGTTTGTTGATGTTGTTGAACCACGTGCAATGACAAAATCTGACATTTTAGAAGTGATCGGCCAATATCGCCAAGCGGCAGTGAATGCTATTGAAGCGGGTTTTGATGGTATTGAACTGCATGCTGCAAACGGATACTTGATCAACCAGTTTATTGACTCAGAAGCCAATAACCGCACCGATGAATACGGCGGTTCAGTGGAAAACAGATTGCGATTCATGCGTGAAGTGGTTGAAGCAATGAGCGATGCGATTGGCGCAGATCGAGTTGGTGTTCGTCTTGCCCCGTTTACGTCACTCAACGGTACCGTTGATGCTAATCCAGTTGAGACGTACACGGCTGCGGCTAAAATGTTGAACGAACTCAACATCGTTTATCTTCATATCGCAGAAGTGGATTGGGATGATGCACCAGGAACACCTGTGGCGTTTAAGCAAGCGGTCCGTGATGCGTTCAAAGGCGTGTTGATTTATGCTGGGCGTTACAACGCAGAAAAAGCAGAGCAAGCCGTGACTGATGGCATGACTGATCTCGTGGGCTTTGGACGACCTTTTGTTGCGAATCCAGATCTGCCTGCTCGTATTAAAAATAACTATCCGCTTGCTGAACATGATCACAACACCTTGTTTGGTGGCAATGAGAAAGGATTGACGGATTACGCTGAGTATCGTGCGTAATCATTTTCGACATAGACTATGACTCGTCATGAATCGATGTAGTGATAGACTATTTAGATTAAATCGAAAAAAACACGCTCTTTAGCGTGTTTTTTTTCGTCCGTCTACTGAGCCACACAGCCAATCGATTTAACATGTCTTAATGCGGATGTAATATGCTTCATTACGCATAAATTCTTGCAGTTATGAAGCGATATTAATCATCAGCGAAGCATGCCCGAGGAAATAATCGTGTTTAAAACCGGTGATTTACACTAACAAGTAATTTTTTTTATCAAGGAGCCGTTTAACGTCGTATACTACGCGTGATATCACTCTTGTACTGTAGGACTCTCATGTCATTAGACGAACAGAAAAATAACCCTCTTCACGGCCTCAAACTTGAGGAGATGGTGACTGAGCTTGTTGACCATTATGGATGGAGCATTTTAGACGCTGCGATGCGCATGAACTGTTTTCACACCAATCCATCGATCGCAAGTAGCGTAAAATATTTGAAAAAAACAGAATGGGCTCGTGAGAAAGTGGAGATTTTTTACCTTTCTCGTTTTAAGCGCATGCCCAAACCGAGAGAAGACGAGTACGATATCCCACCTCGTATGCGTACGTTTGCTAACGGTATCGAACCTAAAGAGCCGATGAATCTAACGGTTGAATCGATTCATGCATCTCAAGCCAAAGCCGCTTCTACTTATAAAGCGCGGACTTCTGGTGGACGCCACAGAGGACGTTAATCTCTGGGTATAACGTCCAACCTTCTTTAGGGTGTCTGAGTGTGCCCTAGAGATTGGAATGATTTTGGTGCAAGGAAAGCACCTGATCTAGCCGCTGATCACCTCTTACGCCTCACTGTTTATATCAAATCACACGCCCGGCGTATTTGCGACTCAAAAAGAACTGATGGTGTAGACAATCCTTACGTATTTTCACCACGGTATTTCACTGCCATCAAAGCTGAAAAATTTTCCCGTGTCTGTCGGCGATAGGGTATCGAGCAATGTCACTAACTGAGTCGCCACATAACTTGTCGTAAAGAGTTTGGCCTTTGGAACATTGCGTTGAAAAGGCGTCGATAGCGCCGTATCTGTAGTTCCAGGATGAAAGGAGAAGACACAGCAGTTGGGGTGTTTATATTGCCACTCAATGCTGATCGTTTTAATCGCCATATTTAACGCCGCCTTAGAGCAGCGGTAACTGACCCATCCCCCCAACTGGTTATCCTCAATGCTACCAATACGAGCCGACAGAGCGACAAAGTAAGTGGGCGTGCTTGTTCGAAGCCGAGTGGCAAAGTGCTTTGCCAATAACAGGGTGGAGGTGGTATTAAGTTGTATATTTTTTTGGAAAAAATCAGGATCAAATTGAGCGATTGATTTCTCGGGCATGTGTCCTTGTTGATGTAAAAAGCCAACGGCGTTGATGACCATGTCAATGTCTGGGATGGCTCCCGCCAGCGCTTGAATGTCTTTTTCTGAAGTGACGTCAAGTGAATGCCAAACGATTTTGGGCGAGATGATCTCTGGCGACGTCAGTTGAGGCGAATGGTGACAATATGTCGCATGAACCGTTGCCGCTTTACTCGTTGCAATAAAGTGTTCAACCAACGCCAATCCAATGCCACCGGAACCACCAATAATGAGGATGTTCATCCTTGTCTCCTGTTTAATGCCTGTCGTTTTGACGAAACAAAATTTACTCACTGTCGATAACGTCTCTGCTTCCTACGTACTTTTGTTCGTTAAGTGGCAAATATTCTTATTATCGATGAGAATAAAAACGTGATTGATTAACCAAGTGCAGCGTTAAAACGGTTAATGAATGAATCCGCATGGAAGCTCAAAGGTGCCAAAATGCAGCTGAACCCAATCGATGGTTCATTTGCGCTAGAAATGGTCTAACTACGTTAGTGTCGAAGACCAATAGAGCTTGATTAGTTTCGTTTCCTTTTTCCCCCAACTAACAATATTCGTCATCCTCACCAAAAATGAGGATCTCACAAAGCGCATAGACAATTGAAAAATTCGATTAAGTTAAGTACATCGAGTTCGCAACGCGCTGAATGAGATCCCCTTTTTCAAGGAGATGACGGTTAGCTTTATTTGTCGGGCAGTAACATGTCGGAATTTATTCTGCGCTCATGAAAAGCGAACGGGAACATTCTTGGACATAAAGCTCTCAGCTTATTGCTCTTCTACCCATCCCAATTAGGCCGTCATCCTCGTGAAAACGAGGATCTTCATCAGCATGTGACTCACTTAAATAGAAATGAATAACACACGAATAGGTTCACAACGCACTGACGAAGATCCCCTTTTTCAAGGGGGGGCGGTTAGTTTTATTTGTCGGGCAGTAACATGTCAGAATTTATTCAGCGTTCATGAAAACCGAACGGGCATATTCTTGGACATAAACGGTTTAGTCTCCTTTTTCCTCCAACTAACAACGTTCGTCATCCTCACGAAAGTGAGGATCTCACAAAGCGCGTAGACAATTGAAAAATTCGATTAAGTTAAGTACATCGAGTTCGCAACGCGCTGCATGAGATCCCCTTTTTCAAGGGGATGACGGTTAGTTTTATTTGTCGGGCAGTAACATGTCGGAATTTATTCAGCGTTCATGAAAACCGAACGGGCATATTCTTGGAGATAAACGGTTTAGTTTCCTTTTTCCTCCAACTAACAACATTCGTCATCCTCACGAAAGTGAGGATCTCACAAAGCGCGTAGACAATTGAAAAATTCGATTAAGTTAAGTACATCGAGTTCGCAATGCGCTGAATGAGATCCCCTTTTTAAGGGGATGACGGTTAGTTTTATTTGTGGGAGCAGTAACATGCCAGAATTTATTCTGCGTTCATGAAAACCGAACGGGCATATTCTTGGACATAAACGGTTTAGTTTCCTTTTTCCTCCAACTAATAACATTCGTCATCCTCACGAAAGTGAGGATCTCACAAAATGCGTAGACAATTGAAAAATCCGATTAAGTTAAGTACATCGAGTTCGCAACGCGCTGAATGAGATCCCCTTTTTCAAGGGGATGACGGTTAGTTTTTATTTGTGGGAGCAGTAACATGCCAGAATTTATTCTGCGCAGACCAAGACAGCGCAGACCAAGACAGGGCTGACTCGTTTGTGGACAGAACCCTGTTACGACCCCGTGGTAATTGTGAGAGCTTGGATAAGCACTGCTAAGGTAAATTATTCAAAATACCTACGAATTAGTGGCTAGTTTTACTCATCCATGACAAGTCGAAATCTAAGTATTTCGTGGCAGGTCATACACCTTTAATGCACTTTTAGCTTATTAATATCGATTACTATTTTTAATCAAGTCATACAAACAAACCACCTTACAGAACCCACTAGATAGTGATGTCGCTAGTGCTTCATCAATGTGCTTTTTTAGTATCTTTAATAAGTCGTCCGAGTCACGTTTAAGCAACCCGACGTCCATAAATGGCACCATTCTTATAAATAAACCGAAGTCTTCTTTATAAAGCTCATTTACCCCTACTCTTAGCGCTGCAATGCTTTCGGCTCTGCGCGCTTCTCCACCCGCAGATCTAAATGCATTTTCATCAACATCAAACCTTCCAAGCACTCCCTCTGGAAACTCAATCCCATCAACCAACGTACCATCACCATTTATTTTGTTCGCCAACCTTAAGAATCTAAAGATAGGCACGCGAGCATTACCTTTACATAGATTTGGAAGTACATTAGAGACAACTTCATCAGACGGGTAGTTATCATTTTCAAAAACAACTTCTCTGATTAAATCTAATCGGTCTAGGCCAATCAAACCTCTTGAAGCCATAAGCGATTCTGATTTTTTAACCATTGAAATAGCACCATATCCAACAACAAACTCGGTTGAGACGCTATCATCATCAATTGTTTCAGAATCACGCACGTATAGTTTTCCTTTAGGATCATCAGTTAGAACCAATTCATACAGTTCATCTTTAATCGTCCTAAATAAATGTGCAGGTATCCGCTTCTTTGTCTCTGCTAATACTTCTAATATTTCGACATAGTTAGGTGCTTGTACATATTTCACAGGAATTTTTTTATGGATAACCGAATCACTAACAGATGAGACTTCTAGGTCGGGTTTCCACTCAACAAAAAGCAACTTATTTTTTAAAAATTCAAGACCAGAATTAGGGAAACAGCTAACAATGTCTTCCAATATTTCGGCTATGTGTTCATCTGTTAATGAGTACCCTAAAAAAATCACGGGACGCTCAATAAACATAGTCAGTAATTTGGATGACAAGTATGGATTTTTCTTGCGGTACTTATCATAGTCGGACTCGGTAAGTACGAGAGAATTAGGTTCTGTACAACAACCATGAATTTTATATATTTCAGCGATACCATGGCTACGGCCTGTAATCAGTCCGTCTTGCCCAATAAATGGAGTGAATTTAGGGAACTGCTGTTCCAAAAAAATATCCCAATTAGTAGTGATAACGCCATCTATATTGGCTTTTCGAAGGAGCTCAACTTCTCGTAACAACTCTTGATCGTCAGTCAAGTTATTATGTGCTTGACTAATATACTGAGAGATAGACACCTTCAAAGGCGATTGCTCGTCAATGAGTAAGTTGCTCTGGTGCTCAATCACATCTTTCGCGTCTTCGGTATCCCACCACTTCTGAGAATATATCGACGCTAGAATTTGAGCATATTTAGTTAGATCTCCGTTGGATTGAGCTCTAAGTCTGACATGTTGTTCCCCTAACTTTTCAGAGAACTGTTTTAATAGCCCCTCCCAACAATTCACCCCTAAATATCGTCGTGAAACACCTGAACCGACGAATAAGATTGGTGATGCATCAAACTGTTGAAAATGCTCTTCTAATTGCTTCTTAAAACTCATGGTGTTACCTCACTAACATATGCATCCAGAATAACATAGGAACTTAAATATAATAAACATATGAGTATTTAGTTCTAACGACAACGAGAACAATATAGAGTTGTTAAAAAACTAAGCATTTTGGGCTTTTGCTTTTAAGTCGAGTCAACTGCTCAACCATCGTTTCCATCATAAGACGCAACCACTTAACATCTGTTTTGAATTAAGCCTGCATCTACACCACTAGATGAGGTAGGTCTTACCTTTTATCTCTCATTACTTTTTGTATATCAAAGTAACCTGAACATTTTTGTTCGAACTCGAGACGTAACCCATTTTGGGGCAGAAGCGTGTTAGCTAATCCGCCATTCCTGAGCTGACATTACTCAAAACAGATCAATTTTTATTGTCCGCCGATAGTTAATAAGAGGATTAGGCATGGATATCATAGATCTGATAGAAACAAGCTGGTGTGTTCTTTGTGGTATCATCCGCTCTAATTTCATGCCCTAATTTTTACGAACACAACAGAACAAAGTTTGTTGTGGACGTTAATGACCGATGATGCTAATTGCCGATGACCCTAAGTAATCTCAATACCAATAAGTTTATCCCATTCTCAGTGAATATCAGTGACTACGCACTGCCGTCATCATTCACTTTCCCGTATTACTACACACCGCATCCCTTAGCCACGATTGCCATGGACGAGCTGCAAGCTTACCTAGAAAAGCAAACGGAATGGCCGCATGACTTTAACCAAATGGGAAAAATGTTTGCAGTGCTGGTGGTGAAAAATAGCCAAGGCGATATCGGTTACCTAGCGTCGTTTTGCGATGAACCTACTCAAGGTGCTCAAGATAACCACCCTGACTTCTTTGTTGATGCGATTGCTAATCCATGCCAAACCGATGACCTTATTGACAAGATTGCGTCACTTAGGGCCGAGATTGCACAACATAAAAACGCGTCAGGTTACTTGCAGTTGCAACATACGGTGAGGCAGAAACACCTTGAATCTGAGCAGCAGATATCTGATCTGCAACAGCGCAATGCAAAGGCAAAAGCCACGCGAAAACAAGCTCGACGGGATATGGAAAGCAAGCTGGGTGTGTCTATTAATGAGGCGCAATTACAGGATTTTATCAG
Organism: Vibrio sp. 10N.286.49.B1; assembly: GCF_002873335.1. GTDB lineage: Bacteria > Pseudomonadota > Gammaproteobacteria > Enterobacterales > Vibrionaceae > Vibrio. Next base: position 77,042 of record NZ_MCUW01000011.1, on the reverse strand, counting down.
CGATCTCGGTGCGCAAAGTAGTCGAGAGAAAAGAGCACTTAAAGCACTAAAACAGCAATGGCAAGTTGAGATAATGACCCTCAATGACGCACTGAAAGTCGAGCAATCTGTCATTGATGATATGGAAAGACAATGGGCGAAACTCAATGAGTCATTGACGATTGAATCACAGAAATCTTGCTTGTTTTTGAATCAAGCGGGGGTAGAGAAGAGTTTGTATGACCTCTTTAACTATCAAAGCCAAAGCCAAAGCCAAGATCAAGAGCAACGACCTATTTCCGGTTCAGTACTGGCCACTAACTCAGCATCTAATACTAATTCGACACCTGTTATTAGCTCAACACACGTTATGAACTCAACACCCATTGCCAACTCTAGCGAGCAAAACTTGCCTAAATTACTGCAAGCGGCATTCTCGCAACAGCTCACACCAATTGCGTTAGGCGAGTTTTGGTGGGGTGCTTCACCTTATGCGCAAATACGCCAGCATAAGAACTTATACCCGGTTTGCCAAAGTAAGTGTTTTGAAATCCTTGAGCATATGCTTGAGGGGATCTCGACGGATCCGAGTCCGTTAGAGCAGACGCCTTCACATAACAAAGCGTTAGACATTGTTTATGAGGATGACACCTTAGTGGTGGTGAACAAACCCGCCGAATTCTTGTCCGTGTCCGGTAAATACATCAGTGATTCTGTCCAGGCGCGTATGCAGGCAAGATACCCAAATGCCACCGGCCCTTTGATTGTACATCGGCTAGATATGTCGACGTCAGGGTTGCTCGTTCTCACCTTGACGGCTGAAGCGAATAAGCATGTGCAAAATCAATTTATTGAACGCTCGGTTGAAAAGCGATATACCGCCTTGCTAGAAGGGGTCATTCAACAACAATCTGGGGTGATTACTTTACCAATGTGTGGAGATTTAACCGATAGGCCAAGGCAAATGGTGTGTCATGAACAAGGAAGAGGGGCGGAGACGACGTATCAGGTCGTCAGTAGCAAAAATCATCGTACCAAAATACATCTCTTCCCTAAGACGGGACGCACACACCAACTGCGCGTACATTGTGCTCATCAAGCTGGGCTTAATACGCCCATCGTCGGGGATGATCTGTATGGGTTTAAAGACAGTCGTTTACACCTTCATGCCGGGTATCTTAAGTTTGTTCACCCAGTATCTGGAGAAACGTTGGAATTCGAAGTAGCGGCTGACTTTTAATTAATTGATTGAGGTGAATGAAACCCTCATTCATACCTATTGTTTGCAAGGCGGTAAACTGCGCCAAACAAACTAACAAAGCCATACATTACGACAATAACAAAGCTCTTATAGGCCTCAATCGTAGAGCTTGTAAGAGCCTTCAATCGCGTGGATCAAGTCAACGATGAGCGTGTTGTACGGAGTCGGAACGCCGTAGATCTTTGCTTGTTCAACAATGGCACCATTGATGGCATCAATCTCCATTTTTACTTGGTTCTGTCGGTCCTGATACATCGATGAGTAACCATGCTTAGCGGATTCGCAGAGTGATTTCACCATATTCAGTGCTTCTCTGCGGTCAAAGTAAGTACCGTCGGCTTCTGCGACTTCTATCGCTTCATAAACCAGTCGCTTGGCAAAGTCCCACGCGTACTGGTTTTTTACCATGTAACCAATTGGAGTTTGGGTGATGGCAGTAAAGGTATTCACTGAGAGGTTAACTAACAACTTACTCCATATGATCCGTTGAATATCTCTTGAAATCTCGATCTCAATGTCGGCATCACTTAGGGCGTTGTTGACAATATTGAGTATGTCGTTGGCTTGGTGGTTGCTACCAATGGTGGTGATCCCTGCGGCGGAATGGTGCACATGCCCATGACCAAGGTTAACCGCATTGTGGCAACTGGTACCAATGATGATGTTTTCCTTGGTCACGTACTGCTCTAGCTTTTTATCGTTTCCTGCGCCATTTTGCAACGACAGCACAATGGTATCAGGCCGAAATAAAGCTTTGTTTTGTTGAAGAGCTTGCTCGGTATACATCGATTTTACAAACAGGAGCACGATATCAAATGCGTCACAGCACTGTCCTGACATCACGCCTCTCACATTGGGGAACGTCATTGTTTCATGGTCGGTATGGTCAATTTTTATTCCAGATTTTTCGATAGCGTCTATTTGTTGCCTATCGATATCAACCATACAGATGTCATGACACCTACTCAGATAAGCGCCATATAGGCAACCCATGGCTCCTGCTCCAATAATGGCTATCTTCATGCCCAATCCTCTCGTGTTTTTCTGTAATGAAGCATTTTTTGTACCAAAGATAGTGGCTGTCTCAATGAGCGAATACGTTAGGTTTGTATCTGTTATCGAGGTGACGGCCTATCGCCGTCGTAGTCTGCTTCTCCGAAGTTAAAGGGCTGATTTTTAAATTTTTATAGCTAAGGTAAGTTAGCTTTTGGATGTACGGCAGGCAGTCGAAGGGTAGTAGAGTTAGTGCAATGCGCACCAAATCAGGGAATACCAGTAAGGAAGTGATTGATGAGGATGGCGCTCTCGTTTTGGGGTGATCTTGTCACTCAGTCCTTTTTTATAGCTTTGACTGTAAGCTAACAGAAAAAGCTAAAGTTAACCATATCGGTAGCTTTGACCAAAGTGTTTAGAAACACAGAGAGGGTTTGAGTTTAGTCGCTACGGTATAAGCACACTAGGTGATTTCTGTAATGTTGATATTCGATGTGCTGGTATCAATCAAGAAGTTCCACTCTTTATTGAATGCTTCTACAAAAACCGCATATTGGTTAGGAAATCCCTTCAGTGGTGCTGATTTTAGGTTATCAATGTAAGCTGCAGGCACTGAATATTGGTGCTCCATGTACCGTTTTACTTCAATCATGTGGGTAATTTGCATCATTTTTCTCTCTAGTTAATCTTAAAAGTGGGGGAGATTGCCGGTTTCGCTATGACTCTCTCGCACTAAGCTTATTAAAGCTGCTTTAACCGTGAGAATAACGGAGGTATATGAATGTTTTATGTACGAGCTACCTATATAAATAGTCATACCTCATTATTTACGCTCTTCGATAACGTCAGGCTGCCGCTCATCAGTATCACTGCTGCTGACTTATCTCGCCTGTGTATGCCTTAACGTTCAGATAGTTCGAATTAAATTACATCAGTGCACAAGATAAACAAACGTCGCTAAGCCGCAATCATTTATAAAAATGAGTTCAACAAAAGCGTGAGATTGGCTTTAGATTTCGAAGGGGATGAATTCGCCAATGTAATATCTTTTAAATCAGGGAGCTAATTGCGAGTAAAAGACAGAAACATTGCGATGCAGCTTTTTAGGTAGGTATCACGTTCCGTTTTGCTTTGTTTGAGGTCTTCACCTAGATATTTCCAGTAAACTGGTTTGCCATGAAACATCAGGAGTAATTGAGCCGCGCTTTCTTGAGCAGAGATATCCAGTTTTATCTCGCCGGTGTTGTGCTTGTTCTGCAAGTAGTCGCCCAGCACGTCTGTCGATTGCTGAGGACCTAATCGTAAGTAGGTAGCTGCAAATTCTGGGTGATTATCAATATTACTGACTGCATTGCGGAAGGTATGAATCGCCCCAGGGTTCAACAGAATTTCTTGTAAGCCCTGAGCAAATTGTAATAATGCCTCGTCCATAGGTTTAGTCAAATCTAACATACCTTCATCAGCTTGAAATTCTAAGCATTTGGTTTCCATGCAAATTTCAAACAATATGTCTTTCGTTTTAAAGTGAGAGTAAACCGTTTGCTTAGATACATCAGCTAACTTAGCGATGCTATCCATATTCGCCGCGTAGCCGTGTTCACCAAACAATGTCGTCGCGGCTTCGAGGATTCTTTGGCGCTTTAGTTCACTGGCACTGCTCATGGCTGACTCTAACCTATACTTTGTTCGGGCTGCAAGAATATCAATATCAAACTGGACAGTCCAGTCTGGTTCGTGTCTAATATGCATAAGTAAAACTGGACTGCCCAGTCTGATTGTAAACAAAGCGTTTCAATGATTGATGGAGAAGGATGTTCTATGCAGTATCAAAAACTTTATTCTTTATGCTTCGCGTTCTCTGCAACGCTTTTTTTATCGGCGTGTTCGGAAGCAGATAAAGTTCAAGAACATCCGCATACTTTGCTGACGGTGCAAACTCAGCCAGTAATAGAACACGACAGCTATTCAGTTGCTCGTGAATATGTTGGGACCATCCATTCCAGTCAACGAGCAAACCTCGGCTTTGAATTATCAGGTAAGGTTTCTGACATTCGAGTCGACGTCGGTCAAACGGTCAGTAAGGGCCAAGAGTTGGTGACCCTTGATACTAAGTTGCTTGCTTCTGAGCTGAAAGAGCTGCAAGCCCAGCTTGATGAGGTGAAAGCCCAGCAAAAGCTGACTCAAGCCAATTTAAAGCGTCAGTTTGCGTTGAAGAAAAAGGGCTTCAGCTCCGATTCAGAAATAGATACGTTAATCAGTCAAAAAGAGGCATTGGCAGCCAACCTATTACGTATCCAATCAGCCGTAGAAACCAATCGGCTAAAATTACAAAAATCGACCATTCGCGCCCCGTATGACGGCATTATTAGCAAGCGATTTGTTTCTTTGGGCGATGTTGTCGCGGTCGGGTCATCCACTTTCTCTCTTCTCTCTACCTCAGGAAAAGAAGCCATCATTGGCGTGAATAGCCAAGACTTGGACGATATCCAAGCTCAACATGACTATGTTATTCGCGTAAGAAACCAAGAATATACCGCGCACTTAATCTCTAAAGCATCCAATATTGATGCAAGTTCACGAAGCATAAGTTTACGTTTTTTATTGGAAGACAATAATGCGGTGTTAGATGGCGAGTTAGCTTACCTTACGTTTGAAAAACACTACCCTGAGAAAGGCTTCTGGCTTCCAACTACGGCGTTGATCGACGGTATTAGAGGTACTTGGAATATCTACTCTCTCAAGTCGGTCGAAGGTGAAAACAGAGTAGAACGCCAAGTTATCAGCGTTTTATTTGCAAACAACCAATCGGTATATGTGCAGGGCGAACTCAGTAATGGCGATCAGGTCGTTACGACAGGGTTGCACAAAGTCGTGCCCGGTCAGTCTGTGCTAATCGCGAAGTAGGAGGTAGGATGAAATACGCATCGTTACTTTCAAATACGCGCCTTATGGTGCTAGTTATCACTTTTTTAATCGTGAGTGGTTTGTCTGCCTTTAATACGTTACCTCGTGCAGAAGACCCGATTATTTCTAATCGTAACGCGACTATCACTGCGGTATTCCCTGGTGCCAGTGCGATACGAGTCGAATCGTTAGTGACGGAGGTGATTGAAAACAAGCTTCGTCAAGTCAATGAGATTAACTTGATCACATCGACCTCCCGTCTTGGCATCGCCGTTATTGGTGTTGAATTGCAAGATGAGATTACTGACCCTGAGCCCATTTGGTCAAAAATTCGTGACAAACTTTCCGATGTTGAACGGGAACTACCCAGTGATGCACTTTCACCTGAATTAGACAGCGATCATACTTATGCATTTACCACTATTTTATCGCTTGGTTGGCAAGGTGAGGGTGAAGCCGATTTATTGAAGTTAGGCCGATATGGAAAAGAACTCGCGACACGTTTACGGACGTTACCCGGTACTGAGTTTGTTGACCAATACGGGCTACCTAACGAAGAAATTGTGGTTAATTTCGATATTAACGACACGGCTACGTTAGGTTTGTCTGCACAGCAAATTGCGGCGGCGTTAGAGGGCGCCGATGCGAAAAACTCAGCAGGTGAATTAATCAACTCATCGACGCGCTTTGGCTTGGAGCTGTCTTCTAATTTAGACTCCATTGAGCGTGTAAGAAACGTGCCAATCTCAATCGATAAAAACGGCCACACGATACGTGTGGGGGACGTGGCCAGTGTACAACGGGGAGCAAAAGCCCCCTATGATGAACTGGCATTGGTGGATGGTAACCCTGGTGTCATTGTGGGTGCTCGGATGCAGTCAACACTACGTGTGGATAAATGGACGCCTGCAGCGATGAAGTTGGTTGATGACTTCCGCCTTGAATTGCCAAGTAACATTAAATTAAATGTGTTATATAGCCAGCAAGGTTACACCGAGCAGCGCTTGCTAGAGCTGGGTGAAAGCTTACTGATTGGTTTTTGCTTGGTGTTATTTGTACTGCTGTTCACGCTAGGAATTCGTGCTGCCATCATTATTGCCTTGGCATTGCCATTGACCATGCTGTTGACCTTGTCTTTAATGAAATACTTTGCCATTCCAATTAACCAAATGTCCTTGACGGGTTTCATCGTGGCGCTTGGAATTATGGTGGATAATGCCGTTGTGATGGTGGATACCATCCAAAGTTATCGGTTAAAGGGCATGCAAAAACTGGAATCAGCCATGGTGGCTATTCAGCACCTTTGGGTTCCATTGCTTGGCTCAACCTTGACGACGGTATTTGCCTTCGCGCCTATCTTCTTAATGCCAGGCGCGACAGGGGAGTTTGTAGGTGCTATTGCGTTAACGGTGTCTTTCTCGCTGGTTGGGTCTTATGTTATTTCGCATACAGTCATCGCGGCGTTGTCATGTGCTTATTTACCAAGTAAACAATCTTCTAGTGGCTGGTATCAAACGGGGATTCGTATTCCCGCGATGAGTGTATGGTTTGCAAAATCTGTGGCACTTGCTATTCGCCACCCCTTACTAGCGATTGGTCTAGCATTAGTGCTACCGTTAACGGGCTATTGGAGTATGTCGCAACTGACTGAGCAGTTTTTCCCTGCATCTGACCGTGATATGTTCGAGATCCAAGTCTATATGCCACCGCAAGCGAGCATTTATGCCACAAAAGCGACGACGGAGCAGATCCATCAGTTTATCCTTGAAGATGCCGCCGTTGAGCAAGTGCAGTGGTTGATCGGTGCTTCATTTCCTTCATTTTATTACAATCTCGTTGCTGCGCAGCAAAAAGCCCCTTACTTCTCGCAAGCGATGGTGAAAACCACGGATTTTGAAGAAGCGAATCGTTTGATTCCACAACTGCAATCGCAGTTGGACGAACGCTTTCCTCAAGCTCAGATTTTGGTTAGAAAATTGGAACAAGGCCCTCCGTTTAATGCGCCTATTGAATTACGAGTCTATGGTCATAACCTAGATACACTGAAAACGATCGGTGAAGATGTACGCCTGATTTTGTCAAAAATCCCATCGGTAACGCATACTCGTGAAAGTTTGTCTTCGGGTATTCCACAATTTGTCGTGGATGTCGATGAGGAGGCGATACAAATGAATGGAATGAACCTCAACCAGTTTTCGGGTTTATTGCAGTCAACATTAGTGGGCCGAGAGAGTGGTAGCATTATTGAAGGCACAGAGTCGATTCCAGTAAGAGTTCGTGTGCGCGATGAAGAACGTGAAAGTTATAACGATTTGAATAACCTGCGTTTTCCAGTGTCAGCATCAAATTCTAGCGGCGCCAACGTTGGGGTATCGGTTCTTGATTTATCCACATTAGAATTATCCCCAAGCACAGGCAGTATTACTCGTCGAAATGGCATTCGTGTGAATACGATTGAAGGCTATATAGACGCTGATGTACTTCCGCAAATGGTACTCGATGAGTTTAAAGAAGCGTTAGAAAACTATTCGTTCCCCGCTGGCTATCGTGTGGAGTTTGGGGGAGAAGCGGCAGAGCGTGATGAGTCCGTTGCCAAATTAGTCGGTAATATATCGGTCGTCGTGGTATTGATGATTTTAGTGGTGGTGTTGTCGTTTAATTCATTCCGGTTAAGTGGGATCATCTTTGCAGTGGCTGGCTTAGCGGCAGGACTGGGCATCTTGTCGGTATGGGTGTTTGGCTATCCATTTGGTTTTACCGTGATCATTGCGATGCTCGGTGTGATTGGTCTAGCTATCAATGCTGCTATTGTTATTTTGGCAGAATTGAGAGCAAACAAAAAAGCCAGTGAGGGTGATCAAGACGCGGTTCTAGAAGCCGTAATGAGTTGTACTCGGCACATCACATCTACGACCATCACGACCATCGGTGGCTTTATGCCACTGATATTAGCCGGTGGTGGATTTTGGCCTCCGTTTGCTGTGGCGATTGCTGGTGGTACCGCGTTGACGACAATTTTGTCGTTCTATTTTGTTCCACCAATGTTTATGTTGGTGACTAAAATGCCAGTACGCATTGCAGCGGTAAGCAACCGTTAAGTCCAGTATTTATTTCTGAGTTTAAAAAGCCATCATTAAGTTGTTTATTGATGGCTTTTTCTATGCCACGCCTTTGCTCTGCTCTTGATTCCATTCGATAGAACTATCTTGCTCTGTTTACCGCAACGCACTTTCTTCGTGGTAACAACACCTCCTCAATACAAAGCTTGACACGAAAAAGACGTGCTAGTGATTATTTAATGAAAATACCTCGATCATCACGATATTTAATTGTATTTGCAATATAAACAATAGCTTAATGAACATTTCTCGACAATGGTTTTTGTTGGGAAGTATTATTTTTGAAGATGGATCTTTGACATTGGATTGAATAAATGTAATTTTATTTTTAATTGAACGTTCAATTAAAAAACATTTGAGTAACAAATATGCCGAAAGTAGGAATGCCAGAGATTCGTCGCCCACAACTAGTAGAGGCGACAATGGCGGTGATTGATGAGGTTGGATTGTCGGGCGCGAGTGTTGCCCTAATCAGTCGCAAAGCAGGGGTGTCCGCTGGGATTATTAACCATTATTTTGGCGGAAAGCATGGTTTGCTCGAAGAAACCATGCGTTCGGTATTGCGTCAGCTATCGGCTACGTCGATTAAGCACCTTCGTGCTGTTGAAGGCCAAGACGTCACTGCACGAGTTAAAGCCATTGTGGCGGCAAATTTCGATGGCTATCAGGTCGAGAGTAAAGTCACCAAAACATGGCTGGCATTCTGGGCTCAGTCGATGCACGACAAAGATTTATATCGATTACAGCGCGTAAATGAGCGCCGATTATTGTCACACCTTCGTCGCGAACTAAAACAGGTGCTACCTGAAGCGCAAGCAAAGTTTGTCGCGCAAGGCATTGCCGCATTAATTGACGGGATCTGGTTAAGAGGCGCATTGAATCCCGACGGGATTTGCGCCCAAAAAGCACAGCTCATTATCGCAGATTACCTCGATAAACAGCTTCCATCTACTTCGGCGTCATCGAAGTAAGTAAACCTATTATGCACGACCCAATATCAAGGACGTTGACAACAATGAAGTCTCTCTACATCCACGGCCAAGCCGTTGACTCCTCATCAAACGAAACCTTTTTTACGCTAAACCCGGCTAATGGTGAAACGATCGCTGAGGTCGATCAGGCGAGTATGAACGATGTTGACCGAGCGGTTGAATCAGCTCAAAAAGGATTCAAAGTGTGGTCGGCAATGAGTGGTATAGAACGCGGACGTATTTTGATGCGAGCCGTTGCCTTGTTGCGCGAACGCAATGATGAACTGGCGCTGCTCGAAGTTCAAGACACAGGTAAGCCGATTCAAGAAGCCATTGAGGTGGACATTGTAACGGGCGCGGATGTGGTTGAGTACTACGCGGGGCTTGCCGCAACAATACAAGGTCAGCAGCAAGACTTAGGTCATGGTCAGTTTTTCTATACTCGACGCGAGCCATTAGGTGTGTGTGCGGGCATTGGAGCGTGGAACTATCCGATTCAAATCGCCATGTGGAAATCGGCGCCTGCTCTAGCCGCAGGTAACGCGATGGTGTTTAAGCCGTCAGAAGAAACCCCGTTGTCGGTATTGAAACTGGCAGAAATTTATACAGAAGCCGGTGTGCCCGATGGTGTTTTCAATGTGGTTCAAGGGGATTATCGTGTTGGACAGATGCTTTCTCGTCACCCTCATATAGCGAAGGTGTCGTTTACAGGCGAGTCAGGCACTGGCAAAAAAGTCATGGCTGACGCAGCCGGCACGCTAAAAGAGGTCACGATGGAGTTGGGTGGAAAATCACCACTCATTGTGTTTGATGATGCTGAGTTAAATAACGCGGTATCTGCCGCGATGATGGCAAACTTCTATACACAAGGAGAAGTGTGTACTAACGGTACGCGCGTTTTCGTTCATGACAATATCTATGACGCATTTATCGAGCAACTAACACGCCGTACAAGCAAGTTGGTTGTTGGCGATCCGTCTGATATGTCGACGCAGGTAGGGGCGTTGATCTCAGCTGACCATTTAGAAAAAGTCATGGGCTTTATTGAAGCGGGCAAAGCGTCAGGCGCACGCCTCATTTGTGGTGGCCAACGTGAAGTGAACAATGGGCTCGATAAGGGCTACTTTGTTCAGCCTACTATTTTTGCCGACTGTACGGATGACATGCCACAAGTCAAAGACGAAATTTTTGGTCCGGTTATGTCTGTGCTGCGCTTTTCTGACGAAGACGAGGTCATTCGTCGTGCCAATGATACTCAGTATGGGCTGGCAGCGGGTTTGTTTACGCAGAACTTGTCTCGTGCTCATCGAGTGATAGCCCAGATCGAAGCGGGAATTTGTTGGGTGAATACTTGGGGTGGCTCGCCTGCCGAAATGCCCGTTGGCGGTTATAAACAATCAGGTATTGGGCGAGAGAACGGCTTAGAAACACTGAATCATTATACCCAAAATAAGAGTGTCATGATTGAACTTGGCGATCTTGAGTGTCCTTATGAGTAATTGAACGGTGCTCATTATGGTGCACGACAATAAGGTAAGGCAGTCTTGTGAATGGATTCAAAGGAAAATGAAATGAACACAAAGTACGACTACATCGTTGTTGGCGCAGGGTCAGCAGGTTGTGTATTGGCTGATAGATTAAGTGCATCGGGCGAACATTCCGTGTTACTACTCGAGGCGGGCGGCAGTGACAAAAGCATTTTTATTCAAATGCCCACGGCGCTGTCTTACCCAATGAATAGCGAGAAATACGCGTGGCAGTTTGAAACTCAACCCGAGTCAGGTCTTGATGATCGTCAGCTGCATTGCCCTCGTGGCCGCGTGTTAGGCGGCAGTTCCTCCATTAACGGCATGGTGTACGTTCGTGGCCATGCTTGTGACTACGATGAATGGGTAGAGCAGGGCGCAGCAGGATGGAGTTACCAAGATTGTTTGCCTTATTTTCGTCGAGCAGAGTCTTGGGCGGGTGGTGAAGACACCTACCGTGGCGGTGATGGCCCTGTTGCGACTTGTAATGGTAACAACATGGCACTGAATCCGCTTTACCATGCGTTTATCGATGCTGGCCAGCAAGCGGGTTACCCTAAAACTGCTGATTACAATGGTTATCAGCAAGAAGGGTTTGGACCAATGCATATGACGGTGGATAAAGGTGTTAGAGCATCGACGTCAAATGCATACCTTCGTCGTGCTAAGAAACGAAGCAACGTTACGGTGAAAACAGGTGTGGTAACACGCCGTGTTATTATTGAAAACAAGCGCGCGATAGGGGTTGAGTTTGATAGTAACGGTCAAACGCAGTCGGTTTATGTGAATAAAGAAGTGGTGCTATCCGCCGGTTCAGTGGGCTCGGTACAATTGCTGCAGCTGTCAGGCATCGGTCCTAAAGCCGTATTAGAAAACGCCGGTATTGAGGTTAACGTCGACTTGCCAGGTGTGGGCGAAAATCTACAAGATCATCTAGAGATCTATTTCCAATATGCGTGTCATCAACCTATCACGTTGAACAGTAAACTTGGCTTGGTTAGCAAGGGATTAATTGGCACGCGCTGGGTTTTACTTAAAGATGGGTTAGGTGCGACGAATCACTTTGAATCTTGCGCCTTTATTCGCTCGCGAGCGGGGCTAAAATGGCCGAATCTGCAGTATCATTTTTTGCCAGCTGCGATGCGATACGATGGGCAAGCCGCATTTGCAGGCCACGGCTTTCAGGTGCATGTTGGGCCAAACAAACCCCAGAGTCGGGGTCGCATATGGCTGACGTCAAACGATCCTTATCAAAAGCCGAATATCGAATTTAACTACATCAGCACTGAGCAAGACAAACAAGATTGGCGAGATTGTATCCGCTTGACCCGTGAAATTTTGGCGCAACCTGCCATGGATAGCTATCGTGGTGAAGAGATCCAGCCGGGTAGTGATATCACCAGTAACGATGCGATTGATGCGTGGGTCCGCCAAAATGTCGAAAGTGCTTATCATCCCTCATGCAGCTGCAAAATGGGCGCGGATACTGATCCAATGGCGGTGTTAAATCAGGATTGCCAAGTGAGAGGTATCAACGCGTTGCGTGTGGTCGATTCTTCGGTTTTCCCAACCATTCCCAATGGTAACTTGAACGCGCCAACGATCATGGTAGCTGAGAAAATGGCGGATGTTATATTAAGTCAATCGCCTCTTACTCCGACAGACGCGCCGGTATGGATTGCGCCTAGTTGGGATACAGAGCAGCGCCAAGGTAGGGCAGAAAGAGCAACCTTCCCCTGACAAAACCCAGCGAACAATAAAGCCTCAGTTAAATAGCGAACCCATAACGCACGTCAAAATAACCGATTCTCTAATCACAGAGACTCGGTGAACTGAGCGTCAGTTAAGTGAAGAGAAAGACAAACTCAAGAAAATATTTCATAGGACAGGTTAACGCTTGTCCTACGGGTTGCGACAACCCAAAAAAGGCGGAAGTAATCGACGACTGCCACACAATATTAGTCGCACAATACAAAGGGAAAAGGAAAGTCATGATGACGAATAACACAAATAAGCCTCACGCGAGTAAACGCACCACCATTCGACATACATTGCTAGGCAGCAGTGCACTATTACTGAGTTTATCTGCGTCCTCTGTGTACGCGAACCAGTGCGACACTGTTCGCTTTTCAGATGTCGGTTGGACCGATATCACTGCGACAACCGCTGTCACAACGCAAGTATTACAGGGACTCGGCTATAAGACCTCCACGCAACTGCTTTCAGTGCCTGTGACCTATTCATCAATGGCAAACAAAGACATCGATGTCTTTCTGGGTAACTGGATGCCAACGATGGAAGCCGATATTGCCAAATACCACCAAGATGGTTCGGTGGAAACCGTGCGCGCGAATTTAGAAGGCGCGAAATACACGCTTGCGGTACCTAAATATGTCTACGACGCAGGTGTGACAAGCTTTGCTGACCTAGCCAAATTTGACGATAGGTTTCGTGGTCGTATCTACGGGATTGAACCCGGTAATGACGGTAACCGTCTGATCCAAGACATGATCGATAACAATGCATTCGACCTCAAAGACTTCAATCTTGTTGAGTCCAGTGAAGCGGGCATGATGTCGCAAGTTAAGCGCGCAGTTAAGCGTGAACAATGGATCGCCTTCCTTGGTTGGGCTCCGCACCCAATGAACAGTAATTTTGACATGGTTTATCTGGATGGGGGGAATGACTACTTTGGACCAAATTATGGTGGCGCGAGCGTTTACACCAACGTTCGTAAAGATTACCTAAGTACTTGTTCGAATGTGGGGCAGTTACTGCAAAACCTTAGCTTTAGTTTGGAAATGGAAAACCAACTGATGGGCAACATACTTAACGATAACACTAAGCCAGATGCAGCGGCCAAAGCATGGCTCAAAGCGAACCCTGACGTGCTAACAAAGTGGCTGAATAAAGTGACGGCTCGTGATGGCAGCAACGCAGCCGAGGCTGTTAAATCGTATTTAGAGATCTAAACCACGCACTGACTTTGCTCTGCTGGTGTCTGTTCTGGTTGAACGATGGCAGTAGAGCGTACAAACATTGAAGACCATTAAGGAGTAACAATGGACTTTATTACAAATCACAAAATCCCTCTCGGCGATTGGATGGCCACTTTTGTTGATTGGCTAACTTACAATGCAGCGGGCTTTTTTGACTCACTGTCGTATAGCTTAGAATCGATGATCATGATGTTGGTTGACCTATTTAAGTGGTTTCCGCCTTCTGTGCCTATCGTTATGACCGCTTTATTGGCTTGGTTTTTACATCGTAGCCTTTCACTGGTCATTTTTGTGGTTACAGCCTTGCTGCTGATCATGAATTTAGGCTATTGGGAAGAGATGCTAGAAACCTTTGTGTTGGTATTGAGCGCGACCATGATTTCGGTGTTAGTCGGGGTGCCAGTTGGGATCGTGGCGGCGCACAAGCCATGGCTTTACACCATATTGCGCCCGATTCTAGATTTGATGCAGACCATCCCGACTTTTGTTTACCTCATTCCCACGCTGGTTTTATTTGGCTTAGGGGTCGTACCAGGGCTTATCTCTACCATTATTTTTGCTATTGCTGCTCCAATCCGTTTGACCTACTTGGGCATCAGTCGTGTCCCAGAAGAGTTGGTCGAGGCCGGTAAAGCATTCGGTGCCAGTCGAATGAAACTGTTGTTCAATGTTGAACTTCCAGCCGCAATGCCAAACATCATGGCAGGGGTGACGCAATGTATTATGTTGTCGTTATCGATGGTGGTTATCTCTGCTCTCGTGGGTGCAGATGGGTTGGGTAAACCCGTCGTTCGAGCACTGAATACTGTGAATGTCTCGCAAGGTTTTGAGGCCGGATTAGCGATCGTTCTTGTGGCTATCATTCTTGACCGCCTGTGCAAAACCCCTGCAACCCAAAACAGAGAGAGTTAATCATGAGCGCAATTAGTATTCGTCATCTAGACGTTGTGTTTGGTCGTCAGGTGGAAGCGTCGTTTTCGATGCTCGATGATGGTAAAAGCCGTCAGGATATCATCGATGCGACGGGTGATATCGTTGGTGTTCATGATGTGAGTCTTGACATTCAACGCGGTGAAATTTGTGTATTAATGGGGCTGTCTGGTTCAGGTAAATCAAGCTTGCTCCGCGCAATTAATGGACTCAACACCGTCAGTCGTGGCTCATTGAAGATAGAAGACGAGGGGCAAACGATTGACCTTGGGAATTGCGATGCTGGGCAGTTACGCCATCTGCGCACTAACCGCATTTCGATGGTGTTCCAGAAATTTGCTTTAATGCCTTGGCTCTCTGTACTTGATAACGCAGCATTTGGTTTGAAGATGCAAGGCATAGGCAAGACGGAGCGTCGTCGCCGTGCAGAAGAGCGTTTGGAAATGGTGGGTTTGGCGGAATGGAAAGACAGTTTTCCGCATGAGTTATCAGGCGGCATGCAGCAACGAGTCGGCCTCGCTCGCGCTTTCACAATGGATAGCGATATCTTATTAATGGATGAGCCTTTCTCGGCACTCGACCCGTTGATTCGCAGCCAACTCCAAGACGAGTTGTTGGCGTTGCAGCAAAAGCTCAATAAAACCATTGTCTTTGTAAGTCACGATTTAGATGAAGCGCTCAAATTAGGCAATAACATTGCCATTATGGAGTCGGGACGATTAATTCAACATGGTAAGCCTGAAGACATTGTCCTTAATCCAAATACAGAATATGTCGCAGAGTTTGTCGCTCACACCAATCCACTAAACGTCTTATGTGGTCGTTCGTTAATGACCGAGGCTGATACGTTATCATCTGAAAATGGTCAGCTTGTTTTAAATCAGCATGAGCAAACCTATATTGGAACGAATGACGCAGGGCAAGTGACGTCGGTAACGCGTCAGGGTAAGTCGTTACCTTTGCAGCAATGGCAAGAAGGGGATTGCTTTGAAACGTTGCAACAAGATAATCAGGTGATTACCAGCCCCGATGTTTCGATGCGCGAGGGTTTAGAAATCCGGTATCGCACTGGACAGCCGGTTTTGCTGGCAGAAGATGGAGAATTGGTTGGAGTATTGGCTGATAATGATTTTTACCATGCCTTGCTTGGTAAGCATTTTACCCCGCCTATAACCGCTTGATGAGCCAGGCGGCGAAGAGGCTACTGTGCTCTTTGCCGCAGCTCATACTGATGGTTTGATGAATAGAATCAGCTTTAGTCTTGGGCTCAAACAGAAGTCGGGCTATTAGACTATGGCACTGTCTACTCCCGCTTCTATTGAGAGTGTTTTCTTGACGGTGTCGGGAATAATACTCCAATGGATACCTTCTAAAGCACCAGCGATGGAATATAAAAGTGTCGCTCCAGGGTGTTTTTGCTGTTGTTGGCATATCGCACGATAAGCATCAACCGGCCCGGTCTGGCGCAGTTCTTCTATTGAGGTTATCCCCGCTTTTCTGAGCATTCGTTCTGTTTTGTACTGCATGTTAGGCAAATCTTTGATTCGGGTAGGGGTCGCCTTAATTCGCTGTTGCTCCACGGCTGCATCCCATATATCACCGCATAGAGTAGCGATGTGAAGTGTATGACATGCGAGGTCACTCGGGATCTCGTAATAGTTAGTTAAACCGGGATAATTTCTTGTTAAAGAATGCCAGTTAGATTCATAGGGTTTGTAATCAAGCGCATCAAATGACTGCTTATAGTGGCTATTGACTGCCCTGACATAGAGCTTGTCGCCCTTAATTAGTGCAAACATAATACCTTGTGAAAGGATGCCTTTCCCGCCAAAAACCGACCGAATAGTCAGAGTTTCCAGCGTAGTGTGCTTGTTTAGGGTATCTACAAAGAATTCTAATTGCATGTTCATCTCCTTGAACGCTTCTAAGAGCCGCTGTTGTGCAGTATCAATAGTATCTCTGAACTAGATTGCATTTATTATTCCAACTTTTCGAATGACAGTGGAATTTCTTATGGTGATAAGATTTATATCGGTGAGAGCCATGATACGAAGTGCTTCAAACCGAACGAAAACGTAGCGTGGTTAGATAAATTGCTACACAGTAAGCAGGGGAGTGATAGAATGATTGTCGATTTCATTTACCTGATTATACAAGGCAGTACCATGAACCCGATTCTTGCTATCCTAAAAGAAAACAATATCAGCGACGCTCAAATTGGCGAACTGTTTCAAACGTTAACTGAGAACCCACTTGCGGCAATGGCTACAATTGGACAACTTGGACTTCCTCAAGAGCAGTTACAGCAGTTGATGGGACAGGTTATGCAAAACCCAACACTGATTAAAGAAGCAGTGGAAGAGCTAGGGCTCGATTTCTCGAAAGTTGAAGCTGCTAAAGCTCAGTTAAATAAATAACGAATACTCGCCGGAACCGTTATAAAATAAAAGTTCCGGCGTTATTCATTTAGCAATGAACCGCATTGATGTTATCCATAGTTGCTAAGCTGATTACTCGTTATTAAGCTAACGGTTCGTTGTTTTCGCTAGCTTGCTATACTTCGTGACTAATGTTCAAGTGCAAGCTTATAAAAGCTTGTTTGAGCGTAATCGCCTGCCTCCATACCTTCATTTTTGCAACGAACTACGCCAGTACTGCACTGATTGTATGCGCCCGCTTTGAAGAAGAACCAATCATTTTTGTATCCAGCATCGTATTTATTGCCTAAATATTTTCCCTTAGAAAGATCCATAGCGAAAGAACGAGTAACTGGCGTTTTGTTATCGAGGTCTTTCGTGAATTCTAGGTACATGACATCACCGACAACGTGGACATCATAAGAAAAAACTTCACCGAGTTTTATACCATCGGTTGGATCGTTGTGGCCAAATCGTTGTTTAGCTTGCCCGAAAACATTATGTGAGATGTCTAATCTACGATGATAATCCTCTTCTAATGCGTTGTTTTCATAATTCCAGTAAACAGAGCCAAACTCATGGTCAGGCAGTTTGCGATAGAATATTTTTAACGGCTCGTTGGTACCGGCATGAATCTGGCCAATCACAACGGAGAAAGAGTCATTGTGTCGGTGGTCGCCACTTTGGCTGACGTGATCGACGGAGAGCGTTGCGCTCATTCGACCCCCAATAGCGCCGTATTTTTCCGCTTCTGGGTGTGAAGCTAAGACAAAGTTGTTTTCTGGTTCGTATGGGCCGATGTCATGGTCATCAGCAATCAAGGCATGTAATTCCGAGCGCGCGTTACTTGAGTTTGGCGTCGTCATTGCTTTATTCGGTGCCACGAAGACCATTGCTCCAGAGTTAACATCGGTATAAAACCAGTCCTTGTTGGTAAAACCCTTATTAAGCTCGGCTTTTGATATCTCCATCACTTTGCCTTTCCGTTCTGGTTTATCGTCTTCCATTGGAATCACGATTTTCCAGTGAGTTAGGTCAAAATTGTCTGATGGAGCTTTGGTCGAATCAAGGTTTGCATAGAGACCACTTGAAAAAGTAGCGGTGACGACTAGGCTAAGGATTATTCTATTGCGTGGTTGCATATTATTTCTCTTGTTATAAATGAACGGCTGTCATGCCGGTGGTCTTGGTTTGGGGTGACTGGTGGACAGCATCGTTATTTAAGTTACCTGTGAACTATTATTCTTGGAAATGAGATTAATGGATAACCATAATGCACTTTTAGAATAACCAACCTAGATAGGGTTATTCTAAAATCAATAAAAATACTAGTAGGAATAGTAATGCTTAATAGGTACTGCAAACGGTAATATAAAAAACAGTGAAGAAGTATGTGTGGGTTAATGTTGTTTTTATCATTAGCTGTGGTGCTTTTACTCTAATTTGTGTGGTGTTTTGATAGTAAAAATACAATTCTACGCGAGCGCCGAGAAAAAACGATTTACCGTTAACATCATTACTATTCCTTATTTCATATGTGGCTTTGATCACACAAACCTCGCTATATTCTTATATGTGCGTCACAATTTTGACGAAACGTTGAGATTCTTTCAATAAACCAGCGTTTTGTACCTAAAGGTGTTTTTTCATTAAGTTTAGATTCAATTCTAGTTATCATTCCGGTTCATTAGATTCACCCTATCAAAATTAATGAGTTTTAAGGAATGAGTAATATGCCAGTCGCTATTCATCAAGTAGGTTCAAACAGTCGGTTTTTGGCATACTCAACCATTAATCAAGATGTATTTGCCGAGTTTGAATTCAAATTACAACCCATTGTGCATCCGATTAGTAATACAGTGTATGCTTACGAGGTGCTAACCCAGGTCATTGATTGTAGTGGGCAGCAGATCAATGGTGAGGATTTCTTTAGTCAGATCAATGATCAATTTTTGCAGCGTTTAATGTTTGCACAACTCGATTACTATCGTTTTTACATCAAAAATTATGATGTGTTGATGTCGTTTAACTTACCTTTGAGTTGCCTCGATAATGACCATTTCGTGAATAACCTGCTTGCTATTATCGACTTTCCCATGGCCATTGAAATCACCTGTACTCAACTATCTTTAAATTATCATGGATTAGCAAAAAATATTAAGAAGCTTAGAAATCAAGGTGTTGAATTTTGGCTAGACGATTACTGTCATAATGATAAAAGTAAAACACATGCGTTGCAGTACTTGAAGTGGGATGTAATAAAATTAGATAAATCCTATTTACTTTATCATGATAATGATGAAATTATTAATATGCTAGCCGAGTTGCTAGGGTTATATGCGCCTCGTTTAGTGGTGGAGGGTGTTGAAACAGCGAGCCAACGGAAAATGCATTTAATGGAACATGTCTATATGCAAGGGTATTATTATTACTACCCTACAGATGTGAAAAACTTGCTATCACTAATGCAGGAAACGAAGTCATGTTCTGCTCGGTTACCGAGCCACATTGACAAAAAAATCAAGCCGATGTCGTTAGCAGTAGACTTAGCCATTGAGTAGCGTAGACAGTCTGTTTCGGACGATTCGAATTAATAGTGAAACCTTAACGTCATCGAACCTTGTCACCAAGCATAACCTAGTTATGATCGAGAATGCGAAAGGGTTTATCTGTGTGAATGGTAAAATGTACGAAAGTCTTGGGACGATCGTGCTTTTTATACCGTCGTATTCAAATGTTGGACTGTCTTTTAGTGCATGTGATAACAAGTTGGCGATAGAGATAAATAGATTTGCTATGGAAGAGAGTCTATTTCGACCACTTATTGATAAGTTTGATATAGGGGGTATTAGGAAAAATGATAGCGACGGATATTCGATAGAACAATATTTTCTATCGGCTAAGTCTCTTGTGACTAATAGCGTTGATTCTTGTGTTATTCACGCATTGTTTACTATGGCAATAGCGAACTATATTCGTCGTGCTTCTCCTAATGAACTTGCAAATGTTATTTCGTTTCCACACGATATCGACAGGATAGCGAACGCCATGAGAATGGATATAAGCAAAAAGTGGTCAGCAGAAGAATTATGCCAATCGATAAATATGACTTTTTCCCAATTACAACGAGTGTTACATAAAGAAAACATTACGTTTAGTCAATTGTTGAAAGTCATCAGACTTAAGTACTCATTACGCTTGCTCTATAGCGGAGAGTCAATAAAAACAAGTGCGTATTCGAGTGGGTTCTATTGTCCCAATTACTATAGTCGGGTGTTTAAAAAATATTATGGTTTTAGCCCTAGTGAAATAAGAAAGAGTAGGGCGTTATCCTTAATGGTTCCTGAAATGACGTCTTAAGACTACGGGCCTTGGTGATGAGCCCTTCTTGTCTTAGTTGCGACGTTTAGCACTCAATACGGCGAGATAATGGTTATTGGTAGGGTTCAATCTTGTTCGCTACCATTTGATATGACGTCGAGATGGTTGTTTCACCATCAGATAGTTGAACACTGCGGTTTGAGGCTTCAGATTGCAGGGTGCCTTCAATCCAAATAGGGGTATATAAACCCTCAAACTCGAATCCTTTAGGGTAGTGAACCAGCACGATTTGGTTGGCGGGTGGAGGTGGCGTATGGATACACGCTCCGGCTGTTGGTACCAGTAAGAATTGAGTGACAATGTTATTGTCAAACTCCAAGGGCACGATATAACCAGGAAGCCTGCCATCCTGACCAATGAGCGCTTCGTTAATGGACTGTAAAGCCTTCGCGTGTTTCGTCACTATTTCTTCTCGCTGCTTAATCAGCGTGAGGATCTCAATATTTTCTCCGCTAAAGCGCATGAGCGCGTCGATGTAGCTTTTGCTATCCTTATCGCTAGCGTCCGCTTGTTGATACTCCATTATGGTCATCAAATTGTAGCGCTGCTCAGGCGAAAAAGAAAAAAAGGGGTCGACGAACTGTTTCGCGCTTTCTGGCAGCAAGGTGTTCCAATCCCATATTTCTTTTGCCTTTAAGGGCGCACTACCAATTAAAGCGCATAACAACATAAGTATCTTGAACACGTTTATTCCTTACTAAGCAACGTTGGGACGATGTTGATAACATTTTTTGCGTTACCTTGTATCGTATTCGAGTTGGTGCGGCCGATAAGGGCGCTTTGCGCGGTATGGTATAGCCGATGAGCAGTCTGGATCAAGCATCAAGGATCCAAGTTCAGCATTAAGCGTACAATAGGAAGGCATCAGGAAACGAAGAGGCGCATTATGCAGCAACTAACCATTTTTTTTGACGGAACGTGCCCACTGTGTAAGCGCGAGATGGGTTCTCTAACAAAGCACGATCGCCACAATCGAATTCGCACGGTAGACATCTACAGTGACGCGTTCAAAGATTTCCCACATATCGATGCTCAAGCGGCCAATACTATCTTGCATGCGCTCGACCAAGACAATCAGCTTTTCCTTGGATTAGATGCCACTCATCAGGCTTGGAGCCTGGTTGGAAGAGGGTGGATTTATGCACCGCTTCGTTGGCGCGTAATCAAGCCATTAGCTGATAAGTGTTACCTTTATTTTGCTCGGAATCGTTATCGCATTTCTTTCTGGATTACTGGCAAGTCTCGCTGTGATAATGATGTGTGTTCCCGTTAGTTGAAACTGGAGTGTGGGTAAATCAAAAAATGTGACACAAATTGTGGCGGTATTTATCGCCTTTCATAGCGCTGCAAGAGTCAGACCTGTATATTAACGTGCACTGTCCGTGAGGCACTGTCAGTGAGACATTGTTCGTCTTCAGCTATTTAATTTAAAGAGATCACATTGGAATTATTAAACATTGACTGTTTAGGCAAGCCACTTCGCCTTGAAGGTTCTATGGCGGGTTGGCAACAGCTATTTTGGGGTGATGACGTTGTTTCGGTCATTCCAGCTTCGACAGACTATGATGGGATCAAAGAACACCAATTTGAACTCTCGACTCAACCCTCAGCAGAGATTCAAAGTTCTGACGGCACGACGCAGTCTGTCGTCGCTCAAACCATCGTGGTACGACTCGTGACCGATTTAAAATGGCAGCCATTTCATATTCGTTATCAATTGTTTGTCAATGATAAGCAGATAAACGATGGGGCTCGAAATAGCAAGGATATAGAACAACAAATCCCAGTTACGCCAATCATAAAGCAAAATAAACTCAGTGTTATTGGGCTGGCTTCCTTAGGTTTTAAGTTACTAAAAAGCGCTAAAGTAATAAAAGTCGTGCTGATGGGGGCCAGTGTTGCGGCGTATTCTTGGCTGTTTTCATTCCAGTTTGCATTGGCATTGATTGCTTGCTTAGTTTTCCATGAGTATGGCCATATTCGAGCCATGAAGTATTTTGGAATGAAAACAAAAGGGATCTACTTAATCCCTTTTATGGGCGGCCTGGCGCTCAGTGATGAACGAATCAATACACGCTGGCAAGATGTCGTGATTTCAATCATGGGGCCGACGTTTGGTTTATTGATGTCCCTCGTGTCTCTTGTCGCTTATTGGATTACTGGCTCAGACTTTTTTGCGGGCTTAGCGGCCTTTAATGCCTTATTGAATCTCTTTAATCTTCTGCCAATTTTGCCTCTCGATGGTGGGCATATTCTGAAAAGTATCAGTTTTTCGATGAATTCATTGGTTGGGTTGGTATTGTGCATTGGCGGTGCCGCATTTGGCGTTTATTTGAGTTACACCTTAAACCTGACACTGCTTGGTCTAATGCTGTTAATTGGTAGTGTGGAAATTGCGTTTGAATGGCGCGCTCGCCACTACAGTCATTTACTGCCATTGGATAAGTCGGGGCAAATTGTTTCGACCGTTTGGTATGTGGTTACCGTTGCCAGCTTGGTTGGCATTATTTGGTATCTAGCCGGCACTGGCAATGACATGCTGGGTCTTCCGTTATTGATTTTACAAAGCTAGGCGTATGATATTACACTAATATTTATCTCATCACCCCCCATTGACTCGACTAGAGTCAATGGGGGCTCGCCACCCTTTCCCCATGCTTAACTCGTCTCATCTATCTCCTAATTAACATTATCTTAATTGTTTTTTTACATCATCGTTATCACGAGTGGTAATGAGAGTGTGATCTAGGTAGAATACGCCCTCAAAAAAATGACAAGTCTAGCAAGTGAGCACCTTCGAAATGAGCAGAAAAATTGAGTTATTGGCCCCAGGCGGCGATGTAGAAGCTATCAAAGCAGCAATTGTTGCCGGAGCAAACGCGGTTTATTGTGGATTAGATACCTTTAATGCTCGTAACCGAGCGTCTAACTTGTCACTTGAAGAGCTAAATGGCGTCATTCGCCTTGCTCATGAGTACGGTTGTGAGGTTTTCCTGACACTGAACGTGGTGCTTCTAGAATATGAAATTAAGACCATCGTTAAGCTGCTTAACCAATTAGTGAATACCAAACTAGATGGCATTATTGTTCAAGACTTAGGTTTGTTTGACTTAGTGAAGAAGCATTTCCCGTCACTCGATATTCATGCCTCGACTCAGCTCACTACGCACAATGAAGGTCAGATTAAATTCTTATCTAAGATTGGGGCCACTCGCGTGAACTTGTCCCGTGAGCTTAATCTTCCTGAGATTAAAATGTTGACCGAAGTCGCGCACGACCATGATGTGTTAACAGAAGTTTTTGTCCACGGTGCGTTGTGTATCGCGTTCTCTGGCCAATGTTACTCAAGCTCTGTCAGCGTGGGTAATTCAGGTAACCGTGGCCGTTGTAGCCAAGCTTGCCGTGATGAATATGAAATCACAAATGCCGGCAACAAATACCCGTTGAACTTGAAAGACAACTCGGCTTATTACGACCTTCCGGAACTGGTGGATGCCAAGGTAGATTCTTTAAAAGTGGAAGGCCGCATCAAAGGTGCACATTATGTTTATACCGTGGTCGATACATGGCGTAAGCAGATTGACAGCTTTGTTGAAAAAGGGCTGTTGATCGAAGATGACTCTAACCTGCATAAAGTTTTCAACCGTGATTTTACGAACTCTTTCTTAAAGGGCAACCTGACCAAAGATATGTTCATTGATAATCCACGTGATTACAGCTCAATCTACGCTGTTGAAAAAGCAACGGAAAAGAAAGGGGCGATTTCAGTGGTGCAGATCCAAGAAGTGAATCAAGAACTGCATGTCGAGAAAAACGCATTGGGTAAAGAGATGCGTGAAAAAATTGAGTTCTTAGACATTCGCAAGACGCCGGTTACCTTGTCATTTAGCGCAAAACTTGGCCAACCTTTAACGGTTACCGTCACGTCAGACAAAGACAGTTTCGTCGTCATGTCTAAATCGATTCTTTCTGCCGCGGGCGAAAAATCGATGACTCAAGAGTTTTTACAAAAACGTTTTAAATCTTTGAAGAGTGCTGTTCATACCATTGAACAGTATGATTTCTCTGAACTCGATGCTGATTTATCTATCCCGTTCAAAGAGGCTTCGGTGATTAAAGATGAGATTGACTTCATTTTTAACGGCTCTGTAGACGTCATTAAACATGTTGATGTGCCAGCGCTAGAAAAACATGCCAAGGTTAACGAGAAGCCGACATTATCGATGTTGATTGCTGACGAAAGTGATCTTCACCTATGTGACGTGACAGACGCGGATATCTACTTCAAGTTACCAGAAAGCTTCAAAAAGCGTTGTAACAAGTACATCGATATTCTGGCCGCTAACCCGCGTCTTATCCCATGGTTCCCAGCTGTGTTGATTGGTAAAGACTACGACGAAGCGGTTCGTGTGTTAGAAGAAGTGAAGCCGGCGCGCATTGTCACTAACAATACCGGTATTGCATACAAAGCTTACGAAATGGGGATTGAGTGGGTAGCGGGTCCGTTTATGAATACCACCAACTCTCATGCGTTGATTACGCTAAAAGAAGAGTTGAATTGTTCCGGTGCGTTCATTTCTAATGAAATTAACCACGGGCAGATTCGCAACATTTCGCGTCCAGAAAACTTCAAATTGTTCTACAGCATCTATCACCCTATTTTGATGATGACGAGCAGACAGTGTTTCTTCCAGCGTACCGTGGGTTGTAACAAACCGTCAATTGAAGCGGGTTGTATGCTTAAATGTGAAAAAGCGACGACGATTACTAATGTTAAAGGTATCTCTTTCGCTGTTGATAAGCAGAAGGGTGGCTACCCAAGCATCTATAACCATGAGCAGTTCTTAAACTACGATATTGTTAATGACTTGTCTGGATTGTTTGACGAGTTCTTTATCGACCTGACTAACATTGGTGCGGGTTCAAAAGAGCAACAAGATAAAGTTGAATTGATCAAACACTTTGAAGGCTTGCTGAATGGGGTTGAGGGCTCTCAACAACAATTGGATAGCTTAGTCGAGGTCAGAACGAACGCTCAATACGTTCAAGGTCTGTAACCTCTAAGTCCCATACTGGTAGCTCGTGTGTTCAAGGGCGACAGAAAAGATGAATCAGTGCATTTAACATCGGCTGATTTTTAGACGTTTGACTGAAAAGCCACTTATGCCTTTGCGGATAAGTGGCTTTTTTATGGTTCATCTGGGATCGATGCGGAGTTTAGCGCGCCATGTGTTTAAACTGTAATTCAACAAGTCGCTGATACAAATCGCAGCTCTTTAATAGCGAGGTGTGGTCACCAACGTCAATCAATTTTCCGTGTTCAAGCACCGCAATGTTGTCGGCATGCTGAATGGTAGAGAGTCGATGAGCAATGATGATGGTGGTTCGGCCTCTCATTAGCTCTTCTAACGCCTGTTGTACATGGTGTTCACTTTCGCTATCGAGTGCGCTGGTGGCCTCATCAAGCAGCAGTATGTTGGGATCTTTTAGAATGGCGCGCGCGATGGCAATCCGTTGTCGCTGACCGCCGGATAATCTCACCCCCCGTTCACCTAGAAAGCTCTGATACCCCTCAGGGAGCTTCATAATAAACTCATGAGCGTGAGCCTTTTTTGCAGCGTCAATGACTTGTTCATCACTGGCTTGTGGGTTGCCATAACGAATGTTATGAAAGACATCATTGCTGAACAAGGCAGGTTGTTGTGGGACCAAAGCCATCTGCTTACGCAGTTCATGGGGATCAAACTGACGAATATCGACACCACCTAGCGTTACTTTCCCTGATTGAGGGTCATAAAATCGCTGCAACAGTTCAAATAATGTTGTCTTGCCTGCACCAGAAGGGCCAACAAGGGCGAGTACTTTACCTTCTTGTGCGGTTAAGCTGAGGTGCTGTGTCGCTGCTTGGTCTGGACGCGAAGGGTAGTGGAACGTCACCTCATCAAATTGAACTTCCGCTGATAATCCTAGAGTTGAAATGGCCTGCTGAGGAGGCGCGACAATATGGCTTTCAACCTGAAGGATCTCAATTAGCCGTTCAGTGGCGCCTGCCGCGCGTTGCAATTCACCTAATACCTCAGAGATGGTGGCCAGTGATGAGGCAACCATGATGGCGTAAAAGACAAAAGCCCCAAGATCACCCGCAGACATAGTACCGTTGATGACATCACTGCCTCCTACCCATAACATCCCAGAGATTGCACTGAACACGATGACAATCACGCCAGAGATCAAAATCGCTCGCTGCTTTACGCGTTGACGACCAATCTCGTAGGCTTTTTCAACTTCCTTGGCGAATGAATCGCGTTCTTGTGCTTCATGGCTGTAACTTTGTACGGTCTTAATGTGTTCAATGGCTTCTCCTGCGTAGCTGCCGACGTCGGCCATCGAATCTTGGCTTTGACGAGATAACGCCCTAACACGACGCCCGTACATGAAAATAGGTATCAAGATAAATGGAACCGAAGCCAATACAATGAGTGTCAGTTTGATATTAGTGGCAAACAGCATGATGATGGCGCCGATACACATAAGCGCACTGCGCATTGCCATGGAAAATGAAGAACCAATAATACTTTGCAGCAAGGTTGTATCGGTGGTGATACGCGACATAATATCGCCGCTACCGTTGGTTTCGAAATAACTAGGATGAAGCGTTATCACGTGATTGAAGACAGCAAGGCGAATATCGGCGCTGACGCGTTCTCCTACCGATGAGACCAAATAAAAACGAAAGAAAGTACCAATGGATATGAGCACCGTAACAACGAGAATAAAGGTGATGGCGCTGCCCAGATCTTGTAGCGATTGTTGCGAGAACCCCTCATCAATGAGAAGCCTAATACCATGGCCTACTGACAAGGTCAGAGAGGCAGTCAAAATCAATGCGACCAGCGCAGTGACGACTTTCCATTTATAAGGGCGAACGAAGGCCATTAGTTCAAATAAGATACCGAGATTTTTACTTTTCTTCTCTATCGACGGCCCTTGTGCTGGCTGTTCTTTTCTTGGCGGTACCGATGCGTCTGACGTAGGATTGGGTTGCATAAAAACGCCTTTAATGGGTTCATGTTAACTAACACGACAGAATTTTAGCTGACGCACGCTTAACTCGCTAATATAAATCGAGTTATTGATTATTAAGCTATTGGGGTAAGTGGACTTAATCACAACCTTTTGGTGCACAGAAAGGATTGAGTTTTGTCTTTTCAAATGAATGTCAGTTATATTGACGTATAGCCTACCAATATTCATTACTATGCTTCCAACCGATTCTTCACCACCTATTCTTTACTCTTTGCAGCATTGCCCGTATGCCATGCGTGCTCGAATCGCGATATTTAAGTCGCAGCGAGATGTGTTGATACGAGCCATTAAACTCAACAACAAACCAGAAGAGATGTTATCTGCTTCACCAAAGGGAAGTGTACCGGTGTTAGTGGTGAATCAACATGGTGCTAGCGAAGGTGGAGTCATTGGCCAAAGTCCTATGGTGATAGAAGAAAGTCTTGAGGTGATGATTTGGGCGCTGGCGAAAAATGACCCACAAGATTTGATACATAATGAGCAGCAAGGTGCGCTGCCAACGATGGTTAGGGAGATCAGTCAGTTTGAACATGCCTTTGTCCCTGCAATGGAAGCGTACAGTTGTGCGAAGCGTTACCATGACGATAATCTGAAAGAATGTCGAGAGGCATGCGAGGTCTACTTAGCTAAGTTAGAACAACGCCTAAACAGGCATACTTTTTTATTTTCGGATCGTGAAAGTTTACTTGATATTGCCATTATGCCTTTTATTCGTAAATTTGCGCGCATAGAGCGACAGTGGTATTTACAAAGCCCTTACCCAAAGCTTCGTGCTTGGTTAGACGGTTATCTGCAAAGTCGAATGTTTTCTAAAGTGATGGCTAACCATGAACTGTGGCTTGATACAAAAACGAATGTCTTCTTTGGGAATGAATAGTGAGACTGAACCAGACGTCAATATACCGGTATACACTAAGCTGTGATGTGACATGTTAACGTTAACGCTAAATATATCGCATTACAGCTAACGAATACTGCACTTTTACGCCATGGCTTTTAACTAAGCTTAAAAAATGTGAGTTGTTTCTTAAGGTCTTTGGCGGCGGTTACCATTTCTTGTGTTTGAGAAGCGAGAAGCTCACTAGATTCGCTTATTTGAGACGCAGAAAGGTGAATAGTTGAGACGTTTTCGCTCATGTCATTGGATACAACGCCTTGTTGTTCTGCCGCCGCCGCAATTTGCACCACCATACTGCTCGCTTTGTTGAGTTCCTCAACCATATTTTTGAAGATAGCTTCAGTTTTCTGGATGCCGTCAACAGTATCCGTTATGCTCCGATTGTTTGCATTTATAACCGAGACTGCATCACTTGTGTTGCTATTCAGCTCATTAATGGTTTGCTGAACTTGGTTCGTTGATGCTTGGGTTCGACTTGCTAAATTCCGCACTTCATCCGCTACGACAGCAAATCCTCGACCTTTTTCACCCGCTCTAGCGGCTTCTATGGCGGCGTTAAGTGCTAAGAGGTTTGTTTGCTCCGACACCTCTTGAATGACTTGGACTACCTCACCAATGCTATCTACCCCTTGTTTTAATGCATGCATTAAAGCGGTGGTTTCATTGATAGAAGCTGAGATAGAAGAGACATCACATACCGTTGATTGCATGCTTTTACTGCCTATTTGAGCTTGTTGTGTTGCATGGCCTGTCATTTCAGCGCTTGTTTCGGCATTGGTTGCCACATCATTAATGGTCGCTGACATTTCATTCATTGCAACTGACAGGTGTTCCAATTGTTTATTTTGCGAAGCGATACTATGGGCGGTTTCTTCGCTACTTGATGCGATATTACTTGATAACAAACCGGCTTTGTTCGCCGTATTTCTTGCGGTTAATAATGTATCTCGTATCGTCGATTGCATTTGGTCTAACTCAACACTGAGTTGTCCTATTTCATCACCTCGATGTTGTTTTATATTGTGAGTGAGATCACCCTCTGCAATGGTTTTGAGATTTTTCAGCAGAACGTCTATGGGCCTAATTACACTATTACTAATGAAAAAACTCGCCACAAATAATAGACTAACTGCAATCAATGTCGTGAGCGATTGCTTTAGTATATTGGTCAAAAATGCAGATTCAATATCTGAAACGAATAAGCCTGAGCCAACAATCCAATCCCAGTTTTCTATATAACTAACATATGATATTTTGTCTAACAGTTCGCCTTCAGGAGACTTCCAAGTATAATCGAGAAACCCCGATTGTTTTGTTCGTGCTATCTGAGACATTTCTTGCCAATGATATTTGCCCGCACCGTCTTGCACTTGACTCATGTCATTACCGACATTGTTAGGCCTTAATGGATGTAACACTAAGTTGTTGTTTGAATCCGTAATCCAAAAATAATTACTGCCTTCGTAGCGAAGGTCACCCAGTGCACTGAGTGCTAGAGCTTTGGCTTCTGATTCTGAAATATCTTGATGATTCTGAAAGTGTTTAACTAAAGAAAGTGCCGTTTCTACTTGATGTTGGAGTTTTTCCTCGCGTTCATTAAGTTGTTGCTCTTTTTGGACAAATAGATTGAAAAGCCCAATCGTCAATATGAGTGCAGCACAGCAAAAAACTAAGAGTTGTAACTTCAATTTTATAGATAAGTTTTTTAATGACACGAGATATACCGAAATTTATTCAATTAAAAATTGAGCTTATTAGAATAAACAGTGATGGCAATATCATTCTCATGATTTCTTTTTGTAATCATATATCTACCGTTTTCTTCTCACTATAAAATCACTTTGTTGAAAAAAAGACCGTCGTTGGGTGTGTTCCCATGTGGTTGGTAGGCGTGGAGGTTATTCTTTAATACGTTCTTTAATTAAGATTCCTAAACGATTTATGGCACTGACAATAGTCGTAGACATTTCATGTGAAGCATTTAATCGAAAACAGTGATCGAACTGTTTATTGGTTGCAAACATTTCGCCTGGCGCAATGCTGATATGCTCTAACAGAGCCGTCTTGTAAAGCTCGGTTGCATTGACGTAATTGGGCAGAACGACCCAAATGAAATAGCCTCCGGTCGAGTAATAAGCATGAGCGCCTTCAGGCAAGGCTGCTTGTAATAACTGCCACGTTTGGAATTTTCGTTGCTCTAGTTTTCGTCGCAATAGGCGCAAATGACTTTCGTAATGTCGAGTTGATAGATAATTCGCGAGGGTCAGTTGGACAGGTGCACTGGTCGATAAGGTGCTCATCAGTTGAAGCTTTTGAATTTTTAATGCTTGGCTCCCTGCGGCGACCCAACCGATACGAAAACCTGCGACGAGTGATTTGGAGAATGATGAACAGTGGAGCGTCATGCTTTGAGTATCAAAGGCTTTGGCTGGTAACGGCTTATCACCGTCATAATATAACTCGCTATAAACGTCGTCTTCGATTAAATAGACGCCGTGGTGTGTAAGGAGTTCAATTAGCTTCTTTTTTTTCTCATTCGATAATGTAAACCCTAACGGGTTTTGGAACGTTGTCATCAACCAACACGCTTTAACGGGATGGGTTTTCAATGCATGCTCCAATGAATCGAGGTCAATGCCGTCTTTGGGGTGAGTATTGACAAAGAGCGCGCGTAAATTGAGACGCTCCAACGATTGTAGTGCGCCATAAAAGGTTGGAGTTTCAACAATGACCCAGTCACCGGCTTTTGTCACAGACTGCAGGCTTAAGTTCAAGGCTTCTAATGCACCGGCAGTAATAACAATCTCGTCAGGGTTAATGTTCATCCCTTGGACGGCATATCGCTTTGCTATGGTTTGTCGCAAGATTTCATTGCCTGGAGGAAGGTTATCTAAAGCATAGGAGGTGGGCATAGTACGGGCGGCGTGCATTAAGGATCTATTTACCTGACGGTGTGGATAAAGGTTAGGATCAGGGTAAGCAAAACCAAAATTGATGACGTCACTATTACGGCTAGCTTGTAAAATATCAAACACAAAATCGTTGATATCAACACTTTCTGACGCTTGAATACTCCTTTGAATGCTTGGTATAGGTGCATCTTGAATTTGTGGAGCAACAACATACCCAGAGCGTGAGTGTGATACAACCCATCCCTGACTTTCTAGTAATTGATAAGCATTCACCACGGTCATTAGGCTCAGCCCGGATAACTCAGTTTGTTTTCGTATAGAAGGCAGTTTACTGCCTATTTCCCAAACATTGTTTCTGATCTGGCGTTTGATTTGCTCAGCAAGCTCAATATATTTAGCCAATGGGACCTCTATACGGGCACATAAATCGATATTATAGCTTGAACTATCTAGCTGTTATATCTAAAAAATAGAAATCTGTATCTATTATAGTTTGATGGTTCACTGTTATTATTGCCCGTGTAGAGAAGCGATCTTAACAACGATGCAACTAAGACTCATGTTGGGTCTGTCGTGATAAGTATGTGTAGCAAGTGGAGGTCAAAAGGCGTCACGGATACTTGATTTCATTAATAACGTTCGAGTCAAACTCAGTAGGGAATAAGCTAATGACGAGTGTAAACAAACAGCTAAAACTATTTGGTATCGCAGGCGTGATCGCCATATTGAACATTGGCGCGCACCTGTTGGGAGCTAAGATGTTCATTGATTTACCAATGGCTGAAATAACGATGGCTTTGATTCCTGTTGTAATGATTGTTTTGTGCATTGTAGGCTTCAAAATGGCTGATAAAGAGTGATCAAATGTGTGTTTGAACACAATCTTGGTAGATTAAAAACTCTGACTGATGGGTTTCGCCGTATTCGAAGACGTGAATGGGAAACTGCTCTTGGGTTAAGGTTAGGCGGGATTTGCTGGCAGAATGCACAGTGTGTTGGATGGTAGAACCGGTTGCTGTGACAATGACAATAGTAAATTGTCGCTCTGTAGTTCTGAAATCAACAATGTTAGAAGATGGCTCCATTTGGCAGGTGACGGAGAGGCGAGGTAAAGGTGCGTTAGCGCTTGGGGCGGCATAAACGATGTTGGAGTTGATGAGAATAAGAGCGGCAGGGAGTGCCGCTCTGAAGATACGCATACTATAAACCACGCATTAGTCTTGATTGATGTAAACAGTAGAACCGTTGCTTCGAGTGACTTGTACGTTAGCAAGATCATTATGATTTTGGATAGTTGTCACAGTGTTTCCGCCAGTACTAAATAAACTAACTTCAGCGATGGAGTCGCTTTGAGTTTGGCTGATATAAACGGTGTCACCCCAAGAATCATATAGATCAACGTCAGCTTGATTATCAGCGTCGTTTGCGCCATTACCTTGGGTTATTGCGACTGAAGAACCGAACGCCCAATCAGTCTCTACATTTGCTTCGTTGTTCACACCTGTTTGCGTGATGGAGATTTGATTACGGTACGAATCTTCCATATCAATATCTGCATCGTTACTATCGCCAACTTGGGTAATTGAAGCGGTATTCCTATCAGACCACGCCATGTCAATATACGCTTCGTTTGTATCACCGGTTTGTGAAATTGAAGTAGAATTTAGATCAGAGGAGTCTACGATTTCTATATCAGATTCGTTGTTGTTGCCGACCTGGTTAGACCATACATTGTTACCATCCGATTTATAATCAACATCAATGTTGGCTTCATTGTCATCACCAGTTTGTAACGCAGAAATTGTGTTTCTGTCAGAACGAGCCGTTACTTCGACTCTGATGTCATTTCGGTCTCCATCTTGATAGATGTAAGATGATCCACCGTCAGCACCCTTGTAGAAAACGTCAACTTCATTGTCACCCGCTACGCCGGACGTAACTTGTTGCACGGTAACATGAACATTGTTTGCACGGTCTAATTCAACGTCCGCGTCGTTATCCCATACGTTTGCTGCTTGCGCATTAAACGATAAGGCGACGACAATGGCTGTAGCTAAAGTTAATTTTTTCATGATAGATTTCCTTATTGTCCTTTCCGACACTATTTATCCCATTTTTTGGGTTATTATTTTCCTTGGGTTAGCGAAATATTCGCTGATAAACCATTCTTGATGATGAGTAGCTCACCTCCGTTTTGTGTAAATGACAGCGTATTCTCGACCTGAGCCGTATTCTTCACGTAAGCGATGTTGCCGCAGTCGTTTTGTGTAAGTTCAATATCTGACTCATCGGTACCTGTTTGAACGATAAATGCAGCGTTATAGCTGCCGTCTTGTACAATAGTGGCCGTCTTGTCGCTGCCGAGTTGTGTTGTTGCTGCGATATTGACTGTTCCATGTTGGCTAATGTCACTGGTATTATTACTACCGTGTTGAATGACATAGGCCTTATTTTTTATCCCGGTTTGTTTTATCGTTGCGATATTAGGTTCAATGACGCCAGTGTCATTAATTTGATCCACAACCACGGTCCCTAGAATGGACTCTTCTAGTATCACGGTCGCTTGATTTTGATAATTATGATTGGCCGAATGGGTAACCGTTGAAAAAAGGATGACCGTCAACATAAGACCAATCGTCGATCTGGTTTTCATCGTATACCTCAAGTTATTATGTTTATATTATTATCGACCTTTGCTAGTGGGAATATCTATAAACTATATTGAGTTTTTAAATACGATTACATCAGCCATAGTTTACATATATATCGTGCTTGTAAACTATTTTATGATTATGAAATGCAGAGTTGATGTAAATCAAAAATTAATGCTTTACACCATGAGTTAACAAGGTAATTGTTTATTATTGTCATGTGATGATAAGGAGCAAAATATGTCGTTTAACTGGGTGTTTTTATTATCAGTTTTTTCTATTTTACTTCCTATCTCAGGAGGCGCTAAAAGTGAAGGGGCTTCTAACGACACAAGTATAAAAATTGAAAAGGAACTTAGTGATGAAAAACGATACGCCACATCGTATAAAAAATTCAATGAAATAAACGGCGTCATTGTTGATCAAACGATGACGCGATTTGGAGAAGATTTTTATAAACCATTTTCGCAATTGATGAATGCTCGATTTGAAAACCTAGAAGTTAACTTGACGGTAAAAGAGCGTCCAACCGCTCTGTCCGGTAGCATTATTTCGGTAATTCATAGAAATACAGTGATATTTAGAACCGCCATCACGCCAGGTAGGAAAAAAACAGAGTTAGAAGCCCAAAGGGCCGTAAGTGTGGTGAGTAGACATATCGATAAATGGGAAGTTAACGAACGCTTCATGGATAGGTTTGATATAGCTCGTGATGAATTCTAAGGAAGGAAGATATGAAAGGCAAGCTTGCAACCATTGTAGGGATATGCGCATTGAGTCTGAGTATTCATGCTACGGGTTCTGAATTACTTTATGAGCCCGTAAACCCCAGTTTTGGTGGTGATCCCTTAAACACCACCCATTTATGGAATCATGCCAACGCGATTAATGACTATGAAGATCCTGATAGTGAACTGTATAGCTATGAGGAAGAAAGTGCCTTAGACAATCTAGCCTCAAGTTTAGAGTCACGACTCATTAGTCAACTGTTGGCCGACATTGGTAATGGCAACACCGGGCAACTTGAAACGGATGACTACTTTTTAAATGTCGTGGACAACAACGGAACGTTGACGGTACAGATTGTCGACAAAATATCCGGTGAATCATCTGAAATCATGGTCAGTGGGTTAAACCCAGATTGAGGCAAATATGATGAAAAATATATTAATAGTATGTCTGTCGTGTTTCATGATGGCTTGCAGTAACGGATTATCGATGCCCGACATTGAAGACCAACCTCAGCTCATGCAAAGAAGCTCAACGTACACTGATTTGGTTAACTTACCCGTTCCTCAGGGGCGAATATTAGTGTCCGTGTACGACTTCCGTGACCAAACTGGGCAATATCGTGTGTATCCCGCAAGCAGTTTTTCTACGGCGGTTCCTCAGGGTGGCACAGCGTTGTTAACAACGGCTTTATTAGATTCTAAGTGGTTTATTCCTCTAGAGCGTGAAGGACTACAAAATCTTTTGACAGAAAGAAAGATTATTCGAGCGGCTCAAGACAAAGGCACTCAATTGGCGAATCACAAGAAACACTTACCCTCACTGAATTCTGCTAATATCATGATTGAAGGCGGAATTGTTGCTTATGATTGGAATATAAAAACGGGTGGTGTAGGCGCTAAGTATCTTGGTATTAGTGCAGCAGGCGAATACCGAGCAGACCAAGTTACGGTTAATTTACGCGCAGTTGATGTGCGAACAGGAAGAATTTTATCGAGTGTGACGATTAGCAAGACCATCTTTAGTCATGAGTTGTCGATGGGGGCTTTTCGGTTTATTGACTATCAAGAGTTGCTAGAAGCAGAGCTAGGTTACAGTAACAATGAGCCGGTTAATATTGCACTTATGTCCGCCATCGATGCTGCGGTCATCCATCTGGTGCTTGATGGTGTATCAAAAGGATTATGGAAACCAAGTGATGTGGCTAGTCTTAAAGCAAATCCTGTCGTAGCCAAATATACCAATCAAACTCGTGAAATATTGTAGTGTTACTTCTATATAAAGTGAGTGCTATAAATATAACATCCGATGTAAGCCACTGCAATTGAAAGGGCTTTACTTGAAAATGACAACTGAACTCAAAAGAAGATTAAGCGATATTGGCTTGCTCTTCTTTTGGGTTTAATTGTGACCAGTTTACTTAAAATCGCCCTCAACAGCATCGCTAAACGGTTTTTTCGGGAGCTTCGTAATCAACGTTCTCACCAAGCCACAGCATAGCTTGTACTCGGTTTTTAACATTGATTTTTTTAAAGATATGGTGCAAGTGCGTTTTTATCGTATTTTCGCTTACAAAAAGATATTCGGATATTTCAAAGTTTGATTTTCCTTGTGCAACGAACGACATAATTTGTTGTTCTCGCGTGGTCAATATTTGAAATGAACGAATGCCTTTCACTTTATAGTCTTTACGATACAACGTAATAAGTTGCTGTGATAACTCTCGAGTGAACCACATTTCGCCAGATATTATTTTGTTGATGCCTTTAAATAGAGTATCTATTGAATCGGATTGATAGAAAATACCACTTAATGAACGCCACGCGATCAGGTCTTTAGGTTTTACTTCAGGTGGACAATTAATGATAATTTCAGGCTTTTGTTTCGTATTAGTGTCTGCGATTTTCTTTGAAATTTCTGGGTAACGAATCATTTCATCATGATCAATGATGATGATGTCGACACTGTGCTCTGATTCGTTACCGTTAAATTTATTGTAGAGTGAAATAGGAGATAAGTGAATTAGCTTGATGTCGGAATTTTCAGTCAATAAATTCTTCAATGATGTTGATTGAATGTTTCTTTGAGTATAGAAAACGCCATGAAATCGATTGCTTTTCATATTTATTCCTTTAAATATAACACTCGGTTGTTTCATCATAGTGTAAACGATGTGATATATCTAAAATACTATGTTTATATGTTAAAAAGATTTCACATAATTATTGATAATCTAATTGGTTATATAAAATACATATCTTTAACATTTATAATGTGTTGGATTTGGTTATTAAATGGATATTTATGTCGTTTTTTGATTTTCTATGTTGATGATTTCCTATTGCTTTACTTAAGAATAAGGCAGAGTATACAAATGACAGG
The DNA here is from genome assembly GCF_002873335.1 of Vibrio sp. 10N.286.49.B1. Classification (GTDB taxonomy): domain Bacteria; phylum Pseudomonadota; class Gammaproteobacteria; order Enterobacterales; family Vibrionaceae; genus Vibrio. Next base: position 39,904 of record NZ_MCUW01000011.1, on the reverse strand, counting down.
CGAACTTTGTTTTTGTATGGGATCATGGCAATCGCAGATGTGAGCGATTGCCAATTTGTTTTAGGTCATAAAATATATGGGATGTTAGATGAAGTAGGCATTAAAGTTCATTACACTTATCACGTATAATGAACTTTAATGTTATTTCCGTCTCTTCTATTACATCGACTTTTTTATCTTCAAGCCTATGAAAGTAAAGCCAATGCCCTCTATTAGCAACGATATACCAACAAAAGTACCTAACAAAGTCGTCGAGAAAGTTGGGTCATCCAGCAGCATGAAGAAGTAACCGCCAATTAAAACGGATAGAACACCGCTGAGTATAATCACGTTGCTGCTAGGTAAACTACGATTGCTCAAGCCAAACAAGATACGAGTTAGGCCGTTCAATATCATCACGATAACAATCAACATGGTAATGGTGACTAGCCCTGCTAGTGGCTTAAATACAATGAATAATCCGCCTACTAGATAGAGTAGGGCACTCAGTACATACCAGAGTTTTTCGTTCCATGTATGAATGGAGAAGGCGTGATAAGCTTGCGCAATACCACTGAACAGTAACACCAAACCAACGACAGTTGAGATGGTGACCCCAGCAAAAATGGGCAAACTGACCGCTCCAACTCCGGCTAGCGCAATGACAACGCCAACGACGACAAAATATTTCCAACTTTTGGATAATAAATTAGATTGCAAAGAAGAATGACTGTTATCCATCCGATACCTCTTAGTTAGGAATGTATTCCTACCTAGTCTAGTGTAAGAAAAACGTTTGACACATTTCTCTACGTCAACATTGCTAAGGATTTTTTGCGCTGATTTCCTTGGTGCAGATTTCCTTGGCGCTTAGTGACTTGGTTACCTAGTTGCTCAATTCTTTTGTCATCTAGTCGCTACAGAATATGTAACAGGCAGCACATTAATCTATTCTGTTGTCAGTATTATAATATCAATATTAAAAAACCACGTGTCCAATCGCGGCTTGTTTCATGGAGCCGCATGAAAAATAGTAGCGTGACATGAAAGTAACAGAGGAAGAAAAATGAAATACAGACGTATGGGGAACACTGGCTTACAACTCAGTGAAGTGGCGCTAGGATCTTGGGTGACGTTCAATAAGCAAGTAGATTTATCCGCAGCAAAAGAAATTATGCAAAAGGCATACGATGCAGGCATCAATTTTTTTGATAATGCTGAAGGGTACGAAAGCGGCGAGAGTGAGCGCTTGATGGGACAAGCAATTACAGAGCTTGGGTGGAGCCGAGATAGCTTTATCGTCTCTAGTAAAGTCTTTTGGGGCGGGGATAAACCAACACAACGAGGATTGAGTAGAAAGCATGTGTTTGATGCGTGCCACGCCGCGTTAAAGCGCTTGCAAGTTGACTATCTAGATTTGTACTTTTGTCATCGCCCAGATGTTGATACACCAATTGCGGAAACCGTACGAGCGATGCATGACCTAGTCAGCCAAGGCAAGGTGATGTATTGGGGAACATCTGAATGGAGCGCACAACAAATCACGGAAGCTTGGGGGATTGCAAAAGCGGAAAACCTCATTGGTCCTTCAATGGAACAACCACAGTATAACCTTTTAGTTAGAGATAAAGTGGAAGCCGATTATCGCCCACTATATGGGTTAATGGGTCTTGGAACCACAGTATGGTCACCGTTAGCGAGTGGGCTTTTGACCGGGAAATACCTTGATGGTGTACCGGAAGATAGCCGACTCAATCTACCGGGCTATGAATGGCTCCGAGATGTTTTGGTGGGTGAAGACAACAAGCTAGATCAGATTAGACGTTTGAATGCGTTGGCGGAATCTCTGGGTACGCCGTTACATTACCTGGCATTAAATTGGTGTTTAGCGAATGAAAATGTCAGTTCAGTGATACTGGGTGTGTCACGTTTGTCACAGTTAGAAGATAACTTGGAAGCGATAGCGCACCGCGATTTGGTCACACCAGAGGTCATGGCTAAGATTGATGCCATCCTTGATAATAAACCGGCTGGGCTAGAGCGCTTTTAATCGATAAGCAAACGGTCCGCTGCAGATGTAACCAGTGTTGCTCTCGGTGGACAATAAAGTTTGAGCTCAAATGTGCCTTTTCAAGCTATTCATAGTCATTAAAAAGATGAAGCTTGACCATTTGGGAGGCACATTGCTTCCAGCAGGCTACGGAAGTAACATTAAGGGTTGTTTAAACCCCTATAGGTGTAATCCCCATTCTAGTGGTTAATATCTAAGATTATGTGGGTGAACTGAAAGAAAGCATGGTTCTTATAGGAACTGTGTTTTCTTTGCTGATTAGGATCGGACAGGGGCGATATTGGCAAACTCATTTCTGCCCCATTGCGTTTAACCTTGGATGCTCTGCACGACATTGAGTTTGGTATTTAACTTACTTTTCCTCATGACAAAAACTCTAGCTATACGGCTAAATTTGCTCATCCAGTTCAAGCGAAAAAAACGAGTGATTAACTCCGGTTTACATCTCGTCTATTTCGTTTTGTAGGTTTTCTAGCTGGTCTAGAATCAACAAGAACTTCTCACCGAACGGCGTCACTTGGTACTCAACTCTAGGTGGCAGTTCGTTGAACATTTGCTTCTCTAAGATCCCGAACTCTATATTTCGCTTCAAGCATTCATTCAATACCTTGGTCGATAACCCTTCGACCGAGCGCACCATTTCACCGGGGCGATTAATGCCATTTGCCAGCAATTGGTAAACCGTTAGCGACCATTTGCAGCCGTAGATGGTTTCTACCATGCGAGCAGAGCGATCTGGTGCTGATTTTCTTGAAAAAAAGTTTTCCTGATTTTTCATAAAGATGTACCAATAAGTACCTACCTAACCGATTTGTACCTACTATTCATAATGTTAGCTCAAAGTCTAAGATTACCACGTTCACATGACTTAGGAGATAACAAAATGAACTTCACTAAAAATGGTATTGCAGTCGTAATCGGTGGCACAAGTGGTATGGGCTTTGAAACAGCGAAGCAGTTAGTCGCTCAAAACATCCATGTCTTGGTGGTCGGAAACAACCCTGCTAAGTTAGATAAAGCGATGTCAGAACTGCAATTGCTCGGTCACGCTTCAGGCTGGCAAGCTAATCTTTATGATGATTCAACCTTATCAAACGCCTTGAGTCGTTAGATGAAGGTGTTGGTTACCTTGTTAATGCTGCAGGTTACTTCAACCCTAAAGCGTTTATCGAACACCAAGAAGCAGATTACGATCAATACATGCAGCTCAACAAATCGACCTTCTTCATCACTCAAGCGATAAGCAAATTGATGATAAAAAACGGCGGCGGCAATGTGGTTAACGTTGGCTCTATGTGGGGTAAGCAAGCTATCAAAGCAACGCCATCTTCTGCTTATTCAATGGCGAAGGCTGGCCTACATTCGTTAACACAACACATGGCAATGGAATTAGCCGAGCATAACATTCGTGTGAATGCGGTTTCTCCGGCTGTGGTTAAAACACCGATTTACGAATCTTTCATTAAACCAGAAGAAGTGGATAAAGCGCTAGAAGGCTTCAACGCATTCCATCCAATTGGCCGAGTAGGTCAACCGAAAGATATCGCTAATAGTATCTCTTTCTTACTGTCAGACAGTGCAGATTGGGTAACAGGGGCAATCTGGGATGTTGATGGCGGTGTGATCGCTGGCCGCAATTAATTAGGATTCTTTTTAGCTGGTTGCTGCGTGGGCGAAATAGCAGCGAGATGCCTCCTTGATGAGTATTCGCGTAGAATAGAAACTAGAAAGACAACAATAATAATTAAAACTCTAACAAAAGTAAGGTTGCTATTATGTTTAACATGGATTTTTCCAAGAGACTGGTTATAGAAACCGAGACATTAGATTGGATCGCGAGCCCTGCCAAAGGGGTATGGCGCAAGCCGCTAGAAAGAGAAGATAAAGAGTCAGGTCACACAACCAGTGTCGTGAAGTACGATTGTGAATCTTCGTTTCCTGAGCACCCACACCCACAAGGCGAAGAGATCTTCGTGTTAGACGGTGTATTCTCTGATGAAACAGGAGACTTCCCTGCAGGCACTTATATCCGTAATCCCCCGGGCAGTGCGCACTCTCCATCGAGTAAGGACGGTTGCACGATCTTGGTTAAGTTAAACCAGTTTGATACGAGGGACTTAACCCAAGTTCGCATCAACACTCTAGAAACAGACTGGCTTCTGGGTATCGGCGGTTTACAAGTGATGCCACTGCATGAATTCGAACACGAGCATGTCGCCCTAGTGAAGTGGCCCGTTGGCGAACGTTTTCAACCGCACCGCCATTTTGGTGGTGAAGAGATATTTGTATTATCTGGAACCTTTAAAGATGAACATGGCGAGTACCCGAAACACACATGGATACGCAGCCCTCACATGAGCGAGCATTTTCCTTATGTAGAAGAAGAGACTGTCATTTTGGTGAAAACAGGGCACCTTCCATTTGGTTAGCCTGTGTTGAAGCTTAAACCGCATTTATTCATCACCCTGGCGGTAGCTAGGAAGGTATAGGGGGTAAAAAAGGAACGTGTTATTTTTACGCCCATAGCCTTGATAAAGGCATTAACGAAGACAAAGCCTTCAATTATTTAGTCTGGACTTTATGTGAATGCCTTTACATTGTGTGTTTGTGGGGTAAAAACTGCTCTGTTCTAGTTAGACCGGGCGCCAAGTTAAGCAACTCTCCATACTTGTAGTTATTCATTATTTCCTAATTTTGGAAAGCCGCTAGCAAGCTTTGTCTAAAGGCGTGCCAGTTCAGTTTTCATCAGCGCAAAATAAATCCCGGCATGTGACTGCCTCTACAAATAAAAACTAACCGTCATCCCCTTGAAAAAGGGGATCTCATTCAGCGCGTTGCGAACCTATTCGTGTGTTATTCATTTCTATTTAAGTAAGTCACATGCTGATGAAGATCCTCGTTTGCACGAGGATGACGGCCTAATTGGGATGGGTAGAAGAGCAATAAGCTGAGAGCTTTATGTCCAAAAATGAGTTTCAGTATATGAGGGAATGATGTGATTTCATAAACGCTGTGAATAGATTCCTGCCTGCACAGGAGTGACCATACTTTTGACTTTTGACTTTTGACTTTTGACTTTTGACTTTTGACTTTTGACTTTTGACTTTGGTACTTGCGGGTAGTAACACAGAAAGATGCAAAAATGAGGTAGACCAGAGTTTTTTAGCCGCTCCACTGACGTTAAATGAGTCAAACTTTATTTCTGCGTTCAAACTATATTGCTTTCTGACAATAGCTAGCTAACTCATTATTTAAAAAATAGACAGAGGTTGTTGACTCTTCTCTATTTTCTATCCATTCAGTTTATCTTGCGTTTCATTTTATGTGTGGCCATAACGTAAAGCGCGGCGTTGACTATGCGATATTTAAATTAAACTCAGCAAGCTAGCTGTATCGTCGGAGAGCGCGGTATTTTTGTTATGCATCCTTTGGTTACTATTCATTTTCATAATGTATCTTTGTTTTCGGGTACCATTTATTTTTGGTAAGTGTACACTTATCAAATCTACATCGAATATGGATTCTTCGTGAAAGCTAATTCAGATCAGGCACGCCACTGTTGCGGCAGAGGAGGCTCAAGACCTGGCAGCGGTCGTAAACCAGGCGTGAAAACTCGTCCGGTCCGTTTGCCAGAATGGTTACTTGAGGCGCTCGAACAAATAGATGATCCTCGCCACTGCATTATTAAAGCGTGCGTTGAGCAGTACGGAATTGAACCACCACATAAGAAAGAGTCGAATGAATAAAACACAGTTTTTCGCCCATTATCTGCGCATGAATCGTAAATCGTATCTACTGGCGATTGTGTTCATTTTTCTCGTCAACTGGCTGCAGGTCGAAATCCCACGCTATATTCAATTGGCGATCGATCTGATTGAGGATGCGTCAAGCCTTGGTCATCAACAATTGCAAACCTATGTTGGTATTGTCGTCGCGATGTCAGTGCTGATGGTTGGGGTGCGAATTTTGTCGCGAATTTATGCCCTTAATCCAGGCCGAATAACGGAGGCGGCGTTAAAAAACACGCTTTTACAGAAACTAAATCGCCTTCCAAGTAGCTTTCATACTCGGTTTGCATCGGGGCGACTGATCTCTATCATCAACAACGATCTCGCTGGCATCCGACTCATGTTTGGCGTTGGTTTTTTACAGTTTTTTAATGTCCTGCTCGCGTTGTCACTGACCCCCTTGTATATGTGGCGAATCTCGCCTGAGCTCACGCTTTACTCTGTGATTCCAATATCCATTGCGTTTGTTATTTTTCGCATAGGCTTTAAACGTATGAAAGTGTTCCATTTAGAACACATGCAACGCTTACAAAACTTATCAGCTCAACTAATGAGCTACTTATCTGGTATTGACTTAATTAAGAGTCAGCAGATGTCACCTTGGGTCAGGGCTGAGATCGAAAAGCTAAACCAACAACTCCTACGTTGCCGAATGCAAATCACGCGCATCCAAGTCTTTTTTATGCCGGTTCTTGATTACGCTAACGATTTAATGAAGATCTTAATCCTTGGGTTGGGTGGGTATATGTTGATGAACCAAGAGCTGACACTTGGCGAGATCACAGCACTTTTAACATATTCGGTGTTACTGGCGATGCCATTGATGCAACTTGGCCGAATTGCCACCATTTATCAGCGAGGCATGGTGGGTATCCAAAGTGTTCAAACCATTTTGAATGCCGAAGTCCCAGAGCAAGATAAGACCGAATTGTCGTCACCCAACGTGCAACAAATGAAAGGAAAAACCTTTTCAGTTCGTCATTTGAGTTATCGATATCCGGGTGAAGACAGACTAATTCTGGATAACATTAGCTTTGACATTCCAGCCGGCAAAAAAGTCGGCGTTTTAGGAGGGATTGGGGCCGGTAAAACGACGCTCGTTAATTGTTTGAATCACTACTTAGATGTGCCAGAAGAGACTATTTTTCTTGGAGACCGGGATGTGACCACTTTTTCGCGGAATGATTTACGCCGCTACATCAAAACGGTGACTCAAGACCCCTATTTATTTTCGGCGAGCATAGAAGAGAACATCCGTTTTGGTAGCGCCAACCCGGATGTTGCAAAGCAACAAGTCGATGATGTGCTTCGATTAAGTCAATTTGCAGATGATGTGGCTCACTTTGAAAGTGGCGAGCAAACCTTAGTTGGTGAAAAAGGAGTGATGTTGTCAGGAGGTCAAAAGCAACGGTTGAGTATCGCACGTGCGTTGCTTGAACCCGCAGATCTGATCATTATGGACAACGTCTTATCCGCTGTGGATTACGAAACCGAGCGTAAAATTTTAGAAGGGCTCTTTGAACGATTAGAAAATCAGTCGGTGCTGGTGGTCTCACATCGTGTCAATGCACTTGAGTACATGGATGAGATCATCGTATTGAATGAAGGCCAAATTATAGCCAAAGGTGATCATGCTACATTGCTGTCCACATGCTCATATTATTATGAAACGTGGCAACTTCAACAAAATGAAACGGAGACAACAGCATGTTAAAGGGTGTTGACGTTAAATATCTAAAGCACTTCTTTAAATTTGCTAAGAAGTACAAACGCACAGCGATACTTGGTATAGCCATGCTGCCGCTGACTGTCGTAACCAGCCTTCTTTTTCCCTGGCTTATTATTCAAGTGATTGACGTTCATTTGAGTCAGGGTGATATGGAAGGATTGATGCGTAATATTGTTTATTTGATTCTTGTTCTGATTGCCAGTTATGTCGTCGATACTACCTACTCATACAACCTGCGAAAAACAGGGCAATACACGATTACCGACATGCGTTCAGTCCTGTTTGAGAGAGTGCTTAAACTCCCTCGTCGTTATTTCGATAACACCCCAACAGGTGTGACGTTGTCTCGCTTAACGAGTGATTTAGAGACGATTGGTGAATCGTTTGTGCAATCAATAGTTGGCCTAGTGAAAGACACGATAAACACGATTGCGCTCCTTGTCATGATGCTTTTTATTGATTGGCAATTGACGCTCATTGTTTTGATTGTCATGCCTCCAGTCATGTATTTGACCGTTTATGTGCGTAATCGTCTTCGAGCGATGCACAAGATTACTCGGTCTGCTTTGGCGCGAGGTATCGGGTTTCTACAAGAAGTGCTGCTTGGTATGAATACGGTTCAGATGTATCGAGCAGAAGAGCAAGTTGAGAAAAAGTACAAAGGGTACATAGATGAATTCTTAACCGCCCAAAAGAAAATTAACAAGTATGATGCCGTTTTATTTTCGTTTATCTCAGGGATAACGTCGGTCACGATTGCGTTGATGATTTGGTATGGCTCAGAGCAAGTGATTGCAGGCACGTTAACGCTTGGCGTGCTCATCGCGTTTATTAATACGTTAGAAAAGGTGTTTGTGCCTATTCGAGATTTCACCTCGCAGATTGCTTCTATTCAAAGTTCATTTGCAGCGTTTGACCATATCGAAGAGCTATTCATCGAACCAACGGAAGAAGAGGGGCGTAATCTACTGCCAAGTCATCAGGTCGAAAACCAGCTTAAGCAATTTGTTCGCTTAGAGTTTAAGAACGTGAGTTTTCGTTATAAACCCGATTCGCCTTATGTGCTTAAAAACGTGTCGTTTGTGTTAGAGAAGGGACATCAGATTGCCTTGGTTGGTTCGACAGGCTCGGGTAAGTCAACGATCATGCGTTTGATCTCAAAAACCTACCAAGACTATGAAGGAAGCATTTTACTTAATGGTATTGAGTTGTCTGACATATCTTATGAAAACTCAACCCATTTATTCTCAATGATGATGCAAGATGTCCATCTATTCGCAGAGACCATCCAGTTTAATATCGCTCTAGGGAAAACGGGGATCTCGCGCCAGCAAGTGGAGCAAGCTGCTCGTTATGTTTATGCCGATAAGTTTATTAACCAGCTGCCAGAAACATACGATTTTGTTTTGGATAAAAATGGTTCTAACCTTTCGGTGGGACAGACACAATTGATTTCATTTGCACGTGCTGTCGCACAAGGCGGGCAAGTCATGATGCTAGACGAAGCAACGAGCTCGGTGGATTCAATCACTGAAGATTTAATTCAAAAAGCGATGCAGCGTTTGTTTAAAGAAAAGACCGTGATCGCTATTGCCCATCGTCTCAGTACCGTTCGGCATTCTGATAAGATTCTAGTGTTAGAAAGGGGACAGATTGTAGAGCAAGGCAGCCATCAAGAGCTGGTGTCTCATGATGGTATTTATGCCGGTTTATTGAATGAATCAATAGCGCAGCCAACTGGGCTGAATGGTGTGGCGTCATTGTAGGGATACTATCAATCTAGGCGTCGAGTTCGACACGCTTCGTTCAACGTGTTGTTCATGTTTTAAATGACAACTCGATTGATTTGCTCGCTGTGCATAACGGATTGGCTTAGAGCATGTTTATTCGACATGTTGAAATGTAAGGAAGAACACTAATGATTTTTGATGTATCTAGGTTAGAGAATCAAGCAAAATACCGTTTGTTAAATGGCGGTGTGACGCCACGTCCAATCGCTTGGGTGAGTACACGTTCGAACGATAACATAGATAACTTGGCCCCTTATTCGTTTTTTACCGTCGCCAGTTGTAACCCACCTGTGTTGATGTATACCCAAATTACGCAACGCAGTGGTATTGACAAAGATACGTTGCAAAATTTACTGCAAACCGGAGAGTGCGTGGTTAATATCGTTAACCATGAATTAGTCGAGAAAATGAATCGCACCAGTGCGAGTCTAGATAGCCAAGAAAGTGAATTCGATTTTGCTGGTATTGAAAGTTGTCCTAGTCATCACGTTTCCCCGTTATCGGTCATGCAATCGCCGATTCGATACGAATGTACATTAAGAGAGGTCATTGAAGTGAGTGCACAACCCACGGGCGGAAAAGTCATCATGTTGGATGTTAAACATATTTATGTTCGTGATGACTTATACAATGAAGGGCAGATTGATCAGACTCTACTTGATTCTATTGGCAAAATGGGCGGAGACGCTTTTGCCACTACCTCTGAGCAAATTAATTTAACTCGGCCTTGATTATATTCCGGCCGCCGAGGGCAGAGGGATTACTTGAATAGCGGAGACGATTTAAACATAGCTGTCATCGCGCCGTGTTCATGCCTGGTTTTCTATACCGGCTTGTCAGGGTTTCTTAAAGTAACGAGTGTGTTTTCAAGTTCGATATTAGTGGATGTTTTGATTTGTCTTGCAATAAGCGAAAGCGTATATGATATCCACACTTTTATATTGCAGCGTAAAAAGGTAAGTTTAGGTTGAAGCCGAAAGGTACCTAAGGCAATGATTGTCTTTTGTTTGTCCCGGAGAAAGCATGTCTACACCTCTCAATGATTGTATTGTCCCCATGTATCCTACGATTCAAGCACTTGATGTTAATGGATTAGAGGCAGGAGAACATAAATTTTGGTTTGCAGTGGCTACCGACGCCATTGGTCATCCACAATTATTACCGGTCCGCGTTTTCAAAGGCCAGCATCCGGGAAAACGAATCATGATTACCGCCGGTATTCATGGTGACGAACAAAATGGAATTTTGACTGCTCAGCAATTAGCACGAGAATTGATGGGTCGTATGAATGCAGGTGTTGTGACAATTGTTCCAACGGTGAACTTGTCAGGTATTGCACGTCATAGCCGAGATTTTCATTCTGCTGCGCCTGACAGCTCTACGTCTAACTTAAATCGCGTGTTTCCTGGAGATCCTAATGGTGACGACGCCCATAGGTTTGCGCACAGTTTGTGGCAAAATTTGCTAAGCCCCAATGCTGATTTAGCAATAGACCTACATTCACAGACGTCTGGTGCAGCGTACCCACTATACGTATTCGCGGACTACCGACTCAATGATTCAATTCACATGGCTCGATTGATTGACCCGGATGTAATTTTAAATGACCCAGGCGCTCCAGGGATCTTAGAGACCGCCTACAATCGGTCCAATATTCCTTCTATTACCATCGAGGTCGGTATTGGACGTTATTCTGACCACGTTATGGTAAGCCGAGCAGTGAACGGCGTTTTAAACGTGTTTCGTGCTTACGAAATGATTGATGGTGATGTACAACCTCAAACGGTGAAGTGTACGGAAGGGAATCAAATCGTCAGTATTCGGGCGAATCAAGGTGGTTTCGTGATTAGTCATGTGGCACTTCTTGATGAAGTTACAATAGGACAAAAGGTGGCTACGCAATACAACAGTTTTGGCGACGAAATTGAACATTATTATTCTCCATCTAAAGGTGTGGTGATTAGCCATAATGTTGAGTCAGTTCGAGCGCCAGGATCGTTAGTGGTGAGGTTGATTAGATAATGTGTCATTGTGAATGATAGCGCGGCATTAGACTTGATTGGCTTTCGCATCTTTATCCAATAGACCTTCTAGTAAATGTCGTAGAGCGTCCAATGAGGTTGGTTTTTCCAAACGTCCATCCATTATCTTGTTAATCATGTCTAACTCGCTTGCTCCTGATTCACCCGATAGCGCAATGATGGGCGTGTGGGGCGAGTAGGCTTTGATTAGTTGGCTGGCATCAAATCCATTCATTACTGGCATTTGAACGTCCATTAAGATTAAGTCGACATGATTCGACTTAAATATGTCTACCGCTTTCTCACCATTGTTTGCTTGCAAACTGTTAACGCCAAGCTGATTTAGGTACATCTGAACAAGCGTGCGTTGTACTTCCTTATCGTCGACGATCAGCACGGTCAGTCCTTGGCTGTTTATGGATGCTTGGAGGTTCAGTGATGTGTTGGGCTCTGTGTGTGGTTCGGCATCCGGCTGGTTTTTTTTCCAATCAGTGAAGTAAGGCGTACGAAGTGTTTCTGCTTTTGGTGCGTTGGGAACGATAGGGAAATACAAATGAAATTCGGTGAACTCACCGAGTGTCGATTTACATTCAACCCTGCCACCAAATGAACGCATCACACGCTGACAATAGCCTAACCCTAAACCGCTACCTCCGCTTTTTTGGTAAGAGTAAAAGTCGTCGAAGATTTTATGAGAAATGGTGTCGTCAATACCCGGACCAGAATCTCGGAATATTAACACGTTCTCGTACGCGCCTATTGTAGTGCTTATTTCGATTTGACTGCTTGGGTAGGAATCAAAATAATAAATAGCATTACGTATCAGATTGAATATAACGAAGTTGAATAAAGTTTCATTCAGGTTAGCTACAAAATCAGCATGTTGCGGTAACCGAATCCTCTCTATAATTAGGTCATTTTCAAAACCGTAGTGGCTGACCGCTTGATCGACTGCTTTGTGAATGGAGGTCATCGTAATAGGACTTTGCTCAGATGAGCTATCACTGACTTCTCGTAAGATGATGTCAATCAATTGTCGTCCACGTTGAATGGCGGCTTGACCGTTTTCGATATCAAGCTTGAGCTGCTTAGTGGGAGCTTTATGGTCAATATGTTGTTTCAACACCTCAAAATGCAGTTGTACTTGAGCGAGTGGGTTACGCATTTCATGAGCAATAGAGTTAGCGAGTGCGCGGCTTTGACGAATACGTCTGTCGGCTTCAATTGTACTTTGTACGCGAGTTAACAAAGTCTGTAGCGCGGAGATCTCTTCATTAGAGAACATTTGATTGTTGATTTTGTGCGATGAAACTAATAAATGCGTGACAGATTGTCCTTGACCGAATAGTGGCATGACCAGCGCGGTGTTATTTGAGCTCATCTTTTCATAAAGTGCTTTGATTGAGCGCTTAGTGCGCAATTTATCATTCAGTATTTCAGTCAGCTCATCAAAAACTAATACGGAGTTGTTTGAGGAAAGGTAGTCTTCGTAGAAGGCTTCATTATAGTTGCTATTGACGAGGCGCAGGTTGTCGTTTGGAATGTGTAATAGCCTGCTTAATTGCTCCATTGCGTCATCAATTGATAGCTTGAAATCATCTTCTAACGCAAGGATCTGCTGTACGGGTGTTTTCTTATTCCTGTAAATTAAGAAAGAAGCGTAGCGACTCATACGTTTATAAAGTAAATGCCAGGTTACGCCAATAAGGGCGCAGATAGGGATAGCAATCAGCCATTGGTTACTATCGGTTAGCGGGATGAATATGGCACCAAAAGGTACGACCAAAATTGCGCACACTAACAGCATATTAACGCCGAGGTAAGCGAGGTACTTCACACTGTAGAAACGGGATGTTAATAAGGCATAACCCACGAACAACATCTCACTGATGGATAACGCTGGTGGTAACCAAGTCAGTGAGAAGTCGCCCATGAAATAGGTCATACCGAGATGGATGGTGGCAGTAGAAAGCATGAACACCAAGATACCCGCAATCATATAGTTGGTTCTGGCTAACGTGAGTTTGCTGCTGTTTGATCGCATTGCTACTAGGTTTATCAACGTTAAGACAACAAAGCTCACCAATCCAATAAAGAAGTATGACGTGTGCGGGCCAAACTCAATGACAAACTGACTTGGACCAGTAATGTCGACGTGTTCGACCGTAAGGCCTGGATGAAAGTTGATATAGAGTGAGTAGACCGTTAGGGTGACCAAAATGACTTGTTGCCAGCGGTGGACTTTACCATTACGCAATTGTGCTGCCAGTTGACAAGAAAAGTAATAGGCGAAAGCAAACGCAAAAAAAGACGCAAGATTGGCAAATTTAGCCGCAAACACAGCAGCAGAAGCACCAAACATCGGCAATAAATCAGTATGGAAGTACGCGTTGCTGCTAATCCAAGCCACAATACAGACTGAATAGGCGATGTAGGTTACATGGTGTGTCCCCAACATGACTTCGTTCTGTTGTTTGAGCCGGTAGCAATAATAGAGTAGCCAAATGACTACTACGGCTACTGTCATAAGAAGCACAATCGCTTTCGCGTAAATAAGCGCTTCTAGGTTGATATCAAACATGTTCACCCTTTGCTAGCAAGATACGCTTTCTGCTACCACGAACCGCGTGCTTATAGCTGCGAAAATCGGTGTTACAGAAGACTTTGGTCATCATTTCGAAATTCCAGAATCCACGATAGGTTTTTATACCATCGTTGTTTAGATCGCAATATCCAGAGTGGAAATATGCTGTTTGATCAATGGCCTGATAGAAGTTGAGCATGAACGGTTGCTCGATGGTTGTGAAGCCAATTTTGTATCCTACTTGATGTAATACGCTCATGAGTTCTTTTTGAGCAAGATAGAGGAAATAAAGCTTTTGCTGAGTATTACCACTGACTGTTAGACGCAACACCTCACATACCGCCTTTTTATCTGACAATTGTAACTGGAATTGGTCATCAAATTCTGGGAGAGAGTAACATTTTGATAAGGTAGATGGTTTGAAAATGGCACAGTTCGTTAGCTGAGTGTAACCGTGAGGTGGTAAGCAGTAATGCCATTGCTCATTACTAAACTGTGCATCATAACTTAACCAAGCTGCCTTCGATGACCAGTCTTGAACGAGCGCAGAAGCGACGAGTGTGGGGAATACTTCGTCGGTAGGATGCTTTAGTAAAATAAAGTGTTTCCCCGTTTGTGAAAGTGACAACAAAGGCAGCATTTCGTACCACTTTTCACCCTGTATGAAGAGCTCAAGGTTGCTTAAAGCGATAGCGTCTTTAATTGGCATTGCTTGCGGATGACTGGGTGTCTTGACCACAAGAGGGGCATTTTCAATTTGTTCAATCAAAGCGCCATAGTACGCACTATCTTTTAGAGGGAGCACCACAGAAGAAGGGGAGTTGGCACCCAAAGGGTATTGTTTCTTGATCACGGCAATCTCGCACGCACACCAAAAATCTAACCAATGCATATAGCATTGACTCGCGACTTCTTCGAATAAAGCGCTATCTTCCGACAATGTATTTGGATACTGATGAATGAGGTCGCGATAGTCCAATAATTCAAATAGCATGGAGAGGCTCTTGTTTCTATGCGACGGAAATAGCGACAATAATTGGCTTCTACGGTGGTCAGTGACGGTTTGGAAAAGAGTCGTGCGTTCTTGTGGAAGATAATGACTAATAATGAGGTCAATCAGCGTTTCCTGTTTTTCTTCGATCGGCAGATGACGAGTCGTAAGTAAGCGTAAAGACGACATTAATTCCATTAAGTTAACCCAGCCTAGGTTGATTGAATTCTAAGAGGTCGATATCAGTGACTAAGATATGAGCTGGAGGATAGCCACTTAATCTAGACAATAGCAAAGTCATATGCACTGACGACATTAAAATAAAGTTGCATAATTGTGCGCAAGTCTACTACTTGTGATTATCCTTCACAACTGACTTTGCCAGCTTAAGTTAGTTCATTGATTTCTAATATATAAACGGTTGCTGTGACAATTTTAAAACGTAGCCTGTGCCTATGATATGCCGTTAAGCAATACGTTGCTGCCATTCATTTAAGGCCTCTGACAACCCCAATATCGGGTGTGTTTTTTGTCGCTTTCGAAGTAAACTACAATCCTACTGTCTTGGTGGTATTTTGGCGTGTCGTTGGAACACTAATCATAAAACCGTCATCGAATTCGATCAGTCATCAGTCTGTCGTTTTTGTGTCGTAAAAATGCAATTAATCGCAGTCGCGTTCTCTTTATTAGTTTTGCCAATACTCGCTTTCCGGCAATACGATTTGCCAATCGGCTATCCAGTACCTCGATCCCTTGAACTTTCCGACACGCGCTATTTCATGCGGTTACAAAGCACTAAAACGTCATTGTTAATGAAGCACACCATTTCTATTGCTAATCAGGTCTGATTCACACGTCCTTTTCTCTGTCTTAGAGAGCATAAAACGATAATTAGCAAAACCACTTGTTATGTTATAACATAACAAGTGGTTTTGCTTGATCAACTTATCGATTGTGTTTTAAGTGCGTTGATTAGCTTAACTATGGAGTGAGTTGCTCACCAATTACGATGGAATCGGGGTTAATTTGGATTCCGTTGTAATTGGTGGATAACTTGTTAAGCGAGGTGCAAGGGCAACTCGATACCACGAGACCTAAGATTACTAGGTGTCAGTTTGTTTTACTTAAGAGAAAAACATGAATCAGAAAAAAATCTCTGTCACCGTGCTGTCTGGGTTTCTTGGGGCAGGAAAGACGACCATTCTTAGCCATATTCTTAATAATCGCCAAGGCAAGCGTGTCGCCGTTATTGTTAATGATATGAGTGAAATCAATATTGATTCTATGACAGTAAAAAATGACGTCTTGCTGGAACACAAAGAAGAAAAGTTAATCGAAATGAGCAACGGCTGCATTTGTTGTACTTTGCGTGAAGATCTGCTTATTGAGGTGAGTCAGTTAGCGAGAGAGGGGCGCTTCGATAATCTGCTGATTGAATCAACAGGGATTGCGGAACCATTGCCTGTGGCTGAAACGTTTACCTTTGCTGACAGTGATGGTGTGTCGCTCTCTGATGTCGCAACACTAGATACCATGGTCACCGTTGTCGATGCCGTTAATTTTTTACGCGATTACGAAGCGGCCCAAGATTTGACTGAAACGGGTGAATATCTAGATGAAGATGATGACCGTAGCGTTACTGAGCTTTTGATAGAGCAAGTTGAGTTTGCCGATGTTTTGTTGATCAGTAAGACGGACTTGGTTACTGAGGATGATATTGCGCGATTGACTGCCATTCTTACCATGTTGAACACGCGTGCTCGAATTCTCCCAATACGTAATGGGCAGGTCAGTACTGCCGATGTGTTAGATACTGGCCTGTTTAATTTTGAACAGGCACAATCTGCACCGGGTTGGCTAAAAGAACTAAGGGGTGAACATATACCAGAAACGGAGGAGTATGGTATTGCTAGTTTCAGCTACCGAGCTCGACGGCCATTTCATCCTGAAAAGTTCCATCGCTTTCTTCATGATACCGAGCGATTTGGCACATTGCTTCGATCAAAGGGGTATTTTTGGTTGGCGTCACGTCCCGATTTTGCCGGGCAGTGGAGCCAGGCGGGAGGTATTGGAAACCATGGGTTTGCTGGATTGTTTTGGAAAGCGATTCCTGAAGAAGAGTGGCCAACTGACGCTAATGATTTAAAGGCTATTCAACAGAGCTGGGTAGAGCCATTTGGTGATATGCGTCAGGAGCTCGTGTTTATCGGTCAGGGGCTGGATCAGGTCGCAATGACACAAGCACTGAATGATTGCCTATTAAGTGATGAGGAATTGTTGGCTGGTGAATCTCTGTGGCGAACCCTTTCCGATCCTTTTCCTGAATGGGAGTTTGAGGTATGACCTGCCATGTTGTTGCTGATACCGATGTAAATATAACGGAACGACCATTAGCGCAGGGCACTCAACCAAGCGCACTAACGGACATTTATCGTTCAGACCGTAATTTAGCAGTTTGGCAGCGTTCGCTACCAAATGAGCTAATAAAAAATATTCAACAGATGTTGCAAGAAGGCAAGCCGTTAGCGGTCGTCAAAACCGTGACACCGGATACGGTGGCTGATTTGCTACGAGATAAGTTGGATGGATACGCTTGTGCTGATGACCTCAGTGACGACATAGCATTGATCGTAGATATGTTCTGCTGCCTTTTTGACTTGCAAGAAGTGGGATTACGTTTGACGACATTGGATACGGCCATGTGCCCCAAATTCCACGTCGATCATTTACCGTGTCGGCTTGTCACGACCTATGCGGGTTTTGCTACGCAGTGGTTAAATAACGATGATATTGACCGCAGCAAACTCGGCGCGGGTAGTGCTGGGTTGCCGGATCACCAATCAGGTTTGCTTAAAACTAATGTGTGTATTAACCAATTAAAAAAGGGCGATGTTGCGTTACTGAAAGGCAGCGGTTGGGAAGGGAATGAAGCTACGGGCGTGGTACATCGCTCACCAGAAACAACCGGGACTGAACGACGGTTACTGCTGACGTTAGATATGAGGTAGTTGAAATGCAAGACGTTGAAGCCGTCATTAAGCATGTAGAGAAAAACTGTAAGGCTCAAGGTAAACAACTGACGACCAAGCGTAAGTTGGTTCTCCATGCCTTAATTCATGCCGATAAGGCTTTATCAGCCTATGAACTGGTGGATTATTGTAAAACACACCTTAATCAGAATATTCAAGCGATGTCGGTGTATCGTATTTTAGATTTTCTTGAGAATGAACATTTGGCCCACAAGCTTAAAGTATCGAATAAATACATCGTTTGTTCTCATATCCTTTGCGAGCATGAACACGGAGTTCCTCAATTTCTCATTTGTTCCAAATGCGAAAAAATTAGTGAACAAACGTTAGATGCCTCAATGATTACAGGGTTTCAGTCTCAAGCAAGGCAACAGGGTTTTACTGTGATTAGTCCTCAAATCGAAATCAACTGCGTATGCGACGACTGCGCTAAGTAGTCGGCACCGTTTTTGCTGTGCCATTTCCGTACCATTCTATATTTTGCGCCCTCCCTCAGAAGAGAAAAGACAAATGTTAAAAAGAAATCAAAGTGGTTGCATGCGTGATTCGTTGACAAACCACACATTAGTTCAAGGCTATAGGAGAATAGCAAATGAGCTCTAATACCCAATCGATAATAAACATACCGACGAACATTATTACTGGGTTTCTTGGTGTAGGTAAAACGTCTGCAATCTTAAAGTTATTGGAAAACAAACCAAAAGGTGAGCGCTGGGCTGTACTTGTCAATGAGTTTGGTGAAATTGGAGTTGATGGTAGCTTGCTACAAGGCCAACAAACTGCAGACCAGCAAGTGTTTATCCGCGAAGTCCCCGGCGGGTGCATGTGTTGTGCAGCTGGTTTACCGATGCAAATTGCACTCAACCAACTGTTATCAGAGGCAAGGCCAGACCGTTTGCTAATAGAGCCAACGGGGTTAGGGCACCCAAAAGAAGTACTGCAAGTCTTGTCGAGTGAACATTATCGCAAGGTATTATCGCTACAAAAGACCCTAACCTTAGTCGATGCGCGTAAGTTGTCAGACAGTCGTTATACCAGTAACGGCACGTTCAATCAGCAAATTGCGATTGCCGATACGGTTGTCGGTAATAAACAAGATTTGTACCAAGAGGGCGATACAGAGAAGTTAGAAGCCTACGTGGCTGAATTAGGTCACCCAATGACGAAAGTAATATTTGCGCACTATGGCGATATTCCGTTGTCGGATTTTGAAGGAGAGACGCTCATTCAAGCACAGTCACCTCATCACCATCATCATGGTCACAAAAAAACGTTGGCCTCTGAGGTCGCGATGCCGGAAAGTGGTGTGATTATGGCAATGAACCAGGGAGAAGGGTTTGAAAGTGTTGGCTGGCGCTTTGCACCAAACAAGCATTTTGATCGTAAACAGGTACTCGATGTCTTAATCGAACTTGACGTGGAGCGCATGAAAGCGGTGTTTATCACTCAAGATGGAGTGTTTAGTTACAATAAGGCTGAAGATGAACTGGCAGAAGTCGAATTGAATGACTGCGTTGAAAGCCGTATCGAGATCATTGGCCGCTCGATTGATGCGGGGTTAGAGGAGCGTCTGTTGCAGTGCATTGTCAATTTGCATGCCATTAATTGATCGACATGGCGTTAAGCTTGTTGCAATTAACGTATTGGTAACTGAGTGAACGTTGCCGCCGCAAAGTTGATCTAATTTATGGTCTGGTAATAAGCGGCCGGGAATTCTTCATAGAAAAATGGTAATGTTTAGAGCATTCTAAACACGCCTTTATTCTCTCTGTGCCATGCTTTTATTAATAAGAGCACAGTTTTGAAGGTGAGGAAAACTAGGACGATCAAGGAGGTTTCATGCTTAACTCTCTATCGGCTCAATCGGTGATCGATCATGCACTCTTTTTAGGGGCTGATTTCGCTGAGCTATTCGTAGAACATCACCAAACCAACACCGTCCAGATTGCATCTGGTGAAGTGGATAAGGTTAACTCGGGTATCGATTTCGGTATTGGTATCCGCCTCTTCTTCGGCCATAAAGTGTTGTATGGGTACACCAACAGCACGGACGAAGCAGAACTGAAACGTGTGACATCACTGCTTGCGGCAAAAGACAAGCGCGATCAAATCGCCTCTGCCGGTTCATTAAACTTGAACCGCTACCCAGTCCAACATAGGTGTCGTATGCCGTTGAGCAAAGACGCCAATCTGGACTCCAAAATCGCATTCTTGCTTAAAGTTGACCAAGCCGCGCGGGCGGAAAGCGAATACATCAGTCAATTCATTGGTAGCGTAGCGCAACGTGAGCAGCGCGTTTCTATCTTCAATTCTGAAGGGCTTCACGTTGATGATACTCGACACTACATTCGTGCATCAGGCAATGTAGTTGCTCAAAAAGGCAATGAGCAGGCTTCGGGTATGGAAGGCCCTGGCGCATTAGCAGGCTGGGAATTCAGTGAAGGTGTGGATGAGCAAGAATTAGGTCAAACTATTGCCAGACAAGCGTTGGTGAAGCTCGGTGCGGACGCGTGTCCATCAGGTGAAATGCCCGTTATTATTGGTAACGGCTTCGGTGGCGTCATTTTTCACGAAGCTTGTGGTCATTTACTCGAAACCACCTCGGTTGTAAAGAAAGCCTCGGTATTTCACGACAAAATGGGTGACATGATAGCGCACACTACGGTCAATGCCGTGGATGATGGCACCATGACCAATGAATGGGGTTCAATCCATATTGATGATGAAGGCATGCCAACCCAGCGCACTCAACTCATTAAAGACGGTCAGCTCACCAGCTTTATGGTTGATAAAATGGGCGGGATGAAAACAGGGTTTGAACCGACGGGCTCCGGTCGTCGACAAAACTATAAATTCGCGCCAACATCACGCATGCGCAACACCTTCATTGAAGAAGGGGACCATTCCTTGGATGATATGCTCGCGGGCATAGAGCGTGGTATTTACGCCAAAAAGATGGGCGGAGGCTCGGTTCAACCGGGAACGGGCGAGTTTAACTTTGCCGTGCGTGAAGCGTATTTGATTGAGAATGGTAAAATTACCAAACCTCTAAAAACCGCGACATTAATCAGTACGGGTCCAAAAGTGCTCAAAGAAATCAGCATGGTCGGAAAAGACATGGCGCTTGCGCCGGGGATGTGTGGTTCCGTTAGTGGCGCGGTCCCGACGACGGTGGGTCAACCTACGCTGAAAGTAGATAATATTTTGGTTGGAGGGGGCAGCTAATGAGCCAAGAACAACAACTTCTCAATACGATTGAGTACGTGCTCTCAGAAGCACAACGTCAAGGCGCACAAGCTGATGTGATTGTTAACCGCAACAACAGCTTTTCGTTAAAGGCGAACCAAGGCCAACTAGACGAGTACAAAGTCAGCTCGAGCCAAGTCATGGGCGTACGAGTCATTAAAGACGCGCGCGTCGCCACCAGTTATTCTGAGTCACTCGAGCAATCGAGCCTTGATTTGATGTTAACGAACGCATTACAAAGCGCGCGTTTCTCAAAGCAGGATGAGCATCAAACCATTAGCTGTGTGAACAATCAAATCACAACAAATGTCGCTGAAATTGCTCAAGACGACACAACATCCGTCGACGATAAAATTGCGCTTTCTCTAGCGCTTGAGCAAGGCGTGGTCGCTCTGCCTCATGCATCCAGTTCGCCATACAATGGCTACAGCGACGGTGAAGGTCAGTTGATTATTGCCAATACTCAAGGGACGTTGTGTCGCCATTTTGAGCGTTCATTTAGCTGTTATGCGTATACGCTGTTTGAAAAGGACGACAAACAATCCATGGCAGGTAAGGTGTCAGTAGGTCGTCGTTTTGATGAGCTAAACGCGGCTTACTGCATTGACGGAGGGTATAATCTTGCTCGGGATCTGCTCGACGGTGCCCCCGTTGCGACGGGTAATTACTCTGCAATATTCCACGTGAATGCGTTAAGTAGTTTATTTGGTGCCTTTGGCAGCGCGTTTTCTGGTGTAAGCGCAATGAAAGGCATTACACCTCTAGCAGACAAGCTTGGACAACCTATAGCGAGTGACCTTATTACACTGATTGATAAGGCGTATGTGCCACAGGGTATGGCCATCGCGGCGTTTGATAGTGAAGGGTTTGCCACTCAAGACAACGCGCTTATAGCAGACGGTAAGCTGAATACGTTACTGCATAATAGCCAAACCGCGAGTTACTTAGGTGCGACATCAACGGCAAGTGCGTCACGTGGTGCGAAATCGAGCTTGGATGTATCCGCTAATCATAAATGGATTGCGACAGGTACAAGCAATCTCTCTGAGGTAAAAGCGGGCGAATATCTAGAGCTTGTCGAACTGCAAGGCGTGCATTCTGGCGCTGATGCGGTCAGTGGTGACTTCTCATTTGGTGCCAGTGGTTTTCTATGTCGAGACGGCCAGCGCATTCAGCCTGTGCGAGGTATCACGGTCGCAGGCAATTTCTATAAGATGTTGCAAGAAGTCGACGCGGTGGGGAATATCCAGTTGAACAACGACAGTCGTACTTTCTTTGCACCCGACGTACGCTTTGCTCGCTTGAGTATTGGTGGAAAATAAAAGTAAGCTTCTAGAATGAAGAGGTGGAATGAAAAAGGACGCGCAAGCATTCTTTTTCATTCACTCGTTGTCACGTTTGTTAACTATTAACTATTAACTATTAGCTACTAGCAACTAGACATCATGCGTTAGACATTGAGTATTACGCCAAGATTTCATTTCGAACTATCTCCGCACCAGCGCTTAAGGCGTTGAGCTTTGCTGTTGCAACAGAGCGAGGCAAAGGCGCCATGCCACAGTTCGTGCAAGGGTAGAGGTTTTCTGCATCCACAAACTGAAGGGCTTGTCGTAGAGTTTCTGCGACTTCTTCGGGTGTCTCAATGGTTTCGGTGGCGACATCGATCGCGCCGACCATGACTTTCTTACCTCGAATCAATTCAAGCAGCTCCATTGGAACATGAGAGTTGTGGCATTCTAATGAGATAATATCGATATTCGATTGTTGTAGCTTAGGAAACACCGCTTCATATTGTCTCCACTCTGTCCCTAACGTCTTTTTCCAATCGGTATTGGCTTTAATGCCATAGCCATAGCAAATATGTACCGCGGTTTCACATTTCAGCCCTTCGATAGCTCGTTCTAACGTGGCGATACCCCAATCGTTGACCTCGTCAAAAAAGACATTAAAGGCTGGTTCATCAAATTGAATAATATCCACACCCGCAGCTTCTAATTCTTTGGCTTCTTGGTTAAGGATTTTGGCAAATTCCCACGCGAGTTTCTCACGGCTTTTGTAGTGGTCATCAAAAAGCGTATCGATCATGGTCATTGGACCTGGCAGCGCCCATTTAATCGGTTGTTTCGTTTGTTGGCGTAATCGCTTGGCATCGTCGACAAATACAGGCTTTTGACGAGAAACAGCGCCAACCACCGTTGGGACACTCGCGTCATAACGATCACGAATTTTAACGGTTTTTCGTTTTTCAAAATCTACGCCGTTAAGGTGTTCAATAAACGTCGTCACAAAGTGTTGGCGCGTTTGCTCCCCATCGCTGACGATATCAATCCCAGCGTGCTGTTGTTCTTGTAAAGACACGCGCAAAGCGTCGTGTTTACCATCGATTAATTCATCACCCTGTAACTTCCATGGTGACCACAGTGTTTCAGGTTGTGCAAGCCAAGACGGTTTTGGCAAACTGCCTGCGGTTGACGTGGGTAATAGTCTTTTCATAATCAAGCCTGTTTGTATTTGGGGACATTAAAGAAAGTACTGAGCAGACCATTGTTCAAGAACAAGGTTATAGGGCTTAATAAAGTGTTCTTCGGCAAATTTTCCCTGAGCAATCGCCAACTGGCCGCGTTCTTCTCGGTCATAAATAATCTGAGTAACGGAGTGATCGGCATTCTTCAGATTGGGTTGATAGCATTGCCCAGCCGCCGCATTCGCATTATAAATCTCAGGTCGGTAGATTTTTTGGAATGTACCCATCGTGCTGATTGTACTGATGAGTTCAAGATTGGTGTAATCATTAAGCAGATCACCAAAGAAATAGAAAGCCAGCGGTGCAACGCTATTTGATGGCATGAAGTAACGAACTTGCAATCCCATTTTTTTAAAATACTGCTCGGTTAACGAGGTGTCATTTGGCTGATATTCAAACCCTAGTACAGGGTGCTGATTGTCAGTACGGTAATAAGTTTTGTTGTCAGAAACACTTAGGCATATTACTGGTGGCTTACTAAAGTGCTTTTTATATGTAGGTGACTTGACAAAGCAATTAAATAATTTTCCATGCAAATCACCAAAGTCTTCTGGGATACTAAAGTGTGGTTGGTCTTTATTATGCTCAAGGAGCAGGACACTAAAATCATAATCTCGTACATAAGAAGAAAAATTATTACCTAATATCCCTTCAATACACTCGTTAGTATTATGGTCGATAATATTCGTCTTCAATACTTCAATAGAAGGAAAAGCCTGACCGGACCCTTCAATGTCTATATCGACTGAAATGATGTCAAGTTCAACAGAATATCGCTCACCATTAGGGTTATCCCAATGAGCTAATGCATTGAAACTGTTATTGATCATCGTCAATGCGTTACGCAGATTCTCTTGGCGGCTATCACCTCTAGCCAGATTGGCAAAGTTAGTTGTGATGCGAGTATTGTCTGAAGGTTGATAATGCTCATCGAGACAAATGCTCTTAATGGTAAAGTCGAATTCTGTAGTCATGGTTATCTAGTACCTAAAATTGTTGTCTTATTGTCTCGAATGATCTTAATGAAAAGTACGTTAAGATCTGAGTGAGCATTTATAATGAGGTCGTACAAACTCCGTTTAGTAAGTTTTGACGTTCACTTAAAGGTTTTATTTCCGTTCGATATTTTCCCTTGTGCTTAACGTTTTTATACGGATATATCAGCATGATGAAAAATGGTTTTACTTCACATTCAACATGAAGAATATTCATGATAAATAAGTCTTGGTATTGCGATTGAGTAGCAGTGATATTAATTAGGTTGAAAATGAATTTAACCATATTTATATTGTGGTTTAAGCCAATGAATTGCTCAGGGATAAATAAAGGTGAGTGAAATGCTGATATTAATATATTAACGTGCACTTTTAAGACGTGGCGTTGGTTTTTTAGCCGGACGATTAGGCATCGGTGGAGGGGCGATAGGGTACGCCAGTTTAGGCAGCCGTGAGTTTACATTAACAGATGGCTTTGCTGGGATTGTCTATTTACCGATGCTATTGGGTATTGTAAGTACATCTTAGTGTACTGCCCCTTTCAGCGCCAAAGCCACTCATTATCTGCCCGCTTTAACAATTAAGCTGTGATTTGCAGTTCTGATATTGGTCGTCGCTGTGAATATGGTGGCGAATTAAGCCTCTTCATCGATAGTGTTTATGAAGGTTGGTAAAAACCCATAATATTAATGGGTTATGTATGTTTCTTGGATTGAATGATAGGTCTTTCTATTTATGTTTTCGAGCTGAAAGTCTTTATTTGTCTTACCAAACATGAAACCTTCGATTCTACCTATTGCACACGCAAACGTTTACCTGTATTTTCTCGCCACTTAAATTTTTACTAATATCTTGTTGAGCGACCATTTGATGAACGGTTGTCCAACAACAATGAGGAATAACCATGAGTGAGAATACATCCGCTGCAACAGGCAGTTGGCTCGATAACTTCTTTTTGATTTCCAAACGAGGAAGTAACGTTCGTCGCGAGGTTGTTGCGGGCTTAACGACATTTTTGGCGATGGTGTATTCGGTTATCGTCGTACCAAGTATGCTGGGCGTTGCGGGTTTTGACCAAGGGTCGGTATTCATTGCAACGTGTTTAGTGGCTGCATTTGGTTCTATGCTGATGGGCTTTTGGGCTAACCTACCAATGGCGATTGGTTGTGCTATCTCACTAACGGCATTTACCGCGTTTAGTTTGGTTTTAGGGCAGGGCATTTCGATACCCGTCGCGCTAGGCGCCGTGTTCTTGATGGGGGTTATTTTTACCGCGATTACCGTCACGGGTGTTCGACAATGGATTTTAACCAATCTTCCTGAAGGTATTGCTCACGGTACGGGCATTGGCATTGGTTTATTCTTGCTATTAATCGCAGCGAGTGGTGTTGGTCTAGTCATCAAAAACCCGGTAGAAGGTCTGCCTGTTACGTTAGGTGAGTTCACTTCTTTCCCTGTCATTATGTCCATGTTGGGCCTTGCGGCTATTTTTGGATTAGAGAAGCGCCAGGTTCCTGGTGGGATACTTTTTGTCATCGTTGCGATTTCTGTGTTTGGTCTTATTTTTGATCCTGCTGTGCAATATCAGGGCTTTTTTGCATTACCGAGCATTGGTGGTGAGAATTCTTTGATGGGGACGATGGACATCATGGGGGCACTCAATCCGATTGTATTACCAAGTGTATTAGCATTGGTGATGACAGCAATCTTTGACGCAACCGGGACCATTCGAGCGGTGGCGGGTCAAGCCAATCTTCTTGATAAAGATGGCAACATTATTGATGGTGGTAAAGCGCTCACCTCTGATTCTGTGTCGAGTATTGTTTCTGGCGCCGTGGGCGGTGCTCCAGCAGCCGTTTATATCGAGTCTGCTGCAGGTACGGCTGCTGGTGGTAAAACAGGCCTTACTGCGGTAGTGGTGGGGGTTTTATTCTTATTTTTGTTATTCCTTGCACCTATTAGCTATTTAGTTCCTGCATACGCGACTGCGCCAGCGTTAATGTACGTGGGCCTACTAATGCTAGGTAATGTTCGTAAACTAAATTTTGATGACTCGGTCGATGCATTATCAGGCTTGGTTTGTGCGGTATTCATCGTGCTTACTGGAAACATTGTGACAGGAATAATGCTAGGTTTCTTATGTCTCGTTGTAGGGCGACTGTTCTCTGGCGAATGGAAGAAGCTTAACCTTGGCATAGTCTTAATTACCATCGTCTTAGTGGCTTTCTATGCGGGCGGTTGGGCGATTTAAACCTTAGCGACATCAATTTAGTTTTAATACCCAGTCAATTGGCTGGGTATTTTTAATTACGCTGTGGATGTAATCGTGATTTAAGGCTAGTTAACGTTGAAAATGTTGCTTAATAAAGTGTCCAGACTTACTCGTATAGATGAAATAGACGATTCAAACTAAAAAATATTTTAAATCAGTTCCTTACCTTGCATGATTGAATGATATGTACCAATCTTATTTCATAAGCATGGATAAGGATTGTGTATGCCTGCAACTTCAGTAAAAAACAAAGGGGTAGTAAAGAGAGTATTACTACCTTCTCTACTTATTAACCTGTTGTCTTTAGCTGTTCCGTTAACAGTTTTACAGATATACGATCGCATTCTCCCTAACCAAAGCTATGGTACCGCAACACTACTGTTAGCAGGGGCGTCTTTGGCGATAGCTATGGAGGCGCTCATTCGTTTCGTACGAACTTGGTTGCTTTCCGCGGCAGCAAGTAACACTGAAAAAATGACCTATCAAATACTTGTCTCGAAGGTGACAAAAGCGTCCTCTAGTCAAATCCGTCAGATAGGTGTGGGCGGCGTAGAGGAGGGATTAGGCTCGGTATCAAAAGTGAAGGATTGGTATTCAGGGGGGGTCATTGCTGGGTTTATCGACTTGCCTTTTGCGCTGATTTTTCTGGGTTTAGTGGCCTACATCGGCGGTGAGCTGGTGGCAATACCGATAGCCGTTTGGCTTATTACTCTGTGTATTGTTTGGTTGTCGTCACGAAAAGTAAAAGCGTTGAGTGAACAAGCCTCGGTTTATGAGCAGCAAAGAAAAGCCTTTTTGATTTTAATGAGTCAGACCCTCCAAGGCATCAAACGTCAAGCCGTTGAATCGCGGATTTTCAGCCAATTTAAATCCCTCAATCATTATCGTTCTCAGTCTAAAGCGAAAGAAGAAGAGCAAAATGCGTTTGCTCAAGAGTGCATTCAACTAGCGGCGTTGGCGACGTCTGTTTTATTGGTGATTACAGGTAGCTTATGGGTGTTAGATGGTGAACTTACTACAGGTGGCCTAGCCGCGTGTTCTATTCTTTCTGGCAGAGCGGTTGCGCCTTTAAGTGCGCTAGTTGGCGTTAAAATAAAACTCAATGCCATCCACACTGCAAATCAAGCGATTGAAAAGCTAGATGAGTTAGATAGTTCTACTCAACAAGACATCAAACATGAAGCATTCAAAACGCTAGAACTGTCGCATACGTCTATCGAGCGATACGGCTCAATTTATCAAATGAGTGTAAAAGTGAACCAAGGTGATTTGGTATTGCTGGATAGTGAAGAGCGTCATTTAAGCAGTCATATGTTGTCATCGATTGCTGGCGTAGATGAGCTAATAGCAGGCGAAGTTAAGATTAACGAAAGCATCATTAATAGTGGTGCACTTAACTCATACGTTGCTTATTGCGGGGTAAAAGCGCAGCTCGTGTCAGGCACGATTTTGGATAACTTATGTGGATTTAACCCCGATCAAACTGATGAAGCAAATGATTACGCGAAACGCCTAGGTCTTACCAAAGAGATAACGAGATTACCCGATGGTTTAGAAACCCAAATAGGTCACACAAGTGCTTGTTTGTTGAGTATGGGGAATGTGAAAATGCTTAACATTGCCGCGCAGTTAGCCAGTGATAAGCCCATTGTGATGCTGGAAAGACCAGATGCATCCCTTGACCTTGAAGCACTAGCTAAACTTACTGCAGTTCTTCAACAGGAGACCGAACAAGGTCGCACTATCATAATGGTGACGCATTATCCCAAATTACGTGATTTAGCCACTCAAGTTATCTCTATAGAGAAAGACGTAAAAGAGGGAGAGGCAGCATGAATCACTTAGAAACCTTGTGTTTGTCCGTTCTCAAACAATTAGAAGTGAATGCAAATATTCAGCTATTTGCACGTCAATGGGTTGAGGAAAATCGAGTGGATTCAATCGATGATATTTTCGCCTTGTTTGACCGTTTGTTGTTGCCCTATCGCCTTGTCTCTGAAGTAAAAGACGCAGGTGATCATGAATTAATTCTAGCCGTTTCTGATGAAAACAACATCATACTCGGTCGAGCAGAAATGGGGCACTTTGAGTCGCTTGAGGGAGAAGCAGAACTATCGCTAGATCCTCAATTTTGCATTGTAATTGACGGAAGTCCTACTGAGAAATCGGCTTCAGATTGGGTTGGCGATCGCTTGCATGCTTTCAGACCGATTATTCCTAAACTTCTACTAGTCAGCTTTATTACGAATCTGTTTGCACTCGCTGTGCCGTTCATCACGATGTCCATTTATGATCATGTTATTGGTGGTGATGCTGGTCATGAACTTCAAGGTATCGCGATTGGAGCCGGTTTGTTGTTTGTCATGATGGGTTGGCTGCGTACGTTACGTAGTCGGGTGTTCGCAACCGTATCGAATCGTGTCAGTCGCGAGATATCTCAATCGATAGTTCAGAAACTGTTACGCAATAGCTATTTTCAAAACCAACAAACGGCATCTTCAAGCCAGCAAAATCAATTGCTTTTATCTGAACGGATAGCCAGTGTTTTATCTGGGCCTTTAGGTAATGCACTGTTTGATTTGCCTTTTGTCCTTTTATTTGTGGTCGCGATAGGCTTATTGGGAGGCTGGCTAGTTTTAGTACCACTGTTTTCCCTAACCCTGTATTACGTGTTAGCTAAACGTTCGATTTACTTAAGCAGCAAACGCTCTATGCAATCGACGGTAGCAGGAACGAATCGTCAAAATATGGCTAATGAATTGTCGTCTAAGTTAGCATTTATAAGAAGTTCAGGGATTGCTCGTTATTGGCTACAGCGCTTTGACAAAGCAAACTTTCTTGCGTCGAAGGTTTCATTTTCTCAATCGGTTCTTCAAAGCCGTTATACCTCTATTTATTACTTCATTGGTGTAGGTTCAACATTGGCTATCATGGGGTTAGGGATTGGACTTATTTTTGAAGAAGTGATGACGCCTGGAGGGTTAATTGCATCGATGATGTTGATCTCTAAAGTCACGGGTCCTGCGCAAATGCTGGCTAACAGTGCGTTGCGTTTAAACAGCTTCAATCAATCGAAGTTACAAGTGAATCGTTTGTTATCACAACCATCTGAGCGAGAGTTTAGCTATCAGCATCACCCGTTACCGTCACATGCACCAAGACTGAAGTTAGATCAAGTGACATTACGTTATCCTAAGCAAGCTCGACCTGCGCTCAGCGGCATTACTTTCGACATCGAGGCTGGAGAAGTCGTAGCTATTACTGGGCCGTCTGGGAGTGGCAAGTCGGCGATGTTAGAAGTGCTTTCAGGGCTGCAGTTGATTCAAAATGGAATGGTGGAAGTGGAAGGGGTGAACTTAGTGCAATATGATCCGCAGCTGTATCGCCACTGGTGTTTTATCCGAGCGGCTTTCCCTGATTTGTTAACGCTGAGTATTCGAGAGTGGTTAAGTGATGGGCACAATGTGAAACAAGATCGAATGATCAATGCCATTGAATTAGTAGGGGGAGCAAGTTGGTTGAGTTCCCTAACTGATGGCTTAGATACTCCGATTAGCGCAATTAACCCTGATAGTCTGTTTGATATGTTATCGGGCAGTGTCGCGCAAATACTAATAGATGCGAAAGCACTCATTTATGACTACAACCTCTATCTTTTAGATAACCCAGTCCCCGATTATCACCCAGGAGCAAGGCACATGTTTAGTCAGTTTCTCCTTGCGAAAAGAGGGAATGCAACCGTTGTATTCTCGTCTCACGATCCTGACCTAATTAAGATGGCAGATAAAGTTGTTGTTTTGAACGAAGGTTCAGTTGTGTATGCAGGGCCACTAGACCCACAAAATGAGCAAGAGGCAGAAAATGGATAATAAGTCGGTCGATAAGAATATGCGTTATGGCGAATTAGTGGAGTCCAAGAGTACAGCTCGTACCCTGATGATAGCAACGTGGTCGGTGGCATTTTGTGTGGTTGCTTTTGTGACTTGGTCAATGATCACTCAGGTCGATGAAATCGCGAAGGCGAAAGGGGCTGTTATCCCTGAAGGGGAAAAGCAAGTTCTACAAAGCGATATCGGTGGCAAACTAAAACGACTTTTAGTGAAAGAAGGGCAACTTGTTGAAAAAGGTCAGCCATTGGTTGAGTTTGATGCGACATTTCAACAGACTGCATTGGAAGAATTACGATCCCAACAAGTTACGTTGCTGGCGAGTATTGAACGCATGAATGCCTTGCTTGATGATCGTGAACCAAATTTTGGAGAGTTTGAAATCGACTTCCCCGAGATAGTGAGCCAGCAAAAAGCACAGCTTAAGGCTCAAGTAGGCCTCTACTATCAAAAACGTATTGTCCTTGAAAAAGACAGCGAACAGATTGCAGAGCAGCTTATTAGTTTGGAAAAATCGTTGCCGAGCTATGAAAAAGAGCTTTCGGCGACAAAACAAGAATTGAATATCCTAAATAAGGGCTATAAGTCTGGTAACATTTCACGATTAAGAGTGTTGGAAATGCGTCAAAAGTTGGCAAGCATTGAACAGAAGATCGAAGAAGCGCGTGGTAAAAAATCAGTGTTGATCAAACAAGCTGACGGAGTGGAACAAAAAATTGGTCAACTACTCGCAGAAGCAAAAGTTAAAGTCAGTGACGATCGTTCAAAAGCGGTGTCTGACTTGTCTGCACTTAACGCAAGAGTTCGTTCAAGCCAAGCTAAGGTAAGCAACACGACGTTACTCTCGCCATTACAAGGGTTAGTCCAAAGTCTACCAAGTACCAAAAATGGTGGGGTAATTCAACCGGGTGGAACGGTAGTTGAAATTGTTCCGATCGGTGGCAAAGCCGACTTTAAGGCTCGATTATCCCCAAGAGATATTGGTTTTGTGAGTGTAGGGCAGTCAACACGAATCAAGATTGATGCGTTTGACTACAGTCGTTTTGGTGCATTGAAAGGCGTGGTAGAGAGTATCTCTCCAACCACAAGCCAAAGTGAACGCGGTGAAATCTATTATGAGGTCGTCGTCTCGGTGGATGTTCCTTATTTCCGTGATAATCCGGAGAGCTTTTCTATCTTGCCGGGTATGACAGGCGAAGTGAATATTACAACCGGTGAGAAGTCTGTTTTCCAATATCTGTGGAAGCCAATTTACACGAACGTGAGTGTCGCGTTTGGTGAAAGGTAATCGCTATAGAGATTCGCAGAATAGTAAACACATAAGAAAATAAAAAGTAAAAGGGAGCACATCATGTGCTCCCTTTTTTGAACGTCGCTTTCCTAGTTATGCCTGTTCTTTAGAGGAAATGACGGGAGCAGACAACACTCCCAATCTTACTTATTTACTTGATGCTGATGCTATGGATTAGGGTCTATGTCTGGCAGCCCGTCTACGTCGTTGTGATGGTGATGCTCATCATCTTGGTTATGGTTGACGTTCGCATCATGGTGTTCAAGCGCATCCGACATATCTAAGTGCGCTTGGTCATGTGTTGCTGCATCTTGTTGGTCGACTTGTGCTAGTACGATGTCCATGTCCGCAGGTTGATCGTGAACCGTTGTCGATGTCGCATCGGGTTTGATGCCCAGAGCATCTAAATAAGCGGCTGCACCATGATGACTGGATTTCTGGTCTGGTTCTTGTTGAGCGTGCTGAGTCAAATCTAGATAACTGTCATCACTTTGCGTAACGGTAAAGTCTGCTTGCGAAGACATGTCAGGCTCGTCATGCAACACCTGAGGAGGCGGTGGAGTAGGGTGTGAGGTATGGGTAATAGGGGTTATAGTCATATCAACGACCTCGGTACCTATATTTAGTTTACCGCTATGTCCCGGCCCGTGGCTGAGTATTTGAACGTTCACATGGGCAACCACTTCATCTTGATTTGTCCCTTGTAATGCAACTTCGAACTTGTCTTCATGTTGGCCAATACCAGAAGCGCTGCCATGTGGCCCTGTGTGTACATTTGCCTGTTCTTGATAGTGTAAATCACCAGTCTGAGGGTCAATGGTTAATGTTCCATATTGACCGTGATGGCTTGTTACATAACTCCCATCTGGAAGATGAATCCGCCAACCATGTTGTGCATTTGGCACTGGCGTTAAAGATGGGAGTAGTGGCGGTGTACCCAGTGAACCGGACACTTGGTGACTTCCCGGTGGCGCTTTGACTATGATCGGATCAGGTATGGCACTGGCAGCAAAGCCTTGGCTACCCGCGGTATTACCGTGTTCGTCTGTCATGGTCACTTGTACATGAGAGCCTGGGGCAACTTCTATTTGTAACCCATGCTGTAGACTATGGGCATCGAGCACATGGTCAACACCATTGATATTGATATGCTCGCCAATTTTTGCATCCGCTGCGGCATGTACCGTCGCGGTTATAGTGCCAGCATGTCCCTGGGCTATTTCCGCCTTGCTATAGGCATTATCACTACCTGGGTTTTCGAAGGTAATGGTGGGCATATCGACTTGGGTATCGACAACGTAACTTAAGGTTTGGCTCGCATGAGCAGGGTTACCTGCATTATCGGTTGTGTCCACCGTTGCTGTTATCGCTGTTTGTGCTGTTAACTCTGAGCCGGCGACATCAATACTAAATTGTCCATTTTGATCAACAATGCCTGTATGTGTCTGCTGCCCTACAAGAATATTGACAGTGTCTCCTTGCTGCACATCACCACTGACATGACCTGTAATACTGACATTGTGATTAGATTCAGCCGCATTAATCACATTGTCTGCGGTGACAGGATCAAGTTGGATATTGGCGGATGCGATCTTATCGATTGAGAATGCTTGGGTACCGGTTGTGGCACTACCAATATTACCGGCTTGATCTGTGGTGATAATAGTGGCCTCAATCGAATGAACGGGTTGCTGGCTAGAGGCATAAATACTATGAATATTCGCTTTTATGAGCGTTTGGGCTGGAACAGAAATACTGTAATTGCCTTGGCTATCGACGACACCTGGTAAGACGCTTAGAGTTGCGCCATTAACACTGAGACTGACAGCATCTCCTACATTAAAGTTACCGCTAACATGCCCAGTGATATCAATGTTCTGTCCTGACTCTGCAAGATTAATAATATTGTCGCGAGTCACGCTGTCGACACTAATATGCGGGATAGGATTTTGAGTATCCACGATTAAGTGAGTTGATATCTCAGGGGTCGCATTTCCTGCAAGATCGACACTACCAATTTTAATGGGGTAGCTTCCATCGGCACTAAAGTACCTTTGATGATCGCTAGCACTGACCGTTAAGCTCCAAGTCCCATCACTATGCACACTCGCTTCACGAAAATGATTGTTGCCGAAATTGAGGTATACACGATCTCCTGCGGCAATATTGGAGGTGGTACCTGTAATGACTAATGCTTGATTGTTTTCAACGGCATTAAGCGCATTATCTGTTGAAATTGGGTTTACTGAAACGGTACCTGGAGTCGTGTCTAAGGTGAAGCTGAAATGGGTCGTTGCTGATTGATTGCCAGCGATATCTGTTTGTCTAACCAGTAGATTATTTACGCCTTCTATTGGGTTGAACATACTACTCCAGCTCTGACCGCCGTCATTAGAATATTCGACTTGCGCGCCCGCTTCTGTCTGAATAGACAAGCGAGCATCTTGGGTTATAAGGTCAGCTGTTGGATGAAATTGACCGCTGGTATCACTGCGTAAACTCACACTTGGGGCGGTAACTTGATTGTCTAATGTGAAACTCAATGAGCTGGATGGAGAAACATTACCAGCGCTATCGGTTTGTCTTACCGTAACGGTATTTGCCCCTTGAGCTGCAGTGAAACTCTGGCTCCAATGGACGCCATTATCTGTTGAATACTCAACGATTGCGCCTACTTCTTGGCCGCTAATCGTTAATGCGCCATCGTTAGTGATTAAGTCGGCAGCGCTGCTCCCTGTGTCATGGGTTAAAGACAGGGTCAAAGGGGCGGCGCTCAAGTCAGCTGTGGGAGCTATTTGGCTGGTGAGTGTGGATTGATTGCCCTCTGAATCAATAATACTCGCGCTGAGAGTTGAGCCAGGTAACACTTCGACATTAACTTGCCTTGCAACAACATCAGTGTTGCTGATCACATGAGATACGCCATTGATTATTAATGTATCTGCTGCATAGACATCATCGGGCAGATGAATACTGGCAGTTATGGTATTGGCTGCACCTGCAGCAACTTCAGCTGCATTATAGAGATTGTCGCTGCCGGTACTTTCAAAGCTAATGGTTGGCGCTTTGGCGTGTGTATCCACAGAAAAATTATCATATTCGCCAGTATAGCCGGAAGGGGTTTGGTTACCTGCCTTATCTGTTGCTTGAATATAAGCGGTATAACGCCCATCAGGTAAATGGCTAGCATCCACGCTATACCCACCATTCCCATCAAGAGTAGCATGTAAGGTTTGTACCACTGTGCTGCCATGTTTAATGACAATATCAACATTTGCAGTATCTAAACTAACGGTACCGCGAAATGTGGGTTGATGTGTGGTTTCTGTTTTCAAGTTGACTTTAGAGATATTTGGCGCTGTGTAATCAACTTCAAGTGCCAGAGTATTGCTTTGATGGTTGCCAGCTATATCAGTGGCTTCTACTGTTAGGGTATGTTTTCCCTCAGTAATATTGGACGTGGTGAGCTGATAAATACCATTGTTATTAGCTGCACCTGACGCAATCACCTTACCCGTTTCATCGGTAATAGACACTAAAGAGTTTGCTTCTGCACTACCGGTGATTATTGGGGTGTGGATGTTCGTAAGATCGTCTGTTTGAGAAGCTCCCGAGTCAGTCGATGATTTCAAATCAATAGAAGGTGCTGCGATTTGGTCATCAAGAGTAAATGTTAATGATGTCGAAGCTGACACATTCCCCGCAGTATCTGTCTGTCTCACGCTAACCGTGTTCACTCCTTGCTGCGGTGTAAAGCTCGATGTCCATGTTTGACCATTGTCCGTTGAATACTCAACGGCTGCACCTGCTTCGTGTCCGGTAATGGTTAATGCACCGTCGTTAGTGATCAAGTCGGCAGTGTTGCTTCCTGTGTCATGGGTTAACTCGATAGTCAGCGGGGCAATAGTGGTGTCAACATGTACTGAAAGCAGTGAAGACGTTGCGGGCAGTACTGATGAAGGAGCCAGTGCTTTGGCGGATAGATTATGATCTCCATCCGTTAAGTTGGTGACCACAGCACTGTATTGACCTGAACCATCAGATACTGCATGTCCAATTGGGGTTGAACCATCGTAAATAGTAACTTGTGAATAAGGAATATCGGTATGGCCAGTTATCGTTGGCGTATTGTCGTTCGTCAGGTTGTCTGTATCCGATTTTCCGCTATCACTTGAAGCCACCAAATCTACAGTAACCGTATTACTTGGTGGCGTGTTACTGCTAGTTGGAAGGCTTGGTTGCGCCGTCGTAACGATGGGGTTTTGCGGCACTGTTGTGGTGATAGTTGGTTGTTGCCCTGTAATCAGATTGACTTGTCCATTGGTATCAAAGGTTAAGAATCTTGATGATTCGCCACCATGATTATCCGCAACTTTAACTTCAAACACATCAGCGCCATGGTAGGTGTGTGTGGCTGAATTATAGCTCATGCCTGAAACAGAAGAATTTGGAGTGTAAACATAAGCGCCAGAGGTTGGATCAACCGAAAGGTCACCAAACTGTCCGGTAGGGCTAACCACTGAGAAAGAATGCGTGTCTTTTACATCGACATCCGTTTCAGTCAAGGTACCTGTTGTTGGCGTAGTCTGCGTGACAGAAAGTATTGGGTCATCGTTGGTGCCGTGGATATTTATAGTAATTGTATGCGCAGTACCGTCTTTTGAGTGAATCGTTACCGTGTCCACAGCTGTTTCAGTTGCTCCAAGAGACTGCACTTCGGTTTTAAAATTATCAACCACATAGGACCAATCACCTGTTTTAGGGTTAATCGTTACAAGACCACCCATAGCGGTTTCGTAGCCATTATTGTGTACGCCATCATTGGGTAAGAATTGTGCCTCTCCCGCATCGGGATCGGTAATAGTTAGGGTTCCATGCGCCTCGAGAAGCGACATCCCCATCATATTATCTTCAGTAACGCTACCAGTGATATCACCACCAATAACGGCGTTATCTGGCATTGCATTAACATCAAGCATCATCCCTGAAAGCCCGGGATGCCCCGTTGATGGATTTATGGCTAGAGCGCCATGGCTATCGACCACTTGATAGGTAAATGTTGCATGACCATTAAAATCTTTTTCAGGTGTATAGATAACACTTTGACCATCTTTTGATAGTACTGCAGTACCACGATCCACATGTAATTGCTCAATATGGAGCGTATCTCCGTGGTCAATGTCTTTTCCAAATACGACAAAGCGATCAATCGGGATGGTGACAGCTTTATCCTCATCAGTAGTTATAGGATGAGAACCTGTACTTAAATTTCCATAACCAGCGAAGATCAAGGTAGGGTTGTCGTTAGTGCCGTGAAGCGTTATCGTGATACGTTGTTTGGTACCATCAACCGTTTGTACTTCATACACAATGTCTTTGGTTTCTCCTTCAGCCATGTTTTGGACGAGGTTGTTTTCAACGATGTAATGCCATGATCCACTTTTGGAAATTGTTAATCCATTGTGATGTGTATTGTAAGGGTCATCAATTTTTGTAACAGTTGTGAATTGCGCTTCACCACCATCAGGGTCAACCACATGCAAGCTACCCTGGAGAGTTAGTTCTGTGGAGTACGAAGCCCGCTTGTCTTCAGTAATATCACCGGCATGTTGACCTGTAATAATTGCACCATCATTAGAGCCTTGCACCGTAATAGTAAGATTTTTCGTATCGGTACCACCGTGATGATCATCCACCGTTACCGGAATAGTAAGGACTTGTTGATCATGCGCTCCAAGATGCTGGTATGCAGAATGTTTAGGGTCAAAGCTATAGCTCCCATCACTATTAAGCGTCAAACCGTCGACAGGGTTGGCAAGGGAATAACTATGGGTATCCTTAGTATCGACATCAGTCGCACTCATCTGCCCAGTTAAGGCCATTCCGCCTTCTGTAACACTCTGTGATTGAGCCGTTAACACAGGAGCATCATTGGTTCCTGTCACGGTAATGGTAATATCGTGAGAAGTATAGTCCGCCGAGTGAACACGATACACAACGGTCTCAACCTCTCCTGCACTTAAGGATTGAAGGCGACTATTGGTAACTGCATACCCCCAATTTCCCGCAGGAGTTATGCGTAGATCACCACCAAATGGGTCATGAATTGCTTTTTCACCTAATTGACTAAATTGGAAATGATTTTCACCAGTGTCTGGATCAATTATTGATAAGGATCCTGACACTGCGATTGTCTGTGCCGAACTTGGACCGACATGCTGATCTTCTACAATAGAATCGGTGTCTGTTCCGCTAATCAATGCGGCATCACGAACCGGAGCAAGATTAAGTGAAGCAGAAGTGGCCACTGAACCGCCATGAGCATCTTTGATATCATAGGTCAGAGAAACCTGTCCGTTATAGTTCGCTTCTTGATGGAGTGTATAGGTTCCATCGTGATTATCGGTAATACTTCCATGATCAACGGCAATTGCACCAACTGTTAACCGTCCAGCATCATTATGATCTATGTCAGTAGCATTTGCTAATAGGTCTGAGCTTTGAATGGTAACATCGGTGTCTTCAGTACCACCACTTAAAGTAACCGCTCCTGATACTTCTGGAGCATCATTTGTCCCCTCAATGGTTACCTGAATTTGATGTGATGTACCATCGAGGGTATTGACAACTACCGTATCAGTTATATGTTCACCATCTCCTAAAGCTTGAACTACCGGGTCGGTATTATTAAGGTGAAAGGTCCAATGGCCGTGCACATCAATAGAAAGATCACCGTGATGTTGAGCACTTGCAATATGACTTTGAGCCCAAAATCCACTTTGCCCCCAATCTTTATCATCTGCCTTGAGGTCACCCGATACAGTAAGCTTAGTATCTTCATCTACAGAACCGGTATCCGTACCAGATATTGTGGGAGCATCAGCTGTTCCAGAAATAGTTATATGAACTTGATGAGCTGTACCATCAGCACTTTGCACCGTAAAGGTGTCGGGCATAGTTTCGTTTTGATGAAGTGACTGAACATTTGGTTTCAGTGTATAACGCCATTGGCCATTCGAATCAATACTATATGTCCCAAGTCGCGTAGCACCGCTCGTTGCAACGAAGTGAGCCTCACCACTGTCTACATCTGTAACTTGGAGTTGCCCTGTTGTTGCTGGTGACCGGTCTTCGGTGACACCACTTGCATCATTACCAGAAATTACAGCGGCATCACCAACCCCCTGTAATGTCATATTTGCACCTGTTGAGGTTACACCACCGTGACCATCGTGAACATCATAACTAAAATGAACAGGACCATTGTAGTTTTTTGTGGGAGTAAATGTGTAGGTGCCATCGTGATTATCTGTAATAGAGCCATGGGTTGGATGGATATTTTCAATGGTTAATTTTCCAATATCATTGTGATCAACATCAACGGTATTTCCAAGAAGGTCTTGAGCTGTAAGGGTGACAGCCGTGTCCTCTTTGCCACTATTAAGTTGCACTTCACTACGACAGTACGGGCGGTCATTGCTACCATGAATAGTAATGACTATATCGTGAGTTGTGCCGTCTTTAGATTGAATGGTTATTGTATCGGTGAGTGTCTGCCCTTCGCCGAGTTTATCTATGGTGGTACCGACTGTTGTTTTACGATTACCAACCCAATCAACACTGCCTACGGTGACATCGTAATGCCAAGTGCCATCAGTATTTAATAGTAAATGCCCATATTTCCCATGATAGGAGTTATTCCAAGCT
>NZ_MCUW01000010.1:331182-345449 GCF_002873335.1 Vibrio sp. 10N.286.49.B1 | reverse complement strand
TCAGACAAAGTCTCAACGCTGCTAGGTTTCCAATCATTAATTATGTTTAGAGCTTGAGAAACATCCATAAAAAAATCCAAGTGCATTAAATACACTTGGATTTTGACAGCTCTGAAGGATCCTTCAACCGATCACTTTGGCTTTAACTGATCGGCATTAGCCCAACGAGGGCATCGTTTTTAATAGTACTCGCTTGTTCTCTGGCCACTTTGAAAGTTGTGGCTCTATCCCCAAACCAGGAATAAAGTCGACCTCTTGCTGCTCAAAAGCACGAAGCATTTGCTCTCTGTTGCTAAACCAACGTATGTGCTCTTGGTCAAAAGTGACACCGAGCTGCTTTAACGTGATAAGGGGAATAAGGTGTCCAGACTGACTTTTGTTATCACGTAATAATCCTATTGTGCGCTTGTAAAAAACGCTGCTGGACAAAGCCGCTATGGTCATTTGTCCATAAAAGTACACTGAATATTTGGGGTACGAGACGATTTCTCGATACAGGGTAATATAATCGGGGACGAGCCCATTGAATTCCCGATGCCGCGTCATGATAAGCTCATATTGCTGACCCAACATCTCATCAGCAGACAATTGTTGACGTGGTTTCCAAGACACAACAACATGACTATATTGGCTATTTTTTAATAGCCTATTACAGAAATCATCCGCCAGTTGCTGGGCGTTCCAATCGGTAGGAATATAGATTCTAAATGACGCACTCCCTTGCGCTTCATCAACCGAACACCGAGCTTGTGAAAAAATAGGGGCATCTGAAACACTGATTTTTGGCACTGCTATATAAACATAGATCGCCATTAACGCCACAAACACTGAGAGTAAGGCAAATTGTTTTCTAATTTTAAATGACATAGTACTCCTTCACTACGCCACTTAAAATAATCGTTAAATATGACAGAAACATGAACTTCTGTAAGCAATTATGACACTTCGAAGCGCCCTACAAGCTGGTCGAGCCTTGAGATCGCATTTTGCATTAATGCGGTACGGCGTGCCAATTGTTGTGATTGCCCCTGAAGTGAGTCTGTCGAGTGAGCGGCTTTTTCAGCGGTTGTCGCATTACTCGCACTCATGCTGGCCAGATCCGTAATCACTTCAAAGAGTGAGTTCACAGAGCTCTGAAGGTGATCATTTTTTTGGGAAGCGTCAACAATTTGGGAGCGACTCTCTACATTCGATATGCCTTGTCGCATCGTTCCTACGGCTTTTTCTGACTGCTGACGTAACTTATCCATCAACTGCCCAATATCTTGCGCCGCATGGGCGGTTCTGTTCGCTAACACTCGAACCTCATCCGCCACAACAGAAAACCCTCGACCATGCTCTCCCGCTCGCGCTGCCTCAATCGCCGCATTTAACGCCAGTAAATTGGTTTGTGCCGTAATATCCGTAATAAGGGTGACGATATCGCCAATCTTTTCCATTTCAGTATTCACATCGTTCACACTAATCGCCGACGATTGGACTATCGATTTAATGGACTCGGCGTTGTCTCTGGCTTTCTCATATTCATTTTGCGCATGTTCAACCGAGTCTTGCATCAGACCGTGCATTTCGTGCGCATTATCATTAGCAGATTGTATTTCATGCCCTTGTTTACCCGATAAATCGAGTAGTTGAGCAATAGAATGTGCCGTTTCATCACTTGAATTAGACAATCGCTGACTGCAACGAAACATCGACTCGGAGACCTTATTCACCTCGCGACTGGCATAAACGAGCTCCGATACCACGGTCTCAAGATTATCAATGAAACTGTTGGTCCAACGCCCTAGATCTCCGGTCTCATCCGATTTAAATTTTGTCGCATCAAGCCGTTGCGTTAAGTTACCATCTCCTTCCGCCAATACCTTCATCACACCGGTCATCTGCTCTAAGCTTCTTGCCAATGGTTTGGCTGTCAACTGTTGAAACAATACTGTCATCAACATTGCAAACACCAAAGAAACACCGGCACTCAGTGCTGCAGACCAAGACAAGAAGTGTTGAAGTATTAAAGGCAGCGAAGTGACAAGAAATGCCGACATAAAGAACCGAGACGTTAGTCGTCTGGAAAGAGAACGGTGTCGATGCACTTCTTCCAAATCAGACTCACACATCATTCCCCACCTATCGGGAGAGCCCGGTAGCGTAAACGTCACGCCTTTTCCTATCACCGGGATGTGTCGGTAATCGGAATACCCCGGATACGCCACATACACATTACTACCATGCCGAATCGTTTCTCTCACCCCAGGATGAAGCTGGTTG
Organism: Vibrio sp. 10N.286.49.B1; assembly: GCF_002873335.1. GTDB lineage: Bacteria > Pseudomonadota > Gammaproteobacteria > Enterobacterales > Vibrionaceae > Vibrio. The sequence goes on along the minus strand of NZ_MCUW01000010.1, from coordinate 343,184 downwards.
GTTGCGGGGTCATTAAACATGACTTCGAATTCAGTATGGTGCTTGATTTTCACTGTCCCCCAGTCCGTCGAAATGCCTTGTTTCAGGTTCTCTCCGTGGGAAAAGGTATTATCTTCAAATCGTGAACGAGAAAGTGCCGTGCCCTGAGGAATAGAGGCATCGAATTTGGCATCAACCATAAAAAGATAATTATCACCCGATTCACTGTAAATATGCCCGGCTTCACGTTGGATTATGTCACCAAGCACATCGTTCGGTACTCGGCCACATAATATACGCTGTTCACCATCATTGGTCCGTAAAGGCTGGTAGAACATGAGCGTAACCGCGTCATGAAACTTAGACGATGAGGGACCTATCTTCAGTGTTAAGGCGTCCACATATGGACCATGTAAAAAGTTTTTTTGTCGACCTAATTCCAGCGCTTTTCTTTCGGTAACGCGGGTATTTATATGTGCTCGATACGTTGAGTGACTAACACTATCTGCCGCATCAACAATAAAAAGCTCGGAAAAGTCTCGACCACGTTCCAGCAATAACCCCAACGCTTCTGAATATTCATTGTCTGGTTTGGAAGACAGATAAAAAGCCGCATCCTCGAGAAAACGCCATTGATTCTTCGCCCACGTAGTAAGAAGCTTTACCCGTGTCTCGGCAATACTTTCAAACGTCTTTTCTAATTCACCAATTCGATTCCGGTTCGCAAAACACGATGCCTTCATTGCTATTTTTCCGGCTTGTCCAAACCACGGTAACCAATGCTTTTCTGAATGAGTCAGATCCATCTCAAATCCTTTTGATTCTATTTTATTGATTACATAGCAATTTTTATACCTGTTCATAAATAAAATAACGGCCTTGCGTGTAAAGGGCTGAATCTCGATACGGATAGAATAATAACGGTGCTAACAAGAGACACTGCACCATAATGATCGATAAGAGGCACCATGTTGGAAAACAAGCATCCCTTTGGTGCGGTCTCAAGCTGGTACACTGCAGGAGCTAACAAGGAGTGATTGAACCGCGAAGACGCAAATTAGAACGCGATAAGAAAAAGTTAAAAGTGCTGGGCGTTAGCTAGCAAGTAGATGCTGCCTTTTGGGGAAGATTAGCGAGGACTTTGGACGACTACCGCTGTGTCAGATACGCTTGTAATCAAATGCTAATTTAGCATCACGCCAAGCCCTATCAAGGTCATTTCATCTGCCGCGTACCATTGTTTCGCCATCGCATCACAAGCCTTTGTATCGACTTAAAGTAGGAAGTACTCACACAGTCTCTCTTCAATCCCAAAGAAACCAACCACGATGACAAAAAGGATCGCCAGTACCGATACTAAAGTGTAAAGAACCTTATCATTTGGAACGCTATTAAGGGCTCGATATGTCAACCACGTCATGTTAGTCACTTCATTTGAAACTCATCGTGACCAAATAATACCAGCGGTATATGACAATGTGGTTGATGGTTGCTGTTGATGTTTATTTTTGGAAAGCAGCTATCATTACGTGGCATTTCTTTCGGCCACCAACTGTGAGGTGGCTCTCATCCAAATCAAGCAACCTAGATTTCATCCGTCCAACCCAAAGGAATCTAAGCCATGCTCAATCTATTCAGTCATCATTCTTAATCGAGCTTGATTAACTCTTTCCCGAGTTGTTGTGTTTGCTTTAAGTGCTGCTGCAATAACATAAAACATTGGTCTCTGAACCATCGATGCGCAGGGTCGCTTTGATATTTGCTGTGCCAGAGTAAATAGTAGTGATGTTTTGGTTGCGGTAGTGGCAACGTCTTAACAACAATGGAATGTGATTGAGCAAGCGAGCCTGCAATATGAAGTGGCGCAGTAGCAAAGGCTTGTGATTGCACCACCAATTCACACGCCGATAAGAACGATGGTGTTTTGGCGAGTACGCGTCGTTCTTGCTCATGCAGGTCAAACTGCTCACTCACGTATTGCCTCATTTCTTTCATCCCATGAACCAATACATGCTTTGCCAAAAAGTAGATGTCTTGTGTGAGATCAGCATGAGCCAACGGATGGTCCTTCGACATGATGACCACATAATCATCCTCAATCAATTTCTTGCCATGCACGTTTTCAGGAAATTGATCGAGCGTGGTCGCCAATATATCAACGTCACCTTCATGCAACATGGTCAGATTTTGAGTTTGCCATAACTCACTATGAAAACTCGCTTCAGGGGCACTATCCATGATCGTACTACAGATAAGGGGGACAATCGATTCAGAGAAAAACCCCGTGTAAGCCAGCGAAAACCTTCGTGAGCAATCACTTGGGACAAACTCAGAAGGATGATAAAGATCATCAATACTTTTAAGCAGCATTGGTAGCTGCTCGAGTAATCGCTCACCTTTGGCACTAATAACAAACTGCTTACCTTCACGAATCAATATCGGGTCGTTAAAAGCCGTACGAATCTGAGATAACGTTCGACTCATTGCCGATTGTGTCACGTTTAATCGGCTTGCCGCCAACGTGAGGCTTCGCGTTTCCAGTAAGACCAATAAAGGCCGCAACAACTTATAGTTATTCATTATCTCTCCCGCGTGGCAGACTCGCGCCTTACAATGACTTTAACATCCATACATCACAGCCATTGTGGAGCGTGCCTTCTAACGGTTGGGGTAAATGTTCAAAACCCAAATTCTCATACAGTCGAACGGCAGACGTCATGTTTGATAAGGTATCTAAATAGCAGCGCTTAAAGCCCGCCTGTTGTGCATACTCTAAACACGCATTAGCTAAACGTTTTCCTAATCCTAAACCGCGGGTTTCTTTTAACAAGAACAACTTCTTTAACTCACATGTATTATCATCAACGCCAAATGGAGCAAGGCCGCATCCCCCCACCACTTTTCCGTCCAACAATGCGACCAAATACAGGCTGCGATTGTGCTGAGTGTAATGTTGACTCATACATTCAACCTCGGGGTCAGAGGGACCAAACCCTTCCCCTACCGCGCCATATTCCAATCCAACCGATTTAATCACATCACATAACTTCGCATCATATTGCGCTTCTACTTTCACAATGCTCATCTTCATCTTGTGTCTCCTTTAAGTGCTCACCTGTCTTACTTATGAAAAATAACCTAGCGATAAAGGCCTGCCTTAACCACAAGCGCGAACGGTCAACGACATCGATGGCTCTTGGTTCTTCATCGTGTTTATTTGCGTATGCTTCATTGCGTTGGAGACACTATAACGCCCTCAAGCGTTGATTAAAAATCACGTTAAGTGATAGCTTGCATGATTTTTAATCATTGTAGTTTAGATATTGTCATGTTTAGCCACTGCCATGCTTAGGGTGATCCTCTTCAGGTTGGTAGTTCAGATATTGTACGCACAAATCATAAAATGCTTGAGCTTGAGGAGAAATCGTCCGGTCAGCCAAACGAAAAATGCCAATTTGACGCTTAAGCGGCGGGTCAATCAATGGAATCCAGATCAATCGAGTTTCGTTGGTGGGAAAGGCCAATTTCGGTAACGTTGTGACCCCAATCCCCAACTCTAAGACAGAAAACAAAGAGGTGATATTTTCAACGGAATACAGCGCTTGTTCACTCAGCGCTCTTGCCGGCGTGGCATCTAACAACGTACACGTCCCATTACGGATGAAAGGTTGTTCTAGCAATGTCTGCCACTCAATACCCTCTGGGTTAGCGGCGAGAGGATTGTCTTTTAGACAGACGACCCCTATTTGGTCTGAAATCAAAGGCGTAAAATCAATCGACTCTTGCTCCAGATTCGAAGCGTTGCCAAGGGCGAGATCGACTTCGCCAGATAATAACCTCGCCTCCACGCCCGCCGCGTTATCATCAATTAAACTGACTTCGACGTGAGGATACTGCTCACAAAATGCCCCCAGCACGCTGGGGATTAATTTAGCAGCCACCGAAGGGACGCTGGCAATTCTTACTCTTCCTTGCTGACCAGCGGCGGCGGCGCGGAGATCATTGTCCAACGCACTATAGACATTAAGAAATTTACGTATCTTAGGTAAGCAGATTTCACCGAATGGAGTTAGGGTCGATTTATTACCGGATTCAAACAAAGGCTGCCCTAAAATTTTCTCCAATTCTTTTATCGATGTCGACAGCCCAGCTTGCGAACGATTCGCTCGATGAGAAGCGGCTCTAAACCCGCCTTCTTCGACCACCATCACAAAATGTCTCAATTGTTGGAGCTTAATACGCATGGGGTCAGTTCCTCATCAGCCCTTTATTCACCTTGCTCAGCGCATGGTGATAAGTTTTTATTATCAAATGCACGATATTTACCGTTAGATTTATCATATATCAAAGGGCAGTATTTAACCATCTTGAAACATAGCCGTTACAAAGTAGGATTTATACGTGGACATTCAAACAAAGAAACAGCCTGTAAAAACTGCACTTTTTGCCTCAAAAGCCCCCCTAGAATGGGCAGTAGTCAACAACGGCACTCTCTATACTGCTCAGATCCCAATTGATGCAACAGGCGCGGTTGTCGAAGGTGGTATCGAAGCACAAACTCGCCAAACCTTTGCCAATCTCGCACATACTTTAGAGTGCGCAGGCGAATCCTTAGATTCTGTTTTGCAGGTACTTATTTATGTTACTGACCGCGACTACCTAAAAACGGTTAATGCTGTCTATGCAGAGCAATTTACCGCGCCATACCCGAACCGAGCCGCCATTGTTGTGGCTGGGCTAGCACGAGAAGAAATGCTGGTTGAGTTTGTGGTTTACGCCGCTGTCTCTGAAGGCTAGCACTCGAGCCCTTTATGGTTCGAATTCTTTTAAGACACTATTTATAAGGTAAGTCGCACTCCACTATTGATGTTTATGGCGGCTTTTCTTCATTACTTTCAACATTAACGATCGTTGCCAGACTCATAGGCAACCAACTCGTGATAAGGACTCCATGATGACTCAACATACGCTTCCTACAGAAAACGCACTCTACATTGCTGGAGAATGGCAGTCAGGGATCAGCACCGTCGCCAATATTAACCCATCGGATATTACTGAAAACTTGGGGCAGTTTGCTCAAGCCAGCGAAGCACAGGTTGAGCAAGCCATTTCTGCGGCAAAACAAGCGCAACCAGAATGGGAAAAAACACCTATTGAACGTAAGCAAGCCGTATTGCAAGCGATTGGCGACGAGTTAATTGCTCGTTGCGATGAGCTCGGTACGCTACTTTCAAAAGAAGAAGGTAAGCCCTTCATGGAAGGTCGTGGCGAGATCTATCGTGCGGGCCAATTCTTTCAATATTTTGCAGCCGAAGTGCTCAGACAAATTGGCGACAGCGCCGATTCAGTCCGCCCGGGCGTTTCTGTCGAAGTCACGCGTGAAGCCGTCGGCGTTATCGCAATTATTTCACCTTGGAACTTCCCTACTGCGACGGCGGCTTGGAAGATTGCACCAGCCCTTGCCTTTGGTAACAGTGTCATTTGGAAACCGGCGAACCTCACCCCTGCGAGCGCAGTAGCGTTGACAGAGATCATCCACCGCCAAGGTATACCTGCGGGCACCTTTAATCTAGTCTTGGGCAGTGGCTCTCAAGTCGGTAATACCCTCATTAACTCACCACATATCAACGGCGTGAGTTTCACTGGCTCAGTAGATACCGGTCGCAAGGTAGCGGCGGCCACCGCGCCAAACTTTGTCCGTTGTCAACTAGAGATGGGCAGTAAGAATGCGCTTGTCATTGCCGATGATGCTGATATTCAGATTGCAGTAGAAGCCACCATCGCAGGGTCATTCTCTGGTGCAGGTCAAAAATGTACGGCCTCATCACGCTTAGTGGTCATGGATGGTATCCACGACGCCTATGTCGAAGCGCTCATTAAACGAATGGGCGAACTCAAAGTCGGCCACGCCCTTCAAGAAGGCATATTCATGGGACCTGTCGTAGACGGCAACCAATTAGACGCTAACTTCTCTTGGATTGACAAAGCACGTGACTGCGGCGCTGAACTGGCCTTTGGCGGGGAGCGTTTAAATCTAGAACATGAAGGGCACTACATGTCTCCCACCTTGTTCTTAAACACTAAAAATAGCTGGGAAGTCAACCAAGAAGAGGTCTTCGCCCCAATGGCAAGTGTGATAAGAGTAGCCGATCTCGATGAAGCCATTGCGACGACAAATGATACTCGCTTCGGCCTTACTGGCGGCATTATCACACAAAGCCTACGCAGCAGTGCATTGTTCAAGCAACAAGCTCAAACCGGCTGTGTCATGGTGAACTTGCCAACCGCAGGTACCGATTATCACGTCCCATTTGGTGGTCGAAAAGAATCCAGTTTTGGGCCGCGTGAACAAGGCCAATACGCCAAAGAGTTCTATACCGTCGTCAAAACCGCCTATCAACGCCCTTACTAGGGTTCTACGTACAGAGCCTTGTTAGACAAGGCTCTTACCTCTTGGTGCGCCGCTATTAACACACCAATAAAAATGAGTGCTAAGAGACTATAAGAAAAACTGGCGCTAAGAAAAAACCACGACAGAAAATCGACGATGAATCAGTGAGAGTGAGGAATGGCTATGTACCAACAAAGGATTGTTATTGATGGATTGCAGTACTGCAATTGGGATCGTGAGTATTTTCAAACGCTGCAAAGCAGTGGTATCACAGCGGTTCACGCCACCATGGTCTATCACGAAAATGCCCGTGAAACATTGACTCGCTTTGCTGAATGGAATTTACGATTTGAGCAAAATTCTGATCTCATCATGCCGGTGCATTCAATGGCCGATATCGAGTTGGCAAAAGCACAAGGAAAAGTGGGCATCTTCTTCGGTGCACAAAATTGCTCCCCAATTGAAGATGAAATCGGCCTAATCGAAGTCATGCGTCAGCAAGGCTTACTTATTATGCAGCTGACTTACAACAACCAAAGCCTATTGGCGACGGGCTGCTATGAGAGTCACGACAGTGGTGTGACACGCTTTGGTAAACAAGCTATCGAAGAAATGAATCGTGTCGGCATGATCGTTGATATGTCGCATAGCGCCGAGCGTTCAACACTAGAAGCGATTGACCTCTCTTCTCGACCAATTTGTATTAGCCACGCTAACCCAACGTTTGCTTTCGATGCGCTTCGCAACAAATCCAACGATGTCATCAAAGCACTCACCGCGCGTGGCGGTTTGATTGGGTTCAGTTTATACCCTTTTCACCTGCCTAATGGCAGCCAATGTTCACTGGATGATTTCTGCCACATGGTGGCCTCTACGGCCGACATGGTCGGAATCGAGCATCTAGGAATAGGCAGTGACCTGTGCTTAAACCAACCGCAAGAAGTCTTAGAGTGGATGCGAAACGGGCGTTGGTCCAAAGCCATGGACTATGGCGAAGGGTCGGCGAGTAACTCAGGATGGCCTGACGCCCTGCCTTGGTTTTGTGGCAGCGCAGGCATGGAAAACATTTACAACGGATTAATACGCCATGGATTCAATGAGTCTGAGGCAGGAAAAATACTGGGTGAGAATTGGTTCAACTTCTTACAACAAGGATTAGAGCCTATTTCGTAAAGCCGTAGCCCAAACATGGAACAGCCCGCTCAATACAAAAACAATAGAGCTGGTGTTAAATACAACTCTTGTCGTGAGCCATCTCGGTCATTGCAAAGAAACCTCTGGAGTCAGAGTATGTCAAATCTAACCAACAACGTGAAAGCTTCAACGATCAAAGCTTCAAAGTTGCAGCCCGCAGAAATGTCTTCTGCCAGTGTGTCAGGCGGTCCATCAAAGACCGATAGCAGCATAGGAAGCACATACGAAAACCTCGGGTTAAGCAATCCAGCGTTTTGGTACAGCGGTGGATTCATCGGGCTATTTGTCGCACTGGCCTTGTACGATGCAGAGCTGCTATCGACAATGGTTAACACCGGATTCGCGTGGTCCGTTAATGTCTTTGGCCCTTACTGGCAACTCTTGCTACTTCTGACTTTTCTTATTGGTCTTGCGCTTGCCGCAGGGCGAACAGGCAAAGTCATTCTTGGCGGCGTCACCACACCAGAGATGGACACCTTTCGTTGGGTCGCCATCATATTCTGTACCTTACTCGCCGGTGGCGGCGTATTTTGGGCGGCGGCAGAGCCTATCGCCCACTATGTCAGCCCTCCTCCTTTGTATGGCGCGCAAGAAAGTACTTACCAAGGCGCAGTGAATGCACTATCGCAATCCTTTATGCATTGGGGATTCTTAGCTTGGGCAATCGTGGGTAGCTTAACCTCAATTGTTGTGATGCACCTTCATTACGATAAAGGGCTGCCGCTTAAACCTCGTATTCTGCTTTACCCTGTTTTGGGTGAACGCGCGCTAAAGGGCCACACTGGTGCGTTGATTGATGCTTGCTGCATCATCGCAGTCGCAGCAGGAACGATTGGTCCCATCGGTTTCTTAGGCTTGCAGATCAGTTACGCACTCAATGCTCTGTTTGACATTCCCGATGGCTTCACTACCCAGCTTATTATTGTCAGTTTTGCCATTGTTTTATATACCTTGTCCGCGTTAAGTGGTCTGAATCGCGGCATGCAAATGCTCAGTCGCTATAACGTGATTCTCGCCGTTGCCCTGATGATCTACATTCTGATTTTCGGCCCTACAGATTTCATCATAAACGGCTACATTCAAGGTGTGGGCAGCATGCTCGACAACTTCTTACCAATGGCAACCTATCGTGGTGATGAAGGGTGGCTCAGTTGGTGGACCGTGTTCTTCTGGGGTTGGTTCCTAGGATATGGCCCTATGATGGCGATCTTCATTGCTCGTATCTCTCGAGGTCGAAGCATTCGCCAGCTGGTCTCGATCATCAGCATCGTCGCACCGCTTGTCACCTGTTTTTGGTTCACCATCGTAGGTGGCTCTGGATTGGCATTTGAGATTGCCGACCCAGGTAGTGTCAGTAAAGCGTTTGAAGGATTCAACTTACCTGGGGCGCTCCTTGCCATGACGCAGCAGCTGCCGTTTCCGATGCTGACATCTATCTTATTCTTGATTCTCACTACGATCTTTATTGTGACGACCGGTGACTCGATGACCTACACCATCAGCGTGGTGATCAGTGGTGAAACCGAACCTAATGCCGTCATACGAACATTTTGGGGGGTGATGATGGGGGTGACAGCGTTAATTCTGATTTCCCTTGGTTCCGGCGGCATCTCCGCGTTGCAATCATTCATTGTTATCACAGCGGTCCCCGTTTCATTAATTCTGTTGCCGTCCCTATGGAATGCGCCACAGATTGCGATGAAGCTCGCCAAGGAACAAGGCTTGTAACACCAGCACGCAAAAAAGCAAACCGTCAAACAAATGAATATACATTTGAGACGCGAAACATGCGCTTGAAACACGCACTTGAAACATGCACTTGAAACATAGGTAGGGCGAGGTCACTCGCCCTAACACGAACATCAACCAATACTATAATTAAAATGGTGGTGAGCAAAATGGATGCACATCCTTCAACTTACACGACTACCCTACACACCGCTCGCTCGGCTAACATCGTCATGGCGCCAGAAAGATTGGGTGCAATGCACCAAAATCGAATCAGCTTCGTTCGCACTATGATTCGAAAAATGGCTCAGCAACAATGGAAAGTATCCAAACACGATTGGCAACTTTCGCCTCAAGGCTTTGGTCACGTCATCTATAAACTGACAACGCCTAATCATTGCTATCACTTGGTCGTTTTTTGCGATGAGATTGCCGATGAAGATCGCAACGATCGCGTCATTGCCGAACGCTGGGATGTGACTTTTGCACTTATTTCAGGTGACGTTGACGTTCACTTACTTGAGCAGCTTCGCGCAAATATCCCTTTACAAGAAGCCGGTCGAAATCCCAACAACGTTCTGGTATTGGCTCGTGCTAACAAAAGTGTTCGCGTGTTCGATCACATCGTGAGTCATTTGGCTCAAGGGAATCAGCCCTGCCCGCAAGAATTAGCAGAAGTAGGTTATATTCTTAGGACTACCGCAGTATATGGCAACGGTAAATTTGGTATTGCCGATTTTAAATTGCTTGAACAAAACGCGGATTTTAGTCAATCGTTCAGTGCTCAAATGTGTGCGGTGTACCTGCTTCGTGAATTTAGTTTGGACTGGGTTAATTACCTCGCTAACCAGCTGGGTGGACCCCGATCTGCTACCTTGCATCGAGAGCTGCAACGCTACCTAGGCGTCGGTAATGCAACAGGTCTCGGGATGGCCCCCTACTTGATAAACCACCCAACCATTGTTGACCGTTGGATGACCACTCGTGAACAGGCCTTGGCTGAGGTTTTACAAAGCCTAACCAGTAAAGAAAAGCTAGCTAGGTTACAACCGCTAATAGCCAAAGCAACATTGCACCTACAGCAAGTAGTGACCATCAATGACACACAGCGCCAATACAATAGTGAAGCTATTGAACACCTCAAACAATTTGATCGTCACCTCAATGCGTGGGTTGACCATCAAACAACATGGGCAGAGCTGCTCAAACAGGCACCGCAAATAGCACTAGAGGCGGAAGAAGTGGTTTTGTCATGTTTGATGGAGATGTACCCTGATCTTGTCGATGTCTATCAAGATAAAATGAATAGCGACGAAACCTTGTTTCTGCCAAGTGGGAAAAAAGTGCAGGACCTATTAGCGGTACTCAATACCTCCTATCAATGGGCCATTAACGTTGATTTCAGTCAGCCAGAAAATCAATACTGGTTTTGGTATCGTTCACAAGACAAAGAAGAGCCAAGGTTAGGCATTCGTGGCGTAGAAAATGGGGAAAAGAAGGAGCTCCCTCTCGATATTGCCCGTCAGGTTAATCACCTTTATCACGCCTTATGTGACCATCAACCAGACCTGTCCTTAGCGGAGTTTCTGGTGCTTCACCCCCAACACAGAGCCATTGCACGACGCGTTTGGACATTGGGTCATAAACAGATGGGTGATATTCAAATGAATGTCTTACATCGAGATGCACTTCCCATGCACTTGCTGCGCTGCAAACTTGCTGTGTTTGGCGCGACTAAGTTTGATCCTCGCTCAGACCGTTGGGTGCGCGTCACCTTTTTTCAAGGCGCCCCACTGCTCGACGAAATTCACAATCAAACCTATCAAGATGACTGGATATTTCCGTTACTGCCAAGCCCTGAGCAACAGCAAGACAACGGATCGATACAAGGAGGAAATGCGCTATGATCGTCTCTCACAATGAACTTGTCGCCGCCGTCAACAAGGCGTTTCTCGGTATGCGCCGCTCATGTGGAGAGGCTGACGTCATCGCTAACATGGTCGCAGATTTACAGATGGTGGGATTACATGGTGTCCGCCACTTCAATAATGCGAGCGCCTATATTGATCATGACCAAGATTGCCCCGCGGATATCATGCTGACTGCACAAGGACTCATCACCGCAGACTTGCACCGCTGCAGCGTAGCCTGCCACCTTCCCGTCATCATAGACTACGCGATTGAGAAAATGATTGGCTCGAAAACCATGAAAATAGAGCTAACGCACTGCCACAACCGCTGGCTGGCCTACAGCGAACTAGTCAAACTAGCCGCAAAAGGGATCGCGTGTTCGGCCAAGTGGACCAATGGCAGCAGTCCTAAACATACCATGTACATCCTCAATCGAGGGTGCGTTGCCCCAGAATTGTTTTTATCCGATGTATTAGCCACCGATCTGCTCGATTGTCACAGCATGACCATCGAATTATCAGTGCAAGATTTTGATGTGCAGGCGTTATCAGACGGCTACAGCGTTCATATCGACGCCAACGAACTGTCTCAAGCGCAACACAATGCCTGGCACAACGGCATAACGGTAGACGATCAGGAGTGGCTGCAGTTAAAACAAACGGCCACGGCAATATTGGTGGAAAACAGTGAGCAATCGATAAAGGGCGCGGGTGAAGTCGCGTGATCTTAATAGTTCACAAGGTTACACATTTCGAACTTTCTAAACAGAAGCCTTAACCTTATGGCTTATGGCTTATGG
>NZ_MCUW01000010.1:198639-330419 GCF_002873335.1 Vibrio sp. 10N.286.49.B1 | reverse complement strand
TGGCTTATGGCTTATGGCTTAGCTTTAAGCATTCCCCAGTTATATTACCCGTCAAAAACACGTAATTAACTGGGGACATAGCTATATAGACAAAGAGATATAGACAAAGAGATATAGACAAAGAGATATAGACAAAGATTACCTAGTCACTTTCAAAGCCAAACGCATCTAACTCACTTTTTGTTAAGTAATGCATCCCATTTGGCGGCGCTGCCTCTAGTGTAAAAAAGTAAAACCCTGCAGGGTCAGGTAATCCCATCTCTTTGTAATAAGTAATATATGGCGTATGTTCTCGGTCCGTTTTAGATAGCTCACCACCTGACACACCCTCACCATCGGCCCATGAATGCACACCAATTTTAGCACCAACCTCGATGCGTCGCTTAACCCCAGATAAGAATAAATCCGTCCCACCCGATGCGATGTGACCATTGGAGCCAATGGACGTATTTAAACCGAGCTTGCGTATCAAATACGCGAGCTTTAAATTGGTTTCATCATCAATAGAACCTGGTAAATCGACGAAATCTAGAGTGTTAATCTGTTGGTTATATTTAATAAACTGCTCAAAGGCACCTAATGAACCATCACAAATTACGCCATTAAGCTGTGCGACATCACCATGAGCAGAAAAGGTTAACGGTCGGTCACCCTCTAAGGACTCCGAGCAGACTGAGACCACATTGTTATGACGATTCGCTTGATAGGATTCGAACACTTTATTGCAATCACTGTCAGTCATCATTAGTGAGCACTGGACCAAAGCATCATTGTCATCATCACTAACGAATAATGTCTTGTCCTTATAGACATATTCCACCCCTTCATATTCAAAATGCTTATCAGCGGCACACGCGGTAACAACACTCGAAAGTACCGCAACCAGTAGTATTTTTTTCATTTGAAACCCTTTCTTCCTTTCATCTGCCATGACAAAAAAACCATACACACGATTTTATGACTGTCCCTAGTAAAGCGTTGTATTCATCGCTTCAAGAACCGTTTATATCGATAAATACATTATCAAGGTAATAGAGCTACATCTGTAAGGGTTTGTCTTTATTATTTATTCTTAAGTACGGATAAGATCATTAGCCAGAATGGCACAGCCCTTTATTATGATTCACGCTATATAGGTTATAGGCAATTCAAAGCTCTCATTTAGGTATTAAAATTTGTCACAGAATGACAACCGAAAAACGAGGTGACGACAGGAGTAATAAATATAGGTATTGCTAGGGGATTGTTGGCGCTAACGACCGATGGTTATTTGCTTGATTCCTTGATTAATTACCAACCCTAGAAGCTTACCAAGGCTGGTATTCATCGATATTTTTACGAACATGAACCACAACAACCAGTAGGTGTATCATGCTTAAGTTTTTTCTCTATACTGTTGTTTTCTTTTGATTCTTCACTCGATTTAACTTGCTTAGGTTCAGTCGATTTCGTTTCTTTATTTTGAAAAATTTTTTTAATTGATAGCGTCATGTTTCATTCCAAATTGGTATTGATAATGGGCTCACAATACCAGAGTAAAACAGTCAAGTATTAATCTTGCACATGTTTTCCGTGCTATTTCTTTTCTCTTATGAGCTCCCTACTCACGAACTGTCTACAGATTCCAACGTTTACTTATGTAAGCGTTTGAATCTGATGATGGTTTCAATAAGTCGCTCCTCTTTCATTTCTCTGACCTCCTCCTATTTGCGTTTCCCAATGCTTGTCAGCCGGTAAGCCCTGAATAGTAATCAGCGATGAGTATGCGTCGCTCATTCCCCTATTCACTGGGCGCTATTTCTAAGCATTATTGATTAATGGTGGTGCAACGTAATAACGAGGCGAAAAGAATATCGCTTTATATCCTCTCACATACGAACACCCTCATTTTCAATTTCTTTTTAACGCCATCACTCACCACACGTTTACTCTTGCACATATGCAATTGTGAAGTGGAATTCAAGATATTTATCGAAAACAAGGTCATGAATATACTCTCCCTCATCAACACGGCACTGCGCCCAACTTTAATTTGAAAGAGAGAGCCACATGAGACTCAATACCACAACAACCGCCATTCTTATTGCATCACTAGCGTCAACCAGCGCCCTAGCCGCTGACAATACTGACACTTCTTCTGTTTCTGCAGGCATCGGTTTTGATAACTACGGCGCAAGCGTAAAGGTGCAGTTCGATGATCAATCAGAAGCAAGTCAAACTAAGGGCATTGTTGAAATAAAAGGTATTGCAGGAGACAGCCTAGGCTGGGCAGGCTCAAGTGACCGTGATAATTCCATTGATAGCGTACGAGCTCGTTACTTCAATACCGACAACGCTTCACATTTTGGTACCTACTTTGACACTGAATACGATGTCGCGTCTGAAAAGCTAGACTTGTCGGCTAACGTAACATGGCAATACCAATACAAGCGCTTCGAAATTCTACCTTATGCCGGTGTGGGGCTCACTGTCCTTAATGGCGAGCTGCCTTTAGAAGAATATGGTTACCCTGTTGACGACCATGTTACTGGATACACACTGCCAGGCACATACGGTCAGGTTGGCGCATACGCGAAAGTCGCTCTATTAGATAATTTAGATTTTATGTACAACCCTGAATGGCGCAGCACGCTTAGTGGCGCGGCCGGATACACAAATCATTACTACAAAGGCAAGGATTCACAATTCACTAACGAATTGCGACTTACCTATCAGATCACCACGAATCTAGACGTTCAATACCATGAGAAATGGGATTCAGAGCAAAACTACTCGGATGCTACTCGCGGGTTTGAATTCAATTACAAATTCTAACCACCACATTCATACCATTAATTTAATTAGCATTAACTCCATTTAATAATCAAATGAAATTAAACAGTTACTTATTAATTTAGATCGAGGAAATATCATGAACACACAAATGACAAAAATAGAAGCACCAACATGGTTACCAAAATTGTTTCAGGCAATTGATGCATTAGATTTTTCTGAAAACTCAGGCTTCGAAGTATTACGCGATGATATTGTGATGCAATTTGGACAAGAAAAAATCGTTGGTCTTGACAATGTGAAAGCGTATTTCAAGAAGATCGATGAACCCTTCATCACTGAGCATTTTATTCACGATGTTTACCAAGTGGGTAACGCCATCATCATGAACGGTGGTGCAAAAATCACAGAAAAACAAAACCTCGATAATGTCATCGCATTTGATTCGTTATTGAACATTCTATGGCTTGATGAGAATAACCACGTTGAACGCTACGTTGTCGATTATCCGCCAGAGCTTGAACAACATAAACCTCAAAACTAAACGCTTAAGTCAAGCAAAACGCCTCAACAAAAAATTAAACGGACGGTACTGCCTTTATAACGAGCAGCACTCCATTAAGTCAGAATTAAAGAGAAGCATTATGAATACGAATCAACACAAAGTTTATCAACATATTGCCGATACACTTAACCTATCGACACCAGCATCCGACATAAATATAGTCCAAACGCCTACTTACCTAAAAGAAGACCTTGCCACGGCGGATTACATCACCGGTGTTATTGCCGCGTTTGGCGCAAGCTTGGAAGAGATCGGCGAACTACGAGGTTTACCAAAACAGAGCGTAACGGTTGACCGACGCCATGCCACCATGAGCTTAAATGACCCTGCCTATCATTACCTCAACGGTACGATAATTCTAGGCGGCGAAATAGAAGTACCAGTGAACAGCATTCAACAATCAAAAGACGGCCAATGGTTGTGTATGAATGGCGCTTATCCGCATTTACGCGATGGTATTTTAAACTACTTCGATTCAGCCAATAACTACCAAAGCTTAAGTGACCAAGTTGCTAAGGTTGACCTGGCGACTATTGAAGCCGATTTTGAAGAGCAAGGCCTATGTATGGCTCCACTTTACACACCGGAACAATGGCGAGCACACCCACAAGGGCAAGCGATGGCGAAACATCCTTTGGTATTGATTGATCATCAAGGCGATGCAAAATATAAAAAACTGACTCAAGCGAAACATCGCCCACTTGAAGGGCTTAAAATCATTGATGTCACTCACGTGGTGGCTGGCCCGTGGTCAACTCGCCAACTCGCCGAGTACGGCGCAGACGTTATCTCGATTCGTAACCCTGAGTTTCCGTTCCTGTACCCAGTAATCTTTGAACAAAGCTACGGCAAAAAACAAATACAGCTCAACTTGAAACAGCAACAACACAAAGAGAAGTTCACTGAATTATTGAAAGATGCCGACGCATTAGTTTGGGGCTATGGTCCTAACTCGCTAGAAAGATTAGGGTTTGATAAAAAAACTCTGATGGAAATTAACCCGAACCTCGTCGTCACTCAGATCTCTGCTTATGGCCCAACAGGCCCTTGGAGTAACCGCAAAGGTTGGGAACAATTAGCTCAAACGTGTACCGGTATGACGCACATCGCATCGCAAGACCGCGACCAGTACCATCTTGTTGGAGCGCTCACCTTAGATTTCAGCACAGGATTCTTAGCGGCAATCGGTACAATTTCAGCCCTTATTCAACGTGAGAAAAAAGGCGGATTCTGGAGTGTCGAAACCATGCTGGCCCGTTCAGCAATGGAACTTTTAAGCTTAGAGGTTGAAAAAGAGGAAGTGGTGCCAATTTCAATGGCTGACATGCACGAGTACCTCATCGACCAAACCAACGAATCAGGCTCGGTGTTCACTCGAATTACGCCTTATGTACAATTGTCTGAGACACCAGCTTATTGTCAAACCGGTCCATCAGTTATGGGCGCCCATGACCCAATCATGACGACATGGAGCGAAGAGCCTGCAGGAAACGGCGTAATCACTCACCGTCCATCAGAAGTGGTTAACCGAGGCTTGTTTGGTTTCATCCCTGGCTATGGTCACGAAGACATCATGCTACGCTAAGCAAACCGTCTTCAACGCTCAGTAAACCATCTTTATCGCTCAACAAATTACGTTCAGCATTTAGACAGGTGAGTTTCGTTCCTCACAATACAAAACGAAACCATTATGAGTAACCAAAAAGGCGAGATAAAAATAGAAGCTTATTTTTATCTCGCCTCGATCCTATTCGACTATTTGGTGATGTATACCGGAAATCGTTAGGCATAAACTCACTGAAATACTAATAAGGCCTGAAATTAACTTCATCTAGTAAACTCTTACTATTCTACACCCTTGACTTAACCGCATCGTCACCAACCTAAAAGATCAATTGGTATTTTTACAATCGCTTTCTTTACTTGCATCGGCTGCTCAGTTGCACATAATGGACGATGGACTTGGTTAGGGTAAAACAAAGCAAAATCCCCATTTTGTAACGATACAAATTGTTCTTTTTCGACCGTATCAAAAAACATTACATCACTTTCCAACTCCATAATATCTTTATATTTAGTCTCCAAATGGTTGCTAAACCCAATTATTTCATTGCCTCCCAAAACAATCTGTATATCAGCGTAACATTTATGAATCTCTGCTTTACGCGCACTTTTTTCCTGTGTTTCAGCTTCTGCCAAGACAACAAACACGCCTTCTGTTCCTAATTCATACCTGCCTAAAGGATTGTGCTTAGAGACTTCTATCGCGCTTGTTATCAAAGTTTTAATCTCAGGTTTGACATACGGAAGTAGGTCAAGATTGTTTACATTACCAAATAACATATTTTATCTCGAATAAAAATAGGGGTTCGAAAGAACCCCTCTATTTGACTGACTCTTATAATTTACTGACTCTAAAAGTTTTGATGGAAAGCAACATTATTCTTCAAGTTAATAATTTGCTTCAACACTACATCTTCTGGTGCATCACGTTTATATTTTGTTGAATCTTTTGTATCCATGAACAGGCTAAACACTTCATAACCATGATTTTTAGCTGCTTGGTAAAAATACTCCAAATCACTATTTTTGGAAAAAGAGTTAGTAACGGCAATATTATCGACATTATCTCTCATCAGCTGTAACACTGATTCTCTACAATATTCATCAGCATGAATTTTTAACTTTTCATCATATTTATTTTTGCCATAGCTCGCATAGTAATCCCAGCAAGAAACGACGTTATTACTAATCGTGTTGGCAAATTCCGTTTTACCAGTACCGAATGGGCCACGAACAATATATAAAAATTTCATTGATTATTACTCCGGAAAATTATCTTACGCTACTACAGGCTCTTTTTCTTGTTCTGCTATTTTTTTTGGTGAACTAAGAGTAAACATCGCTAATACCGTCGCTGCGGCTGCAAATACTCCAAAATAGATATAACTCATTGGGAAACCATATGTATCGTACATTGTGCCCATGACTGGTGCCGCAATCGCTGTCATTAAGTTATTAATCACTTGAAATCCGAACATGTAAGTGAAAGAGTTGACTTTTTTATCAAACTGTTCAGCAATATAAGCAAAAACAGACACAATAAGTAATGGGTTAACGATACCAAATAATAGTTTAGCTACCACAGCAAGGTATAGATTCTTTTCGCCAAGACCAGCAAAACCTATCATCAACAAGAACGATGTGATACCAACAGCAGTGAGAAGTAAGCTTCCTTTCGCTCCAATCTTCTTAATAATAAATGGCACGCTAGCACTGACAGCGAACAAGAAAATAGCGGTAATCCCGTCCATATTTGAACTGAACGTAATACCTTCTTCTTGCGTTGGAAAGAAGCTAATAAAATAGCGAGTAAACTGTGTCATCGACGTCCAGAAAACAACCGAAATGGTGCCAGCGTAAGTCATAAACGCCCACATCTTCTTGTTTTTCAGTAGTTTAATAACATCTTCTTTTCTGATTTTTTCAGCAGACAATACTTCATTATCCACTTCATCCAAGTGACTGACTCTCAATGAGAAGGCAAAGAACAACATAAGCAATGCGGCAATACTACACGCAACAAAGATAAGATCTGGATTAATGTTATAAAGATAACCAGCAAGAATAGCGGATGCACCCCAAGCTGCAATACCAAAACCATTCACTAAGCCAAAGTCATTATTATGGCAACGGGCAAATCGGTCTGAATAAGAAGCTATGACACCACTACCTGCTTGGAATAACATGCCTAAATAGATTGAACCGACAATGATCCCTGGCACAAACGTGGCTTCATTACTTAATAGTGGCCCGTAAACATAGATATAGAACGGACCAATCAACACACTTAGAACAGCAATAAAATAAAGTAAGTGTTTCTTAAGACCTAATTTATCCATGATGTAACCCATGGCAGGCTTAAATAAAACCGCAATACCGGTTTGCAACCCAAACAGCACACCAATTTGCGAGCCATCAATGCCAACACTATCGTTCAGCCACACTGCAAATAGTGAGCCTGAGCTCAGAGACCAAAAAAAGTTATAAAAAAAGTACATAAGGCAGACTTTGCCCATAGCCACTCTATTCGAATCGGTTTTCATATTTACTCCGTTATATACCTAAACAGTCATTACTTTGACATGCCTAAAAATTTCTAATAGTGATATTACAGCGTGATAGATGAGCAGACAGTGACAGGTGTAACACTTTGCATCATTGGATGATATTTAAATCCATCTGGTTAACCAAAGAGACAGTGTAAGAATGGATCTTACGAAAAAAGACGTGAAATAAAATACGAAGGCTATTTTAACGTAGTGTACGCCAATATGATAAGGCAGAGTAAACAAGTGCAAATATGTAAACAGCCCTTTTTAAGTGTCACTCGGAAATTAGAGCTTTTCCTATGTCGTGATTTGGCAAAATATTCCCAAGGGATTAAATCTCCTAATGAGTCATGTGACAGCTCATGGTTATATTCTTTGACCCAGTTTCCGTTAGTTCGCGTACTTCATTCAGCGTATTAAACAGATACATGTTCAGAGCTGCATCACAGTAAGTTCGGTTAGAACATTCAATATATCCGTTCTGAGTGGATTTTGTGTGGATATCCGCGCCATGCGACAACTCGATCAAGTACTCGAATTACACGTGTTGTTGGTAGACTCAAGTCAATTTCTACAGCGCGTGAGCAAGGACGTGAATTACGAGTCGATAATCGCTTCACCATGTCGTCACATATTCAGCTTTAAGAACCAATATACGCGATGGACACGCTTGTGATTCCACGTGTAACCCCAGCGTTTTAACTTACTAAATCCATAAACGGAGTAACGTTCACCGCTTTTTGAAGTGCCTCATGATCTTATCGTATCAATGAAGATCAGATTGATATCGATAAACTGAGTCACTAATGCCAGCAACTAGGCAAACTCTGTATAGGCTGATGTTGTGCGCTTTTGTCACGTAATCAACTAATGCACGGCAAATCGATGGCTTTACAACTTTTTTTCAATCGCTTGATGTCTAAGCTATTCATACCACCGTATTTGGATTTCCAATGATAGTTTCTAGCTTCTGAAATGCCGCATTCTCAACAGACATCGGATACTTTTCTGCCAGCTTCAACTTCCTTCAAGATCTTAACAATCTACGATTCTGTATAGCGTCATTTTTTCATCAGCGTTCTCCATTTGGTTTAGTTTATACGGAAGAACTCTAAATCGGAATACTTATATTTTACGGAATGGTTACAAAAAGAAATATAGCATTATTTTCAAACAAAAAAAGGCGAGCAGTGATCACCAAAGCTCGCCTTGTCGCAAATAATAACGAATTCTAGCTAGTCAAAAACTCGTATACCCCCCGTGCGACAGGAACTCCTTTCTCTAAACAATCTGATTTGTAATCCATTTGAGGATCATTTGGCGCAAGCACTTTTTCCACACCTGGCGCAGGTGTTACTTCTCTTAGTTCACATACCATTGTCGTCATAGAGCGAGCAAACAACGGTGTACCCAACCTTTCAGGGTTTATTACAATTACCAGACTTGCTAACTCGCGCATTTTGTCGTAATCGCTGTACATTCCAATGATGTTGTTACCGTAATTGGCTCCCATCAAAATTCCAGTCAGCGCATCGATCGCCAATGCAATACCGGAACCCTTATGGCCACCAAAAGGTAGTAAATTCTCCACTTTATGTGGATCGGTCGTTTCGTTGCCATCGGCATCGATGGCAACGCCTAGCGGAATTTGATCGCCCGTTTCTTTTGCATGTAGCAACTTACCAAACGCTGTCGCACTGGTCGCCATATCGATAATCATTGGATGGCTTCCCTCGACAGGAAACCCAAACGCGATTGGGTTTGTTCCCAAGAACCGTCCGACTCCACCATGAGGAGCCATGCAAGCATCGGTTTGCGTCATACCTATGCCGATCATCCCAGATTCAGTTGCCATGTTCATAAAATAAGAAAGTGCACCACAGTGAGACGCTTTCTTAATACTGACAAATCCAAGTCCAGTATCACTTGCCATTTCAATAGCATGTTTCGTTGCCGCGACAAGAGCAGGATGCCCCAAACCATCATCAGCATCTAATATTCCAACAGAAGGTGATATGGGCTCGAAACGATGTTCAGTAGCAGCATTCAGGCCACCAGCCAAAACTCGCTGACAGTAATGTTCGACGCGCATAACACCGTGAGAATGAACGCCCGTTAGGTCAGCGTATATCAATACATCAGCCACACACTCCGCATCGAGTACTGAAAACCCTGCTTCTACAAGCTTTTGAGTCGCCATGTTTCTCAGCACTTCTTCCTTCACCCTAACTGTTGTCATATATGCCTCTTAAAACCTTGTATTAAATCGTGTTATTCACTAACAAGCCGTGTGTATCATCATATCAACGGTGCAAATGACACCATGGTTAACCAATGAGCTTTATTTATAATTGATAGTTTGATGAATTTCAGTGATCACAATCACATGGCTCACCAAACCACCCCAACTGGACAACCAATTGTACGATTTATGTTCGTAATATGCTTGTTATTGTACTTATTTGCGCTCTTATTATTGTAATTGAAGCGGCTTCTAATCATTATGCATGCCGAAAAATTAGGCCAACAACGACCTACATACCAATAAACGCGTACTATAGTCGCGATTACTGTCCGTTAGTGAAAATTACGTGCGCCTTGTCACGCTGCTTGTCTCTCTTGCTTACTACATATTGCACCAAACTAAAAACTGGTTTACCTTTGCCGAAGATTCAATATTATTCTCAGAGGTAGATATGGACAAATCAGGGGAAAAACTCAGCCTCGCTAGCCGTCGTGCGATCGAGTTGGGTTATGATAAAAAAGGCTCAGAGTGGATGGTTGAGTTCGATGTCATCGATCTCAAAGGCGATTTCGAGTTCGAAGACGGTGTCATTAGAAGAGATCCAACAGCGGTCATTCAAGTCGACAATACCTACCATTGTTGGTACACGAAAGGGGAAGGTGAAACACTCGGATTTACCGGCGATATCAACGATAAAGTGTTCCCCTGGGATCTTACCGAGGTATGGCATGCTAGCTCCGAAGATGGCATCACCTGGAAGGAAGAAGGACCCGCGATTCAAGCCGGCTCACCCGGCAAATATGATGATCGTGCCGTCTTTACACCGGAAGTCCTTGCCCATGAAGGCCGGTATTACCTTGTTTACCAAACGGTTAGGTCGCCTTACACCAACCGCCAATATGAAGAAATCGCAATGGCATGGGCAGACAGCCCATTTGGACCTTGGACCAAAACCGAAGCACCTATTTTAAGCCCTTCGAAAGACGGCGAGTGGAGTGGTGAAGAAGACAATCGATTTATCGTGAAATCAAAAGGCAGCTTTGATAGCCATAAAGTCCACGATCCATGCTTAATGTTCTTCGACAATAAGTTCTACCTTTATTACAAGGGTGAAACAATGGGCGAGGAAATGAACATGGGGGGTCGTGAGATCAAGCATGGTGTAGCCATTGCTGACCATATCCTAGGTCCATACATCAAATCTGAGTACAATCCGATATCCAATAGTGGTCATGAAGTGGCAGTGTGGCACTACAACGGAGGCATCGCGTCATTGATCACGACTGACGGCCCTGAAAAGAATACGATTCAGTGGGCAAAAGATGGCATAAACTTCGAAATCATGTCCTACATAAAAGGAGCACCCGAAGCATTGGGTATCTTCCGCTCTGAAGAGTCAGACTCAACGCTCGAACCGGGTTTAGAGTGGGGGCTGTGTCATAAGTATGACCCATCTTGGAACTGGAACTTCATCTGTCGATACCGTATCAAGCGACAAGTACTGGACATCGGCACCTTCCAAAACAGCAACTAATTGGGGCGCTATTTTGAAATCACCACGTATCATCTCTGCTCGTTAGAGATGATACGTCATGAAATAGACTCACCGCAAAGTCTCATCACGTTATCCGATAGCGTGACAGGAATAACGATATGGGGCTTGTATAATGCCAAGGAATAACATTTTATTTAATCTTGATTGGCAATTCCTATTAAAGGACACACCCAATTTCTTTGCCGATGATTGGCAATCCATTAAACTGCCTCACGATTGGAGTATTGCTTTTCCCTTTTCATCCGAATTAGACGGCGCGACCGGTTACCTTCCCGGTGGCATCGGTTGGTACAAAAAACCGTTTGCAAACCCAATAAGTCGTCTGCACAAAAAAGCATTTCTTGTGTTTGATGGTATCTATAATCATTCCCAAATATGGTTAAATGGAACTCATCTCCATACTCAGCATTATGGCTACTCTCCATTTATCATCGATATCACACGACACCTCGAAGAAGAAAATGAATTACTGATTAAAGTCGACAGAACTCGATTCGTTGACAGTCGCTGGTACACAGGATCCGGTATTTACCGCGATGTGAACCTTGTCATGACCGATAAAACTCATATCGGTTTATGGCAGAACAGACTAAGTACACCCAAGATAACCCCCAGCTATGCCGAGATTCATCAAGATATTGAGATCGAGTTTTCTGAGCGACATCAAGATAAAACCATGCGGTTAGTTTCCAAAGTGGTTGAATCAAAAAAAGTAGGCGCCCTTTCTGTCTCGCAACATGAAACTAAGGTCGAGAAAATAAACGACAAATATCACTTAATTTTGCCCATTAAAAACCCAAAACTTTGGGATACAGACACTCCGTTTTTTTATACCGTTGTAACCGAACTCTATATTGACAATGTTTTAGTTGATATTACCGAAGAGCGCTGCGGCGTCAGAAGTATTCACTTTGACACCATGAACGGCTTTTTCCTTAATAATCGACCAATGAAAATCCAAGGTGTCTGTTTACACCACGACGGAGGGATTGTCGGAGCCGCAGTACCGAGAGAAGTCTGGCAAAGAAGATTAACCATTCTAAAATGTGGAGGCGTTAACGCCATTCGAATTGCTCATAATCCAGCCTCTAAAGTCCTTTTGGATCTTTGTGACGAGCTTGGGTTACTAGTCCAGGATGAATTTTTTGACGAATGGGATTACCCAAAAGACAAACGCCACAATATGGGAGAACAACACGCCGATTATTATTCTCGAGGTTCTTACGAGTACTTCCAAGAGGATGCAGAGAAAGACCTTACAAACACATTACTTTGCCATCATAATCACCCATCTATATTTATGTGGAGTATTGGCAACGAAATTGAGTGGACCTATCCAAGAAATGTCCAAGCAACCGGCTTTTTTGACGCAAAATGGGATGGCAATTACTTTTGGAGCCTTCCACCAAACTCGCCGTCAGAAATTGCACAACAACTCAAATCACTCCCAAAACAGCGATATGACATTGGAAAAACCGCTCAAAAACTTACTCAATGGGTGAAAAAACTCGACCCACATCGTCCCGTGACGGCCAATTGTATCTTACCCTCAGTTAGTTACCTTTCTGGTTATTCCGACGCACTTGACGTCATTGGGTACAGCTATCGACGCGTCATTTATGACTATGGACACCAACTCTACCCTCACCTTCCCATTATCGGTAATGAAAGCTTACCGCAATGGCACGAATGGAAGGCAGTGATTGAGCGTCCATTTATCGCAGGGCTTTTTCTGTGGACTGGGATTAATTACCTAGGAGAATCACACAATCAATGGCCAACGAAGATCACCAACAGCGGATTGTTAGATACCGCAGGATTTAAAAAACCGAGTTATTTCTTGTTTCAATCTCTGTGGACAGAAACTCCGATCACAAAAATCTACACTCATCCAGCTAGCAGCAGCAATCTAAACATCAATAAAGCGAATTATTTAGCCTTTGAAAAAGACCCGCATGCGTGGGAACAACGACTATGGTCATGGCATGACGTAGAGCAACATTGGAATTATGAAAACGGCGATTGGATCATTGTTGAAGTCATTTCTAATTGTCCTAGCGTTGAATTATGGATCAACGAGATAACTTACGGTGTTCGGCATTTAACAAGTCAAAATGATCACATAATGCGTTGGGCTGTACCGTTCACTGCCGGCTCCATTCAAGCGCGAGGTCTAATAGATGACCGCTCTGAATGCATCGATGTCATTGCCACCACACAGCAAGCATATTTAATAAAAATCACTGAAGAAGCCGTTTCAGACAACGATGAAGTGAAGCAGTTTGTTATCTCAATACTCGACGAAAACAATAATCCTATCACACACCAAGACACAAGTTTTATCCTCGATGACATGTATAATCTCGATTGGATAGGCAGTGACAATGGTAATATCAATACCGCCAACTGCTTTACCCAGAAACAATGTCACACCTATCAAGGCAAAACCTTGCTAATGGTACGTATCAAAAACCAAAACGCAGGTTATTCTTTCTCTATTTTACATCCACACCTTGGACGCTTTACTTACCATTCTTAACACTACAACACACATCCTTCGAAAAATGGAAGGCGGAAAAGTTAAAAGTGCACACGCTAGAGTGAGCGGATTTATTTACCAATTTTTCCGGACTTCATCAACACTATGAATTCATGGTTAATTACTTCCACATCCATGAATTCTTTTCCCCGACATGACGGTGTGATTAGTTGTAAATGGTTTTCCTTTTCAATTGATAGTTGAATGAATTGGACTAATTCGTCTGCACCATCACCATTATTGGCGCATCAGTATTAGATAAAAAGTTACTATTAATCAACAACTTGATTTATTTATTTATTAAGTAATACTTTTATTGCCCAAAGAAAAATCATCAAGATTCAGGGGCATTAATATTATAATGCTGAATCTTTCATGGTTTACACCTCCAACATTGGGTGGATGACTACCAGAGGATTAACACTATGAGATTAACATGGATACTGGCTGCTTTGATTCTAGGAGGATGCTCAGCATCTCCTGATATGGCAGCTAATGGCGATACATGGAAACAGTATGGATACGGACAATCAATTGATGGGCTCTATCCGATATCCAGTGAACAATTCAACGCACTCTCAGGCGTTAATAGAGAGGCATACAAAGAAGGGTATAATTTAGGGCGCGAAGAATACTGTGACATCCCCCCAGTTTTAAGGCAAAAGTATATCGATGACAATTACGGTCGAATCTGCTCGCAATATCAAAAGTTATAACTACAAGTAATGACTTATAAATCCGACAGCAGGATGCAGCACGCCATTTAAAACCTTCCTTGGCAAGCCGTATGCGCATCCTTAAGCAGTCAACTGTTCCGCTTTACTTCTCGCTTTTTATCTGTATTAGCTTGCTTTAATATTCTCCACGTTACCATCACACAGACCCTGTCGCGTAAAACCAGAGGCTCGCTCATCACCCCTACTCTACTCATTAAACAAGTCAATTCATGCCCAATTAGAGTTGTTAATCAATTTCCTAAATCTCACTCACATATTAACCAAAAAAAACTATACTCATCAACCTTTACATTTATACTTGAATTTAATATTCATATACAAAGGACAATACAATGACGAGACAGATTCAAGATCTAAGTGGATGTCGATGGCAAATGGAACGAATGCGGCCCGGACAAGGAAAAATAGAAGGGTTACATCTGTTGCCTGCCGAATACCAAGGCACGACGTTTAGCTGGAACTTTGCAGCCGTACCCGGCGATGTTTATACCGACCTTTATCGAGTAGGAGAGCTCGACGATCCTAATTTTGGTCGAAATATGCATCGAGCAAAATGGGTTCAAGAGTACGAATGGTGGTATCAAAGGCGTTTTGCAATAGACCCTGCGATGAAAGGCCAACAAATACGTCTTATTTTTGAAGGGGTCGATTACAGTTGTGAAGTTTGGCTTAATGGGCAATTCCTAGGCAGCCACGAAGGCATGTTCTCTTCTTTTTATTTTGATATTACCGATATTGTCAGTTACGAAGATTGGAAAGACGGCTCAAACAACCTGATGGTGAAATTAAATCCTCCGCCTAAAAACTATCGTAATTGCGGTGGCAAGAAAGT
Source organism: Vibrio sp. 10N.286.49.B1 (assembly GCF_002873335.1). GTDB lineage: Bacteria > Pseudomonadota > Gammaproteobacteria > Enterobacterales > Vibrionaceae > Vibrio. Next base: position 315,062 of record NZ_MCUW01000010.1, on the reverse strand, counting down.
GAATTTTTCCGGAGATTACTTCTCTGGATTGGTTCCTTTTGGAATATGGCAGCCAGTCAAGATAGAAGCAAGCGATCCCACCCGTATAAAAGAAATATGCACGGATGTCACTTTGCAAGATGACAATACCGCAATTTTGCATTTAGAGGTGGTGGTGAATAACAGCAATCAGGAATCTAAGTCAATTTGCCTTGCCGCGATACTAAACGGCAAAAACTGCGAAACAACCACAACATCCCATCAATTATCAGTATTGGCACCTCCCGGTGAGACAACTATCCAAACAAAAATAGTTGTCAAAGATGCGCAGCTATGGTGGCCATGGGACATGGGAAAGCCCAATCTGTATAAACTGGATGTGTCGCTATTATCCGAAAAAACGTCCACATTAGACACCTACACGGAAACGATTGGCCTTAGAGAAGTATCTATGGAGATGAACCCTGGTTTCACGGAAGAAGAAGCTGAGTTCCCATGGACATTCAAAATTAACGGTAAACGCCACTTTCTACGTTCGGCTTGTTGGGGCGGACAGCCTTCATTTTTCTACGGGCGTAATAATGATGAAAAATACCAACATCGTTTAAACCTCGTCAAAGAAGCCAATATTAACAACTTACGAATCTTCGGTTGGCACCCGCCAGAGGTTCCTGAATTCTATAAACTTTGTGATGAATTAGGCATTACAGTATGGACCAACTTCACATTAGCGACTCAAGCTTATCCTAAAGACGAAGACTTTGTTCAAGGCGTCCTACACGAATGTCTCGAAACCGTGAAGCAACGTAGAAATCACCCGTCACAAATTTTTTGGATGGGTGGGGAGGAAGTTTTTTTCTCCGGTGCGCATGAAAAAAGTGGCAACAAAATGCTAATGGAGCGAATTGGAAAAATTGTCAATTCTGCCACTGCAGTACCTTATGGACTGGCGTCTCCATTAAGCTCGGAATCCGCGATTAATATGGGATTTAAACCTAAAGAATCGATTCACGCTAATGAACACTATTATCAAGGAGGAGCCGAATTCATGGAAGAGTATTACCCTTCGCTTGATTGTGCGATCATTCCTGAATTGACGGCCGCATCAGCCCCAAATGTGGAAAGCTTAAAGCGATTTATACCTGAAGATGAACTTTGGCCAATGGGACCAAGTTGGGCTTACCATTGGGCGGATATTGATATTCTAAAAAACCTAAACTTTGAAGTCTTTAACGACTACAGAATAGACTCGCTTGAACAATTTGTTGAAGCGACACAAATTGCTCAAGGAACCGTCATTCAATATGCATTAGAGACCTATCGCCGACGTAAACCAAAAATGAGCGGCGTTGCCATTTGCCACTTCATCACCCATGTTCCCGATATAAAATGGGGGGTGGTCGATTATTATGGTGAAAAAAAACGCTCATTTGGCTACTTAAAACGCGCCTATCAACCTTTATTACCAAGCCTTGCATTTCATAAAAGACGCTGGAAGTCTGGAGAGGAATTTAATGCAGAACTCTGGATTGTCAATGACTATCAACATGAGCATCGCGATTTAATTTTGGAATGGCAAGTCATGTATCAAGGGCAACCGACAGGTAGAAAAGACCAAGTACAAATTTCGGTAAAACCCGATTCGTCAGAATCTATTAGCAAGGTAAGCTGGCTAATACCAGGTGATGCGGATGGCACATTTGACATCGAATGTATCATTCGAGAACAAAACGGTAATGTCGTCGCGACGAATTTATATACATTACTCATTGGAGACCAAGAAAAAGCAAAAGCACAAAGTCTAGCGTATTTGGCACAAGCAAAAAAAAGGTTGGAAAAACACGGACATGGCGTTTATCGATATTGGCCTGAAATGTGGAAAATAGACTAAACATCAACAACTAAAATACCAATGAGGAGCTTTCTATCTCCTCTTTTTTACGGAAATACAGTAAAGTACATCATGCAAAATTAACCAGATAAAGTGAAACCAATGACGAACAAATATGCGGTTCCAGCCTTAGATAAAGGATTGGATATCCTTGAATTTCTCGCCACGCAAGAAGCCCCTCTTTCTCAAGCTGAAATTGCCTTGGCGCTCGAACGAAGCAGCAATGAAATCTATCGCGTATTGATAGGACTCGAGTCCCGCGGTTACCTGTACCGCAACTCTGAGTCAGCTAAATACGTGATGTCACTCAAGCTCTATACTCTCTCAAGACGTATTTCACCATTAGATAGAATAAGAAGACATGCGCTCCCGCTGATGGAGGATTTAGCCTTCAACTGCGGTCAATCTTGTTACCTTTCCATGCTGTACCAAAGCCAATCCATGGTCATAGTTAATGCCAACAACCATGGCCCTATCACTCTCGCCGTCGCGGAAGGCGTACTGTCAGCGCCTTCTCGCTCTGCCGCAGGTCAAATACTACTCGCAAACAGTAAACCCACTGTCCAAGCGATGATTCTAGAACGAGATGACCATTTTAACGAGCTAAAAAATGAAGAAAAAAGTGCCCTCTACTTAATTTTAGATCAAACTAAAAAGGATCAATACGCTGTCGCCGAATCATCATTTTTGCCTGGTATCACAGAAATTTCTACATTAATCGGCAAACCAGATGGGCAAATCGTCGCGTCACTCACGATACCGATGCTACCAACTCAGACAAAAACAGCACCTAGTGAACAATTAAAACAAGCAATGATACAAACGGCGAAACAAATTTCACTAGAAATAAATAATGGCTAGCCGCGGGAGTGGTCATTTTTATTGCTCGGTAAACATACAAGAAAAACCGCACTATGAGACTATCAAATCAAAGGGCGGTTTTGTTTGGTAAATTATTAAAGCGGCTTGAACTTTAAATACGCACTTAACTCGTTAAATACGCATAGACACCTTTCGCGACAGGAATACCTTCCACTTCACATTTTGCTTTATATGCCACTTGTGGATCGTTGGGAGCCAATACTTTCTCAGTGCCAGGCACTGGCGCAACTGAACGTAATTCTGACACCATCGCCGCCATCGTCACGGCAAATAAAGCATTGCCTAATTTTTCAGGGTTAATCACAATAACCAAACTCGCCAATTTACGCAACTTGTCGTAATCACCATACATACGAACAACGTGGTTGCTGAAGTTTGCACCCATCAATACACCAGTCAACGCGTCAATTGCTAACGCAATACCAGAGCCTTTGTGACCACCGAACGTCAATAAATTCTCAACCTTATGAGGATCGGTCGTGATGTTACCCTCAACATCGATTGCCAAGCCTTCATCAATTGACTGGTTGGTCTCTTTGGCATGCAGTAATTTACCAAATGCTGTTGCACTGGTCGCCATGTCTACGATCATCGGTGTACCACCTTCAACAGGAAAGCCGAACGCAATCGGGTTAGTCCCTAAAAAGCGTTCAGCACCACCATGAGGTGCAACACAGGTGTCCGTTTGCGTCATTGCGATCGCAATCATTCCTTGGCTCGTTGCTTGCTCCATAAAGTAAGAAAGTGCACCACAGTGTGACGTGTTTTTCACGCTTACAAAACCAAGGCCGGTTTCTTTCGCAAGTTCAATACCGTGATTCGTTGCGGCAATCAGCCCCGAATGACCCATTCCGTCATCTGAATCTAAAATTGCTACAGATGGTGATACCTGTTCGATGGTAAAGTTCGCGTTAGGATTTAGACCACCAGCCTCAAGTCGTTGACAATAATGCTCGACACGCATCACACCATGCGAATGAACACCGGTAATATCAGCATGGACCAACACATCGGTTACTTCTTTTGCTGTTTTATCATCCAATCCTGCGCCTAGTAATTTATTAAGAGCAAGCGATTTGAGTTCTTCTGAATTTACATTAACCGTTGACATACCACTTCCTCTTAAAAATTGATCACGCCTTTGACTAACTCTTTATTTTCTACGACATCCTGTTTGTAACTATTGCCAAAAGTGTAGAAGTCATAATCTTGGTTTTTCATAATATCTTGAGAAATCGCACCCGAAGCCATTAATTCAATGACACGCTCAAAATCGATACGAGTTGCATTTCGGCTACTCAATAGTGTGGTTTCTTTTTTGTGGAATGTTGGATCATCTAAAACCAAGTCACCGATATAAAGGCCGATGAAAACAATTTTTCCGCCATGACGAATCAAATCAACACTTCGAGACATAGAACCTTTATTACCAGTCGCATCCATCAATACACACGCAAGTTCTCCGCCAAACGCTTTCTTTAGATTACTAACGTAATCATCAAGCAATGGGTTTAGAGCTTTAACACCGAGCTTTGTAGCTACTTGTTCACGTCGTCCCGCATCAACATCAACCACGACCACGTTAGCCCCTTCCGCTTTTGCAATCGCGGCTGCCGCCAAACCAATTGGACCTGCGCCAACGACGACAACATTATTGCGAGCGTTGATGTCTGCACGACGTACCGCATGGGCACTGATCGCAAAACACTCAACAAGGGCGCCTTCGGAGTTGCTGACATTCTCTGGTAACTCAACTAAATTATCTTCATAAACTGCCAAGTATTCAGAAAAACCACCGTCGCGATGAACGCCGTAAAGTGACACGTTCTCACAGCAATTTGTTTTATTCTCATGACATGCAGAGCACCTTCCACAAGGTACACAAGGGATCACTGAATATCGCTTACCTGTCATAGCAGACTGACAGGCTTCACCTATTTTTTCAGCGGTTCCGCAAATTTCATGCCCCAATACTCGTGGGTATGAGAAAAAAGGCTGCCTACCAGCATAAGCATGGATATCCGTTCCACAAATACCGACAGAATTAATTTTAAGCAGTACTTGGTTATCTAGAATTGATGGAATATCACGTTCAATATATTCAATGCTGTTTGGCTCATGGCAAATGAGTGTTTTCATAGTTGGTTTCCTTAATTCTTGGCAATAGAATCAATGACGGCACTGATTCCTTTAGATTCGATAGACGTAAACGCCGCAATCACTTGATTGTAAAATTCTGGGTTATCTAACTTATGTGTACCGAAGATTTTTTCAATTGAAAGCAATGCATTAGCCTTTTCTACAGAAGTGACATCGGCTAAAGCGATCTCTTTGTAGATGGGCTCAAGTGGGTCAAAAATTGTGTCACCGTTGGCCACTTGGTTGAGGGTGTAATGCATCCACCCAGCGATAGCAACCGGTAAACAAACACTCTCGACACCGCGACGCTGCAGTGTCATAAATGGGTCAATTGAGCGCTGAGGTAGCTTTTGAGAGCCATCCATCGCAATTTGACCCGTTTTGTGTTTTATATTGGTATTACTAAAACGATGAATCAGAAGGCTCGCGTAATTTTCAAGGTTGACTTCAAGTCCTTCCTGTAGCGATTTAGCTTGCTCTTGAGTCATCAAACGAAGCGTCGCTTTTTTCAACGCCACATCTTGCATACATTGATAAATATACTCATGTCCAACTAAGCTACCGTTATAGGCAAGGAATGAGTGGCTGCCGTTTAGCATTCGAAGCTTCATCTCTTCATAAGGCAAAACATCACCAACAAACATGGCACCAGCAAGGTCCCAGTCAGGACGACCAGCGACAAAGTTATCTTCAACGACCCACTGCCTGAAATCTTCACACACAATGCCACATGGATCTCTATAACCGGTTTCCTGTTCAATGACATCAAATTGATCTTCAGTCATCGCTGGCACAATTCGGTCAACCATTGTGCTAGGGAAAGTCACATGCTCTTCGATCCAGTGAGCGAGCAACGGATCCAGAGCTTTTGCAAACGACAGCACCGCATCTTTTGTCAGTAAGCCATTCTCTGGAATGTTGTCACACGACAGCACACTGAATGGTGTTAATCCGAGGTTACGACGCTGACGTAATGCTTCGGTAACACAACCAATTGCAGATATCGGTGAGCGTGGATTGGCTAAGTCATGCTGAATCAATTCGTTGCTCAAATCCAAGCGGCCAGATTGAGGATCGGTGCAGTACCCTTTTTCTGTTATCGTCAAAGACACGATTTTGATCTGAGCTTCAGTCATTTTTGCTATCGCTCGTTCAATACCATCAACAGGAGTATGAATTGACTCCGAGATCGTTCTAATCAACCGGCTATGGGTATCGCTTGCAGACTTCTCAATAACCGTAAACTGCCCATTTTGCTGTTGAAGATTGCGAATTAGGTCCTCTGGACCAAATAGGTTAATTTCACAAATCCCCCACAACTTACCTGTTGCTTGGTTTGTAAGGTCGTTATAAACCGCCTGATGACCTCGATGGAATGCTCCAAAACCAAGGTGCACAATATCCGTTTGTAGTGCTGCTCTATCATAATCTGTTTGTGACGAGTATTTAGCGTCCAAAATTCTGTCTGTTGATGTCATATTCCAAGCCCGATTGATTGACCATTGCGTTAAAAATCGGCTAACCCATGCCGTGTTTAATCAATTATAGACACAAACGCGCAACCAATACAAGCCATTGGACAACCAATTACATTGTAAACAAGTGATACAGTTAACGTTTTCAAGTAGATTGATAATATAAATAATCAAGCAAAGCCCCGACAATAAAGGATACAAGTCTGATTTCACACAAATAACAAAAGTGTGAACTCAGACATTAAATCACCAGATCAATTGGTTGACCACGGAGGCCTGCACGTTTAAAGTAGAATTAAGTTCAACCAATTTTAGTGGATATAGGTACTTACCTTTTATCTTCAACCTAAAATCAAATGACGAGTACTAAAATGAATGATATTAGTCCAAAATATCCTAAAATCTTAAGCTTTGGTGAACCAATGTTTGAGTTTAGCCAACTAACAAAAGAAAATAGTGGCAGTGGTGACTTTTTAAGTGGGTTTGGTGGCGATGCCTCTAACTTTGCTATCGCAGCAGCAAGACAAGGCGCCGATGTTGGTATGTTGACCCATGTCGGAGATGATGAATTCGGCAAACGTTTTTTAGATTTGTGGCAACAAGAACAAGTATGTGCGGCACAGGTCGTCTCCAACCAAGATGCCCATACTGGTGTTTACTTTATTACCCATGATCAAGATGGACATCATTTTTCTTTTATGAGAAAAAACTCTGCAGCATCACTTATTACCCCTGCTCGCTTGCCAGTTGACGCAATCCGCCATGCTAAGTTGTTACATACCACAGCCATCACACAAGCAATCAGTGCGACAAGTTGTGATGCTGTATTCAGTGCTATCGATATTGCGAATAGTAATAATACCTTAGTTTCTTTCGATACTAACTTACGCCTTAAGCTTTGGTCGCTTAAACGCGCGAAAGCCATTATTGAAGAAACCATTTCAAACGTCGACATCTGCTTTCCAAGTGTTGATGAGGCTCAACTACTTACCGGACTTAAGCAACCTGATGACATTATCGATCACTACCTCAAGCTTGGTGCTAAAGTGGTGGTCCTTAAGCAAGGCGGCGACGGTGCCACCGTTGCAAATGAACATACTCGCCATCACATCAAGCCGCATCAAGTCACGCCGCTAGATGCCACTGCAGCAGGCGACTCTTTTGCAGGCTCCTTTTGTACCCATTATGTCAATGGGTTGAGTTTAGAAGACTGTTTAGCTCACGCGAATGCGACCGCCTCTATCACCATTACAGGTTACGGCGCCGTTTCTCCACTGCCAACACTTGCTCAAGTGAAATCTCGCATGGTCGGTAACTAAACGCTAAGGAATTATTATGTCTCTATTAAATAAACAGTTGGCTCAGTATAAAGTCATTCCCGTTATCGCCATTGATAGTGCAGAAGATATTTTGCCATTGGGTGAACAGCTTGTCACAAATGGGTTACCTGTTGCGGAAATCACCTTTCGTTCAGACGCCGCAGAAGAAGCGGTCAGACTGCTTCGCAAGGCTTATCCAGACATGTTGATTGGTGCCGGCACCATATTGAACGAAAATCAAGTGATTGCTGCTAAAGATGCAGGGGCCGATTTCATTGTTTCACCAGGGTTAAACCCCAATACGGTCAATGCGTGCTTAAGACATGACATTGATATCATTCCTGGTGTGAATAACCCATCTTTGGTCGAACAAGCTATTGAACTCGGTGTTACCACGTTAAAATTTTTTCCAGCAGAAGCATCTGGGGGTTTGAATATGCTGAAATCTTTGCTCGGCCCTTACCAACAAATTAAAATAATGCCGACCGGGGGCATTAATCCCGAGAATATTCACGAGTACCTCTCATTACCAGCCGTTCTCGCTTGCGGTGGTACGTGGATGGTTGATAAAAAACTGGTTAACGATGGCAATTGGACTGAGATTGGCCGATTGGTTCGCGAAGTTGTTAAGTCTGTCGCTTAAGTGAAAATAGAAGATAGAGAGCAATATGAATACAGCAATTAAAAATATTGAAACCAAATTGTTTAAGATCCCTTTAGCAGAGGTCCTCTCTGATGCTAAACATGGCGATCACGACCACTTTGAATTAATCACAACGACAATCACTCTTGAAGATGGCAGTCAAGGGACTGGCTACACGTACACTGGCGGCAAAGGCGGCTTTTCTATAAAGGCGATGTTGGAATACGATATTCAACCCGCGATTATCGGTAGAGATGCTTCAAAAATTGATGAAATCTACGACTTTATGGAATGGCATATTCACTATGTAGGCCGAGGTGGTATATCCAGCTTTGTTATGTCCTGCGTAGATATTGCGCTTTGGGATTTAAAAGGTAAACGTGAAAACCAGCCTCTCTGGAAGATGGCCGGTGGAAAAAACCATACTTGCCAATCTTACTGTGGTGGCATCGATCTTCAGTTTCCACTAGAAAAATTACTGAATAACATTAAAGGCTATCTTGAAAATGGCTTTAATGCCGTCAAGATAAAGATCGGTCGCGCAAACATGCAAGAAGATATTGATCGAATCAAAGCTGTGCGTGAATTCATCGGCCCTGACGTCACGTTTATGATTGATGCAAATTACTCGTTGTCTGTTGAGCAAGCAATCACGTTATCTAAGGCAGTTGAACAATACAACATCACATGGTTTGAAGAGCCGACCATTCCAGATAACTATCTTGGTTATGCCGAAATTGCAGACAACACGTCTATTCCACTTGCTATGGGTGAAAACCTACATACTATCCATGAGTTCGGTTATGCGATGGATCAGGCGAAACTTGGTTTTGTGCAACCGGATGCGTCTAACTGTGGCGGTATCACAGGGTGGCTTCAAGCCGCTCATTTAGCCACAAAACATGGTGTCCCTGTGTGTACTCATGGCATGCAAGAGCTTCATGTTAGTTTAGTATCCGCCTTTGATACTGGATGGCTAGAAGTGCATAGCTTCCCTATTGATGAATACACTAAACGCCCACTCGTTGTTGACAACCACCGCGCTGTTGCTCCTGATACTCCCGGTATTGGCGTCGAATTCGATTGGGAAAAGTTCGCGCGATATCAAGTCTAATCGTTAGTGATTTTAATTTACTTTTTCCTGCTTAATGACCTTTTGTCTTTTTCATGCTAATCCCATGAAAAAGACAAACCACAATATGTGGTACACACAACTAACAAGCCAAAACCGTCTCTTCGTCATCACCACCTCTAAAAAACATAAATGCTAATCAATAGGCCGAGGATACTTATCCGAACATTAATCACTCACTTTAAACGTTTTGGAAGCAGTTACTATTTTGGCCACCTTATTAATTTACCAATTCAAACATTTGGTGATGCGCATAATGAATCGCTCTAGGTGCTTAATCATAAAATAAAGCGTTATGTCAACTGACACGAATTCTGCAACATGCTAACTTTTTAAAGTAAACTCACAAAAAGCGTTCCAATAACAACTCTGAATTGGGAACAAGCAAAAAAGTGCAGTGTTGCTCTTATTCTACCAACTACATTTCCCCAGATAACGACCAAGCTCACAATAATTATTTACAGCAAAGCGATTGTAAAAATATCAATATACGTTGATATATAATTACTATAGTTTAACCAATAACGACACAGGGTTAACCAAAATAAGTTATTATTAGGAATGAATTAATGAATATCTTAAAAAAATCAATTGCTTTTATCAGCATGGGAACAGCTTGTGTTTCAGCTCAGGAAATTGACCTGTCTTTTCAGAATCATAGACTGCCAATTGACCAACGAACTGAAATTTTAGTATCACAAATGACACTAGAGGAGAAAGTCAGCCAGTTACTTAACGATGCTCCCGCTATTCAGCGGCTTGAGGTCCCGTCATACAATTGGTGGAATGAGGCGCTACACGGAGTAGCTCGAAATGGTAAAGCCACAATCTTTCCTCAAGCCATTGGTTTAGCAGCTACTTTTGATACCAATTTGGCAAAAGAAGTCGCTAGTGCCATATCTACCGAAGCCAGAGCCAAGTTCTCGATTTCTCAATCTATGGGTAACCATAGCCAATATGCGGGATTAACTTTCTGGACGCCCAATGTAAATATCTTCAGAGATCCACGTTGGGGCCGCGGACAAGAGACTTATGGTGAAGACCCATTCTTAACTTCACAAATCGGCATCGCTTTTGTACAAGGCTTGCAAGGTGACAATCCCGATTACCTAAAGTCTGCTGCAACAGCAAAACATTACGCAGTACACTCGGGACCAGAAGCCTCTCGACATCATTTTAACGCAATACCAAGTCAACAAGACCTTTATGAAACCTACTTACCAGCTTTTGAAGCCCTAGTTAAAGATGCCAATGTTGAAACGGTGATGGCCGCTTACAACGCCGTTTTTGATGTGCCTGCCAACGCCAGTCACTTCCTGATCCAAGACATATTGAGAGGTCAATGGGGGTTTGACGGCCATGTTGTCTCAGATTGTGGGGCGATCCACGGCATATTCGAAAAACTCAAGTACAAAAAAAACGCTGCTGAAGCATCTGCAGTCGCCTTAAAAGCTGGGGTTGAACTAAACTGTGGTTACAGCTATCACCACCTCACAGAGGCGGTTGAACAAGGTTTGGTCACTGAAGAGCTTATAACCCAACGTGCAGAGCAACTATTTAAGACACGCTTTAAACTAGGCATGTTCGATGCTGATCAAAGCAATAACCCATACAACCAAATTCCTCCATCGGTGATCAACAGCAAAGAACACCGAGAACTGGCACGTAAAGTTGCACAAAAGTCCATCGTTCTATTGAAAAACGACAACAATATTCTGCCGCTATCAAAAGACATTAAAATACCGTATGTTACCGGTCCTTTTGCCAATTCAGCCGATATGCTTATGGGCAACTACTACGGTATTAGCCCTAATTTAGTCACGATATTAGGCGGGATCTCAGAAGCCGTTTCACTTGGCACCTCCCTCAACTATCGTAGTGGTGCATTGCCTTTTAATGATAACTTAAACCCGAAAAACTGGGCGCCAAATGTTGCAGCTAGTGCTGATGTCACCATCGCCGTAGTAGGCTTAAGTGCAGATTTTGAAGGAGAAGAGGTTGATGCTATCGCTTCTGCAAATATTGGCGATAAAAAAGACCTAAAACTTCCACAAAACCAGATTAATTATCTTCATCAAATCATAGAGAAAAAGAAAGGTCCGCTAATTTTAGTGGTCGCTAGTGGCAGCCCAGTTTCTCTTGAAGGTATCGAAGAGCACGCCGATGCTATTCTTCAAATTTGGTACCCTGGTGAACAAGGCGGCACCGCTGTAGCCGATGTGCTATTTGGTGATGTATCTCCATCGGGCCACCTACCAATCACTTTCCCGAAAAACGTAGCTCAGCTTCCAGATTACGAAGACTATGCGATGCAGGGGCGAACTTATAAATACATGACCAAAGAGCCAATGTTCCCATTTGGTTTTGGTTTAACGTACTCTGAAACCGACTTCAAACAATTAACCCTTAACGCTAACGAGCTAAGTCAAAACGATTCACTACAGGTGCAAATTGAAGTAGAAAATATTGGCAGCTACGATATTGAAGAAGTTGTTCAACTTTACATTAGCCCTGAAAAAGTAACAGATAATCTACCTCAAACTAGTTTAAAAGGTTTCCAGCGGATAGCTCTTAAACAAGGAGAGAAAAAAATGGTGACCTTTACTGTCGCCCCTGAACAACTAAAAGTGGTCAACTCGAACGGCGAGAGAATCTGGAGGACAGGGGGCTATCAAGTTTTGGTCGGTAACTCATCCCCTAGCCCCGTCAGTGAACGCCTTGGCGCAGCGACACCGAAAACGAAGACGATTAAACTAATCTAACCTTTTAGCTCCATTCCAAAAGCTAGCGTTGTCCAAAGGTTCTATAACCATAGAGCCTTTGGAGTTTCTTATTCTTTAATAATTAGCGGCTATTACGATACCTATCAACACCTTAAGCATATGAGGAAATAACACGTAATCAGCTTAATTAAAAATGGAGCGTCCTAAAACCGTTTTAATATAATTCATTGTATTAAAAATACAATGTTACGAATGCCTTTTACGGATGCGTTGTATCGGCATTTTTCAAGCTAGCAGTCACGACTTGACTAATTATCAAGCAGCTTCTTTTGCTAGGTTCAGGTGAACTTTTCTGATTGGTTCTCAGTTGCGTATTTTTCCTAACCATCGTGCTGGTTTTGCTTGGCGAGGTGCCATCAACACCTTTGCTCCTTTCCTTAAAATCTCAGCATCCTTTCCACTATGTCTCTCTCAAGGTGTCACGTAATTCAGGCGACTATGTTTATGCTCTGTGTTGCGCCAGATTACAAAGTTTTCTACGCAAGAACGGTTTTGTTCAATGCTTTCAAACCCCTTTGGTGGCCAAATCGGGGCATATTTCAGCGTTCGAAACAGTGACTCTACATACGGATTGTCGTCGCTCACTCGAGGACTACTGTAAAATGAAGTAATGCCAAGCTCCTCCATTTTTGCTTTGAACATCAACGATGTCTTTGGCGCACCATTATCTGAGTGCAGCACCAATGCTGATTAGCATTGTTCCCGTATCAGCGTGCGCTGAAGCAGTTGAGATGCCATCTCTCCACACTCTCGGTCATAGACGTCATACCCGACAATTTTTCGACTATATATGTCTTCAATTAGTTAAAGATCATAATGTTGCCCAAGAAGACCTGAAGGTAGATACGTAATATCCCAAATAAATACCTGATTTGGACCTGTCACTGTGTAGCTTGTTGGTTTCGATGGTTTTTGGGCTACGTTGACGGCCCCTACGGTTAGGTTGTCCTGCCGCTTTTAACACAAAAACTGGCTTCAAACGCAATATACTAGCCTTTATCCAGCAGTATTGGCACTATTTGGATTGGCGGTAAACTGGCATACTCGGGCGCATTACTAATATCAATAATATCTTGCCATTCGTGCTCAGACAGCTTATTAACAGGCTTGGGTCTTATCGACGTAAGTCGCTCATCAGCTTGTACCTTACCGCGCTGATACCAGCGGCGGTAAGTCCGTAAATCTATCTCAGCTTCGTTGCACGCACGTTCTAAGCGACTGCCGTTATGACATGCTTCATGGATGAGCACAACGATATTTTGCCTCTCTTCGGTTGAGGTTAGTAGTCCTCAAACTCTTCCTCACAAAAGGTCCTCAGCTTTTTTCTTAGCACCAACAAGGCTGCCGATTCCGCTAATGCTTTCTCTTTAACGCGAAACTCGTTTTTTAATTCTTTGATTTCATGCTTATCGGCTTTAGCTTGTTTCTTTGTCTCGGCTTCACCCTCCTTCGATGGCATGAACCCCTGCATACTTTCGCTGCGCCACTGCTGGACTTCTTCTGGGTACAATCCGTTTTCACGACAGTACTGGCTGAACTCGTTTTCTGTCATAGAAAACGTCGCAGGAACAATAGCTAACTTAGTTTGCGCAGACCAATGCTCTGAAGGGGTATGACTGTTTGCTACAACAACTCCTGATTCTCGAAGTTGTTTACGCCAATAATACAGTGTTGCATCACTGATGCCTTCTTCTGTTGCTACTTCGGTCAAAAAGCGAGAGTGCGGGGACAACAACTTTTTCAATACTGCTTCTTTTCTTTCTTGTGAGTAACGAGACATATTACCTCTGTAACCGCCCCGCTAATTGATTAATTTTTAACAGTGACAACTAGCCAGGCACAGGGGGATACAAAGCGCCTGAGAAATCATTACGCCGAACAACCTTCAGAATCAAGCATCTACAATGAGCACGGGGATAATATAACCAACTAATTTACATATATATTTACACTTATATCCTCATTCATTCACAAAATCTTGCCTTTATACTGTAATTCAATCGCCTGCTCACAAAACTCATCGATATAGATATCAACCAAAGTAAATATTGGTTAGTCTGTATGCACAAATTGTTTACCTTAAGGGATATTTCTTATGAGCTTTGGTGTTTCAAGACGTAATATTTTAAAAGTAGCTGGCGCTAGTTTGGTAGTCGGAGGCCTTTCTGGAAATAGCAGCAGCTTTGCATCCACTAGTGAAAAACAAACAAACACTTTAGTTGATCTCAAAGACAGTTGGCAAAATACTCACGATAGAATCTGGATTGGAGGTAGCTACTGGGCTAATCCAATGGAAGACTGGATGATAAAAGATGGTGGTGTAGAAGTATTAAGCCTTGGTGGAAACCGAAGCGTGCACTTACTTACTCATCAATTGACGACTCCAACCGCAGGTTTCGAGATGTCAGTCATTGTCAAACGAGTTGATATTCAGCCACAAGATGGCGGTGCAGGTTTTCGTATTGGTGCACGAAGTGAGCTAAATGATTACCGCAGTAACTGTTTTGTACAAAAAGGCTTTGATGCTCTTTACACTAAAGACCAACTCATTTTAGGTAATAACTCAGTAAAACTTAATGCGACCACCACAGATGAATCTATCGTTCTTCACTTAAAGGCAACCGCGGTTGCAGGTGCAGTAACAGTTACATTAACAGCAAAAACACTCAACAATGATAAAGTACTTGGCACTATAAACGCTATCGCATCTAATGATGAACTGCTTGGTAACGTAGCAGTGGTCAGTAATGCGAATATCGTATCAACGTATGGCAATATTATTCCTAAAGAGCATCAAGGCTGCCGCTACCGTTTCGAAAATTGGCAAATTAAAGGTACGGCATTTACGGTTGAAGAATCTCATCGCTTTGGGCCTATTTTATGGAGTATGTATACGCTAAACAACTCGCGCAGCGAACGTGGGCACATACTGAAAATGACCGCCCTTGTTGGTCCTATTGGCAATCATGACAACCAAATTGTTTCTTTACAACTTCTTCTCGATGGTGAATGGAAGACAGCTTCAGAAGCGACCATTAACACTGAAGGTTGGTTTGCCAATTTCGAAATTGATAATTGGAACCCGGCTCAAACAACTTCGTATCGTATTGTCTACCCAGAGAAACACAAAGATGGTAGTGAATCAATTGATGTTTGGCCAGGAGAGATCCAAGCAGAGCCTAAAGGACGCCCACTGCGAATGGCAGCGTTTACTTGTCAAAATGACTATGCCTACCCTTACGCACCGTTAACCAAAAACGTTGAGGCTCTAACGCCCGATCTATTGTTCTTTTCTGGTGACCAACTTTATGAAAGCCATGGGGGTTTTGGGGTCGTTCGTTCACCAGACGACAAAGCAATTCTTAACTATTTGAGAAAGTACTATCAATTCGGTTGGGTATTTAGAAAATCAATGAGCCTGGCACCTACGGTTTGTATTCCTGATGACCACGATATTCTCCAAGGCAACTTCTGGGGTGAAGGTGGTGTGGAAATGAAAAATCCGGAAAGGGACCCTAGTGCTTCGGTATTGACCGGATACATTCATTCACCGCGCTTTGTAAATATTGTGCACGATACTCATACATCTCATCACCCAACTCCTTACAATTCAACACCAATTGAGGCGAAAAATGGGATTTCGGCGTACTTTGGTGAGCTACTGTATAGTAATGTCAGTTTCGCGGTTCTTTCAGATCGCCAGTTCAAGAGTGGGCCAGATCGTGTAGACGCACTTGTAGGCATTACAGGAAGAGATGAAGAGCCATTGTATGTTAACTCTTCTCTGGATAAGGAAGGACTAGAGTTACTGGGTCCAACTCAAGAAACATTCCTATCCGAATGGAGTGAGCAATGGAATCAACACACACTCAAAGCACTACTAAGTCAAACTGTATTTGCTAGCCTTGCGACACATAACGGAGGCCCAGATAAGTATCTAAAATATGACTTTGATGGTAATGCTTGGCCGGCGTCTGCTCGTGACAGAGCCATAAATATAGTTAGAGACTCAATGGCACTTCATATTTGCGGTGACACCCATCTTGCCTCTATCTCTCAATATGGCGTAGAGAAACAACGTGATTCGAACTGGGCTTTCTGTGTACCTGCTATTGCAGCAGGTTGGCAACGTTATTGGCTTCCAGAATCAGTAGGCATCGCAACAGACAACCCACCAGCGCATGGTCTCCCACATACTGGCGAGTCAATCGACGCTTTTGGTACAAAAAACTACGTTTATGCTGTAGCAAACCCTGTTGTTGGTAAATCAACAAACCGATATGTTAAAGCACAAGAAAAAGGTAGTGGATTTGGTTTCATTGAATTTGATACAGATAAGCGCACATATCACTGTACCGCTTATCGCTTCTTAGCTGATGTTACCAACCCCGAACTTGACAATATTTACGAAGGGTGGCCCGTTACCATTGAACAAAAAGAGAACGGCGGAGACAATGTCATTAGTTAAACAGCTTGTCATTTACACTAAACTTTATTGTTAATGGTACTATGTCGACCGTTTAAGTAAATTTTGCGCCAACCTATAAAATCCCTAATCATTTCGTGATAAGGGATTTTTAAGTTGGCGCAAAAGCCTTTTTATCGTTTAGGTAACGTTGTTCCTTTAATTCGGTTATCAATACAAATCTCATGATCCAATCTCAGTTTCAGAAAAAACTATTCGCCCTGACTCTACTCAACATTTTCCGCCTATTCTTTTCACATAGGTCGCTAATTATCAGCAAACTGCGATTTGCACCAAATTTTGACGTTGAAGCAATCAAATTAGCAACAGATAAAGCCTATTCTGCCGCGGAAGTATAAGATCGATTAGGCTTAACTTTACGACCAGAGTCACGAAAAGCACTGGAATATAAGCGGCTTCTTGCACTTATCCGTTCATCTTATGATGTAAGCTTCAGTGTTTATAGCTATTACCTAATCGCCCTCAGCTTAAAAGAAATCGTAAACATTTCTGTAAAATCGTGTTTATTTGATCATGAAAGCCTGAGAAACCTGGATAATAAAGCTCGCAGCACAGTATTACGCCCTCTGGCAGGATAGTTGTCACTGTTAAACTTTAACCAGTTTTGGCGATAAAGAGTAATTGTGTCTCGTATCTCAGTAGAAAGAAAAGGAGCTATATTGAAGAAGTTGCAGCCTCCATATCCGATATCAGTTAAAGTGCAGTGATATGCCAAGCACAGATAGCAAAAACTATCATCGACCAAGATACCGACTATTTACTTGCGCTTAAAATTAATCTGGGGAAATAATGAAAAGCAGTAGAGCAGGCTTTAAAAAGAGCCTGTAATTTAAATTGTGTATCTACTTATAATTAAGCCAGTCATGACTAAGAATAAGCAATATGAATAAGAAAGCTTTAGAAGCCTTCGCTCGCGAAGCCGCTAAGTCAATTAAGACTCCTTCGGATCTTGATGACTTCAGGAAGAGGTTAACCAAGGTGACGGTCGAGATAGCTTTAAATGTTGAACTTGATGATCACTTTTGGCTACGAAAAACACTCACCGACCAACGATAGTAACAGTCGAAATGGCTACTCTTCTAAACGCCTAATTACTGACGATGTTGAGATCCAGCTAGAAATCCCTCCTGACCGTGACGCGTCCTTTGAACCTAGGCTCGTTCGTAAGCATCAAACTCGGTTCCAATCGATAGACGACAAGATCTTAAGCTTGTATGCCAAAGGAATGTCTACCCGAGAAATCGTCGCAACCTTCAAAGCAATGTACGATGCTGATATCTGCGCAAGTCTAATATATGAAGTCACTGATGCTGTTTTAGAACAAGTTGTTGAGTGGCAAGCTCGCCCTCTTGATTCGGTTTATCCCATCGTTTACCTAAACTGCATTGTTGTGAAGGTGCACCAAAATAAGCAAGTCATCAACAAAGCTATTTACCTTGCTCTCGGCGTCAATATGGAAGGTCAGAAAGAACTTCTTGGGATGTGGATGTCCGAAATTGAAGGGGCAAAGTTCTGGCTCAGTGTACTTACAGAGCGTCAAAATCGTTGTGTTAAGATATCCTCATCGCTTGTGTTGATGACCTCAAGAGCTTTCCTGATGCCATCAATACCGTTTATCCAAAAACTCAAACCCAGCTCTGTATCATACTCATAGTACGAAACTCAATGAAATACGTTCCGTGGAAAGACTACAAGATCATTACCTTAGACTTAAAGGAAATCTATCAAGCTACAACTGAAGATGAAACTCTGTTGGCGCTAGAGCACTTTGGTGATAAGTGGGATGAAAAGTACCCTCAAATCAGTCGCTCATGGACGGCTCATTGGGATAATCTCAATACTCTGTTCAGCTACCCTCAAGATATCCGTAGAGCTATTTATACAACGAACGCGATTGAATCTCTGAACAGCGTGATCAGAAAAGCGACCAAGAAACGTAAACTGTTCCCGACAGATGAATCGGCTAGAAAGGTGGTGTACCTAGTGATAATGGATGCTTCCAAGAGGTGGACAATGCCAATCCATCACTGTAAGCAAGCTCTAAACCGTTTTATGATTATGTTCGAAGATCGACTAACTGAATACTTGTAACCGAGAGCAGTTACACTGAATTATTTACAGGGTCTGAAAGGCAGTAGAGCAGGCTTTAAAAAGCAACGAAGTTCAAAGCAAAGGTAACCCTTCGCTTTGAACTAAACCAATAATATTATCGCTTATCTAGCTTAAGAATATCAGAACTATACTCGAAAGTTTGTAGTGTCGTACTAGTTACAAAACCTCCTTGGTCTGGGAAGGTAATTGCAATCTTATTATTTTTTCTTAGGAGTGAATTGGGTACATCAATTTCTAACATATTAAAGAACTGAGGCCTATTTTTCTGATCATCACCAGAATACTTCACTGGTAGATCTAACTTAGTACCATTGAATGTAACGACTGGCTCTTTTGAGCTGCGGTGTTGACGTCCAAAGCTCATCCGAAGTACCGCTGCACCAAATTCGTTTGTTTCAACATCATTGATGTTGAAGTTAATCGATTCATTCGTCTTGATCGCTTGATGATAACTTGTTGCATAGTACTTGCGCTCTACCGATTTTTCTTCAATTTCAATTGGATTCTTAAATACATACTCAAAAATCATAGAGGCTTCTGGATGGATAGCTATTTTATCAGGCATTTCGTTGTATGATGTCTCTGTCAACGTGATATCACCATCAACATTATGTAGGTGCTTTATCTTAAGGCTTTCGAATTCCGCCCCTTGCACATTAACTAAGTTAACTGATACTTCTGCTGGCTTGTTCAACAGGTTACTCACCGCAACATATGCTTTTTTACCGTCTACGTAACTATCCACCAAAACATCTTTATCAATGGATTTCGTGTCGACACGCGTACCATTTACCTCCGACCACAATTCGTAGAACTTAATAATATCGGTGTAAACATAATGACTCCCAATCTCTCCCTTCTTCTCATCGTTATGACGCATCAAACGCCATGGGTAATTCCGCCCTTCCTCACCGTGCCATTCTGCCTTAGTCAAACTAAACGGAATCGCTTTAAGTATCTGATTGGGCTTAGCCATAAACTGAATCATCATAGGACTAAACGATTTCATCGTCTGCCAGTCATTTCTAGCTGACCAGGTCTCTTTCTCTGTTTTGTGGTCACGACCGCCATATTCGGAAATCATAAATGGCTTCACTTCACCCAACTTTAGATATTGATATTGCTCCATCATATCCATGGTGGCTTCAATTCGACCACCACGGAAGTTCACTTCACCTCCATCTCGACCTAAATAACCAAAGTCATAAAGATGAATTGACATAAAGTCCATATACTCGCCACTGGTGTCGATAAACAACTTCATACGTTCATCCCAACGCTTAAAATTTCGATCATCGAACCATGGGAATGCGGTGGTGTAACCGCCGATCATAACAGAATCATCATCGACGTATTTACGGAACGATTCTGCCACTTCATTGTGATAAATAAAGGTGTCTACTGGGTCGTTACCATGCACGGTTACTAGTTCATAGAGTGGTTCGTTCAGAATTTCAACATACTTAGGACGTTTGTGCCCCTTAGCCGGCAATTCACCTTCCTCACGATAAAAATCGTTAAGGAATCGTCCCATAAATTCTCCGACCGCATCAGTATTCTTAAACGTCCACCCTCCTTTCCCTTTGTGCTCACCTATCCAAAACTGGTGTGTTTGGCCACCAATCATCGCATCAAAACGGTCATCGTATTGGTGATGCCTTACCAGTTTTTCACCATAGTTTTTTATACGGTGGCTTTCACCAAGTTCCGCCATACTCTGCGGATCTGCGTAACCAGGTCTATTTGGATCTTGCTCTACCATGGTTGCGTGAAGCGGCATAGTACCGTTATCACGACCAAAATAAACATCCAAATTGTCAAGCAAATATCTAAGTTTTATATCCTCGCCTTCCCAATCAGGCTCGGTTATTTTTGAGTGCATTACGATATACTTACTACGATCAAATTCAGAAATACCGCCAACTTCATGCTTAACATTCAGATCAACATACACCTGGGAACTGGCAAAAGCGTAACCTGAGAGAAATATGGCATTCGCAATAAAAAGTGTTTTTGACGCAACCTTCATATAATCTGTCCTTAATTTTTTATTTTTACATTGTTTAAAATACAACAGCCTTCATTGGATACAGAGTTCCGTCACTTTAAATCAATAACTTATTAGTGATGATATATGAAGCTTTCCAACCACAAAAATCATCCCCCCCCAGGAAAGAATAAGAGCTCGGTTAGATAAGCTAAATTATGTTGATCCAACTAATATTTCAGTGTTTGGGTTCAAACACCTGAATCTGTTCCAGAACCACCAGACCAATCTATATACTCAACGCAAAAAAGGCAAACCAAAACTCATTTTTTGTTAACCAAAGCACTAATAAAGCCCTTTTGTGATCTTGTGATACTTTTACACAGACAATCACCGTGACTATTATTTTTTAGGGCAGGATCGAACTTTAGCTGTTGAAGATAAGAAACTTTATATTTTAATGTGTAGTGGCATAGTTAATTTGGCCACCTAGTTAGCGGTGATATCATCACCTCATAAGTTAACAGGTGAAATTATGACGAAACGTACAAGACGACTTTTTAGCGCCGAATTCAAACTAGAGGCTTCACAGTCAGTTCTCGACCAAAACCATTCCGTGGCTGAAGCGGCTCAAGCCATGAATGTGGGCAAATCCACTATGGATAAATGGGTTCGCCAGCTAAAAGAAGAGCGCCAAGGAAAAACACCTAAAGCAGCTCCAATAACACCTGAACAAATTGAAATACGAGAGCTTAAAAAGAAGTTAGCTCGTTTTGAGGAGCATAATGAAATATAAAAAAAAGCAATCGCTCTCTTGATGTCGGACTCGTTGACAATTCTCGATAATTGAGAAACTCAGGCAGAGCATAGCATAACAACACTCTGTAAAGTGTTCGGTATTCATCGCAGCAGCTATAAATATTGGCGAGATAGACCTTCGGTTATCAATACAGAAAAGGTCAAGATTCGCTGTCTGGTCAGCGAAAGCCAAGCTGCAAGTAAAGGCTCTGCGGGTGCTCGAACCATCGCAAGCATTGTGACAAACCAAGGTATAAATCTGAGTCGATATCGAGCGACGAAGGTAATGAAAGAGCTAGGCCTAATGAGTTGCCAGTTGCCTAAACATAAATACAGAAAAGCATCGCAGGAGCATATAGAGATACCAAATCACCTTAACCGCCAGTTCGCTGTTGCTAAACCAAATGAGGTTTGGGTTGGTGATGTTACTTATGTTTGGACAGGTAGCCTCTGGATGTATTTAGCTGTTGTTATGGCTTTGTTGCTTAATTCAGAGAGAAGACACGCCTGTCCCATCGTGCTTGATTCTTAAACGATATACTGGGTTTCAGGCATACCTAGCCCTGTAAGCTTATTCAGCGCTTTGATCATTGCGTAAGTCTCGCCAACCTGAGCATTGTAATTTCTTAGGCTTAATTTCCCACCTAATAACTGTTTCACTCGATACATGGCTGTTTCGGAGAGCGAACGCTTGTGATAACCATACCGCTCTTTCCACTTCTTGTTGGAGCCGTAGAGCTTCTGGCAACCTACAGCTAAATTGCGAGGGTGCCCTTGCTCCCAGAAGGCTGCCCCTTCTCGTGGCGGGATAAGCGGAACCGCTCGCTTGAACCGTATGGCATCATGGCAATTCCTTGTGTCATAAGCGCCATCACCTGATACCTCAATGATTTTACGACGTGTCTGCTTGAGTAAGTTGGGGAGCACTTCGGCATCGGTTACGTTAGATAAGCTCAGCTCTGCTGCGACTATTTCGTGGGGGCTTGTATCTACTGCGATATGCAGCTTACGCCAGACTCTGCGCTTCCCATCAGTACCATGCTTCTTGACCTTCCATTCACCTTCGCCATAAACCTTGAGACCAGTAGCATCAATGGCCAGATGTTGTATTGCTCCTCTGGTTTTAGTTTTAAATGAAACCTCAACTTCCTTAGCTCGGCGGCTTATACAGGTGTAGTGTGGGCAAACAAGCGGGATGTTAGCCAGCTTAAATACTGAGTCTAGAAAACCTTGCAGCGCTCTCAATGGCATAGAGAAAACGCGTTTCACCATCAGTGCGGTAGTAATGGCTAAGTCGCTAAATCGGCGAGGTCTACCACGCTTGCCTTGTTTGTTTTGCTTCCACTCGGCTATCGCTTCCTCATCAAT
Organism: Vibrio sp. 10N.286.49.B1; assembly: GCF_002873335.1. Taxonomy (GTDB): domain Bacteria; phylum Pseudomonadota; class Gammaproteobacteria; order Enterobacterales; family Vibrionaceae; genus Vibrio. Next base: position 292,068 of record NZ_MCUW01000010.1, on the reverse strand, counting down.
CCAAAAGGTCAGAGAGCCACGGTTGATTAAGGCTTTATTGTACTGCTTCCAGTTAGTTGTTTTGTAACGAGGTTTAGGCATGAAGCTACGACGATTGATGGGTGTAGCCGATCAGATCGTAGCTTCTTGATTTAGTTCCATCGATTTAAGCAACAAAGCCCCAATTACTGTGGCGCTATCAAATTAAACAAAGCTTATCTCGTCGTGGAAACTGTTGGGATAATAGCCCAATGGAGCGATTTTTTAAAAGTTTAAAGACCGAGTAGATCCCGACGGTAGGTTATCGTAGCTTTATTGAGGCTCAGAAAAAAATTACACGAATCATAATTCAATATTACTGTCAGCTCAGGCCTCACCAATATAATGGCGGACTGACACCAAATGAGTCAGAACGATTGTTCTGGTTAAACTCTAAGATCATGGCCAATATTAGTTGACCACTACACCTGTACTATATTGATGTACTCGAACAATAGAACCACCTAAGAAGCCCTATCCATAATCTGATATCCTTAATAATCTATTGAAAAGTTTGACCAAAATATCTTTACTTAACCAAAGATTAAAACGCCTACAGACACTACTCTATTCGCCAAACACTGGATACAAATCTCGCTATGGAATACTCGTTCTCATTCGGTACGAGCATTCCTTAAAAAGCCATTCCGCTCTCATACTTATCATTCATTTCAACAAGCACTCAAATAAAACAACGTAATCCAACAGTTCAGCTACAATTTAAACGGTATTACAAAGGGAGTTATTTTATGTATCGTTTTATTTTGAAGATTGTTATTTTACTTATAACGTCATTAAGCGTTTCTAGTGTCGCTGCCGGAACAATTACAGCCAAAGAGATGTCCAACAAAGAGAAAGCAATCGCCGTTGTTTCTAGTATCGAAACTGGTGACCAGTCCGCTATTGCTTACATTAATCCCGCTTATTATATCCAGCACAATCTTGCCGTTGAAGATGGGTTAGAAGGTTTCGGCAAAGTGCTAAATTCTTTGCCGAAAGGTTCTGCCAAAGCAAAAGTCATACGAGCAGCAGAAGATGGCGATTATGTATTTCTCCACACTGATTATAACTTCTTTGGTCCCAAAGCAGGGTTTGATATTTTTCGCTTTGAGGATGGATTGATCGTTGAACATTGGGATAACTTACAAGAATTAACCGGAAAGAATCCAAGTGGACGCACTCAGCTAGACGGCTCGACAGAAATTATTGATGTCGACCAAACGCAAGAAAACAAAGCACTCGTCGCAGATTTTATTGACACTATCTTGATTCAAGGTGATATGAGCAAAATTGATATGTTTGTCAACAGCGCTCCGGAAGATTTCTTGCAACATAATTCGATGGTCGGAGACGGCCTTGAGGGGCTAAGTAACGCAATGAAAGCCTTAGCCGAAGCAGGCACCCCTATGGTGTATTCCACTAGTCATAAAATATTGGGTGAGGGTAGTTTTATTTTGGCGGTAAGCGAAGGTACTTTTATGGGAAAACATACGTCCTTTTACGACCTTTTTAGGGTTGAAAATGGTAAAATCGTGGAACATTGGGACACGTTAGAAACCATACTAAGTAAAGACCAACGGAAAAATGACAACGGTAAATTTGGCTTCACTTCTGATTACGTCGTCGAAGTGGCGACATTTGATTTAAGAGATGGTGTAAGTGCCGAACAATTTATGCCTCTTGATACAGCAGTTGAAGACAGTCATGTATCAAAACAACCTGGTTTTATTTCGCGAAAAGCCGGTATGTCTAACAAAGGTTATTGGCGAGTGATCGTTCACTGGGAGTCTTTAGAAGATGCTGAAGCATCGATGGCGAGCTTTATGAAAGCTCCTGCTGCCGCTAAATTTATGCAAGATGCCAATACATCGACGATGATTATGCGACGATATAGACATTAGAGAATACGATTAAGGGTTAACATTTCGTCGCTATTTAAAAAGCTTACAGCCGTTCACTATTGTTGGTTTTCTATCAGAATACTTTGAGACGATAAGTCAACGTAAGCACAACCTTAAAACGATTACTGTGCGATAATAATATACAGTCGCACAGTAATCAAAGGGAACGATATATTTTACTGTGTTCTCGTCCTTACTAGCTCTCGAGAACTATCAAATACCTGTAAAGTCATTGATGATACGTAACCTCCGTTATCATTAAACTTGACTTCTATCTTGTTGTTAACGTTAATATCAGCCAGTTCAACAGGAACTTCAATTAAACCAAAGAAACTATTGCGACCTTTGCCATCCAAATATTGGTCATCACCACGAAAATCCTCTGGTACTTCGATCACTTTGCCATTCAGAGTCAACGTTGGTTGTAGTGTTTTACCAAAGTCGCGACCGATCCCCATGCGAAGAACTGCTTCCCCGTTATTGCCAAGTTGAACATTATCAATGTCGAATGTAATTGGCTGATTAGCATTAATGCTTTGCTTATAAGTATCAGCATAGTACTTAGTTTCTTCATTAGTTTCGATAATAGCAACATCAGAAGCAAACGTAAGTTCTAACACCATTGTAGAATTAGCACTCAAATTAATAGTATCGGGGAGTGAATATGTTTCTTCGATAAGACCTCGCTCAACGCCGCCAAAACTACGCTGCAGGAAGTGCTTGATCTTCACGCTATCTATCACATTACCATCTAATCCAAGTGTATTTAGTGCGAGTTCATGGTTATTAAAATCTAAACTGTTCAAAATAATATAAGCCTTAGAGTCAGTAACATAAGCGTCAACCTGAATGTCTGCAGCTGAAGACCATGTATCAACTCTTGTACCTTGAACATCTTTCCACAATTCATAAAAATAAATCATGTCACTGTAAACCCACTTACCGGTAGGACTTGCAGGCTCATCTGCTTGTCGCATTAGACGAGATTCATATGGTATGTTGTCTCCCAGTCGCCCCCATTCACCTTTAACAACGATAAAAGGTAGTGCTTTCAAAATTTGGTCCGGACGTTCCATAAAACTCATCAACATAGCATTGAAAGAGACTACGTTTTCCCAGTCAGAAGAACGCTCCCACGGATTGTTTTTCGTCGTATGGACTTGAGCTCCATATTCAGAAATAATCATTGGTTTAGGCGCACCAAATTTTTGATATGTGTATTGCTCTAACATATCAAGTGTTGCTTCTAAATTTCCACCTCGGCGATATCGTTGCGAATTTTGAAAAGCTGGAAAATCGTATAGGTGCAAAGACAAGAAATCCATTTTCTGTCCCGCAATGTCGATGAAAGATTTATCTCGATCTTCCCAACGTTGAAAGTTATCTTCTTCAAAATTTGGAAATGCAGCCGTATAACCACCAATAAGTGCGTCTGGATTCGCTTTCAAAACCTCAACGGCAACCGCGTTGTGAAATTCGAATATTTTATGTGTTTTTGCTAACTTCTCAGCATCACTTAAATTAGTGTCATCAACTAAATCGTACAAAGGTTCATTCATTACCTCAACAAAACTAGGTTTAGGTTCACCTGCATCCGCACTTGTTGAAGATGCATCGAAGAAAGACTTTAAGTATTGGCCCATATAATGACCAGTAGCCGTACCTAAAGGTTCTTGAACAGTATCAGTCTGAGAAAATGACCATGGTGTGATATCACCTAATGAGTTGATCTTAGTTCCATCTGGCCAGTAAGGGTGTTGCTGCGCAGCGATAATCACATCGGTTGAGCGATGCCAATGTTGACGACCTTTTTCAAACTTTATATTTGCACCGGTAAGAAATTGGTTTTTAGTCACGCCACCTCGATTAGTCATTGAAGTCTCATCAACAAAACCAGACTTTACCGAATCTTCTTCAACATTGCGAAGCTCCCAAGAAATAGCACCTGTGTTTCGGCCAAGATAGACATCATAGCTATCTAAAAAGTCGGTAATTAAATCATCAGAATCGTTTGATGCACCATTATTGGCGTCATGCCATTCATTTTCAAGTAATGAAGCATGGATACCGATAAACTTACGACGGTCAAATGTTTCAATTCCACCTACTACATGCTTCATATCAAAGTTTATGTCGACTTGAGTTCCCGTAAAAATTGGCGGGTTCGGGGGGTCGATCTCTGGTGGTGGCGTAACTGGTGTATCACCACCATCACCACCACCACACCCTGCAAGCCCGAAAGCAGTAGCGATAAGAAGAAGCAGACTATTTTTTTTTATCATTGTATTACTCTCTCTAAAAATTGGGATAAACTAATCTAAAAATTCAATTAGCTACCCATTGCATCCTTTGCGCCTGTTGTATAGCACGTTAATAATGCTCTACATAGGGTCGTGACAACTATATTGACAACTTGGTCCAAATCCATGGTTGCTATCTTTATTTGGGTTTGGGGGAATGTCGTACGCATCTAACCTGTTGTTAAGACGCTCATCAACGACCTCAACATCCAAAATATTCTTTTCTGAAGTATTTCTTTGAGGTTCCGCTTTTCCACCAAAATTAACAAAAACAGCGATAACCAAAATAAAAAACGTAGTCTTTAATAAACCTATCTTTTTCTTCATCGCTACTTCCCCACATCCAAAAGGCATATTGTGTTTCTCTACTCATCGAAACCACTTTCTATTTGATAGCAATCTAAGGTTAACCAAAGTAACACTTTGGACAATCAATAACACAAATACTATAGACAAATACAAATATGGTCCAGAAAATCGCCGTACATGAGTACTGAACTGTGATGCAGTAATCAATATTATCATTATTTAAAATGGACTTAATGCCTCGACACTTCATAGAAAAAGATGACCTAAAGTTAAAGGCCGTTCGCTATGCTCCTATTTATTGACATTGACGCACAACTGCCAACTATGAGAGGTGTTTTCTATCCGTTAGTTTGGTAAATACTCCCAAAAAATAAACAATTTAAGCTATGCCTCTATAATTGAGAGTGATGAATAGTGCTGTTTCTGTTGACACTGAGAGATAAATAAAATTGAACATCGAAACATTTATATAAGGTACAAAACGCCTAAACAGAAAAACCACCTATGCCGTCAAGAACCAATATAGGCGAATCTATTGGTTTTCCAATAACGTGTTACGTTAAAGGCAATCAAGGGATTCTCCCACAACCACCTAGATATCGTCATCGTTCACCATGCCAATTGGTTAACTTATTTGCCTTTTTATGCCCACAAAGGCAAACCAAATCACATTTTTAAATCATTATTCTGTTTCTAAAATACAATTCTGTTAATTTTAAGGCAACTCATGGACAAGGAAATATTATCATGTCAAGTAAAATCACAAGACGACATACTCTCAAACTGCTAGGTTCTAGCTTAGTCGCTGGCAGTGTTGTAGGGTGTCAAAGTACTGCTGTTCCCAAAGCGGCAGCAAATACCGAAAAGACGCATACTGTAAAACCATTGAAAGATAACTGGGGTAACACCCATGACCGTATCTGGATAGGGAAGGAGTATTGGGCAAACCCAATGGAAGATTGGGAAATCAAAGACGGTGGCGTAGAAGTCAACAGCTTTGGCGGGAGCCGCAGTGTTCACTCTCTAACGCATCAATTGACAAGCCCAGTAGAGGGCTTTGATGTAAGCGTCGTTGTACATCGAGTCGAAAAAACTAAGAAAGACGGCGGTGGTGGCATAAGGCTCGGTGCACGAAGCGATGTTAATGACTATCGTAGTAACTGTTTTGTAGAGCGTGGTTATGATGCTGGTATCCTTGGGCAAGAGTTAGTGCTTGGAAGAGCTCGCACTCGTTTAAAAGAAAATGTCGATAATAAGGAGGTTCTATTAAAACTAAATGGCCAACAAGTCGCTGGCGCGATGACTCTTAAGTTAGAAGCGTTCTTAAAAGAGAGTGGCGAGTCCATTGGTAAACTAACTGATATTACTTCTAATGACAAAATTAAAGGTAATATCGGGGTCATCAGCAACTTTAATATCAAGTCAACGTGGGGGCCTGCACCTAATGCTGAAGGGCGTGGGGCGCGATACAGGTTTACCAACTTTGAGTTGAATGGTGGCGCTTTTTCTGCCAATGAAGACCAACGCTTTGGTCCAATTCTGTGGTCAATGTATACTCTGAACAACACACGAACAAGCGAAGGCTATGTATTAAAATTGAGCGTGCTCACTGGTCCTATGGGTGAGCAAGACAGTCAACAAGTTGAGCTGCAAGTTAAAGACGGTGATAAGTGGGTTTCTTATGGAAACGCTCCATTAGATCCACTTGGTTGGGTCGCAACCTTCAGAATTCCAAATTGGGATCAGGACAGTGAGCGTGAATTTAGAGCAGTATATTTTGAAAAGCATAAAGATGGCACTGAAACACCAGACATATGGACAGGTTTAATTCGCTCTGAACCAAAAGGAAAAAAATTAAACATGGCGGCGTTTACTTGTCAAAATGACTACGCCTACCCTTATGCGCCTTTAGAGAAAAATGTCAGAACACTAGACCCGGATATTGTGTACTTCTCTGGTGACCAACTGTATGAAAGCCATGGTGGATTTGGTATTGTTCGCGCACCAGAAAATAAAGCTATCTTAAATTACCTTCGTAAATATTACCAATTTGGTTGGGCATTTAGAGAGGTAATGAAAGACCGACCAACCATTTGCATCCCTGATGACCATGATGTTTTACAAGGAAACTTGTGGGGTGAAGGTGGTGCTATGATGAAGAATCCAGAAAAAGACCCGAGTGCGTCAATTACCCCTGGATATATTCAAACACCAGCCTTTATAAATACTGTTCATAAAACCCATGCATCACATCATCCAGAAGCTTATAACGCATCGCCTGATGAGGCGGTCAATGAAGTTACAGCATACTTTGGAGATATGGTATACGCGAATGTTAGCTTTGCTATTTTATCAGATAGACAATTTAAGAGTGGCCCTGATCGTGTAGGTGCTATTCATGGTGCAACGGGTCATGATGAAGATCCACTCTTTATCAATAAAGACCTTGATAAAGAAGGCTTGCAACTTTTGGGGCCAACCCAAGAAACGTTCTTGAAAGGTTGGAGTAAAGACTGGAACGACCATGCGCTAAAAGCAGTATTAAGCCAAACGATTTTTGCGAACATCAACACCCACAATGGACGAATTAACCGTTACATGAAGTATGACTTTGATGGTTGTGGTTGGCCTGTGTCAGGTCGTAACCGAGCGGTCGATATCATGAGAGATGCAATGGCCCTGCATATTGCAGGCGATACGCACTTAGCAACGCTATCTCAATACGGACTCGATAAGCAACGCGATAGTAGTTGGGTATTTGCTGTACCTGCTATTGGAGCAGGTTGGCAGCGTTTTTGGTTCCCAGAGAAAGTAGGCATACCACTTACTAATATCCCTCAACATGGTTTACCGGATACAGGAGAGTGCTTAGACTCCTTTGGCTCGTTAAACTATGTTTATGCTGTAGCGAACCCTGTCAAGCCTAAAGGTAGAAACCGTTACGTACGAGCTCAAGAAAAAGGTAGTGGGTTTGGTATGATTGAGTTCAACACGGAAGCATTAACGTATGAGTGTACCGCCTATCGATTCCTTGCTGATGTGGCCGATCCAAAAGCGGACAACATCTACGCAGGTTGGCCCGTCACCATTCAACAAAAAGAAAATAAAGGCGATAACGTAGTTAGTTAGTTATCTAACCCCACCTAAGATAGATTAAAACGCCCAATAAATTTCAATTGGGCGTTTTCAATTTGTCTCATTTAAACATCGACTCTTGCACGGATTATCATCGACCTCATTGTTTACGATCCTATCAGTCAATCATCTATTTCGAATAACCTTACCAAAATTTCACCACCATTTTGCAACCTGCCGAGCGACACTTATACACGTAAATAGTGACGACTGTGCCCCCTATTCACAATCGTCTTAGGCTGACTGTCAGTATTTTGGCCAAATGCCACTTGCTTGATATGATAGCGACCTTAACCTGTATAAAATCGACGGCGGCCGTAATTAGAAACTGGAGTTCACGCCAACGATACTCAAGTATTGGAACATGTTCATCCAAATTATGCCTGCCGTCAATGCGATCAAACGAAAGACAACAGCCATATCGCTCAAAAACCAACACCGATAAACCTTATTTCTCAGAGCATCGCGGCTAAAGCTTGCCTGACTGCCTCTGCCAACATCATTTTTGGCAAATACAAACACACGATACTACTTTATTACCAAGAATCCTCGTTTGCTCAATCGGGTACGAGCTATCCCCCACCATCATTGCTATAAAGAGTGATCCAAATCAGCGAGAAGTTCATACTCCGCTGCATGCCGCGTTGAAAGAGCACCTATTTAACTAAGAGCGGATGAAACATTGCTTAATGTACTTAAGGAGGATAGCAATGCCATATATGACTGTACTACCCAGGGCGAATCGCCTGAGGTGGCGTTAACAATGTGAAGAATATCGTGTTTTACCGACCACCGCATTATTGGAGGCTATTATGGCGGTCTACAAACGGATAGTTATCCCGCTCATGTTAGGTGCAAGTTCATGACCGAGCTGACGAAAATGAACCCTGATATCGATGTTCTATTACGTTGGTTCTTCAAACACTGACAAAATCGCCCCGTGGTTTTATGGGCGCTTACTATTTACTTTGACATTGATCAGCTAAGGTTGCGAAAAACATCTTTTCCTGCTGATTAGACTATTACAGTAATATGGGTGGGGGTGTGGTAGAGCAGCGTCGCTGAATCGATTTAAGCTAGATTGCAGATAAAACCCACAGCAGAGACTATCTAAATATGGTTTTATTTAATTATGGTACATGAGAAGTGACACTCGCTTCTTGTAAGTAAGCTTTTTCTTATCATTATGGAGTAATCAAGTAAATAATGAGATTAGGTATGGCTAAAATAGAACTAAAAAGCCCTCAAAATAACTCTTGAGGGCGTAAATACTAGTTCAAATCTCCATATCGGCGTTCATATAAAGAGGTGTGAAATTCTTTTGCTGCATCGACTAGTTCTTGATAAGGCGTATCTGTGATAGTGACAAAGCCATTATTGTAATTTTCTCCATCCCAGGCTCGTCCAGTGACTGGTGAATCTAGATACTGGAACCAATGTGCACCAACGAAATAAGGATTGTTGGCAATACTTTTCATGTAATGCTTAAACATGTCTGCACGCCACTGTTGTGACTCACCGTTGATACCTCCCGGATGAAACATTCCAGAATCCATCGCACCAAATGAAAACTCTCCTATAAAAGCGGGTAAATCATATTCAGCTAATTTACTCCAATCTCCCTTCGACTCAAGATCGTAGGCGTAGTGGTTAAACGACATGACATCTACGTAATGACTTGCCGCTGTCACAGATTCTGGTGTGAGCCCCCAATCAGCAAATCGGGAACCCAAAAAGAGATGATTTGGCAGCACAGCATTGAGTTCTTGATCTACGATATTAAAGAAAGTATTCGCATGCATCGTTAAAAATAACGAGAAATCCTCTTTAATAGTATCCGTATATTCGCCATTGAAGTTAAAGCCACCAGCGAGCTCCTCCCACGAAGAAAATTGAGTACCCCATGCAGAATTTAGTGCTTTGATATCGGAATATTTACTTTCTAAAGCTGTCATATAAGCGGCTTTTGCAGAGCTTTGTTTTGCATCTAAACGCAACATACCAATCGTTATTAGGTAGTGGCCAGCTTCCGTACCTTTTTTCCCCCAGCTGAGTTCATTTTCAACGAAAACCCCAATACACCATGGAGAGTCAGCGACATCTTTTGCTATATCCTTAGCCATTGAACGAACAGAAAGTTGAAACTGAGGGTCAAATGGGTCATGCATTGCGCCCCAGAAATCATTGTCTGTCGGAATTCTTTGATGATCACCAACAATCCATCCATGAGCCGTATATGGCACTTTTGTATTAGAGTAGTACTCAGTGTCAGACCAATTACCCAACGAGGTGAAGCCCCAATCCATCATGCGAGATAAAACGACATCTTGCCACGTTTTGACGGCATCACTAAAGGAATCAGGTGCAAATTTACGCTGTAGGTTAGCAGCATAAAATGAGAATACCTCGCCATGATTAAGTGGTCCATCATGAATCATATCACTGTATTGGTATGACTGAGATAGTGAATCATTATAATCAGGAAGCCAACTAAACATGTTATGACGCAGTTCCGCTTTGTTTACACGTTCGCCTTTCCTTTCAAGGTAAGGGATCGATGATATTTCGCTTGGGCTAGAGTTAGAGGTTTGTGGTTCTTCATAGTTAGCAAAAGCGATACCCGTAGTGGTATAAGTGTCATTAAGGCGAATGTTATCTAACCCTGTTGCAAAATAAAGATAGCCTTCTGGATCAACAAGCGCCCATTTCCCATCTATTTTCTGAGTTCTAAAATAGCCTGTATTTTCAACTTTAGGACCTTTCTTCCAACCACCAAATTTTGAGCGATCGCTCATTAACTTTACATTTTTTACTAATTTAAGATCTTCTTTTGCACGTTGTTGCAATTGCTTATCGCTGTGCACCTTCTCTTTCCAGTCCGAACCCGTATATTGACCATATTGGTCAACAACATTTTCAAACCGTTTAGTGTTTACTGCTAAGTTAGGAAGTAGTGACATACTTGATATTTCGAAACTGGCTTCATTTTGAGGGCTATACTGATATAAACGTACACTTGTAATATTACTAATGTCCAGTTCGGTTTCTCCCCAAGCAAAGCCCATTTGTTGTGCTTGACCTGGTTTACGTGGCGGCATACCACGCATACCTTCGTTAAAATGTTTATCTAAACTCTTTAACGTAAAGTAATACATACCTTTATCATTAGGAGAAAGCTGAACGTAACCCGTTCTACTACGTATTGAACCATTTGGATTAACACCATCGTCGACACGTATGTATAGCTGAGTCGGTTTTTCTCCTGTATAAGCTAAATCAATGCCGAGCGCAATATCTCCATATTCACTCCAATCCCATGGTTCAGGCGCTGAAAAAACGACACCAGGGAAAGTCGGACCAACACTAGAGTTAACTTGTAAGATTTTCTTGCTGTTTCGTTCTACTAACTCAATTTCTGAACCATTATGGCTTTCAATCACATCAAGATTGCCATCATTGAAATCGATAACCGAGGCGACAATACCTTCAGCGTTGTTGACTACCAACAATTTGGTGCTTTGATTTTCTGCCGTTGGTGATTTAGCTATGACATTTGCGTAAACATTTGTGCCACTTAAAATAATACCTGAAATAATTACAGATAAAGCCGATTTTCGTAATTTCACTGTAAACTCCTTGATTTTATATTGCGAAATGAACATTGGACCATTGACCCTGCAATATAGATTAACCAATAATACAAATAGGTTATACTATTGTTTGTCGGAATTGTGATGAATTAGAAGAAAAAATAAGATTGTATTTTAGATATTAAGTGTTTTAAGTATACAATAGAATCGCTGAACTCAATATATTTCATGAGCAAACTCATCGCAGCGATGAATATCGTTAGATGCAATAGAGTGGTACCTTTCGGAGTAAGGCTCATGATGACATGAAAAACTCATCACCTTATTGCCAGCTATTTAATCACCGCCCATATTAACTATGTAGCCAAACTCACCATATCATTACAATATTCAACCATATTTGAAAAGGATAGGATTATATTGCCTCTTCTATTTCACCTTCATTACGATAAAAGCGAGCAAAAAATAAACCGACCTCAAAAAGAAAACACATAGGAATCGCTAAAAGGGTCTGAGAAATCATATCTGGTGGTGTTAACATCATACCAAAAACAAACGCACAAACCACGACATATGGTCTTTTCTGTTTCAGGCTTTCAGGGCTGGTAGCACCCGTCCAACATAATAAGATAATTGCCACGGGCACTTCGAATGCAATGCCAAAGGCCATAAACAACGCTAAAACAAAATCTAAGTAGCTAGCGATATCCGTTGCAAACTCAACATTACCCAAAGAGATATCGGTAAAAAAGCCAAATACCAATGGGAATACGACAAAATAAGCAAACGCCACACCACAGTAAAACAATAAAGAACTAGATAGCATTAACGGAATAGTCAACCGGCGCTCGTGCTTATATAAACCTGGTGCAATGAATGCCCAAACTTGATAAAGAATGTAAGGTACGGCGATAAAAACTGAACCAATCAGAGTCAATTTAAGTGGTGTAAAAAAAGGAGATGCCACATCAGTGGCAATCATGGTTGCGCCTTCGGGGAGTCGCTCAACAAGAGGTGCAGAGACAAACTCATAGATATCATTTGAAAAATATATCAACCCTAAAAACACAACTAGAACTGAAACCAATGCACGAAGTAAATGATTACGCAATTCTAACAAGTGACTAATTAAAGGTTGCGTCTGCTCTACAGAAGACATAAGGGCCCTTACTTTCAATTTACATAATACGAATGGAAGGACCTACTAACAGCCTCTCAGGGAGCAGAACCGTGAGCACTTTTCTAGCCAAGGCAACCAAAGCTCTTAGGGTTAAGATCCATATTTAAACGATGGTATCTAATCTCAACTTGAACTAGAAGATACCAGTTATTGAACTACTTTTTAATTTTTTCTGCCGATGAATTCAAATCTGGAGATAAAGTATTAACATTTATTTTTTCAGCTTTACGTAGATTATCTTGCAACTCTTTAACCTTGAGTTCGTTTGAAAGCTCATCTGTTACACTATTCATCATATTCTTCGCCGTGCCAAAAAACTTTGAAACACTTCTAATAGCATGGGGTAATCGTTCAGGTCCAAGAACGATTAATCCAACGACAGATATTAATAACAGTTCCAAAAATCCAATATCGAACACCAATTACGCCTTCTCTTTTTCGTGGTTAATGTCAGCAAATACTTTTGCTTCATGCTGCCCCAAGTTTTTATTCAAACCTGTATCTTTATGGTCAGACTGACTAAGTTCACTTTCATCCATTGCCTTCTTAAAGCCCTTCACCGCACCACCTAAATCCCCTCCAATACCTCGTAATTTTTTTGTACCAAATAGAAGCGCTACAATCACTGCGACGATTAAAAGCTGCCAGATGCTAATACCACCCATTATCTTTCCCTTAACTCTTAATATATCATTATAATATTTATCGCTTTAAACGATAAATCCATTTACCTAACTCTAGGTGACACATTATTTATATTCAATATCCTCATTATCTAGAATTCTGATTTAGACTGATGTTACAGATTTACCTACTAACAAAAATAAACTTTAGACCAAACCTTGCGCTTCTCAGAATACGTTAACCATAACACTGCCAGACCAATAAATCCAAATTGGTAATCCAATTATGTGATGCATCTTTGTAAACGAGATTAAATTTTAAGAAGACCTTAGCGAACTGGGGCACATTCGTTCTGTCGTGAAAATAAATGGTACCTAGATGATGAGCTCTAGAGGAAAGCGATGATTATTTTATTGGAAAAGAAAGGAAGGTGTTCATGGATGCAGCCCACAAGTCCTCTAGGAGGAAGAAGTGAACTTAGGGTACATTTTATAATGACATCTATCTTCACAGCTAAGAACACAAGCGGATATCGATATACTATTACCGTGTATTGGTGTTGCCCGACCTGCCTTAGTGCGCGCGTAGATTCAAGATAAAAGCGATGATATAAGCGCATCAATACGCAACCATAAAAAATGCCAGTGTGGAACACACTGGCATTGACACGAAGAAAGAGGCAATTAACTTTTTCTTCTTCTAAACAATGTTAACAGTGGCAAGAAAAGCAGACCTAAAGGGCCAAAGCTACCACCTGCTCCAGTATAACTAGGATATACTGGATCTTCAGGCACGACTCCACTCGCCTCTGAGGTAGTCACTATTTTATCAACATATAAGTTGATTGGGTTTGAAGGCTGGTTAACAACCCCAATTTGAATAAACTCAACTTTTGACGCGTCAAATTTAGCACCTGCAGTTGCACTCAAATCTATACTAATCGTTTGCACCGCGCTCGCTGCAAACGCACTGATTGAAGCTGTATTGCTTGTTGCTGATGCTGGAACCGTAATAGTACTGGTTAGCACATGATCTTCAAAATCCGCCCAACCATTACCAGTATAACCAGTACTCCCAAGCTTAATCTCCACCAACTCATCTTTGGTAGAGTCAGTCATAAGATCAAGCTCTACATATTTTTCATTTGACCAATCCCAAGATACAACTTGGTCTACAAATTGACGTCGCATTCTCACTAAACGACAATCCATTTTTTCACAGTCATCCATCGCACTGATCTGCCAAGCACTGTCGTCACCGTCCGTATCGAAATCCGAATCCTGAACGCCAATATTTGGCGCGACACCGTCCCAAGTATCAATCACTTTTCCTACGTACTTATCAAAAGTGACGATAGGTGTAACATCTGGATCTGGATCTGGACCTGGACCTGGACCTGGACCTGGATCAATCGTGCCGGCGACGGTTCGGAAGCTGTCGTAGTACACTTTACCTGGTTTATTTTGAGTCAAATAGCTTTGGACACCCGTAACATTGGATAAGACAAAGCCACTAGGTAATTCATTGAAATCGATCTCAACTGTGTGGAATGTATCGTCTTTTGGTACAGCGAATAAAAACTCTGCGGGGACACTAGTACCATTGCTATTTGACACTAATTTAATAGCGATCTTCGCGCTATCAGTGCCATTTAACACATCAAGCTTAAAGCCACTTTCTGAAGTCCAATCAACATTCCATCCGCCTACTTCAGAATAAATAGTGGTACCTTGCCAAGCTGCGGTATACTCAACTTCCCAAGAAGCACCGTCACCATCACTAGAGGCGTAATCTGACACTTCATTAAAACCATCTCTAGTTTGGTCAATGGTATCCCCTATATTAAATTTATCAGCAAATGATACTATAACTGTCTCATCGTCTCCCGGGACAATAATATCGCCACCACTCGCTTTACCATCCTCTAAACGAATGTTGTCAATTTGAAAGGTTACTTCTGAACCGGTAGGTTCCGAGTCTAATAAAAAGTTAATTTCAGTGACATTTGTAATATCAAAGCCATCAGGCAGTGGATCAGGAATTGCGAATTCTACCGTCTGGTATTCTGAATTTGATGAAGGTGTGACCTTCCCCCAAATGGGCGTACTATAATCACCATCACTTATTTTAACTAGTAGTGGCAAGTCCACTCCAGAATTGGTCAACACATCTAGTTTAAATAGCTTTTGACCTGTCCAGTCTTTACTCCAACCGCCCGATGAATACGGGAATAATTTAACGCCCATATTGTTTGGGCCCGTTGACTTTATTTGTAAATATTTATCGCCATTATTATTGACTACTTTGTTCGTTGTAGTCGAAGCAGCATCGATCGGCTGACCGGCGGTAATACCATTCGCCTGAAAGTCAGCCACCATTGTTTCAATGGCGTTAGCCGAACAGGACGCACTTATAGCTAGAGCTAAAGCACTTAATCTAATTATATTCATCTTCTTCCCTATTAGTTTATTGTGGGCAGTTTATCTTCAACAGCTTGGTCAGATATTTTATTATTTATCAAACCGTTTTTTATACATATTTTCGTTAAACTCTTTGGCCGCCTTCCCTAATTCAACATATGGAACATCAGCGATAGTCACGAAGCCAATATTATAATTTTCCCCATCCCATGCTCTACCTGATGCTGGAGAGTCAATATATTGAAACCAATGTGCACCAACAAAATATGGGTTATCTACTATACTATCCATATATTTAGCATACATTTCTGCACGTTTTTTCTGATTAGCTACAGTAACAATCCCGCCATGAAACAACCCTGTATCCGTTGCTCCGAAGTGAAACTCGCCAATCACACTTGGTTTATCCAGTTCTGGCAATAATTTCTTCCAGTGTGCTTTTTTGCCATCATTCAAATCATTGGCATAAAGGTTATAGCTCATGACATCAACATATTTAGCAGCACCTCTTGCTATTTCAGGAGTCACCCCCCAATCAGCAAAACGTGCACCAAGGTAAAGATGGTTAGGTAACACACGTTTAATTTCCGTACGAACAGTCGAGAAGTATTGCTCAGACAACATTTGTAACAAGGTTGAATAATCTTTTTTCATCCCCTTACTTAGGCTAGAACGATAGTTAAAAGACTTATCGAACTCTGCCCAATCTTTAACTTGAACGTTCCATGAAGAATTCAACTTTGAAATTTCTTTGTATTGATCTTTGAGGTAACTTGAGAAGGCCTTCTTTGCCGGGCTTTCTGCACTGTCGTAGCTCAATGCATTGATAACGAGTCCATAATGGTTGGCTTCATTCATTACATTGCCCCAGCTAATTTCGTTATCAACGAAGGTACCGATAAGCCAAGGATCACTGTCTTTTACTCTAGAAGCAACGCTTTCCGCCATATTACGGGCACTTGTTTTGAACTCTGGATCAAACGGGTCGTGAATAGGTCCCCAATAATCATTACCTGTACTAATGCGTTTGTGATCACCACGAATCCAGCCATGTGCCTCATAGGCCACTCGTTCAGAGCCAAAGAAAATTGGGTCCGTCCAGTTTCCAAGCGTGGTAAAACCCCAATCGGTCATACGATCAAGCGTGACATCTTTCCATATTGACTTAGCTTCTTCTTTAGACACTCCATATTTACGCATCTGGTTAGCTAAGTAGAAGCTGTAGACTTCACCTTTTTTTACCGCACCGGAATGGACATACCCTGCATAACTATATGCTTCAGAAAGTGGGTCAGAGTACTCTGGTAGCCACTCAAACATAGAGTTACGTAGCTCTGAATGAACTTTTGCCCCTTCACGAGTCGACACATCATCAAAATCAACACCAGTGATGGTCACGGTATCTGCCATGCGAATATTTGCGAGACCGGTCATGAAGAACTTACACCCTTGAGGATCAACCAATGTCCACTGACCGTCTACTTTCTCAGTTCTAAAGAAACCTGTGGCTTCCAATTTAGACCCTTCTGACCAACCTCCGTAAGTACAGCGATCACTGAGTGGCTTAGCTTTACCAATATTCGCTAACTCTTTTTTGCCTGCTGCACGAAGTTCTTCATCAGAATAAATTTTTTCTTCCCATTCATCACCGGTAAATTGACCGTACTTATCAACGATATTTTCATATCGACTGGTATCAGAACTGAGATCAGGTACTAACCGAATAGTATCAACAATAATTTCCGCGTCCTTCGTCGGATTTTGAAGATAAAGACTTATTGTATGGATCTCTGAAGTATTTAAGCTTTTCTCGCCCCAACCATAGCTAATGGCCTGAGCATCATAAGATAGCTTTGGTGGTTCACTTCGCATTCCTGATACAGTATTGCCCTTACTCGATGGCTGCAACGCCATATAGTAGGTACTTTTTTTGCCCGGTAATAACGTAACATAACTAGACATACTGTCTTTTACGCCGTTAGCAGTGCCGCCTTTTTGAGCATTTTCAGCTTGATCAATTCGCACATAGAGTTGGACAGCATCATTAGTTGGGTTGTCTATATCTAACGCTAAATTAAAATCCCCTTTTTTAGACCAATCCCAAGGTTTATCTGCTCTAAAAGCAATATTAGGATACGCATTTTTAGATGAGAACGTAACGTTTAAACCTTGCCCAGACAGCGTATCGACCAATTGGGTCGAAGTTCCTCTACTGTACGATTTACTCACGAATGTTTTTTTATCGTCAGAAAAATCTGTAATTTCTAGTAACGTTGGAATTGGGCCTGCATCAACAACCTTTTCTTCTGCAGAGATGAAGTCACCCGTAGCGTTCACTAACTCAAAATTATCTAAAACCACAGATCGTTGTTTCACTGAGCCTGGCACAAATACTTGAAGCTCGGATAGATGGCGAAGATTTAACTTTTCACCACCCCAGTAGTTTTCTAATTTGCGTTTAGAACCATTAAATAGCATTTCAACTTGTTCGGTTGCACCCGCAGGAATGGTCACTGAGTAATTAAGTTGGTTATTTTCTTCCCCCATTATCCCGACATTGTCAGATAATTTAAAAATAACATTTATAGCTGTTCCCGATGGATTGGTTACATCTAATTTTAAACTTCCTTTTGAATTCCAATTCCAAGGACTAGCCTGAGGTTTTATTTTAACACTTGGCCATATTTTGTTTTTTTCTTCGTTAGAAACAGCATCAAAATTAATTCTTAGTGCATTTTTCCCATTAGTTACACCAACGAGACTTTCAAGCTCAACGCTTGAGTTTGTTGATGTCAACGCATTAACAAAAGCTGCGGTCTCGAAGTCAGGTAAATTAATACTGACAGAGTTACTGCTTACATTACTATCAGGTGCATCTATGGGTGTAGACTTACACCCATATAAAGACACTAAAATAGTAGAGAGCATAATCGCTATTTTAGATTTATTCGTATCCATGTTTTACTCAGCTAGAAGGGTTGTAAAAAGGCCACTAAGATTGAGGCCCGATTAAGGTGAAATTATCAAGAATAATTGTTTGTTTCTCAATCGGGCCTTGAATAAATATTTTAACCTCTTTAATCTTGCTAAGATCTAGATCATCACCACCCCAGTATCCTGGCAAACTGTAAAGGCTTGCTCGGAATACAACTTCAACGTTTTCAGTTGCGCCGGCTGGGATCATTACTTTATGGTTCAACTGACGAGGCATGCCACCACCAGTAGTTCCAGCTTGATCAACAACTTTGAAGTTAATAAATGCGTGTTCATCAGTAGGGTTAGTGACATCAACTGTAAAACTTTCTTTATCACTCCAATCCCAGACACCGCCTGCTGGAGTCATAAATGCGTTAGGCCAAAATTTATTCTTATTGGCTTCAGATACGCCCTCAAAATCAATTTTAACCGCATTTTTACCCACGGTAACGCCTGTACCTTGAACTAATTCAACTTTAGACTTTTTACCTTTTATCGATTGCGCAAATTGAGCACTTTCAAAATCGGGGGCTGGAGCTACCGCAGCAGAAGCAGAAGCAGAAGCACCGCCAGCAGAACCCGTCGTTGACTGACAACCAAAACCTGTCAATGCAATAGCCGCTAAAAGAGCCGTAGTTTTAAATTTATTCATGATCAATTCCTTGATGGATATAGTTATTTAATATGGGTTAACAACATGTCTGGGACAGGCCTCATTACTTGTTGCACTTCACTTGCTATCACCCTGATAATCAATTCCCCCAACAAGCATTTACACGGTTAACCAATAAACATGATGTTTACATGTCAAAATTAACACTCTGTCGCTTTGGGTTACCAATATCAGTAACGTTTGTTATGATATTCACTTCACTCGCTCTCTTCAAAGACCTAGATCTCAGAAGATACAAAATGTGTCATTTTCATCCTAATAATAAATATTCTAATAATAGTGGTCCAACCCTAGGGTTATTATTCAATTAACCCGATAAACTTATACTAACAATTGGAAAACCAATTTAACGTGACGCACATAACAAATCGCACTATTTGGTTGACAATAGAATGATCTCATTAACAAAATGATAAAAGTATTTTCCAAAAAACTCCGTCATAAATGTCTAGTATACAAATCTGATTATAACGTTACTTTTTGTCTCTACTACTGAGTAACTACTTAACCAGTTGAGTATCGTAAAGCCACAAGCTAATCATTACCGATTAACCCGTATCGCCATCAGTTCTGTAGTGGTACGCTTAATTTGGTCACTTAGTTAGAGGTGATATCATCACCTGATAAGTTAACAGGTGACACTATGACAAAGCGTACAAGACGACTATTTAGTGCCGATTTCAAATTGGAAGCGGCACAACTAGTTCTAGATCAGAACCACTCAGTGGCAGAGGCTGCTCAAGCGATGAACGTTGGTAAATCCACGATGGATAAGTGGGTTCGCCAACTAAAAGAAGAACGTCAGGGGAAAACACCTAAAGTATCACCAATGACGCCTGAGCAAATTGAAATACGGCAATTAAAGAAGAAGTTAGCTCGCCTTGAAGAGCATAATGAAATATTAAAAAAGCCACGGCTCTGTTGATGTCGGACTCAATGAACAATTCTTGATAATCAAGAAACTCAAGCAGAGCCACAGCGTAAAAATATTATGTGTAGTTTTCAATATTCATCGAAGCAGCTAAACTACTAGCGAAAACGTCCAGCAGAGATTAATGCTGAAACAGTAAAGCTCCATAGTTTAGTTAGCGAGGCTCACGCCGCAAGCAACGGCTCTGCGGGCGCTAGGACCATTGCTGACATAATCACGACTCAGGGAACTAACCTGAGTCGTGACAGTGCAACGAAGTTCATCAAAGCCCTTGGCCTAGTGAGCTGCCAAGTACCAAAACACTGATATCGCAGAACATCACAAGAATATATTGAGATCCCAAACCACTTAGGCCGCCAGTTTGCAGTTTCGGAGCCAAACAAAGTGTGGGTTGGTGATGTTACTTATGTTTGGACAGGTAATCGTTGGATGTACTTAGCCGTTGTTATCGATCTGTTTGCTAGAAAAATATTGGTTGGCCAATGTCATTATCGCCCGATAGTCGATTAACAAGTAAGGCTCTTGCCATGGCTTATGAGTCTCGTGGTAAACCACAAGGCGTCATGTTCCACAGCGATCAAGGCAGTTATTGTGGCGCTTTCAGATCAAGCAAAGCTTATCTCGTCGAGGAAATTGCTGGGATAATGCACCAATGGAGCGCTTCTTTAGAAGCTTGAGAACGGAATGGATACCAACAGTAGATTATAGGAGCGTTGCAGAGGCGCAACAAGAAATTACTCGATACATTATTGGTTATTATTGCCAGCTCCACCCGCACCAATACAACGGTGGTTTAACACCCAATGAATCAGAACGATTGTTCTGGTTAAACTCTAAGAGCGTGGCCAATATCAGTTCACCACAGTTCGAACTGATACCGCCATCTCGCTTTTTCTAAATGAGTTAAATCAATCACTAAATAACAAACACTAGCAAGGAGGTAAACACTGAATCGCGCGCCCAGCCATTTGATGGACTAATGTCGTACGCATTTAATCTATGTCTGAAAACAGCCTTTCGAATCGGTAAGCCACGAAATAAATATGGCTTACCGAAGCTGGATTCTCGTTGTTCCATAACAACGCTGTGTTATTAGCTTAACCATTTAGTGATCTAAGCTATTCATGTCGTCGAAGAATGGCGAATCCTCTGGTAAGAGAACAAAGCTTTGTTCTCTTACCTCTCCGTTAATCAAAATTCACATAGAATGTTTTTTTCTCTAAATATTGTTCAAATCCATATTTACCATCTTCACCACCTGTCCCGCTTAGCTTATAGCCATTATGGAAACCTTGATGTTGTTCACCATGTCCGCGGTTGATATAAACCTCACCCGACTCCAACTCCGACAACAATCGGTTAACATATTTCATGTTATTAGTGCAAACCATCGCCGCAAGACCATAATCGCTGTCGTTGGCATACCCGATCACTTCTTCAAAAGTATCAAATCGAATAACAGGTAAGATTGGACCAAACGCTTCTTCATGAACAATAGTCATTGCCTGAGTCACATCAGTCAGTACAGTGGGCTGGAACCAGAAACCTTTTTCAAAACCGGCCCCTTGAACACGTTCACCACCGTATGCTAGGGTAGCACCTTCATTGATCGCTTGGGCAACGAGCTCTTCCATATGAGCTAACTCACGAGCGTTTACTTTTGGCCCCATGTCACTCGTAGGATCCATTGGGTCACCCACTTTAATTGACGCGACTTTATCCATGAAAAGACGCATAAATTTATCGTAAACTCTACTGTGCACATACATACGTTCATTACACGTGCAAACTTGACCGCAGTTATCAAAACGTGAGTGCAGTGCTGCCGCGACTGCTTGTTCAAGGTTGGCATCCTCCATTACAATAAAAGGCGCCTTGCCTCCCAGCTCTAACTGAACATGCGCCATATTATTTGCAGATGCCTTAATAATAGATTGACCAGCAGGAGTACTACCCGTCATTGACACCATATTGGTCAACCTATCACCAACAAGAGCGTTACCTAACGTCCGTCCTCCGCCAGTGACAATATTTAAAACACCAGCCGGAATACCGGCTTCCTCAGCAAGATACCCTAGCTCAAGTGTCGCAAGTGGTGTTTCAGACGTTGGCTTAATTACAATAGTATTACCTGCAACCAACGCGGGCCCAATCTTACGACCAGCAAGAGCCAACGGAAAATTCCAAGCCGTGATTGCGACAACGACTCCACGAGGCACTTTATGGATCATGATTTGCTCATTTGCATTATCGGATTGAACGATGTCACCATCCATCTGCCTAGCCCAATCACACGCATATTCAATAAAGGTACTGGTCACCTCTACCTCCCCCATTGCGACGCGATAGAGCTTTCCTTGCTCCCTAACAAGTAGCTCAGCTAAGTATTCTTTATTATCTCGAATCAATTGAGCAAACTTGCGCAGAATATCTGCCCGTTGTTTAGCTGGTGTTTTAGCCCAAGATTTTTGCGCCTGTTTTGCTACTTCAAGAATTCGTTTTGCATCGCTCTCATCAGCATTTTGAATCTCTGCAATAACCTCTTCAGTTGACGGACTAATGACTTGTTCAACTTGATTATTTGTTGCATCAATCCACTCACCGCCTACGTACATTTGATAACGCTTCATACAACACTCACCTTTTTATTAAATGCTAAAAAATTGGTTGAACAAAAGATAGCAGTTTAGTACGTAATTCTAAATAACCTACGTCACAAACACTAAAAAGAGTCTAAAAACTGCTATTTTTTATACTAAAAGTCTATCCAAATCAAAATAGGTTGATCTATTTCAATAATTTAGCATTAAAAATAGCCTTTTGTACAACCAATAGACAGAAGTCACAAACCAATTATTTATGCTCAATTAAACTACGGGAGAAATATTTTTGACGACGTAAGGAAAACATAATGTCAATAAATAAAAAAATTGGTTTTAGCATTTTAGCACTAGCTATAGCTTCCACCGTTGGATGCAATAGTAGTTCTAGCAGCTCAGATGGGTCTGTCCCACCTGGCGATCAAAATCCTGCAGTTACACTTCCTGCAACGACTGAAGTAGGAAAAGATATCAATGTTGATGTCGATGTTACTTCTCCAGAGTTACTTCAGGCATTAGAATTAGATGTTACTATCGAGTCAGCTTACGCTTCTATTTCTGTGCTTCAGGGAACGAAGGTTCTTTTAGATCAAGTCGATATTCCCTCGTCCGGCGATCATTCTTTGCGGTTGATAACAAAACTAAACGACATTGCAACTCAGTCTGACAACGGAACACCGTTTACTATTGCTGTCAGAACAGGCGCTGTGAAAGTCAATTCAATGACTGCAGCACCACTTGGAGACATCACCCTCCCAGAGTTTACCGACATGTCCGCTGAAGTTGGGTTGGAAACAGAAGTTACACTCAAATATGGCGGTCCATCGATTGGCGACATTAACGATACTGGATACTATGATGCCATTCTAAACAACCATAACTACATTGCACCACAGGTAGTAACAAACTTAGACGGTGGCGCGGTAGATGTTGTCCCTATGTTCCCTAATCCACAAGATTACCATGGTACCGCTTTGGGTGACTACACTGGTGACGGTCACCTCGATATGATGCTCGCTATTGGTGGAGCAAACGGAACGAATCCTTCTTCTTATATTCTTTTCAAAAACGAAGGTGGCAATTTTGTTCAAGTAGAAGGCAATGGTGGCATTACAACCCCTGCGCGCGGAAGAGCCCCCCGCTGGGTTGATTTGAATAACAATGGCTTATTGGACCTAATACTGGTTAATGCAAAAACACCCGATTACGATGGTCCTATTCAACTATTTTATGAAAATAACGGCGATGGTACATTCACACAAAAACGCGTGGCTGGATTAGAGCACACACTCGGCCAACGTGCACTCATTCTAGATTACGATAACGATGGTAAACAAGATCTACTGCTATTTTCACCCGTATCCTTATGGCGAAACAATGGTGACTTCACTTTTACTGATGTTTCCAGTGAGCGCCTACCAGCAAATGCGATAGGCTTAGACCAGGTACAATCTGCTGCGGAAGTAGATTTAAATAACGATGGCCACTTTGACATTTATTTATCTCGTGGTCTTCCTGAATACCAACTGTCAAACAAATCTTATGATTTCAACCCAACGACAAAAAAATTCGACGTCCGCGATGACGGCGAAACCGGTAAAACGCTGATCGACATTACAACAGATGAAAATGCGACACTAACGCTTAAAGACCTAAGCTTGACCTATCGTCAATACGATGATGGTTATCCAATCTACCTCGGTAACTCAAAAGAGAAAAAGTGGGTTTACGCAGAAGGCTTCCAAGAAAGTCAACTTCATCCAGACATGAAAGATGCACCGGAATTTTTAGATGTCCAACCTGAAGATGCCGTTGGTTTTCCAGAAGTCCGTGATGAAAATGGGATTTATATCGGTCACACCGGCGGCGGTAACTGGAAAGTAGAATGGGTCAGAAATCAAAATGTTTATTGGGCTGTCTCTTTTTCACTTGAAAATGTTACCAGCGTTGCGACAGATTGGGAACCAACCAACCGTAACGTAAGCGATATGCTGCTTATAAACGACGGTGACAAGTTTGTTGATGCCACACAAGAATGGAATGTGCCGACGGGCGGTAACCACTGGGGAGTAACATTCGGAGACTTCAACAATAGCGGGTGGAATGACCTCTTCATTCATCGTTTTGGCTTCATTGCAGAACGTGTTTCGGATTTACTATTGGTTAACAATGGCAAAGGAAAATTTGAAACAACCACAACCCATGGCGCACACGATGTTAATGACCCTGGTCACGGTGATATGGGACAAGCATTCGATTTTAACCGCAATGGCCAAGTTGACATACTTAATGGAAGCAATGAAAATGGCATGTGGTATTTGTATAAAAACACGACAGTTAATACCGGAAACTACCTTAATGTTGACGTCGGCTATAGTCCATTCTCTAACATTGATCCACTAGGCGCTAGAGTTGTTCTAGAGACTGCCTCCGGTACTACACCGTCTCATCGTGTCGGTTCACGTGGGGCATCTTTCTCACAAAGTGTAATGAACTTGACGCATTTTGGTCTTGGTCAAACAGAACAAGTTGAGGCAGCAACCATCACTTGGCGTAATGGCGAATCGGTTAGATTTATTAAGCCTAACATTGGTGAGACACTGAAATCAGCAGACGGTCTTGCGCCTGTACCAACAGAAATCACACTCGCGCGTAGTGAGAAAAAATTAGGCATTAATGATACCTATTCTTTAGAACCGTCATTCACACCACTAAATGCGAAACCTGAAGTAACGTATACAAGTTCTGATAGTACAATTGCAAGTGTCAATAGTGAAGGGGATATCACTGCTCTCAGCTTCGGAGATACCATTATCACAGTGACCTCTTCAGCTACTCAGGGAGTGAGCGAGAGCATTGCAATTTCTGTAGGTGAATTTGACCCTATTTACGTCACAGACATCACGATAGAACAAAATGATAGCTACCTGTATGTAAATAAGACAATTCAACTCAAAGCGTTACTCACATCTAGTGATCAAGAAGAGAAACCTGACGATGAGTCGATTTTATGGACCTCTTCAGATGACTCCATCGCGACTGTTTCATCTGATGGAATTGTGTCAGGAACCGGAGAAGGTGAGGTAACAATTACTGCGACGGCGAATGGCAGTCAAAATCCAAATGCCGTGACAGACTCAATCACAATGACCGTTGAAAGTTATATAGACATGTCTATTAAACTAGATAGCGATTGGAAATACAAAACTAGAGCAAATCCAATTGATGAGCCGTTAGACGTAACGTTTAACTATAACGCAGGCTCTCACAAAACAACGCCTGATGGTGTCAAGATTTACCTACGTCTTCTACAGAAACCTACCTGGGCACTAGTCAAGGATTACGCAGGTGGGGATGATGCTCAGTTTGACATCGTACCTGGAACTCCTGGTACGATTGAAGGCGAAAACATTACTTTCTCGCTAGATCTCCCTTCATATCAAAATGACGGACTGGTTCCAACTCAAGAGCTACCTGAAGATCAATTCTACTACCTATTTGTTGTGTTCGAGAACGATGCAGATGCGACAGAAAAACAACAATCGGCAGCCTATCCAGTTTGCATCACTCCTGCAGGTGATGACACCAACTGCTAAAATACATTTAACCTAACAAAATGAATAACACCAAGCCCCTCAATAGAGGGGTTTTTTTGAATTCATTACAAATTAGCGGTCACTGAAAAGTAAATCCATCATAAACCCCGCATTCAAATCACTCTGCACCAATATTAACATCGCCCCTCTAACTCCAAAAAAATTTAAAACGGCAAAACGACTCTCTGTTCAGGAGTGGTACGCACTCTTTGAACACTATGAAAACAACAATATTACTCAGCGTGTTTTATGCGAACAGCACGAACTCAGTTTAGTTACGTTGTTCGCAAACGGCGTTAATTCCAAACGTTTTCATCGATGCAGTTCACCCAACATTATCGACCAAAACATTCCATGAATGGATACGCGCTGGTCAAGATAAAGTGGTTGAAGCGACAGATAATCGTAGCTGACTGAATATTATTGGCGCGTTGAATCTGTCGGATATTAGAAGGATTACTGTTAGTGATTACGAAAGCATTAGCAGTAAAAGCATTGTTCGCTATTAATGAAAGCTAAGAGAAATCTACCATTAACCCACAAACTCCATATCGTCTTAAATGTAGCCGGATATCACCGTAGTGATTTAGTCAAAGATACGGCGTTTGTCCTCATTACCTCACACCTTATAGCCCTAACCTCAATCCTATTGAGCTTCTATATACCCGTGATCATTGAAGATGCTTGATTTTTTGTTAAAGCAGGATCATGCTAAGCACAATGAAATTACACTGACTCCTCAACAAAAGCAGCAACTGGAACTCTAGTGGTCAGCTAAAATTGGCCACGGTTTTAGAGTTTTCCCAATATAATCGTTCTGACTCATTGGGAGTCAGACCATTATCTCTCAAAAAAGATTAAGCTTGAAAATGGTGGCAGCCAAAGTAAACTTTCTTCCACTCAAACCATGCACCTTATCGAGAGTTTGACCGAAAATACTTATTCGCATACTCATCAAATTGTCGCTTATATTATAGAGGTGTTCGACCTTAGCTATAAGGTTTCAGGCATGAATAAATGGCTTCACCACAATGGTTTTAGCTACAAGCAACCGAAAGGTGTCCCACACAAGTTTAATGTAAAAAACAATAAGTGTTCATTGAGGCTTACAAAGCTTTAAAGGCGAGTGGTGGCAAGGATGAATCGATAGTTTTTATCGATGATGTTCACCCAACATTATCGACCAAAATATCCCATGGTTGGATACGCGCTGGTTAAGATAAAGTGGCTGAAACGACAGGTAACCGTAGCCGACTGAATATTGTGGCTGCGCTGAATCTATCGGATATCGGAGCGACAA
Source organism: Vibrio sp. 10N.286.49.B1 (assembly GCF_002873335.1). Classification (GTDB taxonomy): domain Bacteria; phylum Pseudomonadota; class Gammaproteobacteria; order Enterobacterales; family Vibrionaceae; genus Vibrio. Next base: position 264,515 of record NZ_MCUW01000010.1, on the reverse strand, counting down.
TTATTAGCAATTTCGAAAGCATTAACAGTGAAAACATTGTTCGCTTTTTCTGCAAGCTACGAGAGAGCTACCCATTAACCCATAAGCTTCATATCATATTAGATGGAGCAGGATATCACCGACGTAATTTAGTCAAAGATGCAGCATTTGTCCTTAATATTGAATACATTACCTCCCGTCTTATAGCCCCGACCTCAATCCGATAGAGCAGCTTTTGACCAATTTTTTACTGTGACTCTTCCAGAGATCGCAGTTTCGCTGGTGTCTCGGATCAATGATAATATTCAGGCTCTCAAACCAGCATCTTCAAGTTAATTAGGTATATATTCCAACAATTTCCTCGACGAGATAAACTCTGTTTAATTTGAGATCGCCAGAGTGCTTGGCGGTACATACGACTCGTATAATGACTAACTTGGTCGCAGTGGAATAACACATTGGAGGGCTTACCTCGCGACTCATAGGCCATCTTCAGCGCCTTACATGTCAGTTAGCTATCGGGCAAAAGACATCGCCCAACCGATCGGTTTATGTGCAAAGAGGTCGATAACAACTGCAAGATAACTCCAGCGATTTCCGGTCCAAATATAGGTACGTCGCCGAACCAGATCTGATTAGGAGCAGTCACAGCAAACTGTCATCTAAATGATTTATAATTTCAATGTGTTCCTGGATTGCTGCGCTATATCGGTGTTTAGGAGGTTAACGACTAACCGCCCGAGTTTTTCATCAGCTTAGTTGCTCTGTAACGAGAAAGAACCACCGCGAGTTAGTTTCGATACTCGCAATGGTTCTCGCGTCGGCAGAGCCGTTACTAACGCTGTGAGTCTCTTGAACTTGGGCACGTAGATGGACATCTTCTGCAGATTGAGTCTTGGGTTTCTTACACCAATACTTAAAACTGCTCGATGGATACCGAACACTTTACACAGCTTTGAAACACTGTAGCTCTACTTGAGTTTCTCGATTATCGAGAATTGTTCAGTGGGTCCAACATCAACAGAGCAATTGCTCTTTTATTATTTCATTATGCTCTTCCAGCTCAGCAATCCGCTTTTTAAGCTCTCGGATCTCGATCTGCTCAGAAGTGAGCGGCGAAGCTTTCGGTGTTACGCCTTGCCTCTCTTGCTTGAGTTGCCTCATCCGCTGATCCATTGCTAACTTGCTTACACTCAGCTTCAACAACTGTATAGCCCTAGTGGTGACCAACTGCGCAGCCTCTAGCTTAAATTCGGGACTGAAAGTTCTCTCATACGTTTATGATAGTTTCACCTGATTAGAGGTGCATTCTAACACCTCTAATCAGGTGGCCAAATTCACAATGCTACTACAAGAGCACTTCGCTACATAAAAAACTGCTATACGCTCGCCTTTAAAACACATGTGTATTAAGTATTTTCAATGTCTAAATCAAGCGCAAAGAAAAAATCATCAAGCTCCTCATCTACACCTTCTGATGAGGCAATTTTTAACAGCTCAACTTTACTGTTCTCTATGTGTTGCCAGACCGCTTGTTTCGCTTCTTCTGCCGAACGTTTCTGTAATGCCATCAGAATACGTTTGTGGTCGTTAATCCATTGGGTTTGTAGACGCTCTTCATGCAAATACTTGTGGTTCAGTTCTCGCCATAACGGGTTTTTAATACGAACTGTATTCCACATTTCAGCAGCCTGGCGAATAAGTACACGATTTTGAGTCGACTCTGAAATCAAGTGGTGAAACTGTTCATCAAGTTGTTCAAACTTTTCGCTGCTACCGTTGATTTCACTTTCTTGCTGGTTGAGAACTTTTTTAAGTTCTCTTAATTCATTAAATTTTATTTGAGTCGCCGCGAACCCGGCAATGCTACTTTCGATAATTTGTCTAGCCTGCAATAGCTCAAAAGGACCTATATCACTTTTAGGGATAAAAGCACTATTTGAAGCTTTATCAGGTGAATCAATAAAATAGATACCAGCTCCCTGCCGAACGATAACTAAACCTTTCAGCTCGAGCATAATGATAGCTTCGCGAATCGTCGCCCTGCTGGTTTCAAACCGATCACTTAATTCACGTTCAGAAGGTAAACGCTCACCAGCTTTGAAAACTCCAGAGTGAAGCAGTTCTTCAATTTGTAACCCGATATCATAGTACCGTCGTTTTGTATTATTTGATTCAATCATCATTTTTCCAGGGTTGTCAGGTTAATTCGGTCAACCTATTTTATAGTAAGTCTGTACTTTACCACTAGTTACAGCTTTTTTTATCAAGAAAGTGTAATTAAAGCGCAACAAATTTGTTGAGTTCATCCATTATTGCAGTATTTGTGATATACATCTTAAGAACCGTACACACTATATAACTAGTGTATCAATACGTTAGTGAAATCACAAATACATCTACCAATAGAATGATTTGGTTTGCCAATGGCTGTGTTTGAGTTATATTAGATGTATATTATTTGTATTCGACGAGGATTCATATGCCTATTTTATATAGCAATTTATACATCGATGGTCAGTGGTTAGCAGCTTCTGATTCAGAGACTATTGAAGTTATTAACCCTAGTAACGAGGACATCGTGGGTTACGCGCCAAAAGCTACACGAGAAGACGCACAAAAAGCACTGAAGTCTAGCGAAAAAGCCTCTAAAGCTTGGGCAAAACTCCCTGCACAAACTCGAGCGCAATATGTTTCTAAATTAGCAGACAAATTGGAGGAGCACACCGAGTCGTTTGCAAAGCTTTTAACCACTGAACAAGGTAAGACACTGTGTGACGCTCGTGGCGAAGTCGCCGGTTCTGTTGGTTTTCTTCGTTATGCTGCGGAATCCGCTCGACGTATAGAAGGTGAGATAATTACCAGCGAAAATCAAGACGAGCAAATCTGGATTCAACGCGTGCCCTTTGGTGTAACTGTTGGATTACTCGCGTGGAATTATCCATTAGCACTTGCAGCAAGAAAACTTGGTAATGCACTGGTTACTGGGAATACTATGGTTATCATGCCTCCTGCAGATACCCCCCTTGCAGTATTGGAATTTTCTAAACTCATCACTGAATGCAATTTTCCAAAAGGTGTTGTTAATATTATCTCTGGCGAAGGCGCCGTAGTCGGCGATGAACTGGTTCGCAACCCAATCACCAAGCTAGTAACGTTAACAGGCAGCTCTGAAGTAGGCTCTATTCTTTATCGCTCTGCGTCTAAGAATATTACCGCGCTCAACTTAGAACTGGGCGGTAAAGCACCGTTTATCGTGCTTGCGGACGTTGACGTTGATCACGTAGTCGACTTGGCTGTTAAATCAGGTTTTGGCAACTGTGGACAAATTTGCACATCTAACGAGCGTATGTATATTCACGAAGCGATTTACGATAACTTTATGACTAAATTTATCGCCAAAACGAAAACACTCAAAGTGGGTGACCCGTTTGCCAGCGATACGGATATTGGTCCAAAAGTGAACGCCAGAGAGATTGAAAACCTCACTCGTATGGTCAATCGTGCAAAAGAACAAGGTGCCACAATCGAACTCGGCGGTGGTAAACCAGAAGGCGCAGCATTTGATAAAGGGTTTTGGTTTTCACCTACCATTATTACTAATGTAACGAACGACATGGATATAATGAAGGAAGAGACGTTCGGACCAATCGTATCTGCCATGCCTGTCAGTAGCTTCGAACAGGCTCTTGAATATGCTAATGATATCGATCTAGGCCTTTCTGGTTATGTTTACACCAACGACATGAGTAAGATTATGCAGGCGGTTAATGAACTAGAAGTGGGCGAAATCTATATCAACCGACCAAATGGCGAGTTGTTTAATGGATTCCACACTGGATTCAAACGCTCAGGTATTGGCGGAGAAGACGGTAAACATGGTCTTGAAGGTTACTTGCAGAAAAAAACCGTATATCTAAATTATAAGTAATTCGATAGCTAGCGTATTAACACGTTCCGATCTAAATGACACTTAATGACTAAAACGCCCAGTTCTATTTCATCGGGCGTTTTTTATCCACCTTATAAGCATATTGCGCGATATTGTTCGCATTTGGTACTGGTGTTTTAGAGGAATCCACTCCCAAACAGTAAATCCACATGAAACACTGTTTCTCTGCCTTAAGTACCTGGTTGAGTAGGTACTCTCTCGAAGCTGCATACAACGGAGCGAACTTTTCGCTTGGATAACTACCAACTTGCCATAGTGTTACTTGATAGCTCTATACCTGATTGTGTAAATAATGATTCCTGCCAGTAAAGTGGCATCGCGTATTGGTACTTACTAAGGTTGATGTTAGCCATTAAGCTTTCAGTTGCGAAACTCTTAGGAATGATGCTCTGTAGGGCTGGCTTTTGATGTTGTCCTTGGTTATCTCGCATTGGCGGCAAGCATACTTAGTGCTTTGAGTACTGCTGGCGTGAACTCTAGTTTCTAGCTGCGCTCTTCACCGATTCTATGCAGGCCATGCTTGCCCCAAGCGTACTGCTTCTCATCGTCGTCTAAATCAAGTTCGATAACCTCACGAGGCTAGGTTTACGGTTACCACGCATCTTCGTTGTTGTGGTTATCGTCACCTCAATTTCGTCTTCCTTATCAGCTTCACATTCGACTGCTGAAGACGTCACCTTGTGATTCATCGTAAGATTTTAACACTTCCGGGCGTTTTACGAACTGGCGACCGAAGGCAAGCTTGAGTTGTTCAAACAGCGATTGAAGCTCTTATTTCCTGTCATTTTCCTCCGACATCAGTACTGTTACCATCGCTTGTAGCTCGGCAACATCTTGACTTTCTGGTTGATATCTGGCGTGTTTTTCATGACGTTTATTATAACGGGTTTATGGCCGATAATCGTGAAGCCTGAAAGCAGTCTATCGAGCTCGAGTTGAGTTAGGGTAAACACCTGGTTTTTCTCTGTAGAAGGGCACTTACACGTGGCTTTTTCAAGTTGTCTATACTATAGGGCAAAGCCCGTTTTATACCAGTACAACACTTTGATTTTATCGCGTTGTTTATTGGTAAATACGAATAATGCATCGCTACAAAGAGGCAAGTTGGAGTCATGCTGGCTGTTGGTAGCTGGGCTGCCTGATATTTTGACGTCTTTTCGACGACTTTGGCTCTAACAAAGCCGACTGGCGTCGACGGTGTTGTTGCTTGTAGATAGCTTAGTTTCGCAAAGCACGTGGACAGGCTAATAGGCTCAGTTCTGTCTGTTCACAGAAGGTGCATTGAGTGATATTGCTGCTCTCATAGCGCTCGATAAGAGTTTACCATTCTTTATTGGTGCGTCGTTTTGCCATTTCAAATATCCTTTGGGTTGGAGAGTTGATCTTATTATTCGTGGGTGGTGATGAGAATGCGGGGTTTATGGAGAGCTTACGAAAAAAACAGTCCCAAAGCTAACTATTACAAATAGCAGGAACTTGGGAAATAGTTGCGAGTCAGTTAGGCCCTATAATAAAAAGAGGCCGAACACAGTTCTAAAATACAAAACGCCCGATGATGTCCATCGAGCGTTTAACTAAAAGTATCACCTCATATCAGAACGAGCCAGCCTTTAATCTACTTATTACATATGTTTAAAGCATCACATAACGAAGGTAAAAAGTAATATACTCTTACATATTAAACCGACCAATATTGCTGGTCAAATCACAGTTAACCACTTGAATCTCTTCAACTTTCGCATTTACATCCGTCGCACTCGCCGACAAAGATGAAGATAATTGATTTAAATCATCTATATTGATAGCGATGGTTTTGGTGACCTCACTTTGTTGCTTTGTCGCCACCGCCACTTCACTATTCATACTATTAATGGACTCGATATCAACCGAAATTTTCTGTAAATTCGCTGACAACGTTATCGCTGCAGCCGTTACCTCTTGTGATGATACTAAACTCGCATCCATCGAATCAGCTGCTCTTTTTGCATTAGATTGTAAGCTCGAAACAATAGTTTCTATTTCTGATGTGGAGTTCTGCGTTTTTTGAGCTAATGCTCTCACTTCATCAGCGACAACAGCAAAACCCCGCCCTTGGTCACCAGCTCTCGCCGCTTCAATTGCCGCATTCAATGCGAGTAAGTTTGTCTGTTCTGCAATACTTAATATCACTTCAACCACAGAGCCAATGTCAGAAGAAGATTGGATTAAAGCATCGATTCGCTGTGACGTTTCGCTGATTTGCTCTGAAAGGCTTGTCGCTAGTGAGCCGTTCTGCTCAACTAAGCGTCCACCCTCTTCAACACAATTAATGGCCTCTTGAGTCTTAGCCAGTGTTGCCTCAGCGTTGCGATATACATCCTCTGCGGTGACGCTCACTTCCTCAAGTGACGTTGCCGCTGTCTGCATTGATGCTTGTTGAGATTGAGCATCGTCTTGAGACTTTCTTGCGACCGTAGTCAACGTGTTAGAAATATCGCTAATGTTGTCACTAATATTGGCGACACTACCAATCATATCGGTCAGATTATCCATAAGATCGTTAAAATTCTTAGTCAACCGACCAATTTCATTATTGCTTTTAACCGAAATGCGTTGTGACAAATCAGCATCACCTGTCGACAGGCGATGCAGCGAATTAGTCACATCATCGATAGGCTGAATAACCACTGAACGCATAAAGAAGTATACGCTAACTACGACCATCACCAACACCAGGACAATAGAAAACATCATCAATAACATTTCGTCTTGCATACTTTGGCCAATAATTGCTGGATCAAATTGAAAGGTAATAGTACCAATCTTTGCATCACCACGAACAACAGAATGCTCTGTATTAGACAAATTTTTGACTGAGATACCGGAACTAGATATCTCTTTTCCTCGTTGATCAACCACAACAACAGAACGCAAAATTTCAGAATTAATCAAAGCATCGGTTACAGCCTGTGCTTGCTCAAAATCATACGCAAAAATCGCTTCTACCAACGCCGCATCAGCCAAACCAACGGTAGATTCCACGTCTTGAGTGTAATCGGTATTTAATCTATCTTTAACCGTAAAATAGCTGGCTCCGCCACCAATAGAAATCCCAATAAAACCGACTACTATAAGAAAAATTGAGAGTGCTTTACTTAAACTATTATTCATTTATTCGCCCTTACATTATCGATTAATATCTAACCAAAGCTCTTTCCGCTCGATTGGTGCATCTTTTGGCAAGTATGGATTATCTATATTAATTACAACTCTTTCAGTAAGTTTACTTGTTTCAAATGTAGTTCTAATAAGCTCTGAGTTATAAAAAATCTCGTTAAAACTGCCGTCTTTTATCGCTATTTCCAACCCGTTATTAATGTCTTGAAAGAGACTTGTATTTTGTTTCGATACGTAAAAATACATCGCCGATGGATACACCAAAAGAATGTTATCTTCAACCGCCAAATTTAGACCATCTTGGGCTTCCACAACACCTCGTGATTCATGGACTCCAAGAGGTAAAAAGTCAAAACGTCCCCCTTCTACCATATGAAAAAGACTATCAGCCTTAACTGGTTTAATCACGTTTAAATGAGCTGCTTCTAAAATCTTAGTATCTGACCAAAAGCGCCCCAACCCAGCTTTCAAGGTTCTTAAATCATGGATATTTCTAACAGTTGCAAACTTATATTGACTGTTTTTTTCAATAACAAAGGTTCGATATCCCGCAAGACCTTTAAAAATTGGTATTTTAACTGCTTGCAATTGATTTTGTAGATCTTGAGATGCACCAGCCCATATCAAATCGATATGTCCATTGCGGACTTCCTCCACCAATCTTGCATCTGATAAATATTCAGTAGCGTGGTTAACCGTATGTGACTTACCACTTTTTTGAAGCGCCAGTTCAACAAGCTCTAAAATAAGACTATCTTTGCCTGGAAACACCATAGGCGTCTTTATTTCTGCATGCAAATTAAACGGCAACAAAAAAACAAACAGTATTATTGCTATTCTATTTATACAATTACTTTTTTTCATATAGATCTCCGCTCATAATAAGCATTTTTAAATAGTGCGACTCGAGTTAACCTTAGCAGTTCATGTCACTTAAATAAGTGGCATAATTTGGTTATAATTTAATCTAAGACCCATCATTTTGAATACGATAAAATAATAGAATGAAAGGTTAATTACGTTTTATTTTCAAAAAATCGCTCTAATTCAAAACACGTCAATATGAAGACTATTGTTACTGACCATCAGTTATCACTTCTAAGTTCTTGTTGTACGCTACAGGTATGCTATTGAAGAACATCTAAGCAATTGCATCATGACACTAACGTATAACAACACTTAAGTGCAGCTAATTTAGAGCTTCCTAAATGATCATAACAATCAATTCAATCCATACCTCTATCAATCTTCTGTTCTTTTTTAATACTGTTGAGAAAAGCAATATTACTCAACATCGATGTTGAATAAGGCAACCTAAATAGGTTGCCTCTCAGGTAAATTACCACCAAGTTTCAAACATCAAGCCAAAAGTTGTCGCGTCTCTCTTACCCAATTCGGTAATGTATGGGTTATAACCCGCCTGCCAGTCGGAACCTGTACCGTAGCTTTGGAATGCGAGAGTATTAGTATCGAGTTGGCCGTACGTAACAAACAGACGAATAACGGGTCTGTCCCAGTAACCACTACCTAGATGAATATCTTGAGCGAGCGTTACTTTTGCGGAAGAATTGGTACCGTCTGTTCCAGTTGTTGCACCTCTAGCGTTGACTTCAAAATCCATTTGGTCATAAGCCAGTTCAAGTACCGTTGAGAACTTGCTGCTCCAACTATAAGTACCGCGAACCGCTGCTTGGTTCCATGTCGTTTTTTCATAAGGCAGTGCTCGGTTTACTTTAAGATCTTTAACATCATCACCGTAAGACGCAGTTTCATGTGAAAGCATGTACGCTAAGCGAACCGAATCAGTAATTTCTTGTACACCGTCAAAAAAACCACCCACTTGATAGCTTGGACGATGCAACCAACTTTGCGTCATTGAGGTACTGGTTTTGTTACTATAACGAACAAGAAGTCGGTTCCAATCGCTTCGATCGCCTTGTGTGAGCGCCAAACCCAATTGGTATGAATCTGGGTTATTTTCACGTGCAGAACGCGTATAATTTCCATCACTAATATGAGCTTTCATATCGGCATCGGAGCCAAAATAGCGGCCGTAGTTGAAGAACACATCACTTTTCAAGCTGTCGGTAATGGGCATACTGTGTAACTTGGTAAGAAACGAAACATTACCACCACTGAAGCCTTCAACCGAATCGTCCGCACATTGTTCCCATATATCCTTTACTTCGCAGAACTCGTTGGTTGGGCCGCCGAAAGAATCCTTTACAACCGCAAGATTTAACATACCGAAACCCACATCGAAATTATCAAGACCGCCACCCAGACCATCTTGGTTAACATGTTGAAATCCATTCAATGATGCTTCGTAACGTCCGTAATAACGTTTCCCCATCCAAACCGCAGCATTCGGGTTTGAATCTATAATACCTGTACCATGAACCCACCATTCATCGAGAAAGAAGTAATTTGACGCTGGTCTTGTTGGATCATCGTTATAAGTACTGGCACCGGTAAAAAGGTTTGTATGCACAACCCAGTTCATATTATTTTGGCTAATACCATAATCAAAATGAAGTTCAGCTTGGCTTCCTTGGTTACCCAATTTACCTGTTGGTTTATATGGGTTACCCGCCGTTTGAATGATATTGACGCCATTATGTGCTTTCTCAGCGGTTTTACTCACAAGCTGATCTTGCGTAACGCCGACAGCGGCGCGGCCGAAACCTGAAAATTTGAAACCATCTAAATCTCTAGTGGCATTTTTTGCCACCGCTGGTGCGCATAAGCTACTTACCGCAACAGCGATAAGAGAAAGTGAAAGAAATTTCCTTTTCATTTTTATTTACCCATTAAAATCGTTAGTTAATTGATTACTTATAAAAGACACTGATAGACACTACAGTTAAACTTGCAAGGGTTTGCTTAACCAATGTTACACTCACGTTGATAAGTTTAAATATTGGTAACCCAATTTAACGTGACGAAAGTAGCATTTCGCTTTCGGAAGTAAAAAATCCATCCAAAAATTTGATCAGGTACATATTTATACAACCTTAAATTTTATAAAAAACACCAAACCTCACAAAATGGTAAACATATTTCAACAAATAAAATCATACTATTAGTTACATTACGTGCAATTTGCGCTCAGAATTACCACAACAGCAAACCATCGCACGCTTCATTAGCAATAAATGGTATAACAATGTATATTTTTGGCAGGCCAAATTTTGAGCACATTCGGCAAGAGGCGTAGTGCATAAATCGAGTAAACTAAATCAGAATCTTACGATAAGATCACGGACATTCATTCACTGACTTTGATTTCATGCCGAAGGCTCGCTACAAAATTACTAACTGGCGCAAGTACAATAACTCCCCAGTTAACCGAGGTTCACTCACGTTTTGGATTGACTAAGAGGCGATAACAGAGTGGAAGCAACCTAGACAGAATAGACGTGGTAGGCCACGATTATTTAGTAATTTGGCCACCACAACTGCTCTCATGGTAAAGCGCATCTTTTCCTTACCTTTTAAGGCGCTACGGGGATCCATCGACTCCATTTTTAGATTGGCAAACGTCCCGTTGGTTTGTTCTCACTATTCTTGCATCAGTCGCCGAGCTAAGGATGTCGAGCTTTGCTTTAAAGCCTCTTCACGAGGTGCTATTCAGCATCTGGCCATTGATGCTACTGGACTCAAGGTATAGGTGAAGGCGAATAGAAAAAAGCATGGAACCGATGGCAAGCGTCGAGTCTGGCGTAAACTCCATCTTGCTTTTGATACTGATACCCATGAAATTATCGCGTCTGAACTGACATTAACAGGAGTGACCGATGCGGAAGTACTCCCCAATCAGCTCAAACAAACACGCCGTTCACTCAGGGAGAGCTCGGAGATGGCGCATGCGATCCTAGGGAGTGCCACAGGGCGATTACGGTTAGGAAAGCAGTCCCCTTATGCAGCCTTCTGGGAAAAAGGTCATCCACGTAATCTGGCGGTTGGCTGCCAAAACTATATGGCTCGCACAAAAGGTGGAAACAGAAGTATGGTTGTCATAAGCGTTCAATATCTGAGACCGCTATGTATCGCGTGAAGCAGATAATGGGAGCCTCACTCACGCTTCGCAATTACAACGCGCAAGTTGGGGAGACTTACGCCATGCTCAAAGTACTCAATAAGCTAACTGGGATAGGTATGCCCCAAATTCAGTATATCATTTAAAATACGAACAATTTAACAAGTGTTTGCCCTTTGCCTGAATTCAGCAACAAAACCCTCTTTATTTGTTTATGCGGTGGGGAATTTGCCTTTCGAGATCTTTTTTACACGAGCTTTATAAAAGCGATTCCGAAAGGACTCGAAGAAGCCGCTCGACTAGATGGAAGTTCCTTTTTGAAAACTTATTGGTACATCATTTTTCCGCTGCTGAAACCATTTGCAGTGCGTATTCTTTGCACTTCCTAAACAAATCTTGTCTGGGATGACCGCAGGTACGGTGAAATAATCTCACTTTCACAATGAAAAAACCACCGTCATAGTGTTTTTTTCGATCCAAAAGCAAAATAGGTTGATAAAAACACATAAATAAACCTAATTGATCGACCAATTGTGATCAACCAGACAGTATTTGGGTTACCTATAGTGAACTATTGGTTCATCTTTCTTTGTAGTAGGTAATACCCAATGAACTATCACACTAAAAATGCCATTCGATACGCGATGATTGTCGCTCTGGGTGGGTTTGTCTTCGGCCTTGATGCCGCGATCATATCGGGAACCATTCGCTATATTAGTATGGAGTTTGGGTTGTCTAATTTACAGGTTGGTACGGTGGTAAGTGCACCGAGCCTTGGAGCAATCATCGCCTTATGTTTTGCCGGCAAAATAGCCGACACTTGGGGAAGAAAAAACACCCTTATCCTGATAGCAGGGCTCTATGTTTTTTCCGCAATAGGTTCCGCATTATCAACGAGTTATGAGATGCTTGTCGCCGCTCGTTTTATTGGTGGTCTTGCCTTCAGTTCTCTATCTTTGGCCTCCATGTACATTGGTGAAGTCGCCCCTTCTCGATTACGAGGTAAATTGGTGTCATGTAACCAGTTCAATATCGTCATTGGTTTATCCATGGCTTATTTTATTAACTACTACCTTGTCATCAATCTTAATGAGAACATCTACTTACTTTCATCAGAGGGTATTTGGAGAACCATGCTAGCGTCAGAACTGGTTCCTGCAATACTATGGTTTGGGTTGTTGTTTACCGTCCCAGAATCACCTCGTTGGTTAATCACCAGAGGTAAAGTTAAGGAAGCAAAAGAGGTACTGAGCAAGCTGTATGCACCTGAAGAATTGATGGATACAGTAAAAGAGGTCAACGCTACGATGCAAGAAGATAAGCAGCCACCCTTTAGTCATCAACTTAAAAATCTCATTACATCGAAGTATCGCACCGCATTGGTGATTGGCGTGACGATCGCTATCGTTCAAGGCATCACAGGCATGAATGCCATTCTATTCTATGCACCGACAGTTTTCGAACAGATAGGATTTGGTGGTAACGCGGCATTCCAACAAGCGATATATATTGGTTTAACGAGCGTCATTTTTACCATCTTTGCGATTATGTTCATAGACAAATTGGGACGCCGTCCACTATTACTTATCGGCCTGACTTGCGCTGTTCTCAGCCATCTTACATGCTGGTATGGCTTTAACAGTGCCAAGTTTGAGCTCACAGATACCAACATTGAACAACTGTCGGAAACCATCGACGTTGCTCCACTTGAGTCATTCAAAGGATTAGTTTTTAATAGTGATGTCGAATTTAAAGATGCTTTGTCAACGGTCTACTCTCCAATTGAATTGGTGAAATATGAAGCGAGTATTATTGAGAAAACGATCATCGTTAATTCCTATTTAGTCTTATTTGGCATTCTTGGTTTTATTGCCGCATTTCATATCTCAATTGGTCCAATTATGTGGGTGCTCTTTTCTGAGATATTCCCTAATTCAGTTCGCAGCGCTGCCATACCGATCTCAGCCATCGTCACTAGTATTGCTAGTTACTTGATTCAGCAGTTCTTCCCTTGGCAACTGGCTAATTTAGGGGCTGCTAACACATTCTTAATGTACGCCATATTTAGCGGTATCGGTTTAGCACTGATCACCAAGCTATTGCCAGAAACAAAGGACAAATCCATTGAACAAATTGAAGTTCTATTGTCAGCTAATTCAAATCCCAAAAGAGCATATAAAGAAAATCTAACATCCTAGAGTATTAAGGCTGTTCCAATTGGTTCAGCCGTTACTTTATCTGCACAAATCACCAAGTAGGTCACAATAATGGCGAGAATAGCATTTCATATTGGGTTGCCAGCTGAATATAATTGGTTGACCACGAGATCATTGATTGAAATGTGTAAGCTTATCCAAAGTATAAAGACATACATTAAAGGGATTGGAAACAATGAAACGTACTTTTTTACTAACAGTAATTACGACTGCGCTTGTCGGTTGTGGCGGAGGCTCAAGCGATGGTCCGACGGATCCAGGTGGGCAAAATGGTGTCGCACCTCCTCAGTCTGGACCTGATAGCTCAACGATAGTAACGGATGTTTCTAGACTCGGCTATGCTTCTGTTACCCAAGAACCATCTGACGTCCATAATCTAGCTGTGCCTGCAGATGCAGGCATCAACCAGACATGGCAAGAGCAGACGGATATGTCCGATGATTTCCAGTACCAATTTGATGCCACATCAGAGCGAAAAGATTTCGGAGATGGCCGTTGGTACAATTTTTATCATTCTAGCTGGGACGGTCCAGGTTCAACCTATTGGCAGCACGATCACGTTACGGTAAAAAATGGTAAAGCCGAGTTTCACGTATCTCGAAGCGACAGAATAGATAAACAAGATAAACCGGGTGTGAACGCGGCGTGTATTTCTTCAAACCAACAAGTTCAATTTCCCGTTTTTGTAGAGGCGAGTGTCAGTATGTCAGATATTTCTCTGGCTGCTGCAGTGTGGTTATTAAGCCCAGATGATACCCAAGAAATCGATATTCTTGAATCGTACGCTGGCGGCGGAAACGGGAATACCTACTTTTCGAAATTTATTCATCTAAGCCATCACTCTTTCATTCGAGAGCCTTTCACTGATTATCAACCTCGCGATAAAAATAGTTGGTGGCAAGGTTCAAACGACGACCATCATATGGGAGGGCATGAGACTTGGGGAGAATATACTTGGAACAGTGGTAACCGCCAATACGTACAAATCGGCGTGAACTGGGTCAACCCTTATCATTTCGAGTACTACATTAATGGTGAATTGGTTCGAGTGCTTTATAACAATGCATTTGCCACTAAGATGTACTCCGGTAGCGCGTCAACATGGTATTACAGTTATCCAAAAGTCGATAGTAATAACGACCTAATGAGTGACAATACGGGTTACCAAGCGGTCGAAATTTATGAACAAAATAGTGATGATTTTAATTTCAGCTACCTTAAAAAAGCCAGCGAGCGTTCTCCAGCATCTGTTATTGACCCTTATGACTATCAAAACGGAAAAGGTTTCTTCAAACCAATGGATATCATCATAAACAATGAATTCCAAAGTTGGTGGGAGCATGATCCAACAGATACTGAACTGGCAGATAATTCAGGTAAGAATGTCATGCTTGTCGATTGGGTACGTGTCTTCAAACCCGTTGCGCAATAACACCCAAACTCTCGACATTGCCAAAGCTTAGTTAACTCATTAGCAATCTTTGGCATTTTTTTATGATTGATACTAGGGATTCAATTTCAATGAAAAAAAGCACCCTCATTATTACGTCGATCTCAATAGGTTTAGCCGGTTGTGCATCAACAAGCACCAAACCTACATTAACGGGTTATGAGCGCGTCATTTCAGCCCAACCCGGCCCAGACAGCACAACCGAACTAACGGCCGCGTCGAAAGGCGGCTACAAGGCAATCGGGCTCGACCCAACTGCAGGTGATTACTTGTTACTTGATGTGCCTGCATCAGCGGGAGAGCAACAACAATGGCAAGCACAAACTCATATCTCAGATGACTTCAAGTACACATTTGAACCTACCACTGAGCGCGCTGATTTCGGCGAAGGTAAATGGTACAACTTTTATCATAATGGGTGGGACGGCCCTGGCGCCACCTACTGGAAACACGATCACATTGGTGTCCAAGACGGCAATCTAGAATTCTACCTATCACGGAATCCGAGCACGGAAAAACAAGGAAAGCCAGGAGTCAATGCTGGTTGTATCACCTCTAATACTCAGGTCGAGTATCCTGTCTTTGTTGAAGCCAGTGTGAGTCTTGCTGATATTTCACTCGCAACGGCAGTATGGTTACTCAGCCCTGATGACACGCAAGAGATTGATATTCTCGAAGCGTATCCCGGCAAAGACAACAATAATGGCCATTTCTCGCAGTATATTCATCTTAGCCACCACTCATTCATCCGTGACCCATTTACAGATTATCAACCTCGAGACACAAACAGTTGGTGGCTTGGCGATCGTGAAGGGCACGCAAGTTGGGGAGATTACACTTGGAACAATGGCGATCGTCAATACATTCAAATTGGTGTGAACTGGGTTAACCCTTTCCACTTTGAATATTATATTAATGGCGAACTCGTTCGTGTTGTCTACAACAATGCCTTTGCTACAAAAATGTTCAATCGTGGCGAGTGGACGTGGACTTACAGCTACCCGAAAGTTAACGGCAACAAGAATCTATCTGACGATGGTAAAGGCTATCAAGCAGTTGATATTTATAAAAAAGAGCAAGGCGAATTTAACTTTTCTTATTTAAAGCAAGCAAGTGAACGCTCACCAACATCTGTTATTGATCCCTACAATTATCAAGATGGTAAAGGGTTCAATAAGCCAATGGATATCATTATTAACAATGAGCTGCAAAGTTGGTGGACGTCAAACCCGACTGACAAAGAGCTGGCTGACACTTCTGGCCGCAACACCATGTTAGTCGACTGGATACGCGTCTTTAAACCCGTCAAAAAATAGTCACAACGTACTATCTGCAGGTTCCTGATTAGTGACCTGCAGATAAGAGCGACGAAATGCAATCGGCGTCACTCCTGATTTTAATAGCTTAAACTGTCGATGAAAGAACGACATATTCTGATAACCACACTGATCAGCAATTTGTTCTACCGTTAGACGAGTCGATATCAATAGACTGCACGCCTGACTTATCCGATATTCATTGAGAAATTGAGTAAACGTTTTTTCAAAGGTTCGCGTAAAGAACTTACTAAAAGAAACGGGCGTCATATTGGTCAATGTTGCCATATTCTGTGCCGTTATTTTTTTTGCGTAATGTTGGCTGACATAATCCAAAATGGCAATGATTCGTTTGTCCGCAGCCATGGAGGGTGTCATCATCATGCCTTCCCCTAATGGCATGATGTCTGTTTGCATACTTAGATCATGTAATAAATCAATGAACCCTAACATGCGTTTGAATGGACTTTTTAATTGCAAACCAATCATACGCTCACCAAAGACGTCAGAATGGCGAAACGATAGCCCAGCTTTACACCCTTCAAACATAGACTTGATACTTGTGAATTCTGGCTTTTCCAACCAATTATCACCAAGAAAACGATTATCCCACTGAACAAATATCGACTTTACACCACTCTTTGTACCAATATTACTCTTCCAACAATGAGGAACGTTTGGCGCAACCAACGCCAGTTCGTTGGCAACGAAATGACGAATGGTGTTACCTGTGTATGCCGACCCCGTCCCCTCAATAATATAATTAAGCTCCCACTGTGGATGGTAATGCCAAGGGAAGGTAAAGCTCATCTTTTCATAACGATTAAAATACAAAAACTGCTGTTCAGTGTTAGGCACATGTTCAAGTATCGGTCTCATTATAATCCTTGGAAATATGGTCAGGTTCTTATTTTCCAACTAAAACCTTGCTAAAACAATATAGCGTACAAAATAGTACATATACTACGCCATGTTGCGCATAATTTAAGCGACAACCCCTAAAACGGTCTCCACTCTCATTTATAGTACTTGGTTTAAGCTGTAAAAAGACCAACATGTGTAACAAATAGGTAAGAGTAATAAATAAAGCCCGACCTTGAAATCAAGGTCGGGCTTTTCGCCTAACACTTCTGATAGTTTCAGACGATGTCTGTATCAACAGGCTTTGTGATTAACAATTATCATGTTTATTCCGCCACAAAGTTAAGCGGATAAATCTCATGGTTATGCATGGTGCCATCACTCGCGGTAAATGTCGCTCGAAGCGAGTAAAAGTGTCCTTCTGGCAACTCATTGGTCGGAACAACACCCTCAAGAGGAATAGTAAAACTGGCGTTCCCAGACTCGGTATCAATCGCCTCGGCTTCCACTAAGACAATGTCACGTTGAGGTAACCATTTACGTTGGAAATGACGCAGCCAAATTCGCAGCCCTCCTTCATCAGCCGAAATAACTTTATTGTCAGTGCCCGCATGGTAATTAACCTTAACCGTCATATTTTCTTTAATCACAATAGACTGCCGAGCGTATGCGTCACTGCTTATAATACTCACAAAGCCCTCTATATTTGGCTCAACTGTCAGTTTTATCACACTACCAATGGTGTCACTAACCTTAAATTGTACGGTAATGGTAACGTCACCCGCGCTGAGAGCATTGACGAGGCCATCATCCGTCACTGTCGCAATCGCTTCATCACTACTCGACCAATTCAATGTCCCATCATCAGGCTGGGTCGGATGAATCGCAACGTCAAGCATCATGGTTTCCCCAGCGACCATCGATGCTTGGTCTGTTGATAGCTCCACTAATTGTAGTGGGTTAGGGTACCAATCCACTAATTCAAACGTGCGCTTAGCACTGAGTTCCGCCACCTTACTTGAGGCTGAGATCGTCGCAGATTGACCAACTTGCCCAACGGCAGAGACCACACCCGCCGGGTTGACAACTAGGACATCATTATTACTGCTTGACCATACTACAGATGCATCAGATTTTGACGGCAACGAACTTAATCCAAGCGCAATTTCTGTATTCTCACGAATGTGTTCAAACTCGGATTCAATCACTAGTGACTCAGGATCTAATTTGTCGGTGTAGTACTGTTGATTCACCGCTTTGTTACGAAACGCTACAGACTCGCCGTTTCTCCAAGTCACCACAATAGATTCAATTTCCTCAGCATCACCGACCCCAAAATGCACGATATTCAACAAACTTTGAGAGAAAATTTCGCCGGCAGACCCAACTCGCTTGCGCCACTCTCCATCAGCGGTTTTCACAGTGACCGTCGCAGCAATGGGATCAATGTTATCTTTTGGTGAGTAGCCAACTCTAACCGAAGCATAATTACCAATGCCTTCTGTTTGGTTACTGTAAAGATACCACTCACCAAACTCACTGCCACTTAAAATGTCAGTTCGACCATTCATATCAAAGTCAAACGCTTGTCCCATATCGCCATAACCAGGACCGCCAACATCAGACGCACCATGCATAGTGACGGCTTCAAATCGACCGTTATTGTTTAGCAACATTAGGTCAGAAACACGATGATTAACATTACCCCAACGATAAACGAGAAGGTCTTGTTTGCCGTTGTTATTAAAATCACCCGTAGTCACACCTTGCGCATTACCACCACGAGGGATCTGCCATTCTTCCGACACATCAACGAATTTATCGCCATCATTTCTAATCAAGAAATCTCTACGATTTCGATTTTCTGGCGTAAAATCTAAATCGTAAGATGTGACTCCTGTAAGATTAAATTTGTACGCCCAAAATATGTCCCCTTTTCGAACTAGCGCTGCTTTCCATTGCCCGTTTCCTATATGTCCGAAATAGACGCCACTCTTATTTATGTCATCAGGCCAGCCCTGTGCATCGTCGGCAGAAAATTCAAACTCGCCACCTGAAGGGACTGCCGTCGCGTTTTTATCTTTACCTAAGAATATCGGATAGTCTTTATGACGAAACCCATTTTGTCCTAGGAAATAGTAGTTATCCAATTTTAATGTTCCATCAGCGGTAAATTCCCACTGCTCTTTTCCAAAATACGGGCGTGGTTTAATGGAGAACTGTTTAGTTTCTGGATCAAAATCAACCGAAGGCGATTCTCCTCGGCCATGCTCAAACTCATTCCCGCGGGCAAAATACAAATCTGTTCTACCGTTGTTATCAATGTCTAAATCAACCACCGCTGAAATTTGTTTCGCATCGCGAAGGGCTTTAGGAAACTGAGAGGTAATATTCGTAAAAGTAAAATCCCCATTTCCTAACCACACTGACATGGTATCCCGGTGACCATAGAGAATGATGTCATCAATACCGTCGTTATTTAAGTCCGTAATTAATGCGCGCTCTGGCGTTTCATTTTCAATACCTTCAACCGAACGCAGTTTAAACTTACCATCTCCCATATTTTCATAAAAATGATGTTGTGGTGTTTCTTTGTACAACCCTCTCTCATTAATCATGACAAAGTCTAGCTTGCCGTCTTTATTAAAGTCTCCCCACTTAGAGCCTCGGCCTCGAGCACCGCGTTCAATACCGACATCACCCGTGTAAAGCACAAATTCACCATTATTATTATGATAAAAGTTATTTCTCGATGGGTTTCTACCGTTACCGCCACCTTGTGCCAAAATTAGATCTAAATCACCATCATTATCGTAATCTGCGAATGACGTTCCGTGTAAATCATGCATATACCAACGAGAAAGATCTGTATGATGTTTGGTTACAGTACCATCACCATTGTTCCAATACAGTTTGCTGCTTTCTTCATTATGATTATTAATGACAAAGTCGTAGTAACCATTATTATTAATATCTGCAACGGACGGACCTCCATATTTAAGCGAATTAACTTTATCAAGCCCAGCCTTCACTGATATATCTTCATAACGAGGGACAATTAAATCATCAACTGTTTCTAGAGTTAAATTATGGATCACCAATGATGATGTTAACGACTTTACGGTTAACGCTACTCGGCCTAAATCAGAAAACTTCACTAATACAGATAGCGTTTGTTTGCCTTTTGATGGCACATTCATATTATCAACAATCAAATGACCATTAACGTAAACGCTGACGGTTGCATACTCTCCTAGATTATCTAGTTCTAATACAAGCCGTTTAACGGTACTATCTATCGTTTCTCTAAATACGACCGGAACCGCTGGTTTAACGACAACTGGTGTACTGCTTGCTAACGATGTTGTAGACAATGTGCAAAAACAACCAATTAAAGATAACGCTAGTAAATCCTTTTTGAATCCTTTCATCGTTCTTCCCTAATGCTAATAATTATTTCACATTATTTACCCTATATATCATAAATACAGGCTATGAATTTACATTGATACTTCTGGCCAAAATACAATTATTAATAATTATAAACAGTGTCACGGTGAGCATCGTGAACCCAAAAAATACAATCAACTCAAGTATTTGGTAATTAACGTGAGTGATTGATATATCTTCCATAACCGGAAAATAATTAATAATTAAATCATACTGCTAACGTTAAAAATTATATAAGACGCATAGTATCAGCCAATCGATATAAAACTTATAACGGAGATATAGTGCGTTATATAATACGATAATAAACTAAATATCAATCATCATTGCCAAGCCACGTATTATTGACAACGTAATACCACCAAAATAATCATTAACTAACTGTACGTTTCACTCAATATCTTATCTAATTTTGACCGCTGTTTAGTTGTACCATTAATCGTCGCCAAACCTTCAGATTTCACCCACTGCCAAGTAAATCGTCCCTGCGCTAACCCCCATAATATGTCCATTTCTGTGATTAACATTGGCAATGTACGCTCCGGGTTGTATTCAATAAATGTAGGCTTACTCGTCACATCAATGGTCGACATGTGACCGTCGATAGGCTGTCGAAAATGAAAAATGGCTAGTTCGGCGGACTTTTTATGTAATGAGTTCAAAAACAAGTACATGGCCATACTGTCATTGCTTGGTTCTTCAATCTTTCCTTGAGTGCGTCCGACTTTAATGTAATGGCCAACGGTATAAGACAATTCTTCAGTGAGGTTGTCAGTGGCAAGATCATGAAATGCACAGGCAAACAATGACGGTGAAAGCATTGTATTGATTAATAACAAAACGACAATTTTTCTATAAAATGCCATGGCCTCTCTCCGAGTTAAGGGCTGATAAATGAATATCAGCCCTTGTGATTAACTGAAACAATCTTTATTTTTGATAACGGCGCTTGTACATCTGGCTATGCAGTCTTTGGGCAGCTTCAACCATTGGCTCATAAGGAACATCCGCGGTAGACACGAAACCAACGTTGTAGTTCTCGCCGTCAAACGAGCGACCCGCAATAGGAGAGTCGATATATTGGAACCAATGTGCCCCAACGAAATATGGATTATCGATAACGGTATGCATATAACTCTCATACATTTCGCTACGTTCTTGTTGGTTTGCCGCGCAGACTAACCCCGGATGATAAAAACCGACATCTTTTGAGCCGATATGATATTCACCAATGATGCTTGGCATATCAATCTCTGGCAAGAATTTCCATGGTTCAGGATGCAGTCCTTCTTTGTAATAGTTATAACTAATAACGTCACAATGTTTCGCCGCTGCACGTACCACGTCTGGTGTCATTCCCCAGTCTGCGAATCGCACACCAAGATACAAATGATTTGGCAATTGTGCTTTTAATTCTTCATTTACAACGCGGAAATACTCGGAAGCAAACACTTCAAGCAACATACCATAGTCTTCTAGTTGCGCTTCGTTATGATCTAGCCCTTTAACGCCTGCTCCCAGCGTGTCCCATGAAGCAATACTGGTACCCCAACGGGCATTTAATGCGTCTATCGTGGTGTATTTCGCTCTCAGTGCGTCAACAAATACTAACTTGGTTGGGCAGTCCGCCATATCACGGCCTAAGGTATGAATTGCAATACCGTGGTGACCCTCGATGGTACCCATTCGGCCCCAACTTTTTTCATTGTCTATAAAGATGCCAACACACCATGGCGTCTCTTTGATCTCTTCACGTACTTGCGTCACTGTAGCGCGAGCGCGCTCTCTAAAGACCGGATCAAATGGATCAGGTAGTGCGGCCCAGAAGTCATCACCGCTACTCACGGTTTTAAAGTCGCCAATAATCCAACCATTCGCAAAAAAGGGGATTTTCTCGTTGCTGTAGAACTCTGGATTGGTCCAGTTGCCCAGAGACGTAAAACCCCAGTTCAACATTCGATCGAGTGTGACTTCACGCCATTTCTCTAAGTAGTCTAGACCATACTTACGCTGTAAGTTGGCCGCATAAAAGCTGAACGTTTCGCCACGTTCGACAGGCCCTTCAAACAACTCACGCATGTAAGCATAATGGTCACCAAGAGGTTCTTCATAACTTGGTAACCATTGGAATATGTCACGCCTTGCTTTGTTGGCAACATGCGCACTTTCTTTGGCGGCAAACGGTACGGTGACTTTCTCTTTGGAATCTTCTGGTGTGACATCATCGGAGGTACGAGATTCCACTTTATTATGGTCGTAATCAACCCCTGTAATAGTATAGGCATTAGCTAAGCGAATGATATCAATGCCCGTTGCAAAATAGGGGTAACCTTCCGGATCAACGAGCGACCATTTACCATCAATTTTCTCCGTTCTAAAAAATCCGGTTGCTTCCAGACGTTTACCATCGATGTATCCGCCAAATTTACCTCTATCCGGCATCGCACCTTCTTTAAGCAGTTGCAATTCACGACTCGTACGCGCGAGTAAATCTTCATCAGACGTTACTTTTTCAGAATAAAACGCATCACGGTTT
Source organism: Vibrio sp. 10N.286.49.B1 (assembly GCF_002873335.1). Classification (GTDB taxonomy): domain Bacteria; phylum Pseudomonadota; class Gammaproteobacteria; order Enterobacterales; family Vibrionaceae; genus Vibrio. The sequence goes on along the minus strand of NZ_MCUW01000010.1, from coordinate 241,560 downwards.
TGACCATACTGGTCGATCACACCTTCTAAAAAGGTTGGGTTTGGCTCTGGGTTTAACATCAATCGGAAATTGTCAAAGACTAGATCGTGATCAATCAAAGTGCCATGGATGCTCAGTTCAATTTTTACGATACTCGTCAAATCCACATTCATTAATCCCCACATCCATGTGGCGTAAGTAAACGGAGTATCAAACGATGCCGGATTAGAACGTAAGCCAGAATCAAAGTTAGTTTTTCCTTTTAGAAACTCCCCTTTTAATTCAACTAAGTAGGTATCATCTGTTTGAGATGGAATTGTGGCACAACGGCTATGCATCTGCCCTTTATGATCAAACAAATTGATAAAAAGCTGTGTTGAACGTTGACCGATATTGGTAGCATCAAAAGCAAAACTAAACGCTGGCAACAAACTCCAATCCCATACTTCGCCGTCGCTTGGCTCAAGGACAATCGACGTATAAAAGTTCTCTTTACTGTGGGTATGAATTTTTAACGCATGTTTTCCAGCAGTAATGCCTTCACCGCTTGATACAATATGCGCCTCAATGTTTTCAAACGAAAATTGGCTTGGAATATTTGCTTCAGTGAAGTCAAATAGCGAAATTGATGTATCATGTTCAGAAAACGTCACGGCGTCATTAGCTGATACTGACATATTGATAATTACCTCAAAACTGGCAGTACCAAGACAAGCACACTGCACTTAATAAATTTGTCAACCAATCTAACTCAACATAACAAACCAATCCTTGATCCGCATCGCAAAAGCCATTTTATTTTTAAATAATCAAAACAACTTAACCTACACATGGTATCAACGCGACCAAAATGTAATGAACAAACACGTAAATATGCCGTTTGTAAGGGCTAAATCAAATATCTTTTTCAAATCTCACCACTTTCAGTCGCTGCAGTCACAATTCAATGAGTGAAATAGGTTCACCTACAAACTTTTTGGTTGAACTTTAATCCAATATCATACTGGACCAACCAAAACACCTTGAACACGGCGGAAGAACTTGATCTTACGTCCAACGAAATCATGGAAAAGATGCAACCAAGCCATGTCACCTTTGGAAAAAAAGAAAACACTCTCACTGTTGAGTTTGATGCCATAAGCGAAAGCGAAGCCAATTCAAAATGGCCAGGACTAAAGGTTTTCGCTCCAAATGAGACCTGGGACTGGAGTCAATACGAAGACATCCCTCTAGGCTTCGATCTCAAATATACCGGTGATACCCCCATCCAGCTCTATGTGCGGGTGGATGATGAAGTAGATGTCAAGCTGGGTGGTAAAGCAGACGGCGTCAAACACAGTCGTACAGGGTACGTACAACTATCACCCAATGATGAAGGGACATATTATTTTACCCTGAAAAATTTAGACCAAACATTTGATGCGGGTATGAGAGGGTTGCCTCCAAGAAAAGCGTATCAGGCACAGCAAATGGGGTTCGGCTGGGGAGCGGATGAGCTAGACACCAGTAACATTGTCAGTATTCAACTGTTTCAAATGAACCCACAAAACGAAGCAACGTTAGAAATATCGGCGGTGTCTTTACTGCCTAACCTCGCCGCTGACTCCACTCGTTTTGAAAATCTGATTGACCAATATGGCCAATACAAAGAAGAAAATTGGCATGAAAAAGTTACCGATGACAAGCAACTTGCACAACAAGCAAAGAAAGACATCAACCTCGTAAAAAGTGCCAGCTTAATGCCAGACAGATCAAAATTTGGCGGATGGAAGGAAGGTCCGAAACTCAATGCGACGGGTTACTTTCGCACTGAAAAAGTGAAAGGTAAATGGGAACTTGTTGATCCTGAAGGCTACCTTTATTTTGCAACAGGTCTCGACAACATTAGGTTAGATGATACGTATACGACAACGGGCGTTGGCTTTACCAAAATTGACAAACCAGATACGGCTAACTACCGGCCAAGTGAAATTTCTGATGTTCCGTATCTAGACCAAAAAGGTGAGAAGACTGAGCTTTCTGATTTGCGACGCAATATGTTCAGTTGGCTACCCGACTACAATGATTCCTTAGCCCAGTCTTATCAATACAGCAAAATGATCCATGATGGCCCTCTTGATCACGGCGAAGTTTTCTCATTCTACGGCGCAAACTTACAACGTAAATTCGCCCCTGAATCCTTTAATGAAGCACTGGCGAGTTGGCGAGAGGTTGTATTATCTCGAATGATGGATTGGGGCTTTACTTCATTAGGAAACTGGTCTGATACCGGATACTACAGCAATACGAAAGTCCCCTACACTGCCCATGGTTGGATCGTAGGCAATCACCAAACAATAAAAACGGGTAACGACTATTGGGGGGCCATGCACGACCCATTTGATCCAGAGTTTAGAAACTCAGTAAAAACAATGGCGAAAGGTGTGGCTCAAGATGTCGTTGATTCCCCTTGGTGTATTGGTATTTTTGTTGATAATGAGCTCACATGGGGCAACATGCAACTTGATGCAAATCACTACTCTCTTGCCATCGGAGCCTTGCGTTTAGACGCAAAAAATAGCTTCGCAAAATCCGCCTATGTCGACGCGTTGAAACGTGAATATGGTGACATTAGTGCTCTCAATACTGCGTGGGGTGAGAAACTCGCATCATGGGATGACCTCTCAGACGGCTACCAATTCTCTGGTGAATACACGGATGCGCTTAAAGCTGATTTTTCCATGTTCTTAACGTTACACGCCAACGAGTTCTTCAAGATTGTTAGTGAAGAAGTAAAGCAAGAATTACCCAATCATCTTTATCTTGGCTCTCGCTTTGCGGATTGGGGTGTAACACCAGAAGCAACAAAAGCAGCAGCACCGTATGTAGATGTCATGTCTTATAACCTATATGCCTATGATCTTCAGTCAAAAGGAGACTGGAGTCGACTAGAAGAACTGGATAAACCAAGCTTTATTGGTGAATTTGCCTTTGGAGCGATGGATAGTGGCATGTTCCATCCAGGACCAATCAGTGGCGAATCCCAAAAATGGCGCGGTGATATGTTCAAGCATTACATGCAAAGTGTTGTCGATAACCCCTATTTTGTTGGAGCGCACTGGTTCCAATACTTGGACTCCCCTGTCACTGGACGTGCTTGGGATGGCGAAAACTACAATAACGGTTTTGTGACGGTCACTGATACACCATACCAAGACTTGGTTGACGCCGCTAAAGTGTTTCATGCTTCGCTGTATGAAAGTCGTTATGGAGACTTAAAATAGAAAAATAGTTCTGACGTTAACCTTTATAACAACAGCAATATGTTCCACTGCTGTTAACAAAAACATGGCTGCGGTTAGGGTGAATAACAAACTTAACCGCACGCTTGTGCATTATATAAGCCGTGCATATCCCCCCCCTCCTTTTTGGGCGGCTTCGTGGCACTTTATGGTGTCCAATTCAACAAGCCCTACTGATTTTTTCGGCAATTCAAAATACCCATTCTTAAAATAACGGCCCCAATCAATTCATTTGAATTGATACAAAGTTTCGCCCCACATTAACTGCATCGTTGATATAAACCTCTCATCATGTAAATGAGCTTTATGGATAAAGGAAGAATGTGCAAATCAAAAACGGTACTTGTAGCGATTTAAAAACCATGATCAAGTTCTAAATTTCCGAAATTAAAACCAATAAAACACCATAAAGGGAAAAATAGTACACACCAAATCAAATTGAGTATTTAGCCCATCACATAAATAACTCGTAGTCTGATACCAATAGCAAACACTCTTATTAATGGAGCAATCAAATGACATTTGATGTTTTGGTTTCAGGTTTAAATGTTATCGACCTGCTTGTGACACTGCCTGAGCAGTATACTCAAGGAAACAAGCACGAAGTCGACAACATCATAATTCAAGGGGGAGCACCTGCTGGCAACGGTGCATGCGGTATGGCAACTTTAGGGCTAAGTACTGCCTTTTTAGGTTACCTTGGCGAAAATGCACAAAGTAACATTGCTCGTAATGAACTAAAGCGATGCGGCGTTGATACCAGCTTGATGCTGTCTGAACCATCAATGGTACCCGCGACAGCGCTAGTTCAAGTCGATGCCAAATCTGGTGAAAGAACGGTTTTCTATACCACAAATGGATACCGTGCTCTTAGTAAAGCAGATATCGACCCTTTATGGCTTGATAACACAAAGCTGTTGTATGTCGATGGTTATGACGTCGATGGCAACATCGCCTTGTTGGAGTTAGCTAAACTTAAAGGTATTCCCTCTGTTATCGATATGGAAGCAGGTAACCTTACCCAGCTAAAAACGATGCTCAAGCTTGGCAGCCACGTCATTCTGCCACTGGAAGCTGCTCAGTTCATATCCAAAGAACAAGACCCAGAAAACTGCCTACGAACCCTGAGTAAACTCACCGATGCACTTCTAATAGTCACTGATGGCGCTAATGGTAGCTGGGGTCTACAACAGGGCGAAATCCACTACCAACCATGTTTTGAGGTGGCCGTGGTTGATACCACGGGTTGCGGTGACGCCTATCATGCCGCTTATGCGTACAGCCTACTTCAAGGCGACGCCTTACCGGAAAGAATGATCTTCGCTTCAGCATTTGCCGCTATCGTCGCGACCTATTTTGGTGGAAGAACCTATTTCCCATCCCCTTCAGACGTTAAATCGTTTATCAAAAACTATTAATCACAGGTGAACTCCATGACCATTAATTTTCCGCTCCGTTCTGGAATACTTGAACAAGAAATGAAATCACTTATTACCCCTAAAGCGACCTGCAGCGATATACCTGTAGGGTTTATCGGTATTGGTTTCGAGCTACATTTTGACTGGGCGAAAGCCAAAGAATCTTATAAACAAGCAGTATCGGACGTTACTGGCGTCTTTTCACAACATAACTCAATGCTTGCAGAAGAGGAGCCAATTCAAACTAAAGAGCAGATGTTAGCTCTGTTAGAAAATTATTACGCTCGAGGCATGAAGGCGCTTATCGTCTATCAAGCATCATACATACAAGGTGACTTGGCTTTGGCATTGGCACTCTGGCTTGCTGATCACAATGTACCGATCTTGAGTTGGTCCCATACAGAAACAACTGGTGGAAGTCTAACCGCTAACCGTTTATGCGGACAAAATTTCTTACTTAATAACCTCTCGTCAATGCAAATTCCATATTCATGGATATTTGAAGAGCCTGGTGCTGAAAGTTTAAACGAATCACTAGGCCGCTTTATTCGTACCACGTCAGCAAAAGCTCGCCTTAAACATGCCAAATTATTGATGGTAGGCGGGATGAGGGTGCCCGGTTTCTATGACTGTGAACTCAACGAAATGTCGATTGCCAAGCACTTTGGTTTATCGATAGAACGAATCGACATGCACACCATTTGGCTCCATGGAGAGGCCAAATATAGTGATGACGTATTGATCCCATTAGTCGATCAGCTAGTAAGCTCGCAAGTCGTTGCAAAGTGCGATGTAAAGCGCGATGAGATGAAAAAGTCAATTAGGCTCGCCCTGGCTATCGCTGACTATGCGAACAAAGAAGGCTACATTGGTGTGGCATTGAAAAACTGGCCGGAACTCTTTGATAATTATGGCATATCTGGCGATGGTGCCGGCTCTTTGGTGCAAGACCTTGGCATCCCAGTAGCGGATGAATCGGACATGGGCGCGTTGCTTACCATGACGGTTTTAAATGAAATCACTATGGGCCAAGGACTACCGACATTAATGGATTTCTCCTTCGTTAATCATGCTGAGAATAAAATTGGTATGTGGCACTGCGGTGGTACATCAACCAAATTGATGCGTGAAGGTTGTCAGCTTGAAATACGTAACCACAGCATATTGGATAATTACGATCCAGAAACATCTTACGGAATGCTGTTCGAATTCCTACAAGAAACAGGGCCTGTCACCATTGCCAAATATCAATATCCTCATGCATCAACCATTTTCTCATTTGAGGGAAACCTTGTCGATTCACCAATGCGCTATAGAGGCTGTTACGGCGAAATCACTCCAACAGAACTTAACTCTAAATCTGTAGCAAGTTCCATCATGAACCACGGTATGGACCATCACTGGATTGTCGCTCGTGGACACCTACTTGAAGACCTCAGAGAGTTCAATTACTGGACTGGCATCAGTGAGTTAGAACCAACAGCGGCAACAACGACAGGCCGAGGTCTGCCAAAGAAACTTGATTATTAATTGCACCAACTAAATTGGAAATGAATTATGTCTACAAACTTAACAGCGCTACTCAACCAATACCGTAAAGAAGCACGATGCCTTGCTGGGTTTAATATCAATGATATCTATGACCTTCATGCCGTTGCACTAGCTGCAAACGAACTCAATCTGCCATTTATGGCGATGACGTACCCTCCTGTTGCAGAGCTAAATGGCACTTACTTGTGCCGTAAAATGGTGGATGGCTTTGAACGAATTGCTAATCAAAAAATCTACTTACATTTAGACCATAGTACTTCTGTTGATCTATGTAAGCGCGCTATTGATGATGGTTACGATTCTGTAATGATCGATGGCTCTCATAGTGATCTTAGAACCAATATAAAAATGACAAGAGAAGTCGTAGATTACGCTCGTAGCGCGGGAGTGTCCGTTGAAGCTGAGATTGGGAAAATTATGGGCCGAGATGTAGTCATTAAGAGCGAGGATGACTACCTCGCTTCCGTCGCTGATGTAGTTGCTCTATGCGAAGAAGCGGGACCGGATAGCGTTGCAATTGGTATCGGTACCGCTCATGGCTTTACGCCCACCACGCCAAAAATCCATTTTGACCGCTTACAACAGATCGCTAATGCCGTATCTAATCCACTGGTATTACATGGTGGGACAGGTATCGCCGATGAAGATATTCAAAGAGCGATTACCATGGGTATTGCCAAGATTAACATCGGCACGATTGTCCACACCACTTATATGCGAGAAGCCCATGCAAAGATTTCTCAAGATGTCGCTTCCGCTTACCCACCAGCGATCATGAAAGAGGTTATCCCTCACGTTCAAGCTGTCGTTTTAGATCGTCTTAAAGCCGTCAACTCCATCGTATAAAAGCGATTGATTCAGTCCAACAAAACTGTCGATGTCACACAGTTTTGACAACGCGCTTCAATTTCTAAATTCAACCCGCACCACGCAGTGATGTATTGGTGCGGGAAACCTCAATTTTATGATGAATCAAGGAAAAAATTACTATGCACATTCCAAATAAAGCTAAGGTTGCTGTCCTAAAGGACATTAAAACTATCCAATTTATGGAATACCCACTTCCAAGTATTAAAGATGATGAAATTCTAATTCGAATAGAAGGGTGTGGTGTTTGTGGTACCGATGTTCATGAATATCGCAATGACCCATTTGGCATTATGCCTATCGTCCTTGGCCATGAAGGAACCGGCGAAATCGTTCAAATAGGTAGCAAAATCACTAAAGATACAGTAGGTAACGTTGTCGGACTCGGTTCGAAAATTATTACAAGTATCATTCCATGTGGTGAGTGTGAGCCTTGCGTTAGCACACCTGGCCGAACCAATCTCTGCGAAAATATGGGTTGTTATGGGCTTATGGGTGATCAGCCTGAAAACCGATTTAATGGTTGGTTTGGGGAGTATCTCGTACTTAAGTCAGGTTCGACTTTCTTTAACGTGTCAGATTTTGACCTAAAAGAACGTATCCTAATAGAACCTGTTGCTGTAGCGGTTCATGCCGTTGAACGCGCCAAAACAACGCAATTAATTAACTTTGCTTCTACGGTACTGATTCAAGGTGCTGGTCCTATCGGACTCTCCGTGATCGCAGTACTAAAAACTCTCGGAGTGCAAAATATAATTGCGATCGATGGTCAAGAATCCCGCCTGAAATTAGCCAAAGAGTTAGGGGCAACTGAGACGATTAACTTTATGGACTATGACGGTACAGAGGGCATTGTTGAAAAAGTTAAATCACTGACTAATGGTCGTGGAGCAAAGTTTGCGTTCCAATGTACCGGTGTTCCTTCAGCTGCCTCTACTGTTCTTAAATTAATTGAACGCGGGGGCGGCCTATGTGAAGTGGGTTTCTTTGTTGATAACGGCGAAACAACCATGAATCCGCACCTGGACATCTGTAACAAAGAGATCACCCTAGTGGGCTCTTGGGCTTATAGTCCCGAAGATTATCCGAACGCAATAGAGTGCATGAAAGGCATCAAGCGTATTGGGCTCCCAATTAAGAAACTTGTCACACACGAATACCCACTATCTGAACTCACAGAAGCAATCGAAACCAATATTCGTATGGAAGGCATCAAGGTGATCACAGTTAACTAAGTAAACAACAAATACCCCCCCCCAGCTTTTGAGAAAAGAATCAAGCTGCTAGAAAATTAAATAATAATATAGAGAGCTCATTATGATAGTTCCAATTACCTTTGTCCTACTGACCTCCATGGTTGCCATTGGCTCATGGTTAAAAGTTAAAAAAAACACAGAAAAAGAAGATGCGAATTCTTACTTTTTGGCGGGAAGAGGCTTGAGTGGCATAATCATCGCGTCTTCACTTATCTTAACCAATCTTTCTACCGAACAACTAATAGGGCTTAATGCCCAAAGCTATACAGCAAACATGACGCCTATGGCATGGGAAGTCTGTGCTGCTTTAACGCTAGTCTTAGTTGCGCTCTACTTGTTACCTCGATATCTAAGTGGCGGGTTCAGCACCATTCCTGACTTTATCGAAGATCGATATGGGAAAAGTACGATGTACTTATGTACTTTCCTATTCTTGTTTGGCTATATTTTCAATCTGTTACCTCCAATTCTATACACGGGCTCTGTTGCTTTAAGTGGTATTTTTAATGTACCTGAAGTACTCGAAATTTCATATTGGGGTAGTTTATGGGTAATGGTTTTTGCACTAGGCTTTATTGGGGTTTCCTATGCTGTATTTGGTGGCCTAAAAGCGATTACGTATGCCGATACATTTAACGGAGTTGGGCTACTTATTGGTGGTGTAATTCTTATTCCTTTCTTCGGTTTAGCTGCGCTTGGCCACGGGAGCGCCTTGGATGGATTCCAAGTATTGATGACAGAGCACCCAGAAAAACTTAATGCGATTGGTGGAGATGATGACCCAGTACCTATCTCAACCTTTTTTACGGGTATGCTTATCCTCAACCTTTTTTATTGGGGAACAAATCAATCGATCATTCAACGTGCACTAGGGGCAAAAAATTTAGCAGAAGGTCAAAAAGGCGTTCTTTGGGCTGGACTTGTTAAACTTGCAGGCCCATTTTATTTACTACTGCCGGGTGTTATTGCCTTTGCCTTATTTGGTGATTCATTACAATCTGGAGAAGCTGCATATCCTGCACTGGTTCGCGAAGTACTACCCGCACCAATGCTTGGGTTCTTTGCAGCAGTATTGTTTGGCGCGGTGCTGAGCTCGTTCAATAATGTGCTTCACAGTACTTCTACCTTGTTTACTTTAAACGTCTATAAGCCACTGATTAACCCTGAGGCGAGTGATACAAAATTAGTTAAGGTAGGTCGTAGGTTCAGTGGGATCATAGGCTTCGGCTCAATTTTTGTTGCCCCATTTATCTATTATGCCCCACAAGGTTTCTTCCAATACTTTCAGACAATTAACAGTTTTTATATGGCACCAATGTGTACCATTATTGTTGTCGGTTTTATTACACGAAGAGTCCCAACAATGGCTGCAAATATCGGAGTTGCGTTCTTTATGATCAGCTATATTCTATCGATGTTTGTGTTTAAATTTGATATCCATTTTCTACATTTGACTGGTGTGCTATTTGTCGCGACAGCTATTCTGATGCTGATTATTGGGGCTCTCTTTCCTAGTGCATCTGAATATCAACCAAAACTGGCGAATGTCGTTCAATTAGAGCATTGGAAGTTTGCAAAACCGATGGCCGCAATTATCTGTGTTGGTGTAGTTATTTTGTACGTCGTCTTTTCACCGCTAGGGATTGCTAAGTAATCCACTGAGCTAACCGTAGAATGAAAAATTGGCATATTCCGATTATTAATGGATATGCCAATTTCAACTTAGATCAGAATGTATCCAGAACATAGACTCAATCACATTCGATAATGCCACTTTAAGCAAGTCGATCCCCCGCTCAGCATAGCAACAAATTAAACTTCAGCGCGGTCTTCACCGATTTTATGCAAACTAAACTATATTGACAGTCGAACACTATTTCCCATATTGGTTAAAATCAAGGTAGATAGCGCCTTAAGATTTAGCTCTTGAGGCAGGCTTAATTCAAAATTATCAAGTCATCTTCACATCGATAACCACGTGCACAATCACTTACATTACCTTACAATCGCACATCATCACTTACCAAAATAAGCAATAATAAGCGAATGACACAAGACGAACGATTATTAGAAATTCAAGCATTGCTAGAGCAAAAACGAAAGATCACATTAAATGATCTGTGCCAGCACTTTGAAATTTCAAGAGATTCAGCAAGGCGTGACCTCGTCAAATTAACCCAGTTGCCTGGTATTCAAAGGATTCGCGGCGGTGCAATTTCTGCACCAGTCACCCCTCATGCCACCGCTTACCTACAAAAAACCATGAGCCAAGAAAAACGGGATATTGGCCAAGCGGCCGCCAATTTTGTTGATCCTAACGATTTCATTTTAATGGACACAGGCACCACATTATCGGCGATGGCAAGTTACCTGCGTGCGCCACTCACAGTGGTCACTAATTCCGTCGATGGTTTGTCAGCGCTGACCAAAGATTCAGACGCCAACATCGGCGTCCACGTATTAGGCGGTGAGTTTAATCCTTTTCATCGAGCAATATTGGGAACGTATGCTATTCAACAGCTTACAAAATATAGAATTAATAAAGCATTTATTGGTGTGTGTGCATTATCGGTACATGGCGTATCGACAACCAGTGATTTGGAAGCCTCGATGAAGCAAGCCATGATCGCTCAAGCGGAGATGACCATACTCGTCTGCGACAGTAGCAAGTTTGACCAGCAACACTTTTTTCATGTGTGTGGCTTTGAACAGGTTGATGTCATCATTTGTGATAAAACACCACCTGCCGCCATTGCCAATATCATTTCTGCCAATGATATTGAACTGATCCTCACCACGCCTTCAATCAAGAGCCAGCGAGCATAACCATGACCCCAATTAAAACGGCCATCATTGGCTACGGATTTTCAGCAAAAACGTTTCATATCCCTTTTATTGCTAGCATGCCAGAATTTGAGCTGAGTGCGATCAGCACCAGCCAAACCGACTCAGTCAATAAGGATTGGCCCGATGTCGCTCACTATCAAAATGCTGATGAGCTTCTGACCCAATCAGATGCTGAACTGGTCATTATTACTGCGCCCAATGATGTGCATTTTGATTTAGCAAAAAAAGCATTAGAGAACGGCAAACACGTCATCTTGGAAAAGCCATTTGTCACTCAGGTATCAGACGGTGAAGCATTAATTGAGTTGGCGGTAAAGCAGCAACGTGTCCTAAGTGTCTACCACAACCGTCGCTGGGACGGCGATTTCCTCACGGTTAAAAAACTAATCGAAGAGCAGCGTCTCGGTGACGTTAAGTATATAGAATCACACTTTGACCGTTTTCGTCCTGAGGTCCGACAGCGCTGGCGCGAACAAACCACAAATGGTGGCGGTATTCTCTTCGATCTCGGTTCTCACCTTATTGACCAAGCGTTGGTTCTGTTCGGCCTACCGGATGCAGTAACCGCTCAATGCTTAATGTTGCGTGAAGGCTCATCCAACGTCGACTACTTTAACGTTGTCTTACATTACCCAAACCACATTACGAGCTTACATGGTGATCTTTTTAGTGCCGGACCCAACCCAAGATTTAGTGTAAAAGGAACACAAGGAAGCTATGAGAAAACGGGGTTAGACCCTCAAGAAGCACGCTTGATCGCCGGAGTTTCGCCGCTCAACGAAAATTGGACAGAAGAAGACCCTGAACATTACGGGCATTTGTATCGTGACGATTCTGTCGAAGTCATCACTACCGAACCGGGCCACTATCAAGGGTATTTTGCTGAAATAGCAAACGCTATTCGGAACGGTTCATGCCCACCCGTCAGTGCCAAAGATGCACTTTGGAACATCAAGCTCATTGAGTTAGCGATGGAAAGTAGCCGCCTAGGTCAAACCCTGCCGTTAGACAAAACATCTTTATTAGATGTATTAGACAAATAGACGTTAACGCGGAAATCTAGAGCTCGTTAAATCGTACTAACGATACAAGTTATCGGCCTTAGCTGATTCAACGTGCGCCTTAACGGTTTTATCACCGATGATTCACGGTGATAAAACCGTTAACCAAGGTGTTTTTCGATCCAAAACCTTTGGTCACAAGCACGCTGGTAGCATTCATCTATGCCGTGACACGTTTCTTTTCAGGCTGTTAGCGTCTTTCCTGTACAAATTTCATTCGATCATTCAAAATTAGTCACGACCAACGCCGATTATTCCTCTATAATCAGCGACCGTATTTTTGGTCAGCCGCTGTTTTCTCTTTCTCAAATGAAAGCCATATAAAACCGCCATCTGCTTTTAGGAACAAAGAATGTCATTTTTATCACAAGGTTTTTCACCGGATATTGTGCGCGCACTAACTGAGTGTGGTTACGAAAAACTCACGCCCGTTCAACAACAAGCTATCCCACACGCTCGTCGTGGTCAGGATATCCTTGCACACGCACAAACTGGTACCGGTAAAACCGCTGCATTTTCTTTGCCTATCATTCAGCAGATCGTTGAACAGCCGAAGCCACGTGGCCGTGCAAAAGTACGTGCGTTAATTCTAGCGCCAACACGTGAGCTTGTTGACCAGATCGCAGCGAACATCGAGAGCTACACAAAATACGTCGACATCTCGGTTGCCGCTGTGTTTGGTGGCGCTAAAATGTCCTCTCAAGAGCGCAAACTTAGTGCTGGTGTTGATATTCTTGTTGCAACACCAGGCCGCCTAATTGAACACCTTGAGCTAGGCAACGTCAGTTTCGCCCACTTAGACTTTTTAGTCTTTGATGAAGCCGACCGTATGCTGGATATGGGTTTTATCAGTGCGATTCGTACCATCATGAATGGGGTAAGCCGCCATCCGCAAACAATGCTGTTTTCTGCGACCTCATCACCACAAATGAACGCATTAGCACAAGACCTTTTAAAGAAACCGAAACGCATCATCGTGAGTGCTGAAAACTCAACAGCCGACACCGTCGCACATGTTGTTTATCCAGTAGATGAAACTCGCAAGCGTGAGTTATTGTCCGAGCTCATCGGTAGAAAGAACTGGCAACAAGTGCTGGTTTTTGTGAACTACAAAGAAACCGCTAATGAAGTGGTTAAAGAGCTAAAACTGGATGGCATTAACGCCGTGCTCTGTCATGGTGATAAAGCACAAAGTGCCCGCCGCCGTGCATTAGACGAGTTCAAAACAGGTAAAGCACGCGTAATGGTTGCAACCGAAGTGGCCGCACGTGGATTAGACATTCAAGGTCTACCTCACGTTGTTAACTACGACATGCCTTTCCTAGCTGAAGATTACGTGCATCGTATTGGTCGTACCGGCCGAGCAGGACAACAAGGTCACGCTGTTTCTTTTGTAAGCCGCGAAGAAGAACTAACGCTAGTACAAATTGAAAAGCTGATTCAACAAAGAATCAAGCGTATTCAACTTGCTGGTTATGAACCGGCTAGCCGCGATGCATTGCTAGACAAAATGCACAACAAACCAGCTTATAAAGACCGTCAAAGCCGCAGCAACAACTCAGATGAACAAAGCTCTGCAGAGCGCCGCCTGCGTTTCGCACGTGCAATAAAGAACAAATCAAATAAAACAACGCGTCTTAAATAATTGAAATTATTAATATTTAGTAGCTTAGTCTTGAGTTAATGACTAAGCTATTTGGTATTGAGAATTTCGATTTATATGGCTAAAGATGTTCAGATACCCATTTCAGAGTCAAACTAAGCTACCACTAAAAAATCGGTGATTATATTCTGATGCCAAATAAAATTAACATCAGCCAGACCAATAATCTTATTCCCTTTATTGCTTATTTTGAACAGCATGGCATTGCGTGGCGTGATATCGCAAGTCAACACCATATTCCTCAAGATCTTACGAGTAAATCCGCTTGGGTTCCGACACAACATGCCATGAACTTTCTGATGGCCATGGTCGCATCCACCCAAAAGAAAATTGGCTTGGAAGTTGGCCGTTTAATCTCTATTCAACAAATATCACCCGAACTTGACCGTTCGCTCTCAAATTATGACGATTTAGCCAGTGCCATTCATCATATAATAGAGGTCATGCCCGAGTTCAGTAGCCATATTGTCCTTTGGGTTGAATGTATTAATGGGCAGTGGTTTCTTTGCCATCGCGGCGCATACCGGCCAACAATGCCCGGCTACGATCAAGCAGAATGGTTTCGCAGTTTTGCTTTACTATCATTTTGCCGTAAATTTAATGGTGCCAGTTGGAAGCCGAATCAAGTGCTCATGAGCTCTCCTGCTCATTTAAACAAAAACCTTCCCAAGAGTTTCGCCCCTGTTAAATTTAGTTTTGGTGAACCTTATGGTGCCCTGTCAATCGACTTACCTGCCGACTTTATCCCCTTCAATACCCTGTCTACAGGTAAAAATTGGTTAAATAACATCAAAAATCTCATCGATACCTACGCGACGCTTCCTTGGTTCAATATCACTTGGTTTGTCAAACAGATAGACATGTCAGCTCGTTCGTTTCAACGACGATTAACAGAGAACAATACCAGCTTTAGAGCGCTCAGGGACCAGTCTCGCTGCAAAGCAGCCAAATCAATGCTTAACGAGGAGGGGTTGTCACCTAGCGAAACAGCATGGCGTTGTGGATATAATGACCCTTCTAACTTTAATCGTGCTTTTATTGGCTGGACTGGTCAAACACCTGCTAGGTATCAAGCGCTAAACTCCAAATAATTAAGCCATTCTTCTCGTCAGGTATCGTAAACATCCCACGAATCACTCAGTCTAAAAACAGTAGAGAGTGTCAGCTCTCTACTTAAAATGACACAAACAGGCCTATTAACTAAATGGTGTGCCTAGCCTGCTCTCAACTACGTGACGTTTTAGATTCATGGTTTGTCCGACGGATCGGTTGCCCCGCCATTGAGTTGAGATCCATTTCTTCATTTTCAATGATCAGTTGACCGTTCACGACAACATGCTTCATACCTGTCGACAATTTAGCCGGTTGAGTGAAGGTCGACTGGTCTTTAAATTCTTGGAAATCAAACACCACGATATCTGCATCTTTACCTACCTGAATCCGGCCTTTGTTACGCATTTGAGGGACAGCATCTTCAATAATTCTACACGCGTTCAGGCTCGTTCGTTCCATAGCATCAAGTAAAGTAATAGCCTTGTAGTCTTTAACGTATTGCTGAACAAAGCGTCCAAAACATCCGACTGACCGCGGGTGAGCAAATGCATCGTTTGGCAATGGCCAAATATCCCCCTCAATGAGTTGCCCTGTGCTGCCCATCCAAGGCATGGCGTCTGAAGCAATCGCGGCACCGGGAAATAAGACCGAGCGCTTCATTTTACGTAAGTCTTCTTTGTTGTCGTCTGGTTTTAAAAAGTGAATCACAACCACTGCGCCTGGATCATTTTTTTGTAGATCGTCGATTTTTGTCTGCGTTAACGGTTGTCCATTCAGTTCCATATAACTGGCATCGGGCACACCAAATCGACTCTTCCATGTATCCCCGCGAAACATTTCAGCCCCGACGGCACTTGATCCAGCGCCATAAGGGTATGCCTCTGTCGTAATAGCTAAGCCATTATCAATTGCAGATTGAACCAAATCCGCGCAATCATCAATATCTTGAACCGACGTGCTATTTAAATGACAGATATGCATATGCGCGCCCGTACTAGCAGATAGACTGATCAGTTCCTGATAGGCCTCAAAACTGGACTTTGGTTCAACACTATTTACATAACGGACATGGGTATAAGTAGGAACCTCGTATTGCTTCGCAAGCTTAGCCACTTCGTAATATTCTTTATGACCATAACCAGGCGCATAACCCGCATTGACACCAATACCAAGACCACCTTCTTGCAGTCCTTGTTCAACATGTGCAAGGATCTGCTTGAGTTCATCATCTGTCGCTAGGGAGTTTTGCCAGTTCTTTTTAGCAAATGCTTTTTGAAACCAAGTGATCGTCGCGTCAGGTGCTGGCATGTCTTGTTCTTTCGCCATCACCCTTGCGTAAGTCCAGGCCGCCGATGCTCCGTAGTTAATCGGTCTGCCTTCTTGTGCCGTCATTTCGTAAAAACGACCAATGGGAAGAAGCCCAGACTCCATTTCTAATGCTGTCGTCACTCCGTCAAAGGCCTGAGCACGAGCAGCCGGGAGCTGTTGGCCATGTGCATGTAAATCAATAAACCCAGGAGCGACGACTAAACCTCCCGCATCAATCACTTTATTTCCATTGAGCTTGCTCTTGGAAATAGCCGCTATTCGGTGGCCCTTTACACCGATGCTACGTACGGCATCTAACCCAGTTTCAGGGTCTAATACTCGGCCATTTTCGATAACAAGATCAAATGGACCTTGTTCATTTGGTAGCAGTTGGGGCTGTTCTACCAATTGATTACCATCAGCGTATACAACAGATGCGAACGGAATCGCCGCCGCGCCGACAGCCAAGGTTTTCAATGTTCTTCGTTTGTTGTGATCGAGCTCGGTATCTAACATGGATTCATTTCTTAGTTTCGACATTGTCATTGGCCTTCTATTTGTCTTTGGTCGTAACGAACACTCATAAATAAGTTCGCATGCACTCCAGCGGTATCAAACTACCAACGACTCTAGCTTTCTTTGCATTTCATCCATATCTAGCCCCCCTTTAGGGCCGATAAACACCAACCGAGTTACCTTGCTTTCTTGCTCTAACCAAGGATCTCCTACGGTAACTGTTGCGCGTTGTCCCGTGCACTGGAAGATACAGCGATGGTCAGGTCGGTCGGCTAAATTCAATATGCCCTTCATCCTATAGGCATCAATCGAAAACCGTTGCAGTACCGGATACAGTGTTTGTAAAGACAAAGGAAGCTCAGTTTCGAAGCTGAATGTTTCAAAATTGTGCTTGATATGCTGACAGTCAGACCCACACTTTTCATGATGGTGGTCATCCTCCACTGTCATTAGAGATAGGTCTCTTCCCCTGTCAGGAACCTCAAATAAAATCGGCAAATCAACCTGACCAAATTCGATGTCAATCAACTTGGCAAACGGCGCTTGGGAGCGACACCAATCTTTAACTTTTTCTAGCTGTGAGTCATCCACGAGATCCACTTTGTTCACTAAAACAATATCAGCCACTTGAATTTGCTGTTCGGCAAGCGAAGCCATCGATCCTTCTAGTGCCAATACATTTTCAGCATCGATTGTAGTGATGATGGCATTAAGTGGTGAATGTTGCTGGAGTTCAGGATCTTCGAATTGATGAGCGACCTCTTTCGGCTCAGCAATCCCTGACGTTTCAACAATAATATGATCCGGTCGTTGCTCTAACGCGAGCAACCTCATGACAGAAACCACTAACCCCTCAGCAAGATTGCAACAGATACAGCCGTTCTCCAGTGCAATCATGTTGTCATCTTCTGATTTAACAAGCTCTGCATCAACATTAATCGAACCGAAATCGTTAACGATAACCGCGAGGCGCATACCATTAGCATTGGTCAATATATGATTCAGTAGCGTGGTTTTACCCGCTCCTAAAAAGCCAGCAAGGAGGGTCACTGGAATGGGTTTCTTAGTCATGCGTCGTCTCATATGTTATGTGTTCATGAGGCTTACTATAAGAGTTACAAACACCTTATCCTAGGTCATATTGCGCCATTCGACTTTCAGAATTTCATGGCTATATCATCCCTATCATCACGTCGGCGGGTGGGGCTTAGTGGCGTAAAATGACCTTGATGAATTTCACGATTTTGTCTAATTTCGGACACCAATATTCGATTATGTAATAGGCAAAAGTGATGAAAGAAAACGCTGATCTTGAACAAACACAACCGACTCTCACTAACGAGTCCAGACGCCACATGCTCAAGCAATTAGCAGTAGGTGCCGCAACGTTGCCATTTACGTCTGTGCTGCATGCTGAGGCTGCCGATTTTTCTAATCAACCAATTACTATACTGCCCAATGAAAATGGTCCTTTTGACCTGGTCATCGAAAATGGTCGCGTGCTTGATCCAGAAACACACTTAGATGCGATTCGTCATATTGGCATCAAGGGCAACCGCATCGCTGCGATCTCTACAGAGCCCTTACAAGGAACGAGCATCATTGATGCACAGGGGTTAGTCGTTGCCCCTGGTTTTATTGATATGCACGCCCACGGACAACAACTGCCCGCGGCACGTGCTCAGGCTTATGATGGGGTAACAACTGCACTAGAAATGGAATCGGGCTTACTGCCAATCGGCAAGTTTTATGACAATGTCGCCCAAGAAGGTCGTCCTATTAACTATGGGGCTTCTGTTGCGTGGACTTACGCTCGTGTCACCGCTAAAGAGCAGGATATGCCTCCTTTTGACGGCACTATCGCGTGGTTCCAAAAAGCGTTTTCGAAAAGTAATTGGCAAAATTCGCTTGCCACATCGCAGGAGCTCGATCAGATCCTAACGCTTGTTGAACAAGGGCTGAAAGAAGGAGGGCTGGGGATTGGAGTCAACGCAGGTTATGCACCAGGCTATGGCCACAAAGAATATTATGAGTTAGCAAAACTAGCCAAACGTTATGATGTCCCAACGTTTACGCATGTTCGCTATTTGAACAACTCAGAACCAAAATCAAGCTTTGAAGCTTATCAAGAGCTCATCAGCTTAGCGGCAACAACCGGCGCGCATATGCATATCTGTCATCTAAATAGTACCTCTGTTGGCGACATTGAAGATTGTGCCGACCTCATTCAATCATCGATTGATCGTGGTATACACGTCACCACAGAGGCTTACCCATACGGGGCCGGCTCTTCGGTGGTCGGCGCTGAAGTGTTTCGAGGTGATGACTGGTTAGAACGCTGGGGAGTCCCAAGTGCAAGCTACATGGAAATGAATGGTAAAACGCTGACACAAGACAAAATCACTGATCTTCAAAACAGCGCTCCAGGATCTATTGTCGTCATGCACTTCCTGAAACCTGATGAGAACCCAGACGACCGTAACAAAATGGACCGTTCTGTATTATTTCCTGGTGCAGCAATCGCTTCCGACGCCATGCCTTGGGCTGACGATCAAGGCAAAGTTATTGAGGGTCACGTATGGCCTCTTCCAGACAATGCTTTTGCCCATCCAAGATCAACGGGTTGCTTCGCTCGCTTCGTCAGTAAATATGTTAATGATTATCAAGCTATTTCACTTATCGAAGCCATGGAAAAAACGAGCTTAAATGCTTGTAGAATTCTAGAAAATTCCATTCCTCAGATGAAAAATAAAGGCCGCGTACAAGTAGGGAAAGATGCTGATTTAGTCATTTTTGATTCTACAGCGTTGCGTGATACGGCGACCTACACCAAGCCAACATCCCTTTCCACCGGCATGGAGTATGTCCTTGTAAACGGCAAACCTATTATCGAGAAAGGTGAAATGCGGTTAGATGTGATGGCGGGTCGACCAATTAGACGAGAGGCCTCTCTGTAGCTAATCGATAAAAACGATTAAGCACCAATGTTAGCGACGGTTATGAGAAGACCAATCAACACTCATAACGTGTCGCGCATTACAAAGCTCAATACTGGCTCTAACACGATATTAACTCGAGATATTCCATTCATTGGTAATGAGATAAAACTTAACGTTCCGTTTTCCAAACAAGTGATTCCATAATGGCTACAACCAATACTCACGACGTCATTCAACCAATCCTAGAATTCGCTGATCACCTACATCAATCGGGGTTCGCCCCCTATTCAGTGTCAAAGTACACCGAGCAATACGCATTAAAGCATGGGGTTGAGGCTACAATTGATGTCACTCCAAGTAAGATTATGGCTATCATTGAGAAGCCTAATCAGAGCGTCGTTATACAGAACAAGACCCCGCCCTCTGTTAACCTAAGACAATTGGTAAGTACATTACGTTCGCTGAAGAACCACTCGCCAATAACAGTGGTGGGTCGTTACTCTTTTTACACTCTTGGCATTGCCAACATCTTACTTCCACCCTGTTATTTAATGCTCGTTGGGAGTACCTATTGTGCGGTGTTATTGTCGGTATTTTTAGGACTAATAGCTTGGGTGATACAATGCCAATTGAGTCATAAAAGCGCTATATTGACCGAGTTCATTGTCGCCCTCATCGCAAGTATTGTTGTCGGTATTGCGTCTGGCTACGCGCCTGATTTACCCGTTTTGGCGCTTTGTATATCATCCGTGGTGCTATTTATCCCTGGTCTCACTATTACCAATGCGCTCGCAAGCTTTTCTGTTAACGATTACCGTTCGGGCATTGAACTTCTTGCACAAAGTGGGTTTGTCATCATGAAGCTTTTTATTGGTATTGTTTTGGGACTTACGATCTCTAGATTGTTTATTTCAACGCCTGATGTCACCAATTATATCAACGAGATCCCTCCAATTACGCAGTTCGTTGCTCTGGTTGGTATTTCTACTGGTATTGGCGTGATTTTTAACGCTGATGCAAAGGATATTGCGATAAGCTTACCTGCAGCAATCATTGGAATGTGGGGACCTCATTGGATTACCCCTGACTGGATCGTTGGAACTTGGATAAGCTCGATGCTCATTACTCTTTACGGGCTACTCGTCGGGAAAATGAGAGGGACTCCGCCCATTGTCTATATTGTTCAAGGCATCATAATTCTAGTGCCTGGCAGCCGAATTATGGTCGGCGCCAGTGAGTCGTTCTTTGAAACATCGGTGCTAGCGACACCCAATATCGGGCTTTCCGCGCTATTGATGTTTTGTTCTATTATGGCGGGTCAGTTGGTTATTTACTCTTTTATGAGTAAATCCTTTTTCCTCAACGTTGATTAGCTACCCTTGATATCGCGCTGGTTATAAATAAGCTAATTACACCCTTTTCAGCAAGCGTGCATATGTAACGCATTGGCACTAATAATAAACGCAATCACCTTATTCCTGTGATCGGGGGGTGATTGCAAATCATGCTAAAGGGTGAATTCTTTAAGTGTACTCAATATGGTGTTCAATGTAGTCTTCATCACTGAACCACGTAACCGTCCCAACATACTGACTCTCAGAAAGCCGAGTATCGATCAATGCGGCATACCGAGCCGTCATCTTAATCCACCCATCTTGATTTTCTAACCCATCGAGCAGTTCATCGGCAAATTGTTGTGCTTGCGCGTCTAATTGCAAACTCATGTAGTGCATTTTTTAATACCTATTTAATGGCATACGTCATCGCAGCTCCAATAAGGCGATGTCGAATGTTGCCAGGCTTGTCGAAGTGACGACAACTAAACGCGCATTATGAGGGGAAAATGTCGAAATGGTTAGTCATTTCATCACTGAATCAGGTTGTTTATTCATTTCTGGTTCGTTGTTGTCTGTAGCGCTGTTCTTCATGCCTATGTACGCCGACAAACGATTCTCTTTGCCTAGCTATTCGCTTCGCCTAGCCATGCCACCAGCAATGACAAACCGCTCGATTGGCGATTTTTAGGCTGAATAAGATGATAACCACTGCCAGAAAATACGGTTTCTTCGCTCACTCTTACCACTCGAGCAAGCTCGAGATCCTGAGCGGCGAGTGTAACGTCTCCAATCGCGATACCAAACCCCTGCAGCGCGGCGTTCATCGCTTGATCAAGTGTGGCAAAATGTTGATTTGACGAATTACTAAGCTGCCTTTTTTGTATATGGCTAAGCCACAACTTCCAATCACTTTGCTCAGTGTTGGCATGAAGCCAGGTATAATGGTGCAGCTTATCCGGCATAATCACATTGCTACTGTTCTCTATTTTGTCTTCTTGCCTAATTTTATCCGCTCGACAAATCGGTGCCAGCTGTTCTTCAAACAATAACTGACTCATTAACGTCGTTTGTTTGGGGGATTTTCCGTAGGCGATCACAGCGTCAAATGAGTCAAAGTCTGGCTCAAAGACATGTTTAATCGTCGAGGTAAGCTCAACGTCTATATCAGGGTACGCTTGTTGAAAAGTCATGAGCCGTGGTAACAACCACGACGTAATACAACTTGGTGCATTCAACCGAACCTTAGATGGCGAGTCAGATACCTGCGCCAACGCAGATTGCAAATGATGAATTGCGTCTTCTATCAACGGCACGAGTCGCTGACCTTTTGGCGTCAGGCTCAGACCTCTTGCGTGCCGAAAAAACAGTTCACTACCAATATGCGTCTCCAGCGACTGAATCTGCCGACTGATCGCCCCTTGCGTCAAATTCAACTCGTTGGCGGCATGCGTGAAGTTAAGGTGTGCTGCCGTCGCTAGAAAAGACTGCAATGTTTTGGTTGATGGTAGTGGTTTCTTCATACTCGCCTGACACCTTAGATATGAATTATTATCATGGCTAGTATGTGTTTATTTCGATTCTTATTTCAACTACATTTTGGTTAACTAATAGACATCAAGGGATATTTACGAATAATCATTCTAAATAATGACCAAAAAATAAATTATTACCCATTATAAATGATTGAGTATTTACAAAAAGGAAAGGACATTGACCGATCTCGTAGCAAGCCTAGTACCTGAGGCGGTAAAAAAACTGATACCATACCAGTCAGCAAGACGCATTGGTGGCAATGGTCGAATCTGGTTAAATGCCAATGAATTGGAGCACTCTCTGCATCCTGAACAGCCTAATGAAAGCTACAACCGCTACCCTGATTTTTTGCCTCAAGATATCGCCAGCGCTTATCAAGGCTACGCCAATACTCAAGCTGCGACGCTGGCCGTACGCGGCGCAGATGAAGCCATTGATTTATTGATTCGTACATTTTGCCAACCGGGACATGATCAGATTTTAATCTGCTCACCGACCTATGCCATGTATGAATTTTGTGCTGATGCGCTCGCCATCAAAACACTTGATGTACCATTACTTCCTGATTTTAATCTCGATGTTGACAAGATTATCCGCCAGTCACAACACACCAATATTGTGTTTTTGTGCTCTCCCAACAACCCAACCGGTAACCTTATCCCAAAAGAGGACATCGTTGCGGTACTTGAGGGGACTCAACAATCGTCATTAGTCGTTGTCGACGAGGCTTATATAGAATTTGAGCTTCAATCTTCTATTGTTGACTTAATCGAATCGTACCCACACCTTGTGGTTATTCGAACCTTATCAAAGGCCTTTGGTTTGGCAGCCGTGCGCTGTGGGTTTATCTTAGCCAGTGACGCAGTCATGACATACGTCGCCAAGTTGATTCCCCCTTACCCAATGCCAGACTGCTCAGCCAGCATCGTGCTCAATGCGCTATCACCTAAGGGGCTCAAGACCGTATCGGACGCAACGCAATCACTCATTGAAACTCGTGAATGGTTTCGCCATGCCTTATTGTCATTTGACTTCATCGAGCAAATTTTTCCATCCGCGACCAACTTTGTGTTGCTGAAGGTAGAAGAAAACATCGACTTATTTGCCGTTCTTTTAGAAAACGGCATCGTGACAAGAAACCAAAGCCACGAACCCGCTTTATCACAGTGTGTACGAATTACGATCGGCAGCAAAGAAAGCATGATCGAAGTTATTGAAACACTCACTCATTATTCTAAAAGCCGCACAGTACAGGCTCAATAAAAGGACGTTTCCATGAAAAAAATCGCACTAAGTTTTGCCTGCATTACCGCTCTCTTATGCACGGCGGTACAAGCTAAGGAAATCAGACTCGCGTCAGATTTTACTTACCCGCCATTCAACTATAAGAACAATGAAGGGACACCTGTTGGTTTTGATATCGAAATTGCAGACGCACTATGCGAGGAAGCAAAACTCGACTGTACGTGGGTTTCTCAAAGCTGGGACGCGCTCATTCCTGGTCTATTAGCTCGAAAATCAGACGTCATCATGGCCTCAATGAGAATCACTGAAGAGCGAAAGAGCAAGGTACTTTTTACCAATAAGTACTACCAAACACCCGCCCGCTTTGTGGCAGCAAAGAGCGCTGACTTCACCACAGATAAAGCTGGTTTAACCGGTAAGACGATTGGAGTTCAGCAAGGGACAATTCATGATCGCTACGTCACCGACCACTTTGCCGACGTCGCTGATATTAAACGATATTCAGGACAAGATGAGGTGTACCTAGACCTTCAAAATGGGCGTCTCGACACCACATTTGGCAACTCCGATCAACTCGCTTTGGCATTGTTAGAAAAACCGGAAGGTGCATCATTTGAATTCAAAGGCAAAGCCGTCACCGATAAGGCCTACATTGGAGAAGGCACGGCGCTAGCACTCCGATTACAAGACAAAGTGCTTGCTGAGAAATTTAACCAAGCGATTGATACCATTCGTGCCAACGGTACCTACGATAAAATCGCAGCCAAGTACTTCACATTTGATATATATGGTGCTGAGTTATAACGCACGCCACCTATCAACAGGAAAATGGAGAGCATGATGCTCTCCATTTTTTATCCAAAAATGTCACTGGACTGGCTTAACAAATAAAACCTCTTAAATACCATCGGCAGGAAATCGTACGCCCGTTTGTCGTCTCACTTCGGTTAGCACCTCTGCGGTGATGATCGACCTTTCGATTGCCGACTTATCCGCGTTCCCTTCTGTTACTTGTTGATGGAAGTGAAGCGCTTCATAGACCATTGTATTCTCATGCTGATCTAACGTTAGGTCTTGGCTGGACCCATCGTTTAATGCCAAAGTGACGGTTTTTCCTTCGGGGAAGTTTTCCAATATCAGGCTTCCCGCCTCTCCTTGAATCTCGCTGGGCAGCTTGGAGTTTGAGGTTTTCGAATGCTGTACAGTCGCGATAAAATCGCCATAATCTAAGCTCACGTGACCGGCACCATCGACGCCCGAGTCAAGCAGTACTGCACGCGCCGACACATGGCGAGGTCGTCCAAACAGGCTCACCATCGCGGCAATGCAATAATACCCAATGTCCATGATTGAACCATTTGAGAATGCAGGATTAAACGTATTCGGTTGTTCCCCATCTAAATAGCGTTGATACCGAGAGGAATATTGGCAATAGTTGAAAAAGGCATGCTTCATTGGCCCTACCCGCCCCAAAGCATTGCGAACCACCGCGAAATTGGGAAGATATTCAGTCTTAAAGGCCTCAAACAAAACCACATTATTCTCTTCGGCGAGACGATATAGCTCTCGTACTTCTTGCACGTTTGACGCCAGTGGTTTCTCACATATAACGTGCTTACCACTTTCCAACATCATTTTTGATTGCTCAAAATGCAGAGAGTTAGGACTGGCAATATATACCGCATCAATACGCTCGTCTCGAGCTAAATGATTTAAATTATCGTAAGCATGAGGAGCAAGATACTTATCGGCCAGCAACTGTGCCTTTTCTATATCTCGAGAATACACCCCTACTAATTGGTACACGCCTGATGCTAACGCGGCCTCGACAAAACACTCCGTGATCCAGTTTGACCCTATTGTGGCTAAATTCAACACGCTATCGACTCCTAATCTCGTAAACGATTGATGTTTTTTAATGCCTACTGTACCGCGAGTGCGTGGTTTTAACTGAGGGTGACATCAACTTCGCCATAACTTTTCACTTTTTCTAGCCATTGGGCAATTTCTTCATCTTCTGGTAACGCAGCGTCAACATGATATTGGCGACCGATCTCTGCTGCCTTTCCTTTCCCGAAATTATGATAAGGAAGTAGCTCAGTTTTAACGATATTGCTCATCGATTCACTCAGCAATGATATTGCCTTTAAATGCTCATCGGAAAGGTTATAACCTGGGATAATAGGACAACGTAAAATCACCGGGGCTCCGAGTTTATTCAGATTGTGTAAGTTTTCGTCGACTAACGTCCTTGTCATCCCGGTCAGTTCTTTATGTAATTTATGTCCCGTTGCCTTGTAATCAAACAAAAATAAATCGACGTAAGGTGCGATGGCTTCATAATGAGACGCTTTGGATGCGCCGTTAGTTTCAACACAGACATGAACGCCATTTTCTTTACATTTTTTAGCAAGAGCCAAACAAAATTCGAATTGTTTCAATGCTTCGCCACCAGAAAGGGTTATCCCCCCTCCTGATTTGTCAAAGTACACTTTATCTTTAATCACTTCTTGAAAAACAGCGTCGACCGATAATGACTTTCCGTAAATTTTCAACGCATCTTGCATGCATGCGTCAACACAAAGGCCGCACATGTTACAGAGCTCAAAATTGACGCTGTGATGACCATTATCATCAAATTGATGGACATCATTCGGGCACACCGATGCACAGTCTCGGCAACCTACACACTTTGTTTCGCTAAACGCAAGTTGCCTTTTGCTACTCAAAGATTCAGGGTTATGACACCAGACGCACTTCATCTGACAACCCTTCATGAATACGGCCGTGCGTACGCCAGGCCCATCATTAACACTGAATTTTTGGATATCGAAAACAATCCCTGTAACACTGTCATGATTCACTGCTTGACCCACATTTTGCATATAAAGCACCTAACGTATACGTCAGAAAAAAGGGCATCATTTAGATGCCCAAATAAAGGTATCAGTCATTTAGAGTGCGGTTGAGTATCTCCAACTGCACGTCTTTGTCCAAGTTCACAAACCGAGCGCTAAACCCACCCACACGGACCACCAAATTGGGGTACTTCTCAGGGTTATGGTAAGCATCTTCAAGTTCACCTTTGCCGACAACACTGACCATAATTTGAGGCCCGCCCTGATCAAAATAGCCATCAAGTAACGACTCGATAATCATGCGCTTGCCGAGATACATATTTTTACTGAACTTCATATTTTGAACCGATCCCGCATGTACGTTCGCTTTCAGTTTTGCTAGTGAATTCAACATGGCGGTAGGACCATTTTTATCAGCCCCACTTTGCGGGTTATTTGCGTTACTCATATAGACGCCTTTATGACGCCCGTCAGCAGATGCGCTCGTCGCTCGGCCCCATTCGGTATTGACTTGATTATTGATAATAACCACTAGATAGCTATCCATACCAACCTTTGCAGCGGAGTCTTTAATGCCATTACAAATGTATTCGTGCATCTCTATGGCTATGTCATCCACATAAGCGTCATCGTTGCCAAATTTTGGTGCATGAATAAGGTCGTACTTCATACGATCATAGCCGTCAAAATCCACTTCTAATGCGTCAATGAGTTCGGTATAACTGTATTTACCATCATCAAATATGACCTTCTTGATCGCTGCCAAAGAGTCATAAGCATTGGTGTTGCCGTAGGTTTCATTAGTACCACCTAACTTATAAACCCCGCCATCTAACAACGCTTTACTGCGGCCAATACAGTCGTCGGTGAGCATACTGGTAAATAAAAAACCAACTTGTTGGTTCATTACTTCATAAGAGAACGCTTGTGCTTTCGAGGTGATATCAATATAAAAATCCAATAAAATTTTATAGTTAGACATAACATCATCAAAGCTGTTTACTTCCTTGGGTGCGAGTAATAACGCATCGCCAGCCTTATTTTGCCCATCCCAAAAATCTACACCACCCGCTAGCGCTATATTCAATATCTTAAGGATATTAATACACGTGTTTGGGGTGCCGACGCTTTTACCAGACAATACAAACTCACCACATCCAAAAGGAACATAATGCTGCGCATCTTGCTCTGAAATTTGCATCGATTTCATTACAGCCGGAACATTCACATCATCATTGTACAAAATTGGGTAGGTTAACCCTTCACCAATCGCGTCGAGTGCATCCTGGTAAACATCTTGATTCATGCCTTTGTGGATACGAAGAGTGAATTGAGGCTCAGTATCTTTATTCTCTCTAACCGCTTGAATCGCAAGACGACAATAGATATCGGCTGACTCAGGATTGATTCGACCAAGCCCACCAATAACAACACGACCATTCACCGTCGTTTTACGTGCCTCGATCAACCGATAGTGTGAACGGATATAATTGATTGCCTGTCTTTCCGTGATTCGATTTTCAGCTAGATCTGCAACCAATAAATCTCCGAGATAGTCGTCCATTCGGCCATAATTCACTACACCAGAGCACATACTGTAAAGCCAAGTAAGTTGAATACCTTCTAAAAAAGTCGCGGGTTTGTTATTCCGAATGTGCATCAACGCGTCAATCAAGTCATTCATTTGGTGCTTGCGCGTCAAGTCTTCTGTTGAAGCTAACTCTTTCGCGCAAAGTTCAACGTGTTTGTCGATAACATTTTCTACAATGGCAAGACAATTCAAAAACGCCTGATGTAATGAAACAGCCTTATTATCATTGATAGCTCGTGCTGTTTTGAGTTTATCAGCATTTAACTCTTTCATGCCGTTTAAGCCAAGATCGATGAGCTTATTGTAATCCAAATACATTCCACTCAGGCGAGCAGTCGCAATTGCAGGGTAGTTGACGTCCACAAACTTACCCAGAGTCGTGTCTGTAATGGTCTCTTTGAAATAAATAGAGCGAGTATCATGCTTTTCCCAATATTCAAGAAGCGCATCTATACGACCGTGCATTATGGTCGGTAACTCGAGCTTTAGTTCTTCTAACTTGGAGAAATTACAGTAATGCCCTACACCGCCCACAGACGTCACGCTACCAAAACCAATTGGTAGCGCATCAATACGTCCAATCACAGAATCGTCAGCTTCAATTTGTCTAAATAAAACAGGATACAACTCTGCTAAACATTTAGCCTCACGCAAGTATATATCTGGTTCAGATTGGTGGGCTCGAGTATAGGATTCCATGATGCTTAGTTGATGTTCGACGCCCTTCTCACACGGGATTTTCTTGTTTACATCAACTTGACTTGGATTATTAGTAATCTTTGATGACATGGTATCACTCCTGTTCAATTTATACGTTAACCATAAATCCACACTGAAAATATGTAAATACAAATAAACAAAAACTCTACAGAAAGATGATCTTGATCAGGTCCCAGCAAACGTTGATAACCTCTGTATTCATAGTGGTATTCTCTGATAAGATAAACATTAAAACATTGGGCATAACCACATTGTTATATCGATATGTCTTAACATGTTTAACCGGCCCGCTAGCGCCACTAGAACAGTAGGAAAAGTAGAAATGAAATACGTTGAAGTTTACCAAGCTATCAAATCAGATATTGTTACTGGTGTAAGCCCTGCGTGGTCTCAACTTGAAGGCGAACATGCTTTAGCCGATAAATTCGAAGTCAGCCGTCCAACTTTAAGAAAAGCAATCGAGAAACTAAAACAAGAATCTTTTGTACATTCTCGCCAAGGGTCAGGGATGTTCGTCAACCCACCCGAATTTTATCAAGACAATAACCTAACAAGTATCTCTGAGCGGATAAACAACGATGTTGAACTTAAAAATATTGTCTTGGAATTCAACAAAATAAGGTCAAATCAAACACTAGCAGATAAGTTTCGGTTAAATGCTGGCGTCGAACTTTTCCACTTTAAGCGGATGCGTATTATCAATGGTGAGCCTGCAATTCTAGAAGAGACCTGGATGCCAGTAAATCTGTTCCCAGAATTTACAGAGGCGCATTGCGAGCATTCCGTTCTCAACTTTATTGAACATAATTCGGGACAGAATATCAGCCATGATGCAAAGACTATTTCAGGTAAGGCATTAAACGACAAAGAAGCGTTCTTACTAAGAGTGGAGCCACAGCACATATGCTTGTCTATTCACCACCACGTTTATCTTTTGCATTCAGTATTGGCGCAATACACAATAGAAACATTGGCGTCAAATGAACTGACAACCGTCTCAATTCGATAACGCTATAACCGACATGTATAACAATACCGAGCACTCAGTATTGTTATAGCATCTAAGCGAGAAATGTCTTTACATCATTGCGCTTGAAGTCACAACTAGCCAACGTCTATCAACTGAAATCGGGTACTTTAACGACCTTATTGTGAGCAACGTTATCTCCGCTTACGTGGTATAAACGATGCGTTTCATTGTCTGGATGATCTTGATTTATCTTACAATCTAATGAAACGTATCGCATTGTAAAGCCACATCGTCTAGTTAAGCTGTTATTAGCAAGTGCCCCATGAAATATGCGACCATCATGGACTGAACATTCATTCGGTTCCAATTCAAAGTAAACCGCATCATTTTCATCAAAGTATCTATGGTGCAACTCTGTCGAAAATGTATTGGTCGCTTTATCGACGGCGACATAATCAAAATTATCTTCGTTATGATGAGTTCCAGGGATCACCCTCATACAACCATTCTGGCGATTAGACGGATCAATAGCCAACCAAATAGTGGCAAGCTTGTCCATTCTATCAATTCGACCTTCCCAATATTTTGAATCTTCGTGCCAAGGTGTTCTTCGACCTGTAAGTGGCTCTTTACAAATGAAGTGGCTGCTCCAAAGCCCAATATTAGGTCCAATAATCGATTCAACCAACTTCAACACCGGTTCTGCAGTTAAGAACTTGAATAAACGCGGGTTATTGTAATGCGGACGATTTAACTCATCTGCGCGAACATCTGTACTTTCTAGCAACAACGATTCGAATATATCTTGTAACTCGCTGAACTGTTCGGATGCAAACAAGGGTTTTTTCTGCAATACAAATCCTTCACGTTGATATTGCTCGATTAACGAAAATTGCTCGTCGATAGCCACTTTCTTTTCAGGTGTCAGTATGGTCATTGCACTTCTCCGTTCTCATTTAATTAGACCCATTCACTCTCGAGTCATTTTTTTGTATTTACAAATTACAAAAAATCGTTATGTTAATCAAGCTATAGATTTGTTAAATGAATGGAGTGAACATAAAAATCACTCATGAGTAATCGCTGATACATTAACCAAGCGCGCATTAAAGGAAACCATGAAAAGCATTTTAGAGACCAACCCACTCACACAATATACTGTTGATACCAATTGGTGTGACGTTCCCGATTACATTCACATCGAGAACTGTCATGAGATGGCACAAAGCCGCGATGGTCGTATATTTCTTAGTGTTGATCACCCAGACAACAATATTCTTGTTTTCTCAGCGCAAGGGGACTTCCTGCAAAGCTGGACCTTAGGATACAACGGCTGTCATGGTTTGACGCTATATGAGTCAGGCGAGATCGAATATTTATTGATCACTCAAACTGGCGTGGTAGAAGTCGATGGCATTGTCCAAAAAGGACGAGGAGAAGTCGTACAAACTTCGTTAAACGGTGACATCATTAGAAAACTACCCGACCCTATTGAATTAGGACTCTATGACCCACCTTTTACCTATAACCCAACAGAAACATGTGTTGCACCAAATGGCGATATTTATATTGCTGATGGATATGGGGCGAGTTTCATCCATTGTTTCGATAATGCGGGGGATCACAAATTTAGCTTTGGCGGTACACTGAATCACCCTTGTGATAATTCTCTTTTTAACCCTCATGGGATCACCCTTGATTACCGTCCAACAAAGCATGGAAAAGCGCCACAACTCGTCGTGTCATCTCGAAAACAATCGAAACTAAAGTTCTTCTCATTAGAAGGAGAGTTCTTACGTTCTATACCTCTACCGGGGGCCTACCCTTGTCGAGCTGTAGTTTATGAACATTTGCTATTTTGTGGCATTTGTTGGTCTGGGCCAACGGTTAGTGACGACGATTTAGAGAATTACGCAAACCGAAAAGACAAAAGCGGATTTGTATTGAGTGTCGATGAGTTAGGCATAATACAACACACTATTGGTGCAGATCCCGCAATATACATAGATGGCGAATTACAGTCTTTGCAAACAGAATACGATTCTTTATTTAATCATATCCATGATGTACTTCCTCTCAATGATCAAAAAATATTGATTTGCCAATGGCGTGGAGAACGCAAATTACCGTATCTACTCACTATTGCACAGCCTAGCATTTGATATGACAAATTTTTAATTGTGATTAAGCTCATACTTTACGTTAGATATTTCGTTATACGTATCACAATTCAGCATACACAGGCTTAGCGATATAAAAAACATGACATAAATCAATTTTAACCAGAGGAAGACACTCTAAGATAAATGATAATTTGTAAATACATATAACCCTACACATAACAACGATAGAAGAGATCCGCATTATGATGAAAGAGATCCTCAACACGCAGTTAATCAAGCTTGATTTAACGGCGACCGATAAAGAGTCGGTATTTAATGAATTAGCAAATGTACTTGTCGACGCTGGAAAAGTTACTGACCAAGCCCAATTTGTCCAAGACGTATGGGCACGAGAAAATACCGGCAACACCGGGTTTGAAGACGGTATTGCGCTCCCACATGCGAAGAGTTCAGCCGTATCCTCTCCAGCGATTGCTGTAGGAGTAAGTAAACAAGGTATCAATTACGGTGCTGAGGACGGTGAGCTATCAAAGATATTCTTTATGATTGCCTCTCCAGAAACCGCCTCCGATTTTCATATCGAGGTTCTTGCTAAACTCTCGTCCAAAATTATTGAGCCCTCCTTTTTAGAGCAGCTAAAAGCAGCAACAACAAACGAAGAAGCCTTCGCGCTTCTCACCTCAGATAATGATGCGAATACCTCTCTAAAGGTGGATACGCAAAGCGACACCGTGAAAGGCTTCATTATTGGTGTCACAGGCTGTCCTGTTGGCGTTGCTCATACTTACTTAGCGGCTGAGGGGATAGAAAAAGCCGCCGCTGAAATGGGCTACGAATGTAAAGTAGAAACAAACGGTTCGGTCGGTGTGCGAAATATTCCGACTCAAGAAGAGATCGACCGAGCAGATGCCATCGTTGTAGCCTGTGATAAGCAAGTCGACCTCAATCGATTTTCTGGAAAACGCGTCATTATTACTGGCGTGAAAAAAGCGATTAAAGACGCGGACAAGTTAATCACTCAAGCTTTAGACGCGCCAATTTACACGGGTGACGGCCAAGCTAAAGCGGATTCCAATACAGCCATTTCTAGCGCTTCAGGGCAAGATTTGTACAAATATTTAATGAATGGTGTTTCACACATGATCCCATTTGTTGTTGTGGGCGGTATCTTGATTGCAATTTCTTTAGCAATCGGTGGGGAAGCAACACCTGGCGGGCTCGCAATACCAGAAGGCAGTTTTTGGAACAAAATTCTCGATGTAGGGGTTGTTGGCTTCACCTTGATGATCCCAGTCCTTGCTGGATATATTGCATATGCAATTGCAGACCGTCCTGGCCTAGCACCCGGTTTAATTGGTGGCTGGATAGCAAACAATGGTTCTTTTTATGACGCTGATGCCGGTACTGGATTTATCGGTGCCATTATCGCAGGCCTTCTTGTGGGCTACTTCGTTAAATGGATTGTCGGCTTTAACTACTCGAAAATGATTCAACCGCTAGTGCCAATAATGATCGCTCCGATCGCCGGTTCATTGTTCATTGCTGCCGTCTTTATTTTCATCATTGGTGCGCCTATTGCCGGTATCATGGAAACGATGAATACTGTGCTTGCCAACCTTTCGACTGGCAACGTCATTATTATCGGCCTCGTCATTGGATTAATGCAGGGGTTTGATATGGGTGGTCCATTTGGTAAAGTCGCTTTCTTATTCAGTGTTGGCCTCATCGCTGAAGGACAAACCCAGTTCATGGGGGCACAAGCTGCCGCCATACCCGTCGCCCCTCTTGGTATGGCACTAGCCGCATTCATTGGCAGCCGTATGAATCTTTTTGAACGCGAAGAAGTCGAAAATGCTAAAGCAGCAACCGCTATGGGCATGGTAGGTATTTCAGAAGGTGCCATTCCATTCGCTGCACGTGACCCATTTGCCGTGATCCCAGCAAACATGATTGGTTCAGCAGTCGCATGTGTGCTTGGTTTTACTTTCGGCCTAACATGTAGCGTAGCCCACGGTGGTCCAATTGTTGTTTTACTTGGCGCCTTTAACAAACCCGCACTTGCTCTTGTGGCGATGGCGATTGGTGTTATTACAACCGCAGCCGTTGCAATTGCTCTTAAGAAGATGCGATACAACAAAGTAAAAAAGCAGAAAGTCGCTGAGGCAGAACTTGCAATAAACTAACCAATTAAAGCCTAATAATAAAAGCGCTCGTCATCGACGGGCGCTTTTATTATAAACCATCCCTCTGTAACCCTATCGAAATAGGGCGAGCTAATACGTATTATCTAGTCCTCTCGCGTCTAGAACACACCTTCCAGCACCAACCCACCCTTTAAAACCAAACAGAAGTGACCGTTGCCGATTATCCAGGGCTTACGTTAACGTTGGATCAATCATATCGCTTATGTGAAATCGCCATTGAGATTGGCAAAAGCCGTGAATCAATGGCTCCGAAAATCATCCACGTGGCTCTACAATGTATTCATGTCTGGGCGCGCATACTGCTGCTAGTCGCATTCACATTGACGCTTGGTACGGTGACTACTCAGAAAGAAACGTCGTACGCCAATTTTTGGAAAACAAAGGGGTTTCTATCGATCAGATTCACCAAAATGCGGGTTACGTGAGTGACTTTTACTAACCAAGGCTTCTGCAATCACGACCACAAAAAAATAACTGGCAAGCACCATGACGACTTTTCGCCATTCAAACAAGTTTTGCGAATCATTAAGTACTACACTAATGCCAGCAACGCCAACCAACCCAGACATCGCAAACTCTCAACAAACGTTTTAAACCAACAAAAGGATATTGGTCATGGCCTTATTAATCATTGGATTAATCCTGTTCCTTGGAATCCACTCCATTTCAATCTTTGCACAAGACTCGCGCGATCGGCTTGCCGCCAAAAACACGCTAATGTGGAAAGGCTTCTATTCAATCGTATCCATTGTCGGTATTATCTTAATCGCCAAAGGATATGCGGCCCTTCGTTTTGACCCTGTGATTTTATACTCTTCCCCTTATTGGCTGCGTCATATTACCTACTTGGGAATGCTATTTGCTATGGTGCTATTTGTTGCCCCTTACTTCCCTGGAAGAATTGGTCGCATTACCAAGCATCCTCAACTTCTTGCCGTAAAAATTTGGGCTATCTGTCACCTGCTTGTGAACGGAACGCTCGCCGATGTCATTCTCTTTAGTTCTTTTTTGATCTGGGCAGTACTTGATATCATCTCAATGAAGAAAAGAGAAAAGAGGGCGATTCCAAGCTTACCGGAGTCTGGATTTAACGATGTCATTGCGGTCATTATTGGTATCGCGCTTACTGTCAGCTTTGTGATGTTTTTACATGGGAAATTGATTGGTATGCCATTGATCGGCTAGCGGGTTTTATCTAAAAATATCACTTTTATTACAGTTAAAATGAGAGCCAAAGTGACATTTTGGCTCTCATTAAGCAATGACGACTCACAAAGAATCCCGCTTAAAACGGTTACTTATCTTTTACTGCAGCCTTCACTGTACTCTTCAGGTTTTGCATAAACGTCTTAAAGTGCGGCATAAAGTCAGCGAACAAAGGATGCTTGCGATTAATCATCATTACCGGCCCTAATAGGCGTAATGCGACACCCATTTTGGTGGCGGTGGCGTCATCAAGTCCACTACCCTGCTTTAGTTTGTCAACCACATTAAATACGTCTTCTCTATCTTCAAATTCAAACTGCAGTGTTTTTCCAACCTCTTGATCGGCAGTCACTTCTTCAATAGTTACGCGGTAGCATGTCTCTTTTTTTGTTTTAATCATCATATTCATTACCTTCTGTTTCTTACATTATTTATACATACTCGTTATTTGGAGGCTAGCCACGCGCTAGCTCTTCAAAAATCGTTCAAGTTTCGGCTTCACCGTAATTGATATCACCGTCATTAGTACCAGTGCGACAGGCAATGCTGCCACTAATCCATTAAACCAAGCCGATAAAAACGCCGAGGGATCTGAAAAACCAATATTGTTGAGTGCGGTGGTAAATGCCATTAAGGATTCCATGACGACCGCCATGCTCATGCCAATAGCAAGATTCCTCTTTTTCTCATTAGAATCCGGCATTAGGTGCTCGAATAGCTTAGTCATGACCCCCATAAGGAACATTCCGGCCGGCATTACCGTTACTGCAACGGTAAGAAATGAGCGAAGCCAATCGGAAACGAAAGCATCCGAGTAACCGACGTTGACGTAGGTCATGACTCCTGTCAGTGACCCTCCCATCAACATCATCATCCCTATTACCACAACAACCTTATAACCGAGCGGTGTTTTCGCGGGGCTCAACATTGAAATATCTGAGTGATCAACTGTATTCGTATTCATTATTTCCCTCCAAGGGATGAGTAATAAGGTTGATAAAAGCAACTATATTGCCAGTCGTTGATATTGTCAACTATATTATTATCAGTAGCACATCACTTTAATCAAAGAGGGATTGAGTACGGTTGCGAGTAAAAGAAGAGAAACTGAGCACAAAGGCAGATACAAGACCGGAGGAAGTCACCGCCCACGCGATTAGTTCAAATAGAAATTGGAGGGTCTGCGAAGGCAATTTGGCCAGTCAAGAGCAGCGAATCACTCAAAACTGGCCTAGGAAATCAATGTTCGATGAAGCTACCGCGCGATGGGATAATCGGTATAACCGATATCGTTACCACCAAACAACGTCGCGCCATCTAATTGAGCGAGCTCATTTTTATTTTTCAGGCGCAACACTAAATCTGGGTTAGCGACGAATGGGCGACCAAACGCGACCAAATCGGCGTACCCTTTGTTTAATACATCTTCCGCACTTAAGGTGGTATAACCCCCAGCAACAATAATCGTATTGCTAAAACGTTCACGCAGTTCAACTCGGAATTGCTCAGGGATAATCGGGGCATCATCCCAATCGGCTTCCGACAAATGCAGGTAGGCAATATCTCGATTTTGCAGCTGTGTTGACGCCTCGAGAATTGTCGGGACGATATCAGGGCAATCCATATCTTTGAATGTAATGAATGGCGCAAGACGAACACCAACCTTGTCGGCACCAATGACATCAATAACAGCATCAACAACTTCAATAAGAAACCTTACGCGATTCATACGAGAACCACCGTAGTTGTCGGTTCGCTTGTTAGAATTGGTTCGCAAAAATTGGTCGATTAAATAACCATTGCCACCGTGTATTTCCACTCCATCAAAACCCGCTTCAACCGCTCTTTTTGCCGCATTAGCAAAATCACCAATCACGCGATCAATATCAGCCTGCGTCATCTCTCGCGGTGACACACAATCCACCATATCGCCGTTGCCGTGCTCGTCAGAAATCCAAACTTGGGTATCCACAGGCGCAAGCGCTGAAGGCGCAATAGGCAACTGGCCTTTTTGGAAAATCGGATGAGACACTCGGCCCACATGCCATAGCTGACAAAACATGGCCGCCCCCGCGTCATGGACTGATTTCGTCACCATTTGCCAACCTTTAACCTGTTGATCCGTATAAACACCAGGCGTAAATGAATAGCCCTGCGAATCATCTGAAATCTGAGTTGCTTCAGAGATAATAAGACCAGCCGAGGCTCGCTGTGTGTAGTAAGTAGCCATCATTTCGTTTGGAATATTACCGGGTTGACTGGATCGAGCGCGAGTCATTGGTGCCATAACAACACGGTTGTTTAGGTCTAACGTTTTTAATTCTGTTTTTTCAAATAATTTACTCATCATAATCCTCGAACGGCACATAGTTCATCGATGTTTTAAGCCACGTTTTAATCACACTGATGGCTAGAGGGTTCAGTATATTTGTTTTGTTTCAGTTGATAATGACTTAAAAACGAAATTGATTATTCAGTAATTCTGAACAATCAAAGCACCACTGACGTTAAGATTATCAAGCCAATAGAATCGCTAACCATTCTGGAAGAACCGCTATTTCCATCAACCCCTCAATTTTCATGAAAACAAATTTAATAAGACATAACAAGGTGTGATGAGTTAACAAATATTCAACATTTGTATTATTTGAATGCAAATATGTGACACAAGCAACCTCGCCACCAAAATGATATATGCTACGCTAATTTTAGTATTTATCTGAACCTTATGATACGTACGATAGAAAAATTCATATTCGCTAGTAAGTTACATTCAAGTTTTACCAGAAAATGATTATTTTATTCTGGGTTTGTGAAGTTAAAATGTAATCGATTAGCTTTGAAACGCCAATGTCTATAACAAAAACCAGGAAGGTTTTGTATGATTTTTAAGCTGCATAAATTAACGCCATCACTGCTACTTACTGCTTTAGTATCCACAGGATCCACCGCCGCTCCTTTGCTCATCGAAAGCGCTTCTGATTGGGGCGGCGCTCATAATAGTTATCCGGCATCGAACGCGATCGATGGCAGCACTGATTGGTCGTCACGATGGGCGGCAGAAGGTGTCGTCAACCTCGTGTTGGATCTGGGATCGGTGCAAAAAGTAGAAGATCTCGATATCGCATGGGGCAAGGGTGATACCCAGTCTTATCGATTCGAAATCAGAACACTTGCAGACGAGAGTTCAAGCACCTGGGACAAAGTCTATTCGGGCAGCAGCAGCGGCACTTCGACTTACTACGAAAACTACGATATTACCGATATTTCTGCCCGCTGGGTTCGTATCAAAATATTCGAGAATACCGCAGGCAGTACTTGGACCAATATTAAGGAAGTAGCAATATTTGGTAACTCGAGCTCAGAGAATACCAACCTAGACCCTAACGTCGCACCCTCTGAAAATTTTGACCTACTTGACTGGTATTTAAGCATCCCTATCGATGAAGGTGACGGCTATGCAACATCCGTAAAAGAAAACGCGCTTGATGACCGCTATGAAGATGAGTTCTTTTATACTGGTAGCGATGGCGGCATGGTGTTCTATACCCCAGTGAAAGGCGTGACTACATCAAGTGGTACTAAATATGTCCGTACAGAATTACGTGAAATGCTTCGTCGTGGAGACACATCAAAATCGACGTCAGGCAAAGAAAACAATTGGGCATTCTCATCTATCCCAACGGGTGACCAAAGCGGATGGGGAGGTATTGATGGCCAAATGAATGCCACACTTGCCATCAACCATGTGACAACAACGTCATCAAATGAAGAGCAGGTCGGTCGTATTGTGGTGGGACAAATCCACGCAGAGAAAAACGAACCTATCCGCTTGTATTATCACAAGCTTCCGGGTAACTCCAACGGAGCCGTCTATTTTGCTCATGAGACTTCTAAGGCAAGTGGCGGGGATGAAACTTGGTACAACCTACTCGGTAATATGGTCGATAGCAGTGGTAATTTAGATAGCACCTCTAACCCAAGTTCAGGGATTGCATTGGATGAAACGTTCAGTTATTCCATTACGGTTGAGGGCGATAAGTTGATTGTGGTATTGAGTAAAAATGGCGCTGAAATCGCGGCAAAAGAAGTTAACATGGCAAACAGTGGCTATGATGATGCTGACAATTACATGTACTTTAAAGCTGGCATTTATCTACAAGATAATTCAAGTAACGATGACGATTATGCCAAGGTGACATTTTATAAACTAGACAACAGTCACGACTAACCACCTTTTCTGCTTCAAAGCCTAGCGAACATCGCTAGGCTTTTTTAAATCCCCTACACAAACTCACTTCTATTCTTGCTTCCATGCAAAACTCTTCATTAACTTGAGATATTTAAGCAAAGCGCAAACATCGGTACTCTTCAATCTAACGAATTTGAGGGTGGTTGGCGACGACAGGAAACTGGCTTGAGAATCTTTGAGCACATTTAAAGAACCGCTCCTGATAAAAAGCGATGAACCAACATCACCTCTGATTATATTTATGACATAAGAACGACGTTAGACAAAGGGCTGTTATGAACTTACGCAATGCTACTAATACCATTGGCAAAACCACATTAGCGATATTATTCATGTTTGGTGCCAGTATGGTATTAAGCGACATTCACGCGCCCTTTACAACGAATGCCTACCTACAAAAAGAAGTGGTGTCGGTCACCGCCGAAGTGGCAGGTATTGTCGATAATGTTTATATAAAAAACGGTCATTTTGTCAAAAAAGGCGAACCTATTTTTAGCATAGATAAGCAAGAACTTGTAGAAAACAAAGATATCGCCTTGGCCAACATGATCATCATCAAGCAGCATCTAGATAACCTAGAAGTTGAAATCGCGATTGCTAAAACCCAGATCAAAAAACAAAAAGAAGAAGTCGATAACAACAAAAAACACTATGAAAGATATAAAACCTTGTACCGCAATCGAACCATTAGCCAGGAGAAATATGACGACTCTAGAATGGCTTATTTAGACTCTCAACGAGAACTTGAAGCAAAGGAACTAGAACTGACATCAAAGGAAATCAAACTCGGAGTAGGAGACAAGAACGGAACATTAATGCTTGCTGAAGCCTTGCTGGAAAAATCTGACCGTAAAATTGCAAAATCAGTAACCTATGCCCCTGTCGATGGCTGGGTGACTAATTTACAGCTCGACATCGGGGAGTCGATCGATACAAAAGCACCTCAAGTTGCGATGACGATTGGTACTAACACAGATCTCGTTGCGAACTTTAATGAAAAGGCGTTACCACTGCTAAGCAACGCACCGGTATTAGTTGTCTTTGACGCGTTACCTGGCAAAGTGTTCTCCGGTCAAATCGAATCAAGAGACAGTGCGGTTCAGATTGCTCAAAGTTCAAGCAACAATATAGGTTACGAAGCACTAGTACAGCGAGACAATCGCTGGATCAGACAAAGTCAGCAAGTTAGAACAACAATCCGAATTGATAATGTTCCCGATACCCTCGTTTCTGGTTCAAAATCAACGGTAATGATACAGCCTGAAGACAGTCCATTTTGGAGCGCATTTACCTCTTGCGTGATGCATTTCATCTCAATCTTCAGATATATTTACTAGGTAAGCGTGGTCATGAACATTAATCCTATTTTAAGAACCAGTCTATTTTATACAATAGCGATAGTATTAGCAGAAATATTCCATATTGGACAAGTGGTCCTTGTTGTATTTCTTGCTCCCGCTATGATTGGGGGCCAACACTTTAATGTTCGAGTTATAACCATATTTGTAACAAGGCTTCTCATTTCTATTTCATTAGGTATGTTTGTTGCCGAGATGTTTTATAACAACCAGTTTTTTGCGCTAGTGCTAAGCTGCGTCTTTCTTTGGATGTTGTTATCGTACGTCAAATCACCAAGTAAAATTGTTTCTTTTTCCTCACCTATCTTTCTCTATTGCTATGGATTTATTAACGTGACCAACGGAATGGTGATAGAGAACTCACTGATGGTGGTTTGCCAAGCTACGACGTTTATGCTGCCACTGAGTTGGCTCTGTTTTCAGCTTTTTCCAACACCTAAGAAAGATCAATGTCATGTTGCAAAATCAAACGACACGGTAGAGATGTCGGATATTACCGAGCTACACAAAATTTTCATCATTCTCATTGTGGCGGCGTCATTGATGACGTTTCTAACCATTAATGTTCAAAGTGCCATATTTTGCTTGTCGGTCGTCATAAACGCTGTGCTGCGTTCAACAATAAAACAAGGGCGAGTGGTTGTGCGTTCCATCTTGCCAGTACAGATAACAGGATGCTTGATAGCGATGGTCTTTCACATGTTGTTGCTGGGTCATCCGAACAATATCGCTTTGTTTTCAGCATTGCTCCTGATCACTACAAGTACACTATTTTATTACTCGTATAATAAAGAGCTAAGACATAAAGACATCCCAAATTTTGAGATCAGTTTTTTGTCTGCCACACTGATTCCATTGACACTTTATACCAATTCAAATGGATTCAACGTTGAGCCGTTTGTACAACGAGCGTTTGATATGGGCTTTATATGGGTTGTTTTGAGCCTGCTCGTGGTCGTCATTGTGTGGCTTGTACAAAAAAGAAATCAGCTATTGTGTCGACTCTAGAGCGATATAAGAATTAAGGGCGCGTCGTTTTTTTTCCCACGAAAGAGCGACCATTTGTTATTAGAATTAAAGAAAAAATTCTATATAAATAGCGATGCAAAATCATTCCAACTTACGCAAACGAAGCACTTCCGTGTGCCTGAACAAGAAATTAAAGTGAACTGCCCTCATGCTCATCAATAAACTGTTTCACTGTTTGAAGCTCTTTTTCGTCACCGTCGAAGACAACAAGGTATTTGTCGGTTTTGATTGCAGTCTCGTACTTTATAATACTGTCTTTAGGGACACCAATACTTGCCAATGCACCACCAATAGCCGTCATACCACCGGTAACCACGGCACCTTCAATCGCACCAGCAATAGCGGCAACGATAGGCCCTGCCGCAACGATAGCGCCAACCCCAGGAAGTAAAAACAGACCAGAGCCCACTAATCCGCCCCAAATACCACCCCAAAGCGCGCCAGTTTTTCCCCAAGATTTAACTCGGTCACCCGTGTTATAAAAACCGGTGGCATGCTCTTGGGTTTCGTAGCTTTTACCAATGATCGACATTTTGTCTATCATATACCCTTGGTCTGCCAGTGTAGATACAATATGCTCAGCATCTTTGTGTGAATGTGCAATCGCGATGACTTTATTTTCGTTCATTTTTCTTCTCTATCATTATGTTATCAATTAGGCACACTACTATTATTCGATTTTACGAATTAATATAGCGACATTTTATTCTAGTGATTACTATTTACATTAATCATTCAGTATCAGTATCAGTATCA
>NZ_MCUW01000010.1:121413-197889 GCF_002873335.1 Vibrio sp. 10N.286.49.B1 | reverse complement strand
TATCAGTATCAGTATCAGTATGAACATGATGATTCTGATGTTTAATTGAGTGCTTTGTTTTATTCTTTTCTAGTTTATGCTCAAGTGCGTGAAAAG
Organism: Vibrio sp. 10N.286.49.B1; assembly: GCF_002873335.1. Classification (GTDB taxonomy): domain Bacteria; phylum Pseudomonadota; class Gammaproteobacteria; order Enterobacterales; family Vibrionaceae; genus Vibrio. The sequence continues at coordinate 197,793 of NZ_MCUW01000010.1, read as the reverse complement.
ACTCAATAACCGCAGAATGAAAACTGATCGATGAATGCTTTACAAAGAATGATTGCTGCTCAACATGTACATTCAAATCGACATCAAACTCTCCGTAACTTGCATGATAAACAATATGACAAGTCGATGATTCAACATAAGGAAAATAATGATTTATATGTGCAACCTTCTCTTCTATAAGTTCGACCATACTTGGTGTTATTTCTATATTTTTACTTGTGATTTTCATTAGTAGCTTGCTCTTTACTATGTTGAGGTATGCCGAAGCAGGATATTGACGGTGTATAATATTGTTAAAGTCTTTCTCTGTAATAACAAATGTGTCATTTAATGATAAGCACAATATAACCCATACAAAACAATGAGTTGAGATTTAAATTTATCTTAATTTTATATTTTTCATTGCATTAGTACATTTCTTATCACTTTGATTTATTCTATATAATGTTATGATTAGTTCATGATTACTTAAAGTGAATGTACGTATAAAATGTTGTCACATACACAAATGGTGAAGAATAATGAAATACAAAAACATACTTGTCGCAGTAGACTTTGATCATAGCGATACTGACATTATTAAACACGCTTCAGATATGGCATTAAGTCTTGGAGCAACGCTTAATTTAGTTTATGTCCACCCTAGCAGTGAATACAATGCTTATACTGTCGCTTACTGGAATGATATATACCGTGAATTCATTGCAAGCCATGAAGAAAAGATTGATAAAAAAGAAATTAATTTCATTGCTGAAGCTTATCCAATACTAAAAGAAAACATATTCATAAAGAATGGTAACATTACTCAGCAATTACTTAATGTTGTAGAATTGACTCAATCAGAATTGATTATTTTAGGAAAACACCACAGTATTATCCATACTTCAGGTGCTATAGAATCAGAAATGCGTGCCGTCGAAAATCTAGACGTACTATTGGTGTCTTAATTCATACATAGATAATAGAAAAATTCACCGTCTAGGCGTGTATGTTGTCATCGTTAATTACTAAGGCCGACTAACGATGACAACATGCAGTGAATATCAATCCAATAGTTTCGCCACTGCATGGGGCACCAGAAACAACGCGCTCATATGAAATTATTATTCACACATTAACGTTCGGTCGTTTTTGATGCTTCATGCTGCTCAACAATGAACGCGATTTCTTCATCATTTAAACAAGATTTACTGATGTATTGACGCTGTTTTCCAATATGAAGAATAAACCCTAAATCGCTTTGTTGAAGTTGGTCGATTTCACTCCACGCGATGCTTCGAGTATTTTTACCGCTCTTATAACTCACACCTTTAGAATCAGCCTGAAATACCACCTTGCCGCCAGAGCTCATGCTAAGTGTTTGTCGCCATAACCACCAAGTTCTTTTAAAATAAACGCTGAGCGCCTCAATAACACTCAAAACAATAAAAAACCAACCAACGTAACCGCTGGGTAATAACTCAAATGTTAACAAAGCTACGCCAAATAGAAGAAAAAGCATGCCTTTTACATAGGCTTTTGGAAATTTAACAGGACGACTAGTTTGATCATAACACTCGGCAAAAAAGGCTTTGTCGAGGGTGTATTCTGTGGTGAAACCATAATCTTTAGACATAGGTGGCTACTTTAAGGTTTGCTGTGAATGGGTATCCCATGTTGCGATGTCGCAACTCGAGTATTGTAACGCTTCTCGGGGCTTTCTTTAACTATTGTGCCGTATCTTGATAAATCAGGAACACTGACAAGATTGACTATCATCATAGCCAACCTGCTATCTAAATGGGTAGCAAATGATGTATATAAATGTAAGCTAAACCAACAAAAAACTAGGCGCACTACCATGCCATTGACTATTAATAACACGCGGCTGAAGATCCCCTTTTCAAGGGGATGACGGTTAGTTTTTATTTGTGGGAGTAGTAAAATGACAGAGTCTATTCTTTACTGATGTCTTTACTGAGCTGGCACCTTTTAAGACAAAAGCTTGTTGGTTATTCCAAACCCTTCTCTCACTATATATTCGTCATCCTCACAAAAGTGAGGATCTCCTACTACGTGTAGATAACTGAAAACCTTAGACTAAGTCACGTACCTTAACTTTGCAACGCGCTGAATGAGATTCCCTTTTCCAAGGGAATGACGGTCTAATTGGAGTGATTTGAAGAGCGATAACCGAAGAGCTTTGGTCCAAAAATGTGTTTCAGTGTACGGAGAATGGCTGTGCTCACCACACAAATCTGTAACGGTGTGAGTAGATTCCTGCCTGCGCAGGAACGACCATATTTGAACTTGGATACGTGCAGTAAGTAACACCGAAAGGGGTAGGCATAAGTTAGTGGAGCAAAGCATTGAATACTTCACTGAAAGATGATGAATGGTTTAGTGCAGATGCGTGGCAGTGTATGGGTTGGAATAAAAAACCTCCGACTAAGTAAAACTTGGTCGGAGGTTAAAAACGATCAAACTTTATTGTCTTCCGACAAGTATCATCTAAACGTTCACTGTCAATTACTCAACCGTTACCGCTTTTGCAAGGTTACGAGGTTGGTCGACATCGGTCCCTTTAATCAGTGCTACGTGGTAAGACAGCAGCTGCATTGGTACGGTGTAATAGATAGGTGCAATGATGTCGTCAACATGAGGCATCTTGATAATCTTCATGTTTTCGTCGCCTTCAAAGCCCGCTTTTTCATCGGCGAAGACATACAATAAACCGCCACGTGCACGCACTTCTTCGATGTTCGATTTCAGTTTCTCTAAAAGTTCATTCGTTGGGGCAACGACAACCACAGGCATATCAGCATCAATCAATGCCAATGGGCCGTGTTTTAGCTCGCCTGCCGCATACGCTTCAGCGTGAATGTATGAAATCTCTTTGAGTTTTAGAGACGCTTCCATCGCGATTGGGTAGAACTCACCGCGACCAAGGAATAAGGTGTGGTGTTTGTCTGCAAAATCAGGTGCCAGTGCTTCAATTTCTTTATCAAACGCGAGCGCTTTTTCAATGTGAGCAGGAAGCGAATGCAGTGACTTCACGATTTCTTCTTCACGCTCTGCACTCATGCGACCTTGTAGGCGGCCAATAGACACGACCATCATTAGCATCGCAGCCAATTGAGTGGTGAATGCTTTTGTTGATGCTACGCCAATCTCCGTTCCTGCGCGCGTCATAAAGGCGAAATCAGATTCGCGTACTAGCGACGATCCAGCGACGTTACAGATGGTCATAGCGCCCATGTAACCTTTTTCTTTCGCAAGGCGCAGTGCGGCAAGCGTATCTGCGGTTTCACCGGATTGAGATAGGGTCACCAACAAACTATTTGGACGAACCACGAAGTCACGATAACGGAACTCAGAAGCAATCTCCACGTCACAGCTCACGCCTGCGATAGACTCAAACCAATAACGAGCCGCCATACCAGAGTTGTATGATGTACCACATGCGATGATTTGAACATGTTCAACTTTCTTCAAAATATCAACCGCATTAATACCAATGCTTTCCGTGACGACCGCTTTGTCAGTCAGGCGACCTTCCATTGTAGAGATAAGCGCTGAAGGCTGTTCAAAGATCTCTTTTTGCATGAAGTGGCGATATTTACCTTTATCACCAGCGTCATGTTCGGCATTGGATTCTGTAATTTCACGTTCGACAGGGTGACCATTTACATCGATAACGGTCACATCACGACGTGTAATCTCGGCAACATCACCTTCTTCTAGGTACATAAAGCGACGAGTCACACTCAATAACGCAAGTTGGTCAGACGCAAGGAAGTTTTCACCGACACCAAAACCAATCACAATTGGACTACCAGAACGTGCAGCCACGATGCGGCTTGGATCTTTGCGGTCAACAACCACAGTACCGTAAGCACCGTCTAGTTGAGCGGCTGTTTTTTGCAACGCTTCAACCAATGTTTCTGAGCTGCGACGTTCCCATTCAACCAGGTGAGCGATAACCTCAGTATCAGTTTGAGAATGAAATACATAACCGCGCTCTTGCAAAACAACTCGCAGCTCTTCGTGGTTTTCGATAATACCGTTATGAACCACAGCAATGTCGCCAGAAACATGTGGATGCGCGTTCACTTCTGATGGCTCGCCATGTGTAGCCCAACGAGTATGTGCGATACCCGTACCGCCAATAACGTCTTGAGCATTTACTGCGTCTGCAAGCTCTTGAACTTTACCTAAACGACGTACACGCGTTAGTTCTGAATTTTCATTCACAACCGCCACACCCGCTGAATCATACCCGCGATACTCAAGTCGGCGTAAGCCTTCAACCAAAATTTCCGCTACGTCGCGCTGTGCTACCGCACCTACGATTCCACACATATTATGTCTCCATCTCTAGTTTTGTTTCCCCTTTTGAACGCAAGCAAGTCATTAATAAGGGGATGAATTGGGTTAGGCGCAAATAACCTTTACGCCGTTAGATTCTATTTGTTGTTTTTGCAAAGCAGTCAGGCCACCATCCGTCACAAGGACATCGATGGCATCCCATGCAAGCTCTAAATTCGGTATTTTTCGACCAATTTTCTCAGATTCAATCATAACAATGACTTCACGTGCGACTTCTGCCATCACGTTACTCAGTCCAATGAGTTCATTAAATGTGGTGGTACCTCGGCTCAAATCAACACCGTCAGCGCCTATAAACAACTGGTCAAAATCATAAGAGCGTAAAACAGACTCAGCCACTTTGCCTTGGAACGAGTCTGAATGGCTATCCCATGTTCCACCCGTCATTAACAATGTAACTTCGTTTTCGAGTTCGTTGACAGCGTTCGCTAGCGCAAGAGAATTAGTCATGATCACTAAACCCTTTTTGCTGCCCAACCGAGACACGAGTTCACCCGTGGTGCTGCCACAATCAATCACAATCCGATTGTGATCTCGAATAAGATCAACGGCCGCTTTAGCGATGCCTTTTTTATCCGCAACGTCGACATCAGAGTGATTCATTACCTCATCAACAGCCTCTTGAGGTAATGCGACTGCACCGCCATATCGCCTCAGTAACTGACCGTTATTCTCTAAAGAAGTGAGATCCTTTCGAATCGTCACTTCTGAGGTATCGAACAACTCAGACAGCTCTTCTACACTCACCTGCCCTTTCTCTTGAACAAGCTGAGCAATAGAATGACGTCGAACTTGGGTGTTTCGCTTTCGCATTAGTTTCACTTAAAAACTTATTAACTACGCAAATTATTTCACAACGAAAGATATTTTTCAAACCACAAACCCAAATAAATCCAATAGAACCTAATTTTGTCGCAATTAGTAGACATAAATAGAGACAGAGTCTTTCAATCATTAATTACGAAACGAAAGATAATGAGTTTTAGCAAAAAGAAGAGTGGTAGCTGAGTAAGATGAAACATGAGAAGGCGGCGGGAAACAAGATCAAGGGAGAAAGTAATGGAAAATGAGCATGACCTCAAAGAATGTCTGAAGATCAGACATTCTTTGAGGTCAGTTATTTTTTGGAGGGGAACAACGAAAGAAACAGTGCCCGTTCTCGGCATAGAGCAACCACGATTAAAGTAGCGGGTTATCTCGACAAAGGGTGCTGACCATTTCAGTTACCGCGAGTATCAGAGTTGACTTCACACGCTGGTAATGACGTTCAAGATACATTTTCAACATCACCGCATCCAAGCCTTCCGCCATCTTCGCGTCATACTCTATCGGCATCATCTTCTGTATTGCTGATACTTTGTTCAGCTCGAAAATGACGTCCACCTCGGTAAAACTGACATTGTTCTCTTGATGTTTGGTCCATTCACGAAGCGTCACAAAGATATCAATATCGTCATACACTTGTTTGGAAATCACGCCAAGCCCTAGCAACAGTTTCGCGCGAACCAAAATGTCACCGAGCGGACCATCGCTAGTGAGTAGCGGATCCACCACGTACTTTACTGCATAGTCATCTTTGTGAAAGACGCTATTAATCAGCGCATCGAGCGTATCATCAATCGCGTCGTAAGCAGCCATTAGGCACTCACTCGCGTCTTTCGCTTCAGACAGCGCTTCAAGAAGTTCGGTTTCGTTTGGTGGATGCAGCGGCATAAGTTCTCTTAAAACAAACGGTGCCACCGAAGTGACACCCGTTACTTGAATCATTTAAGCGCTAGATACGCTTGGTGCGCAAGTGTAACAACTTCTGCGTCAACATTCAGCCCAGAATAATGCGCTAATGTTTTTTCGAAGCCTTGTTCTGCAAACATGGCCTGCAATTCTACCGCTTGCGGGTCATCGTCATTTGTATACAGGAACGCAGCGGCGATGCCTTTCAGAAGGTGGCTGTTAGGTAGGCTATATTCTAACGTACCGTTCAGAGGCTTAATCAAGCGGTCTTGAGGGCTCAGTTTACGGATTGGCTGACGACCAACACGGTCTACTTCATCACGCAAAAACGGATTAGCAAAGCGACCAATGATTTTTTGAATATAAGCCGCATGCGCGTCTTTATCGAAACCATAACGACGAATTAGAACCTCGCCACTTTCTTGCATTGCGGCAGTGACATCAGCGCGAATAGCGTCATCTTCGATAGCATCTTTGATTGTTTCATGACCGGCAAGTACGCCCAGGTATGCCGTGATAAGGTGACCAGTATTGAGTGTAAACAGTTTACGCTCCACAAATGCCATCAAGTTATCAGTGCATTCCATTCCTTTAATGTTTGGGATTTCACCAACAAATTGCGTTTGATCGACTATCCACTCACTGAAGGTTTCAACGGTAACAGCAAGTGGATCCGTTTCGCCCGCTTCAGCTGGCGGCACAATACGGTCAACCGCTGAATCCACAAATCCAATGTGCTCAGATGCAAAAGCTTGTGCATCGGTTGAAAGGTGTTCAAACACCATGTCTTTTAATTGGCTCGTTCCGCGAACCATGTTTTCACATGCGATGATATTGAGGGGAGATGTATTGCCTTGTGCAATGCGCTTTTCAATGCCTTGGGCAACAGACTTCGAGATAATTTTTAGCACGGTCGGACCGACTGCCGTGGTCACGATATCGACATTTGCGATTGCATCGATAACATCAGAGCTAGTTGAGTTAATCGCGGTAACGTTAGTAACCGTTTCAACAATGCAATCTTCGCCAACAATTTTTACAGGGAAAGATTGACGCTCAATTAAGCCATTAACAACCGTTTCATTCACATCCGCAAATGTGACATGAATACCCGCATCCGATAGTAATTTTCCAATAAAACCACGACCGATATTGCCTGCGCCAAAATGGAGAGCTTTCATAAGACGTTTTCCTAAATAAACACGAAAAAAAGAAAAAGATAAAATCAAAATGAGACCAATGCGGGGGCACTGGTCTCTTTCACTTAGGAGCGATAAATCGGATTATTTACCGTTCAAGATGCGTAGCACGTCAGCGACATCACTTGTCGATTTCAGCAATTCAACGGCTTCATCATCATCTAGTGAGTTAGTAATGGCAGTAATCACTTGGATATGTTCATCACCTTGCGCAGCGATACCGATAACCATCTTCGCGACGTCATCTTCATCTTCACCCCATTGAACACCGGCAGGGAATTGGCAGAATACGATACCCGTTTGCTTCACAAACTGTTTCGCTTCAATCGTGCCGTGAGGAACCGCAATAGACTCACCTAAATATGTAGATACTAGCTCTTCACGTGCCATCATACCGGCGACGTATTGAGGCTCTACATAGCCAAGTTTGACGAGCTGCTCACCAGCAAACTTGATAACGTCTTCTTTGGACTTCATGTCCATACCCAAGAAGATATTGTCATTTGATAACTTTAGCGTTCCATTATCGCTAGAGCTTGTGTTCGCTGGCGCTTCAGGCTTTTTTGCTGTTTGCGCATCGGCTAGTTCACTAACAAGACCATCGTATAACGCACTGTCTAGGAAGTTATTTAGTGAAATATGATGAGCTGAACCTGCATGCTTACGAGCACGGTCTGTCAGATCTTTATGCGTGATGACAATGTCGACATCTTGCGGCAAGTTGTTAATAGCTAAATTCGTTACTGAGATATCGAGGTTAGCAGCGTCCACCTTCTTGCGAAGTAGACTGGCGCCCATTGCGCTTGAACCCATACCAGCATCACATGCAACAATGATTTTACGAACCGCTGCTAGGTCTAGCTCAGCACCAGCTTGGCCTTTTGAAGACGCTTTCATGTCTTTCATTTGGCTTGCCGCTTTCTCTAGAGAATCATCTTCGTCATCAGTTTGTGTTTGAGTCTTCATCAGAAGCGCTGCAACAGCAAATGATACGGCTGCAGAAGCGATTACAGAAAGAATCACACCGATAAATGAAGCTTTTGGTGTCATTAGAAGAACAGCAAAGATTGAACCTGGCGATGCTGGAGATACGAGACCTGCATTAAAGACTGTCAGTGTAAATACGCCAGTCATACCACCTGCGATAACCGCAAGAATAAGACGAGGGTTCATTAGAACGTAAGGGAAGTAAATCTCGTGGATACCACCAAAAAAGTGAATGATAGCGGCACCAGGTGCAGACTGCTTCGCATTGCCTTTACCAAAGAACATGTAGGCAAGCAGAAGGCCAAGACCAGGACCAGGGTTTGCTTCAATAAGGAAGAAGATAGATTGACCCATATCTTCTGCTTGTTGAATACCCAGCGGAGAGAAAATACCGTGGTTAATTGCATTATTCAGGAATAGGATTTTCGCAGGTTCAACGAAAATTGAAGTCAGTGGCAGTAGGCCCGCGTTTACAAGGAAGTTTACGCCGCCCGCTAGACCTGTTGACAGCATTTTTACTGCTGGACCAATAACGATAAAAGCAATGATGGCACAAATCATACCAATGATGCCCGCAGAGAAGTTGTTCACCAACATCTCAAAACCGCTCTTAACTTTACCGTCTACCGCAGCGTCAAATTTCTTGATTGCGATACCACCTAAAGGACCAACAATCATCGCTCCCATAAACATTGGAATATCAGTACCAACGATAACACCCATTGTGGTAATCGCACCTACAACAGCGCCGCGGTCACCTGCTACCATTTTACCACCGGTATAACCGATCAGAAGTGGTAGCATGTAAGTAATCATCGGACCCACCATTGAGCTCAATGTCTCATTTGGGATCCAACCGGTAGGAATGAATAGTGCCGTAATCAATCCCCAAGCAATGAATGCGCCAATGTTTGGCATCACCATGTTGGAGAGGAAACGACCAAAGTTCTGCACTTTGATTTTCGCTTCAGGAGATAACATATAGGGTGTCCTCGTTATTGTAATATTCGCTGATATAATGTGTTCGTTGACAAAAAGTGTTTTTCAAAAGTCCATATAAAAGTAACACAAGATTTCTAAAATGCCTCAATTGGCAGCACTTTGTGATGCACATCACTGAATTCATTCCGTGATATTTAATTTTTGGTGATACAGCTCACAACATTTCGCCGTTTATAAATTACAACTTGTTTTTAGTGATAATAATTATCAATAAACAGTGATAAGGGTCACTTTTGCCCCATGCATTAACCACTTTTAGTTAGTGATGAGCTTCACATTATTTATAAATGGCATCAATAATCTCGATAAGCACCGATGCCTCACCCGTTAAAATCGCACACTAATTAAGCCAAACCACCCCGCTATGTAATTTAATTACAGAATTGAATTTGATTTTTCAGCCCATTTATTGCTTAAATTGATCGTCGATTACTGTGTACCTCCTGCGTGAGGCTGTGAGCATTTTGATAATGAAACAAGGATGAGAGATGATTAGGGCGCTATTGTTTGATATGGATGGTTTGATTTTTGACACTGAAGTTTTGTACAAAGTCAGCTGGCAACATGCTGCGAGACAACAAGGTCTTGAGTTAAATGATGATCTCTACCGCACTTTTATTGGTGTGCAAGATTCTGAATGTGAACGGATACTAAGTGAGCATTTTAGGCACCTCCTTGATTTAAGAGCTTTCCGTACAGTACGCGATCAACATTTTCATCGCGCACGTTCGCAAGGTGTGACGTTCAAACCTGGGTTTCATGCCGTATTTCAAATGGCCAAACATCAAGGCTTAACCATAGCGTTAGTGACGTCCTCACACCGTCAGGAGGTAGAACGTAACTTTTATCAGTCCGATTATCTAAAGCAATTCGATCTCATTATTACCGCTGAGGATGTACTTAACGGTAAACCTCAGCCCGATTGCTACCTTATGGCTTGCGCACAACTGGGGATCAAGCCATCTCAATGTCTGGTACTTGAAGATTCAAATAATGGGATGCGAGCGGGGAAAAGCGCTGGATGTATAGCGGCCATGATTCCTGACATGTTGCTTCCTGATAGCGATGTCAAAGCCGAAGCCGACTATTTATTTGAGAGTTTGTACGATGTCTTACCGTTATTATCTTAAACATCGGTTATCTTAAGCGCAGACTATCTCAAGTACTGGCTCTCTCAAACATTGATTATCAGAACGCTTTTTGCTTGGATCACTCGTAGTGCCGATCACTCACTGCAGCCCCAACAGTATGTCATTACGACATCGCAATATCACATCTGTAGTAACGATAAAAAAAGCCCCCTCGGACTCGAATCGAGGGGGCTTTGCTTTACCACGATGATACAAAATAGATGTACGGCTTACATCATCGTTTGCTCGGCAGACGTCATCGCTATTTTGCGACGTCTTGAATGATCGCTTCTAGCTTGTCTAAACCCTCAGCCAAAACTTCAGGTTCTATCGTTAGCGGTGGTAAGAGGCGAATGACATTCGCTTTTACACCACATGATAATAAAATCAGGCCATTTTCTTGCGCCTTCCCAATGACCGCTTTCGTTATATCTTGACCAGGTAAGCCCGTGTTAGGGTCCGTAAATTCAATGGCCATCATCGCGCCAATCGTACGGACTTCGCCAATTGCCGGCACGGTTTCTTTTAGTTTATTGATACGAGCATTTACGATTTCACCAATCCCTTGCGCTTTTGCGCATAACTGCTCTTCTTCGATGATCTTAAGCACTTCAAGACCCGCAACACATCCAAGAGGTGAACCCGCATAAGTGCCACCTAAACCACCCGGCAACGCAGAGTCCATGACATGTGCCTTACCGACTAATGCAGAGATTGGAAAACCACCAGCAATCCCTTTTGCTAGCGTCATCATATCCGGTTCAATCCCCAGATATTCTGTCGCAAACATTTTACCCGTACGGGCAAAGCCCGTTTGAATTTCATCAGCAATCAACAAAATACCGTGGTCATCACACAGCTTACGCAGCGCTTGTGCAAAGGCTGGCGGTGCTTGATAAAAGCCGCCTTCGCCTTGTACTGGTTCAAAAATGATCGCAGCGACTCGGCTAGGTTCAATATCGCAGGCAAACAAATCTTGTAGGGCTTGAAGGCTTTGCTCAATCGACACACCGTGGTACTCATTCGGATACGGTGCATGAAAAATTTCATTAGGGAACGGTCCAAAGCCTGCCTTATAAGGTGCAACCTTGCCTGTTAAACCCATCGTCATATTGGTTCGACCGTGGAAGCCACCTTTAAAGGCAATCACTCCACTGCGGCCGGTATGAGCACGAGCAACCTTGACAGCATTTTCTACCGCTTCAGCACCTGTTGTTAAGAAAATCGCTTTTTTCTGAGTATCACCCGGGACAATATCGGTTAGTTTTTCGGCCAACTCCACGAATGACTCATACGGCGTCACCATCGCACAAGTATGCGAGAAATTATCAATCTGTGCCTTCACGGCCTCAGAGATGCGCTTATTCGAGTGGCCCGTATTGGTGACAGCAATGCCCGCAGCAAAGTCAATATACTTGTTACCATCGACATCCCAGACCAAAGCATTATCCGCTTTCGTTACGTAAAGTGGGTACAGCGCACCCATGCCTTGGGCAATGACTTGATTTCTTCTTTGGTGTAATTGTTGATTGTTCATTTTAATTGTCCTTCTTAGTTGCCACCAAAACACAGGTATTTAACGTCCATATATTCGTCAATACCCTGTTTTGCGCCTTCACGCCCAATGCCCGATTGTTTCACGCCACCAAATGGCGCCAATTCTGTAGAGATGATCCCTTCGTTAATTCCCACCATGCCATACTCGAGCGCTTCCGCGACCTTCCAAACACGATGTATGTTTTGGCTATAAAAGTAAGATGCTAGGCCATAGATGGTGTCATTCGCCATCTCAATCAGCTCTTCATCCGTCTCAAAACGCACAACCGGTGCAACCGGACCAAAGATCTCTTCTTGGATGATGTCCATACGATGGGTCACATCTTTAAGTACGACAGGTTGCATAAACAAACCATCCAGCTTTTGCAACTCTGACGTAGGGGTCGCACCCTGCTCAATGGCACGGTCAATAAGCGCTTGAATCCCTTGCTTAGCCGATTCACTAATGACAGGGCCCACATTCACGCCTTCATCCAGACCATTTCCTACTTTCAGTTGCTGAACCGCCGCATCAAATTTGTTAACGAATTCATCGTACACCTTGTTATGCACATAAAATCGGTTTGCACACACACATGTCTGTCCTGCGTTACGGAATTTAGAGGCCATTGCCCCTTGGATAGCCGCATCGATGTCAGCATCCTCAAAAACGATGAACGGTGCGTTGCCACCAAGTTCCATTGACGTGCGTTTGATGTCCTTCGCACTTTGCGCCATCAGTACGCTGCCGACTTGCGTTGACCCCGTAAAAGACAGTTTTCGAATGAGCGGGTGCGATGTAAAAATTGCACCGATTTTGCGAGAACTTTCTCCCAATACCACCTGTAATACATCGCGAGGAATACCCGCTTGATACGCTAATTCTACCGTGGCAAATGCTGACAGCGGCGTCGAATCAGAAGGCTTAACAATAAAACTACAACCCGCCGCGAGCGCTGGACCGGCCTTACGGGTGATCATAGCGATAGGGAAGTTCCACGGCGTGATCGCACACGCCACCCCAATCGGTTGCTTGATGGTTACCAATCGCTTATCTGCCGTTGGGCCTGGAATAGTGTCGCCATAGGTACGTTTAGCTTCTTCAGAAAACCATTCAATAAAGCTGGCGCCATAAAGCACTTCACCTGCGGCTTCGGCCAGAGGCTTGCCTTGCTCAAGCGTCATAATTCTTGCGAGATCGTCTTTGTTCTCTAGCATCAACTGATACCAGCGATTCAGCATACCCGCACGTGTTTTTGCCGGTAACTTCGCCCATTCTTTTTGGGCGATATGGGACCGCTCAATGGCGTCCATTAAGGTTTGTTCATTAGACACTGGCGCGTGGCCAACAATGTCTCCAGTGGCGGGGTTAGTTACCGAAATAGCCTGCTTCGCTGCAGAAGTCATAAAAGAGAGTAAGCTTTTATTTTGTATTTGCTGCATATTGATTTACCTTCCTTCTGTCTTCCTTAGGCCACATGCTTTTATCGGAAAACACCTATTTATTAAGCAGGGATCTGCTGTGTTATACAGTGAATGTTGCCACCGCCCAGTAGAACTTCTCTGGTAGGTATACCCACAATATGAAAATTTGGTAACGCTTTTTTTAGTATCTCAATCGCGATGCTGTCAAACTGCTCATCAAGAAATGGCAGAAACACATGTTCATTTACCATCAAAAAGTTAGCGTATGATGCGCTTAGTCGCTCCCCTTCTTGTCGAACCATGCCATCACTGGAATCAATCCCTTCGGCTTCTTCTTGGGTGTAATACAAAGGACCAGGAACTGGTATTTTAATCACCTCAATGTCACGACCTTTTGCATCTTTTTGACTACGCAGTGCCGTATAAGCCTCTCGAGATAGCTTAAATTGTGGATCGAAGGGATCATCCGTCCAACTCAGTATCACTTTTGCCGGGCCAATTACGTGAATAAGGTTATCAACATGACCATCCGTTTCATCGTTATAAAGGCCTTTAGGTAACCAGACTATTTTCTCAACGCCCAAGTATTCGCATAAGGTTTTTTCGATATCGGTTTGTTGTAACTCTGGATTTCGTCCGGGGCTTAGCAAACACTCTTCGGTTGTGTATAACGTCCCTTCACCATCGGTGTGAATAGAACCACCCTCTAGCACGATTGGCGCTTGGTAATAATCCATTCCGGCGACTTCACATACTGACTCCGCCACTTGATCGTCGGCGCTCCAGTCATCATACAAGCCATTATACTCGCCGCCCCAAGCATTAAATTTCCAGCTTATTCCTCGGCGTTCTCCGCGAGCATTCACGACCACTGTTGGTCCAATATCTCGCATCCATGAGTCGTTGTATGCCATCTCTACGAGCTTTATTGAACTATGTAGTTGAGTGCGAGCTCGTTCATATTGGGTAGACGTCACTGCGACAGTGACCTGAACTACGTCGGCAATGGCATTAGCCACATTAGCAAAGGTTTGTTGCGCCGGTTTAGCATCGTTGCGCCAGTTATCTTTGCGCTCGGGCCAAGCCAACCATACTTCTCTTACCGGCTCAAACTCAGCCGGAAAAGAGAAACCATCTTGTTTTGGGGTCGTAGTGAGTCTCATCATGACCTCGCTATAGAGCCATACTCATGACATCTTGATATAAATCAGGACGACGGTCTCGGAATAAACCCCAAGCATGACGAGCTTTGGTGGTTGCTTGAAGGTCGATCTCAGCGTAGATAATGGTCTCACCTTCGCGTGGCGCTTCTGCCAATTTTCCACCGGTATGATCGGTAATAAACGATGAACCATAAAAGGTCGTTTCAATACCGTCATCGACTTCAACACCCACACGGTTTGATGCAACGACTGGCACTAGATTAGCGGCAGAGTGACCTTGCATTGTGCGTTGCCAATGATCGCGCGAATCTAATGTCAGATCTTGAGGCTCCGAGCCTATCGCCGTAGGATAAAAAATCGCCTCTGCTCCGTTTAAAGCCAAGCTGCGAGCAAGCTCAGGGAACCATTGGTCCCAACAAATACCAGCGCCAAAAGTACCGAATTTTGTTTTCCAGACTTTAAACCCTGTGTCACCCGGGCTGAAGTAGTATTTCTCACTATAACCCGGGCCATCTGGGATGTGTGATTTGCGGTAATTTTCTAAGATGGTGCCATCGGCATCAATCATGACGAGTGAGTTAAAAAAGGTATTGCCTGCTTTCTCGAAATAGCTCACAGGGATCACGACATTAAGCTCTTTAGCAAGTTCACTCATCGTTTTAATCAGTGGACTGGTCGCCAACTCTTCGGCCAACTCAAAATATTTCGATTCTTGCTTCTTACAAAAGTAAGGGGCGGCAAACAGCTCCTGTGGAACAACAACATTGGCGCCATTGGCAGCAGCTTCACGAATGGCACCTTTGATTTTCGCCATATTGGCGTCTAGGTCCCACGTTTTGGACAGCTGAAGTGCGGCGAATTTTACTACTCTACTCATGGGATCTTCCTTTATCGATTCGTTGATCTTGGCTGATGAGCGCCCGTCATAGCAGGCGCTTCTTTTGTGTGTTTCACGTTATTGAATGAGTCTTAGGGTACACGCTGCCTAGATGGCAAGCTTGTCACGCAAGTTATAATACGCCGCGCCCATTGCCGTCATTGGAATGGCAAAATGGCGGCCTCCTGGAAAGGCAATATGAGTAAGCTGTGCAAA
This sequence comes from Vibrio sp. 10N.286.49.B1, assembly GCF_002873335.1. Lineage (GTDB taxonomy): Bacteria > Pseudomonadota > Gammaproteobacteria > Enterobacterales > Vibrionaceae > Vibrio. The sequence goes on along the minus strand of NZ_MCUW01000010.1, from coordinate 182,159 downwards.
GGCGTCAAAGCGTTCAGCATGACCCGCTAAGGCCTCAGCAAGCAACTTACCCGCAAGGTGAGTACAGGTGACACCATGGCCACTGTATCCCTGCAAGTAGTAGATATTGTCAGAAAATGAACCAAACTGTGGCATGCGTGAGTACGTCAACAAGAAGTTACCTGTCCATTTGTAATCAATCCCAATGCCTTTAAGCTGTGGAAAGATTTTTTCCATTTTAGGACGAAGCAAAGATTCAATGTTTTCTGGGTCACGAGCGCCATACACGACACCACCACCAAACAACAAGCGCTTGTCTGCACTAAGACGGAAGTAATCCAACAGGTAATTGCAATCCTCGACGCAATAATCTGACGGTAAAATTTGTTGCAGTTGCGCTTCTGATAAAGGCTCTGTCGCAACAACTTGAGTACCACAAGGGATCGCTTTATTACTGATATTCGGCGCTAAACCACCCAGGTATGCATTACCCGCCAGCACCATATATTTTGCTTTCACACTACCATGCTCAGTATGAGCAACAGGATTCGCTCCTTTATCAATTCGGGTCACGCCTGATTGTTCGAAAATGCGTCCGCCCAGCGCGGTCACGGCTGTCGCTTCACCTAAGGCCAGTTTCAGTGGGTGTATATGCCCACCGCTCATATCAAGCAAGGCACCTTGGTAAGCGCTTGTCCCAACTGCAGATTCCACTTCTTTCGCATCTAATAAGCTCAACTGGTCATTGCCGTAACGTTCCCAGTGTTTTTTGTGTTCTTCTAAACCTTTCATCTGCTTTGAATTCAACGCAGTGAACATCCCACCTTGTTTGAAATCACAATCAATATTGTGCTTATCAATCAAGCCGCGAATGATGCTGCCGCCTTCAAAAATCATGTCACACAATGCTTTCGCTTGTTTTTCGCCATAACGGCTTTCAATCACATCCACATCACGGCTGTAGCTATTGACAATCTGACCGCCATTACGCCCTGAAGCACCAAAACCAACCTTAGCGTTTTCTAGAATAACTACCTTAAAGCCCTTCTCTGCCAGGTGCAGAGCAGAAGATAGGCCGGAGAAACCAGCCCCAACAACACATACGTCACACTCAATATTATCGCGCAGTTGTGGGTACTCACTTACATTTAAAATTGAGTCGGCGTAGTATGAATCAGTATGTTTATTCATTGTTCAATTCCTTTTTTATTGCTGCTATAGCCTTAAACTTCGTTTATTTACGTTTGATAAACTTAAATGCTATAGGTCTAAGGTTGGAGACGAATCCACGTCGTTTTGGTTTCTGTAAATTTTTCAATGGCGTGGATCGATTTATCTCGTCCATTTCCGCTCATTTTAAATCCACCAAATGGGACGGTCATATCGCCTTCGTTGTAGTTGTTGACCCAAACTGAACCGGCTTCTAGCTTTTTGGCGACACGATGCACTCGGTTTAGGTTATCGCTCCACAGCGCTGCGCCCAGACCGTATTTAGAGTCATTTGCTATATCGATAGCTTCTTGCTCTGTTTGAAATGAAATGACGCATAACAACGGACCAAAAATTTCTTCTTGAGCAACACGCATTTTATTGTCGACTTGGTCAATCACGATAGGCTCAACAAATGCGCCAACACCCTTAACGTCACCGCCGCAGCGAACCACCGCGCCTGCGTCTTGCGCTAACTTCAAATAGCCTAAGACCTTTTCTTTGTGCTCACGGTCAATCAATGCCCCCATCGCCGAGGTTGGATCCATTGGATCTTTTGGCATAAAACGTTGCGCCGCCGTGATCACTTTGTCGATAAACACCTCTTTGATGCTCTCATGAACCAAAAGACGGGTTGCGGCTACACACACTTCACCTTGGTTGTAAAAACAGCCCGCCGCGGTTTCTTCTGCTGCGCGATCAAGGTTTTCATAATCTTCAAATACGATATTGGCATTTTTGCCGCCCGCTTCAGCCCAAACACGCTTTAGATTGGTTTCACCCGAACTAATCATTAGGTGCCCCGCAACACGCGTTGAGCCGGTAAACGCGATGCAATCCACATCATCATGTCGAGCAAGTGCTTCGCCCGCTTCATGCCCAAATCCGGTCACAACTTGAAACACGCCATGTGGGATACCCGCTTGATTGGCAAGCTTGCCGAGAAAAATCGCGGTGAGTGAGGATTTTTCTGAGGGTTTGAGGATAACGCTATTACCCGCTGCAAGCGCTGGACCTAGTTTCCAACTGCCCAACCATAGAGGAAAATTCCATGGTACGACGGCAGCGACAACGCCAATGGCTTGATGGGATACGAACGCGTGGACATCTTTTTCTGTAGGCGCCACTTCGCCGTACACTTTATCGATGGCTTCGGCATACCAACGAATGGATTTTGCCGAACCAGGTATATCGGTAGACACACTGTGCGAGATTGGTTTACCCGTATCCATGGTTTCCAACATCGCTAATTCTTCGGTGTTTTCATCAATGAGCGCAGCAAACTTCATCAACACTTCTTTACGATGTGAAGGAGCACTTTGACTCCACTCTCCATCAATAAAAGCCTGCCTAGCGTACTTAACCGCAAGATCCACATCGTCAGACTGACAGCGAGGGATGTTCGCTATGATATCGTCTGTCGCTGGATTGACGACTTCTAGCGTCTCACCTTGTGCTGCATTGCAATACTCACCGTTGAGGAAAGCTCGCTGTTCGATCGCTAATGCGTCTCTATATTCAATCCATTGTTCTTGCGTTTTCATACTCGCTCCTTGCTGACCTCAAGGTGCTAGAATGCTTTAGGCGTATGGGCACTAATCATTCTGCATGCCTTATCGGAGTGGTTGGTAAATTTATGAGGAATCGTGGTGTCGATAACATAAGACTCACCTGTTTTCACAAGATAAGTCTCGCCGTCGTATTCCAGTTCAATCTCACCGTCTAACACGGTGCCGACTTCCTCACCTTCATGTTTAATATTGGCTGACCCTGTGGTGCTATTCGGGGCATATTCCTCAATTAGAAAGCCAATTTCCTGTTTGTTGCTGCCATTGCTGACCAGCTTCATTGAGACCAACTTACTGCCTATTTCAATGAGCTCTTCTTGCTTAACCAATACCTTGATTACTTTCTCGTTCTGTTGCTCCAGCGTGAAAAACTCTGAGAGCGACAATGAAAATTCGTTCACTATTTTTTGCAACGAACTCACTGACGGACTAACTTTTCCATTCTCTATCGAAGAGATCGCACTATGTGTAATGCCGGCTCTCTCTGCTAATTCTCTTTGTGACCATCCACGCTCTTTTCTAAGTTGAGCAATATTTTTACCAATTTGGTGGTTGTCCATTTATTCGGTCCTTAAATCAATCTGAGGCGGACATAATAAATTCTTTAAATAAAATTTGTGAGAAATGATTGTGTTTGGCTTCCCATTCTGGGTGCCACTGCACGCCAACAAAGTATTTTTGCCCTGGCAAGCTAAATGCTTCAACCAATCCATCGGGTGCTTTCGCTTCCACTCGTAATGCACTTGCTAGCGTTTTAATCCCTTGGTTATGAAGGGTGTTTACCTCAAATGACTGAGTATTGTTCCATTGGGCTTGTGTTAACCATTGAGATACAACACCACCCGGTTCTACGAATACAGGATGAGCTGGTGCATACTTCTCTTCAAAGTTTTCTACTGGATTTTCACGATGATCATCATACCCAGACTCATGAACCGCAGGGTCAAGCGACCCGCCAAGCGCAACGTTCATCTCTTGGAAGCCACGACAAATGCCCAGACACGGGATATTTTTGTCTAACGCGTAACGAATGAGTGTTAATGCCAATTCATCACGATCTTCATCTTTTTTGGCTTCTTCATGCGTACCATCATAACGGTGGGGTGCGACGTTTGAATGGCTGCCAGGAAACACTAATCCATCACAAATTCCAACGATACGGTCAAACTCTGACGCTTCTATAGATGAAGGCAAAATGATTGCCGTCCCGCCAAAATCCTTAATTGCCTGAAGATAGAACTCATTTAATGACTGAATCTGGTAGCCACCTAATGACTTCCTGCAACTTACGAGTCCAATAATCGGTTTTCTAGTTTCAGACATCATTACATCCATGTTCGATTTATTTAACAAAAACCCTACAATCAGCGTGCGAAATTATCAACATCATTGTTCGAAATAGATGCCAAAGTGTGACTAGTATCCCTATTTTGGTTAAAAAAAAGACTAATTTCGTTCGATATATTGAGCAAAAGAGCATCAACTGTTACAAATTAGTTAACCGATAACAAGTTAAAAACAACAAAAAATAACTAAAAACAATTTTAAATCAATAATTTAAATTGAATTTCAATCAATAACCCTAACTTTGCCGTGGATTTTGTAGTGAAATTGTTAAGTCAGCATGGTGTAAATAACGTTACGTTGGGTAATTAGGAGTAATAAAGATGGAAGCATATCTACAGGAAGTTAAAAATTTTCGCCAAAAATGGCCAACAATCGAATACGTTGACCTTATATTCACCGACCTCAATGGCACACCACGAGGCAAGCGAATCCCAGTCAATGCGCTCGATAAACTGGCCAAAGGTGTCGCGCTTCCTCTATCAACGATTACACTCGATACAAAAGGTGCCGTCGTTGAGTCAGCTGGACTGGGAGAGGATCTAGGTGAACCTGACAATCTGTGTTTCCCTGTACTAGGTAGCTTACTGCCAACGGCTAAATCTCAAACCGGTCAGGTTTTACTGAGTATGATGGAAGATGATGGTAAAACGCCTCACCATCTCTTTATCCGTAACATTATTGAACGTATGCTTGGCCAGCTTCACAGCAACAATCAATTTCCAGTGGTTGCGTTAGAGCTTGAATTTTATTTGATTGATAAAGTGCGCGGTGAAAATGGCGAACTACAAACGGCGATTAACCCAACAAAAAACCGTCGAGAGCGCGACACAGAAGTCTATGATGTCGACGGGCTCGATGATTACGCTGATTTTCTAGCGGACTTAAACAACGCGGCATCTGAGCAAGGCTTAAATACTGCAGGTGCGCTATCTGAATCGGCACCGGGCCAGTTTGAGATTAACTTCAACCATTCTCAAGATGTACTCCGCGTGTGTGATGAAATCATCTTTTCTAAGCGTCTTATCAAGCAAGTCGCGCACAAACATGGCTTTGATGCGACCTTTATGGCCAAGCCATTCCTTGAAGAAGCAGGCAATGGCCAGCACATGCACTTAAGTCTCGTTGATAGCAACGGTGACAACCTCTTCACCCAGTCTGATGACTCTGCGAGTCCGCTCTTCTATCAAACCCTAACGGCAATGCTATCGCACATTTCTGATGCCATGGCGCTGCTATGTCCCAACGTTAACTCCTACCGTCGCTTTGTCCCTGGTGCGTACGTACCAACCAAAGCTGACTGGGGCGAAAACCATCGCGGTGTTGCCCTTCGAATTCCCATTAGTGACGGTAAAAACCGTCGTATAGAGCACCGAATTGCAGGTGCCGATGTGAACCCATACATTCTCGCTGCCGTAGTACTTTCAGCCGTATTAGCGAGTAAAAATTATAACCAAGATCAATGTCCTCCGGCTCTGAGCGATAATGCTGTTGACCTACCTACCCGTATGTCTGACGCCCTAACTCAATTAGAAAGCAGTGAGTTAGGTGAATATTTCTCGAAGGACTTCATTGACCTCTATCTTGCTTGCAAACGAAGTGAACTCGTTGAGTTTGAGCGCATTATCACGCCGCTAGAAATCGACTGGATGTTACACTCGGCATAACAGAAGGAATTTGTTTTTATGACTACGCAAACCAAGGCGCTGGACGCGCCATTCAAGTTAAGCAGTAAACATGTCGCGGTAAGCTTATCGATTGTGTTTCTGTTCATTACTTTTACTACGATCGGCCTAAATCACGTCCCCGGTGAGAGCTATGGGTGGATGAGCCTATTACCCACCAGTTTAGTGCTTGTCTTCGCTCTGACTACGCACCGTACCGTTGAAGCTCTATTTAGTGGCACAATTGCAGGCGTTCTACTGATTAATCCTTCAGAGGCCGTTCAACAGATTGTTGGCATTTCTATGGATGTCATGATGAACGAAACCATTGCATGGATTATTCTCGTGTGCGGTTTGATGGGGGGACTCATCGCTGTTCTTGAAAAAGGGGGTAGTATTCTCAGTTTCAGTGACATGCTCGTCAATAAAGTAAAAAGCCGTAATCAATCGCTTTTAATGACCTTTTTCCTCGGTATTTTGATCTTTATTGATGACTACTTAAATGCGATTGCTATCTCTTCATCGATGAAAAAAATCACCGACAGCTACCAAGTTTCTCGTGAGAAACTGGCGTACATGGTGGACTCAACGGCCGCCCCAATCTGTATATTAGTGCCGATCTCCACTTGGGCCATCTTCTTTAGCTCGTTATTAGAAGCGAATGGCGTCGCCGAACCGGGTCAAGGGATAGCGGCTTATATACAAGCCATTCCTTACATGGCTTACGGCTGGGTAACCCTCATCATTGTGTTCTTAGTCGCAATGGGAAAAATGCCAGATCTCGGCGCAATGAAAACGGCAGAAGCGAGAGCAAAAGCGGGTCAAGTGAAGCCAGATGGCGCCACCGATATTGATTTTGGCGCTGACATTAAAGCGCATTCAAATCCAACTATGGGTTTGATCAACTTCATGCTGCCAATGGTTGTTCTTGTCGGTGCGAGTTGGTATTTTGGTATTGACCTATTAGCGGGCGTATTCGTCGCCATTGTCTTTACTATCTGTTTCTATGGCATCCAAAAACTCGTCACAATGAACGAGCTATTTGATGCAGTCTATGACGGTATCAAGGTGATGTTGTTACCTCTAGCAACCGTGATCGGCGGCTTCATGCTAAAGAGCGTCAACGACTCACTGGGGCTTACTCAGTTTGTTATCGAAACGGCAAGTCCGTACTTGTCAGCGCAATATTTTCCAGCACTGATCTTCTTGATTACGGGTGGCTTGGTGTTTGCGTCAGCATCATCATGGGGAACATTTGCGGTAGCGATGCCCATTATTTTACCCCTAGCTAACCAAATTGGTGTTCCATTGCACCTTACCATTGCAGCGATGCTTTCGGCGTCTGCGGCAGGGAGTCACTCATGCTTCTTTAGTGACTCTACCGTGCTGTCCGCACAGGGATCTGGCTGTACATCAATGCAACACGCCACCACCCAGTTTCCATACGCATTGATCGGTATTGTTGCTACTACCCTATTCTTTATCGTGGTTGCCTAAGTTAAGAGATAGGCTCAAAAGGTAAAACTAAAAAGGGATGCCACTCAGCCGGCATCCCTTTTCTTTTGCGCATCATGCTTCAATATAGAGTCAACAAAGAAAACCCTAACTTAGCGCCTTGGCCACATACCAACAGTCGGCTTCTATTTCATAACCTTGTTCCCTAGCCCAGCTCAACCCTTGCTCGACCAGTTGTTTAGCGACCCCTTGACCACGGAAGGCATCCGGTACAAACGTATGAGTAAAGTTAACGGTATTACCCGTCAATTTGTAATCTAATATACCTTCCTGCCCCTCTTTGCTGTACACAAATCGCTTCCTATCCATCTGGTGTTCAATCATGATATTTCTCTGCTTAACTGCGTTAAATAATATTGCATACATTCGACTCGGTTTTGAGCTTCAGCTTGACCTGCCGAGGTGTTCATTGTGTCTGCAATCGAAAACAACTTGGTATAAAAATGATCCAGCGTAAACTGACTATCGTCGGGGGCTCTCTCACGACAAAATGGATCGTCATTTGAATACAGGGTTCGCTGTAAACTCGCCGATACTTGAATACAACGTGTTATCCCAATCGCCCCCAACGCATCAAGCCGATCGGCATCTTGCACGATCATGGCTTCACGCGTAGTCGGTGCCACATTTGCAGAATAACTGTGTGCAACGATGGCGTGATGAATAGCGTTTAAATACTGATTTGGGTAATGAATACTCGATAAAAATTCGCAGGCTTTATCCGCGGCGATAAAAGCGCTGTGTTTTCTGTCAGGATGGTCTTTGGGGTAAGTGAAGCAATCGTGCAGATATGCCGCTGGAAGCACGACATATAAATCGCCACCTTCTGTCTCAGAAAGGCGGGTCGCAGTATTTACCACTCTAGCAACATGTTGAATATCATGTGCCGCATCCGTCACCATTTCCTGTTGAATAAATCTCAGTAATTCGGGCTTCCAAGTCTCGTTAAATGCGGCCTCATTAAGCTCAGTTTCATTCAATGGGCTTTCATTGAACATAGTTTTATCAAGCACTGTATTATCAGACACTGATTTCACCACGGATCAACGTGACGGCCTGACCGGTCAACTCAATTCTATCTTCTTTCAGCATCATCGCGACATAGCCACCACGCTCTGAGGCTTGGTAACCGACAAGTGAGCATTTATTTAGTTGCTTAGCCCAGTAAGGCGCCAATGCGCAATACGCTGAACCGGTCACTGGGTCTTCATCAACACCAACCCATGGAGCAAAATAACGGGCAATAAAATCAATGTCGGTACGGTTCGATTGTGCGGTAAGCACCATCGCGCGACCTTCGCATGCCACGAGCTGGTGATAATTTGGTGTAACCTGACGCAAATGTTCTTCATGCTTCAATACGACAAAATCTTTCCCTCCCTCAAATTCTCCCCAGAACACCACATCATCTTGTTTTAGCCCTAACGCTTCACATTTATGTTGTGTATTTTTTGAGGCTTCTTCTGCACGATATAAAGGAAAGTCGAGCGAGATACGTTCACCTGTTTTCTGCGCATGAAGATCACCCGATAAGGTGTGGAAGGTAACCTTACCGTCTGCGTCAAGTAAGCCTTTTTCGTCCATGACTTTGACTGTGGCTAATGTTCCATGGCCACATAACGCCACTTCAACCTTGGGCGTAAACCAACGGAGTCGATTATCAGAAAGTGACAAAAACGCAGTTTCTGATATCGCCATTTCCTTGGCAATAGACAACATCAATGATGCCGGTAATGGTGACTCTGTAATACAAACACCAGCGGGGTTCCCCTTAAAGGGTTCGCTAGTAAATGCATTTACCTGATATATCGATAACTGCATGAATACTCCTTATAAACAGTCCTTAATGTCAATGATAGATAAATACAGACAACAGCGTGCAGTTTATCTTGGATAATTGTCGTTTATGTCAAAATGATTCCATAATTTGATAAACCCGACTTTATTACTTCCAATCCAAATATTGTCTTCATCCTCAATTTACAATAATTAGCATCAATAAATAAAAGAATAAAACAGGGTAAACACCAAGCTTTTGAATCAAAAATGAGGCCCATTTTCAAAAACTGAGTAATCAAAAGTGACAAATTAAAGAACTCATTAGATAATCACAACCTAGAGCAGCGCATTGTCAATCTGTACTTGTCACATTCAAACAATTCGCAAATGGAAAAATGTGTTAGGGACCAGTAAGAAACCATGAAAAAAAACGATTTCCAAAAATCAGCCGCGAATCTGAAAAAAGCAGTACCACTGATGGTTAAACACCATGTGCCTGCGACGCCTGCCAATTATGCTTTGTGGTACACCTACGTTGAACAAACGATTCCAGAGCTAAACCATGAAGTGGACTCTCTTCTTATCGAGCATAATGTGTTGCCGCCCGTTCGTTCCGTCGAGTTATATCGAGAACACATATCTGGCAAAGCGACGGTAGATCTAACTCACTTGAAAACAAACTTGGAAGCATTGGTCACTGAAGTCTCCAGCTCAATGACCGACGCCATTTCAGATACCTCTGACTTTTCGAAGATCTTAAGCAAAAGCTTTGATGACATTAGTTCCAGCATCGATGCTAACAATAATCCAACACTGGATGAAGTCATGCCGCTGATACAGGATCTTGTCGATGATGCGAATGATATTCGGCACTCAACTGACTTTATTCACAATCAACTTAAAAATGCCAGTGACGAAATCAGTCGCCTTAAAACACAGCTAGCAAAAGTACAGTGCAATGCCATGTTTGATAGTTTGACGTCCATTTATAACCGTGGTGCCTTTGACACTGATCTAACGATGTTTTGCGATGCCAAGCAGCCAATGAGCCTGATTTTTCTCGATATTGACCACTTTAAGAAGTTCAACGATGATCTTGGGCATCTATTTGGAGACACCATCTTAAAAGGTATTGCTCAGCGCCTTAAACAAGCCTGCAAGGGAGGCATCAGTGCCTACCGTTTTGGTGGTGAGGAGTTTGCCCTGATTGTGCCAAACAAATCGTTGCGTGTGGCTCGCCAAATGGCAGAAGCGGTTCGATTGTCGATAGAAAAAATGGCCATTACCGATCGAAAAACAGGCAATAAAATGGGCAATGTGACGGCTTCTTTTGGTGTTGCTGAGTTTGCAGAAGGAGATACCTACGAAGACCTAGTCGGCAGAGCAGACAAACAACTATACGATGCAAAACGCACCGGCCGCAATCGTGTCATGCCGTTCTAACAAACATACACCATCGTACAATATTGTTTTTATTAATAATATTGTACTTTAGGTGATGCTATTTCTCGAGATGACATTGTTCCGAGATAATATAGTTTTTCGTTTTTCTAAATTAATTAGCTTACCCGCAGTAATACAGTTTTGGTCCACAATTTAACCAAAGCTGCATCAGCGTTTTATAAAAATACCATTACTTACAAATCGATCTATTGCCAGCACATGCATTGAGCATGCGCTCAATCTCATTCCCCCAATTACCACGTGCAATAACCTTGCAGACATTTATAAATAATCCGCAATATTGACGTCATCAATTTGACTGGCTTTTAAGAATTTTTCAGCAAAGACTAAGTAAACACCGGACTCTAAAAACAACGTAAATAACGATTGATCTAAGTGATTGTCTTTTACCATGAAAGACATAATACGCAGAGATTCTGAAAGTGTTTTTGGGGTCTTGTACGGCCTATCCGCACTGGTTAATGCCTCAAAAACATCGGCAAGTGCCATAATCCGTGCAGTTACCGGCATATCTTCACCTTTGAGCCCAAGTGGGTATCCTGTTCCATCTATTTTTTCATGATGTCCGCCAGCAATACTCGGCACATTACTCATTGATTTAGGAAACGGTAAGCTCTCTAGCATCTTTATGGTTTCTACAATATGGTTGTTAATGATATAGCGTTCTTCATCATTCAACGTCCCTCTCTTAATAGATAAATTATACACCTCACCCAATCTGTTTTGATAATCTGGCTTCTTCAAATTAAAGCGCTTGTCAGAAGCCAACTGTCGCTTCCATGGCACATTGTGTGCACTTGCATCGACCAGTACAGACTCACTTGCTCCAGGTTCAAACGCTTCGTCACCGTAGCGGCTGCGCTCTTCCCAAGAAAGCCCTAAGCGTTCATCTATTGTTTTTTTCCACTGCTTTTGAGCAACAACGTGCAAACGAGCAATCGCGTCGTCGTCAAGGAACTCGCCACCAAGATTGATTTGAGCAATAAAAGAAAAATCGTCGTCCAACTGCCGCCACTCTTTCTCTAGGCTCTGCTTATATTGCCCCTCTAATGGCCTACCCAACGCATTCGACATCGTTGCAATATGAGCATCGCGCTTTAATACTTCAAAACGAGTGCGAACCTCATGGATTCGGTTATAAATTGTTTCTAGCTTCGTTGCTTTATCTACAACATGTTCCGGCGTCGTGACCTTTCCACAATCATGTAACCATGCCGCTAAATGCAACTCCTGCCATTGATCTTCGCTGAGTGTAAAATCATTAAAAGCCTCAGACTGAGAATTGACTGCCGCTTGTGTCAACATTTCCGTCAACACGGGCACTCGTTGGCAATGATTTCCGGTATATGGTGACTTGGTATCCACCGCCCCAGCCATCACCTCGATAAATGACTGCATGAGCGCTTTTTGGTCTTCGAGTATCTGCTTCGTTTCAATCGCTACCGACGCATACTCTGCTAAAGCATCAATGTACGGCCCTTTGCGTTTGAGAAGGTCATCAATCGTTGCTGAATCCACCAGCAACCCAAAACCACCTAATAAGTGCTCGCGTCTATCAAACAACGGAATAAAAAGAAATGACTCATCTTTTGACATACCATCTATTAGTGCTTGAGCTGCGTGATATTCGTACACAAACGGCTGCTTATTGGTGAGAACACGATATCTAAATGCTTCTAATTCTGAATCATTTATGTCAATAGCCTTCAACGAATCGACATCGAGGACATCACCGCTTTTCGTTAACACGCAATGTGGCTTCAAATTCGTACTGGCGTCGCAAAGATAAAGATAACTGACGGTCGCGCCTGTCGATTGCAATGCTTCGCTACTCAGTAATTCCAGTAACCTTTCAAGATCTTGAACCTTGGCGATATTTTTGGTGAGCGCTAAGAAACTGGCAATGGTTTGCTGCATTGCATACAACGACTGAGAAAGTTCGTGTATCTCCTTAATATAAGAACCTTTCACATCACCAAGGTTAAAATCAAATCGCTCTATTCGTCGCGCTCGCTCCGTAGCGATTTTGATCGGATTAGATATGCGTTGAGCAATGGCATAAACAAAGGGAAGCGCAACACATAAAACAATCAATGAGGCATAAATAGACGTTTTTGCGATAGCTTGTGATTTCCCAAGCAATTCATTCGATTTCACCACCATCAATAAATACAGGTTATGTCCAGAATGGCTTGGGGACCGTTCTATTCGACCAATCCATGTCTCACCTAAAGCCTCAAATTGAACGGAGCGGCCTACCACCAAACCTATTTTGGATACCGCCTCTTTCACGACGGGATTAGCAATATCATCAAGGTGTAAATAACCACTCTTGCGCAAGTCCTCCTCAACATCAATGAGTGTTGGATTGCTGTAAGCATATAATCGGTAACTTCCATCAAATAGCACTCGAAAAGAAGATTTTCTTGTGACCGATTCAGCCAAGACACTCGATATTTGTTCAAGAGTAAGGTCCGCAGCAATCACAACGCCATTGGCCGCTCGTTTAGAAAATGTCGTTCCTATTTTATCAACCAACGGGAAATAATAAGGATCTGAAAGTAACAATTCATCCCTAATTGCATCCTTGTACCATTGTTGGTCTTGTGGAATAAAATGCAACTTAGTCCTTAATTCTGTCTTAACCACTTGATACGTATTATCGAACTCGTAACTCATCAACCGGTTATCAGCGTTCGAGTAGTTAAATACAATAAACTTCGTTTCAGGCTTAACCTTTAATGCCGCTCGCATCATTGGGTTATAGGGTTGGAAAGCAATGAGAAAATCGCCACTAGGAAAGACCATAGAATAAGATAATACATAGGGGCTTGATGAGAGAAGGCTGATCATCTCAGGCATAGCACCGAGTCGCTCATTAGCATCTTGATGCCGAGATAATTCTCCTTGAGACAAGGCTTCCACGATAGCTAATGCCGGCTGATAATGAATGGCTAAATTGGATTGTGTCTCTTTAGCAATACGATCAAACAGATGTTCATTCGCATCTAACAAGACCTGACTCAATCCATTTTGAGTTAACCAAATTTGTACCCCACAAACCGTGAGAATAATGGCTAAGAACAGGCTAGTAATGTGAACGTGCAGTGGATACCTTAACCTAGACCAACTCCACCACTTATTTCCCTCAGCCATTAAGCCTTCCCTGATTATTATTATGATAATAAGAAGAATAGGTTAGCTTTCTCTATTTCACACTTTCTTCGTCGATAAATAGGGTTGTACATCCTTGACGTCTATCTGTTCAAGTTTGATATGCACTTGCGCGTAATCTAAATAGACGTTAGATGTCAGGAACAACTCAAAAAGGGCACCATCTAAATGGCCATCATTCACCATAATCCTCATAATCGCCAAGGTTTCTGACAACTTTTTAGGTTGCTTATAAGGTCGGTCTTGACTCGTCAATGCCTCAAATACATCGGCAATCGCCATTGCTCTGGCGGCGACAGGAAGTTCGCTTGCAACTAACCCTAATGGATACCCTTTTCCATCAATCCTTTCGTGGTGACTGCCTGCTAACAAAGGAACATTGGTCATGTGCTTAGGAAAGGGCAAACGTTCCAGCATTCTTAATGTCGCAATCATGTGACTATTGATGATATAACGCTCTTCTTCATTTAACGTGCCTTTGCGCACCGATAAGTTATAGAGCTCACCCAAGTTATTTTGATGCTCGCCAGGCTTAATAACAAACCTAGGCTCTCTTTCTGGATCTTTTTCCCACGCTACCAGATGCTGCACACCATCGCTTAATATCGATTCTTTGTTGCCGACTATCGATACTGACGTGTCATACCGGGATAACTCTTCCCACGATAACCCTAAGCGAGAATCAATCGTTGCTGTCCATGTTTGTTTTGCGATGGCATTGATTCGCTCTAGAGCTTCGGTGGTGAGGTACTCATCACCGGTATTCGCTTTCGCGATGATGGCGAAATCGTCATCTATTTGCTGTTTCTTCGCCTCCAACTCCTGCCATTGCTCTGACGTTAAATTGATGGTTGAATAGTGTTTGTACATACTCAACTCAGCGTCTCGCTTAAGTATTTCAAACCGCATCCGTACCTCATGAATACGGTTATAAATCGTTTCTAGTTTGGTCGCTTTGTCGATGACATGTTCTGGTGTAGTCACTTTTCCGCAGTCATGCAACCAAGCGGCGACATGCAGCTCTTCCCATTGTTCTTTGGTCATTGAAAAGGCCTCAAACGGCCCTTTTTCCTGCTGTTGCGCAGCCAGTGTTAACATCTCAGTGAGCACAGGGACACGCTGGCAGTGGTTGCCGGTATAAGGTGATTTGGTATCAATCGCTTCCGCCATGACTTGAATAAACGAATCCAATAGCGCTTTCTGACTTGCCAGCATCGCCTGTGTCTCGATAGTCACCGAGGCATAAGCAGCAAGCGTTTCAATATATTCAAGGTTTTCCATCAACACAAAATCTTCATGTGCTTTATCAAAACCGAGCCCTAACGCCCCTATCACTTTTTGTTGTCGGTCAATAAGAGGGATGAACAAAACACTGTCTGTTTCGCTATCTCTTTTTACGAGTTTACTGACTTCATCATGCGGTACGTAAACCGATTTTTTTTGTCTGAAAAATTGCTCCAAATCGCCTTGTAGTAACGGATCATTCAGTCGCAAAGGCGGAACGGCTGCAAGCTCAATATCATCATGATTTTTTAGCTTAATGAAACGAAGTTCAAGCAACGTTTCCTCATTATTTAGAAGGTAAATATAGGTACTGTTCGCATGAGTTGCCTCAGCGGTTTCACTGCAGACTAGTGCAAGCAATCGGTCTAGATCATATTCTTTTGCCATTGAATTGGTGAGGGATAAAAAACGCCGAATCGTGGATTGCATTGCTGAGAACGAGTCAGACATTTCTTTTATTTCAGCTACTTGGGATGTATTTTGAGAACCATCATTGAATCTAAAATGTTGAATTGATTTTGCTTTCTCACTGGCCTGGCGTATAGGTTTTGCCAACCACTGAGACATGTAATAGATGCACGGTAACGCGAACAACAACGCAATAAACGAACCCACTAAAGAATACCGAGCGACACTATTCGCATCTTTCAGTAACTGATCTGCTTTTACCGCCATCGCTAGGTTGAAATTTTGTTGATCTGTCCCTTCAAATCGATCGACTTTCACCACCCATCTCTCGCCCCTGTATTGAACCTCTCTCGCGGGTTCACCGAATTTTCTATGCCGCAAGGTTTTATTGATCAATGGGTGGACAATATCATCAACAGTGAGTGTGCTCGTGCTTCGAATAGCATCTCTGACGTCAAACAGCTCGGGCTGACTAAAGCCATACACATGCCCTTCATCGTCATACAATAAGCGAAGCGCATTTCTTGCTTCTGTCGCATCTTGAAGTACTTTCGACACCTGACTCAGGGTTAGGTCAGCACCAAATACGGCTCCGTTTGTTGCACGTCGAAAAATAGAGATACCACTTTGCCCTATAATAGGCATGAAATACGGTTCAGATACTTGAGTTTTCGTTGTCGCCGCATTTCGATACCAAACAGAACGCCTAATATCAATATTGTTGTAAGGTATGGTCACGCTTGATAAGTGCACCTGCTGTGCATTATAGGCTCTTCTTTCTATGAGGTTGCTTTTGGCATCAAAACTTAACGCTGCAAATTCTGCACTTGGACTAAGCTGCATAAGATGACGCAAACGTTCATTGGTAATACGGACCACAGTAAACCAATCACCATTGGGGTAACCAACCACGAATAATGTGAGGAATCGGTTGGTATGCAATTGTGAAATAAGCTCAGGCGCAAATGAAAATCTGGCTTGTGCGTCATTTTCTCTTACTAGCGCGGTGGACGAATAGGTATCCACCGTCGTAAAAACTGGAGAAAATTGGTAATTTAAATCCGTTCTTGCCTCACTGGTAATTCGCTCAAATAAGTTTTCATTGGCGTTGAGTAAGACCTTGTTCAAACTTGCCTGCGTAATCCAAATTTGCACACCACAGATGACAATGACCAACGCAACAAACATCAAGGTGATGTGTACATGAAGTGGCAAGGGACGCTTAAGATTAGTAACAAAACGCTTTAACATAATGGCTAACTAATTGTGTTTTAAGTATATAGGGCGCAAGAACACTGCGGAACGGGCACGTAACTGATGCTCCGTAAGATTAGTCGACTTGCGGGTATGTGAAAAGCTTTGATTGGTGAAAATAAAAAAGCCCCCCTTTAACAGGGAGGCAAATATACTATCCATCTTGGTTGTTTAGTCATTTATTACTGTACAAATTACGTATTGCTCGCCGCTCTTAGTATTACGCAATAAAATACTCAACAATCAATGGATAAGTAACTTGCTGCGAGTGGCACATTAAAATACGATTTGATAACTCAACGTATAATCATCACCATTTTTCGCCGTATATTCTTTGACCTCACTGCATGCTCTCGGCTTACCCTTTCCATCGCCTTGAACCAAACTTACCCAATGTCGAATTCCCGATGTCAATGAGCGCTCACTATGGCCAAATGTAGTACAAGTCTCGAGCTGTACGTCATCAATACTCACCAACTCAAGGTATCCCGTCCCCTTACGAAATCCCATCGCAACTTCAACATGAGTACCACTTTCATCACGAAATAATATGGATTGCGGAGCGCATTTGTCACCGGTATAAGCGATAAAATGTTTGGCATGTTTGAGGCCACTGTGCTGACCATTTTTGAAATAGGCTTGCACGTGTCGATAGTCTATCTCGTAACTCACCACACCTTCGTGCGACCCGTTATCTAATGGGAACAACGTGTCTAACAGTTGCTTTGCCTTTTCTTGTTTTTTTGATTGCTCATCAGATTTGACCATTTCCACGGCAAACACGGCTTCGGCGATAAATGTTATAGGGTTATTTTGTTTTGTCTTATCGAATGTCAGCATGTTCATAGTCTCTTCCTTCTACGGCAAATTCATCCCTACTAAGCAAAGGTTCCAACAACGGTGTCTACTGTCGTTCGTTGTCGTTTTGCTTACCACCTAGACTACACACTTTTTAAAAACAATTTCACAACAAAAATTTCACAGTGTTAATTTTACAAAATCACGCCAAAAAATGACTTAAAATTCAAATAAAATGCATATCAACCGGACAAGTCACACGGTATTTTTTAACCTATCAAGACGTTGATTAGACAGCCTACTCTAACATCACCCACATTTAGCGGCCTCCACAACAAAAAGGCCTCCCCAAAACAGGAAGGCCATTTATTGATAATCGGCAGTATTCAATCAAAAAGTACAATATTGGCTGTCACATTGCGTGTTGTACGTCAGTACCCTTAGTACGCAAAACTAAAATTCAGAGTATAATCGTCGCCATTTTTAGCGGTGTATTCTTTATCTTCGCTGCTTGCCCTTGGACGGCCCTGTTCATCACCTTGAACCAAACTCACCCAATGTCGAATTCCAGAGGCATGGGCATGCTCTGTTCGACTGAATGTCGTGCACGTTTCAAGTTGTACGTCATTTATCTCTACAAGCTCTAAGGAACCGGTACCTCTGCGACTACCGATCATGACTTCAACATGAGTGCCACTTTCATCACGAAACAATATTGATTCCGGTGAACATTTATCGCCCAAAAACGCGATAAAATGCTTGGCGCGTTTTAGCCCACTGTGTTCACCGTTTTTGAAATACGCAAGAACATGTCGATAATCAATCTCGTAACTCACTACATCCTCATGTGAGCCGCTTTCAAGCGGAAACAAAGTATCAAGCAGTTGTTTTGCCATTTTTTGTTTTTCTAACTGCTCATCGGCTTTAACCATTTCCACGGCGAACACAGCTTCTGCGATAAACGTTGAGTGGTTTCTGTGTAATTCTGTCTTATCGAATGTCAGCATGTTCATAATTATCGTCCTTTTGTCGCCGCTAAATCAAAATGGAGCAAATGCACTAAACAGATGTTTAAATTTATATTCGTTTTGTGATCTTGCTTACTATGTAGACTAACGCTTTTTTAGCTACAATTTCACAACAAAAATTTTACAGTGTGAATTTTACAAAATGCCGTTATCAAAAAGCTTAATTCGACAGTCCCATTTTTTGGGTACCAAGATTAGAAACCTTAGAAAACGTAACCATTTAACGATGGAAGATTTGTCAACACGCTGCATTCGAGTCAACCCGGAGTGCGCCCCATCGGTTTCGTACCTATCAATGATAGAGCGAGGCAAGCGTGTACCTAGTATTGATATGCTAGAGGTCATTGCTGAGGTGTTTCAGAAAAATCCCGCATGGTTTCTTGATAGTGAACCTGAGCAAGAAGAGATCACACCAGTCAGAGGCAACCGAGGTGGCATCAGCGGCATGGCACTCGAACCTAGTTTTCTATTCTCCAACGACATTTTACAAATTGCGATTCCAGAGATGTTGTCACAAACGGGAATCACAGGACGTCAATTTGCCCATCTTCTAATCCGAGCACATCAGGAAAGTTTGCAAAACCATTTTCCAGACTTGGAGCGTGCAGCGGAAGAAGTCGGGCGAAAACGTCTTAATCTTTCCGTTGAAGATCTCATCGATATTGCGAGGGATCTTGGTTTACGTGTTCAATGGGTCAATCGCACACCAAAAGATGTCGTCGATGAGCTTGGTATTAACGCCAAACAACTCGTCACCTCTTTCTTCGAGCCACCGGGGACGATTTATCTCAATGAGATTTTAAAGGCTTATCCCACTCGCTTAAAATATGATCTTGCGGTTTATATCGGCCATCGAGTGCTGCACAGTGAAGATGGCTTAAAGAGCGTACTGAGTGTGGGTCATCATAATAGCTGGGAAGATGCTAGCGGATCCCCCTCGACATCGGCATTAAATTCACAGGATATATTACAAGCTTGGCGAGATTTTGAGTCCAGCTTCTTTGCTGGTGCGCTACTGTGCCCTAAAGTGCCCTTCCGGCAACTTTTAGATCGTTGTGGTTATGAAATTGATGCTCACAAACATGCAGGGGTTTCTCCTTCGGTTGCTATGCGTCGCATGACCGTCGTGTCACCTTATCCGCATTGGCATTATTTCGATGCTTATGGACCCGGAAAACTAAAAGCGGTATACCGCGGAAACGGAATTCCGCTTCCGTGGGGTAACATGAGAATGGTGAACGACCCTTGTCAACACTGGGCTGTGTTTAGACGCCTGTCGGAGCCTCGTCATGGTTCGTCTGCTCAGTTATCCATTCTCAACGTAGGCGATGAGCCAAGAATTTATTGTTGTGAGTCGGTCAACATGACCGACCCCGCAGGTAACAATCGTGTCCTTTGCGCAGGCATTGACCTTAACCCTGCTATTGACGCACAAGGCGGTAACGCATTAGACATTGCAAATGAACTGAAGAATTTATGTGTCAACAGCGGTGGCAGTGCGATTATTCCTAAGAGTATTAAAAAAGACCTGACTACAATTTCGAAAATACTCAACATTAATTGGATAGAGCGAGGCATTGATAGCGAGGCACGACTCATTTGTTCACGCGGTGCTGGTTGCCCACGTAAACCAAGTTGTTATGATAAATGTGCTGAAGAACAAACTATAACGTTGGAATAAGTGACGAAGCTAAAAGAAAAAAAGCCAGCCACAAAGTAAGGTGACTGGCTATATACATTTGTGAACAAGAGGTGTTCACTAACAACGTCAGTTGGCTAGGTGACCCTCGGCTTAAAAAGGGTCACAATTATATATGCATGTAGCGTGCCAACTTTTAAATCGTGCTAATTAGCCTCTAAACCGCGATTAATCACGACAAAAAACAACCTGCGCTCATATAGCCTTTGCATTTTGCATTTCATTTTGCAAAATGCAAAATGCAATATGCTAAAACATATCGTTCTGCAAAAATAAATATGCAACCTATCACTAAGATTAGCCAATTAATTTCCATCACCTAACACCTTAGTTTATAAACTGACAATTGTTTAACAAAACGCCACTTTATCTATGAATCATTCCGTGGTTGTTAGCGACATATTCTCGAGTTTTAACAAGGCTTTCTTGCGTTCCACTCCACCCGCATAGCCCGTTAACTGACCGCTTTTCCCTATAACACGATGACACGGAACAATCACTGAAATGGGATTTTTTCCATTTGCAGAGCCAACGGCCCTGACGGCTTTTGGATTTCCGATTCGTTCCGCTAACTCTTGATAGCTGATGGCCTGCCCAAAAGGTACGTCACACAACGCTTTCCAGACTTGGTTTTGAAAAGGCGTACCTATAGCGGCGAGCGGCACATCAAAGGTTTTTCTATCTCCGGAAAAATATTCACCTAATTGTTGCTTCGTTAAAAGCAATACAGGGTGAGTTGCTCGTTCTTCTCCGAGTTCATTCGGTTGTGTTGTCTGTTCCTCAAACCAAAGGCCAGTGAGTCCTTGATCCGTTGCTTGGATAGTAACTTGACCTAGAGGGCTATTAACTATCGTATAAAATATCATGATGCTTGGCTCCAGCAATGTAGGGTCGCATAGCTCCCCCAGGGTGATACTCGACTGTCTTCACACGAAGGGTGATTATCTGTGTATTTTTTAACGACCAAATCTGTTTTCAACAATAAATCAGGCTGTGACTGACCACGTAATTTTGCATAATTGACGGTCCATGGCCCGACACCTTTCAATGTCAACCATTTGTCGGGGTCCAGCGTATCATCTGCAATCAATGAAGCGGCTAGACGCGACAATGTGTCTTTGCGACTTTGAGGCATTCGCAAAAAGCTGAGATCGCTATCGTCTACGCAACGGGGGGTCGGAAATACGAGTTGTCCTGAAACGGTTCGACTCAAGGTTTGGTTTAGCAAATTTACTTGCCCGATAGCTGCTTTAACCGATACTTGTTGCCCAATGACCGCTCTCACTCCCGCTTCCCATGTTGACCAAATACCCGGAATACGAATACCACTGTATTTAACAAGGTTCGGGTCGGCGTTGAGCAAGTGTGCCTCTATAACCGATAGATCAGTATTAAGGTCAAAGACTCGCCTAATATTACTCACCATTGAATACAATTGAGTGACATCTTCAATATCAAACTCTACTTGTACTGTTTGTTTGTTTTCAAAATCTGCAACGACTTTAAACCAACCCAACGCTCCGTTTAGTTCCACGTATCGCTCATAAGCTTGGTCGGTGACCAACTCAACACCGCTAATCGCGCGTCGTTGATAAAATGCCAATAAACCTTGCCAATCATAGGCACCTCGGTAGGCAAGCGATAGCTGATTGTGCCGGCTATTCAAAGTGCGCGTCCGCCTTAAATCAGACGGGTTTAGCTTCAATAATTTTTGAAAAGCATCATTAAAACGACGCGTACTATTGAAGCCACAAGCAAACCCAATATCTGTCACACTCATTGAGCTGCTATGTAGTAGTTGTTTTGCAAACATCAATTGCTGATATTGCGCATATTTCTTAGGCGGCATTCCAAGATGCTGTTCAAAAACCTGCCTAAGATAACGGCTACTGATCCCCAACCTTGCGGCCAAGTGTTCAACCCCATTATGTTGTAACGCACCTTGCTCAATAAGCTCTAAAGCACGCTTAAAGGTGGTCTCGATACCTTGCCATGCCCAAGAACTCGGCGCACTATCTGGCCTACAACGTAGACAAGGGCGATAGCCGGCCTGCAATGCCATCGCTGCGTTAGAAAAATAGTCTACATTCTCTTCTTTAGGTGGGTTAGCAGGGCAAATCGGGCGACAAAATATCCCAGTGGTTTTCACTGCCACAAAAAACTGACCATCAAACCGGCGATCCCTAGAGAGTCGAGCGGCGCGATATTGCTCTCGAATTTTCGCTTCCATTGCTTGGCTCCTTTCAATCGATATACCAATGGACATGTTGAACATCCCTTGGTTGTGAATACCACAAGTGTAACGCACATCACTCATAAAACTCGCCATTTTCGGAAGTGTATCTGCCCTCCGACGTAATCTAAAAATTCATCGTTATGTCATATTTTTTTAAAGAGAAAAATGAAAAGTAATGGCTCGCCAATGTGTTATGGATTGCTCATTGTATTGAGGCAAAAATTGCAGGTTAAAAAACCTGCAAATTCTTCGGCGCTTTCTATACTAGGGCAGTGTCAAATGCTTAACATGATTACACGAGGTTATTATGTCTGATATGGATTTTCGTCTTGGCAAGAGGCCATTTTACGACAATAAAAAGTTTCGACGCGGGTTTGCAAAATCTGGCGACTTTACATTAGCAGAAGAGGAGATTTTGATTCGTTATGGCGACACTATGAATCAATTAGAATGCGGTGATATTGCTCCTGAAACTGACCTTGAGCGTCATTTTTTGCTTGTCACTTGTGACGAAAAAAAAGCCGAGACTAAACTCGAAAAAGCTTGGATAAAATACACTCATCTTGCCCGCGATAGACGAAGGTTTCACACATTAAATGGGAAAAAACTATCCGCGACGGAAAGCGAGTCTCAGAATGACGACGACTACCAAGCGGATGATTCACTCGACGAACCACTTGCTAGAACAGAAATGCATGATGATGAACCTTAAATTGTTTCGACATGCCGATCGTTTCGTGTCGTACTTTTAGAAGACGAGAGCACCAAATAGGTCGACCTCCCATGATGTCGGCCATTGGCATTCAACACCAAGGCCTATCTTTAATCTTTAATCTTTAATCTTTAATCTTTAATCTTTAATCTTTAATTATCATCTCATCCTACCAGTGAGATTTCAGCTATGATTAATAATCAAATCAATATCATGCTATAGGGATAGGTATGATTACTCAACCAGAGCAGCTGTATGAGGTCTTGTCTTGCCTACCTGACCCAGCATTTGTATTGAGCGAAAATGGCGTTTATGTCGATGTACTAGGGGGGACAGACACCCAGTCTTATCATAACGGTAAAGCCTTGATTGGGCGTTCACTTTTCGACGTTCTTCCTACAGATAAAGCAAACTGGTTTGCCAGTGAAATAATGGCATCTCTTAACCAAAACAAAGTTCGCACGGTTGAATATGATTTATCTGCTGACGACGTAAATGGTCTCAACGAAAAACCTTTGCCACTCGGCTTGCTTCGCTTTGAAGGGAAAATTTGTCCATTAAGTTTTACTTATCATGGACATAGGGTCGTACTTTGGTTAGTTCGAAATATCTCGGAACATTACCGTCTAGAAACACAACTGCGAGAGCAGAGTGAAACAGACAGTCTTACTGGGATTGCCAATCGTCGCTTTTTTTTCCACACCCTCAATTCACTCATCCACTCCAAAAGGACCGATGACCATCTGTCGCAGCTGGCGCTCATTGATATCGACTTTTTCAAAAACGTGAACGATACCTTCGGGCATCAGGCGGGTGATTTCATATTAGTTTCTTTTGTAAAACTCATGCAGCAATTGATTCGGAAATCAGACGTTTTAGCACGGATGGGCGGTGAAGAGTTTGCATTACTCTTGCCAAATACCCATGCATCGAAAGCAGAAAAGATCGCACAGCGAATCAAACAAGCAACGGCCGCACAATGCTTTAATTACGACAATCACTCCATTTCAATGACCATCAGTATGGGAATCACCTCGATCGTACTGCCCACTACGGATAAAGACATTTTCTCTCAGGCGGATATCGCTCTTTACCGCGCCAAAGCCGAAGGACGAAATCGAGTCATCGTGTACACGCCCGAATCGACAAGTCATTGTCCGTAATAAGACGATAGACTCGATCACTATGCGGCGTGTACATATGGCATATCAAGTTATTGGTGTTGTTCTCATTTTCGAGTAAATCGGTCAATGATGAAGACGAACGCAATAACAAAAACGCAGACTCCTGCATATATCACACTCATATTTTCAGAATGTAACGTACCGTCATAAAATGGATTCATTGATGTGTCCTCTGTTCCTTAGAGTAGAAAAAAGCGATGTCCCTAGATCAACAACTGTCAGATAGCCACCCAACCTTTGATACATATGAAATTATGCTTCTATCAAATACTGAAACGGGCGAACGACCGTTTTAGATACCACGATTTTTAATTATGAGCCGCTTAGATGTCGATATTATTGCAATAATAATGGAAGGTGATGGATTGCAACGCAATGCAACAAGATGAGTACAACGATAAATCAGAATATTAAACCAGCTTCATGGTGCTTCATCCATAAAAAATGCCCACCGGATGCCGGTGGGCATTGTTGTCGAATCGAACTTAGTACGGTGAACTGGCTTATCTAGCACTGCCAAATTTTACTTGGTACGAATCACACAGTGTTTATTTAGTCGCGTTCTCTAAAACGTAATCTGGACCCGCAGTTTCGGCTGTCACAACCGTCAATTTCTCAACGTCTGCACCAGCGTTTTCATACTGATTTAGACCATTAACCATTGTTTTCTCTGGTAACGTCATCGAGTATTCCCCTACCTGCTCTCGTTCTACAACATTTCCTGCATAAAACTCATTGCTGTACGTTGCCCCCACCAGCGGTAGCTCTTTTGCAGCGCGAACGCTCACGAACTCAGGGTGTTCAGAGTTGTCGACAACATTGCCTGAAAAATTCACGTCTACACCCGCGTAAATATTCTCAACCTCAGAGTTGTTAAATAGGCTGACACGGTGTGTTTGGTTGCCATATACAATACCCCACTCCGTATCCACTAGGGTGTTATTAGCAATATCAATGTTTTTAGGCGTCCATTGTTTATTGAGTTCTTTACCCTTAACTGATTGATCCAATTGCTCGTCATTTTTCACGTCAATAATGCCAGTATTAATTACAATACCGCCACGCAAATCAGCGTTGCCTTCAATCAATCCATCACGTCCGCGTGTGTTGGCAATGTAGTTATTACGAATCACATGGTCTTCGTCATAAATACGCATACCACCCGTTAAGCGTTTTTCGTTACCTAGGATTACGTTGTTCTCGACCGTGTTACCTTTACCGTGACGCAAAGAAATCAACGATGTGCTCTCAAAAATTGTATTGCCCGAGATGGTGTTATCGCCCGACTTTATGGAAATAAGCTCTCGCTCACCGTCCATATCAATCATCAAATTATCAACAAATTTTGAGCTCGAATCCCATTGTGATGACTTAGAATCACCAATACGGATCGCTTCCCAGCTATTCCCGTTATAACGAATGGCTTCTTTGATATCGAATTCATTAAATTGATTTGGCTTTTGGTCTAAGAAGATATTGTTAGCGATCAAATGATTGTCTGGCGTATCGTCTTTTTGTACGCCAATCAAAGTACCGCGCTTCTGCTTCCCTTCAAAACGGTTATTAATCACTTTCCCATCTTTACCCCATAATGATACCCAGAGGTATTTAGGGTATTCAGAACGACGCTCATCAGGCTCATACGCGTAGTCATGATTGAAGTAATAAAAGGTCGAATTTTGCAACGTAATACTGTTACCCATCATTCGAATGGCGCCAAATCGCTCGCTTGGACCACCCTCAGTAAACACCAAACCATCAACCGTAATTCCATTACCTTTTAGTTCAAGCTGTACCAATCCGGTAAGCCATACCGAACCAGGGTTTTCTGCAACGAGTGTTAGGTTATTAGCTGTTACAACGGTTTGACCCAAACCTGAATACTTGCCATTTGGAATTACAATGGTTGCGCCATCTTGCGCATTTTCTATTTGCTGTTTTAATTCCGCTACCGTTTGCTCAGAGACCACATCAATTTGCGCACCATCAACAATATTTAGACGTTCGGTTTGTAACAAGTAGTCACGAGTAATCTGGTTAAAAGGCACCATTTGAGTGACATTATCTTGCACTGAAGTCTTTTCATTTGATTCTTGAGAGTTGTTAGTGCCACAACCAACCAATGCGGTCGTTGCAAAGACTGCCGTTAATGTCAGAGCGAGTACATTTTTTTTCATAAGGTTCTCTTTTAGAGGGATTTTTTAATGAATAACGTAAATTGAAAAATAGAATAGACGAGTTGTTTTTATAATTAGAAAAGCGGCTGCGAACAGCCGCTTTGGGTAGGCAATGTTTACGAAGTAAATTAGCTTTCTGTTACGGTTTTATCTTCTGCTGCATCCTCAACGGAATCGTCAACTGCTTTAACCAGTAGCAAGCCTACCGAGAAGACAATCACACCACACAATACGAAGACCATACGTCCCCACATCGGGTTAGGAAGTACAAACATCGTCATGACACCAACACCTGCAACTGCAATCAGTGAACCAAGCATGCGACGCTGTTTATTATCTAGTTTCTTCTGCTCTGTGCTTTCAGCAACTAATGGCGTAGCAAGGTTGTTGAAGAATTTATCAACGTCTTTTTCACGATGTTCAGTTAAAGGCTTATAGAACATTGTCGATAGGATGAAGAAGCCGCCGGTAAACACCATATGTCCGATAAGGCCAATTGCCACTTTCAAGTCAGACCATTCACGACCAGTCAGCTCGTTCAGACCAAACCAGTTTTGAATCATATCCGCTGTGATAACAAACCCAACGAAGTAAGACACAACACCACCGACAACAAGCGTACCCCAACCTGCCCAATCCGGAGTCTTACGAATGAAGAAGCCTAGGAACGCTGGAATTGTCATTGGGAAACCAATCAAGGCGCCTACGTACATCATGGTGTCGAACAAGCTCAAACCTTTCAAAGAGTTAATGAAAAGCGCAACCAAAATGATTGAAATACCGAAGAACGTGGACGTGAGCTTAGATACAACCACTAACTCTTTCTCTGTCGCATGAGGACGTAGGATTGGTTCGTAGAAGTTCTTAACAAAAATACCTGAGTTACGGTTTAGACCCGAGTCCATTGACGACATAGTTGCAGCAAACATCGCAGCAATTAGCAGTCCAACCATACCGACAGGCATGTATTCTTGTACAAAGTATAGGTATGCAAAGTCAGCGGCTTTCGAGCCTGCTTCTGGGTACTGTGTGGCTAAATCAACGCCTTGACCAGCAATAAACCAAGAAGGCATGAACCAAATGATTGGACCGATTGTCATCAGAATACACGCGAGAAGCGCCGCTTTACGCGCATTGTTTGAATCTTTTGCCGCGAGGTAACGGTAAGAGTTCAACATATTATTCGTAATACTGAACTGTTTAAGGAAGATAAACACAGCCCAAATACTGAAAATGCTCAAGTAGTTAAGGTTGTCACCGGTAATGAACGAGTCCGTAGGGAAGTCATTCACTATTTGTGTCACACCACCACCATGGTAAACCGCCACAACAGCACACGTTACGGTTACTGCCATGATGATAACCATCTGCATGAAATCTGACGCGATAACCGCCCAAGATCCACCAGTAACAGACATAACTAATACCACCAAGCCTGTCAGGATGATCGTGGTTGTCATATCAAACCCAAAAATACCTGAAGCAATAATGGCAAGACCATTTAGCCAAATACCCGCTGAAATAACACTGTTTGGCATACCAGACCAAGTAAATACTTGTTCGTTCACTTTACCAAAACGCATACGAATCGCTTCAATAACCGTCACAACACGTAGTTGACGGAATTTAGGAGCGAAGTACAAGTAGTTCATCAAATAGCCGAATGCGTTGGCAATAAAAATGATTGCAACGGCAAAACCGTCGGTAAAAGCTTTACCAGCCGCACCCGTAAATGTCCATGCGCTGAACTGAGTCATAAAGGCAGTGGCACCCACCATCCACCAAAGCATGCTACCGCCTCCACGGAAGTAGTCACTGGTCGTGCTTGTAAACGTTCTAAACATCCATCCTATCGCAATCAAGAACAGAAAATAGATGCCAACAATAAGGGTATTGAGATCCATCTTGGGAAACCTTCTAAGTGTTATTTAAGTTATCGCCACCATACCTTTTTCATGACCAATTTGTACTACAATATAATAAATGCGTGATGCGGATCAGCAATAGTAAGCCTGTTATTGTATTACTTATGATCAGGTTCATATTTCCCGACCATTCGTAACTCTAGTCACTAAAAATCGCCTTATTGATTAATTTATGCACAAAATCAACTTTATGAAGCAAATAATCAATAAGTTAGGACGCAACATCAGCACGACTAACCACCTTGAACAACAATTGAATAGTAACAGAGAGACACCAAGGTAAGCTTATTGTCAGACATATTTGATTACCAGTGCTTTGTTCGAGGACTAGTGGAGGGTTGATTTTGATTAAACAAGATAAAGTTAGGTCGAATTGAGTAAAAAAAAACCCTTGCATCACCTGTAATAATGCAAGGGTAAAACGACACGGAGATCCATAACAATAGCCGATTACTATCCACTACCACTATCACTTCGGGGGTGAGTTGAGCAAATCACAATGTCATTGCTCTAATTATTATCAAGGTAGATGTCATCCAAATACTCTTTCCTTTCCGGTTGGGGGTCCAAAAGGAAGAAGTTGCTTCGATAAAGCAAGCTCGGATACATCTACAATTCTTTTTTGGAAAAGTGATGACGACCTCAAATCACGATTTCCACAGCCAACAAACTCAACATCTGCCAGCTTTTAAAGCGCTTTGCCGCATGAACGTTCCACTCGAATGTTCACGCTGCAATTCGAGTGCTCTTGCACGTCGAAGTGGTATTAATATTAATGTATTACAAATAAGAAAAATGCGACACAGATCATACTTCTATCAAGGACACGATCAACACATTAACGACAAAAATGCATTTTCCATTTAAATTATTGAAATGTATAGCATTACACGCAAATTTACGCTTTAAAAATAATGTTAATTTCTTTCGACTTTAGAGTTATGAGTCATGTCACAGCAAGAAAACCAATAATAATCCACTCTATTTGTACTACAACAACATAAAAGACCTTTACATGAAAAAGAACCTTGCGGAAGTATGGGCACCGCGTGATACCGAGCTTCTTTAACCACAAAACTAAAAATAGTTCAGTTATTGGGCCTCAATGTTGAGGCCTATTTCGACCAGAATAATGGATGTACATGGAGTCTATTCTGCAATGAATACTACACGAGCACTTAAAAAGACACTTGGCTTTAAAACCAAGCTCATCTTAGCGTTAACGTTAACCACCACACTGTCACTCGTCGTCACCAGCTTGTTTTCGCATAACATGCTGCAAGGTCAAGTTAATCAACGGATTCAGACTGAGATAGACAGTTCACTTTCACACGAAGTCATTGAACTTGAAACCACCGTGCAACGCACTATCGATACCGTCTCAGCGTTGGCCACACAGTACCAAAACAACAACGGCGCAATTGCCAATGAAACGCTCATGTTGCTAGCATCTGAGCTTGGTGGTATCGACAAAGTCGTCATGGGATTTGATGATGGCTCATCATTTACCTCAAAACCCTCAGAGTCGTTTCCAAACGGTGTCGGTATCAAGAGTAAATACGACCCAACCACGCGACCTTGGTACAACGATGCCAAACAAGTGCGTGGCCTGTCACTTAGTGATGTCTTTTTTACCAAAAGTGACCAAACACCGATGATTGGCGTAATGTATTCACTCAGTAACAGCGTCATTATGGCCGATATTCGTTTCAACGATGTGCAACGCAAGCTAGAAGAGTTGAACTACATCAGCGAAGCGACCGCTTTTATTATCGATGACAAAGGCTTGGTTATCGCATCAACCATGCCAGATATTACCCAGCAAACTCGTGTACAAGATTCTCCGTTATCAGCTGAGATCGCGGCCGTTATTCGCCAACCCGCTGTTTTTTCTGATACCAATATCGCTGGTATCGATTCCCTACTCATCTCCAAACCCATTCAACTCGGTAACCAAACCACTTGGCAGATGGTCGTTGCACTCAACAAGTCCATTGCATTGACTGACTTGGCTAGCGCAAGCCAGAAATCCACGCTAATTATTGTTGCAGCAGTGCTTATCGCGCTAGTTGCTGTCATCTTAATTTTAAACAAACTGTATCAACCCATTGTTTCACTTAAAGCCATTGTTCACGACCTCGCAAAAGGTAATGGTGACTTAACTCAACGACTTGAGGTCAAGACTAATGATGACTTGGGTCATATTGCACTGAGTATTAACCAATTCATTGATGGGCTACAGGCCATGCTTCAAGACGTACAATCGGCAACAACGGCACTCGCAACCAAGACGCAAAGTATCGAAGCAAGTTGCCAACACACACATAGCACGCTCGAGACCCATACCCTAGAAACGACTCAAATCGTGACCGCTATTGACGAGCTGTCAAACGCATCTGTTGTCGTCGAGCAACATTCTAGTGCCGCAGCTAATGCCGCACATAAAGCGTCCGATTACAGTGATGAAACGAAGCAAATTAACAGTACTACTCAACAACATATTATCGACCTTGAACTCCAGATCACCAACACCTCCAGTGATATTGCCGACATGGCGAACGAAACTCAAAGCATTCAATCTATCGTTAACATGATCGGCAGTATCGCTGAACAAACTAACTTGTTAGCACTGAATGCATCCATTGAAGCGGCGCGCGCAGGCGAACACGGTCGAGGTTTTGCGGTCGTTGCCGATGAGGTTCGCGCCCTAGCTAATCGCACCCAAATCAGCACCTCTGAAATTGGCAAGGCATTGGCGACATTACAAGATAAATCAGACAGTCTTGTAACTTCCATTGAACATACCAAGGAAAATTGCGCCGAGACTCGCCAACAAGTCGACCATGCAGTAGCAATGCTTGGCACTCTCGATCAACAGATTGAGACGATTAGCAGCTACAATGCTGAAATTTCAACCTCATCAAGTGAACAAAACACCGTGATTCAAAGTGTGAATGAAAACATTCATAAGATTAACGATCTCGTCAACGCCCTAAATACACTGAGCCACAGCCAAGTAGAAGAGTCCGCCAATATTCTGGTATTAAATCAGCAAGTGGAAACCTTAATCAGCCGATTCAAGGTCTAACGCTCCCTCGCTTTTGCACTCACTAATACTCCTTACCCAAGCAGGGTTGAGGAGTATTAGGTTCAAATTTAGATAGTGGTACCACACGTAAAGAATCTATCCGATAGAAAAGTAATGGACTTAGGAGACGACGGAACGGTTTGCGAGACCTGTAAACATGGGTTCAAACCCTAAGATGCAAAAAACATCAAATGCCAACACTAAAATTTAATCATTTTAAATCAAGATCTTAAAATAAAAACAAAAAATATCATTCGACTTTTTCCAACATGAACGAATTATGAATATTATTTTAAAGCCGCGTTAATATCCCCTCATGCATAGTAGCACCATCAAGAACGTACCCAGTCTACTTAGAGGCACTTATGAAAAACGTAATTATCGCAACAACACTTATTTTATCTTCTAGTCTTGCTGCGGCAAATACGCTCCCAGCCAAAGACGGCTTCAACGGCCCTAGTTTAGGTGTGCAAACTACAGTGGAAGAGGCACTGGATAGCCGTGACGATGCACGGGTCGAACTCACGGGGAAAATCACCCATTCTTTAGGGGATGAGGAATATCAATTCACCGACGGAAAAAATACCATTGTCATTGAAATTGACGACAATAAATGGGCTGGATTACATGTCACACCAAACGACAGCATTACCATCACGGGCAGCATAGATAAAGACAGCTGGGAAGACGCGAGTATCGATGTAAACCGTGTTGTTATCGCTAGCCAATCCTGATTTTAATACGCAAAAAGGCTCACATTGGTTGAGCCTTTTTGCGTTAGCGTTAATAACTTAAAATAATCACGTTATATCTACGACAAAAAATGCGTAACACAAATTTTATTACCCTGTGGGTCGAGCAGATACGCCATGTATAAACGGCGAGAGCCGGTACCTCTCTCCCCTGGTGGCTCCTCTATTTCAGTGCCACCGTTAGCAAGTCCAACCTTATGCCATTCATGCACGACTTCTGGGCTATTGGCTAAAAAACCGATAGTCATCCCATTCCCATGGCTGGCACCACTACCATTGATTGGGTTCGTTAATCCCAATACTCCGGTGGGGCTGATGTACATACAACGACCTTTTTCATCAATAACACCCTCATCAAAACCCAATACGTGCATCACTGCGTCGTAAAATGTCTTCGCTTGTTTGATATCATCGGTGCCGATCATGACATGACTGAACATTTGATTATCCTTTCTCGTTAAATGACAATGTGAGGCGACTCGCTCACTCTAGATTCCTGACTCTTAGCCTAATGGGTTCGCTCTTAATTGTTGACAGAAAAGCGCGCCTCGGAACGCGGCGTTACGTCTATTGTGACCGCTTTACCACCATAACCATGTACATTGCACCTTGCTCGGACCACAACGGTCGTCACCTCTTTAGGGATCGATATACCACACAGACCACGCGTGAACGGTTGTTCGTTATCGTGGGGATGAGCGAGGTGACGGTAGCCAAGCTGATTGCCCGCCAAATCGAGGACTTCCCAACCATCTGCATAATGCCTCCATCCTTCATCATTGTGTCTTACCGTTGTGTCAAAACACCAGTTACCATCGCGACTTTGGGTTGCAACCACGCTGGTGACTTGCGCATAGTCCAGAGAGGTTGAAAAGTCGGCAACATTGGATGCTGATGCATACCCATTCAATGAAGATAAAACCAAGGCAACAGTCATAACACCGCGGATGTTTATTACCATTTTGAATTCCCCTAACCATTGACCATTAGCTGTTAACCGTCAACTGCAAATTAATACACAATATATGCTCATACTGTGTAGTATTTAACCCGTATAAAGTAGCAGTCGTGACAAAAATCGCATAAACACGGCCGCCATGGGAACGGATAGGTCGCCTGGTAAACCTAATCCATGGTCCAAATCATTGCTCATTCCCATACCGCAACCTGAATCTTACACGGTAATTAATTGCTCCAACACTTCGACACAGAACTCACCGTTTTCAGTAAAGCGCACTACGTTATCTACGAGGTTTTTCAACAACATATTAAACACTGTTGGTGCGAAGTTTAGACGTGTGTTGTCCATTATTTTCAGTGTAAATTGAACACCAGTGTGTCGCTTACTAAGCGATTGATGGAGGTCGATATCTGCGGATGAAAACTCACTCAGTGTATTTTTATGCTCCGGATTTTCTTGCTTAACAATGTTGAGCAAGACCTCCACTGTCGCCTGCATATTAGGTAAGCTGGTGTATGTGTCGACATGATATTTTATCCTATTGCTCGCAAATGTTGTGCTAGGATAAAAGTTAAAGGTAACTTTAAGTCAATTGATTATTTAGTGAGATTAACATATGAAGAAAACCCGTTTTTTTACGATAGGTGAAGCGGCAGAACGTAGTGGTGTTGCGGCCTCTGCTCTTCGATTTTATGAATCAAAAGGGTTAATTCATTCCATTCGCACCGATGGTAACCAACGACGCTACCATGCCGCAACCCTACGCACCATCTCTGTTATTCGCGCCGCCCAGCAAGTGGGTGTTTCTCTTAATGAGATCCATTCCGCACTCTCCTCGCTACCAGACTCGAGACAGCCTAACAAAAGAGATTGGGAACGGCTGTCCAAACGCTGGGCATCGACGCTGGATCAAAAAATACTAGAGATGCAAAGGCTTCGAAATAATCTAGACACCTGCATCGGCTGCGGTTGCTTGTCACTAAAAAGCTGCGGCCTGTTTAATCCTAATGATGAGGTGTCATCTCATGGTGACGGTGCAAGGTTCCTGATTGAAGGCTTGAATGACGAAATAAAAGTGAGCTCATCCACATAACAAAAAATCATTGAAATTTGAGTGAATAATCATGATTCAAATCAATCATAGGGATACCCCTTAAGGAGTACTTTTAAGAGAAGTTACCAAATGACACAGTTGTTAATAAATCATCATGAATATAAAAAAAAGACATGTACTACTCATCACCCTCGTAGGTATTCTCATCGGTTGGTTAACCTTTGGCGGCAGTGCTGCCATCATGCATAAAACCTCAAGCACCGAGTTTTGTATCTCTTGCCACACCATGCAAATCCCCTATGAGGAATATCAAGGGTCCGTTCATTTCACCAATGCCAAAGGCATTCGCGCGGAATGCTCAGACTGTCATATTCCTTCTGATCCAATCGATTATGTGATCACTAAGATCCGCGCCTCAAAAGACATTTACCACGAATTTGTTACTGGCAAAATTGATACGGAAGACAAGTATGAAGAACACCGCATGGCAATGGCCGAAACCGTCTGGGCTCAACTAAGAGCTAACGATTCGGCTACCTGTCGTTCATGTCACTCATTCGATGCAATGGACAATTATGAACAGTCAGAAGACGCAGCAAAAATGCACGAATACGGTATTGCCAATAATCAAACGTGTATTGATTGCCACAAAGGTGTCGCACACTTTGCGCCAGAGCCTGAACTCGACAGCGAAGCCTACAACCGAGTCGTCGCTAAAGCAGAGCAAACGACCGTTGATGCAAAGGAAGTGTACTCTGTCGCTAAGATCTCATTAGGCGATCTCGGCTCCATTAATCCTGCGGTCAAAATGGCGGTTGTCGATAGAAAGGACGACGTCAGAACCATCCAATTGTCAGGTTACCAGATGAAAGGAGCAGAGCAGGTGCTCTACATGGCTGAGGGTAAGCGAAGCATCATCGCCATGCTGTCTGACGAAGGACAAAATACGCTTAAAATTGGCGACTACGCTGCTGACGAATATGGTAATGAATGGCGCAGTGCTGTACTCACCGCCCAAATCGATGCACCGGTTCTTAGCAGCCCAGATCCTTTGTGGGCTTACGCTGAAGAGCTCGATAATGTCTACTGCTCAACCTGTCATGCCAAGATCCCTTCGAATCATTTCACGGTCAACGCCTGGGGCCCAGTGGCAAAAGGCATGGGTGAGCGTACCGATATCTCAGCCCTTGATCTCGAGATCTTAACTAAATTCTTCCAAAACCACGCAAAAGACGTGGTTGGTCACTAAAACAACAAGGACATTACTATGACTGATATCACACGTCGCGGATTCCTAAAAGGGACGTCAATGGCAGCAGGTGCTGCCGCCTTTACTTCCCTAACGCCTCTGTCCGCTGCCGCCGCCTCAAAACGAGGATCGGGTGTATTGACCGCTGGTCGCATGGGCCCAATGCTATGCGAAGTAAAAGACGGGAAGCTGGTTGCTACCAAGAATGCGTTAGCGCAAACCGTTCCCAATAGTTTGCAGTCTACTGGCCCTGATCAGGTGTACACAAAAGCACGTATCGAACACCCGATGGTCCGTAAAGGCTATTTAGACGATCCTACCGCCCCTAAAGGCACGCGTGGTAAAGATGAGTACGTTCAAGTGTCATGGGATGATGCGTACAAGCTCATCCACGAACAACACATGCGGATTCGTAAAGAGAACGGTCCTGAATCTATATTTGCCGGCTCATACGGCTGGCGCTCTTCAGGGGTTCTCCACAAAGCACAAACGTTGTTGCAACGTTATATGAGCTTGGCGGGTGGTTATTCTGGACATTTAGGCGATTACTCAACGGGTGCTGCGCAAGTCATCATGCCGCATGTTATGGGGTCGATTGAAGTCTATGAACAGCAAACCAGTCACCCTGTCGTATTGGAAAGCAGCGATGTCGTCGTCCTTTGGGGCATGAATCCGATCAATACACTCAAGATTGCATGGAGCTCAACGGACTGCTCTGGCTTAGAGTTTTTCCATCAGCTAAAAAAATCGGGAAAAACCATTATAGCCATTGACCCAATGCGCTCTGAGACTATCGATTTCTTCGGTGATAACATCCAATGGATTGCCCCTCGCCCAATGACTGATGTGGCCATGCTGCTCGGCATCGCACACTCACTGGTCAGCAAAGGAAAACACGATAAAGCCTTCCTTGATAAATACACCACGGGTTACGACAAATTCGAGGCCTATTTACTCGGCAAAGAAGACGGTGTTGAAAAAACATCAGAATGGGCAGCGGACATCACTGGGGTGCCGGCAAAGCAGCTTGAACTGCTGGCGGATATCTTCAGCTCAAATCGCACCATGTTGATGGCAGGTTGGGGAATCCAACGCCAACAATACGGAGAACAACGTCACTGGATGATCGCGACTCTTGCCGCCATGCTAGGCCAAATAGGTCTTCCAGGGGGGGGCTTTGGCTTCTCCTACCATTATTCGAATGGCGGGAACCCAACACGTGATGCAGGCGTGTTGCCAGCGATTTCATCTTCTATTGGTGGCGGATCTTCGGCAGGTAACGACTGGGCAGTCTCGGGCGCCGTCAATGCATTCCCTGTTGCGCGCATCGTCGAGGCACTAGAAAACCCTGGCGCCAATTATCAACACAACGGACATGAATTAACCTTCCCTGATATCAAGATGATTTGGTGGGCGGGTGGCGCTAACTTTACTCATCACCAAGACACTAACCGCCTGATCAAGGCATGGCAAAAACCGGAACTCATTGTCATATCAGAGATCTATTGGACCGCCGCGGCTAAGCATGCCGATATTGTGCTGCCCATTACGACATCCTTTGAGCGTAATGACTTAACCATGACCGGTGACTACAGTAACCAACACCTTGTTCCAATGAAAAAAGTGGTTGAGCCACAAGGTGAAGCACGAAGTGATTTTGCTGTTTTTGCTGATATGTCAGAGCAAATAAGAACAGGCGGGCATGACGTCTATACTGAAGGCAAAACCGAGATGGATTGGCTTAAAGGGTTCTATGAGGCGGCGCAAAAAGGAGGGCGTGCTGCAAGGGTTCGTATGCCAAACTTTGGGAAGTTCTGGGACGACAATCAGCTGATTGAAATGAAGATGAATAAGAAGGCCGCGGCTTACGTTCAACATGCTGAGTTTAGAAAAGACCCGGTTTTGAATCCACTAGGTACACCAAGTGGTCGTATCGAGATTTACTCGAAAACCATTGAAGGCTATGGCTATAAAGATTGCCCAGCTCATCCAACTTGGCTGCCACCTACTGAATTTAGTGGCACGGCCAAAGAAGGTGAATTGCAACTAATGACGGCGCATGCCGCCCATCGTTTACACAGTCAATTCAACTATGCCAAGCTTCGCGACGAGTATGCTATTGCTAATCGAGAACCGATTACCATCAATACTGCCGATGCAAAAGCGCGCGGTATTCAATCGGGCGATTTGGTTCGTGCTTATAACGATCGCGGTGAGGTGTTGGTTGGCGCGCTCGTGAGCGATGGCATTAAACAAGGCTCAGTATGTATCCATGAAGGGGGCTGGCCCGACTTAGACCCTGAAACGGGGATCTGTCGCAATGGTGGTGCGAACGTGTTAACAAGCGACATTCCCACCTCTCGCCTCGCTAATGGATGTGCGGCGAACTCGTCATTAGTTCGTATCGAAAAATACACTGGTAAAGTCCTTGATATGATGGCGTTTACGCCACCTAAAGGGGCATAGCGGCTCGGTATTGTTCAACCCGAAACACTAACCGGACGGTAGATAACCCGTCCACTAATAAGCCCAAGCAGTGCTTGGGCTTATTCATTCAAGAAGACAGAGACAAGTTTCGATTACATCCTTGTATCTTGTAACATCTAGCATGTTGGCCTTAGAACCTAAATCCAACGAGAAAGCTCACATTCGTGGCATCTATCCCTGTAGATTCTTGCTGACCATCCACCGTAATCATTTCTAATCCACCAAAACTCGCGTGGACATTTAACGTCAAACGTTCAGCAATTGGATAACCAACGCCGATAAACGGTAAGAGTTTAGAT
This sequence comes from Vibrio sp. 10N.286.49.B1, assembly GCF_002873335.1. Classification (GTDB taxonomy): domain Bacteria; phylum Pseudomonadota; class Gammaproteobacteria; order Enterobacterales; family Vibrionaceae; genus Vibrio. The sequence continues at coordinate 143,868 of NZ_MCUW01000010.1, read as the reverse complement.
TCGTTGATTTTATATAACTCTTCAGATGCAGCGTCACCATTCTCAGTCCCATACACATCCGCACTCATTGTGAGCCTCATTTGTGTTACGCCTACCTTAATAGCCAAACCTTCAACAGCAGACTTAGTGAACCGATAGCCAGTGTATAAAGTGTAGTATTGTGCTGAACGTTTCTGAGTATAAGTAGCATCGCTGATCGTAGAATGCGAATATGGTCCAGAGTTATAACTATCGGTAGAATCTAAGTTCGCTTGAGCACCGATGATATAGTTGTCATAGATTGTCCCTTCGATACCACCAGCAAAAGACTTACCAGTGTCGACCCCCACCAAAAACTGAAAGCTATCTGCGCTTGACGTAGCACTGGTCAATAAAAGTGATAGCCCAAGACCAAATTTAAGAAGTTTCACTCATGTTCTCCATTCTATAAAGTGAATAAACCTAGGTTGAAGGTCGTCTTACTGAAATATAACATATTCAATTCATATCATTATATTCAACATTGCCCCTTCTCTTCATTGCTCACACTAATCACTTAGCGTTGCGTGGTTGAATACTACGCCGAGATCCGTTCACAAGTACCCCTTCCTCCGTTAAGCGAGACAGAATCGCGTTGGCTTTGCTTCTAAATAGGTCACGCAACAACCTTACTGTTGGCGTAATCGACTGACGACTTGGACACACTAGCCACAACTCGGTGGGCGTCGGCGTATAATCTGGCATTAACCTCACCACCCGACCCGCCAGTAAGTCGTTCGACATATCGATGCATGATTTATAAGCAATACCCTTTCCCTCAACACACCAGCGCCGGACAAAGTCGCTGTCATTGGAGGCTCGGTTCCCTTTCAATTTCATTTTATATGATTGTTTTTCATCATAAAACGTCCATTCATCTTGTAAAATATCATGCAATTGATAGAACAGAGCATTGTGATTCAGTAAATCGGTAGGCACGTTAGGCGCGCCATGATCACTGAGATACTCGGGGCTAGCGCACAATACCCGAGGAACATCGCAAATTTTGAATCCATATAAATTCGCGTCAGTTTGAGGCCCATAACGCAGCGCCATATCCACTGAGTCTCGATAAAAATCAATATTACTGTCACTGACGCTGGTACGAAGTGACACGTTAGGATGTTCAAGTAAAAACTCATCGAGCCAAGGCACAACGATATTTCGACCAAAGTCAGAAGATACCGCGATTCTGATCTCCCCATCAATAATGCCCAACTCTTCTCGCATATTAAGCTTGGCTTGTTCCAGCAATTTCAACGCCTGCTCACATTGTGGGAGATAGCGTTCTCCTGCCGAAGACAGGCGCAAATGGCGAGTTGTTCTGATGAATATTTCCGCGCCCAAGGATGCTTCGACTCGCTTTACGGCAGCACTGGCGGTCGCAGTTCGCATATCAAGGTTGGTCGCCGCGGCAGTGATACTGCGAAACTCAGCAACCTTTAATATGACCTGTAAGTCTTCTAAAAGCATTATATCTACCCATATAAGGTTAGTATCGTAAGACTATTATCAAATATAATTTGATAATAATTCAAATTATATCCTGTTTTTAATTATTAATTATACGACTATGATTTGTTGATACCGACGACAAGTCGAAATTGAACGTCAAAACAACACTAAGCTCGGCCAATCAAATCTTTAGACCATGAAATGCCAGCATAAACAAATGAGATTACCCATGACCAAACTAACCATCATCGCCAACATCGTAGCAAACGAAGATAAAATTGAATTTGTGAAAGCTGAGTTACTCAAGCTTATAGACGCCACTCGTGCGGAAGAAGGTTGCATTAACTACGACCTTCATCAAAACAATGAGAACCCAGCTCATTTCACTTTCTATGAAAACTGGACCTCGCGTGAGCTTTTGCAAACTCACTTGGCAAGCAGTCATATTGCAGACTACATGGCAGCAACAGAAGGCTGTGTGGCAAGCTTCGTTATAAATGAAATGACACACATCGCTTAGTTGATTAAAAACGCTGTTAGCAGCCCCTGTTTATGACGGAGAAAACCATGACGCATCCAATTATTTCTGATTTAGAGCAACGTTATACGGCAAAACGTTACGATGAAACTAAACGCATCCCGCAAGAAGAACTTGAAGTCATCTATGACGCGATTCGCCTATCGGCATCATCAATTAATTCACAACCTTGGAAGTTCATTGTCATTGAGAGCGACGAAGCAAAGCAGCGCATGCATGACACATTTGCTAATAAACACCAATTTAACCAGCCACATATCAAAGCAGCGTCACACATTGTTCTATTTGCTTATAACCCACACTACACCCGCGATGATTACGCGAAAGTAGTCGATAAGGGTATCGAGGATGGACGCACTGCACCGGACAAGCGTGAACAAGCATTCGGGGGGTTTGCCTTTGCAGAGCAAAATACCGATGACTCGGGTGATACTTCTGCTTGGACGAAGGCGCAAACTTACCTTGCACTAGGCAATACGCTGCATGTCCTCGCTCGTCTTGGCATTGACTCAACAACAATGGAAGGGGTTGATCCAGATCTGATTGGTGAGATTTTCGCTGAAGAGCTTGATGGGTATCAATGTGATGTCGCTTTAGCCATGGGCTACCATCACCAAGACGAAGACTATAACGCGACGCTACCAAAATCACGACTTGCACGTGAGTCCATTTTAAAGATTTTGTAATATCGAAGTAAACGGCAATAGTCTGTGAACTATTGCCGTTTACAGACTATTGCCGTTTGTCGCATGTAACATCTAATAGAAATCAACCGAAACTAATCATCCCAAGCACTACTGACCTTAGGCTATCAGGTAATCTACTGATTTTTGGAACGCTCTTGTTGTTCTATCCATACTTTGACTAATTCTAATAAATCAGGATTAGCTTTGAGTGCCGATGTTGCAGCGCTAAACTGTGTGATGGTATCTCCAGTATACAAGGCCATATTCTCCTCCACATAAAATTTCATCAGCGATGCTCTTTTTAGGTTTTTTCCGTAGCTTACATTGAACTGTTCGAGATGCTGTTCAAACTCAGCCAAAAACGAACTAGTAAACTTCAATGTAACAGGAACGATTCTCTCTTCTTTCATCTACTCGCACTCGACAACATAGGATTCCCAAAGAATATACAATAGGAACCCTAAAGTTAAGTTGTATCTATGCTCTTTCTTCATACTTTTGGGGCAGTACTTTCTTTATCTACTATGCATTGCGGTATGCAGTACTTGTTTCAGTTTATCTAACGCGGATTTAACCGGGGACAATAAGCGCTTTACCAACTTACTTAAATTGTCCTTCCCCATTACAACACCAGCCAGCAACAATATGACTTCTGGAGCTCCAGCGACCATGATGGTAATAGCGGTAGCTTTTGCTGCCGTCGACAATGGGCTCATGGAAATTAATGGCACAGAAATAAAAGGCAATACTGCAGCAATTCCTACCAATACAACGCCTACATACAATCTAGATTTGTTCATATTCACCTCTAATTATATTTTGGGTGCACACCATTGAGCACCCAGTCATTTTCAGACATTGTCTTATTTAACTGCCGTAACAGCAGCTAATGCATGCATTGAAGTCAAATCGACTTGGCCTTTCACTTGTGTCACATCAGTCCCCTCTTCCAATGCTTTTTTCGTTCTTGGGCTATACACATACTCTTCTGCTAAACCGCTCCCCTCCACAATGCCTTTACGTCGTAATGAAATACCCGTTAGCACTTCACGAACAATTCTATTGGCAATGAGCTTTGAGCTTCCATCATGGTCAAGCAAAGGGTTCCATTCCACAATATCCATCCCAACGACCTCATTTTGCATCGCTATCTTGCGAAGCGCTGGTAGTACTTGTTGTGTGGTTAATCCACCCACTTCCGGAGAGGCACACGCATTCGCCACAGAAACATCAAGTGCGTCCATATCAAAAGAAATAAAGATCTTCTCTACACCGTTTGATTTTGCTTCCTTAATGGCTCTTTCCATTACGACATCGAACCCATCGACTTCGATTTCAGACATGAAGTGATATGGCATATTGTGTTTACGCATCCAGTGAAGCAGTTCATTACTGAACAAATAGCCACGCATACCAATTTGCACAAAGTTTTCTCCCTTAACATGTCCCTCATCTATCAAGCGACGAACAGGAGACCCGTGGGTTAAATAGTGGCCAAACCCATGGCATTCCCCATCAACATGAGCATCAAAATGAATCACGCCCACCTTACCTTTACCGTGAACATCAGTGACGGCAGTGAGATCCATGTACATCAGTGAGTGATCGCCACCAATGATGACCGGGATGGCATTGGCTTCGCAAATCTCTGTCACCATTTTTCTCACTGGTGCAATACTGCGTTCCATAGAGAAAGGGTCAATCGGGGCATCGCCATAATCCACCATGTTGAGCTCTTTGTTAAAGTCCACCCCTGAACCATTTTGGTCCATATCAAAGGTTTCACCCCATGGCGTCAGAATATCGGAAGTGCGGAATGCTTGTGGCCCCCACGCCCCACCTCTACGACTGATGGCCATATCAATGCCGGCGCCCATAAATGCTACATCAACATTGCCAACTTTCAGGTCTTCTGGAGTAAAGGCTAGTGGGGCACGCATCATCGTTGGAATGCCCTGGTGTGCCATTCCACCGGCTGTTCTTTGTACATTTATCGGCCCAGCTTCACGCTTAGGATCATTCGACATATCACGCAGAATTTCTGTACAAAACCCTTCAGATGCGTCACCTGTGTGGATGATAATTTCACCATTCTCGCCAACAAGCTCTGTACCTATAATTGCTTTACCATTTGCTAATGTATTCATATCGGTCGCCTTAATTTGAGTTAAAGTTGTTACCTAATTCCGTATCAGCGTTGCTCCGTTGGAATACAATATAACCCCAAAGGAATCCCAAAGGAACCCCCAAGAAATCAAGCCCCATCCGATCTTTAAATGCATAACACCCAGAAATCATCGATATTCGAATGAATAACGACAGTTTTTCTCAAGGCACGAGAAAAAATGATGCCAAAATAAAAATAAGGTATTGATTATATTGATAATTTTTAATTAAGAACTAAATAAGGCAATAGATAATATAGGTAACCCGACAATGACCGATTCATAAAAGGTACGACTTGTGTGTAACAGAGAGACAAAAGAAAGGAAAAAGAATGACTAAATGGAGACGGCCTCTTGAATAGAAGTCTCTTCGCGATCAACTCAGTTGGAAATATCAGCGATAGAGCCTCTAATCACTAAAGATCCAGAGAGAGAGGGAATATCAGAATGACTATGGTCACCCAATATATACAAGATTGCCGCCTGAATCATACTTTCTAATGGGACACTCACCGAGCTCAAGCTAGGCGATAGATATTCACCTATATTACTGTTATCAAAACCAGCGATAGACATACCTTTTGGTAACGTCAGGCCGGCGTTAGTAAGTGCTTTCATCGCACCCACGGCCATATCATCATTACAAGCCAAAATGGCAGTGGGGGTTTTGATGCCTTGTAGCAAAGCCTCCGCAGCACTATAACCACCCGCTAACATCCAATTACCCTGTTGCTCAAATTCGGGACGTAAAGGCAATCCATATTTTGTCAGCGTATCTCGGTAGGCCTGATAGCGCTGTAAGTCGGTGAGGGAATTAGGGTTGCCTCGAATAATAGCGATATCGGTGTGCCCCTTTTCCACGATATGCTCAACCATCATACACGCACTGCGATAATGGTCGGTCGTAATGGCGTTGTTAGGATACTCAGAGACATTCCGATTTAGCACCATAATTGGCGTATCGGTACTGCTTATGAGGTCTCCAAGTTCTTTCTCATTTAAATATTTGGCGTACACAATAATACCCGCACACTTCATATCCAGAAGAAAGTTAATCGCGGCTCTTTCTTCTGCCTTACTATGCTTACCGTCTGTCATGACTAACTGATGCTGAGTCTCTTCGCAAAAAGAGGCGGCATGATTCATCAAGGTAGAAAAATATGGCCCATCAAATAAGACATTACTCATGACAAACCCAATAAAATTGGTTTTTCTCATTGCCAGATTTTGCGCCAAAATATTCGGTCGATAGCCGGTTTCTTGAATCGCATCAAAGACACGTTTAACCACATCCGGTCTAACGATATTTTTCCGGTTCAGCACGCGAGAAACGGTCGATTTAGAGACCCCAGCTTTATTGGCAACATCCAGCATCGTCACTTTCATAGACTGCTCACTCTTACATTAGCAATGCCGCTCCCCACCATAATACGAATGGCAGGAAGCGCGTATTATTTAATATTTGAAAACTTATAAAGTACTGCCGTTAGATGCAATAACCCGCTGATACCAGTTAAATGACTTTTTCTTGGTACGAGCCAAAGTCCCGCTGCCGTCGTTATGTTTATCCACATAGATAAAGCCATAACGCTTTTTCATTTCACCGGTTGTAAACGACACTAAATCAATACAGCCCCACGGGGTATAACCCATTAAGTCGACTCCATCTATCTCCACCGCTTTTTTCATTTCTGCGATATGTTGACTTAAATACGCGATCCGGCTGTCGTCATTAATGCTGCCATCTTGTTCAACCTTATCAACCATACCAAAACCATTTTCAACGATAAACAACGGCACTTCATAGCGCTCGTACAGTGAGGCAAGACAGAACCTTAGTCCCGTTGGATCAATCGGCCAGCCCCAATCACTCGATTCAATGAAAGGGTTGTCTACCGAATTCTCATGGCCGCCATCCATACTCTCCTCCGTTGATTGATGAGAAGTAGAATCCAATGTGTTCGACATGTAATAACTAAAGCCGAGGTAATCGGCTTTGCCTTGCTTCAGTAGCTGTTCATCCCCTGGATGCATAACAATGTCATAGCCTTTCATCACCCAATCACGCTTGGCATACGTTGGATAATGGCCTCTCACCATCACATCTGAGAATAGATAGCGATCACGCATGGCTTGTTGCGCCAGCATGACATCCTCAGGTTTAGAAGAACGAGGATAAAATGGCACCATGGCGCACATTGCACCAATTTTCATTTCTGGATTAATATCATGACCTATTTTTACCACTAACGCGCTGGCCACAAATTGATGGTGTACCGCTTGATACATCGCTTCTTGAGGGCGCTCAAATTCTGAAAATTTCACTCCAGAACACATCCAACCAAAAATGTCCGCAGACACATTCACTTGATTATTAATCTCATTGAACGTCATCCAATATTTTACCTTGTGTTGATATCGCTCCATCACTACGGTCGAATAGCGAACAAAGAAATCAATCACCTTTCGATTCATCCAGCCGCCATATTCTTTGGCAAGATGGTAAGGCATTTCAAAGTGGCTTAGGGTAATGACAGGCTCAATGCCATACTTAAGAAGCTCATCAAACAAGTCATCGTAATAGGCAAGGCCCGCTTCACAAGGTTCTAGTTCATCACCTTTAGGGAAAATACGGGTCCAAGCGATGCTTGTGCGGAAACATTTAAAGCCCATTTCTGCGAACAGTTTGATGTCATTTTTATAATGATGATAAAAATCGACGGCTTGTTGATTAGGGTAAACTTCGTTGTCTAACACGCCGTCGGTTATACGGCGTTGAACACCATGCTCACCAGCAGTCAGAACATCAACCACGCTTACGCCCTTACCATTCGCGTCCCAACCACCTTCCAACTGATGAGCCGCTACTGCGCCGCCCCATAAGAAATCACTAGGAAAACCTGTCTTCATACTCATACTCACTGAACCTATGTCATTTGAAGGTGATGGCATCGTAATTTGAGCCAGACACCGCAACCAATCTGTCATCTTTGACGACGTTTCCGATAGCTTAATACGTTATTTCTGAAACCGGTTTCAACAATTCCCAAACGAAGTAAATGTGACAGGCATCACGATAAAATCACATTTAAGGTGACAGAAAGTACCAGCAGATACCTCGATTTCAACGTGAGTATTCACATGAACATTATCGCTGCTAGTTGTTCATTGTTTTGATAAAAACATCAACGATGAACAACACAACACGATTCTATTGGCATTCCTCAATTTTGCGATCCAGATTCTGTATTGGATATATACTCAATATACAACAGGTTTACGGAGAGCGACGATGTTGCGCACGTTACGCCAGCCCAGCATGTTCAAAAGCATTCAATCACTGTCATCTAAGCGTCTGATATGGCGGGTATTATTCATTGCACTATTCAGTGCGGCGATCAACGCCGTCCAATTTTACTTTTTCTATGCACAAACCCTCGATGTGTTAGCTGAGCGTTTATCTTTTCAATTGTTACCCGAAGAGTTAAATGCAGTCGCGCAGTCTCTCCCCTCAATGTACGATGCGATGAGTAATTGGTTGCTCTTACTCGTTTTATTACAATTAGTCTTAGCAACATGGGCAGGATGGTGGTTGAGTTATCGCTTATACGGACCCGTAGAGCGGATTCGCAATGCACTGATCGATATTTCCATGGGTAAGTTATCAACGACAATAGAAACCCGTGACGGCGATGAGCTCAATGACATTGCGGAAGACGTCAATGACAGTTCAGCTCGAATCCAAGTGATGGTCATGAGCATCAAAGAGAATCTGGCCATGATTGACGCCTGCAATTTACCGGCAGAAACGACGTTGCATCTTGAGACCATTCGAGACAATCTCGAGTATTTTGAAACTATCGACCTGAGCTGTTCAGCAGAAGGTGACAATGATAAAGCGCGGTAAGACGATAAAGGCACCGCCAGTATTTATTTCTATTTTGATATCGATGCTCACTTTGTTTAGTACGATTGCTCCAACGCGGGCACAAACAAACTCAGATCCGATTGGAGAAGGCATCCAGTTAATACAACAAGGCCAATTGCGCGCTGCTAAAGCTCAATTAGCCACTGCCCACCCACCCTATCAGGGTGAAGCCCTATTTCTTTCCGCTCGTATTGCCGAGTTTGAACACAATTGGGCTCAGGCCATGTCTGATTATCGTGTATACCTAAGTCAAAACCCCTTTAGTGTGCATCGATTAGAGGCGCGTGCGGCATTTGCACTGTTGCGTGTCTATAAAGACGACCCGCTCCTTGGCGACTATGTCAACCTGCTTCAACTTCGTGATAAAAATGCGGTATCACAAATGCAGCAGTTCAGTGCTCGCCTTTATGCCAGTAAACCAAATCAACCGCTGGCGATTCGTGGGCAACTCCTTACCGCGCATAGTTTATTAGAACTCAATCAGCAGCCGAAGCAAGCATTGACGCTTTATCGCTCGATTGCCAAAGCCACCATCGACATGGAAGCAGACTGGCATATCCAAGCCCTATTTGGTGCGATGTTTTCGGCACTAAGAAATAACCAAATTGGCATAGCGTTAGAGTTATTCACACAACTCCAAGCCAAGCTGGATTCAAATTGGGGAAACCGAAACAGCTTACTGGCACGCAGCTGGCAACAACGCCTTGATGCCATGACGTTTATGTTTGAACTACAAAAAAAGAAACTCGAACCGTCAAAGCCACCCTTCTTATGGGGGATAGGGGCTCGCTTACTGCTTGATCAACCAGTAGGCAGTGGCAAAAATTTCTCTCCTATTTGGAACACATTGTCAGCACATGATCTTGAGGTCCGCAGTGTCACGCTGTGGATCACTCAAAATAATGACTGGCATTGGATCCGGGCCGATCTTCTCCGTGGCGCTCATGCCAACGGTTACATCCCTATGATCAACTACTGGTTTTTTGGCGATCAAATCAGCCCAGAGTACGTGCAAGCTAACCGAGAGCGATATTTAGACGAGGTGAAAACGAAGTTAATTCCTCTTCTGCGTGAATTGCCTCAAGCATACTTGGTTCTGGAGCCTGAATTTAACAAGCATGGCATTGAGAATTGGGAAGGATGGGATCCGTTAATGCTCGAGGTCATTTCTCTTATTCGTCAACAGGCTCCGCAAATAAAAATTGGTCTTGGTCTGGGTGACTGGGACCAGCCAGGCAGCGAGCCAAGCTTTAACAGTGCTCAGCAAAGTATTGAGGCCAGTGACTTTGTTGCCAGTATGCTGATGCTTTCCAGTTATACCGAACGAGCACATACCGCCCCCGATTGGTCGCCATGGGTACGTGCACTTCGTCTTGGTGAGCGCCTTCAAAAACGCTTTAATAAGCCATGGATGTTGGCATATTTATCCATCGCCTCACAACCAGATTGGGAGGTTCAACAAGCCAATGAACTACAAAAACTCAATTTTTATCTCCCCATGCTTCAAACCCTCGACTTATTCGCTCTAAATTGGTTTTCGCTAACCGATGAACCTGAGCAACAAGGCTGGTTTTCAGACGCAGAGAAGAGCTTTGGGTTGCTCGATGCCCACTATCACCCCAAACAAGCGCTCACGACCTATATACAACTCACAACTCCCCATACCGCAGCACTACGTCCACCTGAAGTGACATTGTTTTCAGTCGCCGACATAACGGATACGGCCTTCGCTGCGTTGCAAATAAAAGCGGAATTTACCCACTGGAGTCGCTGGGATATCATGATATCTCATGAAGATAATGTTTGGGTTTCACGTGGAGCGGGAGATGCGCTATCTCTGGACTGGTATGGGCAAATGTTACCGTTATGGGCGAGTTCCGGGCCCCTATCGGTGACCCTTAAGCTCGACGGATATGTCGTAAAAGAAATAGAAACGTCGTGGAAAGGCCTGCAAGACGCAAGGGTGAATATTAATGAAGCGATCAAATTAGACACCTGGCATACTTGGCAATATCCGCTAGTCAATCAAATTGATGCTGCACAATTTGGGCAACCTAAATCAGGGGCAATTGAGGTTGTCACCTCTGGAATAACACCAGACCAACTCGATAGCTTATACATAGGCGTTATCGACAGTCATGGTTTTTACCAAACACTTTCAGCTGCCGGATACGCCTATTCAAATGAAACAACTACCGCTATCTATCTTCCTCTATCAGATTTAAGGCAAGAATGGGTGAAGTATGAAAACGGAACGCCACGATGGCGCAATACTTCGATTGGAGATATTGCCGTTGTTTTACAAAATAATAGCCCACTCTCACTATCGTTTAGAGTGAACTCCATACAGCTGTTAGCAAAATAATACGGCGTACGTTAGGCGCAATATCATTAGCCACTCAATAGTCTTCGTCTTCTATCATTCAACGTAATATCGCAACAAAACTTCATTATCAAGAACCACATTCGTTGACCAAATAAAGCTTGCACCTGCACCACTAAACTTTTCAACAAAATTCATGTATGCCTTTTTATTATTTACACCAATTTCATCTTCGCTGTATAACGAAGCCTGCGGCCAAGGTTCAGAATCAAAATCGACCTCCATCCAATCTTTTGGTATTTGCCAATGAATGGCATAGGCACTCTCACCGTCATTCGTCCCTTCTGTCGTGCAATCACTAGACAGTCGAGCGCCGTTTTTTTCTTGCAAGCAGGTGAGATCATAAATCGGAGCCGTATAGAACGTTTGGGCTCGCCAGTTAGCATTTGTTACCGTTCTATCGCTGAAACTGGCAATAAATCCACCGTCTCCAGGGTGATATTGTTTTCCGCGGTTATTTTCGGTACCTAAGCCAAGATTTTCTTCCCAATCAATCACTTTTACTGCAATCGTATACGGCTTACTGACCTTAAACTTCACTATGCTTGAATTGAAAGGGGTAAATGGCACCGTGTCCACAGCCACCAAGCTTCCGTTGATATAAAGTTCAAAATAATTGTCGGCAAAAATATAACCTGTCACGACCTCTCCCTCAGGGTCAATAACGACAATCTCTGCTTCGTCTTGATTTACATCATCAATACTTGCCGGGGTTATCCCTGCACATTCTTCATAAAGATCCATTGCCTTGGGTCCGGAAGAAAAATGGTTGTCTGCTGGCATAATCCAATTCGTACCGTTAACGTCCGTGATACTCCCTATCCCTGCGACTCGAGCTCGCCCCTTTTGGCAAGTAAAGATATTTGATTCGGTTGTCTTTGCTCTACCCTGAGTCAAACTTCCTGATCCCTTATATTCAGAAAGTTCGCTAGCAAAGGCTGAATGAGTAAGAAGCAAAGCAAATAATGCCCCCACAGTCGAAGTAACAACTTGCCTAAAAACCATCATAACTAACATGTCCGAGCGCGAATTGGATTACTTCTGAGACTAGTCATACGACCTTCAAATATCAATTTATCACCACAAAAAATGTTGAATATAGGTGCTAAAAAATATCGATTACTCAGTGTGATGGCATAAGAAAAAGAGAAGGGGGAGTAGACACATCGTTTACTATCACGTTTAAGTATAAATAAAGTCCCCCCCCCCAGTAATGTGCTGGTCGCGCATTACTGGGGGGACGCATAGGCCGTCAGCCACAATCTTTAATCAAACAACTGATATCAAGCAACTGATATCAAGCAACCTTCGAGCGAGAAAGTGCCGGGCTTTGCTTGGAAACAAACTCATCATGCAGCGCACAGATAGCCTCTCCATACCGATGGTCATCAACAACAAACTGAACGTTAACATTACGCATAGATGAGTGAAGGGCAACAGGTATCACGCCTTGATGCATGAGGGCTAACACGCCTTGAGCCAGTGCTTTATTCGTGTCAATTTTAGAACCAATAACCGAAATAAGCGCGACCATACGTCCTTTAATCTCAGAATGAGGATAGCGTTTTTCAGCCTTATAGAGCACTTTATTAAGGCTTTCTTTATTGCCACCGAGGTAATAGGTAATTGAATTCGCATTCATTTCTTTACCAATCAAGCTTACATGCGCATCAGCGATAATTTCCATGAGTTCACAACTCACATTATCAACCTGCCCGACCATGGCTTGATCAAAAAGATGCAATGCAAAGACTTGCTGTTTCCCCGCAATGATCTCGATTTTATTATCAGTGGGGCGATGCTCGCTTGAGATCAATGTGCCTGGATGGCTGGGCTCAAATGTGTTTTTAATCTGCAACTCGATATTACTTTCACGCAACCCAGCCGCTGCATTGGGATGAATCGCCTCCATTCCCAAGTTAGCCAGCTGATCTGCCACATCATAATTAGTATGCCCAATAGGAAAGACTTTATCTTCCCCAACCACTCGCGGGTCTGCAGAACTCAAATGATATTCTTTATGGATAATGGCGAGATCCGCTTGAGTTATCGACGCAATCCGGCTAAACGTCATCTCACTGTAGCCACGATCATAGGTCGACATCAGTCCATCAGTACACGAGGCATACCCTGTCACAATAGGCAATTCTGTACTGACATCGATACTGGCAAAAGCATCACGGATATTATCATCAAGGCTTTTCGGCTTATCTGAACACCAACCGCATAAATCGACGAACTTGGCATTGATGCCCAAGCTTTTCAACTTAAGCGCCGTATTAAATGCGCTATGGGCCTCACCAATTGACGATAGAAATTCGCGCACTTGTGGCAGATAGTGACGTAATGAAAACTGGCCGAACTGGCAGGTTTCAAGAATATTCGAGATACAATTTTTGGCTTCGGTAATTCGAGTACAAATAAATTTGTCGGCTCGCAAGCGATTCATTGGATCGGCAAAAATATGACCATTGGTCAGCAACATTCGTTGTTCTACATAATCAAGCGCGTCTTGCCACGCATCATCACGCTTGGCGACAAGCTGATAGACACCCGGTTTACTGGTCTTTTTGCACTCTAGTAATGCGTCTGTCATGCCGCTGTACGCGGACACCACAAAAACTCGGTTATAGCGATTTTCTGGTGCGGGTTTTAAGAAGATATTTTCGAGCACAGCGTCAAACGCTGTCATTGAAGTACCGCCGATTTTCTCTACGGTATAAGTCATATAAAGCCTTAGATTCAAATTTTAGGTCAAGGGTAAGGTGGCGAATTGAAGGGAACACAACCCGTGTAACAGAGCCAGTTGATGCTGACTCTGTTACCATCTAATGGGTTAGAACTTAGTCAAACAGTGGGTAAACACCGTTTTCGTCGTGCACTTCTTTTCCCGTAATCGGCGGGTTAAATACACAAGCCATAACCATTTCTTTTCCTTGATAGGCACGTAGAAAATGCTCATCATTTTGATCTAAGATATACAATGTTCCTGGCATGATGGGGTAGGTCTCCCCGCCCACGACTTCAATTTCACCCTCACCACTCATGCAATAAACCGACTCTAAGTGGTTTTGGTAGTGAATGTGCGTCTCAGTATTTTCGTAGATAGTCGTTATATGAAAAGAAAAACCCATATTGTCATCTTTCAGAAGCATACGGACACTTTCCCATGTTTCCGATACAACTCTTCGCTCACTATCACGACACTCATTCAGCGTTCTTACAATCATCTTTTAATCCTTTATTAAGATGCTTTTTTAAAATGTTTCGCAACCACCAGCTCAACCGATTTTTCAAAGATCTCAAGCCCTTGACTCAATTCCGACTCAGTAATGGTTAATGGACAGAAAAATTTAACGACTTCATCTTGTGGACCAGCAGTCTCGATAACTAAGCCGTTGGCAAAGCAATGCTTGGCAATGTCTCCAGCAAAGTCACCACTGTGGCATTCAATACCGATCATCAAACCTCGGCCTTTTTCTTGCACAAACAGTGCGGGATGACGCTTGAGACAACGCTGCAATGTGTCCGATACCTGCGCAGAACGCTGAGAAATGTGCGCTTCGAATTGACGGTCAGACCAATAATGTTCAATCGCTTTTGTCGCCGTGACAAACGCATGGTTGTTGCCACGGAACGTACCGTTATGCTCACCTGGCTTCCAGATATCTAACTCTGGACTCAACAGTACCACCGCCATTGGCAACCCATAGCCCCCGATGGATTTAGATAAAGTCACCATGTCAGGCTTTATTCCTGATGGCTCAAAGCTAAAGAAGGTGCCCGTACGACCACAACCCGCTTGGATGTCATCAACAATCAATAATATCTCATGTTGCTTACAGATTTGGCTTAGGCGTTGTAGCCATTCATTGGATGCGACGTTCAGGCCACCTTCTCCCTGCACCGTTTCTAGTAATACCGCCGCAGGCTTATCCATGCCGGCTGAATTGTCGCCAAGCATCGTTTCAAATAGCGTAAGACCATCAATATCAGCGTAGCCTTCAAATGGCATGCGAGTAACGTTGTGCAAACTCGTCCCTGCACCTTGACGGTGATGTTGATTCCCTGTCGCGGCGAGCGCCCCTGCCGTGCACCCATGAAAACCATTCGTGAAAGCGACAATTGAACTTCGTCCCGTCACCTTACGTGCGAGCTTCAGCGTCGCTTCTACTGCATTCGTACCAGTAGGGCCTGTAAATTGTACTTTATAGTCCAAGCCTCTAGGTGCCAGAATATCGCGCTGCAGCGCCGTTAAGAAACAAGCTTTAGCATCTGAATGCATATCCAGCCCGTGAGTGATCCCATCTTGTTCAATGTACTCAAGCAATGCTTGCTTAAAGACAGGGTGATTGTGGCCATAATTCAGTGATCCTGCACCAGCAAGAAAATCTAAGTATCGATCGCCTTGTTCCGTTTCAAGCCAGCACCCTTTTGCTTTGGTAAAAACAACAGGGAAACTGTTTGAATAAGAGCGTACTTTTGATTCTTGCTTGTTAAAAATATCCATGATGAGACCGTTTTTATTCCTATTTTTGAGTTGCGTTTTGCTGCGTTACGTTAAGCGGGATCCGATACAAAAGCTCTGTATCATGCTCGCCCTTAAAGTGTATTTTTTCGTCCAAAAAGGTACTAACTCGACCACGCTGGCCGTGTTGCTTATCAATTTTTTTGAATAATGCCCAAGAGGCGTCATTATTTTCAGTAATCGTCGTTTCTATCGCCGACACGCCTGCGAGTTCATTTCGATTAAGTAGCGCGTCAATCATGCTAAACGCCAAACCTCTGCCTCGGTAGTTTGGAGAAACCGCGACCTGCCAAATAAACAAGGTGTTGAGATCGTCAGGTTTTCGATACCCTGAAATAAACCCAGCAATCTCGCCCTCGGTCCTCGCAAGAATACACGTTCGGCTAAAATGAGTGGATTGGAGAAAATTGCAATATGACGAGTTCACATCAAGAGGCGGGCAAGCCGCGATGAGGCGGAAAATGTCATTTCCATCCTGACCCGTAGGCTCTGAAAATGTCCATTTCTTATGAGGTTTCTCACTAATTTCGGGATACATTACCCAAGGTGCTGCGGTAATCATGTGCAGATACATTTCCTTCGTTCTCTAAACAAAATCCGCACGTATTAGCCCACAATGAACCATTCAAATCAAAAATAGATGGATTAAAAGCCCAAAAATGCGACACGGAGCACATTAAAGGAATAAATAACGGCGAAATAATATAATTAGAACTCTAACCTTTTTTATGCAGTGGGTATTATTTCCTGTCTATTTGCGCTGATTGACAGGGTCAAATACAGCCCAACGATGGGGTTCAGTGACGCTCTAGCATGTTATTTTTTTCTGAATCTATTATTCCCAATAACATTGAAAAAAAAGAAGTGAGGAGTGGGAAAAGTAACGTTAAAAATAGAGGGTTTAACACAGGGACAGAATGCGAATTTACGCCGATATTTCGATCGCAATGGCTTGTTAGATGATTGAAAAGAACGTCAATCTGGGTGGTGAGCAAGCAAGTCACACACCGAAAAGTGGAGGCTGAATAGCATAGAGAAAACCGGCTTTCTCTATGCTATTACTTAGCAGGCCGCTTGCATTTGGTTAATCTTATGTTTCACATTTAACGGATGCGCAACCACGCAATAGAAACTACTGTTACTAGCACGTTCACCACACACTAAGCGAGCCGTCGATGAAAGTACTCATTCAATACACACAAACAGGAAAATACAAAGATCAGGCATGGGATTCTCTGTCCGTCAAAGCAAAAGGGGAAATTCAAGCGGTAACGCCATCGTACGCCGCTCAGCTTATTGAACAAAATAGAGCCAACCTACTGACAACGAACAGTGAAGAAATAGTGAAGAGACCGTGAGCCTAGCGTAACTTTGTGCGCTGACGTTCTTGGTCAACATACGGACGCTTAATCGTCTGCTTTTCTGAAACAGATCAAATACGCTACGCCTTATCATTTCAGGCTGGTATCTATCTTATAAACACGATATTCAACAATCGAAGGGCATCAATGAGCCAGACTTAAACGCTGACTCATTGTCACTAGGCGGAGCGACCACTTATAGGCGGGCGAGTTGCACTTTTCTTTCTTTATTCACAACACAAAAGTTTCCACGCTTTGTTCGACATTTAGAGCATCGCTCACACTCCACTGGTGAGTGATCCCCCTGCCGCCACCGCTTAATCAAATGCGGTTCAGAGAGTAAAGGACGCGAAAGAGCAAAATATTGGATAGTCGTGTTATCAGCAATGGCTTCAATCGCATGAATATCCGTCAGTCCACCCACCGTAATAACGGGTACGGCCACCTCTTGACTAATGACCGCACCGTATTCATGAAAATACCCTTCTTCTTGAATGGTATACCCGTCGTGGGCTTCACCAATCATAGTATTTGCTTTGCCATGGATATTACCTGAGATGATGAGCGCATCGACACCCACAGAGGCGAGCTTTTGACATACGAGTCGCGTTTCATCAAAGGTGACTCCCCCATCAAAGAACTCGCTTGCAGTGAGCTTCACTAAGATCGGATAATCATCACCCACTAACTTTCTGGTTTCTGCATAAATCTCGAGGAGAAATCTCATACGGTTCTCTAGGCTGCCACCGTATTCATCGTCACGTTGATTGTAATACGGGCTTAGAAATTGATTGATTAAGTACGTATGAGCCGCATGAATCTCAACACCATCAAATCCAGAGCGCTGTGCCCTTTGACAGGCTGTCGCAAAAGCGCGGACGATGTAATCTATTTCATCCTTTGTCATTGCTTTACCCAATGTCTGCGTCCCTTTTTCACACACCGCACTCGGCGCATAAATGGTCCGTTCTCCAACATTGTACGTTGTCTTTGTACCGCCGTAGGCCAATTGCATCGCGATTTTAGAACCATACTGATGCACTAACTCGGTGAGTTTTTGGTACTCTGCAATGAACGAATCATCGTACATCCCCATCATACCTGCATTAGGTTTTTCTTCTGCGACAATGTTGGCATACCCAGTAACAATAAGGCCAACGTCACCTTGAGCAAGTTCTTCGTAGATGGCGTAGAGTTTGTCCGTCATATGACCATCTTCTGTTGCCATATTTTCCCACGTCGCACTTCGAATAAATCGATTTTTTAATGTCATACTACCAATGCGACTTTCTGTGAACAGACTACTCATGGTCATCCTCTCAAATTTCAGTTCTGTACGATTTTTTATGCCAGCGAAAGCCAAAAAAGAATCGCTGCATTCACTGCGTAGCGATTCTTTTTTGGCTCTTTGCACAATTCTGTTTTGGCTTTTGCGCAAATGTGCTCATGTTCGATACTCACATCTGCCGCCGATAGTACCGATAAATGAAAACCAAAACTTATTCTAGATTAAAGTCCTGTGCGAAAAACCTAACGATGCTGTTGGAAGGCATTGAGCAGGTAGTCTATGAACACCTTTTTACGTTTTGGCATTAGTTTCCGGTCGGCATACACCAAGCTTACTGAGACTTCGGGCATGGTATAACTGGGGAGCAAGCGGATAAGTTTACCGGTTCGAAAATGTTCAAGACAAATAAACTCAGGGAGCACCGCCACGCCCAAACCATCGATGCATGCCGTCAAACATGCCGTCAAGGTGTTCACTCTTAACTGACAAGGAAGATCAATTTGAACCAATTCTCCCCCTTCCGGTTGTAAGTGCCACTTAGGCAAGCGCGCCGCTTTGTTAAACACCTCCACCATTTTATGTGGCGGAATAAGATCTTGATGGGTGTGCACCTCCCCAAACTCCTGTAGGTATTGTGCACTGGCGACTAAAACTCGCTTGGAAGCCGTTAGGTGTCGCGATACAAGGCTAGAATCGACCAGCTCCCCAATTTGGGCGTAGAGATCGATCCCCTCTCCAATCATGTCCACCTCTCGATTGGTCAGCTCTAGGTTCATGGTAACGTTGGGGTACTCGTGCAAAAAATCATGAATATATGATGCCAATACCTGATGCCCCAATTCAACAGGCAGTACGACATGGAGCGGCCCTCGAACGAGGTCTTGATTAACCGATACTTCAAGCTCAGCCTGATTCATAATCTCCAGCATTTGCAAACTCGATTGATAGAAATGCTCTCCTTCTGGTGTCAGAATCAAGCTACGAGTCGAACGTGTGACCAATCTCACACCAAGGTGTTCTTCTAGCTCAGCGAGTTTGCGGCTGACCGTTGATTTGGTCATGTTTAATGCCTCTGCCGCATGCGTAAAACTGCCACAATCAACAACTTGCGTAAAAACGCTCACTGCATTTAAATCCATCGATTTTCTCCAAGCTTCCTATTATTTATCAAGGTGTTACGATCTTTGACCAAACCATGATCTTTAGCTGCTCATACATGGTTGTCACTTCAATAACTTGTTGCTTAAATCACTCGTTACTCATTATTTTGGTGTCATTGGTCATATTTTTGCAACAGTGTTTTCTCTTTTTCCTATCTTATCAACCAATGCAAATCATTTACAATTCGTTACATCTATAACAAGCCACATCATGAGCCTATTAATGACCAATACCACCACATCCTTGCCTGCAGCCACTCGTAAAAAACGTAACAAAGCCCCATTGATTGCGACTGCGATTATGTTGTCATTAGGCCTCGTGGGGGGCACGTATTGGTTTAGCTACGGCCAGTACTTTGAATCAACCGATAATGCCTATCTGCAAGGTGACATCACAAATATTAGCCCGAAGGTGTCTGGTTACATCGTTAAATCCTACGTGAGTGATAACCAAATAGTGAAACAAGGCGATTTACTGGTACAAATTGATGACCGTGATTTCCAAGCCGCGCTTCATCAAGCGAATGCACACCTCAAGGTAATTCAATCAAGCGTTCATAATTTAATGGCCCAACAAACGTTACAACGCAGCCAAATAAGCCAAGCAGAAAGCCGTGTTGATTCGGCTAACGCTGAATACGAACGCGCCGTTCAACAAGCTGCTCGTGCCCGTAGTCTTTTAAAACGAAACTACTCTTCGCAAGATGAAGTCGACAGTAAAGTGTCCCAACAAAAGGTCACACTTGCCGCATTAGAAGAAGCGAAGTCCAATTTGATCGCCAGCCATGATCAATTAACCGTTATTGCCAGTGAAATTGAACAAGCCAACGCCTCGGTAACAGAGGCGTTAGCGCAGCAAGAGCAAGCTCAACTCAACCTCGCTTATACCAAAGTCTACGCGCCTGTAGATGGCGTGATTGGTAAACGCAGCGTTCGCGAAGGCCTCCTCATTCAAGCGGGTGCGCCACTGATGAGCCTAGTCCCAAATAGCGACGTGTGGATAGAAGCCAATTTCAAAGAAACCCAACTTAGTGGTATTCATAAAGGGCAAACGGTTGAAGTTGAACTCGACGCATTTCCAGGCCAGCCACTAGAGGGGATCGTCGATAGTTTCTCTCCTGCCACTGGTGCGAAATTTGCCTTACTCCCACCGGAGAATGCCACTGGCAACTTCACAAAAATTGTCCAACGCGTGCCGGTGAAAATCACCATCACCGACCCAAAAACATTGCAAGGCCGTTTGTTGCCCGGCTTATCGGTTGTTGCGACCATCGATAAACGAGGCTAAACGATGAGTAATGCGACCGTCGCCATTCCTAATGGATCAGAGCAAGACGTTTCAACTCGCCACTGGATTGCCTTATTTGGTGGGCTAATTGGTGCGTTCATGGCGATTTTGGACATCCAAATCACCAACTCTTCCTTGAAGGATATTCAAGGTGCCTTATCGGCCACTCTTGATGAAAGTTCATGGATATCAACTTCTTACTTGGTTGCTGAGATGATCGCGATACCACTGAGTGGTTGGTTATCAAGGGCGCTAGGGAAGCGCCGCTATATCATGTGGACGACCACTGTTTTTACCTTATCATCGCTACTTTGTTCGTTCTCATGGAACATGACCTCCATGATCACGTTTCGAGCGTTACAAGGATTCAGTGGTGGCGCATTAATCCCACTTGCTTTCTCTTTGGTGATCCAGTTATTACCGCTTAACAAGCGGGCGGTTGGCATGGCGCTATTTGGGGTCACAGCCACATTCGCACCATCGATTGGCCCAACCCTTGGAGGCTGGTTAACCGAGAACTATTCGTGGCATTACATCTTCTATATCAATATTCCACCCGCGTTATTGGTTATTTCAATGATTCGGTACGGCTTAGATGACGAAAAACTTGACTTAGGATCACTGAAAAAAGCCGACTGGTTTGGGATTTCAACAATGGCACTCGGCTTGGGATGTTTAGAGGTCGTGCTAGAAGAAGGTAACCGAGAAGAATGGTTCAGTTCTCGCTTTATTATTAGCCTAAGTATTATCTCGATAGTGAGCTTGGTGTATTTTGTGATCAACGAACTGCAGCATAAAAAACCACTCGTTAACCTAAGGTTACTTAGGGATGGTCAATTTGCCATGTCGTGTCTTGCCTATTTAATTTTGGGGATGGCACTACTTGGTTCGATTTATGTACTGCCTTTGTATCTGACTCAGATTCAACAATACAATGCCATGGAGATTGGTGAGGTACTCATGTGGATGGGTTTCCCCCAGCTACTCATTTTTCCGTTGGTTCCTAAACTCACTCAAATCATTAAACCTAAATACTTAGTGACGTTTGGTTTTGCGATGTTTGGTGTGAGTTGTTACGTCAATACGCACATGACGGTTGATTTTGGCGGCCAACAGTTGATTCTTTCAATGGTGCTTCGTGCTATTGGTAGTCCGTTTATCATGGTGCCGCTCTCATTGGTGGCAATGAAAAACATCAGTAAAATAGATACGCCAGATGCTTCAACCTTGACTAATGTCATGCGTAATCTTGGTGGCGCGTTCAGCATCGCCGTTATTGCGACACTGCTGGATAATAAAACTCGGGAACATCTCGCCCATATTAAAGAGTCATTGCCCTCGGTCAGTCAAAACGGATGGCACGCCTTACATGAACAACAGGCTTTCTTTATTCAATCAGGGAGCGATGCCGCGACCGCGATGCTGCAAGCACAAGCGAGCTTATTGGCCACCATGCAGCGCGACGCCGCGATTATGGCGTACAACGACGTCTTCTTGATGATGACGGCTTTTCTCGCCTTTGCGGCAGTGATCATTTTTAATATGAAAGACTAGCGATGCCCATCATCTGCTAACGCCATTTAACCGAACTACAATGGATGGATAGGTACCCGCAACCGACTAATGAAACCGGTCGTCGAGTAAATAAAAACGCTGC
>NZ_MCUW01000010.1:0-120679 GCF_002873335.1 Vibrio sp. 10N.286.49.B1 | reverse complement strand
GCAGCGTTTTTATTTACTCGATACACCCAAATGAGTTACTTAGGTAGGTGATCTAACTCATTAGCCATCGCGATTAAACGGTTAAGGATGTTCTCACCGTCAACGCCAATCCCGTTATGTTCATACTCATTGGTAATCCATGCTTTAGACAAACCCAGTCCCGCTAACGTTTCACGGGTATAATCTAGCTCAACAAACATATCATCAGCGTACGCTGCGCAAGCCACTGGCACGGTGTTCTGACAGAGCACGCTCGCATCATACACGTTGCCCCAATCCTCTTTTCTTGCCAACAAATTCGCCGCTTCACGTAGCGGTTTTAATGTCTCAAGTTGCTCGAACATCCATGGATACACCATTTCGCCGGTAAACCAGAAAGGCTGCCCAGATTGATAGTTGTATTGAGGGTAGTCTTCTCTAACGCGATGCGCTGACCAATTAGATGCAAAGCCTTGACAGTAAATAGATTCGTGTAAAATCGCATAGATCGGGTTGGTCAAGTAACCTTGTTCTTGTTGCATATGATTCAAGAAACTGTAGCTAAGCTGCTTACTGCCATTCACCTCAATAAAGGCACTCTCTAGCGTATAATACAGCGGAAGGTTTGCACCGCCGCGCCCTAGATTAATCCCAATAAGCTGAAACTGCTCAACGGTGAATTGCTGACCATTTGGCAGTGTTACATTATTCTCTAGCAGGTATTGCGCAATCTCCACACACATGGCTTGCGCCTGAGGGAATTGTGCAAAGAACGCCTTGTTCTTATCAGTTACGCGTCGATATGTCGCTTGGTAGACATCATCAGCATGACGAGTAATCGAAGGAATTCCGCCTGTAACGTAACAACGCAATAAGCTTTCAGGAAATAAAGACAGATAGGTTAGCGTACAAAAACCACCAAAGCTTTGTCCCAATGTTGCCCACTGTTTAATGCCAAATTGTTTTCGAATTTCTTCGGCATCGCGTACGATATTATCGGATCTAAAGTGGCATAAATAGTCGGCCTGCTCACTAGGGGCTAGGTGCGCTAACGACTCTTGATTGACCGCAGAACTATTGCCGGTTCCGCGCTGATCAAGTAAGAGCACGCGATAGTCTTGCAGAGCGCGCTTTAACCAACCCGACTCACCGCTCGCTCGAGGCGATGGAAAACCTGGCCCGCCTTGAAAATAAACCAACCATGGAAGGTCTTGATTATCTTTGGATACATCCACTAATTCACGGGCGAATACACGAATGTGCTCACCGTCAGTATGCTGGTAGTTAAGAGGTAAGGTAAAATTATGCTGACGATACAGCGTGGTTCCATCAATAAAGCTCGTTTGCACGCGACTTCCTTTTTAATAAAATATCTGACTGAGATAAGGACCAAGATAAAATGGTAATAATGACAAAACACCTTTCTATCTCATTCAAAATACTATCATTAATCACGCACCAAAACGTATCGAAATAGAGCCAAACAACACTGTAACCAATGGCATTTACGATACTGTGGATAAACAAGATGATGATATGTTGCGGGAACTCGTTAACACCTGTCTAGCGAACGTTGACTTGAAGTGCTATCTCAGTAGGTTTAAGAATATTTGAGTAGGATAAAATCGCCTCTAGAAGGACACTTTACCTATCAGAACCTCAATCAAGGTTCTGATAGTGTGCCTATTCTATTTTTTACACTCTGCGCTTTTTAAACGTATGCCAGCCAGCACTTAGTATGGTTTTAACCACTACACCCAGTGCGCTTAGGTTAGGATTGACTTCTTTACCTGCCGCAATACGCCACATTTGGTGTTCATACCATACCAACCCAACCATCGCCATTTTATCCAGCGCTGGCTTACCTGTTGTTGGCACCGTGAGCGGCATGCCATAGTTTGGATTTTCAATGAGTTTATTTGGAAAGTCTGGATCAACGGCCATGGTTCGTGCAATGCCAATAAAGTCAGTGGCAGAGGTATTCAATGCTTCATTCATCGCCTGACCGGTTCTAAAGCCGCCCGTGACCACCAATGGTGTACTGACCAACTCTCTAGCCTTTACCATATAATCCATAAAGTAAGCCTCACGTTTTAGTGTGCTTTCTTTGACTGGTTCACTTTTGCTTTTGTCCCCCATCATCGAAGGGCTTTCGTAAGTACCACCCGATATTTCGATTAAATCGATGCCGTTTGCACTGAGGGCTTGGACAACTTTCATCGACTCCTCTTCCGTGAAACCGCCTTTCATAAAATCGGCACTATTGAGTTTGATCCCAATAGGGAAATCATCGCCCACCTCTTTACGGATTGCACGGTAGACTTCCAGGACAAATCGAAGTCGGTTTTCTAGCGAACCTCCCCATTGATCGTCTCGCTGGTTATGTCTCGATGATAAAAACTGACTCACAAGATAACCATGCGCACCATGAATCTGCACCCCGCTAAAGCCCGCTTGTTTCGCAAGCTTGGCACTGGTGACAAATTGACGAATAATATTATGGATTTCATTCTCATTCAGTGCTCGCGGAGTATTAAAGCCTTTTTCTAAACCGCGCTCTAACGAGATCGCAGAAGGGGCAACCGGCTCGTCGCATAAGAATTTAGGGATTTGTTTTCCAGGGTGGTTAAGCTGCATCCATATCTGTGAACCATTTTGCTTTCCAGCGTTAGCCCACTCACGAAATATCACTAAATCGCTTTGCTCATCTAAAACAACATTTTTGGGTTCACCAAGTGCCGCTCTATCGACCATCACGTTCCCCGTCATGGCCAACCCAATTCCGCCTTTAGCCCATCGTTGGTATAAGGTGACTAAACCGGGCATTGGGTTATGTTGCTTGTCACCAAGTTGTTCACTCATCGCCGATTTGAACAAGCGATTCTTAATAACCTGACCATTAGCGAGTGAAAAAGGTTTGTTGAGATTAATAGAATTCATGCCGGCTCTTACTGTTGTATTACTTTAAATGAACCTGAGAACAGTGATGTCGACAGGTAAGCGAGCTATGCCAACACAAAGGCGGCATAGCGGTCGTCAAACGTTATGAATAACGAACCTCAACCTCATCAGCTTTGTTAAATGCGTCGTGCGTAGCAAGTTGCTTTGCATACTTTTCAAGGTTAGAAAAGTTCGCTATCGCACCGTTATTGACTAAGTTTTCCACAATGAAAGACATCATAATATCGGCACCCGACAATTGCTCGTCAACGAGGTATGTTTTACCCGCTAAGCTTTGGTCAAAGTAACTCAGTACCTTGGCCGTTTCCGCGTCAGCATAATCGGCTAGGAAGTGAGTTTTACAGCCATCTTTAGCGACAAAAAGTTTTAGCAATAACGGCAGTATTGCCGAGCTTTCTGCAAAATGTAGCCACTGAGAATACTCCGTGTATTCACGAGTACCGCGCGCTGGTGCTAGCGATCCTTTTCCATACTTGTCGATAAGGTATTCAGTAATCGCCCCAGACTCGGTAACAATTAGCCCATCATCTTCTAGTACTGGTGATTTACCAAGTGGGTGAATACTCTTTAACTCTGGCGGTGCAAGAAATGTCACGCTGTCTCTTTGATAAGGCTTAATTTGATAGTCGACACCCAGTTCTTCAAGCAACCAAATGATGCGCTTTGAGCGCGACTTGTTTAAGTGGTGAAGCGTGATCATAATATTTCCCTTTACTTGATGTCGTGCCTCGACTTTGACAGCGCAAAGCCGAGGCGTTGTTTTTGGCCTTAGATCTACAGAGTTATAGGTTGAGAAGCCTGCAAATCGATTAGCCATTAACTATCGAATTCTTTCGCCTAATCAGCTTATTTAGGTTGGTTAACCTGAATGACTAACTTACCGAAGTTTTTACCTTCTAGCAGACCCATAAACGCCTCTGGTGCTTGTTCAAGGCCATCAACAAGATGCTCACGATATTGCATTTTTCCTTCAGCCAACCAAGCCGTCATATCTTGGGCAAATTCATTGTAGCGATCTGCGTAGTCATCAAAGATGATAAAGCCCTGCATCTTAATGCGCTTAACTAATAGAGTACCCATCAGCGCTGACATACGGTCAGGACCATCCGGTAGCGACGTTGCATTGTATTGAGAAACCAGCCCACAAAGTGGCACTCGTGCCGCGGTATTTAATAGTGGTAAAACCGCGTCGAACACTTTACCGCCAACATTTTCGAAATAGACATCGATGCCTTTATCACACACGGCGGCAAGCTGCTCTGCAAAGTCATCCGCTTTATGGTCAATACACTCATCAAAGCCCAACACTTCTTTCGCATAACGGCATTTTTCTTCACCACCCGCTACGCCAATCACACGGCAACCCTTTAACTTACCAATTTGACCAACCGTTGCGCCTACAGGGCCGGTAGCCGCAGCCACCACTAACGTTTCACCTGCTTTAGGCGCACCAATATCAAGCAAGCCCATGTAAGCGGTAAACCCAGGCATACCCATGATACCTAATGCAAATGACGGGTGAGTTGGGTGTTGGCCTAACTTGATTAAACCTTCACCTTTTGATACGCCATAATCCTGCCAACCGGTATAAGCGAGTACCCACTCACCCACTGGGAAATCAGCGTTATTGGATTGCTCAACCTGACACACTGTCGCCCCAACCATTACGTCATCAATCTCAACCGGGTCAGCGTAGGATTTTGCTGCGCTCATGCGGCCACGCATGTACGGGTCAAGCGACAAATAGATACTACGAAGTAGCATTTCGTTATCACCGATGCTTGGTATGTCCGCATTCTCAATTCTAAAATCATTTTGGGTAGGTGCGCCAACTGGGCGAGAAGCCAATACAACACGGCGGTTAGTCATTTGAGTCATTATGTTATTCCTTTATCTCAGGTTAAACCGATCTGAGTCACAAAATTAGACCAGTCGTCTAGTGTTCATTTCTAAAAATCCCGCCTTATTACTGCCCCTCCATCATGTGGAGAACACAGCCCGTTAGGCGGGGAATGTATAGGGGTTAAACCAAAAGTTGTTTGGTTGTAATAAACGCTTGCTCTAACCCTAGTTGATCTTGAGTAAGTTTGCTCATTAAGCTTGCGCCAAGCCAAAGTTGATAGATAACCTGTGCGGTATTTTTGCTATCCGCCACATTAATCGAGCCATCTTCAGTACCTTCTTGTAAGCACTTGGCAATCGCTGCCACGACACGGTTAGCGCCAGACAATAACGCCTCTCGCATGGGTGTTGAGAGATCGGACACCTCTGCGCTGAGTTTTACCACTAAGCACTTGTGGGCATTACAGCTGCCACCTTCTACACTTAGCCAGCGGCCAAAGTAGGCTAAAACGCGATCAAGCCCGCTGCCTTGCCCTAATTCTAGAATGCTGTTGATACGTTCTAAATACTGCTGGAAGTAGTCTTCAATTAACGCCTCGCCAAATTGTTCCTTCGATTTGAAGTAGTGATAAAACGAACCTTTCGGCACATCAGCGGTTTTGAGTAGTTCAGACAAGCCAACACTGGTAAAGCCTTTCGTTACCACTAACTGGTAACCGACATCCAAAATATGCTGGCGTGTATCATTGGTTTTTGTATTCATTGCAGTACCATACTCAAAAATAGACCAGTCGTCTAGCCCTGTTCTAACATTGACATGTGCGGGCAGCAAAAGCGCAATAGTGTTGAAACTCGTTCATGAAGCCCAACGACACTGCGCCTCAACAAAATGTTCATCAATTCTCAACGTACTGTGTAACCAATATATTTAAGAAAATTGAAAATAACACTGTACAAAAAACAAACAATCTATACTATAGCGCTCAGTTGTTCAGAGAGTTATTAAATGCAGCATCGAGTACAAGTAAAACTTCCACTACTAAAACCATGTTTTTGTAGCTAGGCGTTTCCCTTTTATTTTAGCGTAACATGATATAATTCAAGCAATTAACAAACTGACAATCATAACAGCTTGTTAACATTGAACTTTTCTTAAATCAAATGAATAAGGGGCATCACATGTCTAATACAACAACTGGTACAGTAAAATGGTTCAACGAAACTAAAGGTTTCGGTTTCCTAACTCAAGATAACGGTGGTGATGATGTATTCGTACATTTCCGTGCTATCGCATCTGAAGGTTTCAAGACTCTTAACGAAGGCCAAAAAGTGTCTTTCGAAGTAGAGCAAGGCCAAAAAGGTCTTCAAGCTAACAACGTTGTTGCTATCTAATTAGCCATTACTACGTAAGCTTTTACGAATAAACGAAAGGTCGCCATTGGCGGCCTTTTTGTGTCTGTTAACGACATACTGCCAACCTCAACAGCCAAAATAAGTGCCGATCGTCTTCACCAGAACGACACTTTAACGTGACACTCAGTTACCGCCTAGTGACTGGCTTGTTCATGGTGTTCGGTCAACTGCTTATAAAGGGTATCTTTGAGCTCCATACGCTTAAGCTTGAGCGCGTGCATACTGTCGTCATCGATCGGACTGCCCGAGATCTCTAACTGGCGAATATCATAATCAAGTTGATGGTATTGCTGAAGATTGGCTTTGAAGGTTGGATCGTCGTGATTGAGTTGCACTATATCTAATTTAAGATCAGGAAAATCTAAAATAAAGGCATGGTTTTCGTTGAGCATCGGCATTCCCTCTTCCATCGAATTATCTTCAGTATAGAAGTAATTCGACGAGAGAAATGTGGCTTGAAACGCAAAGTAAGTCGATGACGAACAAATGTAATACGTGTTAGCCGAGATAGAAATGGGCGCGATATTCTGAACGAATATAAATTCGTCCCGCTATCAGATTATTTTTCACTAGCCTCACTAAGTGCGTACTGGATTTCTTCCGAAGAGAACCCTTTACGGCTCAACATACCGTATGCCTTACTGCGTTCATTTCTATTGCTGACATCGTACGATTTTTTTTCTAACTGTTCTAAACACTGTTGGAAAAAATCAATCTGCTCAGATTCCATTAATCGATTAAGTACTGCGTCTAAGTCTGAAATATCAATTTTGCGCTGGCGCAACTCCTGACGAATAACAATCAAGCCTTTGCCTTTTCGAGCCAACTTCAATACTTCCTTTTCGAGATCGGCCTTTTCCGCTTTGATCTCTAGCTTCGATTGTAACTGTCCTACACTCACGTGTTGATTCACCGCTTCTCGCACTTGCGCATAACTGAATCCACGATTTTGCAGCGTCGAGTATAGCTTTTCTTTACTCATCGTAAACGATTGATAGTAATGATTAACTCGGTCGATCAAAATGGTTTGCTCATCAATATTCTTGTCATTTTTGACCTTATCGATGCATTCCAATATCAGTGCTTCTGAGATCCCTTTTTGCTTTAACTTTTTAAGGATATAACTCGAACCGTACTCTCCCATAAATGCGCGCTCACTAAATTGCTCAGCGAACACTTGATCAGACTTTAGGTAACCAAAGTCCTTGAGTTTATTGATTGTGTCAGTAATCCACTCTTCGTTATCTGTCTTTACTCTAAGCTTACTCAGCACTTCACTTTCAGTCATATCCTGGCGGCCTAAATGCCAAAGTGCTGAATTCATAACACTTTCAATACGCGTCGCTTTTTTTATCGGATTTCGGTCAGTATTCAAATCATCGTTCCTGATTAATGAA
Organism: Vibrio sp. 10N.286.49.B1; assembly: GCF_002873335.1. Lineage (GTDB taxonomy): Bacteria > Pseudomonadota > Gammaproteobacteria > Enterobacterales > Vibrionaceae > Vibrio. Next base: position 113,087 of record NZ_MCUW01000010.1, on the reverse strand, counting down.
GTGGTTAAATCAAGCGCGCACGGTTTATCGAACGCTCAAGTCACCTACTACGTTAACGCAAGACTGATTATATTCAACATCTATTGCAGTAAGATCTTTACTACTAATGTTCAGAAGGAAAAGATTGATGAGTATGAATGTTCTGCCACACGCCATTTTTCTTTTTTAAGACGAGGGTTATCGCATAAGGTCCAGACTCTAAAGGTTGCCCATTTGCGTCATACTGGGTGTAGCTCATATCGGCAACATATAATGCAACCGAATCCGACAGCAGCGTCACTTGCTCTTTGTCAGTATCAATGGTTTGCACTGATACTTTTTCAAACGCCGCCTCATACAACTCTAGAGCTTGAGCTTTCGACCATAACGGAAACCCAGCCATAACATAAGTATGATCGTCAGGTGCAGTCTCAAACATCCCCCCGACATTGGCAGAGCGAGCGTCATCCCACATTTGATGAACACTGGCTAAGACTTCTTTTTTTGTCTCCTCAGATAATGAGGCGTTCTCAAGTTTCAATTCTGATTGAGTGTTTTCTGCCAATACCGTAGAGGGAGCGATAAGCGCCCAGATGATCAACAGTATCGGATTCACAGTTCGGCGTAATTTCATGAGTTCTCTTCCTATAAGCAGCCTCTCTTATCAAGGGCTACAAAATGGCTAATCAACGTTGATCGTGACTATATCCAAACGTGTTTTTGATACTTGTAGTGCTTTGGAGCGATTCCAATTTATGCTCCACCATATTGGTATCAATGGACTCGACATCAATGCTACCAGTGTCCAGTCATCTATCTTTCGTCAACAATAACCTTTGATATTAAGTCCACGACATTGGGGACATACCTATTATCAACATCTCAATGACCAACGAGTAATCGCATCAAGCACCCTTAGGGTGTCTATAGTGGAAAATAAAAGAATACAAACAGAAAAAGGCAGCCATAAGGCTGCCTTTAAAGAATAGACGAGTACGTAATTATGCTTTTTTAAGGTCACGTGCTGGGTAAGTCAGCGTCGCGCCATCCACTTTAACGTGGACGTAGTGACCGCCTGCGCTTGTGCCAACAACGACCATTTGACCCAAATCCACACCTTTCGTTGCTACTACTAGATCATCAATTGCGAACATGTAAACACCTTAGAAATTAAAGAATGACTATCATTGATGCGCGCATTAAAACAGACCTCAGAGGTGACGACTAATCTGATTTTTTGTCGTGATGATTAAGCTTACTTATACACAAGCCTCTCTTTTTTCATCCTGACTTTGGCTATCAACGCCCTAGTCGTCGCATCATCAATTCTTTATTTGCTGAAAAATAAGAAAACAGATGCCAACCGTGACAAAAGTGTGTGTTTTTGTTTCAAACCTCATAGGAGAAAAACTTAATGTATTGATTTAAAACAATTTAAAATTTCAGGCATGAACTTTAACTCTGACTTAACGAACCATTAAGTCATATTGGTTTATCTCATTTGACTTGAGAACTAGACTCCGTGCCTCATGACTGCCTGGCGTTATCACACCACCTAAAGCGGTACATTTACACCCATGACAACGGCCTCTTTCGCAGTTTTTTATAGATCTATTTTTACAAGGTAAACAATGAAAACCACCACCAAAATTGCATTTTTAATGGCGACTGTTATTTCACTCAGTGGCTGCGTTGGTAGCAACGCCGTGACAGAAAAACTGATGGGATTCAATGTAAAAGTTGTCGACAACCGATACGCCCGTGCAGGCGTCAACTTCCTCTTGTCCCCAGTCTATGGTTTTACGCTCGTGGCCGATCTATTTGTGGTCAACTCCATTGAATTTTGGTCAGGTCACAACCCAATCAACGGTAAACCCCATATTTTTGATACCAAAACAGAAACCTACTTAGAGGTAAATGATAAGGTAGATTCAAGCCTACACGACGCGCCTATCGACCCCCTCACCATGACAACCCCTAACGCAGGTACCATCCGTTACATCGATGAAAATACCATCGAGATGGAAGTGGTACTCAATGACGGCAATACCTCGACTGTCGTAGGTATCAAGCAAGGTAACCATATCCGTTACTACATTGACGATATTCTGATATCAGAAACCACAATCGATGCATTACAAAGCGAATTTTCATAATAAATCACATAACTAAGCGCCAATCTGATATTAATAGTGTTTGTCACTATTCATTATCTATAGTTAGTAACGATACCTGCGTTAACGCATAACACGTTAACTACTGCGTATCACTAATAGAAATACCAAGGATGGTTGCTAACCTAGCAATCGCGCTAGTTGGATTGTGGTTCTCTTTATGGCTTTACACCCAAATATCGATCTTAATCTGTTTCGAGTTTTTCTGGTCGTTTTTAAATATTGCTCAATTAGCCGGGCTGCAGAAGAACTGCAAGTCACACCAGCATCGGTCAGTCAGTCAATAAAAAAACTGTCTACAGATCTGCATACTCCACTATTTTTACGTCAAGGTAGAGGCATCGTCCCTACATTGCAGGCTCAGCAACTATTAGAGCGCCTTACCCCCGTGATGGGTCAGTTCGATACCGTAATCGAAGATTGTCTGTACAGTGAATATGGTAGCTCCCCGAGAAATTTCGTCATACAAGCACCTGAGACCATCATCTTCGATCACATTAAGAATACAGAGCGTATACATGACGAGCAAAGCCGCTATCGAATAGAATGGATCGACCTTCTCCACCGCCACAGCGATAGCTATCAGACACTCAATTTCAAACACGCTGATGCCATCATCGACATCTTCCAACTCTCTGAACCGAATATGTGCAATGATTTTTTATTTGAAGATGAAGTGGTCGTGGTTGCCTCCGCGCATCATCCTAGGATCAACCAAGACATCACACTGGAACAGTTTGTAAATGAATCGCATGTCATATTGAATTATCAGTTAGGCGAATCACCATTGTTTGACATGTTGTACAACGCAAATCCACCCAAAAGGAAAATCTTAGCCACGCTCACTTCCCTGTCGTCGATGCTTACCATCACGGCGCAAAGCGAAACTCTTTGCTTGTGCCCGAAACGATTTGCTCAACATCATGCGAAACACCTACCGCTTCAAATACTCACCTTCCCAGGCCCCATTGAACCCGCGCGTTATTGGCTCATTTACTCATTTGAAGAAGCTGAAAATATTGCAATACAGTGGCTAAAAACCACGCTAATGACATGGATGGCAGAACAACCAGAATAAATCATCTTTTTATTCAAACTGACCCAACCAATGCTTGAGCAATTGATTCACATTTTTTTTCTGTGGTTTAGACAATGACTGAACAAGCTCTCGTTGAACGTCGACATGTTCCTCTATCATTTTGTCGATCAGTACCAACCCACCACAGGTGAGCTTAACTCTGACACTACGACGATCTTCTTCACTGTGAGCTCTTGAAATATAGCCTTTTGACTCCAGTTTATCTAAACGGTTGGTCATTGCCCCAGATGTCAGCATCATGGAATCAATCAATTCGGAAGGCGTTAACTGGTATGGCGTACCACTGCGCCGTAATGTCGCCAACACATCAAACTCACCCATCTTAAGATCATATTTTTTATGAACTTCCGCTACCTGGTTTTCCATATACTTTGCAAGACGCATCATACGCCCCATCATCGCCATCGGCTCAGTTTCTAGATCTGGTTTTTCCTTCGCCCATTGCGCAACTACGCGATCAACTGCATCCATTTTGTGTCAATCTCCATCATGACAGTCTTCATTAAAACTATTTTAACATAAAGATACTTTACAGACAGTGGCTTCATCCGTACATTAGGGAATAATATCTTAACGTAAAGATAAAAAATGAATATATTACTCGCAATGATACCGGCTTTCTTTTGGGGGACCACCTACGCGGTCACTAAGTTCTCCTTACCTGATTGGCCGCCGATTTTACTCGGCGCGCTTAGAGCACTGCCTGCTGGACTCCTGCTGATCGCGTGTAAACCAACATTACCCCAAAAGGGTGACTGGCCAATATTGTTCAGTCTTGGCTTGATTAACATCGCGGTCTTCTTTGGACTTATCTTTGTTATGGCACAAACGCTGCCATCAGCGATCTCTGGTGTTGGAATGGTCTCGGTGCCGGTATTTGCCATGCTTTACCACTGGTTAATTGGTAAACGTAAACCTAGTTGGATTCAAGCTATCAGCGGGCTACTGTTAGTAATCATCGCCTATTTCTTATTCTCTCCGGGCTCGATGGTCTTGAACCCAGTTGGTCTTGGTGCAATGTTGGCCGCCATCATGTGTATTGTGGTCGGTAGCAGTGTAACGAAATCTCTTGGCAACAGAATGCACTGGTGGACGGTACTCACATGGCAGCTGATTTTAGGCGGCACTATGCTGGCGATCGCGGCAGGCATTCATGCCACTATGACTCCGTCGCTGTACCTTAATGTTTACCAAAATCTTGATAGCAGAAATATTATGGGCTTATTGTGGGTTATTGGTCTCAATACTGCACTTGGTTATGGTATGTACGTTTGGTTGTTACAACGTATGACCGTTGTCGATTTTACTTTTGGCGGCATCGCAAACCCTATTGCCGGTATTGTTTGTGGGATGGTGTTACTGGGTGAATCGTTTACCACACCGCAATATGTCCTTATGGCGGGCATGATTGTCACATCACTATTACCACAAGTGATTCTCGCAATTAGGCAGAAAAAACAATAGACATGACGAACTCATAATTTCTGCACTTTCATCGCAGCGTATACTCAATTACGACAATAAAAAACGCCAGCTGAGCTGGCGTTTTTTATACTGCATTGGTTGTTTCGAAAAACCACCACTGAAAAAAGAATCAATACCGGTTTAATAATGACGGATAGTAACCTCATCAAAGCTCACCGAGAAAAATTTATTATTGTACTTTTCTTCCGGTTTAAATTGAGGATAAATCCCAGCCTTGAAATAATAAGCGACGTCATCGCTAGTCCACTGTTCACTCATCACAATATCGCCGTTATTGGTATCAGAATAAACCTCTCCCCACGTCAAGAAACGGGTCACTTTGTTGTTTGAATCCGCACCATTTAAATCTGAATTCTGCGTTTCAAGTCGTATCCCTTGTTCGTTTACTTCAATCACATACTGCCAATCGGTATACGCAGGATAGGTGCCCATATCAACACTGAACGACCAGTTATCACAATTGTTAATAGGGTTATCACTATCGCAAGAAACATTGCCTTTAAAAAAGTCTTGATTGAGGATAACGCGCACTGGTTTATTGCTTCCCTCCCACTGCACTTTGACAAGGGCTTGCTTGATTTCCCACCCATGAACTTGACCCACAATAACTTTAGGAAGACTGATGTTATCTGGGTAGTCCTCAATCCTAACCGTCGACGTAAGAAGATGGGTGGAAGTGTCCGTTGCCGAATCATTAATGAACCAACTCGTATTACTGCTACTCGTACTGCAACTGCCGACCTTTTGCGCGTTAAAGAGCTCTCTTAACTCTGAGCGTATATAGTTAGAATTCGTCGTCGTGGTGCCGTAGCCCATATTCGCTCGAAAATGCATACGTCCGTCGCCAACATCAAAAAAGGACACCGCCGCATCTGAATACCACAGCTCTGAGTCGTTACTTAATACCTCTTTATCAGACCGGCAATGTGCCGGTTCAAGCTCGGCGGCACTCGTACCGCCACTGCCATACCAATCATTCTTGCTCGCTGGAATCGTTATCTTCCACTGGTCAATATCCCAATTATTCTCCGCTGAATAGTCACTGACCGCTGCCGTTAAAAGGGGGTACTGGACCTCAGCTTCTCCATGTTCAAATTGGTTGTAAACACCAGCTTTAAAGTAACTGAGCAATGGAGCCCAGTATGATATGTCACGAGTCGCGATGACCTGTGAATCCACCTCAATCACCAACTCACTCTCTCGGATCAAGAGTCGCATATCCGTCTCACCACTAAGGTTAGCTTTTCCTAAGTTGATGCGTTCATAGGCGTTATTACAATCACTGAGATGCTCATCTTCACTTCCTGCGCTGCAGTCTAGCGCATTGATTTTCAAGACGGCCCAATAATGCCCCTCAAAGCCATCACGCTCCGCTTCATAGACCACCCGCAATAATGGATGAGGAATAGCCCCCGTTCCTTGTTCGTCTAAACCGGTATTGTGAATTTGTAGATACGTGACTTCATCATTATCGGAATTGCTATTCGAAAGAGACACCTCAACGTCAATAGGTTGCAGACGTGCGTGAAGCTCTCGCTGCTTACCTTGTTCTGATGTATCAAAATTGTCCATCAGCCGTAATTCTGAGCGTAGCTTGTAACCCGACATTTTAAAAGTCAGATGTTCAGTGCTCGCATCGGAATAAAAATGGTCACTGTAGTAGTCGACAAATTCGCCGTTTCGCACCACCGTGGTGTGATTGCCCTCCATACCCTCGGGGTCAGAAACTTGAAGGTTAGATTGAGCAAGGATCGCTTGATAACGGGGTTGTGTATACGGGGCAACCGGGTCGGTGCCTGTATTCGGTGATGATGGCGAGCTTCCATCTTCGCCGCCACACCCGGAAAGCATCAGTGCGCTAGAAATTAAAGAGCACATGATAAAAGTATTTGATTTCATAGATAACATCTTAAACAATACAAAGTTAAAAAAACCCCGCTCACCCACACATTAACCATGTGATACCGAACGGGGCTCCAGCTAAGCCAAGCTTCAATGACGTTGTCTCATTGACTATTGGTTATCGGTACTAAAAGCGATATTTATAACCAAATTCTATCGCGTTATCACGCTTACCCGCCCAGTCGTAAGGTTGGCTATCACTGGTTTCATGGCTAGGTTTGGAAAGTTTCTGCTTGAGCTTAAACTTACCATAAAAAGCATGCGCTCGTGCTTTTGGTAAACGATATTCTGCACTGAATTCATTTTCCATGGCCAACCGCTCGTTATTGTCATAAATGTGCTGCTCAACACCACTATTATTTTCAAATGATGAAATTTTCTGTAAAACAATGGCATCCCAAACAAACGTCCAGTCATTCCATTTATACGTCAACCACAGGTCATATCGCATTTCTTTATTGAAATCATCACGGTCACTACCTGGTTTAAAGTTGCCGTTGCTATCGTAGCTATCTAAACGAATACGGTCGATATTTTGAGCATAACGAGCACGTACTTTTGCATCAAAGTTACGAGTAAAACGATACCCATAAAATGCCCCAACTCGAACATTTTTAGCGGTGTCCTTTAATTGATAATCTAATACTGGTCCCGCTTGGTGTTCATTTTTATCCCCCCAACGGAATCGATAATCCGTTTTAAACGTTAATTCATACTGCTCTGGCGCAAAACCAGATTCATATTTATCTTCGCTTCGGTCATATTGCCAAACTTGCTCGAAGCCAAACTTAAATCCATTATCCATACGATGACCGAATTCAAACTTAGGACGGTCGGTACGGCCTTCTAATAGTTTATGTTCCCACTTTACTGTCATTGTACTGCTGCCGAAGGCGGCACCACTGAACATTGCGAATACGCTCGCGGCTAATATTGTTTTTTTCATTCTGAAATCTCTTTATTTAGGCACTAGAAATACCCAGCATGCGCCTTACACGCATGCTTGAAATAATTCATTTATTATTGGAAGGTGTTGGTATTTTCTACATCATTTTGCATAGCTTCATTGCGAGCAAAGACTGCTGCTACTCTTGGGTTGTCGCTACTACTGCCAACGGAATCAGTGACATTAACCGAATACCCAGTAAATACATTGTTTTCAATAGTCACTAAGCAGCTATTATTATTAATATTATCTTGAATGGCACCACTGCTTGAATTACCAAACTTAATAGCAGCCACTTCACTATTGCCAGCATCATTAATGGTAAAGTTATTGCCTTGAATAACACTACCCATTCTGGCTTCTGATTTATGGCATGGCGTATAAACCGCATTGTTCTGAATATTGGATTGCAGATTGACAAATGAACTATTCAATAATTCGAAGTAACCGCTGGAATAAACAAGGCTTGCCTTATTTTCAAGCATATCATTCGTAATATCTTGCGCGTCGATATGTAAGTTCGTTAATAAAACAGGTTTATTTTCTTCCCCTACTTGCATGATGGTGATTGAACCAGAACGTCCTTGGCTACTTTCACCGCTCGCACATGATGTTATGGCATTATTTTTAAAGCTAAGATTCCTCACCTCGGCTCCTGCCGCGCTAATATTAATGCATGCACTACCGGTGATCGTCGCAAGATTCTCACCATCCAAAACCACTTCTTTGCTTAATTCGATGATGCCCTCTGAGTAATCTTTATCCGCACCGAGTGAAATGACCTGCCCAACACTCGCCGCCTGAATCATCTCATTCAATGCGTCTACATCGTTGTCTGGGTCCGTCGGTGGCGGTGTACTGCCTTCTCCAAAGTCATTACCTTCAATCTTGTTTCCACCAGTCGTGTCACCATCTACAATGGCCGCGAAAGTATCGGCATCGGTAGAAACATCGTTTTCAAAGCCAGTAAATGTGTTGCCTGTGACAACTGCACCGCATGCTTTTCCATCAAACTGTCCAGCAACGATGCCGTTAAGCGCAGCAGAGTCGCCAGTCAACTCAACCGTGTTATTGGTAAATACTGGGCTTGAGTTTCGCGCGCTGCCACCATTAATCTTGTTGCTGCCACAGTTTAGATACAAGATTCCTGTTGTCGTGTTATCAACCTGCTTGTTTAAAAACTCGCTATCTTGAATATCAACCAGACCTCGGGAATATACCCAGGCGGTAGGACTAGAAGTAGACTCCGTAAAATTCATGCCATTAAACGTCAGTTTTTCTAAAACAACCGGCGTATCGCCATCGCCAACTTTACCCACATTGATAATGGAGCGAGAGGTATCCTCGGAACCACAGGTATCTAACGTGACATTGTCAAAGCTTAGGTTGCTCAACCTAATACCTGTTGTGCCTTTTAAGATAGAATCAGCCGTTGATGGGACATCAATACATGTCACACCAGTGATGACCGCCTGATCGACACCGTCATCACTCAAGTTACCATCCACATCAACCGACGTTAGCGTGACTGGTTTTGTCAGAATCAACGTACCTATTGACGCAAAATCACCGCCGGCTTTTAGGCCAATCACCGCGCCGTGTTCTGCACTTTGAATTGCAGCAGTAAGCTCAGATACAGATTCAACAATCGTATCTACATCTTCAATAGGTGGCGGCGTTGTAGGCTCCTCAGGTACTTCCCCACCCGGAGGCTCGTCATAAAAATTACAGCCTGTTAAAGTTCCAGCAGTCATCGCCACTGCAATCAGCGTAGATAAAGTTTTGAGTTTCATATTGTTTTCGCTCTTTCGATTTGAGGGAGGCTCATTACTGAGCCTCTACATTCTGATAGTGGTAGGTCTTATTTTTTGATTCGGTAGGTCGCGCCAGTTTCTTTCATTGTTAACACGGTGAGGTCCCTTGCGCCGCCGTCAAAATTTGATGCTTCTAGCAAGCCATTTTCGGCCGAGACAAATTTAGGGTCGCGGTACAATACGCCTTCCCATGGCAGCTCTGTCCCAGCGACGGAACCATAGTAGATATCGTTTTCGTAGACAGGGTTAACGAGCGCGGCTACCGAGTCATTTCCCTTCAATGCCAGACTGTTCGACACACCTGCATAAGAAATGTTATTCCTAAATGTGATGTCTGTACCGGCATATACTGACGTGACCTGAGAGTTGTCATATAGGCTGACACGGTGCTTTTTGTCGGAGTATAAAAAATTCTGACGAGAATCGATGACTGAATTGTTTTCAATTAAGACCTTGTAAGGCGTCGCTTGCTTGCTGAGTTCCTTACCTTTGACATCCTGGTCAAGTGTTTCACCCGCGAGCACATCGGTAATACCAGTATTGATGGCAATACCACCACGCACGTTACCGGTACCCATCACGCGCTCAATATAGTTGTTACGAATCACGTGGCCTTCATCGTACAAACGAATACCGCCACTAAAGCGCTTGCTGTTGCCCAAGATGACGTTATTTTCAACTGTGTTATTGACACCATGACGAAGTGAAATCATTGAGGCGTTATCAATAAATGTGTTGCCACGAATGGCATTCCCAGCCGATTTTAGCGAAACCAGTTCTGTCTCACCGTCACTTTGTAAGAAGAGGTTACCCTCTATGGTCGTTTTCGATGGATAGATAGAACTTTTTGAGTCACCTACGCGTATGGCTTCCCAGCTGTTAGAGTTATAACGTTTCGCATCAGCAATATCGAACTCGTTAAACTGGTTGTGTTTTTGGTTATAGAAAAGGTTGCCCTTAATCATATGGTGATCGGCGGTCTCATCACCGCTGGCCTTCTGAATACCAATTAATGTGCCGCGTTTATGCTTACCTTCAAATGTATTGTCGATAAGCTGGTTGTTTTTGCCATACATCGCAATCCATAAGTACTTAGGGTACTCAGAGCGTCGGTCATCGGGTTCGTAGGTGTACTTATCGTTGAAATAATAGAAAGTCGAGTTAACGAGCTGATTATCATTACCACGGAAAATAATGCCGCCCATTCGCTCAGCAGGGCCACCTTCTGTGAAGACCACGCCATCAAGGGTAATATTATTGCCACGTAAATTAATCTGAACCAACCCGGTGAACCAAGCTGTCCCTGCTTGCTCAGCCTTGATTATCACGTTGTTCGCATTTATATCAAATTGACCCAGATCTGAGTACTTTCCTTGTGGAATAACCAGTTCATCGCCGTCTTTTAGATTAAGCAACTGCTCTTTTAGGGCTTGCGTATCTCCCTCAGCAATCTTGCTACCAGTGACGAAAGGTTTCGTGTTATTGGCTAGCAAAGTTTCCGTGTTAAGCCCTCGCTCAGACGCGGCCATAACGGTGTCCCCAGCGCCCTCTCCGGTAGACATGCACCCAGTAACAACTATCGTTGCGATCATCATCGCGATAAGGTTTTTGTTCATCTAAAATTTCCTCAATTTGTATGATTATATTTTTTATCATTTATTGAGGAACATCTGTGATGTAGGACTTGTTATTGACCAGGAAACATTTAGTTACAGGCTGACTGTCGGTATAAAATGACAGAGATGTAAATTCAAGCAACTGATAAATAAGATATTTATTTTATCAATGTAATGTTCCATATTTGTAATGAACTTTCTATAAAATTGAAATCGATCACATTTAAAAGCATGTCGAGTTAGGAAATAGCAGGATAAAATGATATTGTCTGACAATTGATGTTAATCTTTAGTTAAAACACTCACCTATAAATGCTAACAATAATGGTGAATATTGAGTGTCTCACAAATAAACGACCTAGATCGCCCCAACAATGTGGTCGTTCTATCAGTGCCCATTAGTGAGAAACTCGACGACAAATCACCCACCTCTACTATGAAAAAGGTGCGCTTAAGACTTTAAACCTTCGCAGAAGTTCCGCAACCCATCTATTTGTATTATAAAACATAGTAAAAGAACGGTAACGTGGCTCACAAAACCCACCCAATATCCGTGCTAGATAAAACCATCCACCAAACAAAAAATAACCCATTAAAACAACAATTTAACTGCACTCCCTTATATTTTATTTATATAAAAAACCCTAAAACCTCCTTTTTCGGTAGATCCAAATCACAGAAAAAAGTCATCTATAACCGTATTATATTTGTCATACATTAAAACAAACTAAAGTATTAAAGGGTTATAAATGAGTACTTTTAATAAGGTTACAGTAGCATTGGTATCAGTAATGGCAGCGGCTTCAGTAAGTGCTGCATCAGTCGATTTCCGTCAAGAATACAAAAATGAGTCCGGCGATTACGCAAGCCGCGTAAAGATTGGCTCTAGTGTTGGTAACCACTACTTTGGTGTGGAAGCAAAACAAAAAGGTAAGCCTTTCTCTGACCTAGAAGCGGGCGACAATGAATTTGAATATGGTTACAACTTTCAATTAGACGATCACTGGCGCGTGCAAACTTCTATGCCTATTACCTTTGGTAATGGACAAACCACTTATAAGCCGCAAGTTCGTGTTCACTATAAATTTGACAGTGGTCTAACCGCTAAAATGCGTTATCGTCATGAGTTCAGAAACTATGCTGGAGATAACACAGCAACAGGTCGTGACGATGAGCAACACGGCTCACTGAACCGCAGTAAGTTAACCGCTAACCTAGATTACAACTGGAATGCGTGGCAACTAGGTGCAGAAGCCAACTATGCAAACGACCTAATCAACAAAGAATGGAAGATGGGCACTAACGAAGAATACGAATGGGATTACAACTTCAAAATTGGCTATAAAGAAGCGGATTGGGATTGGAGACCATACGTAGAAATGGGTAACGTACAATACAGCAATGGCGACGAAAAAGGCCGTCAACTGCGTGCTCGTGTTGGTATTACTTACAGCTTCTAATTGAGAAGTTTACAGCACATTCAATAAAAGAGGCGCTCCTAGGAGCGCCTCTTTTGATTTGATACATTAAATTAATAGCATCACGAGCCATTCGTACTTTATTACTCAGTCAACAAGACGCTTAGCCCGGCACACCTACTGACTGAGTCGAAACAACTTACCAATGCATGGGTATTGTTTGTGAAACAGGCGAGTACTTTGTGCAAGAAACAATTCCGCCGTCGCTATCGCATCAATGAGTGCATCGTGGCCATTATATTCGGGAAGCCCATATCTAGCGCGTGTTTCGGACAAGCGAACGTCTGTTTCAGTGTCTTTACTCACCGCATTCGCCATTGCCTTCTCAATCGCAAGGGTATCAAGCCACATGATGGGCAAGTTCTGCACACCGTAGTGGGTACTTAGATATTTTTCGACAAACGCCGCCTCTATCATCGACCCATGAGCAATGAGAATCCTATCTTTTGATGCACTGAAGAGCTGAGACATCGCATTATCCAAGGACACGCCATTTTGGAGCATTTCCGGGACGATATGATTAATGATAGCGGTTTCGGCCATGATACCTTCAGGCGACTCCACATAAATGTGCCTCGCACTATCAAGCTCAATAGTGTAATTATTAATGGCGACCCAGCCAAGGCTCAGTACAGAGTGTTGATCCGCATCCATACCTGTCGTTTCAAAATCCACCACGAGGTAATCGTGCATCGTGACAAGATCATCTATCTCAGGAGGGGCTGTTGTCAGGAACTCCGCAATATTGTCTGGCAATGCCGTCTGTGCCACATACTTCTGCCTTTGCTTTAAAAAATGCTGATAGACGTGAAACTGATTCAATACCGACTTTAACATGCTAGGCATACGTTATAGCCTCCCGCCAAATCGAACCTTCGCGGCTTCTTGCAAGTTCGCAATAATGCGGAATGCATCTTTTAAGTTACCGCGCTCAAAGCTACCAAAGCTGTCTGGGTTGATATGATTATCCGGTATCTCACCTTTCTTCAGTGCCTCGAGCTGATGATGCTGCCTAAACATCAAAATAAATTGATAAGCATTAATGATATTCTTCAGCGCATCGTCGCTTAACATACCGTGCTCATTTGCTCGAGTAAATCGCTCGTCGGTAGAGGACGAATCACACTCGACAGCCAACCCATAGATGCGAGCTAAATCAATGATTAAGTTAATGGCGTACTTCTTGATATTGAGTGTTTTCCGATTTTCACCCGTTTTTTGCAGTACCAGCTTGTTAAACACACCCAATGGTGGCTGCGTATTGATAGCATCCCGTACCAAGATACCCAAGAACTCTCGGTTACTACGGATATTTGCGTGCAGTTCATCACGCAATACATCGGCATAATGAGCCTCACCAAAGACACAGCGAATCTCCAAAAACACGCTGATATTGAGAAGGCGCTCGTATTCAGGGTTCGCTACCCATTTCTTATAATAGTGCTTCCAAGTACTCAGTGGTTGACACCATTTAGGTGTCGCAGCCATATATTTGCCAGGGCATAACGGGTAGCTACAGGCATCTAGCCCATTGACTACATACTGAGAGAGGTGACGGAAATACACTTTATCGTTATCGGTCGCATCATCACTAAGCACGAGCGCATTATCTTGATCCGACAGCATATGGACCTCATTTCGGGCATGCGAACCAGCAACAATCCATGCAAATTTACAAGGTGGTGGGCCAAGCTTATCAATCGCAATTTGAATCAAGCGACGGTTATAGGCATCCATGATCATGGACAACACTCGCCCAATAATCTCCGGTGCAACCTTGCCTTCAACCAGTGCTTCAAAAATAGCTTGTCGCTCAGCAGTAAAGCTCGATAGCGTTCGAACACTCGTGGCATATTTGATTTTTTCAATCAAGAAGATGGCTTGCATACGGTGGTTTTGGACTAAATGCGTCGTTGTTAACAGACCAACAACTTCGCCGTTTGAGACGACAGGCAGCCCTCTAACATTGTATTGCATCATGAGGGAAGCCGCATGTAAGACAAGGTCATCTGGACTAACGACTAAAGGATTTTGAGTCATTACTTCTCGAATGGGAGCATTAATATCGTGCTCTTCGGCAATAACGCGCTTTGTCATGTCTCGGTCGGTCATCAAACCAACGAGCTTGCCATTTTCTCGAACTACGGCAGTAGAGCAGCGCTTTGTCACTCGCATTTCGTGCGCGACTTTTTTGATTGGTGTATCCGCATCAACAACCGCAATCACACCACTTGCTACTTCCGAAACTTTCTTGACGAACAGGCCTTTTTCTTTGTTTGACCATACCACATCTAAAGCCGACTTAAGACGCACCTGAGCTTGCGACGCAAAATGTTCCGCATACTCTGGGTGTTGTTTAAAAATACCCTCCAATACATTATGTGGTATCAGGTAGAGTAATGTATTTTCAATAGCGACGGCTTGGTAACCCGTTTCCGATGTCACATCATCATCTAAGAACGTAAAACCAAACAAGTCTTCGGCCCCTAAGCGGGCACGAAGCACGCCGTCGGTCTTGCGCTGTTCCATTGAGCCCGTGCGAATGACATACAAGTACTTACGCTTTTTATCGCCGCACTCTTCTTGGTCTCCTTTGCTGTGGGTGTCAACCAAACCGCTGCAAGGATCAATCACATCACCTTTACCCAGATAGATGATTTTTATTTCCGCTGCAATTTGTCTCAGCAGCGGATCAGAAAGCTTATCAAACGGGTCAATATGGCTCAAAAATTGGGTGATATTGGGTAACAAAGCGTGTGACATTGATGATCTCCTACGTTCTTTATGTCTTATTATATCAGTAGATAAACACTTTGGTCGTGACTGAGATAAGAATATCAAGATAAAAAAAGGGCAGCGAAAGTCGCTGCCCTTGATAAAAACAGTAAATGAATTAGCTTGCGAGTGGTAAGCGGTGATTTTCTTCTTTCAAATGACTCGCTGACGCCTCACGAGCTTTCTCACTATCACCAGCCATGATAGCTTCATAAATAGCACGGTGCTCATTGATACATGTCGAGCCGCCTTCGGATGAATGCGCAATGAAGTTAACGAACATTGTCGTTAAAATATTGCCAAACGGCAGGAAGAAGTCATTCGCGGTTGCGTTAAAAATCAAACTATGAAAACGCATGTCCACGTCCAACCACTTATCTTGGTCGAAGTTTTCTTCTTTAGAAACCTCAACCATTTCTTGGAATGTTGCGGAAAGTTCAATGCGTTGATCGGCATCTGCAAATTTAGCCGCCAATGCGCAAGCCTCTGGCTCGATGGCACGGCGAAGGCCGAGGAATTGCGCACAAAATTGTTCTACGTCGTTTAAGCCATCCATCCACTCAATTAATTGTGGATCAAGGAAATTCCAGTAAGCGCGGTCAACAACCTTGGTACCAATTTTCGGACGTGACTCTAACAGGCCTTTCGAGGTCAATAGTTTTACCGCTTCCCTAAGTGCTGTGCGGCTGATACCGAATTGCTCACACAAGGCCATCTCGCCAGGGATAATTGAACCTTCAGGTAACCGACCAGAAAGAACACCACGAGCAATCTCTCGTGCAACCTGCACATGGATGCTTCGCTTGGAGCCTGAAATTGAATTAAACTTACTGCCTGACATATGTACTTCGCTTAGTGAAAGGTTTATGTATTATTTTAGCAGGTATTGTATCATCTAGCGTGCTTACCTCCTTGCGAAAATACCCATTTATTCGACATTCATCTCTTTTTGTTCCACATTTTTAATACCGACATCACAGTAAACACCGCTTATTTTGAGACTTCCTTCACAACATTTCACCATTTACACAAATTATGTGACCGTAATTGTCTTTTTAAGCTAACAAACATTGACGCAATTAAGTGATATTGTATGATTAATATATATTGTAAAAATAGGTAATGCTGACATGTTCAATGATCTTAAGAACAAACGTGTTCTAATTACTGGCTCTACCGCTGGTATGGGTCTGGCAACCGCGCGCGTTTTTGCGAAATATGGTGCCAAAATTGGCATCAATAGTCGTCGCGCAGGACCTCATGTTGAAGCAGCGATAACGGAATTAACCGAGCTCGGTGCTGACGTTGCCTATTTTCAAGCAAATTTAATGGATACGAATGAATGTGAAAAACTGATCGGCGAATTCACTGGCCACTTTGGTGGCCTTGATGTACTGATCAACAATGCGGGTGGCCTTGGTGGGCGTGAAAACCTTGAAAGTATTGACGACGAGTTTTATGAACGGGTAATGAACCTAAACGCGCGCTCGGCCTTGATGACAACCAAGTTTTCCATTCCTCATCTACGCCAGTCGGCGCTTGAATCAGGCCAAACATCCTGTGTTATAAGTACCGGCTCGATTGCAGGGCGCGAAGGTGGCGGTGTTGGTGCGGGGATTTATGCAGCTTCCAAAGCGTGGTTGCACGACATTCATCGCAACTGGGTAAAAGAATTTACCAAGGACAATATCCGTTTCAATATCGTGTCTCCCGGTACTATTGATACTGCGTTTCACGACGGTAAGACTCACGAACTTAAAGAAGCCATTGCAAATGGGATCCCAATGGGCCGATTTGGCAATATTGATGAAGTGGCGCCATCATTTGCGTTTTTTGCCTCGCACGCGTGTAGCGGTTACATCACAGGTCAGATCCTTGACGTCAACGGCGGCCAATTAGCACCGTAGCAAATTTACGTTTCGCTTAGTGGTTAAGGGGAACGTTTTCTATTTATAAGGTCCATTTTATGGCTACTTTTCATGCAGTTGCAAGTTCAAGTCGACGAATTCACGTCCAGATAGCAAAAGAACTGGCAAGCAAAATATTAACCGGTGAGCTCAAAGAGGGAGAAAAGCTCCCGAGTGAACTTGAATTATGTGAACAGTTTGGTATCAGCCGAACCGCGTTACGTGAGTCGACAAAGCTACTTTCTGCTAAAGGGTTGATTGAATCAAAACCTAAAGTTGGTACCAACATCATGCCACGTCAGTCATGGCACTTTCTTGATCCTCAGTTTTTGGATTGGGTTAAAGATACGAACAACGTACAGCGATTTCTAACGCAGTTTTTAGGACTTCGTAAGGCTATCGAACCAGAAGCATGTGCGATGGCAGCAAAAAACGCGTCCATTGAACATCGCAAAGCACTATCTGTCAGCTTTCAGAATATGACACATGCGGCCGAAAATCATGACTATACTTCATGGACACTCAACGATCACGAGTTCCATAAGACGATATTCTTGGCGACTGCAAACCCGTTTTATATCCCTTTTTCTAATATTCTGGACGCCATTTTCAAAACCTTTATCGACGAAGCCGCTGTTGGCGGTCGATTCTGCCTTGAAGAACACCAAGATATCTATGAAGCCATTATGGCGGGCGACGCTCCACTCGCCCGCTCGGCTTCTCAACTACTACTCAACGACCATAATCAACGACTGTCGTCGTTAGATGTGGCTTGATAAACAAAGACACGAGGTTAGCAATGTTTGTATATAACAAAGATGTAGAATTAGAAGACTGTGGCGGCGGTTTACGTCGTAAAGTGATGGCGTACTGTGAAGACATGATGATGGTTGAAGTACACTTCGAAGACGGTACGGTTGCAGCGCTACATAGCCACCCACACGAGCAGATCACTTACGTTATCTCTGGTGAATTTGAATTCACTATTGGCGATGTAACTAAAATCGTTAAAGCTGGCGACGTAATGTACAAAGAACCAAACATTATTCACGGCGCAAAATGCATCAAAGCTGGTGTATTACTAGATAACTTCACGCCGATGCGTAAAGACTTTCTATAAAGCGTAAATATTCGCGATTATATAAAACGGCTAATCACTTGATTAGCCGTTTTTTTATGCAACCACTCAGGATTCTCTTACATATCGATACAAAAAAACACCCTTGCTCACACTATCAAATAAATGTAATTATAATAAGACAATATGCTTGATATTATATTCTTAATACCACATTGGAATATTTACGCATGGAAAGCAACTACATAAAAATATCTTACAGTATCGCAAGAAATATTATTACTGGCGCTTACAAAGAGAATGCACTTCCGACAGAGGTCGACTTATCCAAGCAGTATTCCGTTAGCCGGAGCAGCATAAGAGAAGCATTAAAACTTTTATCAGCGAAAGGGCTACTTGCATCTAAACAAAAATCGGGTACTCGTATTACACCGCGCTACCAATGGAATTTCGTGGACCCACAATTGTTAGAATGGTCTTTTGACTTACCTGAAATGAAATGTGTTATCGATCGATTTGTTCGTGTTCAGGAGTTATTTGCCCCTGAAGTCTGCGCCGAGGCAGCAAATAACGCAACTATTGAGCAAAGAATTGAATTATCTAAAACGATTCAAGCTATGGAGACACATAAATCCAATTATGATATTTGGATAAAGCTATGTCATAAATTCCATTGCCTATTATTTTCCTCTTCGAACAATGAAGTATTCACTCCATACTCAAAAATATTTAACATTATTTATAGTAACGATAATGCGTCATCAATAAATATGTCACAAAGTAAAATGTCGCTCTATTTAGATGTCTACAATTCGATAATGGTTGCTGACCACACCAAAGCCAGAAAATGTGGGGCATTACTGTTTTCAAAAATTTAGCGCTTACCTGCTCATCAGTTAGAATGCCTATTGCCATTATTGGCAGTTAGGCGCTGACTATCCACACTATAACCGTATGTATTAGTACTGCTACTATCCATATTCAATGTATCTCAATCGCTAATATCCCTAACCTCTTCCATTAATATTGCAGTATTCGAATCGCAACGCTTGTCCTTACTATACGAATGGCCTATCACTATTCTTAACAGCTAATCACTATTCTTAACGGCGAATCCCAATAATACCTCTGGTTATTATTGGGTCATCCTCTACTTTTACTCATTACTTCACAGCATTGACGTAATAACAGATACGCTCTAAACAAGAAAACAGCGGGCCCTGCTTACTTCCCACTCGGCACATAAAACCTGTGACATAGCATTGAACTCAATACAAAACTGATTAAGCCAAGTGAACATCACTTTATTTAGCCGGTGTCAGTCCTTACATTTTCATCCACTTTAATCTCCAAGTGACGGCTTTATCACCAACGAAAGTAACCAGGCGAGAAAATTAAAGCAAAAAAAATGCGACACCCAAAGGCGGCGCATTTTCTGTCATTTATTTTCTATCAGACTTAGCTTTCTGTCGCTGCCTCTGCCTGTTTACCGCTATCGTCTACGGCTTTCACAAGCAGCACACCGACACCACCAACAATCAGACCACAGAGGATGAACACCAAACGTCCCCACATTGGGTTGCTTAGCAAGGCCATAAACATAATACCAATACCCGCTACTGCAATCAGTTTGCCTAGCATTTGACGTTGTTTGTTATCAAGTGCTTTTTGCTCTGCTGATTCAGAAACCAGAGGAGTAGATAGGTTGCCAAAGAACTTATCAACATCCGCTTGACGCTTTTCAGTAAGAGGCTTGTAGAACAGTGTCGACAGCATGAAGAAGCCGCCTGTCAAAGTAATATGTCCCATTAGGCCAATTGCTACTTTAACATCAGACCATTCACGTTTCGTTAGCTCTTCTAGGCCGAATACTGACGATACCATCTCTGCATTGATAACAAAGCCGACGTAGTAAGAGACAAATGCACCTACGATTAGCGTACCCCAACCAGCCCAGTCCGGAGTCTTTTTGATGAAGAAACCTAGGAATGCAGGAATAGTCATTGGGAAGCCGATTAGCGCACCAACATACATCATTGTATCAAATAAGCTCAGGCCTTTAAGTGAGTTGATAAACTGTGCAATAAGGATAATTGCAATACCAAACACGGTAGACGTAATCTTAGAGACGGTAACCAGTTCTTTCTCAGAAGCTTGTCCTTTACGAACAATAGTTTCATAGAAGTTCTTAACAAAGATACCTGAGTTACGGTTTAAGCCTGAATCCATTGAAGACATCGTCGCGGCAAACATCGCTGCCACTAGAAGACCCACCATACCTGCTGGCATGTATTCTTGAACAAAGTAAAGGTAAGCGAAGTCACCAGCTTTAGAACCTGCATCAGGGTATGCTGCCGCTAGGTCAACACCTTGACCAGCAATGAACCAAGAAGGCATAAACCAGATAAACACGCCGCAAAGCATAAGGATACAAGCTAGCAGTGCCGCTTTTTTCGCGTTCTTAGAATCTTTTGCCGCAAGATAACGGTAAGAGTTAAGCATGTTGTTCGTAATAGAGAACTGCTTAACAAAGATAAAGAATGCCCAAATGCTGAAGATGCTGAGGTAGTTAAGGTTATTACCAGAGACAAATGAACCGCTGTCGCCTACTGGGAAGTTGTTAACAATCTCACCAATACCGCCACCTTGAACAACCGCGACAACCGCACATGTTACGGTCACGGCCATGATGATAACCATCTGCATAAAGTCAGAGGCGATTACCGCCCATGAACCACCTGTTACCGACATCGCCAGAACAACAAGACCAGTAACCCAAATGGTCATCGTCATATCAAAGCCAAAAATGCCTGATGCAATGATAGCTAGTGCATTTAGCCAAACACCTGCCGATACCACACTGTTTGGCATTGAAGACCAAGTAAATACTTGTTCGTTCGTTGCACCAAAACGCATGCGAATGGCTTCAATTACCGTGACAACTCGTAGTTGACGGAATTTCGGCGCAAAATACGCAAAGTTCATGAAATAACCAAACGCATTCGCTAGAAAAATAATAGCGACTGCGAAACCGTCGTTGTACGCTTTACCTGCTGCACCTGTGAACGTCCATGCTGAGAACTGGGTCATAAACGCAGTCGCACCAACCATCCACCACAACATGTTACCACCCCCACGGAAGTAATCACTTGTTGTGCTGGTAAAAGTCCTAAACATCCATCCGATTGCCATCAGGAATAAAAAATAGACTCCAACAATGAGTGTATTCAGATCCATAACTCTATAATCCTTTTTTAACTATTTATTTGCTGTTACAAATCAATATATCTCGTTACGCCCTTTAATTGTAATACAATATACCTCAACGTGATCGGGTTATCGTTTTTCGACCAGATTGAAAGCCAGTTAGTTAACTGGGTCAAGTTTTGCTCAGCCAGGCTTGATGAATCATCGATTTATGTTCTCTGTTCTACTTTTTCAAACCAGAAAGCAACACAAGTCACTGATATTATTTCTAAAAATACATTATTAACATTAATATCGATTACATTTTAACCATTCATAATCAATAGGTTATAGATAAAATTCACCGGCTATCTTTTTTCAGCTCAATGCACATGCCCACACAAGTGATGGGGTATAAAATTCTGAAACTATCTGTAATAAAGTGTGATCAAGCCCCACCTATCGACAAAAACTCATTCCATCAATAGTAAATGTTGATGCATTTCACAGAATAATCCTGATATTCGAATATCATTTGTCATACATTAATTCAATACAACATGTTCGTGTTACACACCACAGAAATGAGCGACGGTTAATAGCTGTTTAACATTTCAACAATGTTAACTGTAATCGCGAACTTAATAGATATAAACGTACATAAAATGTAGCGAATTTGTATCGATAGTTAAGAAGCAAAAATAATAATCTAGCAATAATATACTTTATATAAGGGAAATATCAGTATGAAACTTAAGCAATCCGCAGTGGGTGTGGCACTCGTTTTATTGGCTGGTTCAGCGGCTGCAACGAATTTAGATTACCGTGCGGAATATAAGCACACTGATGAAAAATATGCGCACCGTATTAAAATTAGCGACTCTACTGAAGTTTTTGGTGGCAAGCTTGGGTTAGGTGTTGAGCAAAAATTCCAAAGTGAAGATCAAACTGACTTTTGGAAAAATGTATCACGTGGTGATTCAGAGTTTAGCTGGGACTGGACTAAGAAGTTTGATGATAGCAACTGGTATATACAGCCAGGTATGCCAGTTACATTTGGCTCAAATAAAACAACATGGAAACCTCAGTTCCGTGTTGGTTATAGAGCAGATTTTGGTTTGACAACCGCTCTACGTTATCGTCATGAGTTCCAAGTTTACGATTCAACAGCAGGCACTAAAACTACAACCGATGGTAGCAAACTTACTGTGGCGGATAGCACCGTTCAACAAGGTAAATGGACGCTAACAGGTGCCTACAAATTTAGTCAAGAATCTTTGAAGAACCTTAAGTTAAGCTACGAAGCAAACTTAAACAAAAACTATGATAATGTCCGCCTTGCGAACGGTAAAGACTGGGAGTGGGATTTAGGTCTTAAGATTGGTTACAAATTTGACGCTTTCACTCCTTACATGGAATTCTGGACAGTTGACGAAGGTTCATCCGCAGAAGACAACCGCCAGCTAAGAACTCGTCTTGGTGTGAAGTACAGCTTCTAATTCCTTAATATTTAATTATGCACTGGTGAATAAATACATTCCTGCCTTAGTATTTATTCACCTTTATTCCCCCTCAGTAAAATTAAAGTGATTCAAATATAGCAAGGAAGCTATATTGCTCCACTACCTAGAATACGCTTCCTTCTAATTTGTTAATTTAATATTTTAAGCACTTCAATTTCGCTAGCGAGACAAGGAAAAGTTATGTCTGGTGTTCAGTTGAATAATATCGTTAAAGCGTACGGTGATATTAGTGTCGTACATGGTATTAATTTAGAAGTAAAATCAAAAGAATTTATTGTTCTCGTTGGGCCGTCAGGTTGTGGTAAGTCAACAACGCTACGCATGTTAGCAGGCCTAGAAGAAATTACCGAAGGTGATATTCATATCAATGATCGTCGCGTCAATGATATCGCCCCTAAAGACCGTGACGTTGCGATGGTTTTCCAAAACTATGCCCTTTATCCTCACCTCAGTGTTGCGGAAAATATCGCCTTTGGACTACGTATCCGTAAAGTACCCAAGGACCAAATTACCCAATCAGTTAACGATGTAGCAAAAATTCTTGGCCTGACGAATTTGCTTGAACGTCGTCCATCTGATCTTTCGGGTGGTCAACGTCAACGCGTGGCGATGGGACGAGCCATTGTTCGTCACCCAAAAGTGTTCTTATTTGACGAGCCGTTATCAAACCTCGATGCCAAACTTCGTACCCAAATGCGAGCTGAAATTAAACGCCTGCATCACCAACTCGGTGTCACCAGTGTTTATGTCACTCACGATCAAGTAGAGGCAATGACGCTCGCTGATCGTATTGTGGTCATGAGCGACGGAAAGATTGAACAGATTGGCACACCAATGGAATTATTCAATAACCCAGTCAATACGTTCGTTGCCACCTTCATTGGCTCACCACCAATGAACCTCATTGAGGCGACCGCTGAGCTCACACCCGACGGTTGGGTTGCCCGTTTTGGCGATTCGCGTTGCATACTCCCCCACGTCAAAGGCGTGGAACACAATCAGCCTATCTTGCTGGGCATCCGACCTGAATACACCGATATTACCTCTGTTCCCGACGCCTCCGCTATCTCTACTCACATTGATTTGGTTGAAACGCTAGGTTCCGAAGCGCTGCTTCATTGCCAGTTTGAAGGCAAGCCTTTTGTGGTTAAAACGGAAACACATGGGAAAGTCGACCACTTAGGGGGGATCGACACACTCTATTTCCGTACCGATGCGATTACTGTGTTCGATAAAAACACAGGGCAAGCATTACCACGCGAAACGGTTAACTAACGGAGGTGTCACATGGAAAATCTACAAGGCACTTCACAGCAAGGCACCTCGCAACAAGGTACCTTGCAACAAACCACACCACATGCTTCATGGCTTAGTGAGCTCAAGGTTAAAGGTCGATGGCTACAGCGCCATTTCGCCAAGGAATGGCAAATCTATGTGCTGCTCGCTCCAATGGTTATTTGGTTCTTGGTTTTTTTATACAAACCTATGTATGGATTGCAAATAGCCTTCAAGGATTACAGCGTTTTTAAAGGTATTTCGGCGAGTCCATGGGTTGGCTTTGAGCATTTCTTTACGTTGTTTGAGAACGATCAGTTCTTACGAGCGATTAAGAATACGGTCATGATTAGTGGTGCTAGCCTGATATTCGGGTTTCCCGTCCCCATCATTCTCGCGCTCATGTTTAACGAGATCCTCAACGCAAAATTTAAGCGTACAGCACAGACCATTGTTTATCTTCCCCACTTTATCTCTGCTGTCATTATTGCCGGTATTGTCATCACGGCCTTTTCCCCCTCGACTGGCGTCGTGAATTTAATGCTTAACGCACTAGGTTACGATTCGGTTTACTTTCTAACGAAACCAGAATGGTTCCGTACCATTTTTGTGGGGACAGGCATTTGGCAAGAAGCCGGCTTCAGTTCCATCGTATTTTTAGCCGCCATCGCCGGGGTTAACCCATCGTTGTATGAGTCAGCGGTTGTCGATGGAGCCTCTCGATGGCAAATGATGTGGCGCATAACCCTTCCTTGCATTCTACCCACCATTCTTATCATGTTGATTATTCGCATTGGTAACATATTAGAGGTTGGGTTCGAGATGATCATTATGTTGTATCAACCCGCAACATATGAAACCGCAGACGTCATCAGCACGTTTATTTACCGACAAGGTATCCAAGCTGCCCAATATGATTTAGCCGCCGCCGCTGGATTATTTAATGCCGGCATCGCCTTCATCTTAGTGATGGTAGCGAATGGAATCAGCCGTCGCGTTTCACAAACGTCATTGTGGTAATAGGAGCCAGTTATGAGTCAAACAATGAACATGAACCTATACTCTCGCGGCGATAAAACATTTGTTTATATCAATATGTTACTGGTGGCGCTATTTACTATCAGTACGCTGTATCCCTTTATCTATGTCGCCTCCATGTCCATCAGTGCCGGGGATGCGGTTACGGCAGGAGATGTCGTCTTAACCCCGGTGGAGATTACCTTCGCCGCTTATGAAAAAGTCCTCTCAGACCCCGCGTTTTGGGGATCATATAAGAATACGTTTATCTATACGTTTTTCGGTACATTAACGAGTTTGCTGATCATTATTCCCGGCGCGTATGCGCTCTCGCGTCCTCAATTACTAGGGCGTAAGTACTGGAATATTCTTATCGCTTTCACCATGTGGTTCAACGCGGGTATGATCCCGTTCTTCCTCAACATGCGTGACTTAGGGCTGTTAAATAGTTACTTCGGGATTATTGTTGGATTCGCTTGTAACGCCTTCAACATCATCTTATTGCGTAACTTTTTTGAAGCGATACCGAAATCATTTGAAGAAGCCGCTCGCATGGATGGCGCGAACGATTTTCAGGTGCTTTGGAAGGTCTTTATTCCTCTGGCAAAGCCCGCGCTCGCCACTGTCGCTCTGTTTTGTATTGTTGCTCGCTGGAACGGATTTTTCTGGGCAATGGTCCTGTTGCGGGACGAAAGTAAGGTCCCTCTACAAGTCTACCTAAGGCAGGTCATTACCCAGCTAACCGACGATGATACGTTCGCCAGCTCACTGATCAATGCCGCCTACTCATTTGAAACGGTTAGCGCAGCCATCATGGTCTGTTCAATCATTCCTGTACTTCTTCTCTATCCGTTTCTTCAAAAATACTTCAACAAAGGGATCATGCTTGGCGGCGTTAAAGAATAACGCCCTAGCAATGAAATAAAGCAATAACAAAAACAAGGAAAAAAGGATGAATGTTAAAGTAACTACGACCCTATCTGCACTGATCGCAGCCGTCATTGCCTCCCCTGTTATGGCGCAAGATGGCGACTATAAAGTCTCGGATTCTCCACTCAAGTTGGATATCCACTTGCACCAAAAGAAGTTTGTCTACAACAACGATTGGCCGGTTGAAAAAGAGGCCGCGAGACTGACCAATGTGCACCTCAACAACGTTGCCTCAATGGCGACGACTAAAAGCGAAGAGGCGTTTAACCTCCTTATTGCTTCTGGGGAGTTACCCGACATTGTCGGCGGTTCCAGCATGAAGAATAACGTCAACACCTATGGTCCCGAAGGCGCGTTTGTGCCACTCAATGAGTTGATAGAAAAGCATGCACCAAACATAAAAGCATTTTTTGACGCCAACCCAGACATCGCTTCGTCAATCAAGGCATCAGATGGCAATATCTACTACATCCCGTACTTGCCTGATGGAAAATACGGTCGCGGATATTTTGTGCGCTATGACTGGCTGCAAAAGCTTGGGTTAAAGCCGCCAACGACTGTAGACGAGATGTACACTGTCCTTAAGGCGTTTCGAGACAACGATCCAAACGGTAATGGTAAAAAAGATGAAGTTCCCTTCTTTGCCCGTCATTGGCAAGAAATGGTTCGCTTGGTAACACTGTGGGATGGCAGAACCTCAGGTTCAGATGTCTTCCATGATTTTCATGTCGTTGATGGCGAGATTCGCCATGGTTACGCCGGTGAAGGCTATAAGGAAGGCATCAAAAACCTCGCCCAATGGTATGAAGAAGGCTTGATCGATGCTGAGGTCTTCACGCGAGGCAGTCGCTCGCGCGAATATTTATTGTCGAACGATCTTGGTGGCATGACCCATGATTGGTTTGCCTCAACCTCTGGCTATAACGATTCACTTGACGATAAAGTCGCCGGATTTGAGTTCAAGGCCTTTGCGCCACCAGCGTCCATTTCAGGTCAACGAGTAGAAGAGCACCGACGTGCAAAAGTGAAACCAGACGGCTGGGCAATTTCTTACACCAATGAACACCCGGTTGAAACCGTCAAGTATTTTGATTTCTGGTTTACACAGCAAGGTAAGCGACTCGCTAACTTCGGTATTGAGGGTGAACACTACGACGTTGTAGACGGTAAGCCCACTTTCAAGAAGGCGATCTTAGAATCAGACACTCCTGTCAACGCACAAATGTGGGCCATTGGCGCACAAATCCAGCGTGGTTTCCCAATGGATTACGCCAATGAAGAACAGTGGTCAAACAAACATGCACTGGAAGGCATTGCACTGTATGACCAGGGCGATTACTTACTTGAACCTTTCATGGGTGTCTCGCTCAATGCTAAGGAAAAAGATACGTACGATAAGCACTGGATCACCATTCGTGATTTTATGGTCGAAAAGCAACAAGCGTGGATTTTAGGTTCCCGTGATATTGAAAAAGATTGGCCAGAGTACATGGAGAGTATTGAAAGAATGGGTTATAGCAAAGTTGTTGCGGTCATGCAGTCTGCCTATGACCGAGCGTACGCCAGTAAATAAAGAAAACTGGGAGTAAATAGCCAACGCAAAACGCTCAGCCTGTCAAGGCTCACTAAAGGCTGAGTGTAATTGCGGTTAACCGGCACTTTTTACGACCGTTCGTACCGGAAGATTAAGTATCAAAAAATGCCTAAACACCTTTTTGATGGTTCACACTGGCATGAGATTACCTTCTCGATAGGTCTCGCGCAAGAATCAACGCCAATCCAAAAACCTGCAAAAACAAAGCAATATCTTTATAAAACGCCATTTTCTTCGTGATGAATTGCATCTCTTCAGCCAGCGACAGGTTATCGAGATACAGCTCATCAATGATGTCCCTTTGTGATTGCTGTGATTGGTTAATAACTTGCATCAGATCAGGGAGGTTATTCATGGTAATGGCTGGAACAGGCTCTACTACCCATGCCGACAGTTGATGACGAAGGGCCTCTTGTACCACTGACTCCGATTGGTACAAACTGGCTTTTGGGGTATCCAAATGCAACATGACCCCTTCACGCTTACGCTCCAGCGTCTCTACTTGGTTCCAAGCCAATTGAATGGAATAGAGATTGGCTTCTTTTCTGTCTTCCAAGAGCGTCAATTCAGCCGTCATTTTATCCAATACCTGACTCGACATGACAATCGCCATAACGTTGAGGATTAACCCGATAGAAACCGTCACCCACGTTGGGGGAAATCGAAGCCTCATCGTTAAAATAATTGCTCAAAAGGCAAATACACAAGATTTGACACAATCAATGCAACCATCACCAATAGAGTCAATTGCATACCCAAGACTCGACCTTTGAACCATTGCGT
This sequence comes from Vibrio sp. 10N.286.49.B1, assembly GCF_002873335.1. Classification (GTDB taxonomy): domain Bacteria; phylum Pseudomonadota; class Gammaproteobacteria; order Enterobacterales; family Vibrionaceae; genus Vibrio. The sequence continues at coordinate 84,526 of NZ_MCUW01000010.1, read as the reverse complement.
TAGAATACCTTTTGCATGAAGTATTCGGCCAAGTAGAAAGGCTATCCCCAATGCGTGAACCCAAAGCAAAGGTGCACCATTGTACTCAACAAAAGCCATTAAAATAATCGTGATGGGGATGTAGTCAACGGCATTGCCGTGTGCGCTACGTGCGATTTGTAGTCCTTCCACTCCCCCGTCGGCATAAGCAACTTGATTGCTTCTTCGTTGTTTAATGACTTGTATCGATAACCAAATCATCAGTATTGCGAGTAATGACGCGTACAAAGCGGTAACCATTAATAATCCTTATTTTTTGATGTTACTTTACGTTAAGTGCTGATTTTAAACATACAAGCACCTAGAGTATAGCGATTGCAGCATAGAGATTTGAGTGTAGAACATCCCGTTATTTTCTCCAGATATAACGAAGCCCAGCAAACGCTGGGCTTAATTATCATCGAACGGTATCCGTTTTTCATCCATTGACGTGAATTCCGACAATGGTGCGTCACCGAATAGCCCTCTTGTTGTTAGCCTTTATACTTGTAAAACACGGTCGACAACGGTGGTAGGCGCAACGCAATAGATTGAGGTTGCGACTCACTTTCCACCGCTTCCGTACGAGCCTCTGCAACCACTTCAAAGCCACTGCCTGAGTATTTTACGTCATCCGTATTCAGCAATAACTCATAGCTTCCTGCCAATGGCATTCCCAAACGGAAGGCTTCATGAGGGACTGGCGTAAAGTTAGACACGACTAAAATACGTTGTCCATCTTCACTGATACGCTCATGGGCAAGAATACTCGCCTCTGCCGCATCTTGAAGACGCCATTCAAACCCTTCCGGTTCAGAGTCTAGTTCGAACAGTGGTTTCTCAGCTTTATACAGTGCATTCAGATCGCGAGTGACCGCTTGGACGCCCTGATGACGTTCAAACTCCAGTAAGAACCACTGTAATTGATCATCGTGGTTCCACTCTCCCGTTTGACCAAATTCAGCGCCCATGAAGTTAAGCTTTTTACCCGGTTGAGCATACATGTAACCCAAGTATGCTCTTAGGTTAGCCGTTTGCTGCCACTCATCACCTGGCATTTTGTTGTGAATAGAGTGCTTACCGTAGACCACCTCATCGTGCGAAAGCGACAGTACATAGTTTTCACTGTGTGCATACACTAATGGGAACGTGATCGTATCGTGGTGATACTTGCGGTTAATAGGGTCTTCTTGGATATAAGACAAGCTGTCATGCATCCAACCCATATTCCACTTAAACCCAAAGCCGAGCCCACCCATAAAGGTCGGTGCCGACACGCCAGGGAACGCGGTTGACTCTTCCGCGATGGTCATCGCGTTAGGGAAGTGTTTGTAGACCTCTTCATTCATCCACTTTAGTGTCGCGATCGCATCGTAGTTTTCACGTCCACCATCTGCATTGGGGATCCATTGATCATGACTACGCGAATAATCAAGGTAAAGCATCGATGCCACAGCGTCGACTCGAATACCATCAATATGGAACTGCTCAAACCAATACAGGGCATTAGAAACCAAGAATCGACGAACGTGTTCACGACCTAAATCGTAAATGAATGAACTCCAATCTTGATGCCAACCACGGCGCGGATCGGGATCATGGTACAATGGCGTCCCATCAAAGTTTGCTAGTCCGTGGTCATCTGACGGGAAATGCGCAGGCACCCAATCGAGCACCACGCCAAGCCCAGCTAAATGACACTGCTCAACAAAGTACTTGAAATCATCTGGTGAGCCGAAACGACTCGTCGGCGCAAATAAACCTACCGGTTGATAACCCCAAGACCCATAGAACGGATGCTCAGAAACAGGCATAAGCTCAACGTGTGTGTAACCCATATCCGTTAAATAAGGGATCAGCTCACTGGCAAGCTCTCGATAGTTAAGAAACTCACCTTGTTCATTTCGTCTCCACGAACCAACATGTAATTCGTAAAATGACAGTGCCTCGTTGCGCTTTTCGGTCACAGGACGAGTCTGCCATTGGTCATCTTGCCATTGATAGCGGCTATGATCATAGGTAACAGAAGAGAAAGAAGGGTGTTGCTCTGAGTAGAACCCCCACGGATCCGCTTTATGCGGTAAGCCTTCTCCGTTAGGACCTTTCATTTCAAATTTGTATTGTGCCCCTTCCTCTAGATCGGGAATAAATAATCCCCAAATGCCGTAATCTAGTCGCTGCATTGGACTACGACGTCCATCCCATGCGTTAAAATTACCGACTAAGCTCACCGCCGTCGCATGCGGCGCATATACAAGAAAGCGCGTGCCCGCGACCTGCTTGCCTTCACGCTCTAACGAAATAAATTGTGCGCCCATATGATGATACATTGCTTTTGGGGTATGCAATTCTTCATATTCTGCGTACAACGCATGATATTGATATGGGTCATCAATAATCTGCTCGGTACCATTCCAGTCAGCAGCCAACTGATAGTGGGTATATCTCAAATCGAGGTCTGATTCTAAGACAAAGCCGGATTCCGCTTCTCGTTTAAGCGGTAGACGTTCTCCCGACTCCAAAACAACAGCGACGCTATCTGCACCGGGGATCCATGTGCGCAGAGCAATACCATCATTTTGTAGATAAGGACCTAAGAACGAAAATGGGTCTGCGAATGATGCATTCGACAGTCGTTCATACGCCTGATCTTGTCTTTTAAGCCTTGTTTTATTCAACGTTCATCTCCCTCGACCAAATCTGTCTCCTAATTGTAATAATGTAAGCATTAGAGACATCATAAAAAAAGCCCGCGCAAGGCGGGCTACCAGCATTTTCATTGTACTTAAATCCAGTTATACAGGAAGTGATTCATTCGATATTTTTGTGTGCAAAATGTTATAACGCATCGGATTTACACTATAAACTGGACCGCAGCGTCAACGGCTCGAGTTCACCTCCAGCACATCTCTTTTTTTGAACACAAAAAAGCACAGCCACCCAACTCGCTCAGCGCGATATCTGGATAGTACTGTGCTTTTTATTACTCAATTAATGCAAGAATAACCCAAAGGGATTTAACATTATTCGCCGGCTCTCGAGCGCGCTTTCGACAGGCTCTTAGCAATACGATTGACGCTTTCTTTTGCAAAAACTTCGTCCAAATTCATAGACAGTTTACGACGCCAGTTAGGGTATTCATCAACGGTGCCTGGAATATTGACGGGTTTATCCATCTCTAACCAGTCTTCAAGTTGAACACTGAGCAGCGTTGATGACCCAGCGCCCAAATGCAGCTGCAGTGCCTCACTTAGGTGCGTATCCATAGGAACTAAACTTGCGTCTCGACCCACACCCTCTGGTAGGTAACCGTGCCAAGCCACGCTATCTAAGATGCCTTGCTTACATTCTAGGCGGTCATTAAATAATTCTTTCAGCTGTGCTTCATCTGGATATAAACCAATGTCTTGACCCATTTTCAGATCATCACAATGCCAGAAGCCTCGTAGTGTTGGCATATCATGGGTACACAAGGCTGACATCGACTGTTCTGCATAGTGCTTCGGTGAAATAAAGCCACCATCTTCAGCGGTTTCGAAGAAGAACACCTTGTAAGAATGCACACCCGCATCACGCAAGATATCAACAATTTCATCAGGAACCGTACCCAAGTCCTCACCAATAACGCTACATTGATGACGATGCGATTCTAATGCCAGAATGGCCAGCATATCTTCCACAGGGTAGTAGACATAAGCGCCCTTCGTCGCGTTCTCGCCTTTCGGAATCCACCATAAACGTAACAACCCTAACACATGGTCAATACGCAATGATCCACAATGCTTCATGTTGGCGCGCAACAGTTCAATGTATGGGTCATACGATGTATCGCGTAACGTTTGTGGATTCAACGGAGGTAGCCCCCAGTTTTGCCCCAGTGGTCCCAAAATATCAGGTGGCGCACCAATACTGGCATCCATCGCCAGGTTACCGTTGTCTGCCCATGTTTCTGACCCAGAATCCGCAACCCCTACCGCAAGATCACGATAAAGACCAACCGCCATGCCTTTCTCTTCAGCGAGTGCTTGCGCTTCATTTATTTGCGTATCAGCGACCCACTGCAGGTACATGTATAAATGAACTTTGTCCTGATTATCAGCGATGTATTTCTGTGTCGCCGCATTTTCAAAACGGCGATATTTTTCAGGGAATACTGGCCATCCCCACACGCTCGAATCTTCCGCGTGAAGGTCTGCATGGATGGCATCAAATGCCGCCTGATGAACGAGGCTTTCTCCGCCTTGTTCCACAAAATCTAGGAACAGGCTGCCGCGCTCAGACTGCTTGTCTAGATGACGCAATTTGAACTGAGAAAACAGCAGCGGCAGAACACTCATTTTCAAAGCCGCAACTTCTGTGTAATTGACCCAATGAGAATCACGTGCTTTTTGCAAACGAAGTTGGAACTCAGAACTGCCCACTTGTTGTTGAGCATCAGCGCTCAATGCAAATTCAGGCACAGAGCTCACGTCGATATACAGAATATTTAACCAACGACGTGACGATGGGCTGTATGGACTCGCGCCCTCAGGGTTCGCAGGGAACAACGAGTGAATTGGGTTCAAACCAACAAAATCACCACCACGTGCGGCAATGTCGCTCACTAACTGCTTTAAGTCTCCGAAATCACCGATACCCCAGTTATGCTGAGTTCGCAACGTATACAATTGAACACTCGGTCCCCAAAGCTTTTTACCTTGATCAATCTGAGGTTGTTTGAAACAGGCTTTCGGTGTACAAATCAACGTCATCTCATAAGGTGTTTTACGACGCTTACGTTCCAAGTACAATTTGTGGTAACCCCAAGGGAGGTCACTTGGCAACGAAAATACTAAAGGGCCACCCTCGGCGCGCTCATCACGAACGATCTGAGATTGAAGATAGCCTTCAAGTACTTCTCCCTGCTCTGTTTCTAGGCGCCAACTAAAGTCACTCTCTCGAGCACTCACACCAAGGTTAAGTTCTACTTCGATAGCATCGCCGTCTTTTACTACCAGTACGGGTTCTAGAACTTCTTTCTTGTGTTTTCGTTCTGCTGACTTCAACAGAGTCTCATCATTAGTCGTGTCATAGCCTAAAGACGCAAGCAAACGAAGAATAATATCGTCTTCTACTTTCGCTTCACTGCCCCACGCACTCACGTAGCTGTCGGCTATTCTTGCCATGTCAGCAACTTGCTTTAATGCTGTTTGTTCTTTCATCGCTCTCTCCGAAGGACATCATTACCTTCAAAACGGTAGGGTTATTAATAGATATAAGGAGTAAAAGCCAAGGCTCGGGGCCTTGGCTTAGGTTGCTTAACGAGTTACTGCTTCAAGCTTCCAAATATTGTTGACGTAGTCGCGTATTGAACGGTCTGACGTAAACTTGCCCACCAAGGCAGTATTTAGAATGGCTTTCTTCGCCCAACCCGCTTGATCTTGATACTGCTTGCCCATGTCTTCATGTGCTTGCACGTAAGAGGCAAAATCAGCCAAACATAGATAAGGGTCACCACCATCTAGCAAGCTATCGTAGGTTGCACGAAGTAAACCTGGTTTACCTGGCGTAAATTCTTCGCCTAGCAGTAAATCCAAAGATGCTTTTAGTAGCGGGTCCGCGTTGTAGTAGTCGTAAGGGTTGTAGCCCTGAGCTTTGACTTCTTGAACGCCATCAACATCTAGGCCAAAGATGTAGATATTTTCGTCACCTACTTCTTCACGAATCTCAACGTTCGCACCGTCCATCGTACCGATAGTCAACGCACCGTTAAGCGCCATTTTCATGTTACCCGTACCTGATGCTTCTTTACCTGCTAGCGAGATTTGCTGAGATACGTCCGCCGCAGGGATGATGATCTCAGCCATGCTCACGCGGTAATCAGGAATGAAGACCACTTTCAGCTTGTTGCCGATACGAGGGTCGTTGTTGATCTTCTCTGCAATCTTGTTCACTGCGAAGATGATCTCTTTCGCTAGGTGGTAGCCCGGCGCCGCTTTTGCTGCAAAGAAACAAACACGTGGCTCACACTCAAAACCAGGTTCGTTAAGAATACGGTGGTAGAGAGAGAGAATGTGTAGCAAGTCTAGGTGCTGACGCTTGTATTCGTGTAGACGTTTAATTTGAACGTCAAAGATCGCGTTAGTATCCAGCTCGATTCCCATGTTTTCTTGAACCCAATCAGCAAGACGCTGTTTGTTTTCTTTCTTAACGGCCATGAACTCTTTTTGGAATTTTGCATCGGTTGCAAACTGAGCAATACCTTCTAACTGCTCAAGTTTCGCCGGCCACTCTGCACCGATCTTGTCAGTAATGAGTTTCGATAGACCTGGATTACAGAACTTCAACCAACGACGTGGCGTGATGCCGTTTGTGACGTTAGTCAATTTACCTGGGAAGATTTCGTTGAACTCTGGGAACAAGTCTTTCTTAACCAGTTGAGAGTGAAGAGCGGCTACACCGTTCACTTTGTAAGAACCAATTACACATAGGTTTGCCATGCGAACCATACGGTGGAAACCTTCTTGAATGATAGAAAGCTTCGCTTGCTTCTCACCATCACCCGGCCACATCTTGCGAACTTCTTGCATGAAGCGGTGGTTAATTTCAAAGATGATTTCCATGTGACGAGGAAGCAGACGGCTGATAAGAGATTCAGACCATGTCTCCAATGCTTCTGGAAGTAGTGTGTGGTTCGTGTATGCGAATGTGTGAGCACTGATTTCCCACGCTTGGTCCCAAGTTAGACCTTTCTCGTCAATTAGGATGCGCATTAATTCAGGAATGGCGATCGTTGGGTGCGTATCGTTAAGCTGAATCGTTTCCTGCTTAGGAAGATCCGCTAGTGCAAAACCAGCCGCTTCATGACGACGTAGAATATCGCGAACCGACGCCGCTGAGTGGAAGTACTGCTGCATTAGACGCAGAGTCTTACCTTTTTCGTGGTTGTCGTTCGGGTATAGAACCTTCGTGATGTTACCAGCATCGATTAGCGAGTGCTGTGCTTCGAAGTAATCGCCGTTGTTGAAGCTTGCTAGTGAGAAAGGTGCAATGGCCTGACATTCCCAAAGGCGCAGCGGGTAAACGGTGCTTGACTCGTAACCGACAATAGGTAGATCCCACGGCATTGCTTTTACTTCCATGCCAGGAACCCAAGTGCGTACTTCTTTACCGTCAACGTATTCAACATCTACACGACCGTAAAAACCAATCTGTTGTGCCAGTTCTGGACGTGCCACTTCCCACGGATAACCTTCAACACCGCGCCATGCGTCAGGTGCTTCTTTTTGACGACCATCTTGGAAAGATTGTTTAAAGAGACCGTATTCGTAGTGAAGACCGTAGCCTACTGTTGGGTATTCTTGAGCGGCACAAGAATCCATGAAACAAGCCGCAAGACGACCAAGGCCACCGTTACCCAATGAAGGATCACGTTCTTCTTCAAGCAGATCCGTTAGGTTGTGACCTAATTCTTTCATAGCTTGAGTGATTTGTTCATACAGGCCCATGCTGATCAAGTTGTTACCTGTCAGGCGGCCAATTAGGAATTCAAGAGATAGGTAGTTAACGCTTTTCGCGTTCTTGATGCGGTCGTCCGCTTCCGTTGCAAGTAAGTCAAAAGTGGTAAGCTCTGCCAGCGCGCGCCCCATTGCCAAATACCATTGGCGCTCGGTCGCGGTTTCTACTGTCGTAGCATAAGTCGCAGAAAGATGCTTTTTAACACTGTCTTGGAAAGAAGCTTTGTTGAATTTTTTCTGTTGCGCAGGTTTCATTAAGAAATCTCACTTTAAGTTTTATCCATCTGTCACATATCGTGCATGGTGACGTCTCCATAAACATCCTCCTACTTCCGACTCCTTGGAGGATGAGTGACGAGGGCGTAGAGGGCGTACTCCCCTTCAGAGAGTGATCAATATCCCATTTCAATTGGGCTTTGGCTTTTATCCGGTGATAACGATCACGCCAGCGTCACAATCACTGTAATCGCTAACTAAGACTGTACGGTTAAATAGGTGCATATCGAATTCGAAATTTGAGTCTGAGATCACAATTGAATTAAAAAATTCACCTAATCGGACGGTTTTTTTGTATACATGACGCCCAAGCAGTACGACCAGCACACAACTATTCGTGATAATGATCACAAATTTGTGGCGTAGTTGGCGTGTTGTTTGTTTTTAAAGCAAAATCTAGCCGTTGATCAAACACTGTAGAGCTAGACCTCGCCTAACATCAAAAAGGCAACTTTAAAGTCGTAGAATTCGTGTCTTTTTCCTCATCGAGGCCGCTCAGTATTAGCGAAGACACTAACTATAAAAATGATAGGAAATATCTATGTGGATTCCTTCAAAATTAACTCGCCCAGGACGCTTGCATAACGCTATCGTCCGTCCACGAGTTTTGGACCTACTTTCACAGGCCCCTTTTTACAAGCTTGTACTTTTTCGCTCCCCTGCTGGATATGGTAAAACCACCATGGCCGCACAATGGTTGTCTGACAAACCTCACGTCGGCTGGTACAGCGTCGATGAAAGTGATAACGACTCATTTCGCTTCGTCAACTATCTCTTACAGGCGATTAATAAAGCGACGCACAATAGCTGTCCTAATGCTCAGAAACTCGCAGAACGCCGTCAATTCTCCTCTCTTCATTCTCTACTCGGAGAAGTATTCTCAGAACTGACGAGCTACCACCACGAATGCTACGTCGTACTCGATGATTACCACCTCATCACCGATGAAGACATCCATGAAGCCATGCGTTTTTTCCTTAAGCACATGCCCGATAACATTACATTGGTCGTGACAAGTCGTGGTAATCCGCCACTAGGGACTGCGAACCTGCGTGTACGCGATTTAATGATTGAAATCGGCAATGAATTACTCGCGTTTGATACCGAGGAAACCACGCGTTTCTTTAATCTGCGTCTCGCGGATGATATCGATGATGAGACCGCTGACTCTTTGCGAACTTACGTCGAAGGCTGGCCTTCTGCTTTACAGCTGTTTGCCCTACAAGCTCAACATCAAAAGCGAACGTTAGCACAATCCGTCGAAACCATATCTCAGTTTAATCACGCTCACCTTTGGGACTACTTGATCGAAGAAGTGTTTGATTTACTAGATAAAGATACGCGTAATTTCTTAATGCAATGTTCCGTTTTAGATCACTTCAATGACGATCTGGTCACGGCATTAACCAAACGAAATGACGCGCTCAGCATGATTGAATCTTTAAATCGTTTTGGTCTATTTATCTATCCGCTTGAAGGCGAAAACAATTGGTTTCGCTTCCATAACTTGTTTGCTGAGTTCTTGTCGCATGAACGTAAAGCCAGAATTCCGCAGCAAGAATTGGATCTTCACCTCGCCGCGGCAAAAGCTTGGTTAGAACAAAGCGTTCCCCATCAAGCGCTCAGGCATGCAAGATTAGCCGCAAATAGTGAACTCACTGTGACCATCCTCAACGAGTTTGGTTGGAAAATGTTTAACCAAGGAGAGCTTGCTACGCTGGAGGAGGCCATTCAAATCCTAACGGATGATCAACTCTACAGTCATCCGAGGTTGTGTATGCTGCAAGCATGGTTAGCACAAAGCCAGCATCGCTATAACGAAGTCGGTGAGCTGATTGCTAAATCCGATAGCGAGATGGCATTACGCAAGGTAGAGCGTTCTCAAAAAGAAGATGGGGAATTCAACGCGCTGCGTGCTCAGGTTGCCATTAATCAAAACTCACCAGAAAAAGCACTTGAGTTGGCTGAACTGGCGTTAGGTGAACTGGATCATTCGGTCTATCGCAGCCGTATTGTCGCCACCTCGGTCGTTGGTGAAGTCAACCACGTCACGGGCCAACTCAGTCGCGCACTGCCAATGATGCAGCAAACCGAAAAGCTAGCGCGTCAGTATCATGTTTACCACCAAGCGCTATGGGCACAGCTTCAGCAAAGTGAAATTTTAATTGCTCAAGGCTATGTTCAAGCGGCTTATGAAGTGCAAGAAAGTGCGTTTAGACTGATCGAAGAACAACAACTGCACCAAGTCCCAATGCACGAGTTCTTGCTTCGTGTCCGAGCGCAAATCTTATGGTGTTGGAACCGCTTAGATGAAGCGGAAGAGTGTGCGTACAAAGGGCTAGATATCCTAGGTAAGCATGAGCCAAGTAAGCATTTACACAGCTACTCAATGATCGCTCGCATTGCCATTGGTCGGGGTGAATTAGACAAGGCTTCAAAGACCATTGAGCAGATTCAACACCTGATGAAACAGTCAACCTACCACGTAGACTGGACAGCCAACGCATCGCTTTCTTTGCTACTGTATTGGCAAGCAAGGGGCGACCAAGACGCGATTGAACAATGGCTTGAGACGGCGATCAGACCCGACAGCGCATGCAACCATTTCTTACAACTGCAATGGCGTAATATTGCTCGCGCTCAGATTTGCTTAAAGCAATTTGATGAAGCAAAAACAACGCTACAGTTTTTGGCGAAAGAAGCGGCGACCTATAACCTAGTCACCGACACGAATCGAAATCTCATTGTAGAAGCGATCTTATGGGTGCAACTTGGCGACGACGAAAGTGCCAAAGTACGCTTAAAAGAAGCACTCGTACTGACGAACCAAACTGGCATGATTGGTAACTTTTTGGTGGATGGTGCAACTATTGGTCATTTGCTTGAAAAACTCGCCTCACGCTCTGAACTTGGCGACCTTGAACGTCATCGCGCCCAGCTTCTGATGAAAGACATCAACACGACGCAACGCAGTCGTTCGGTGCATTTCAACGAGGAGTTTGTCGAGAAGCTCGTCAATCACCCCAACATACCGGAGTTAGTACGTACTAGCCCGCTAACCCAACGTGAATGGCAAGTTCTTGGATTAATCTACTCAGGATTCAGCAATGAACAGATTGCTCAAGAGTTGGATGTCGCCGGCACTACAATTAAGACGCATATCCGGAATTTGTACCAAAAACTCAACATTGCCAATCGCAAAGAAGCGATCAGTACCGCAGAAAATCTGCTGCAACTGATGGGGTATTAACACACCCCGCCCATGCCTCGGATGGTTCACTCGCTATTAAGCGGGATAGCCAATACAACCCAAGCACGAGATACGCTTTCTCATAAAAAAACGCCCAGCGGCTTACACCGTTTGGGCGTTTTTATTTGTTCTTATTTTACCTTTTTCGTACACCGTCTTCGCGGTGTAACCGGTTGCATTACAACAGAAAGTCATGATTTATCACTCGATGAGAAATGCGATTGCTTTTCTTGGCGGTTAGACGTACATATGAGCAGATTTCATCATTGAGCGCTTAACGTGCGACAACAGCTTGAGCCACTCTTCTTCATCATGACTCTCATCACGGTATTGCTGTTTAGCCATATCGTCGATGTCATTGGTTCGAAGCAAACAGCGCCCCATACCGTGGCAATAAGCCAACAAGGGACGCCGGATTTCACAATCGATACGTTGATATTACGTCACTCTAATTCTCGAGTTTTATCACAAAACGCTCAACCACCAGCCAAAGCTCGGCCTTCATGGTCATCGTTCATATTGACGCTTTCAGCGCTTCACGACCATGATCGTTTCACTCATTACGCCCCCTCTCGCTCCTTGACACTCAAAAACAACCGAATCGCTGGTTGGCAAGACGGCAACCTGCTGTTTCGCTTTATTCACTCTCGCTGAACGCTTTCCATTCCCCGCTAAGAATCCCCACCGCAATATTTACCGTTGGTATATGGAACCGCTATGTTTGAAACGATACAAGACGTCGTGATTGCCCTTTGGCATCAGGATTTTAATACGCTACTGGCGCCAGAAAGCGCGATATTTATCTATATTTTGGTCACTTTTCTAATTGCCTTAGAAAGCAGCTTTTTACCCGCGGCGCCACTCCCCTGTGATAGCGTCGTGGTTCTCGTGGGCACCTTATCCGCTGTCGGTGTCCTCCACCCTTTTCTTGCCTTTCCGTTACTAATCATTGCCGCTGCAACAGGCAGCTGGTTAGCGTATTTACAAGGAAAGTGGCTTAATCGACTTCCTTGGGTTCGAGGTTGGCTCGCAAAAGTCCCCGAACGCAACATACATACCGTTGACGCTCTACTTGGTCGCCATGGCTTGGTTGCATTGTTCAGTGCTCGCTTCATTCCGTGCGTGCGCTCTGTTGTCCCCATGATGATGGGGATGCGAACTCATGAAATGTCACGCTTTCATTACTTTTCTTGGCTTAGCGCTACCTTGTGGATTGCACTGCTGGCGGGTTTCGGTTATTTACTGCCTTCGTTGCCAGAACCCATCAGCCGTTTCACAACCATGGGGCTAATGGCTGCACCTCTCATTACGCTAAGTGTCGCCGTTCTCAGTGTTATTACATGGCGAGTTCGTAAGGCCATCAGTGCAATAAAACGCGTCAAAAAAGAACCTATTTCATGAATGGTCACTTCATGACATGTCTACTTGGTCATTAACAACGTCTCTGTACAAGGAGGAGATTTGACGATCTCTTTATCAAAGTATTCCATGCCAAAATACCTCGCCCCACAGCTCGATAAGCCTATTTTGCTATCGATACTGTTACTTATGCTATTCAGCTCAATAACCATATGGAGTGCCAGTGGGTTTAGTGAATCAGTGATTAAAAATCATCTGATGCGCTGCGTCATCTCTGTGTTTTGTCTCGTTGTGATGTCAGCAATACCTGCGAAATTTTATCGTCGCGGTTCGCCCTACCTATACGTGCTGGCGGTGACGCTACTCATTGCCGTGATCTTAGTCGGCGATAGTACCAATGGCTCACAGCGATGGCTTGAAATTGGGGCATTTCGCTTCCAGCCATCAGAATTGATTAAGCTCGCAATTCCTATGATGATCGCTTGGTTAGTCCAAAAAGATGGCGAGCGTCCGACTATCACTAGAATACTTTACGCACTCGTACTAACGGCAATCCCTGCCGGGCTTATCTTCATTCAGCCTGATTTAGATGGCGCCATTTTCGGCGTTATTTATATGTTGTTCGTGTTGTACTTTGCGGGAATGAGTTGGACGATCATCGGCGGATTTGTTGGCCTCATAACCCTGCTAGTTCCGATGCTGTGGTTTTTTGTTATCGAGGCTTACCAAAAAAAACGTATCTTGCAGTTTCTTAATCCAGAGAGTGATCCGTTAGGTTCGGGCTATCAAATCATTCAATCCCATATTGCGATTGGATCGGGTGGCATGACAGGAAAAGGATGGGCCAATGCCACACAAAGTGCACTGGGGTTCATTCCCGAAAGTCACACCGATTTTATTTTCTCGTCTTATGCCGAAGAATGGGGATTCGCTGGATGCGTGGTCCTTTTGTCTCTGTATCTGTTTGTCACGCTACGCACGTTGTGGCTGTCATGTGCGAGCCACCATATCTACAGTCGGCTAGTATGTGGTTCATTCGCCTTAAGTTTTTTTCTCTATGCTTTTATCAATACTGGCATGGTGAGTGGACTGTTACCTGTCATGGGCAGCCCGCTCCCGTTTTTTAGTTACGGAGGTACCGCGATGATTACTCAGGGGATTTGCTTTGGCATCATCATGTCGTTGTGCCGATCACCCTCGAGATATGCATAAGTCAGTAGATTAACTTGGCTCAAGTCCGCTTATGCTTATGCTTATGCTTATGCTTATGCTTATGCTTATGCTTATGGCCATTATCTATTAACGAAATAGATAATGGCCACGCTACTCTCTTAATCTGGGAGGACAACCAGCCCTAGCGGCTCAAGCAACTGCTCTTGCTGCCATGAACAAATCTTAACCCCGCTGAGATCCACTCTTCTAGGATCGAGTCCCTCCAAATCAACATGGCATAGGTTCGCGTCTTGGAAACGAAATTGAGACCAGGAATCCGCAGAAAAAACACCACGGCTGAGATCAGAGCCTTTGAAAGATGCGCCTTGAAGGTTTGCCCCTATCCATCGGTTCTCAAATAGGTCACATTTTTCAATGACCGCACGCTCAAGATTGGTGTACGACAGATTACAGTCCGTGATATATGCTGAGCAGAAATACATCTTGTTGCTGACTTGGTTTGCAAATCGAGCGCGTGAAAAATTGGCTCCCTTCAGGTCACACTCTCTCAACTCAATCCCGAAACAATCAGCCCCCTCAAAGTTGCACATTGCCATTTGGCACTGTTTAAAGCTGGCATCTTTCAAGTTGGCATAATCAAAGTGACAACCTGTGAGATCGCTGGTTTCAACAAACTTACAGTTGAGAAAAGCACTGTCTCTTAGATCTGAGCGCGAAAAGTCGCAGCGCAAAAATTGGCAACGTTCGAAGTGATGATCGGACAAATCTTGATTAGAAAAATCATGGTGATCAAATATTTTGTTCTTAAAAATCATGTGAATGCTCCTGACTATGACAGAAGACTACCACCCACCCTCATGACTTACCATTATTTTAATATCAATAAAATCAGTACATTAGGAGGTCGCCAAATCGCCATTTTAAGGCACTAAAGACGCCTGTTAAGGCGTCTTATTTTTATTGAGCGCACGCGGTTAAGAAAAAAATAGTTTGAACCAGTAGCGGCGCACTCAAGGTGTTTTCTTTGTTCAACACAAAAGCGCTGCTCTGGCTAAAAAACGTCTTTCTCTGACTAGCCTTGAGTGTCGAACAACTGTTGAACATCAACCCAACGGTCATTTTTCCTAATTAAATCAATGATCAATTGGTACTGACACCCATCTTTAAAGGTTTGATAAGGTGCCACTGAAACGCCACTAATATCTTTTACAAATTCGCTCGCTAAATGAGTCCAGCTTCGTTGGGTCTCACATTCGATATCCGGCAATTGTGCTCGAATGTCAGCCGGCAACGCCATTTCCTGCCACTGCCCATCTTGCCACAAGTATAACGGCCCATCGCCGTAGTGACCCTTAATATAGATGGACCCTTTTGTGCCATGAAACACAATGTGATCCTCATTAAAACGAGGCGTTAGACCACCGTGCTTGAACAAGACTGAAACCGGTAGCGCCGCAGGTGTGCGACTTTCGATCTGCGCCAATACGGTATAAGACCATTCCACATCACAATCTCGCCACTCCAACGCTGGGTCGTTAATATCTTTAGGGATAAAGTTACGACGCTCTGTGAAATTATGGACGCCTTCGACAACGGGGGCTTTTGGCATATCGTTACGCACTTCTCCGCTGATGGCTAAGATATTATCGCCCACCACGGATGTAACAATAGACAATAAATGCGTAAAGTTATTGTTTAAACGCCCCCCACCCGCTTCAGTGCGGTGAGACCATCCAAATGGGATATGACGGTCAAGATTGAAATGAGAAATGCACTCAACCTCGGTCGGCTCACCAATGGCACCTGCCGCCACCAACTGCTTCGCATGTATGATTTCAGGAATGTATCGAAAGCTTGATGCAAAAGCGGTTTTTACGCCTTTCTCTTCCGCCAGACGATACAATTCAAGCGCCGTTTCACCACTTTCGGTTAAAGGTTTATCACAGAACACATGGCAACCGAACTGAATCGCTTCTTTGATGGCATCAACATGCGCCCCACCGGGCGTCGCGATTGATACAATATCGGGCTTACACAACTCGAGAGCTAAAGCCCAGTTTGTCCCTGAGTATGGGATCGCCATTTCCTCTGCGACACCTGTCACGATATGCTCAGTACGGCCTACGATACCAACAACTGCAGCACCGGCATCACGAAATGCCTTGGCATGGCCTTGACCCGCAAATCCCGTACCAAAAACTAACACTGTTTTCTTCATTACTTACCCTTAATTCAATGCTTACAACAAATACTCTTTCATCGAAAGAAAATGACCATCCTCAATGTGAGCACAATAGCGATGAAGAAGGTCAACTTGCTCTCACGTACACTTTATTGAAGTGCTGCATTCGTTCGCTTTAACGACTTGCGACGTGAATGACCCGTTCCATGCTATTTTAACAATGGCTAGATCCTACCAATGCCACAACGTACCATCTTCCAAACGGCTAACGGGTAAATACGACCGCTTGTATGGGTATTGTTGTGCCGCAGTTTCATCAAACTCTACCCCTAAACCTGGAGCATCGCTCACTAGAATCATACCGTTTTCAAGTTTCATATCGTGGCTAAAAATGGACTGACATTCTTCGTTGCCAAAACCAACAAATTCTTGAATACCAAAGTTATGCGTCGAAATATTTAAATGCATATGAGCTGCGAAACAAATCGGTGATAAGTCTGGCGCGCCATGAGGGGCGGTACGGACATTGTAAACCGCAGCGAAGTCTGAGATTTTTTTCATTCCGGTGATTCCACCAGCATGCGTAGCAGCAGTGCGAATATAATCAATCCATTGATTTTGAATCAGGTCTTTACAGTCCCAAATTGTATTGTACGTTTCACCCAGTGCGAGAGGCGTGGTGGTATGGTGGCGAATTAACTTATAGTTCTCTTGGTTCTCTGCAATGGAAGCATCTTCCAAAAACAAAAGATTATAAGGTTCCAGCATTTTGCCTAATTTGGCTGACTCAATCGGTGTTAAGCGACTATGTGTATCGTGAAGAAACTCAGCTTGATCACCAAATCGCTCTTGTGCTTGTGCGAATAGCTCAGGAACCAATTTAAAGTATTTACTTGTTGACCATTCTTGCTCTGGTGGCAGTGGGCGATTGCCTTGCAACTCAAAGTAGTCTTTCTTATCACCAAGAACACCATACGTTTCAGATAAACCAGGAATAGCAGCCTGAAGACGCACAGCTTTAAAACCTTGCTCAATACATTGCTCTGCTTTATCAAGCGTATCTTCTATGGACTCACCGTTTGCATGAGCATAAAGTTTTACCCCTTCCCGGCATTTCCCGCCAAGAAGCTGATACACAGGAAGACCGGCCACCTTGCCTTTTATATCCCAAAGCGCCATATCAATGGCCGCGATGGCCGCCATTGTAATTGGACCACGTCGCCAGTACACACCCATGTATAAATATTGCCAGATGTCTTCAATTGAATGAGCATCTCGCCCAATCAAACAAGGCTTAACATGCTCTTCCAAGTACGTAGCCACAGCCATCTCACGGCCATTGACTGTCGCATCACCTAGCCCATAAACGCCTTCATCAGTCATCACTTTTACCGTGACAAAGTTACGGCCAGGACTGGTAACAAATACCTTCACATCTTCAATTTTCATTTCAATCTCTCTAATCTACAAAACAAGTAAATCGATTTAGTAAACCGGTTTACTTGCTATCATCTAGATCCATCGATAGAATGTCAACGTTCTGATTTTGAGCCAGTTAACAGTTTTAAGAAGCCAGTATGAAGAAAGTGCGAATTATCGATGTTGCCACACATGCAAGCGTGTCCAAAAGTACCGTTTCTCAGTATTTAAATGGTCGTTTTGGGCATATGTCTGCCGGGACAAAACAGAAGATCAAGTCCTCGATCGAAGAATTAAACTATGTACCGAACCCGATCGCACGTAGCTTAAAAGTAGAAAAAACTAAGACCATTGGTGTGGTCGTTCGTGATATTGCCGGTTACAACACCAGCCGAGTATTGCGAGGGATTGACGATTTCTGTAAGAGCAACGGCTATAACGTGCTCATTTATAATAGTGATTTTGATGGGGAGGCTGAAAAACGAGCGTTGCTCTCTCTAAAGCAGATGTGTGTCGATGCCATTATCATCACCTCATCAGGTTTAAATTCTGAGTTGATCAATCAATTTATAGGCGGTGGCATGCCCGTGGTTCAATTTCAGCTAGAGCACCCTGATTGTCAGAGTCATATCGTACTATCGGATTACCGAGAAGCCGCATT
The DNA here is from genome assembly GCF_002873335.1 of Vibrio sp. 10N.286.49.B1. Lineage (GTDB taxonomy): Bacteria > Pseudomonadota > Gammaproteobacteria > Enterobacterales > Vibrionaceae > Vibrio. Next base: position 66,692 of record NZ_MCUW01000010.1, on the reverse strand, counting down.
CAACGCCACGGAACACCTACTACTGTTGGGACACAAGCGTATCTGTTTTATGACCCAAGAGTTTGAAAGTAGTTTGTCACGTAACGCCCGCTTTCAAGGCTACAGTAACGCATTGGCAAAACACGGCATTGAACCAGATAACGAGCTCATACAGTTTTGGGATAGAGAAACTGGCTTTAGGCACTCCCCAGTATCGTTAATTCAGGGGCCCGATGCCCCTAGCGCTATCTTCACTCAACATTTGGCCATCACAGCAGACTTACTACAATCTTTAAATAGTGCGGGTATCCACATACCACAACAGGTCTCGATCATTGGCTTTGATGAGATTCCAATGGTGGAATTATTCAAGGTACCCATCACCGTCATTAAACAAGATGCTTATCTCATTGGAAAAGAAACGGCCAAGCTTGCCGTTGAGTCTAGCGAAGGAAAACATAAAGAATTTCAAAGGACTGTCGTCGCATGTAGCATAGTGAGACGTGATTCATGCCGTGCAGTTTAACTTTTAACTTTTAACTTTTAACTAAAAATAGCGCGTTGAAAGATGGAGACAAATTGAACGTAAAAGTTGAGCCAGCACTCAAATAATAACACCTGTATTTGCAAGGTTATTGCCATGGTCTATTTCTTAAGGAAAATACACAAACCAAGGGCGAATGATGGAAAAATGCAGAAACGGTTGCGCGCATTTTAATCGGGAAACACAGGGATGCGATCTGATTTCTGGTATGCCACCAGAGGTGATTGAAGATTTGATGGACAGCGATGCAGAGACACTTTCTCGTTTTCTTTTTCAAAATGAGTGCCACGGCGATTTTCAAAGCATGCTAAAAAAGGGGACAACCAAAACACCGAGCTTATAGCATCACTCCCGAAAGGAATAATGGTATGAATCTGCTTTTTCAAATCGGACTGCAAAAATAAAGGTTGGCGCTTACCAACCTTTTTTATTCACATTCATAACGAGAGCCTGTTTGTCATGAATGCCCCGCGGTAAACATTATACAGTGCCATCGACTTCTGAGACCAATTCCAGCAACACTTGCTTATACGTATCTTGTGGGTGCGCTCCCGTCAACGCACTGGTGCGGTTAAAGACGACCGTTGGCACACTTGACACGCCCATCTGATGCCACTGCGATTCTTGTTGACGAATCTTGTCCTTTAGGTGGCGTTCAGAAAGTTGCTGTTCGACTTCCAGCTTAGGTAATCCAACGGCAACGGCTTCCTCTACTAGCACCCTAGGGTCCGAGACATCTTTCTGTTCAGTAAAGAAGGCGCTGAATAAACGAAGCTTGAGTTCGGTTTGCTTGCCTACGGTGTGCGCGTACTCCAATAGGACATGAGCATCGAGTGTATTAACGATTTTCATGCCATCAAAGTAACGAAACTCGAAGCCATACTTTGCTCCCGCTTGAGAGATTTGTTCACGAGCTCGGTCACTTTCTTCTTTGCTTGACCCATATTTTCTCGCAACATGTTCCCGCAACTCCTCACCTTCTGGTGGCATATCTGGGTTTAACTCAAAGGGTTGCCATTCAATTTCAATACGGTTTTGTAGCCCTAGTTCGTCAATGGCTGCTTGTAGATGTTGGTACCCAACAATGCACCACGGACAAACCACATCAGAAATAATATCTAGCTTAATTTTGTCAGTCATTGTTCACTTTCTCTCTAAATTCTTACCGATAGTCTGGAGTCTATGGCTACCGACTAGGTATTATTTATCGTGTTCATCAATCCAAATCATGCAAGGTTGCAATGACTCGAGTTGGCTCAACTCCCCAAGGATCAAGAATCGCCAGCGAGTTTCGTTTTACCCAAACGGCCTTTAATCCTGAAGATATTGCGCCAATCACATCAAACGAGTTACTTGAAACAAGCCAGGTTTGCTCAGGGACGGTGCTGGTCTTATCGAGCAAATATTGATAGACCGACGGATCTGGTTTATAACTTTCAATCGCCTCGCAGCTGACCACATCATCAAAACAATCCATAATCTCGGCGTGTTGTAATAGGGATTCTACCGCACTGCGTTCGCCATTTGAGAAGGCAACCATCTTATAGCCACGCTGTTTTAGGGCTTCAAGTGCAGGTCGAACCTCAGGAAAAGCTGGCAGCCTACGATAGCTTTCTAAAAGTTGTACTCGCTGCTCCAAACTTAACGTCACTTGATGAAACTCACACGCATAATCCAGTGCTTCACGAGTACAGACGGTAAAGGGTTGATATTGTTTCATTAAGCCAATTCTAAAAGAATACTCTAGCTGTTTATTACGCCAGGTTTGGCTGAACACCGATGCGTTATCGCCGATCCATTCTTGCAACAGCGTCGTCACGCTGTGTGTATCAATCAACGTCCCATAAACATCAAAGGCTAACGTTTTTGTCATCGTAATACTCCTTAATCATGGTCTTAATCTACGAGGAATGATTAGACAGGGTTGAATAGCGATCCAATATCCCATATTACAAGGGTAGGCCTTGAAACCAGCATACCCACCAAAGGTGGGTATGCTGGTTTCCGTTATTCATAATCAAGCGCTACCTATCATTCATACTCATTATAGATAGTGCAGATTCAAGGTTATTTCCAAGCAAACTGCTCGAACATGGGATCAACTGGGGTTTGTGCGACATGATTGACGTAATTACTGATCACTTTTTGAGATAATCCAAGAATCACTTCAAGAACTTGTTGCTGACCGTAACCCTCGGCGTAAAAGGCTTCGAGTTGTGACGGTGATACATTGCCTCGCTCACGAACCATACTGAGAGTAAAATCATGCAAGGCTTGAAGCTTCTCTGTTGGCATGGCTTCGCGGTTTCGTAGTGCCTCCGTCAAGACAGGATCAACCTTCATCGCATGCGCTATACCCGTATGTGCCGGTACGCAATAGTGGCACTCATGCTCTACGTTGATCGTTTGCCAAACGACAGTAAGTTCTTCGGCATCAAAAGACGTGTCAGTAAATGCTTGGTGCAGTTGTTTGTAAGCTTTTAAGGTGCTTGGTGATTCCGCCATCACCCCATATAACCCAGGAATTCTTCCCATCTGCTTTTTAGCATCGACCAGAATCGCTTTGCTTTCTTCTGGTGCTGTTTCTTCTGTATGTCGTTTGAATTCGCTCATCTCAATATCCTTTCATACGGATTAATAATGTCATCGGGAGTGACAGTTTTCCTGTCGATGTAGAGACTATAATTAAATTTGAACGACTGTTCAAGTGATTTGTGAACGACCGTTCAAATTAATGCATGACCGCTACGTTAACCCGCGACCATGCCATTCAAATGGCTCCAGCCCACTGGTGGGTAGAGATACGCGGATAAGAAGTCATTGGTCATAAAAAAGAGCAAGCCACCAATAAAGGGGACTTGCTCTGAATGAAGGATAAAAATGAAATTTATTAAGGGTTAGTAAGCTTTGGGGTCAAGTCATTTTCGATCAAACAATTTTAGGATCAAACAATGGAACATTCTCACCAATAATGTATTTATGACGAAGCACACTAGACACCTTATCCATGACCATGACAATGACCACTAGCACCAAAGTAATAAACGTCACCACATCCCAGTTCCACAGGCGCATATTTTCTGCGTACACCAAACCAATCCCCCCGGCTCCCACAAAACCTAAAACAGCCGCCGAGCGCGTATTCGATTCCAATTGATACAGACTTAATGCCAAAAACGTCGGGAACGACTGAGTAAAAATGGCAAAGCGATGTTTTTGGATCTGATTGGCGCCCAATGATGTTAGGCCTCGGGTTGGTTTTCGATCAGCCGCCTCATGGCTTTCTGCAAATAGCTTCCCGAATAAGCCTAAATCTTGAACGAATACGGCCATGACACCAGCAAGTGGACCTAACCCTACCGCACGGACAAAGATCATTCCCCAGATTGCCATGTCGACCCCACGTAACACATCAAAGATTCGCCTCATCATGATAGCAATCACTCCGAATGGTCCAGTCATCACGTTACGTGCCGCCAGAAAAGAAAGAGGAAGTGCGACAACGGACGCCGTCAACGTACCACCAAATACAATCGCTAACGTAATACCGATCTGTGAGAAGTAATAAGCAAATGGCCAGTTCCAAAAATCTCGCCAAACAAACATATGCATAAAATAACTGCTGATCTTGCTATTACCCATAATGAGCTGTTGCTCACTAATGCCAAAAAATGAAAAAAACGTAAGATAATAGACCAAGACGGCGATGGCACTAAAAACGACCAAACGCAAATACCGCTTCTGGGTCGAGAATATTTCTTGGTGCTCCTGCTTTATTTGTTGCAATGCTTGCGTGCTCATTTCAAGTCCCCACTGATCACTCGCTTTCTAAGCGATCCAGATAGCATATCAATGATCGCCACCACGAGGATGATGAGTAATAGCGTCATACTCACTTGATCATGACGCCCTAAACTAATATTGGTCATCAATTCTTGCCCAATACCGCCCGCTCCAACTAGACCCAAGATGGTCGATGAGCGGAAGTTAATCTCAAATCGAAGGAAAATATAAGACAAAACAATTGGCTTAACTTGCGGCCAAAGTGCAAATCTAACACGTTGTAATGGGCTAGCCCCGACGGCAGTAAGACCTCTCGTTGGTTTGTTGGATACCGTTTCAATCGACTCATAGAATAGCTTCGTGAGACTGCCGACGGTATGCAGCGCCAAAGCAACAAAACCCGGAAAGGTTCCAACCCCATAAGCCATGACAAACATCACCGCCCATGCGAGTTCAGGCATCGTCCGTAGAAAAGCGACCGACGCTCGTACCGCCATTCGAACAGGGGCAGGGGCATAGCCGTTATTCGCGGCTAAAAAGGCTAAGATAATGGCAATACAAGAGGAAATTAAGGTAGCGGCAATGGCGACATTGATGGTCTCCCAAAGCAAAGGCAACTGAATCGGTAGTCGATACCCCCAGTAAATAAGCGATCCCGGTACAGCATGGCCCGCGTCATCGCGGCTCGCAAAAAGGACATCCCAAGAAAGATGAGGAATCGTATCCAAAATGTAGTCGAAGAAAGCAGGCGCATTATTAACGATCTGGCGAAGACTAAATTCAGCAAAGTGCCCAGAAATGAGGTACAAAACCATAAACATGGCAGACCACATGAAAGCGTCCATCTTTTGTTTACGTCGAACCTGTTGATAGTATTGTTCAAACGGCATGATGTTAAACCAAAAAGTGAGATAGCGAGTTCAAAACCCAATCGGTCCTGCCCTCGCCATAGATAGACAAGCAAGTGATAGACAAGCAAATGATTGCTAAGTCAGTATCACCTCTTTGAGACTATACAGATCTTATAAATAGATTAGCCATTACTAAGAAAAGCAACTATCTCTGAGCGAACTTAGTAGCTTTAACCAAGTCAATGATTGACTGATACTCGTCTACACTGGTATCGGCCAGATGTAACTGCCCACCTGCCGCTTTACTAAAACACTCATTTTCTTCTTTATCGAGTTTCTTGACCGCAGCAACTAAATCTTCTTTAAACGCCGGGTCAAGCTTGTTGCTGACAATCGTCGGGCCATTTGCAATCAATGGGGATTCCCAAATAATTCGAATTTTGTCCATCAATTCTGGGTCATGATTTATGTAGCGCAGTAACGCTCCGGCGGTGTAACCCTGCTTCGCATCGCCCACCATTGATGACCATGTTACAGCAGCATCAAACTGACCATTCAGAACGCCAACAATATCCTGCTCATGGCCACCAGAAAAGCTCACCGACTTAAAGAAATTATTGAAGCTGTTATCCATGTTACCACCTAGATTGGTCTCTAATTGGTTGTTTGGAATCAGGAACCCAGACGTTGAATTAGGATCAGCAAACGAGAAAGCCGTGCCTTTTAAATCCTCAATAGATTGGTATGGGCTATCTTCTTTCACCAAGATAACCGAATGGTAACCACGAGAATTATCGGTGTTATCAACGGTGATACCTACCAAATCAACAGCATTGGGATCATTTAGGTAGATCTCAGCATAAGATTTAGGTGACATGTTCATCACTAGATCAATCTTGTTGCCCAATAACCCTTGAATGACCGCATTGTAATCCGTGGAGTTGCGAATATTGGTCTTAACGCCCAGTTCCTTGTATAGAAATTCCGCCACACACTGGTTATCACCAATTTGATCCGAAGCATTTTGCCCCCCTAAAATCCCGAGATTGATCTCACTTGGTGCTGCCGCTTGCGTGTGAAAAGAAAGTGCCGCTGCAATAATGCCGCTTACTGATAATAGTTTTTTCATTATGTCTTCCTTGTTCATTCTGACCACTGGTGACAGGATTGCCTACCAGTAAGATTGTGGGGGTTTAATTAAACAACCTGATCAAATTCATCACCATATAACTGGTGCAAAACCTCATCATTCAGCCCGGACGGGTGTCCGTCATAAATCACTCGCCCTTTTGCAAGACCAATGACTCGCGTGCAATATTGCTGCACCAATTCAATCGAGTGGAGGTTCACCATCACTGCAATATCATCAGTACTGATTTTTTGTAGCGCTTCCATAATTCTTACTGTGTTTTTAGGATCGAGAGATGCAACTGGCTCATCCGCCAGTAAAATTTTGGGGTTCTGCATCATCGCTCGGCAAATGGCCACACGTTGCTGTTGACCACCCGATAAATTTTCGGAGCGTTGCAGTGCATAAGGCAACATGTTTAACCACTTCAACAAACGGATTGCTTCTGCTCGGTCTTCATCACTAAAGACTTTGAAGAGAGATTTTATTGTTGAGGTGTGGCTCAGACGACCAAGCAACACGTTTGAAATGACATCAAGGCGAGGAACAAGACAAAAATCTTGGAAGATCATGCCGCAGTGAGTGCGCCATTCACGTAGTTCTTTACGTGTCATCGACAAAATATTATCCGTCGACTGGTCTTTGTGGACATTAAGGATCTCACCACTGCTTGCCGAAATGGTGCCATTTAACGTATGTAATAAGGTGGATTTTCCTGCGCCGGATCGGCCAACAATTGCAACAAATTCACCAGCATGCAAATCAAGGTCAATACCATCGAGAACTACTTTGTCCTGTTGATAGGACTTGGTAAGCGCTCGAGTTTGAAGTACTTTTCGCCCAAGTTTGGGTTGTACTATGTCACTCGTCTCACTGACAATGGTCAGTTCCGGCGCAATCATCGCCATAACTCTTCTCCGAATCACCTTTGATTTATTTAACTGGTATTTCATCGTAACTGTTTGACGATTTTTCGATGATTTTGTGACCATATTGTGAACATTGTTACTAGACGAATCCGTCACAAACAATTAGTTGACTCGATCAACCAAAATTAAGATAATAGTTGATTTACACAACCAAATATCAGAAATCGCTATGACGACCTATCGGGAAATAAACCATACGCTGCGTGAAATTCGCATGAAGACTCGTGGAAAAATGGTGGCTGAAGTCACTCGCCAAAAAGTCGAATTCTCTCCGCTCGAACACAAAGCCATGAGTGATATTCGAGAATTTGAGGGCGCCTCTCAACAGATGTTGGTCGAGTCGATGAATCGTGATAAAGCACAAATCGCGCGTATCGTGGCACGCCTGCATCGACAGGATTTGATCATCAAACAGGCAAGTGTCAGCGATAAGCGCTCTGTTGAGCTCACTCTGAGTGAGAAAGGTACGACGCTGCTTGAGCGATTAGACGACGTAGAAATGGGAATGATCAACGAGATGCTCACTGGCTTCTCTGACGATGAATCAGAAACGCTGCGCGTACTGCTCAAACGAGTGAACAATAACTTGGCTTACTAGCTCGTGACATCATCGACGATGTCGTTACATCTCCCCTTACGATAAAGCCAATAAAGAATCATTAGGAGTCACCACTTGAAACAAACACAACCTATATTGGGTAAAACCGGTATGTTATTTTTCCTCGTCATCATCAGTGCTTTTCCGCCTCTGACTATTGACTTGTACCTACCTGCGCTACCGCAGATGGTCAGCATATTTAATACCGACCAAGCGATGGTGAACCTCACTTTAAGTAGCTATTTCGTTACCTACGCTGTCGGCTTACTCTTTTGGGGTCCGTTAAGCGAAAAATTTGGTCGTAAGCCCGTGTTATTGACGGGGATAGGCGGCTATATGATCGCCAGTATTTTTTGTGCCATGGCTGGTAATATTGAACAACTCATTGGCGCTCGAGTCTTTCAAGCCTTTGCTGGTAGTGCCATTACCGTCGTCGCCACAGCTATTGTAAAAGATCTTTATGAGGGGCGTGAGCGTGAAAAAATAATGGCAACCATTATGTCGTTAGTCATTATCGCACCGATGGTCGCTCCGGTTATTGGTGCCTTCTTATTGCAAGTCGCATCATGGCGGATGATGTTTGTCACGTTAGCGGTGTTTGGTGCTTTCGCTTGTGTACTGGCATTTTGCTACAAAGAGACATTAGAGACTAAATACGACGGTTCAATGCTGCGTTCATGGGGAAGATTGGGCGTTGTACTAAAAAATCGAAGATTTATTGTATTGCTTGCCATTTTTTCCGTTACACCGATGGCACTCATGGCGTTCCTTGCGGCAGGATCATACATTTATATCAATGGGTTTGGGCTAAGCGAGCAAGAGTTTAGTTATGCCTTTGCGTTTAACGCGTTATGCGCCTCTTTTGGCCCTGCAATTTATATGAAGGTTTCTCGTCGTATCTCGGTCCAAAAAATCATTACCATGTGTTTCTTATTGCTTGCGGTTGCCGGTGTTCTCACGATTACAATTGGAGCTACATCACCATGGGTATTCGCGGGTATCGCTGCACCAGCAACCTTGATGGTCATTACAATGCGAGTACCAGGAACCAACCTGATGCTTGACCAACAAGACCATGATACGGGCTCAGCTGTTGCCTTGATTCAATTTTTTGCGATGATTTGTGGTTCTTTAGGGATGATGCTTGTCTCCATTCGACCGGAAGCTTTAATTGAAAATCTCGGACTCATACAGCTCGGGGTTGGCCTTACTGGTGGGATCTTATGGGTGCTAGTCAGGCACCGTCCGTTCGTTACGGAGAATCTCGTCGTAAACAAAGAACCGTAATCACACCAATAACGTAATCGAAACGTCTGTGCAGTGACAATGATCACTCGCTCTAAAACAATGAAAGAATCAACGCTATAGGCGTTGGTTCTTTCATTATTGAAACGGTTAATTTTTACGATATTTATGCAGAATGTTTTGAGGGATATGACAGTAATCGTTAGGTCGCAACGTAAGCCTATCTTGATGCTCATCATCACTTTTTACATAATTGGTCAACGGTAAGACTTCTATCGCGATCTTATCCGCATCTTCTCTCGCTTGCAGATAAGCGGTGACCTTTAGCAAATGTTCCGCGTGAAGGCTATAAATGCCCGTTCGATATTTTATCCCTACATCCTCACCTTGTTTATTGATGCTGTACGGATCAATAATCTCGAAAAAGTAATCCATGAGAGTTTCTACCGACACTATTTTTGGGTCGAATTGAGTCTTTACACACTCCGCATAACCGTCATAGTTCGCGCATGTCGTATCCGAACTCCCATTAGCACGCCCTGCTTGCGTTGTAATCACGCCAGGTAAGTGACGCATAAACTCCTGTACGCCCCATAAGCAACCTCCAGCAAAATAGATATCTTCCACTTGTTACTTCCTTCAATAATCAATATGTGTCCGACAAACTTTAGCCAATATCTTCTCACACCTTAAGGGTAAGTGCTTCATTCCCGTGATTACCCCTGTTCATTCCTACAATATTCTTAAGGGTCAAATATAACACCTTTAGTCACGCGTTCTTTCACAGCATCCCCTAGACAACCCTGCGAGACAACGCTAATTTAGTATTGACCTGTCTATAGCTTCATAGTTTACAGTCTGTTTTGTACATCAATGATGTGGAGTTCTAACGTGTATCGAATCTCAGAACTAGCAGCCAAAGTTGGCTTATCACGCACGGCGCTACTCTACTATGAAAAGCAGCACCTAATTGAAGGACGCCGACTCGACAATGGCTATCGTGTCTACCAAGATAGCGATGTGCAGCGAGTACGATTAATTCAGCGACTACAAGCTGGCGGGCTAACCCTTAGTGAATGCAAGGCTTGTCTACAAGCCAAAATTGACCGAAGTTTGCTGCAGAAACGGCTTTCAGCGTTAGATGAAGAGATCGCAAAAAAACAAGCGTCTCGTCAGTTACTCGCGGCCATGTTAGGAGAGGGAGACACTCGAGCGTGGCATGAACAAACCGATAAGCTCGCCCCCGATGCACATTTAGATTGGTTAATTAAGCAGGGCTTTAATGAAAAAGAAGCACTGCGATTAAAATGGTTATCAAAGAATATGAATGAACACGAACAATACATGGCCGACTTTATGGCTGTTTTTGAGACACTTGAACGCTGGGGCCCAGGCAGTGAAAATGAAACCCTAAAAGCGCTCAATCAACTGCCAACCCGTCCGTGCAATATCTTAGAGATTGGCTGTGGCAAAGGTTTATCAACCACGATATTAGCAGAAAACAGTACTGCAAAAATTACGGCGGTTGATAACGAACCCGCAGCGCTTTCTCGACTCGAGCTTCGCTTGCAATCTACCCCGTTTTCTTCCCGTATCACACCGGTGTGTGCAAGCATGACCGAGCTTCCTTTTGAAAAGAAGCAATTCGACCTCATTTGGTCTGAAGGCAGCGCGTATATTATGGGCGTGACGAAAGCACTCTCACAATGGAAGCCATTACTGGAAGAGGATGGACTATTGGTAATAAGCGATATGGTGTGGCTAACCGACACTCCAACGCAAGAGGCAAAATCGTTTTTTCAAAATGAATACCCCGATATTCAAACGATTGAGACGCGCTTAACGCAAATGACAGCGGCGGGTTATGAGGTGGTGAATCACTTTACGTTAAGCCGAGAAGCATGGCTAAACTACTACCAACCTCTACAACATCGTATTGAAAGCCTATCAGAAGACAAACAAGCCTCTGATGCAGTCTGTGATATTGCAAAAGAAATTGAAGTGTTTCACCAATGCATTGGGGAGTATGGTTACGAAATGTTTACGCTCAAGAAGCGCTTATAGTTATTGACGGCCAGAGTAGACATTTATCAACGTCTACTCTGGCCGCTCATTACACAAGCAACGCTATTATCCATCCAACATGCCTCAACAAATCAAATAAAACAAAGACTACTGTCTACCGTGATAAGTATTTACCTGGAGCTAAAAGTGTCCATCTCCATTTCTTCTGGTTGAGGGAGTATCGACTTCAAGTAATGCTTAACCACTGGTTTTTTTAGTTTATGTAGCCTCTGTACTGGCTCAACAAACCCTTGTATTTCGCCCCCGACAATCTCCATTAATTCATCGGCAAGTTGTATATATAAGTCGGCTTTCGCTAACTTTAAGAAAGACTGTTCTGTTACCTCACTATGTATCTCTTTAAGATAAATATCAGCTAGGTTGTAAAGCGCTAGCGCTTCATCAAGAATTTCACCATGGGTCTTGTTGTGACATAACGTTTTGACCGCAGTGCTAAGCAACCCACCGACATAAGGCGTCTTGTTAACAATGTAAGCCGCCACTTCCACCTTAATTTTGTGAGTCAGTTCTTTTCGTTTCCGCTCCGAAAACTGAAGCTTAACTTGATCAAAAGACTTATCAATGATGCTATCGATGTCTTTCTTCTTTACATCGAGTTGACGTTGAAACTCTATCTCTGAAAGCATGTCTATCTCCTTTATGGCGGCTGGCAATATTGATGATCATTTAAACAAATCAATTAGAAGATAGGATAGACAGATTGAAAGCCTACTAATTAGTTATAAGATCGCTTCATCACAGCATCAATTATCAGTCACGACTTACCGAACTAATACCAGCAATTGACCCCACTCTAATGAATCATATTAACCAAATATCGTCGTTTCACTTGCCACCAAAGACACATCATTTTTATGAGAAATCGATCACCGCCCCCAAAACCACACAAAGAATATTACCTTCATTTATAACAACAATAAGAGAAAAATTTTTCACTAAAAATACAATAAGAGAATTTGTTGCCATAAAGTAACGAAATAAAGGGCTAAAAAGTACGTTTTTTCTCCAAGCAACCCTCTATACTGTAGCACGTCAAAGAGTACGCCAACCCATTGATTTACAAGTATAATTAATTTAAGTGGTTACTATGAATTCGAAGTCCTTCACGCTTTTACTTTTTCTGTCTGTTTGTCTGATTTGGGGAACCACTTGGTTTGCTATGGAAGTCGCACTACACTCTATCCCTCCCATTTTCGCTACCGCACTGCGTTTTCTACTGGCTGCTCCGCTACTCATTGTATTAGCAAAGGCCTTCAATCAGCCGCTATTGTTCCCAGCAGGTAAACGTCAATGGATTGTTATTGTGGCCCTTATGTATTTTGCTATTCCATTTACGCTTATGATTTATGGAGAGCAATACATCTCCTCTGGCTTAGCATCTATTATTTTTGCCAACATGCCGGTCGTCGTTATGCTGATGTCGGGCCTATTCCTTGGTTTACGACTAGCAAAGCATCAAATTTTAGGGCTCATCACCGCCGTCATCAGCTTATGTTTAATCTTAGGCAACGAGATGAAAATAGGTGGAGAGGACTATATGATCGGCACGATATCATTGGGGCTCGCGGTGGCAATACACGCTGTAATGTATGTGTTAGTTCAAAAACACTGTAAAGATATTCAAGTACTGACGTACAACGCGATTCCCTGCTTTGTTGCTTCTCTTGTGTTGTTCGTCGTATCGGCATTGGGCGAAGATGTTCATGTTAATACGTTTACATGGGATTCAATTTCTGCGGTCATTTATCTTGGCTTGATAGCAAGTGTTGGCGGCATTGTTGCTTATTTCAAGTTAGGACAAGTATCAACGCCGTTTCAAGCGTCAATTTGTTTCCTCATTTTCCCCATCGTTGCCTTGGTGATCTCAGCCTATATCAATGATGAGATGCTCTCACAGCAATCATTAATTCTAATGCTGCCACTGTTAGCAGGTATTTTGCTAACAAAAGCACCAAGAAAGCTATTCAAATCACGCTCAATATTAAACACTGTTAATCAATAATCACTCATACTGCAGGGTTTCGCACGAGGCTCTGCATACCAAAATGAAAGCCATTTTACACCACGTTAATATTGCTCTGACTCTTCACCAGACAATGACATAGACTTCATTTCCCCCTGATTTAGCTGCGAGTTTTCGCCTTACCATACGGCTCAAACCAAATATAACTAGGAAAAAACATGACAATGAAAGCAGTGGCGCTAGCAGTAACAGGGGTGTTTTTACTCTCAGCATGCAAAGAAGAAGCACCGACTCACGCAACCATAACGCTAGTCGAGGCCGTCACCCAATCTATCAAGACGCCACATCAAGTCTGTAATGATGTGGTCGTAACAAAGCAAGCTGATATCAAAGATGAAGGCAAGGTGCTCGGGACGTTAGGAGGCGCTGCCGCGGGCGCTGCACTGGGTAACCAAGTTGGCGGCGGCTCTGGAAAAACCGTCGCGACCGCCGTTGGTACGGTTGCGGGTGCGATGACGGGAAGAAAGATTCAGGACAATGCTCAAAAAAATGATACGGTGAGCACCACAGAAAAGCGTTGCAGCACCGAATACACAACCTCCACTCAGGTCGCGGGATACGATGTCACCTACGATGTTGCGGGCACTTCAACAACTGTACACATGGATAAAAAACCGCAAACCGACACGTTTCCGATTGTTTCTGGCCAAGTCATCATTCCTCAATAACTGAGCCTCTCCCACCTATACCACAGCTCAAAACTCCAATATGTGTGGCCTATTTACGCTGGTGATTAACCAATAGGCTACACACATTCTGATCGTCATTTTTTTAGTATTGCGGATGATCGTTAAATAACAAAAAATTATAATTTTAAGAATTATTAATAATTTCTAATAATTAATTACTTTCCATATACTCTCCTCATCGAAACAAATACGACATAAATTCTTAAGAGAGTGGAACAGATTATGAAAATGAATCACGTAGGGATCATGGTTGGCGATATGGACAAAGCGGTTGAGTTTTATACCAAAGCACTCGGCCTTAAAATTATCATGAACAATACAAAAGTAATGGAAGAGCGTGAAACGGCTATTGGCCGCATGTGTATCGCGGTATTCGGAGAAGGCTTTAAGGGCTTTAACATTGCACACCTCGTCACTTCTGACGGCATCGGTGTTGAAATGTTTGAAATGAAAGAGCGCCAAGAGCGTCATGAGGTTGATTTCTCTCGTCTTGGTATCTTCCACTTTTGTTTACAAACCGATGACTTTGCTGGCGCTATTGAACGCACTGAGCAATATGGAGGTAAGGTTCGTATGGATATCATGCGCTATCACCCCGAAGACGACAACAAACTGGCGCAGATGGTTTATCTAGAAGACCCATTTGGAAATTTGTTCGAACTTTACTCGCATTCTTACGAAGAGACATATGCGACTGATTACGAGTAATCGACGCACGAATAATGAACAAGGGTTGGCATGCAGTCAACCCTTGTTTTATAGCCTATCCTCCCTAAGCTATTGAGGTTGTGCTCTCATATACTTAACCACATCATATACAGCTTCATATTCTTTGTTGAAGTGGTCGTAGGGCGCAGGTAGCTCCGATTGCACCATACTATTAATCGCAATAATCACGCCAGATTCTGGGTCCGCCCAAATCAACTGTCCTGCCCAGCCACTGTGACCTAACCCATATTCATTCATGATGGCTGACTTATAATAATGGCTATCAATATGGGTGAGCAATGAGGGGACTGGCTCTCCCATTTTATGAGCATCTTTCATATCTTTTTTCGCTTGATTTTTGTTACTGATCAGCAGACGGCCATAACGGGCGAAGTCAATCGTTGATGACATCATAGAGGCACCAATAACGGGGGTACCCTCAAAATCTGTTCCCATAAACATGGTATTTTCTCCACCGACCTCATGGAACAAGTCACGTACTTGTTTATCGAGAGCAACACCGGTAGCCGCTTCAACCAACCAACCAATCACGCTGGTGTTAATGGTTGCATAATTGGCGATATCACCTTGCCATTCATTGGTTTCATCCATTTTTTCGATCGATTCGATCCACTCACGTAACTCAATGCGCTCATCGTTACGTTGCAGTCCGATAACCCTTTCATCTTTATCAAAATTATCTAACGCTTTCGGGTCACCAGTATAAGCCGCCAACTCAGCAACCGCATGGTTAACGTTCATCGCGGCAACATCACCCACCGTTCGACCTCTAAATCCAGAACCTATAGACGGAATAAACTTTTCTACCTTATCGGTAAGCTTAATTTTTCCGTCGGCAATCGCCTTGTTCAACAAAATGTAACCAATAGATTTTGTCGCAGATTGATCAGAAAACGTCGTATCTCGGTTATGACCATTACGATACTGTTCCAGTAAGACCTTTCCTTCTGTCGTCATAATGACAACTGAGCCAGTCGCAGGGTGATTTAAAATACGCGCAACGGATGGGATTTCATGCAGATTATAATCACGTTGCTGGTGGTCTACCCTAAACACATCTTGAGCATTCACCGCCAACATATTGGGATAAAACGTTGGCATCGCCGCTTGCCCAACGTGGCGCTGCTGCTGCCAAGTATCAATGTTCAATGGTACTTGGTTCGATGGTGACGTCTCTGCATAAGCAAGGCTTATTGAGGTGGCGAGTGAAACCACAACGGCTAGTTTTTTAATGGCGTTATTCATAATGAGCCTCTTCAGTGTTTAAGGGGACTTGTCGAAATTTCGTTCATTATCTATAATATTTTCAATAGGTGATAATAGGTTTCCTATGGTATTTACATAGGATTAATAACGAGAAGCCGTTCATGATTAAACCTGATTTATTAAAATGCTTTATTGCCGCTGCAGACTCTGGTTCTTTTAGCGCCGCTGGACGTTTGTTAGGGAAACACCTTGCGACCATCAGTGGGAATATCGCACGACTGGAAGATGAATTGGGCGTATTACTTTTTGACCGAGAGGGGAAATACCCTCAACTCACCGACGCAGGAAGAAGCTTGTACGACGGAGCCAAAGTGGCCGTTGACAGTATCGAGCGATTCACCCGCAACGCCCAGCAATTGTCGATGGGTATCCCCGCAAACTTTACCGTGGCAATTGACGAAAATATTGACTTAATGCCGTTCGGAGCGATTTTCAGTGCTCTACAACGCCAATGGCCTGATCTCAAGTTATCGGTATTGAGTTTGGGGACTCAAGAGATATTAGATCGCACACGAAGTCAGCATGTAGATTTCGCCCTGACTCCAAGCGTCGAAGGGAATAGCCAGTTTTATGAATTCAGAGCCATCGGATACGGCAATATTGATATTGTATGTGGGCATCGACATCCGTTAGCAAAGAAGTGTCACATCTCGAATGATGACCTTTTAGCGCACACTCAGGTAATAAGCTCTTCAATACTTGAAAACAAAATCCTTCATGATAGCTTTAAGATGTCATCGTCGCTGTGCGAAACCAATGGGTACGCTAACCTCCTAACCTTGATTAAATCGGGGCTTGGATGGGGATTCCTCCTTCAGTTAGGCGACAAACCACAAGGCCTCATCACTTTACAGCCTGAATTTGCCCAGACACAACTGCAGTTGCAGTATGATGTGATCTGGCCAAAAAATCAGTCCTCCACTGACATCCATCAATTCTTACTTGAGCAAATCGAATCGCTTTTTAAAAGCACGCCATGCAGTTAGAACAAAGAAATCGAACTATTATTAACTATCTATTTTTAAGATGGATATTTTTTATTTCCAATGCAGAAAACAGCGTTATGTTACAAAAAATCAAATATTCAGTTCTTTTTTTATCAAAAAAATGATGACAACTGTCGCAACAAACCTGAATATCGAATAGATACTAATTAGAAGTATCATTAAATCAAAAATATGATGAGCGCCTCCCTTACCCATACCAGAGGTCCTCATGCGCCACTCCAAAACGCTCATAGCTTGCCTACTCCCGCTGATGTTAGCGGCTTGTCACTCTCAGCCTGAAAGCGTCACAGACGTCACGCCTTCGGTTGATGTCCTGACCATTGACACTCAGCTTTATTACCACCAAGAGCAGTTTATTGGGAAAACCGCGGCCATCCAAAAGGTGGATATTGTTCCTCGTGTATCGGGGTACCTAAAGTCTCGTCACTTTACTGAGGGAGAGCATGTAACAAAAGGAGACTTGTTGTTTGAAATTGATCCTGCAATGTTCGAGATTGAAATTCAGCGTCTTGATGCAGCATTAAAAGAAATCGTGGCTGAATTTAATATCATCGACAAGAAACATAAAAAAGCGATGGCATTGGTGGCCAAACAAGCACTCTCTTCTTTAGAACTTGATCAACTCACCGCAGAGCGGACCTCTTCTCTGGCGAAAATAGAAGCAGCAAAATCTGAGCTATCTCGAGCCAAGCTGGAGCTTTCTTATACACAAATCACCGCTCCTTTTGACGGAATTATCGGCGCGAGTGACTACAGCCAGGGTGCACTGGTTGGCCCCGATACTGGCCCATTGATTCAAATCATCAGTTTTGACTCTGTCTACGTTAATATCCAACTAGACGAGAAGCAGCACGTCAACAACCTTCAAAAACAGCTCTTTGAAGGCGGCGATATTATTCCCCCAGACTTCTCACTTAAGCTCGCTAATGGCGCCGAATATGATCACTTAGGTGAATCCAACTTTATTGATAATCATATGGACAGTTTAAATGGGTCAATTCGTTTCAGAGTTAAGTTCCCTAACCCTGATAATCTATTGATTCCTGGACAATTTGTTACCGTAACCAGTATTGATAAATCCCCAACATCCTCCATATTCATCCCACAACACGCCGTTCAAGAAAATCAACAGGGTCGCTATGTACTTGTCGTCAACGATAACAACATTATTGAAGCCAAATATCTTGAAGTCGGTGAACGCGTTAATGATCAATGGTTAGTCGAGTCAGGCTTATCCGTTGGTGAACAAATAGTAGTAAAAGGATTACAAGCTATTCGGTTAGGTACGGAAGTCGAAGTCAATCAGCGAGGGTAACAAGATGGCTGAATTTTTTATTAACCGCCCTAAGTTTGCGATAGTACTATCCATCGTGATGACCATTGCCGGTCTTCTCACCTTAGCAAAAATGCCGGTTTCTCAATTTCCTAATATTGTCCCCCCTTCAATTGAGATTTTCGCAGTCTACCCTGGCGCTGATCACAACACCATTCGTGACACCGTCGCCACTGTCGTTGAACAAGAAATTAATGGTGTCGAGGGTATGATTTACCTCGAATCTAAATCCAATAATGACAACACCTATTTAGCTTATGTTACGTTTGATATTGGCACTGACCCCGATAAAGCTCAGGTCCTAGTGCAAAATAGGGTAAATAAGGCAATGGCAAAGCTGCCTGAAGAGGTTAAGCGTCAAGGCGTCACCGTAGAGAAGGTGGCCAACTCAATCTTGATGACCGTCAGCCCGTATTCTCCCGAAGAAAAGTTCGACAACCTCTATCTTTCTAACTACGCCTCACTCAATATTAAAGACGCGCTACTTCGTGTCGAAGGCGTAGGTAAGGTACAAGTCATTGGAGAGCAAAACTATTCCATGAGGGTGTGGCTCAATCCAGAGAAGATGGCCGCCAGACATGTGACAGCGTCACAAATAGCCAATGCCATCGCTGCACAAAATACGACCGTTGCAGCGGGTAAAATTGGAGAAAGACCGACCGCAGGCAATCAAGTATTCCAATACACGATTCAAACCAAAGGACGATTACTCGACGCCGACGAATTTGAAAACATCATCTTGGCTTCAAATAATGACGGTAGCTTTGTTCACCTTAAAGACGTTGCACGCGTTGAACTCGGAGCAGAAACTTACGCTGCAATAGCCACATTTTCTGGTAAAGACAGTCCTATCCTTGCGATTTATCAAGCGCCGGGTGCCAACGCGGTGCAGGTTGCCGAAGATGTACGAAGCACGATGGAAAACCTAAGCAAACGCTTTCCACAAGGCATGGCATATGAGGTGTCTTATGACTCCACGACCTTTATTAAGGTCTCAATGGACGAGGTATTTGAGACCCTGTATATCGCTGTTTTACTTGTCATCGCGGTTACTTATTTATTCTTACAAAGCTGGCGCGCTACCCTCATTCCTGCTATCGCGATTCCGGTCTCTTTGATTGGCACATTCGTGGTGATGGCCGCGATGGGCATTGATATCAACACCATCTCCATGTTTGGGCTTATCTTAGCGATAGGTGTGGTCGTGGATGCCGCGATTGTCGTCATCGAGAACGTCGAACGTTTGATGGAAGAAGAACATCTCGATGCTAAATCGGCGACCTCAAAGGCGATGAAAGAAGTGACAGCGCCACTCGTGGCCTCCGCATTGGTTCTGCTTGCGGTATTTGGTCCTGTCTCCATTGCACCAGGCATGGTCGGCCAAATGTATCAGCAGTTTGGTGTGACCATTTCCGTTTCAACCATCATTTCAACCATTGTGGCATTGACCCTTACTCCGGCATTGTGTGCCGTGATGCTCAAACATGAGGAGAAGAAAAAACGTGGCATACTTGCTGCCTTCAACAAGTTGGTCACCACTGTCACCGGTGGCTATGTTAGCTCGGTTAGTTTCCTAGGTCGTCGATTAGTCCTGTCTGCTTGTCTTTTTGCCGCTATTTTAGGCGGGATTTATACCTTAGTCGTCACGACGCCAACGGACTTCATTCCGGCCGAAGATCAAGGCTCATTCATTATTGACGTCAATCTTCCTGAAGCTTCCGCACTCGACCGAACTGACCTGATGGTTGACCAGATGGTTAATGAACTTTCCTCACTTGATGGCATAAAGCACGTTATTGCCGCCAAGGGGTATTCATTACTCAAAGGCGCATCATCCCCCAACTCAGGCATGATGATTGTGGTACTTGATGATTGGAGTGAGCGCCCAAATGCGGAACAAAGTGAATTCGCACTGGTCGCACAGGCTCAAGCCATCATCGATAAAAATAGTGATGTTTCAGGGATGGCTTTCTCTATGCCTGCGATACCGGGACTAGGGAATGCTGGCGGCTTAACACTGCAGATTGAAGACCTAAATGGGCGCTCAGTCGAAGCAATGGCACCCGCGTTAGATAGCTATCTTAATGCACTCAACCAATCAGAAAAGATTGCGATGGCGTTTACTACCTATAGCGCCAACGTACCACAACTTTATCTGGATATTGATCGCGCTAAGGCGCTAGCACTGGGTGTTGACCTGCAAGACGTCAACCTGACACTGTCCGCTATGATGGGTAATTTGTACGTCAATGACTTCACAAAATACGGCAAAAACTATCAGGTCAACCTGCTTGCCGAGCAAGAGTTTAGAAACAACGAAAGAGACCTAAGCCGACTTTATGTACAATCAGAGAGCGGAAAAATGGTGGCCATTTCGACCTTTGCTCGCTATGAACCTCTTGTAGGATCAGATAACACGGCGCGCTATAACCTTTACAATACCGCGCAAATACTGGCTATCCCTGCACAAGGCTTCAGTTCTGGTGAAGCCATCGCAGAAATGGAACGTCTCGCTGATTCTGTCCTTCCATCTGGTTACGCGTATGAATGGACAGGCATGACTTATCAGGAATTAGCGGCAGGCGATGCTGCGCCTTACCTGTTTGCATTGGCGCTTTTGTTTACCTACTTGTTCCTAGTCGCGCAATACGAAAGTTGGTTAATTCCGATGGCTATTATTCTTTGTGTACCCACTGGTTTAATTGGCGCGCTGGGGCTTGTATTCGCAGCGGGTGGCACGATTAACCTGTATACCCAAGTCGGCCTAGTCCTTCTTATTGGTATGGCAAGTCGAAACGCAATATTAATCGTTGAGTTTGCTAAAGTGCTGAGAGAAGAATCCAAACTATCGATTATGGAGTCAGCCAAGCAAGCCATCGCCTTACGTATTCGCGCCGTCATGATGACTGCCTTTTCATTCATTCTTGGCGTATTACCGCTCGTTATCGCCAGCGGTGCTGGTTCTGCAAGCCGTAATGCGTTGGGGCTTGCAAGCTTTGGTGGCATGCTAGCAGCAACCGCGATTGGGTGTGTACTGGTCCCGGTATTCTTTATCGCACTGCAAAGGTTGCGTGAGTATTGCAATCAAAAACGTTCGATGAAGAATGATGCGACAGCGATAGAGTAACACCGTCACCTACCGTGACTTAGATGGCGTCCTATATTCGCGGCTCAATCGCTAATATCGGTCGTCAGCAATGCTCAGCCAAGTCTTATTCATATAAGGCTTGGCTTTTTTGTAAGTAGCAATATCCTTCCCACGCTCACTTATTATCTCGATTGCAAGCTTTCTTCTACCCCATCTATTCAAACCATTAATAGCTCATATTTTTTCATTCCTTTCATTGCTAGGTAAAGTAGCTCCACGTCAAAGGAAGGACTGTTAATATCATCTAATCATTTGTTTTAAAGGTAGTTTAAATGAAAAAATCCATCCTACTCATGACACTTATCGCGACTGGTGCCCACGCTTATCATCCTTGTGAGGCCGGTAACGAAATCACTGATGCTGTAGAGGGTGCTGTCGTTGGGGGTGTCGTTGGCGCAGTCGCAGGTAATGCCACTGCTGGCGCGGCAATTGGTGCAACCGCTGGCGTCATATCAGGCGCCTATGATGACGTTGATTGCGAGAACTACCTCGCAGACGAAATGGTGTCCGGAGCCATTGAAGACGACATTGAAGATGAAATTATTGCCGACGCAATGTGGGATTAAATACGTGCAGGTCATTTATACGGTCACGATGAATGACCTGCCGTTCGCCAGTCTTGACGAAAATCTTATTGAAGGTTTTCAAAGTGTGCCAAAAACTCACCACAATCTCGTTGAAAAATAGGTAATGCTAACGCAATTTTTTCTTCGCTCCAGTGCCACCAACCCAGCTTATCTAGCCGATCAGCGTAGCTGTTATCCTCAAATCTTGGGCGTAGAACACGCGCAGGATTACCCACGACAATGGTGTAAGCGGGCACATCTTTGGTCACCACACTTCCTGCACCAATAATGGCACCGTTACCCACCGTCACGCCAGGTAAGACAATCGCGCCATGACCGATCCAGACGTCATGACCAATCATAACTTTATCCTCTTCACGCCAAGAAAATACTTCGTCATCGAGTGTTGCTGGGTTTTCTCCTAGTCCATATTTTCCCGGACGATAGGTAAAATGGTGCAATGTGGGCCGCCACCAAGGGTGGTTACTTGGGTTAACCCGTACATTGGAGGCAATGGAAGTAAACTTACCAACGGAGGTAAACATGAGATTACAGTCATTTTGAATGTAACTGTAATCCCCCAAAGAGACGTTATTAAGCACACAACGGTTCGACACTTCGGTCCAATGGCCTAATTCCGTTTGGTGCAGTTTCACACAAGCAGAAACACTCGGTTCAGCCGATAATGGGGTAGAAAGTGGTTGGCTCATAGCGTGATCTCCTGACCGTCGCAAAGTAGTTGAATTGAATGGGGAAGAGTATGACTATGGCGGCTCAGCCAATTGACGGTATCGTGGCTGACATGTATCAACCCTAAGTTATCTGGCTGGCAATCTGCGACCATCTGAACCACTTGATTCACATCGTTATGGTTTTGTCGTAACCGCGTTGCTTTACACTCTATCGAGGCATAATTACAATCAGTAATTATCCATTGAACGGAGCGAGCGGCTAGCCACTCTTTGGTTTGATCAGGCAGCCCATTGGTGTCGGTCAAGTACGCAAGACATTGGCCATTCCATTCGAATGCATAACCAAGACAAACTCTGGAGTGATTCAATGGCAGTGGCGTGATCGTCACGTCTTGCCAACTAAACGCTTGAAACGGATAGGCACGAGTCGAAAAATCAAGCAAACCCGCATGTTTGTAGAGATCATCACAGCCGTTGGGATCATCGGGAGAGATCACGGGAATGGGTTTCCCCACGCCCCAGCGAAGATCAAACAAACTGTGTACATGATCCATGTGATAGTGCGTCACTAATATCGAATCCATGCTTCCGGCAGGGAAGCGTTGGAGAAGATCAGGCGCATTGGCATCAATCAACAATTTTCGTCCATTGTGCTCAATGTAAGCCGAGGTTTTTTCACGTTTCAACTCCGGATGAACAAGCGCCTGTAAACACGCCTCACATTGACAACCATATACAGGCAACATCGCGCTATTTCCTGTCCCTAGCATCACAAGTTTCATTGTATTCCCACTGACTGTACTTCTATCGAGTCGACTTTTACCGATTGCTCTTTTGCCGACTGAACCTCATTGTCGTTAAGCACTCGACGTTCGTGTAATAAGGTAAATTGCACGATGCTCTCTTCAACAGTGCCACTATTATTGATTATCCAGGCTCCCTCCCCTTCCGGGGCATAAGCCTGCGCACGTTGCAGTCTTTGTTCTATCTGCTGGGGCGTCTCTCTGCCTCTACTCGTTAGGCGCTCCCTTAATACCGATGTATCCACCGCAACAAGCACAGGCAGCAACTGATCGCCAAAGACAACCTTAGCTTGTTCAAGTTCGGCACGAGATCCATTAACAACCACAGATAGACCTTGCGATAGCCACGATTTCACCTCTATCCCCACACCATAATGCAGGCCATGCGCTTGCCAGCTCAAAGAAAACAGCCCCTGTTGTTGGCGGCTGTTAAACTCGCTTGTCGTCAGCGCGACATGGTTCTCGCCTCCCGCATCTGCCGCTCGAGTGATGTAGCGATGCGCGACAATAATCTCACCGATAAATGCCGCCCTTATCGCATCAATAAGCGTATCTTTTCCTGCTCCAGACGGACCAATTACATAATAAAGTTGGGGGTGGTGACGACTCGGTTCGAACGAGTTTTCTTGTGTCATCGAGTGGTATTGCATGGATTAAAATACCTTCTTACCTTGTCGCCACACTCGTGCCACCAGCGGATGGCCATCGACTTGTCTAGCCAAGACTAAATCGGCACGTTTTCCCTCCGCAATCACACCACGGTCGTGAAGATTTAATGCCTGCGCGGGGTTTATTGTGGCCAGTTGCACCGCTTGCGGCAGCGTGAGTGTATTGCGCTCATCCGCCGCTAAGGTATAAACCGCTTCCAGTATGCTCATAGGGTAATAATCGGATGATAAAATATCTAAAACACCCAATGACGCCAATTCGTGCGCTGCCACGTTGCCAGAATGGGACCCGCCACGGACAACGTTTGGTGCCCCCATTAAGACCTTAAGGCCCAGCTCATGGGATTTTTTTGCAGCCTCGACGGTGGTAGGAAATTCCGCAATCGCCATGCCCAACGCTTTGGACTCTAAAACATGTTCCGTTGTCGCATCATCGTGGCTCGCCATTGGGGTATTATGCTCACGACATTGGCGGCATATTTCGTCTCGATTTTGTTTTGACCAACGTTGCGATAGCTCAACCTGCATTTTTTCAAATGCCGCCATCTCCGTATCACTCATGTTGTACTTACCTTGGTAGTAAGTACGGTACTTCTCTACATTCACAAACTGACGCTGACCAGGTGCATGGTCCATCAATGACACTAACTGTACTTCTGGTAGGTCAATAAAACGCTCAAACATGCCCACTGTCGTTTCGTGAGGGACTTCGCAGCGAAGGTGCAAGCGGTGTTCTGCACGTGTTAAACCCCGTTTTTGGCTGTCGATAACCGTGTTAATGAACAAGTCTAAATTGGCTTGTCTTTTTTCTTCACGAAAGTCCCCTAGTGCAACGGCATCTAACACCGTCGTAATGCCGGAGCCAATAAGCTGAGTATCATGTGCACTCATGGCAGAAAACGGCGGCCAATCAACCTTGGGGCGAGGGGTAAAATACTTCTCGAGATTATCGGTATGTAGCTCAATAAAACCAGGCATTAGGTAGCCATTTTCACCATCATAAGCACCCGCAACCTGGCTGTGAGAATCCGACATACTGACAATATTGCCATCTCTGAGCTCAACAGAGCCTTTGACCACTTCATTATCTAAAACGAGATTTACGTTAGTAATAATCATGCTATGTTCTCCGTTACACACACGCTGAGATGGATGATGTCGTTAGATTGGATTCAACACTTGAGCAAGGCTGAACGAGCTTCTGTTCCGATTGACTAGGTTGACCATTGTTTGTTGAAGGTGCCGCCCCCTTTTTCACATCATAAAGACGGTCAGCGACCTGATCACGAGTCAGTTCATCATGGAATATCCCTACGATGGCAGCCCCTCTTGCTTTGGCTTCTTTGATGAGATTGACCACAACGGCACTGTTTGTCGCATCCAACGACGCCGTCGGCTCATCAAGTAATAAGATGGGGTAATCGACAATAAAGCCACGAGCAATATTAACGCGCTGTTGTTCACCGCCAGAAAATGTCGCAGGAGCTATATTCCACAAGTGCTCTGGCACGTTCAGTCGAGTTAATAATGACTGTGCTTTGGCTTTGGCTTGCTCGCGGCACCCCCCCATCTCAATCATGGGCTGCATAACCACATCTAAGGCACTAATCCGCGGAATCACACGTAGAAACTGGCTCACCCAACCAATAGTGTGCTTGCGAACATTCAGTATTTCACGAGGCTGTGCCATGGCTAGGTTTATCCAACGCCCTTGATGGTTCACGTTAATGTCACCACTATCGACCAAGTAATTGGCGTACAGTGCGCGCAATAGCGTTGACTTGCCTGAACCTGAGCGACCGTTTAACACCACACACTCTCCCTCAGAAACGGAAAAATTGGCATTAGACAGAACCGATAGTTCAGCGCTTTCTTGATTGTGTAAAACAAACGTCTTGCTGACATTCGCTACATGCAATCGGGCATTGTGTAAATGAGCATTCATTGAAGCGTTCCTTAGTTCTGCAATACAGAAGAGACAAGAAGTTGAGTGTAA
Organism: Vibrio sp. 10N.286.49.B1; assembly: GCF_002873335.1. Taxonomy (GTDB): domain Bacteria; phylum Pseudomonadota; class Gammaproteobacteria; order Enterobacterales; family Vibrionaceae; genus Vibrio. The sequence continues at coordinate 40,629 of NZ_MCUW01000010.1, read as the reverse complement.
GGGTGTTGTGGGTCATCGAGGACCTGATCCGTTAATCCGCTCTCCACGACTTCACTGCGGCGCATCACCATGAGTCGGTGTGCGAGCAAACGAGCAACCGCAAGATCATGAGTCACGATCACGACAGCAAGATCAAGCTCAGTCACTAAGCGGCGCAGCAGATCCAGCAACTTAGCTTGCACTGACACATCCAGCCCTCCCGTTGGCTCATCCATAAAGATCAACTTAGGATGTGTCACCAGATTACGAGCGATCTGCAATCTTTGCTGCATACCCCCAGAAAAGGTTGTTGGCATGTCATCAATGCGATCGAGAGGGATCTCGACATCCGTCAGCCATTTACTTGACGCTTCACGGATGTTGCCATAATGGCGTTCGCCTACTGCCATGAGACGCTCACCAATGTTGCCACCCGCAGATACACGAGCCCGTAACCCATCCATAGGATGCTGGTGCACCACCCCCCACTCCGTGCGAAGCAGTTGACGTCTTTGGCTTTCCGCCATTTCATACAGGTCTTCCAGCTGAGTCATTTGCTCGCTCCCTTTACCTCGGACATACAGTACCGATCCACTATCTGGCACTTGTCGCCCAGACAACGAAGTCAGTAAGGTACTCTTACCGGAGCCAGACTCTCCGACGATGCCCAATACTTCACCAGGGTAGATATCAAAAGACACGTTGCTAAAGCCCTTACCCGGTGCATAAAGCTTAGTGAGGTTGCGTACCGACAATAGTGGGTGTTCTGTACTGGCACGTGGATCGGTACTTGTTGGCTGTACCGTCTCTACTGACGACGCACAAGCGGGGACTTGTTTAGGGGCATCATTTAACTGCATGTTCATGCCACACCTTCCTGTGATTGCATCAGCTCATTCTCTGCCACTCGGTCGCGACAGTAATCGGTATCGGAGCAAACAAACATATGATTGCCTTTATCATCCATCACCACCTCATCTAAGAAGGTGTCCGTCGAGCCACAGATCGTACATGGGTCTTCCCACTGCTGGATCTCAAACGGATGGTCTTCAAAGTCGAGGCTTTGCACCTTAGTAAACGGTGGAATCGCGTAGATACGCTTTTCACGACCGGCACCAAATAGTTGCAACGCGGCCATGTTGTCCATTTTGGGGTTATCGAATTTAGGAATCGGTGACGGGTCCATAATGTAACGGTCATTAACACGCACCGGATAAGCATACGCCGTAGCAATATGGCCAAAACGAGCAATATCCTCATACAGTTTGACGTGCATAATCCCGTACTCTTGCAGGGCGTGCATTTTTCGTGTTTCGGTTTCGCGAGGCTCGATAAAACGCAGTGGCTCAGGAATCGGCACTTGATACACTAAAATTTGGTCTTTCTCTAACGTGACTTCCGGGATGCGGTGACGGGTTTGGATGATCGACGCCTCACGCGTTCTTTCTGTTGTTTGCGCGTCGGCGACCGATTTAAAGAACTCACGAATGGAAACGGCATTGGTCGTGTCGTCAGCGCCTTGGTCAATCACCTTTAGCGTATCCACCGAGCCAATAATTGCAGCGGTAATTTGCACACCGCCAGTGCCCCAACCATAAGGCATCGGCATTTCTCGTCCACCAAACGGTACCTGATAACCTGGGACCGCGACGGCTTTAAGTAATGCTCGACGAATCATGCGCTTGGTTTGTTCATCCAGGTAGCCGTAGTTGTAACCCGTATCGGTATACGACGGTTCGTTATCAGCGACAGCGCTCGAGGCAGTATTGTGACCACCTTTCACGTCTTGTAGGTGTGTATGCGTGTTGTCGTGGTTCATGACTGTTTCTCCTGCGTCACGGCATCATGTTCAGCGTGCATCTTACGAAGCAACTCAAGTTCTGCTTGGAAATCCACATAGTGTGGAAGCTTTAGGTGTGACACAAAGCCAGCGGCCTCTACGTTATCGGAATGCGACAGTACAAACTCTTCATCTTGTGCGGGTCCATCCACCGCTTCACCGTACTCTGGTGCCTGCAATGAACGGTCCACCAGCGCCATCGACATCGCCTTGCGCTCGGTCGCACCAAACGTCAGGCCATAGCCGCGAGTCAGGGCAGCCTTTTCTGTCTTACTACCAACAAAGCCATTGATCATCTGACACTCGGTAAGTTCTATCTCACCAATATCAATGGAAAAACCCAGCTCTTCGGGTGTCAGTGACAGGGTGGTCATTCCGGTGCGAATCTCTCCGGCAAACGGGTGATTTCGACCGTAACCACGCTGCGTTGAATAACTCAATGCGAGTAAGAACCCCTCATCACCTCGAACAAGATTTTGCAACCGAGCCGAACGGTCACACGGATAATTCACAGGTGCCATGGTGATATCTTCTGGCACTTGCTCATTGTCTTGTTCCACTTTCATCAATTCGAGACGCTCTAAGATACCGAGCACCTGCGGACAAGGTTCCATTTCAGCGCTGACCTCCTGCTCCAAGTTCGATTCTGTGCATGGTGGCTCACCTTCTGCCAACAAGCTAAAATCCAGCAATCGATGCGTATAGTCATAGGTCGCACCCAATATCTGTCCGCCGGGTAAATCTTTGTAGGTTGCCGAAATTCGGCGCTCGATGCGCATATCACTGGTGTTCACTGGGTTAGACGTGGCGAGGCGAGGCAACGTCGTACGGTAAGCGCGCAATAAAAAAATAGCCTCGACTAGGTCGCCATTGGCTTGCTTGATCGCTAGTGCTGCCAGCTGTGGGTCGTAAATACCACCCTCGGTCATGACTCTGTCCACCGAACCGGCGAGCTGCTGGCTGATTTGCGCCACGCTTAATTCTGGTAACGCCTTGTTGCCACGACGTTTTTTAGCTTGAAGTTTATGGGCTTGCTGAATCGCTTTTTCACCACCCTTCACGGCTACATACATGGAGAAACCTCAACGTTAGTGGTACGGGGTAAACACAGTATTTGTTCTTCATGAACCAACACCAAATCGATGCCAAGAGGAAAATCAACGCGCTCCTGGCGAGACTCGAGAAATGACAAAAAGCCGTCTGGCACATCACCAACGAATGCCTCGTCAGTCGTTTCAATGCCAGGACCTGATAACAATAATCGTTGACCGGACGTCAGCGAATCTAGCTCAATAATCACGGTTGTCGCGGCATCTGGGTACTCTTCACACCCAGATTTGAAATCGAGGAGTTGTTGACTAATCTGAGCGATATCTGACTTGGCGATCACAGCGAAATCGGCATCTGCTTGCTCAAATACAATCGGAGCGCCGCAGTGAAAGCGCACGTTATCCAACACAGCCTTATCGTTTTGCAAAGTGGGCGACAACCAAATATTGGTGGCGTTATCCGCCAAACTCAGCAAGGTTTGTGCCGCGGCGGCATGCATGATGCCAAATCCTTGGCTTCTATCTAATGTCACCAACTGTCCGGGTTCAGACATGGCTTTTAACAGTTGTCTGAAACAGTATTGGCTATCGTGTACCGCATCTTGAAAGGCGGGTGTAATGGTTGTCATAGTGGTTACCTGTTGGGTTGGCACCTTGGCCACGCCGTTATCATATTGTTGATGTAAAATAATGAAGCTTTACGCAGCACTCACTCGAAAATGGACGGCTGCAGACTCGCGTTCTCGACGCACATCTCTTCTCTGCAAACTGTTTTTCCCGTGGGCTAATCTTCTTCCCGGATGACACTTCCACGTGGATGCGTCTGTCCCACAAATTCATCTTTCCCGCTGATTAGTCTTCCCCGCGAACTAAAGTAAAAAAGTCCACTTTCGTCGCGGCAACGTCAGCGGCTTTTAACTGATCTCGCTCTTGCTTTATTGCCGCCAACGGTTCAATGATGCGAGTCAGCAACGATGTTTGATTCGATGATATTTGTAATAACCCATCCAGCACGGCAGCCAGTTCAGCATGTGCCTTATTGCGTCCGCGAATGTAGCTGTAACCCAACTCACCACTTGGCAGTTTTATCACTGCTCTGGTAATAGTGGCGTCACCCATATTGAACTCACGCCCAGTACCGCCCATCCTTGCTCGAATTTGTGTCAGCCCGATTTCAGGTTGACGTACCATTTGATAGTCCGTATCAATACTGACGTCTTTCCAATGCTGCTGTAGCTCTTCAAATTGACTTTGTGCTAATACAGACATCCACTTTGATCTTTCGGTCACCGCCGTCATTTAATGCTCCATTATTATTTCTGTGGCATCAGAACGGCTGTTCGAGCTTGAAAACTCGGCAACAATGTTCGTGCCTTTAATGACATTTTTCGTTTTAATTTTTAGGATTGGCGTCGTACTTGGAATCTGTAATAAACGACAATCTTCATTGGTCGGTGCTCGTGCACCCACACTGGTTTCTTTTCGTGTCAGCTCAACACCCAAGCCACGTTTTATGAACTCGTGTAATGAACCACTTTTGAAGTTTTTTAACACCGTCCACCACTCTCGGTTGGCGAGGTAATGGTCAATCACCGTGCGTGGCATGTTTTCCGTTTTTCGCAGGGTTCGAATGTGCACAATGCGCTGCCCCTCTTCTATGCCTAGGCTTGCCGCAATCTTTAATGGTGCGGACATCACTCGCGATACCATGACCTCACAGCGAGGCTGTGCCCCTTGCTCTATGAGGTTTTTGGTAAAATGGGCCCCAGAGTGAATGCGGTATTCATTTGGCTGCCTAACCACCATATTGCCTTTGCCTTGATGGCGTTGAATCATGCCGGTGTTCACCAATTCATCGACAGCGCGACGCAAGGTATGGCGATTAACATCAAATCGCTGCGCCAGCCTTGATTCCGGGGGCAGGTAATCACCAGGGGCAAAATTGGCCTTCACTTCCTTTTCAAGCACTGAGGCAATATCCAAATACACAGGCATGTTTTCCCTTATTACTTATCTAGACATGTTTAGGTAAATAGACTGACGAGCGGTCTAGATGAATTTTTTACGAATAATCTGAGAAACAAAATCGATGATGCTGACCGTGACAATCACAATAGACATAATGGCGGCCGTCTGTTGCAGCTGAAACCCTGAGATAGATTGCCAAAGCAAGACTCCAATCCCCCCCGCACCGACCATCCCAACCACAGTGGCAGAACGAATATTGGACTCCAAACGGTACAAGGAGTAAGAGATCCAAAGTGGCAATACTTGGGGAATGACGCCATAGAGAATCACTTCAAATTGGTTGGCACCCGTCGCTTTCACACCTTCCATCGGGCCGGGCTCTATTGCCTCAATCGCCTCAGCAAAAAGCTTGGCAAGGACACCCGTCGTATGGATAAATAACGCCATCACACCAGCAAAAGGACCCAACCCCACAACGACGACAAACAACATGGCAAATACCATTTCGTTAATTGCACGTAGGCAGTCCATCAGGCGACGAATGGGAAAGCTGACCCAACTCGGCATTAAGTTTTCAGCGCTCAGGATGCCGAATGGAATGGCCAACAGCACCGACAGTACCGTTCCCCAAATGCCCACTTGAATCGTGACAATCATTTCATTGAGATAGAGGTGACTTTCACTAAAATCAGCAGGAAAAAAGTCATTAAGAAGTTGAACCATGTTTTCTGGGTGTTCAAAAAAAAGCGCCGGGGCCATTTCAGCGCCGTTCCATGCCCATACCAGAACAAGCAACATCACAACGCCAATGATGCTGTTCTTGATTGATAGTTTATTTTCTGGGTTATAACTGGTAGTCATTGTGTTCATTTTATTTGCTCTGAAAGAGCGCTGCCCAAGGACAGCGCGGTGCTGTCCGTTAGCCTTTAAGGGCATCCATTTGCTGCTGCAACGTCTCTATCTCTGCGGTCAGCTTCTTCACTCGTTTATTTTTTTCTTCCGTATCTAGGCGAGTATTGTTCTTTGCCTCTACTAGCTCTTTATAGGCCTCAAGTTGACGGATTGGCAGCAATTGATTGTTGTCCGTTTCCGCAAAACCAGACCATGACAGCTTATGTAAGTTATTGATCTCTTCTTTATTGCCATCTTTGCCATAGTTGATAAAGAACGCTTTAGCTTTCGCTTTCATCTCTTCCGGTAAGGCTTTACGGTAGGTCACGACGTCGGATGGAATGAGCACTGATTGCCATACCACTTTGATCTTGGCATAGCTGTCTGGGCTGTTTTGCTGTAAACGAAGCAAGTTCATGCTGTTGTTCGTGGCAACATCCACTCGCTTGTTAGCCACCGCCATTAAGTTTGCGCCATGACTTGCGGCAACCGAACGTTTAAAGTCATTCGACGACACGTTGTTCTGTGCAAAAGCATAATAGTTAGGCACTAAAAAGCCGGAGGTAGAGTTAGGGTCACCATTACCTAGATTCAGCTCCGAGCGCTGCTCAATCACATCTTCAAGGGTATTAATGTCACTATTGTCTTTGTTCGTGACCAGTAAGCTGTAATAGCCTTCTTGGCCTTCTAAATCGATATAGCGAGCAAATATTTCCGCATCCGCACGATCAACAGCTTCAATCGCAGACTTATTGCCGTAGTAAGCAAAATCCACTTTTCCGAATCGTTGCCCTTGAATAATGCCCGCGTAGTCTGGCGCAAAATAGGCTTTCACTGGTACGCCAAGCTCTTCGCTGAGATCTTGCAGCAAAGGCTCCCAACGCTGGCTTAGGTTTTGCTGAGCGTCGGTGGCGATGATGCCAAAGTTAATCTGTTTGGGCATATCCTGCGCAAAGGCCGCCGTGGCCGAAGACGCCATAGCCAAGGCAAAGGCTGACAACGTAAGTGATTTTTTAAATCCTGATTGCATCGAACGAAACATGTTCATTTTCCCAATGATAATAAATGACAAAAATTAAAACGAAGGAGCCAGTAGGCTTGAGGGACACGGCGATGGTTCTTCCGTCGTTGATCTTGCACGATAAAGCCCCTCTATTTGTGATGAGCTGAGGCTTGAGCTTGCTCCTTGATAGAAGACCTCGCCGTCCTTCAGCGCGACAATTTCCGAGCAATACTTGAGCGCATGATCCACTTGATGGAGCGTCACAATGATTGGAATACCTTCCTTTTGATTGATATCTTGTAGCAACTCCATGACGATACGGGACGACTCCGGATCCAGTGATGCTATCGGTTCATCCGCAAAAATAATCTCCGCTCGTTGCATCAACGCTCGGGCAATAGCCACACGCTGCTGCTGACCACCAGATAAATGGCTAACACGCTGCGACGCAAATGACGCCATACCAACACGGTCTAACGCATCTAAGGCTTGTTGTTTTTGCTCTTGAGTAAACATTCCCGTTAATGTGCGCCACTTCGGTGTCGCACTCATGGCACCAATCAATACATTGGTCATGACAGATAGACGATTCACGAGGTTAAATTGTTGGAAGATGTAACCCGCTTTCGCACGACATGCGCGAACGGATTTGTCGGCCTTGCCTTGTGACTGAACAGTCCGCCCTTGCACCTGAATCTTTGATTGAGCGTTATTGTCGCCAATAATGAGCCCACTTAGATGTCGAAGCAGTGTCGACTTCCCAGAGCCAGATGGCCCTAATAATGCGGTCATGTTTGGGTTGGTGATGGTTAAGTTAATATCTTTTAGCGCTTTATTGTCGCCAAAGGTCTTATTCACCTGCTTCACTTCAATGATGTTGTTCATCTCAATCGTCCCTATTCGGTTTAGGAACACTTTGACGACCTAATATGAACATTGCGTGTCGGCAATATGTCAAAACCGTCACAAACCAGGACCAAGCGCCACTTGTCTAGACAAGATTAACAAGCTGATATAAAAGCGTTTTTACTGCCATAAAGACAGATTTACCACGACCTATCTAGCCGGAAGATTCACAATTGTTTGACGTACCTAATGATATTAAATTTCGATCACTCTCTAGGTGCATACAAACACGCATCCATATATACTTTGCGACAACTTTTCCAACCTAAAAGATAATATGAACTATTTGACGACCTTTCTAAAAGGAATGGCAATGGGCGCGGCTGACGTGGTCCCTGGCGTTTCAGGCGGCACCGTTGCCTTTATTACTGGTATTTATGACATGCTGTTAGAAAGCATTCGACGGGTGAATCCAAGCCTATTTGGCATCTGGCGACGTGACGGCTTTAAAGCCGCGTTTAATCATATCAATGGGTTCTTTTTAATTGCTTTGTTTGGCGGTATTTTGACGTCAATCCTAACGCTAGCGAAATTCATTTCTTGGGCACTAGAAACGCACCCTGTTCCAGTGTGGTCGTTCTTCTTCGGTCTAATTTTAGTGTCGGTTTATCACATGCTAAAACAAGTCGAACAAAGAACGTTATCCCGTTTCTTGTGTCTTGTGCTTGGTGTTGTTTTTGCTTATACCATTACGGTTTTACAGCCATTACAGATGGATCCAACACACTTAAATATTTTCCTTGCAGGCATGATTGCAATCTGTGCGATGATTCTTCCTGGTATCTCTGGCAGCTTTATTCTTCTGATTCTAGGTATGTACGGCCCAGTACTTGGTGCAGTAAAGGGGCTACAACTTGATATTATGGCGTTGTTTGCTTTCGGTTGTCTGATTGGGCTTTTGAGCTTCTCACACGTGCTCTCTTGGCTACTAAAACGTTTCCGCGACTTCGCATTGGTTTTCTTAACGGGTTTAATGCTAGGCACACTACCGAAACTTTGGCCTTGGAAAGAAACCATTTCTTGGAGAACGAACTCTTCAGGCGAGCAGGTTCCACTTATTCAAGAAAACCTATCACCCTTCAACTTTGAGTTAGTGACGGGTCACCCTTCTCAGCTGGCGATTGCTGTCGTAATGATGCTGATAGGCATTGGCTTGGTATTGGGACTAGAAAAAGTTGGCGAGCGTGGTAAGAAGTAACCTTACGTAGCGCTAGAATTACGAAAGCCCCGACAGTGTCGGGGCTTTTTTACATCAAATTCTAGCTAACACATGTAGCGTCTTAGAAAACAAAATTCAGCATAACCGTATACAAATTGGCATCAGTGTCTGGGCTAGGGTTATCCACAAACGCACCATTTCCTCCATTGTAGGTATTGAAATATTGCCACTCGGCGTTTAGTGAAACGTTATAAAGCAGGTCATAGCGCAGACCCAACGTTGTGCTAGCACCCGTCTTATCATTATCCCCATCAAAATCCTGCCCGTAGACTACGTACGGCGTAAAGTCAGATATTTTGTAAGCCGCGCTACCGTACCATGCCATCGATAAGTCATTTTTCTGACCTTCAGCGGTTAATTTGAGGTTTCCTAAGTCATATTCTCCTCCAAGAGAATAAAGCTTAATGTTTTGGTCGGGCGATTTTGATTCAACGTACGGAATCGTTCCGACGCCTGGGACAACCACGTTTCTAATTTTTGCCGTTTGGTCAAAGTTTGAATCTAAATAAGCAAAATTCAACCGATAGTTTTCGCCTGTCAGTTGGACATTTGCACCCCACATGTTCTTAGTTTCAAATTCCAATGTCGTCGTGTCGTTAAAGTCGACTTCATTGTTGTCTTTAAAGCCCACAAACGGTGTCAATGAGAGCTGAGTTTCGTCCGAAACATTATAATTCCACGTCACACTCGCACCATTAAAAGCCGTCACTCCTAAGATACTGTTATAGACCTCTTCAGGGGGTCTCGCGGTTGTGTAGGCCTGCCCCACATAATAATATTCAGAAGCAAGAAAAACAGGTAAACGCAAACGTCCGCCTCGAATCTCAAAATCACCTATGGAGTAACCTAAGTAAGCCCATTCTAACTGAGGCTCACTCCAATTATCCTGTGGGCGCTTGACTACCTGCACCGAGGCTTTAAATGCCTCTCTATAATAGTCAAGTTGAATACCAAACGTCGTATCGCAGTCAAAGCAGTTTTCATCAGTGATATTTCGATTCACCATTAAAGGCGTTTCATTATCAGATTTAGTCCAAGAAGTAGAACCAAAACCACTGATCGAAAAATTATCCGTAATATCGATGGCTGCAAATGATGGGACACTCATCGCGGATAGTGTCAATACAAGAAGTTTATTATTCATGGTTATTTCTCCTTACTAACAACGTATAGAATTTTGGCTTCTTGAGGCAAAGCATCAAGGGGGGCATACCCAATTCTATTCGGCTTTTCTTGTAACCAATGAATAAGAGCATCGACGGAAGCGTCTCCAATTTCTTTCGGTGGTCTGGCTTTTCCTGAAAATGACAAACTTGCCCAGTAGGCATTCATTTGCGCGACATCCTTTCCTAGTAAATACTGATAGAACTCAGAACGCTCCAAGGAGCTCTCTGGCCAGTCTGACAACTCAACTCGCTTTCCTTGCAGCGATTTGGTTTTCCCCCGGTACAACATTCGCACCTTACTTCGCGTCAACTCAGTAAAGCTGGGTTTTAAGGTAAATACCGCATAATCGCTAGCCGCGAAGACCCGTTGACTAAATGACAACAAAGCCGAAATAACCACTAGCCAAAATAACAAACTGAACCCATAGGCCCGATATTTAAAATACACACCGGCATTGAAAGATTGCTTCATATCGTTATTCTCATGTGAGCTCCATCTCTTACACCACTTACACTGAGCGTGATTAAACCAATTGCAAATTAACCACTTAAACCGTCCATCGTCAGAACACAAAACTCACCATAACGGTAAATAAGTTTGCGCTATCGTCTTGCTCGGGATCTTCAATAAATAACCCAGAACCTTCATTCAGTATTTGGAAATACTGGTATTCGGCGTTAATGGAAACATTATTGAGCACGTCATATCTCACACCTAGTGTTGAGCTTGCATTCGAACGTTCACTGTCTTGGTACAATTGTCCGTAGGCAACATATGGTGTGAAGGGCGCCATGCGATAAGCAAACATGGTATACCAATCCGTCCGAACGCTTTCGGTCTTCTGAAACTCAAAGGTTGCCTTTAGATCACCAAATTCGTATTCAGCCCCGAGCGTGTATTGATTCACGGTCTCTTCGTTGGTATCCGCAACGACGAAAGGTTGAGGCACAAACGGACTGGTTATCGTTACCCTGCTGGTTACATCGTAGGTGCCATTAAGTACCGCAGCGTTCCAGCGATAATAATCACCCACAAGCTGCGCATTAAGCCCCCACAAATTTTTGGTGTCAAATTCAAGCTCAACAGAAGAGTTAAAGCGAATACTTGTGTTATCGTTAAAACCGACAAATGGTGTTAGTACCAACTGCATTTCATCATTTAACGTCTTGTTCCAACTCACACTCGCACCGTTATACGCCGTGATACCCAGCAAGCTGCTATAAACCTCTGCCGGTGGACGTGCTGTAGTGTAAGCTTGACCGACATAAAAGTACTCAGATGCTAAGAACAAGGGTAGCCGTTGACGACCCGCCCTTACTTCAATGTCATCAAAGGCGTAGCCGACATATGCCCACTCTAAGGATGGACCACTCCAATCGTCTTGCGGCCGCTTGACTACTTGCACCGATGCCTTGAAATCTGAACGGTAATAATCAAGTTGAACACCAAATGTAGTATCACAATCAAAGCAATTTTCGTCTGATATACTGCGATTAATTAATAATGGTGTTTCATTATCAGATCGAGCCCAGGAAGTGGAACCAAAACCACTAATCGAAAAATTATCGGTAATATCAATGGCAGAATATACTGGCAAACTCGCGACAGTGAGAATGGGAGTAATAATATATTTCATCATCTTTAATTCCCTCCCCCAACGACATAAAGGATTGTCGCATCGGTCGGCAACCTATCTACGGGCGCATAACCTATTCTATTGGGTTTTTCTTGCAGCCAATGGATAAGTGCAGTTACCGAGGCGGAGCCAATTTCTTTAGGCGGTCTTGCTTTGCCAGAAAAAGACAAACTTGCCCAATATGCATTCATTTGAGCAACATCTTTCCCTAATAAATACTCATAAAATTCAGAACGCTCTGAGGAGCTTTCTGGCCAATCCGAAATCTCAATCCGCTTACCTTGTAATGACTTAGCTTTCCCTCGATACAGCATCCTCGCTTTGCTGCGCGTTAATTCACTAAATTCACTATTGAGTGTAAAAACCGCATACTCATTAGCAGCAAATGCACGGCTGTCAGAGGTTAGAAAAATCAGCAGCCCTAGGCCTACACACATAAAAAAACTGGTGAATCTCCGGTAACTTTTCCCTGATAAATTATTGATTTGTTCCATTTCATTACACTCTTACGGATTCCTATCCTAGACTACTCATAGATTAGTTCAGAGCCTTTGATGTTCAAGAATATTATCAAGGATTAGTGATATGGCTTTATTAAATAAGACGTCGATCAAAAGTAGAATAATTATCCTAGCGATTTTACCGCTGATCGTCATTTTAGTATTGTCATCATGGGAAGCACTTAGAGCGAAACGTGATTTGCAACAAATGTCGATTTTATCCGCGGAAGTGAAGGCATTAAGTTACATCTCAAACTACAGCGCGATTGTTCACAGCTCACGGCTAGAAAAACTACAACATACCTTTGAAGACAACAAAACCATCATCTATGGCAAGCTAAATGAATGTTTAGACAAGCTACAGGGCGTTTTATCAACGGCTTACTATCTTGATGATACCTCCACGGTTGAAACCGCATTAAACGAGTTACGTGAAGCGCAAGGTGAACTTGGCGCGATGTCGACCATCGAGGAGGTGGAAGATTGGAATGTTTGGACGGTAGATCTGATTCAACAGCTTTTATCCCAATTAGAAAGCGTCAAGGTAGATACTGGGTCTATCATCCTCGAATCCCACCTCAATGCGTTATTCACATTGGAATGGATTCGACTGTGGGCGACAGAAGAAAACTGGATCATCCATACTAACATCTACTTAGGTCACGACGGCCATCATGACGAAGAACATTCAGCATCGGTGCAGCTGACCTCCTTGTTTGAGCGCCAGCAATACCTCATTGACCGCTTTCTCAATATCAACGCCGATGCCTCGCAAGTCAGCTTGCTTCTAAGAACCTTCTCGGACGAATCATTTGTCGATAGTATTCTATTTCGAGATCGAGTCCTTGATGAATCCAGAGAAGCGCTAACCGTACAAGAGATCACTTCCGGTGTAGCGGCACTGGATAAACGACTCACACTTATTCAGCAAGCCACCACAGAAATTAATGCACAGTTGTCCAACGACATGGAGCAAAGCATCCTACAACTCGAGCAACGGATGTGGACAACCATTCTTGTCGCAGTGCTGATCATGGCCGTGCTTTTTATACTAAGTATTAATATCACAAGAAGAATTATATTCTTTTTGAACAACACGTTAGAGACATTTGAGAATATAGAGAAACACGATACACCAGATATTAAGGCGTCGACAGAAGGCCACGATGAGTTTAGTCACTTTGGTGAGAAAATGAATAAGCTTATTGCTGAGCGACGTGAGAATGAACAACGAATGATCGCAGCTAAAAACGAAGCAGAACGGGCCAATGTGGCCAAAAGCTCCTTTCTCGCCAATATGTCACACGAAATTAGAACGCCTTTGAATGGCATAATCGGTATGTCTGGTATCTTGTCAGATTCCACACTAAACCCCATTCAACGTGACTACTTAAACACCATCGAGACGTCTTCTCAAACCTTACTTATTTTGATCAATGATATCTTGGATATTTCTAAGATCGAATCTGGCAACTTGTTGATCTCTTTACACAGTTCTAACCTAAGAGAGATCGTTTACGATACCGTCGCAATCGTACTTTCTAAAGCACAAGAAAAATCATTGGATCTCCATGTTGAATTTTCATCCAACTTTCCACATTTGTTGCTTATTGACGATCATCGGTTACGTCAAATTTTAATGAATCTCATGTCCAATGCGGTCAAGTTTACTCAAACCGGATTTGTTAAAGTTAAGGTCAGTATTGAGCAAATTGACGAGGAACAATGCCAGATTCTATTTACTATACAAGATACCGGGATCGGTATTGATAAAGATAAACAAGACGCCATCTTTAAGCCATTCACACAAGAAGACAGCTCAGTGACGCGACAGTTCGGTGGTACCGGCTTAGGATTAGCAATTTCGTCTCAGCTTGTTGAATTGATGGGCGGAAAAATCGCTATTGAGTCAGAAAAAGGGGCCGGCAGCATTTTTCATTTTGAGATAAAAGCCACTATCGCAAAATCAAATCCCCCTATACTTAGCTCATTGATGACACGTCGCTTTTGCATTATTGATAATGGACAGGCGATTGCTGATCAGCTCACTGATGAGATGGGGCATTATTCCTTATCACTGTCCCATCGATTTGCCTCTACAGAAAACATGATGCAACATGCCATAGGCGAAACGACGATTCTGTATTGTGTATCCGCCTCAATCGATGGTTCAAACGAACTAGCAAACATTGCAAAAACACATCCCCAGTGCCCACTGATATTAGTTCAACGACAATCCATTCCAGTTGGCGACTATGAAGCCGTATTGTCTGGCCTTGTCACTTTCCCATTACTTGGTGCTCGCTTAATTGATACATTAATGAATGCCGCGATGCAGCATGTTAGTTTAAAAAATAAGACTGCGCTGCACGATGCTTTGCCGCCAGCTGACCAAAAACCCGCACATCACAACCGCGACAAAACGATGTCAACGGATGAAAGCCAATCATGCGAGCTCACCGATGATAGCGGTGCACTCTCCATACTATTAGTAGAAGATAATGCAGTGAATCAGAAGGTAGCGTCGCTGCTGCTCAAAAAATCCGGATATCACGTTGATATCGCCAATAATGGGCAAGAAGCACTTGATTATCTTTGTGATTCAAAAAACCGTTATCACACTGTTCTTATGGACTGCATGATGCCCGTTAAGGACGGTTTTACCGCTTCAAAAGAGTTTAGGGCTTACGAACAGCAGTACAACCAAGGCCGGACCCCTATCATTGCACTAACTGCAAGCGTCCTTGACGAAGACATTCGACGTTGCAGCGAAAGTGGCATGGACGACTATGTCTCTAAGCCATTTAATAAGTCCGTGCTCCTTGAGAAAATAAAAAACATTAGAGAGCTATCAGGGTCGGATACCCTTCATTCATTATAATCTTGCTTGAAAGGCAAGAAGTTACTTTTTATCCTCGCTTTTTTTTCCTAAAATCCCTATTCCTATTCCCCATTCATCGATAGTAGTAAAACTATGAACAAAAGCATGATCACCAACCTTATCGCTTTAGGGTTATTGGGTGCAGGCTACCAACTTAACAACGATATTCTTCTCTACGCGGGTCTATTTGCCTTTTCAGGCGCGGTCACAAACTGGCTAGCCATTCACATGTTATTTGAAAAAATACCAGGTATTTATGGCTCAGGTGTCATTCCAGCACGCTTTGAAGACTTCAAAGTGGCGATTAAGAATTTAATGATGGAGCAATTTTTTACCGACAATAATATTGATAAATTTCTTAAACAAGAAGTCGGGACAGGTCT
This sequence comes from Vibrio sp. 10N.286.49.B1, assembly GCF_002873335.1. Taxonomy (GTDB): domain Bacteria; phylum Pseudomonadota; class Gammaproteobacteria; order Enterobacterales; family Vibrionaceae; genus Vibrio. Next base: position 25,207 of record NZ_MCUW01000010.1, on the reverse strand, counting down.
CACACTTGACCTTGAGCCTGTGATTGAAAAAGTGGACTTCAACCCAACGTTTGATTCGCTGGTGGACGTCATAGAAAACTCACAGTTTGGCGGTATGCTGGCGATGTTTGGTGGCACAGAAGCATTACAACCACTTAAAGCACCCTTTGTCGAAAAAATGAAAGCAGAAATGGCATCGATTGCACAGAGCGATTCCGTAAAACAAGCCCTCGTCGAGCAGTTCGAATCCCCTTCGATGATGGATGAAGTAAAAGGCAATATCGACTCCATCATTGAACAACGCCTGAATGAGCTAACACCTCAAATGGTCAAAGAAATCATACAAAACCTAATTAAACAACACCTAGGCTGGCTTGTTGTCTGGGGTGGGATTTTTGGTGGCTTGATTGGGATCATTTCATCGTTAGTCATGTGACCATTTGTTCACGCTAAACTCGAAAAAAAGCCAACCACAACAAAAGCGTGATTGGCTTATAATAGTGTGAACAATAGTCGTTCACTAACAACGTCAGTTGGCTAGGTGACTCTCGGCTTAAGAGAGTCGCTTTCATTCTATGCGCATAATGAGATCCGCCGCAAGCACGCCATTACATTTGCCATGGTTATATATTCAACTATTGGAACCGTGTCACACTCCTCAAATTTCCACAAAATCATATAATTACATCTTCACCACATCACACTTATAAAATACTCAATCTCTTTTTACCCTTATACTGTAAGGCTGATACGGTACAAGTCATCAGATTATTCCGACACTCGAGATGATTATTAAACGATAATCGTCTCGACATCAAACCATAAGCCTTATGAATATTTAATACCAAAAATCGCCAAGCAGCACGGTACTACTTGAAACAAATGTCAGCCCAGCGAGCTAAACCAGCGGTTACTGAACCAAAGTAATTACCTGCGACGAGCGGTGTATTAGGGAGTATGTCATTGACTGCTTGGCGTAAAACGGATGAACGCGCAGATCCGCCCGTCATAAAGACAACATCCGGTTGTATTCCGGCTTGGTTTACCGCTTCCTTCACCAGCTCTTTTATTTTTTGTTTTGGATTATCAATCGCACTTTCCATTTCGTCTCGAGAGATAGTTACACCAACTTGCTCTGAAATAAGCTGGATAAGCGCCTGATATTGATCCGCGTCGCCCAGTGCTATTTTTGCTTTCTCTGCCTCTCGTATTACCGCATAACCTAACGTGTCTTGATGCAGTTTAACCAAGCGAGTCACTTTATCTGGCTCTCTCGCTTCTTTAGCCAACATCTTCAGCTCTTTCAGGTTATCGTGCGCGTAAAACTTCCTTTGTGCTTGTACGTCATTAATTGCAATTGGATTCCAAAATTGGGTCACCGGGATATCTAACCCAGAATGGCGCTTGGTTCCCATGCCAAATTCATTCATGAGGCGACGAAATGCAATATAGATATCAAGATCGTTCCCACCAACTCGTTGGCCTGTATGAGCAATCAAAGAATCGCTTCTGTCCGCTTTTCCCGCCCACGTTGGTCCCATCTTAATAAATGAGCAATCCGTTGTACCACCACCAATATCCACCACTAATACGTGTTTGTCTTCGAGTAATGTCGCTTCATAATCCAATCCAGCCGCGACAGGCTCTAGTTGAAACTCAACATCTTTGAAACCAGCTCGGTTTGCTGCACGGCGTAATATTCCTTCGGCTTGTCGATTAGAGGCATCACCGCCTCTACCAAGAAAGTTAACAGGACGTCCGATGACGGTTTGGGTGGTTTCACGCCCTAGATGAAGCTCAGCTTTGTGTTTTACGTTTGCCATCATCGCACACACAAGATCTTCAAAAAAAGACAGCTGCATGTCGCGTAGCCCGATGGTACCAAGAAATGACTTAGGTGATTTAATGTAATAGACATCTTTTGGATCTTCTAAATATAAATCAAGGGCTTGATGGCCAAATAAAACATCTGAAGAAGTAACTTCAATGCCTTCTTCACGATTAATTTTAAGGGCGCGACGAAGCACCATCTCCCCTATGTCATTAGAAGGGCGAATATTTAAGGTGCGAAATAGGTGCTCTGATACTGACTCTGCTGTCGGCGCACAAAGTGTTGAGGGGATATAGTATTCATCTCCCACTAAAGGTATCTGATTTACCGAACCATTGACAATGTGTGCAACGGAACAGTTCGCAGTTCCATAGTCAAAACCGATAGCCATAAATATTTACCTCTAAATTATCAAATAGGAAATAACACGATATATGTCGTTTTTACACGAGGGGAAGTGTCGATATGAAAATAGGTCGGCAAGGATACCAACCTTGACCCGAACTTCAATAGAATAAAGTCGATAGCGATAAACGGGTCAAGACGTATTTAGGGTTCGTCTGTCATTAGGGGGCAAGACGGAAAGATCAGGCTCGTTTACACTGTAAACCTAAGAAAATTCGCCTAGGCGATTCCCTGTCTCGTGCAACAAATCAATCAAATATCGCAATGCTTTGACGACTAATCGCAACCAGTTGCCCAACATTATTCCATACATTCGCCTCGGCGTGAGCATAACCTTGTGCGGCTTGGCGAGTATGCGATTGATAAGCAAACCAGTCTTCGACGCCAACAGGTTCATGAGGATGTATAAATTCCAGGTTCCACATCATGGTGCTCGCCGGAGCGGGCTGTGACATCATCTGTAGGACACCCGGAGGCCATGCGTCCACCAAACATATGAGGTGTGCGTCAGTAATAACGGATGGGGCCTGCTTAAAGCGCATCCAACCATAGGAATGTGAATCTTTACTTGCAGTAAACGGTAAGTGCCCACGAGCCAATGCGAGATCAATATGAGCGGTGTAGTTTGGTGCGCCTTTCGCTACGTCGGGAAAACGTGGTAACTCATCAGGGCTAGGCATGATGTGATTGTTGGAGTTTTCAACTCGGATCTTTGAATCTCTCTCAAACCCAAAACACGCTTGCTGAAACACAACAACTTGATCGTTCTGGATCAGGCGTGCGCTGAGTTGAGACACACTTTTTCCTTCTCTTAATACTTCCACTTGAAAGTGAAAGGGTACATCAACCAACAAAGGCCCAACAAAATTGGTATTGAGTGTTCGAAGCTCTCGCTCAGTGTTCAATTTAGACTGCATTGCGGTATATAGCAGCGCGGCGGACACCCCGCCAAACACAGTACGCCCCTGTCCCCATGAAGAAGGAATCGACATCTCTCCCTCTTCTTGGAAACGCTGTCTTGCTATTTTTAGCAACTCGTCAAAATGCATACCATCACCACATGTTAATACGTTGTTATACAAAACAATAACTGGTCTGACTAGGTTACGCAAATGTTACAATCGCGATATGTTAGCAAGTTCAAAGTCTCACGACTTCACCGCTTTGTTTATAGGAATCGATGATGTCGGAAGGATAACTGATTCACTAATAGCCTCTTCTTTTAAGCATCATCGTTTTCTAGGTGGAAGCATATCCGTCATTGTTCCCTCAACCAATTCAGCAGCAAATGCGAAGGTTTCAGATAACGTAGGATGAGCATGAACAGCATGAGCGATATCGTAAGCTTTTGTCCCCATCGTTAAACCTATCACGGCCTCATGAATAAGCTCCCCTGCGTTTTCCCCGCAAATACTTGCGCCAAGTAACACACCATCTTGTTTATCAAATAAGGCCTTGGTGACACCATTTGTCGCATTGACGCTTTGCGCACGGCCACTCACTAACCAAGGGATCTTTCCAACGGTATACTCAACACCTTGTGCTTTTGCCGCCTTTTCAGTCAATCCAACCCATGCTAATTCTGGTGAGGTATAAGCGACCGACGGTATTGCTACCACCTTTTGCGACACACTGAGTCCAGCAGCAGACTCTGCTGCAATTTTACCTTCATGCGTTGCCTTATGTGCGAGCATTGGACCCGCGACAACATCCCCTATTGCGTATACCCCTGACGAAGATGTTTCCCTATGGCTATCAACTGGGATGCATTGGTGCGAATCAAGTGTTATGCCAAGCCTCTCCAGACCAATATTTGCTGTATTAGGTTGACGACCAACAGCGACAAGAACAGAGTCAAACACCACTGGCTCCATGACCTTTTTTCCTTCCATGGTGACGCTTACCCCCTCCTCAATAATCGATACATCAACGACTTTAGTTTTAGTTAAAATTTGGTAGTGCTTTTTGATACTTTTCAACAATGGTTGGAGAATGTCTTTGTCTGCCGCTGGAATGAGTTGTTCTGATGCTTCAACTATCGTGATGTTTGAACCGAGCGCTGCGTATACTTGCGCCATCTCTAGTCCAATAATACCGCCGCCAATAATCAAGAGATTGTCAGGGATTGTTTTTAGGTCAAGTGCTGCACTCGAGTCCCAAATACATGCATGCTCGGGCATCTTTGGCAACTTAACTGGAGAAGAGCCGGTGGCTATAATGGCTTTTCCAAAACTTACGGTTACAGTCGAGTTAGCGCCAACCACCTCCAGACGATGCGCCGCTTTGAATGTGCCCTTTCCTTGTAACCGTTTGATTCCGCGAGCGTCTGCGAGATTAGCAATACCTGTCGTGAGCGTTTTAACCGTTTTAACTTTATGATTTCTCAACGTTTCGATATCGACCTGAATCTGACCAAAGGAAATCCCCATCTCTTGCGCATGATTGGCCTCCGTTATCAACGAGGTCGCATGAAGCAGTGTTTTTGACGGGATGCAGCCTTCATTGACACAAACGCCACCAAGTGTAGCAGCGCTTTCAATTAAACCGACCGAAAGCCCTAGGTCAGCGGCTCTAAAAGCCGCAGTGTAGCCCCCAGGACCGCCACCAATTACGGCAATATCTACATGGATGGTGTCTTTGGTATCAATGGCTTCTGTTCCTTGGCAATTTTCTGACATCAACTATCTCCTACTCATTCAGTAAAGCAATCACTAAGATACAACCAATAGAATCCGAGTGGTCACTCATTGCGTTATCAGCAGTATAAGCGTTCTAAATGTCTGAGTAGTGTCAATTTTTCTTAGATAGTGACCTCAGGTTGGTTCAATATATTATTTATGTAACTGAGCTGATAGTATCCTTGTCCATTCTCTGCCACCACCGTGAACAGTACTTTTACTATGGTCAAAAGACTCTCCTTAACGTTGATGACATTATTGCTCTCTGCTTGTTCGTCACATCAAATGAGCCAGCTAGGTTTACGCTCTTCCCCTATTGATACCTACCCAAATAATATGAACTCGGTCGAGCTTTGTGAAGTTGCCAATGGATACCGATTATCGAACCAAACCAGCGTATCTGTTGACTCTGAAGTGTGGCGCAGAGGACTGTCCAACGAACAGTGCGATAGCATCGTCAAAGAACTCTATTTAAGCCGCTTTGTACGTTCGCTTTCTAACACAAAAGTAACAACTCCGCCAAGCGACACAACGCCGCCAATACCGACCCCGCTGCCTGCAGAGCCAGTTACTCAATAGCTGATGATATAAAAACAAAAATATACGGTGCCAATAAGTAGGAGGTTTACGTGCAGAAAAGCGATGAATGAACCGTTAATAAAGACTAATTAACAACATAGTTATCGATTAAAATACGAACCACTCAGTCCGAGTAGTTGATAGGCAGGCTTAGTATCCCTAAAGTACCAAGCCTGAGCGAGTAGCATCACACAGCAACATCTTCCTCTTTTAACTTGGGGACAAAATTCAACACATTGTTTTTCAGTTGGAAAACCGCTGGCCCATGAGTGTTTTTGGTTGTGACTTTCTCCCCTCCAATTGACACGGTCACTCGTGTATGTGTTTGTACCAGAGATTCAACCGTACTGGTTTCTAATTTAGCAAACAGCTCTTCTTCAATTGCCGCTTTCTTTTCATTTAGCTTATCAATGGACTCAGTATTGGTACTATTAAGTGCGTCTAGTTCCTGATTTTCATCATCGCTTCGCGCAGATTTAGGGATTTTCTTAAGTTCAATCTCCCTTCTAATCGCCATCATTTTATGTTCTTGCAACGCCGTATAGTCGTCCTGCAGTTGCTCTAATTTAGAGATATATTTTTTATGGTTAGAAAACGCGTTAATGTAGGTGGCGGTATCCCCCTCAACGCCAAGGTGGTTACATACTACTTTACCGCCAACATCAGCCAAGCCACCGCTCAACGTCCCTTGCTTTCTATTTGCACTCTGGACGATGAGATCGCCAGCACATCGCATATCATTGTTTAAGCTATGAACCGCTAACTTGATGTCTTCATCTGCTGTAAGATTGGCAAACTGAGCATAATTCGCCACGATATCGCCACCGGACTGGATTAGACACGTTTTACTTTCGCCATCATCGACATTGTGGCCAATAATGCCTTTAGCAATAATGACATCTCCTTTCGCGTCTAACTTAGCAGATTCTACAAACCCACCCACCGTGATGGAACCCGTAGCGGAAATTTCCATTTGCGCCTCGACATTGCCAGACACTACGACACTGCCCTCAAAACGAATATGCCCAGTTGAGATATCGACCTTTGCCAAGCATAGCGCTTCATCAACATCAATCCCGCTTGTTTTAATGATTGGCATCCCAGAAATATCAGAAATCAAAATATTTGGATCTTCAGGAGAGAGCTTCGTCCCTTTCCCTGGTTTTAAAGGGGTATCGTTTACGGCTTTAGGCGGAATAATGGCACCAGTAACGGTATAGCCATTCTGGCCACTAATAGCAGGGATACGCTTCATTATCTTCTCACCAACCCCTACTGTAACCATCTGCCCAAGATCTCGCATATCAACCTTGTCAGACTCGCCTCGGATTTGTGGTTTGAGGACTCGCGCTTTAGGGTCGTCGATAAGAGCGATGAACTCACTGTTTCGACCTTCTATCGGACGCTTGCCAACGGCGACAGGCTGGACGTAACTTTTACCTGGCTCTAATTGGCGGCTCAACAACAGAACCTTTTTAAGCGCTAATTTATTAATTCCTTTTATGACCTGGGAGTCAGCTAACGTTTTGATTACCTCAGCCCCCGTTAATGGCAATCCCCCATAAGCACCTTCTACTGTCATTCGTGCGATCATATCTTGCTCGCAGAGTGACACGCTCACTGACGCGTCTTTCGTGTACGCTATTTTGATACCCTGAAAGGCTTCTTTCTTAGCAAGCTGAGCACAGCTAATAAATTGATTAACGGCAGAATCATCAAGGAATAAATGCTTCGCTTCCATGTCCGAAAGTGCATTCTCAAGAAGAAGCTTCTCAAGGCTGAGTCCCTGTTCGTATTCTTGCGGCAACATCGCCACAACAGAGTTTTTATCGCTAGTTTGTTGGAGAACACTTTTCCACATGATTGGTGTAACGTCCTTATTTACTGCTCACGCTTTTAAAACAAAGTGTGATCGCGCTTCAACGAATATATATTTATCTTAGTGTAGTCTCAATCTTGAGACTACAGAGAATTCATAAAACTAGGTCTGCGGTCACGTTGTTGTACTTGATTTATTCGATGTCAAAGGGTCTATTCAAATTCTATCATACGGAAATGGTTTGTTGACGTGATGAACGGATGTCCATGAGGAGGCTAATTTACACTGTAAACAATCAAAGATTAGATTTAATTTACAGTGTAAAAACGTACTTTAGCCTTTTACACTGTAAATCAGACATTCTTCACAAAGGCAATTTACACTGTAAACGTTGGATATAAGATAGTAGGTCTTTCCTGAATGCTGCCTCAGCCTGTTTCTTGCCAGCAAAACCCGCGTTCGCACAGCAATCTTTCCACGTCCAATGCAGTAGTGCTACACCAATCACAACCTTACTATCAACCATGATGCCATTTTCAACCAAACGCTGTAGAAAAGGCAACAAACCCCATCGGCAGGATTCTAACGCATTTCCACCTTTAGCGTACAACTCAAGCAACGGCGTAGTTGGAGGCGCCACTGATGACGAATAGGTTTGACTAAAAAGAGTCCAAGCCAATGAAGGCTCGAGATTGCGATTGGATGAAGCAAGCTGGACGGGCAAACTTAACGATAAGTTATCACGACCTAGTTGAGTCCATGACGATGCACACTGACGGATCGGCTTTACCAAACCGAGGCTATACGTACCACTAGACTTATCTTTCGATGCACCTAAGCGAACAGGAGCGTAATTATTTTCAACCCAAAACCGCAACAGTGGTTTTGTAAGCCCGAAAGAAGTGGCAAGGTAATCAACCGACTCCGCCAAAAACTGCGTCAAACGCGCTAACATCTCGCTTCCTACCCCCTGCGATTGAAGCATAGGATGAACAGCAATCCTCATAATACGAGCGCAACGCTGGAGGCCAGGTTCAATTAGTCCAAGATGATTACTCAAATCACAAGGGATAAGATGGCCTTTAGGTCGAGCGCGCCCCAACATAATGTCATCGACCAGTTCCCTAGAGAGTCCGCCTTCACTATGGAGCAACACGCTACCAACGACGTTTTCATTTAGCACCATGACATACAGGCTAACGCTTTCATCATTAAGTAGCAGCATTAAGTCATTAGGAGAGGTTTGATAATGCGCATTAACAAGCAACGAAAACGCCTGTTTCAAATGCGGACTATTACGTAACGCGTGTTTATCTTTGAAGGTATGAAACTGCCACACTGATGAAGACACGGATTCTATCGTTATATCGGGTGTGATTGATGCCATTTCACAATCGAGCAAAAATGTGTCCGCACACCAAGCCTCAAGCGGATCGCGTACAACCCAACGAATAGGTTGCTTCATCTGATATTGCTTCATGCCAGGGCGATACGCTTGCAGCCAAGGAATAAACTTCAAGCTGAATCCCCTACCACACCCCTCGTAACCATGCTCAGTGCTAGCAAAAACAACACGGTGATAGCGTTCAATAATCAATTTAAGCATTGGAACCGGTATGGCGGCGGCTTCATCAACCAAAAGCAAATCACAATCAGGCAACTGTTCCAATAGTTCATCAGGAGAAATGAAGGCCAATACAGAATGGTTATCTGCGCTAATGGTCCCGTTCCCTATATTAGCGTCACCCGGCATTGTTGAAGATTGGGCGTGTTCGAAAATAGGTAACACCGCATTTTTACTTGGCGCGGTAACTAAAATGCGCTTGTTGGGCTCACATAATATTTTTTTAGCCGCTAAACCGAGAGCGCTACTCTTCCCGCGCCCACGATCTGCAGTCAACACCAATGGACGCTTTCGATGCCCGGTCAACACTTTCTCAATTAATAAGATTGCCGAATGTTGCTCAACAAAACGCGTATTTGCATCTTCAAAGGTCAATGCTTCATAGCGGCGATGCCAATCAGCATCGTTGATAAAGCTAGCGTCAGACTGCTTCAGCAAAGGTAACTTCAAAATGTGATTTTTGATCCAGGGTTGCAATTGATTGAGGTCGCTGCAGATGAACACCAAAACCCCTCCACCGATGACACTTCCAACTGCGGCGTTGAAACTATTGGCGTCAAAGTTATCGTTAAGGTCCACAACCAAGAGGTGATTTTCACGCCCAAGAAGCTGACGTCCTTGGTGACTAGAATAATAGTTTGTTCCACTTAGGGGAACGCCGCCCAACTGACAACGAGCATCAATGGCAACACTCGTCATCAATTGATTAATCTGGGTTTGAGCCCAAGAGGTAGAACCCTCAAATACAACAACACCACGAGCGAAACGTTGTTTCGCGGCGTCAATAAGTGAACAGAGAGATTGAGAAAGACTTGATTCAATGTGAGACATAGTTATGTAATTCAAATGAGGCTGTGTCTATACTAGCAAAAAAATACCCCGCTTGAGCGGGGTATTTTATCAATGCAATTTTGACTTAATAAACGCCAATATTTCATCCATCGTTTGGTCATCGATTTTTTTAAGATTAAGCGCTAAGTTTGGCCCCTTACGGCTATAAGATGCCCTTCCCTTCACCAAATCAGTTTTGCTAACTTTCGCTCGTTTTGGCGGGACCAGTTCATGCATCCAGTGCTCTAATGTTTCAGACACATCTTTCGTTATTCGCGCGACGCCATGTGCTGAACTTTGTTGCCATACATAACCGTCTGACCCTCGACAGCGTCCAATCAAGGTCAATTGATTTTCATCACCCAGCTCATTAAATTGCTTGTGCAGTTTCACAATGGTAGGTCGACCAAGATCACTAACATTCGGGTAAGCTTGAAGTAATTCAAGAGGCAAATCAGCCGCCTTTAATGCACCACTGACAAGTGCTTCGCTGCACTGAAACATTTTTGCCAGTGCTTTTTGGTCGTCTGCTTCACCGCTATCCAGCTTCGCTTGCATCTCCTTGCCCTTCTCGTAAAGAGACAAAGGCTTATGTGCGTTCGCGACGTCAGAAAGAAACTTAGCGTGATTACCATTGATATTATTAGCGACATAAATCAGGAACTCTTGATTAGCAATGATGCACGACATTCGACGTCGGCTGCCATCAAGCACTTCGATACTTCCGTCTTCTTGACGGCGACCTACCGCTGGGTACTGTTGCCCTTTATCGCGTAACGTAGAAAGCACGTCTGACAAGGCATGTTCATTAAGAAACGACTGCTCACGTGCATTTTCTTGAAAAACAAAAGTAGAAGATTCAATCTTATCGGCTGGAATTCGAATAAGTTCGAATGAAACAAGATCTTCTCCGGCAACCGCAAGTTCAATGACTTGCGCTTGTTCTTTTGCGGCAGTCTGAGCTTCCTGAGGTGTTGAGGCTCGGCGTTTATTTGCCTTACCAAATAATTTTGCATTCAGATCAGAAGTTTTAATCGCCATGTTCTATTACCCTTGATTCAGTGAAGCCCAGTTACTATGTAATACTCTTTCTAATTCTAGTGCACTTTTTTGCACGGCATCTTGAGCGGTTGCCAAGGTTTTCTTCCCCCCCTCAAAATCAGAGGCGGTCAAGTCAAACACGGTACTGTAAGTGTCTGCACAGGTTTCAAAGGCTCGACTTCTTGGAATTGTCGCCATCATGACCTGATCGCCCAACAAATAATTCATCTCTGTGAGAACCGATACTTGTTTTTTATTGTCATCTTCAAAAATGGTCGGCATTAATCGAACGAACTCTAAGCCCTTCCAATCTTCAGGAAACATCTCATAAACCGTTGGCAAATGTTGAAAGAAGTTAACCGTAGATGCCCAGTCTAAACGTTTCGCCGCACATGGAATAAGCAGCGCATTAGACGCGTACATTGCGTTCCATACCAACGGATCGACGTGCGGACCGGTATCGATCATAATGACATCAAAGTCATCAGCAATTTTATCAATTAACTGCTCTTTAAGAAGCTTCACAATATCAAGAGATTGATTTTGTGATAGGTCTTGCCACGCTTCAGCATTAAACATGGCATCTTCGGGGAATGCCGAAATGGTTTTTAAATTTGGATACTGGGTTGGCAGCAGAACATTTTTACGTAAAAAATCGATATCGATATCGGTATCTTCAGGTACATTTTCCAGCATGATATCGACGGCAGAATAAATATTGTCATGCTCAGAGGAGCTAATTTGAGGATTTAAGAAAAGCCTAAGCGACCCCTGTGGATCCAAATCAATAAGACAAATACGATAACGCTTTTCTAAATTCAATGCTAAGCAGGCAGCCAGATGCACTGCGCTCATCGATTTTCCTGTACCACCCTTTTGATTCTGAACATTAATAACCCAAGGCTTATTTTCTTGGCTATTTTTTCGTTCATGGAATTTAGGGACGGCAGCCGCATCCATTAACATATGGGCTTCTTGCAACGAAATCGAATAATGGTTGGCATTATTCTTAGTAAATTGATGGCCACTTGCCTCCAGTTTACCAATCGCATCATCGAGTTTTCGACGGGTCAAACCAGAACGAGTTTCCATCATCGCTTTAGACATTGGAGGAAAATGTTCGTCGCTGCGCTCTTCTAACACAAGTTCGATACGGTCTGCCTGCACTTGTTGAGTCAGTTCAGCCAGTCGGTAAAGATTATCTATCGTTTGCTCTCTTTTCATACCTAAGTCCGGTCAAGTAATCCAAATTAAATTACGTACAGCAATATCCTACATTTTCACAAAAAAGCTGTCTATACATTTAATGTCATTCCTTACACTTATTTCGGTTCTGTATTGTCAATTTGTGATATTGGGCTATTCCTTGAACGAAAATTCTCTGTAGATTTTGTCACAATCTGCAAAATCACAAAAGTGTTACGGCGTCACCAATTTACAATGTAAACATACATTATATCGGAACGATTACAAAAGAGCGCTAAACTACGGCGAGTGATATTTGGAAAATAACCAATATGAATCCATAGACTAATCCACGCCACAAGATAACGAATAGAGAATTTAAGAACTTTTACCCGAGGACTTTCATTAGCCAGTAACTAATCTAAATAACAGCAAGGAAGACTATGTGGGAAATATGATCAAGGTAAGCCGCAACATAGAAGTATGAAAGTCGTCACTTCAGACGCATGATCAAGGAAAAAAAACGGGCTTCTCAGTAAAACCAGAGTATTAGATTATGATCTAAACATTGGAAGAATGATCAAGCGATATTCTTGACCGGAAGCATGTTAACATTCAACTAAACTACGGTAGATGCTCGGTTGAATAAGGGCTTTGAGTGAACATTGCTCATGCAGAACGGCAATTGAAATACATTAGTCGCACTTTTACTAGCATGATCATCGTTCCGCTACATTACTGGCAAGACGGTCCCCATCACTTTCTCGTCCAAATGAACGTCATAAACTGAATTGCATTGTAAAATGATTAAAAACCCACCAAAGATGCTAGCTTCATTTGATAAGCCTCATTATCTTGATCATGCTTCCATGTGTTTTTTACGATATCTATAGGACAAAGAACCGTATTTCAAATAAAGATCCCAACAAGTTGTGGATAACTTCATTTTCCCTCTTGATCATGCCTCCAGATTGTAATGATCATGCTTTCCTTTTTATCATGATCATAGATTCACTTTGTAATGATCATGCTTTCAAATAATAATGATCATCGTTTCGGTGGGCTCCTGATCATGCTTCCATTAAGGGTGAAAAATAAACCAATATTAACAATAACTTATAAGGAAAAGTGCAGCCAGATCATTAGATCACTTAATCATATTAGATCAGTATTATCAGATAGATCATAATAATAAAAACCTAAAAATAATCCTTTCTTTATGATCTGTTTTTCTTTATTCTTTGGAACAATATCGGAATTACGGATAGTGTGATATAGATCTAATCATGAGTGACCATAAAAAAGTTTTGATCAAGCTACCAAGAGATCACAAAGGGGGCCACCTCTTTGAAATTACCGAAGCGTCCGTTGATTGGATCGAGCAATACCAACATTTCAAAGGTGTTACCAAAAGCATTCTTGAATTACTTAATTTGATTTCATTGCGTGGATTTAGTTCTAAAGACGGTTATGTGTCTACAACTGAATTGATCAATGCTACAGATGGTAAACTGACTCGCGCGGCAATACAGCAAAGGCTACGTGCTGCTGTGGGTATAGGTCTTTTTACCCAACTTCCCGTTAAATTTGAGGAAGGCCTTGCTGGTAAAACCATGCTCCATCGATTTATTAACCCTAATCAACTCGTGTCCGTTTTGGGTGCCACAAGCTTGATTACAGAGTCGGTGAAGCAATCTGAAAAGCAAAAGAAATCGAAGGCACTTGCACAAACTCAAGTCAATAAGCGATTGCTTAATGAACATGGTCTTTACACACCACCAGCAATGCGTGACGAAGCGGACCAGTTTATTGTTTCACCAACAAACTGGGCAGGGATCATTGATCAAGCGTTAGCACCACCGAGAACGCGAAAAAGCTATCAAAAATCGATGGTTTCAATCTCTGGAACTCGTGCTGTTATTGAAACAAGATCATCTAAAAATATCATGACAGTTGATGATCTCATGACGTTATTTGCATTATTTACTTTGACGGTTCAGTACCATGATCATCATCATGAAGAGTATCAACTTGATGCGAAACATGTACCCAATAAAACACCCCTTTACATTACCGACATACTGGCATTAAGAGGTAAAAAAGATAGTGGCCCGGCACGTGATTCTATTCGTGATAGCATCGATAGAATTGAGTTTACAGACTTTCAGCTACATGAACTTACGGGTCGCTGGTTAAGTGAGAACATGCCAGAAGGTTTTAAAAGTGACCGTTTTCGGTTTATTGCTCGAACGATAACTGCCTCTGAAGAAGCACCACGTGAAGGAGCTGATGGCGAGATTAAAATCAAACCAAATTTGTACATTTTGGTTTGGGAGCCTTCGTTCTATGAAGAGCTCCTCACTCGAGATTACTTCTTCTTGTTCCCTCCAGAAATTTTGAAGCAACATACGTTGGTGTTCCAGCTTTACTCCTACTTTCGTAGCCGTATGGCTCGACGTCATACCGACTGTCTGCTGCTATCCGAATTAAATCAAAAACTAAGCCGTAACATTGAGTGGCGGCGTTTTTCGATGGATCTTCTTCGAGAGCTAAGACGATTAGGTGAAGATCAACAAACGGAAATAGAGTTTGATGTAAATCTATGGGGTTATCACCTGACGTTAACGTGTCTTGATCCTTCTGCTAAGCTCCCAGACTATCAAGTCGACATACGTTGCGATGTTGAGGAAGTACTTCGCTATTCACGAGCGAGAACGACGAATGCCGGTAAGCGGAATATGGCTCCAACCCTACCTAACCCACTTCGTCATGAATTAGTAAGTCGCAAACAATTGGACGAGTTGTCGTCGATCATCGATGGTGAGTTTGAACCCATTCAGCGTAAATCACCATCTCCGAAAGGTAATTTGGGTCGCAGAGTGAAGCAGCGTAAACACCTTGTTGAAATTAACGCGGATGAAATTACGATAGTCCTATCCAAATATACTTCACCAGAGGCTCTAGAACGCAGTATAACGGCTTTGTCGGCTATGACTGGACATCCACTAGCGTCAATCAAACAAGAGTGTTCTGAATTGATGGAGAAGCTTGATTGGTTGCGTGTCGACGGTAATGTGATCCCATACGAAACATTGAGTGAAGTGGTCGAGTCGTATAACTCACGACAAGAGAATAAACACTTGTCTATTGAAAGGCTGATTTCTGCATTAGCGGTACGTAAGAAAATTTGCAAGAGTGTGTATCAGGGTAAGGTTGATGAGACGGTATTTCGTGTGTTGGACGAAGTCTCTATCTAGTTATTGGACTCGAGACAATGATTTGTCTAGAAGCGCACAGAACGCTGACAGAGCATTGACAAAAGAAGGCAAGGTACTGGCTATTATTTATCCCGAATAGACAACCTTTTGTCCTCTCTAATGAAACATGTAGATTGGCTCATATTGTTACATTCATTCTGATATATTTTTGGCGAGTTCGTTTGAACTCGCTATTTTTTTATCTGTAGAAAATGTGTGTTGATTCGATGAGAGGTTTGGTACCAGTAGGCCATAGAGGCTAAGGAAAAAGGCTAGAAAAAGAGGGATCTAGATCACGTCGAATTTTGACAGCGTAATCCCCAGAATGTACTGCGCAATTTAGTCAAATTCAAAACTTATATTCCCCATTTTTTAACTTCTATTCAGAACTATTGAGTAAGTCACAATCTTGGCTTATTTCCCTTAACAACCCTATTTTCCTTTGCTACAGATTAGGTGTCCTAGACATGGTTTATCTGGAGGAAACAATGTCCATTAATTCTATCGACCATGATGATATGACGTCCATCACGACTAAATGGGATCACTCAGAAGAGTACACGGAAGAACCACGTCTTGCTAAGCCTGCCAAATCAGTGGAAGCAAGACGACGCATAGAAGCGTTGAGAGAAATTAAAGAAAGCGGGTTAACACTCGAGGAAGCTCGGGAGCTTGGTTTAATCCATTGATGGAACGAACGTCAAAGAGGGTGGCAATTGCCACCCTTTCGTATTTTTGATGACTTGATTTGAGTTCAACACTTCATCGGTGTTATATTCGCAGACCACCTGAACTAACCAATGAATCACTATGTCTCACAACTTATCTTTACTGCCTGCCGCAGAAAAAAACAAAGTTGAGCTGGATAAGCAGGCGTCCTATATCGTCTGGCAGCTTAAAGAGGCCAAAGCAGGTCCTGAGGCACTCAGAACTCAGCTTGAAAATATTCGTGATGACGCTGAAAAGGCGTGGTTTGAACAATGTGTAGTCAAATACAAGAAGATGATGGGTGTGTTGTGATTGTTTACATGACTTATCACAATTGATTTGCTTCCGTGATTTGATAAAATCCCCGCATTAAACTGAATAAGAGAGAACATCCCGATGGGAAGAAGTTTTGAAGTGCGCAAAGCCTCTATGGCGAAAACTGCAGGCGCAAAAATTAAAGTTTATTCCAAATACGGTAAAGAAATTTACGTTAGTGCTAAAAATGGCGGTAGCGACCCAGATATGAACTTATCGCTGAAGCATCTCATTGCCAAAGCGAAAAAAGACCAAGTTCCAGCTCACGTTATCGATAAAGCGTTGGACAAAGCTAACGGTGGGGGTGGTGAAGACTACCATGCTGCTCGTTACGAAGGGTTTGGCCCAGGTGGCGTTAGCGTTATCGTTGATTGTTTGACTGACAATGGCAACCGTACGTTCCAAGATGTTCGTCAGTGCTTTGTGAAAACAGGCGCTAAAATAGGCGGCCCTGGTACTGTTGCGCACATGTTTGAGCACCAAGCTGTATTCCAGTTTCAAGGTGATGACGAAGAAGCCGTATTAGAAGCACTGATGATGGCTGATGTCGATGTGGCGGATATTGAGCTAGAAGAAGGCGTGATCACTGTCTTCGCACCGAATACTGAGTTCTTTAAAGCAAAAACTGCACTCGCGGCTGAATACCCTGACTTGGTACTCGATGTAGAAGAAATCACATTTGTACCGCAAGTTCATACTACGGTTGCAGAAGAAGATGATGAGAAATTCCAAAAATTCCTCGATCTTCTTGATGACTGTGATGATGTTCAACAGGTTTATCATAACGCTGAAGCGTAATGAACGACAAGTAATATACCGAGAAGAGCCAGTGTTTACTGGCTCTTTTTTTGTTTTAATAAACAATATAATCGTCTAATTTTCGACTATTCGTCTCCTACCAAATGTGCGCTTGTTAACATTCCTCAGCACGATGGCTCCATCCCAAGTCAAAAATTTTTTACTGTGTTTGTTATCACTCGATATGAGCAGCATGATAATGAATGTAAATCAGCATGATACATACTTAACTCCCTCGACCGTAGGGGTAATTTTGCCTATGTTGAGTGGCTTTTATATGGGAGAAATCACGAGTACATTGAGATTCCATGCTCAACGATTAGGCGTCAATCTTGTCTTTTATCGAGTGGGTCATAGACGGGATTTTGATAGCTCATTTGCTTTTGAACATATTGATGCGTTGCTCGTTGTGTTGCATGCTGCCGCCTATCCGTTGATTGAAAGGGCTTTGGATAAGGACATTCCCGTGCTGTCAATTGGAGCAAGCTATGCGCCGCTTATGGTGGAACAATTGTCGAGTGATCAGGCCAGTGGGGTCGCCGCTTTATACCGCCACTTAGTCGAGCTAGGTCATTCAAAGATAGGGTTTTGCGGTGACCTATCGGTTAACGACGTGCGCATGCGCTTCAAGTCGTTCCAGAGCCAGGTTAAAACGTTTCAACACGAATTTACACTAAACCAACTCTTCAATGTACGTGATGCTTCTTTGCATGGTGGAAGAATCGCGGCTAAACAGTTCTGTGAACGTAACGCTCCCTGCAGCGCTATCATTTGTGCCACTGATCATTGCGCTATCGGCTTAATGGAAATGCTGGCATTGGCCGGGGTTGAAGTTCCAAAAGAGGTCGCCGTTGTTGGAGTGGACAACATCTTTTTAGGAGAGCGATGTCATCCGACGTTAACCACTGTTGACCAAGGATTAGAACAATTGGCGCAAATGGCCATAAGAAGGCTCCTAGAGCGTGTGAATGGTGCACCGTACCAATCTGAAGTTAGCTTGCTTGCGCAGTCTTTAGTCGTGCGTGAGTCATCTGGTGAAGTCGACACCACGAGTTCTGCTCGCACAGAAGGACAACGACCCACCGATCGTCAATTGAACTCAATGTCATCACGGTCGATAAGAGCACAACTACTCTGCCATTCTGATCACTCCCCTGCTGAATTGCACGAGACGTTATACTCTCAAGGTCAGGCCGGGTTCTCTTCAATCGCCAATGCTAATTGTCTCTTTGACATGAATATAGCATGGGCAATCGACGGTTCACGTGCTAAGGGAGAATCTTTTGTTTATTCAGATAATTACATTTTGGATCGAACACCTGCCTCGAGTTTAACCCAGCGTATTTCCCTTGAAGCTTACCCCTCCAACGATGCAACATGTTTTCCTCATCACTTCGTCATGACATTGCTGTGTGTCGCAATACCAGAAGAAAACCGTGAGCATATTCTAGCAGTGTTGGAGGATATATCTGGTTCGCCAAATCTAAGTAAATTAGCCAGCTATCACCACTACCTTGATATGTTGGCGTTGTTCCTTGAGCGAGATGCATTATTGGAAAGTGCAAAGTCTAAAGCTAAGTACTCCAGTGATCTTGCTAATCAGCTGCAGATCGTGAATAACTCTTCAAATGACGCTATCTGGGATTGGGATTTAACCTCAGATCAACTCCATTGGAACAGTCGATTATTGGATATACTGGATTTTCCGAAAGTTGAAGAATATCAAGTATTTCCAAGCCAAGAATTTTTTAAAAGAGTTCATGCAGATGACCTTGCAGAGTTAGAAGAAAAGTTGACGAGTCATT
The DNA here is from genome assembly GCF_002873335.1 of Vibrio sp. 10N.286.49.B1. Classification (GTDB taxonomy): domain Bacteria; phylum Pseudomonadota; class Gammaproteobacteria; order Enterobacterales; family Vibrionaceae; genus Vibrio. Next base: position 6,352 of record NZ_MCUW01000010.1, on the reverse strand, counting down.
TAGATACAAACAATACGTTTAAGGCCCAGTTTCGTTTGCAACACAGCGATGGCCACTACTTATGGGTGTCGGCAAGCGGTCATGCGATTAGGGATGCCTATGGTCGCCCTGAACGTTTGCTTGGAGCAATGACGGACATCACCGAGCAGAAAAGATCCGCAGAAAAAATACAAAGACTTGCCTATTTCGATCCCTTAACTGGTGTCGCTAACCGTCGCCGCATGACTGATACCTTGACCACACATATTAATGAGAATCAGGGGCAACCCAAAGCAATCATGCTGATGGATCTTAATCGCTTTAAGGTTGTTAATGATACCTATGGGCATGGTGTCGGTGACGCTTTGTTATGCTATGTCGCGAGTGTGCTGCAAAAAGCGGTAAGGAAAAATGACCTCATAGCGCGCTTTGGAGGTGATGAATTCTTATTTATGTGCGATGTTGAAACCACCGCGCAAGCTTTGGAGCTGGCAGGGCGACTGCTTAGAGCCGTGGAAACACCGTTTGTTCATGATGGCATTGAGCTGCGTACTCAAGGAAGTATAGGTATTGCTTTTTATCCTCACGATGCCCTTCAGGCCGATGATTTGATAAAAAAAGCCGACATGGCAATGTATCGTGCGAAAGAATCAAAGAGTAGAAAAGCCGTACATTACAATGCGTCGATGGCAACGGAGAGCTTACGACTTATCTCTATAGAGGTACAACTTAAATCAGCGATTAAGAACGAAGTAATAGAGGTGTGGTATCAACCTATTTTAGGGGTTAATGATCAATCAACAAAGCGAGTAGAGGCTTTATCTCGCTGGAAGAATGATCAAGGTGTAGAGATCTCACCCGATGTTTTTATTAAAATCGCTGAAGAGTCCGGTCAGATCAAACAACTCAGTGACTATGTACTTATGGTTGTGTGCCAAGATATGGTAAGCCGACGTATCCCATCAGACTACATTGTGTCGATAAACCTGAGTGTTAGTCAGTTAACCCGAGCTCATTTTACTACGCAATTTATTCAATGCATCCTGTCACATGAATTAGACCCCGAACGCTTTATCATTGATATTACGGAAACGGTAGCGATTACCGATTTAGATCAGAGTATTATCTCGTTGAGCGAATTACGAGGAGCGGGTATTAAGGTTGCTCTTGATGATTTTGGAACCGGTTTTTCTTCGCTTTCTTTGCTTAAAAAGCTGCCGCTCGACGAGGTAAAGATTGATAAAACGTTTATACACGATCTGGACGGTAACTCAGCCAATCAAGTAATGCTAAAATCCTTAATATTGATGTCGCACGCGTTTGGTTATCATGTTGTCGCAGAAGGCGTCGAAACAAAAGAGCAACTGCAAATTATTCAATCATTGGGTTGTGATTATGTTCAAGGCTATTTCTTTGATAAACCGATGTCGATCGAGAAATTGTCTGGTCACCTAATTGATCGATACCACGATATGTTCGTTGATTAACCCTTGATCATGCTTCTGTGAGCGCCCGCGGATCGTCTTCTCTGATGTTGTCAGCATCGCATGTAAGTGATGGCTGTCTGTAACAATGTATAGTATTTCTTATTTGCTCAAAGAAGCAATGAAACAATGCGTTAGTGATTCCTCGAAGGTTTTCGTGTAAAAACAACACTTGCTGACGGTAATTTGAGTTTTGGTATCGTGATTTTCTTTTCGTAACACATCATCACAATGCAACGTACCTATTAGCAATAACCTACCTATTAGAAATAAGGAAGAGACAATGAAGGTGAGTTTTATTGGCCTTGGCGTTATGGGTTACCCAATGGCAGGGCACTTAGCAACATCAGGTTTTGAGGTGACGGTTTACAATCGAACAACAGAAAAAGCACAACGTTGGACGAGTGAATACAACGGGAATTATGCAGAAACGGTCGCAGAGTGCGTAAAAGACGCTGATGTCGTGGCGCTATGCGTGGGGAATGATGACGATGTACGTCAAATGACCATTGCCGAAAACGGCGCACTAGCTGCCATGAAGTCGGGTGCAATTCTTATTGATCACACAACTACATCGGCACAACTTGCCGAAGAGTTAGGGGCTGCTGCCGCAGCATCTAGTATTCAGTTTATGGATGCTCCTGTATCTGGTGGACAAGCTGGCGCAGAAAATGGTGTATTGACTATTATGTGCGGTGGTAGTGACGCTATTTTCTCTAAGCTGCAACCAGTATTTAACGCTTATGGTAAGTCCTCCGTTCTTATGGGGGCGATTGGGCAAGGCCAACGAGCAAAAATGGTCAATCAAGTTTGTATTGCTGGCGTGTTGACTGGATTATCAGAAGGTCTGCTTTTGGCTCAAAAGAGCGGTCTCGACATACCATCGTTAGTCGATTGCTTAAAGAATGGTGCTGCTGGGTCTTGGCAAATGGAAAATCGTGCTAACACAATGGCACAAGATAAATTTGACTTTGGTTTTGCTATTGATTGGATGATTAAAGATTTAGGTTTTTGTCTTGATGAAGCATCCCGTCAAGGAATCACCTTACCTTTGACTCAGCAATCTATCGAGCGCTATCGTGACCTATCAGAGCAAGGTGAAGGCCGTTCAGATACCTCTGTACTGTTTAAAGCAGTGAAAAAACAAGCGACATCATAATTTTACACTGTAAACTTACACTGTAAAATTATGATGTAAAAACAAAACAAGAAACAGAGGTACGAGTGTGTATCACTTTCGTACCTTTGTTTATTTGGACTACTACCATGGCTATGATTTTTCTTCGGTAGGCTCCTCTATTTGCAGCACATAACGCCAGTTTTCATCAATCTGCATAAAGGTCTGTACGCATACTTCTTTTCTTTCATCTCGGTAATCTTGTTCTACCTCATCGAGAAGCGTTGGGTATTGTTCAGGGTTGCTGCCGTATACAAGGCACAGCGCGCTAAAATACCTTTGTAAGTCAAAGCTATGTTCGCCGATATATTCAGAAATATCATAGTACTCAGGACGACTTTCTGATTCGAATGAAAACATGTCAGCAGCGCTGATAACGGCATCAGCCCCACCTTCCACATAATTAATCATTAACACCGCGGCAAAGTTATCGACGGCATCTTCTTCTTTACCGAGAATTGGAATGCGTTGGTCAGCAATGTAAGCATGACCAATTTCATGGAGGAGGGTGTGTAACATGACATCCACCGCCCCTTGAGAAGCGGGTTTGCCAAACTTCTTTTCGTACTTGTGTTTTAGAAAGTAGTTGAGCGAATCGATATAAAATTGGTAAGGGATGAGGATTTGATGCTGTTGTGGGTCATAGAGTGGTCCGTCGTCTGCGCCATAAGTAATCGTGAGTGCTTGGTCAAATTTGAAATACGATTGAGATAATTCAGAGACGAGATCATCTAACTCACTCTCTTGCAACGCTTGTTGCGCTTGTTTATCTGTCGTGCTGGTTGCTGGATTGTATTCAAAATTGATTGCAGAAAATCCATTGCTGGAAAAAGCAAGTGTGAGTAATCCGATTACGAGAGTTGACTTCATTTTCATTCATTCCTTCCTTGTCCTGAATTGTCGACCATTAGGATTAAAGTATGTCGTGTGCTATAATCCTTCGCCTAAAACTCACGTTGTGTAGTGATTTTTTGCCTATTTTGTCTCGCTCAGTATAGACGGTTTTTTGATTAACTCGATGTTTATCAGACCAAAAGTCATCTTATATGTCAGTATCTTGAGTTCAGATCGCACCCTAAATTTACAAACTGGATTGACCTTAACAAGGTTGTTTGGTGATGTTGTTATTGTCGCTATTTATCCTAAATTGTTACTACACGTACATAAATTAGCCTAACCTCATTAAGGAAGATGAGCGATAAGTATACAAAGAGGTTATATGAACAACACTATCTCTGTTGGAACATTAGAATCCTTCTTGATCGCAATCAGCGTTCTTTTTCTCGGACACCTGATCAACAGTAAATTACCCGCCTTAAAAAAATACAACATCCCAGAGCCGATTGTCGGCGGTCTGATTGTTGCTTTTATCATCACCATTATGCATTTTAATGGCATCAATTTAGAGTTTTCATTACCGTTACAAAAAACGTTCATGCTGATGTTTTTTAGTACGGTCGGGCTCGCTGCGAACTACACTCAGTTGCTAAAAGGTGGGGCAAAAGTATTCTTGTTCTTGGCGGTCGCCTCAGCATACATCATTGTCCAAAATGCTGTTGGTGTGGGTATGGCGAGTGCACTTGGCTTAGAACCTATTATGGGGTTAATCGCCGGTTCTATTACGTTATCCGGTGGTCACGGTACTGGGGCTGCTTGGGCGCAAACCTTCACCGACACCTTTGGAATTGAGAATACCCTTGAGATTGCCATGGCATCGGCCACATTTGGTTTAATTATTGGCGGTATTATCGGTAGCCCTGTGGCACAACGACTTATCGACAAGAACAACTTTGAGTCGGAATACGGCCGCGGCAACGATACACATGAACGGTTCCCTGAGCTTGTGACTTATAACGAATACGAAAAAGACCGAGTTACAGCTAAAAAAGTCATTGAGATGCTGTTTATTTTATTACTCTGTGTCACTGGTGCTAAGTATTTGCATGAATGGGTTAATAGCTTTGAAGTTTCGTGGTTGATGATCCCAGACTTTGTTTATGCCTTGTTCATTGGGGTATTTATTACCAATGTGTGCGAAGTCTCGAAATCGTATAAAGTCGATGCGGAAACCATCGATATTCTTGGGACGGTATCATTGTCGTTGTTTCTTGCAATGGCGTTAATGAGCCTGCAACTATGGAATATTTTCGATTTGGCGATCCCGTTTTTGATTATTCTTGCTGTTCAATCTGTGATTTTGGGGTGCTTTGCTTATTACGTGACATTCCGAGTGATGGGTAAAAATTATGACGGGGCCGTGATTGCCGGTGGACACTGTGGTTTTGGTTTAGGCGCGACACCAACGGCGGTCATGAATATGGGGTCAATTGTTAATCGTTTTGGACCATCACCACAAGCGTTTATGGTGGTTCCTATTGTAGGGGCGTTCTTTATTGATATCGTTAACCTCATCATCATTCAGGGTTTCATTACCGTAATAGGTTGAATACTGAAACTGCTTAAAAAAAGTCTCGCAATTGCGAGACTTTTTTCGTTTTTGAGACAATACAAAAAAACATGGAAGAATAGTTTCAATTAGATGAATGCTCTGGTATCTAAATGTAATGCAAATGTAGGTTTTTGGTTCGCCTACAGTTAAAAACATTATATATAGAGTTAGCTAGGTCTGAATACGACGTTATTTCCGAAAGCAGGGAAGTAACACAAGGAGTAAGTCATGAGTGTATTGTCTCTAATTGGATTGGTGCAAGTTTCTGGTACGTTGGTGCTTGATAGCGCGGGTAAGCTAGCGTTGCTACCTGAAGGGGTCGCTCCTAGAGTCGGTGATGTAATCATTGATGTATTAGAAAATGCTGAGATTGATAATGAATTATCAGTTCAATTGATTCAAGAAGATGGTTCTGGTCAAAATATTGTTGCACCAGAGTTGGATGCAGAGCAAATTATCGCCCAAATTGAAGCGGGTGATGACCCTTCCGAGAATCAAGAACAAGCTCCTGCTGCTGGTGAGCTGCAAGGATCAAGTCTCATCGCTTCAGGCAGCCTTCTTCGTGAGAACGCTCAGACAATTGCACAGACCCAATTTGATACAACAGGCCTTGAAGCACAAGGGCTTAACCGGACCCAATCCCTCGTGTTGCTTCAATTTCTAAGTAACTCTGCACCTGTTACCTTTAATCAGTTCAGAAATTTCGACGAAGAGTCGCAAGACAACTTGTTGTCTTTGGCACTACCAACGGATGCGAACAATGACCAATTGACAATCAGGGTCACCTCACTTCCGTTGCTTGGCGCGATTACACTGGGGGACGGCTCTGAAGTTTCTGTCGGTGATGAGCTAACACTAAACGAACTCGCTAACCTTCAGTATGACGCACCGTCAGATTATCAAGACGGCGAAGAGGTAGGTAGCCTTGATTATACTGTTGATGATGGACGAGATGCACCCAACTCAGTTCAGTCTGGTGGTGTCGAGATAACACTCAATGAGGTTAACGACGCTCCTGTCGCCTATGACGATGATGTTAATACGGACGAAGATTCTGTTTTAAATGGTGTGCTTCCTGAGGCAACGGACGTTGACGGCACTGTTAACGCTTATGCTTTGCTTAATGATATTCCTGAGGATAAAGGTAATTTAACCTTTAATGCTGATGGTACGTATTCCTTCAATCCTGGTGATGACTTTCAACAACTGACCGATGGTCAAACTGAAGACGTGACCTTTACTTACGTTGCGATTGATAACGAA
>NZ_MCUW01000009.1:68064-233316 GCF_002873335.1 Vibrio sp. 10N.286.49.B1 | reverse complement strand
CTTAAGTGAACGGCATTACCTCTTCGGAGGGGCTTATTGTTATTGATTTCGAATTTGTTATTGATTTCGAATTTGTTATTGATTTCGAATTTGTTACTGATGTCTAATCTGCGTCATGCTAGCCGTACGTGACGACATAGCGTGTGGGTTTGTGATTCATGGCTAGTACAATATTGAGTACTACGGCGCCAATAATTGACACCAATATAACTGGTGGAGCAACGAAGAAACAAGACGCGAGTAAAATGGTGCAGTCGATGGCTAATTGTGTTTTACCAACTGATATCCCAAAGCGCTCTTGTACGAATAAGCACAGTACGTTAAATCCACCAAGGCTTGAGCGATGGCGGAATAAAATGAGCATACCCAAGCCCATCAACAACCCACCTGCTATTGCGCAATACACCGTATTAATGTGGTCCACTGAAACAACATGATGCATATTGTCAGCAAATATGGAAACCAATGCACCAGAGATAGCACTACTTAACGCAAAGCGCTTGCCAAAGCGGCGCCAAGCCAACAGATAAAATGGACTATTGGCGGCAAAGTACAACATACCAAAGGAAACCGGCAAAAACTGGCTCAATAACAATGCAAGGCCGGTTGTACCACCAGTAAGTAGTTGAGCAGATTGTAAGAAGAATATGCCTTGAGCCACAATAAAGGTGCCCGTCAAAATGGCTATCCAGTCTTCTTTTAGTGAGTGTTTTTCCATCAGGTTAAAAGTCTTCCAATAACAATTCGCGGCAATAATAATAAAAAGGTGACCATTTCGATAGCTTGGGTGTGAAATTTGCGGTAAACCTATGTAATTCAATTTTTACACACTGTAAAACGAATTATTGACACTTTAGATTACCTCTATGGCTATTTTCGCTTGGTACATGATGTAATCTAACGTTCACTATGAAAAAACTGCATGAAAAAGATCCATTTTTTTCTTTATGACCTAGATCAAATTATGTATCATGCGATTCATCAAATGTGGTGACGAAAACGTTTGCTTTTGGTCATTGTGTGGTTTTTTTGAAACTTTCAGTACAATCTGAGTCAGGAGATACAGATGCTAAAGCGTGATATGAACATCGCTGATTACGATGCGGAACTATTTGCAGCCATTCAAGAAGAAACTCTTCGCCAAGAAGAGCACATTGAGCTTATCGCTTCGGAAAACTACACCAGTCCTCGCGTGATGGAAGCGCAAGGCACTCAATTAACCAACAAGTATGCAGAAGGCTACCCAGGCAAGCGCTACTACGGTGGTTGTGAGTATGTCGATAAAGCAGAAACACTGGCGATTAATCGTGCCTGTGAGCTTTTTGGCTGTGAGTATGCAAACGTTCAGCCGCACTCTGGCTCTCAAGCTAACAGTGCTGTTTACATGGCGCTTTTAAATCCGGGTGATACCGTTTTAGGCATGAGCCTAGCACACGGCGGTCACTTGACTCATGGTTCTCCAGTAAACTTCTCTGGTAAGCACTACAACGTGATTCCTTACGGTATTGATGAAGCGGGTCAAATCAACTACGACGAAATGGAGCAGTTGGCGGTTGAGCACAAACCGAAAATGATCATTGGTGGTTTCTCTGCTTACTCTCAAATCGTTGATTGGGCACGTATGCGTGAAATCGCGGACAAAGTTGGCGCGTACTTCTTTGTTGATATGGCTCACGTAGCGGGTCTTATCGCGGCAGGTGTCTACCCAACACCGGTTCCACATGCTCACGTTGTTACCACTACCACGCATAAAACACTTGCAGGTCCACGTGGCGGTTTGATTCTTTCAAATGCTGGTGAAGACATGTACAAAAAACTGAACTCAGCGGTTTTCCCTGGTGGTCAGGGCGGTCCTTTAATGCACGTAATCGCAGGTAAAGCGGTGGCATTTAAAGAAGCGATGGAGCCAGAATTTAAAGCGTACCAACAACGTGTTGTTGATAATGCCAAAGCGATGGTTGCGCAATTCCAAGAGCGCGGCTACAAAATCGTATCTAACTCAACAGAGAACCATTTGTTCCTTGTTGACCTGATTGATAAAGACATTACCGGTAAAGAAGCGGATGCGGCTTTGGGTTCTGCTAACATTACGGTTAACAAAAACTCGGTACCGAATGACCCACGTAGCCCATTTGTAACGTCTGGTATCCGTATTGGTACGCCAGCGATCACTCGCCGTGGCTTTAGTGAAGCTGATGCAAAAGAGTTGGCTAACTGGATGTCAGATGTTCTTGATAACATCGGTAACGAAGACGTAGTAGCAGCAACAAAAGCGAAGGTTCTAGAAATCTGCAAACGCCTGCCTGTTTACGCGTAATTCGATGTTTAATGCCTTGCAGCGCAAGGCATTAACGTAAAAAAGCGAGCTAATTAGCTCGCTTTTTTTATGTCTGGAATTTACAGCCTGGCGTTACTTATTGATATTGAGTAATGTTCCAGATTTACACTTGAAGGAATAGTATTTACGACTCTCGTTAAATTGCCCCAGACCTTCACCGTTACAGTAATCAATATTGATGTCTCGCATGATTTCGAGGGTCTTTTCACTATTCATAGAGAATTTAGCGCCATCTTTACATACGACTCTTACACGGCCATCGTCACTGACAGAATAGAGATTGACTTCGGTGTTACATAACTCGAAGGAGGCCTCTAAATAGTTGTCTTGCTGAGAGTTTTGAGCACAACCTGCAATGAGTGTGGCGGCAATGATCGGTAAACCTATTTTAAGCAGTTTCATGCTTACATCCTTGAATGGCTGATGTTTTTCATTAAGCCTACCTAAAAATGGCGAAAATGCGAGTGCGAGATGGTCATGTTGCATGTTTTTCTCAAAAAAAACACGGATAGCGCATCGCCAATCCGTGTTTCTTGTATCGAGCGCTGGTGATCGTCGATTACTTAATTTCAACGCCTTTTGCTTGTAGATCAGCGTGATAAGAAGAGCGCACGAACGGGCCGCATGCCGCATGCGTAAAGCCAAGATCAAGTGCGATTTCTTTTAGCTCATCAAACTCTGAAGGCGGAACGTAGCGTTCAACGGGTAAATGGTGGCGACTCGGTGCAAGGTACTGGCCTAGAGTCAGCATGGTGACACCGTGGGCGCGAAGATCTTTAAGTACCTGTACTATCTCTTCTTTTGTCTCACCTAGGCCCATCATCACCCCAGATTTAGTGGGTACGTCAGGGTGCATGGCTTTGAATTTCTCTAGGAGCTGCAGAGACCACTTGTAGTTCGCTCCTGGGCGGGCCTTGCGATAGAGTCTAGGTGCTGTTTCTAGGTTGTGGTTGAAGACATCTGGCGGGTTGTCTTTTAATGCTTCTAGAGCCACATCCATACGTCCGCGGAAATCGGGTACGAGTGTTTCAATGCGAATCTCTGGGTTTAATGCGCGAATCTCACGCGTACAATTCGCAAAATGGTCAGCACCACCATCACGTAAGTCATCGCGGTCAACAGAGGTAACGACAACATACTTGAGCTTCATGTCTTTGATGGTTTGAGCAAGCTTTTGAGGCTCATTGGATTCAGGTGCATTTGGGCGACCATGGGCAACATCACAAAATGGACAGCGGCGTGTACAAATTGCGCCAAGAATCATAAACGTTGCAGTACCGTGGTTAAAGCACTCCGCAAGGTTTGGGCAGGAAGCTTCTTCACAAACAGAGTGAAGATTATTCTTACGCATCGCCTTTTTGATCTCTTGGATGCGTTGGCTATCAGACGGTAGTTTGATCTTCATCCATTCTGGTTTGCGTAGTACTTCTTTTTGCTCTTCCGGCATGTTCTTTACCGGAATGAGTGCCATTTTATCTGCGTCGCGATACTTGACGCCTTTTTCCATTTGTATAGGTTTGCTCATCGTCTTATGCTTCTTCGCTGAATTCTACTTGTGTGTAATCAAGTAGTTTTATTAGTTCATTGACCAGCTGCTCTTCGACACTGGCGATACTTTTGGGGCCACCGAGTTGGCTGACTTGGATCATTTCCATGCCGGCATAGCCGCACGGATTAATTCTTAGAAAGGGGGCAAGATCCATATCGACATTTAAGGCCAGTCCATGAAATGAACACCCTTTGCGGATACGAAGCCCAAGGGAACAGATCTTTTTCCCATCCACGTAAACACCAGGTGCATCTGGCCTCGCGGCTGCGGCTATATTATAAGTGTTTAACGTATTGATGACGAGGTTCTCTATATGAGTGACGAGATCTCGAACGCCTAATTTCTTTCTGCGTAGGTTAATGAGGAAGTAGGCTACCAGTTGACCGGGACCATGGTAAGTGACTTGTCCACCACGGTCGCTTTTGACCACTGGAATATCACCGGTATTGAGTAGATGCTCTTCTTTACCCGCTTGTCCTTGCGTAAAGACCGGGTTGTGTTCAACTAGCCAGATTTCGTCACGAGTATCGTCATTACGATCATCAGTGAACGCGTGCATCGCTTTCCAGATTGGTTCGTAATCCTTGCGACCGAGCTTTCTTACTACTAGCTGATTCTTCACCGGCACTCCTAATACTACTTAATAAAGTGTTCGCATTATAAACCTGATCGATTGCCTGAACTACCAGTAAATCGTGACAATTTAACGCTTTGGCTACATGTTTTATCTAACTTATTGAAAGATAAAAAGAAAGCAGCCAAGGCCGCTTTCAAAAAAAATTGAATGTTTAAAATTATTATAGAACCATGCGAACAATATCAATCTCACCTAACTCTTTGTACAAGATTTCGACTTGTTCGATAGACGTGGCGGTAATGTTGATTGAAACGGCATTATAGGTGCCTTTACCGCTTGGTTTTACAGTTGGAGTGTAATCGCCAGGTGCATGACGCTGGATAACTTCCACTACTTTTTCAACAAGTTCGGGCTTAGCGTAGCCCATAACTTTATATGTAAACGAGCAAGGAAACTCTAACAGGTCCTTGAGTTTTGCATCTGAATTGATGTTTAACATAATTGGGCTCCAAAAAATGAGATTATTTACGACGGTGCGAATAGTAATGTCAAAGTCGACGAAACTCAAGATGAGTCCGTTGTCAGTAAGGATAGCAAAAGATATTTGTTAAAAAGCAACAAAGCCGCAAGAGGCGGCTTTGTTGTTCATCGTCGTTTAGTTGAAGCTTAGAAGAAGCTTTTCACTAACAATACGATATAGTCCCATAGACGGCTAAATAAGCTGCCTTCTTGCACATCTTCAAGTGCAAGTAATGGGTACTCGGCTACGTCTTTACCATCGAGTTGGTAGAATAACTTACCAACGACATCACCCTTAGAAATGGGGGCTTCAAGTTGTTTTTCAAGTACGAAGCTTGCTTTTAGGTTTTTTGCTTGTCCGCGAGGTAATGTCACGAATGTATCTTCAGCAACACCGAGAGCGACAGTATCTTTGTCACCCATCCAGACCTTCTCGTCTACAAACGTTTCGTTTGCAGTATGTGGATTAACGGTTTCAAAGAAACGAAAGCCATAGCTTAGAAGCTTTTTACTTTCTGATTTACGAGCATTAGCACTTTTTGTGCCCATCACCACGGCGACAAGGCGCATTTTGCCTTCGGTCGCTGAGCTTACTAGGCTATAACCCGCTTTGCTGGTGTGACCCGTTTTAATACCGTCCACATTCATGCTTTTATCCCACAGCAAACCATTGCGGTTATATTGTGTGATGCCGTTGTAAGTGAACTTTTTCTCTGAATAAACACGATATTCATCAGGAACGTCTTTGATTAAAGCGCGCCCTAATAGTGCCATATCATAAGGTGTAGAGTAGAGGTTTGGGTTGTCCAAGCCGTGAACGTTAGCAAAATGGGTATCTTGCATGCCGATAGAGCTTGCCCATGCATTCATGAGATCAACAAAGGCATCTTCAGAACCAGCAATGTGTTCAGCCATGGCAACACAAGCGTCATTTCCCGATTGGATGATGATGCCTTTGTTTAGCTCTTCAACGGTCACTTTCGTGCCGACTTCGATGAACATCTTTGAAGAATCAGGGAAATTTTTAGCCCATGCATTCTTGCTAATCGTCACTTCATCGGCCGGTGAAATCTTACCGCTTTTTAGCTCTTGGCCAATGACGTAACTGGTCATCATTTTGGTTAAGCTGGCAGGATGAAGCTGTGTGTTCATCTCTTTCTCAGCGAGAACTTTACCGGAGTTAAAGTCCATAAGTACGAAGCCTTTTGCTGCAATTTGCGGCGCATTAGGCATCACGACAGGAGTAGCTACGGCATAATTAGCCGTTAATGTTGCTGCAAGAGCAATAGAAGTAATGAATTTCATAGAAGACTTTTTTTATTCATGTTGAACACAACTTTTAGGTTGCCCGTATAGTAACAGATTGACCGTTGCGCACTAAAGATAATACACACTAAGTAACAACGGTGATTTATGTCAATGGAGTTTACAGTTTTTTTACGAAAGCTGATGGGTAACCAAGCTTTTGTACTTGCTCCAACGCGTCATGAGTGTCTTTATAGTCACTAAAAGGACCAAGCATTAAGCGATAATTATTATTGACCGGTGATAGGAACGTCTCAACCGATAGGGTTTTGCTTAATTCATCTGACAGTTTTGTGATCCTGTCTTTGTGTGGCGACGCCGCAACCTGTACGGCGTATTTTGGATGCTTATCGAGTTGACGTTGGCTGGTCGGTTTCTCTACTGTAATCACCTCTATTTCGACATTCGAAGTGCCGGTTTTGATCACATCTAACTTTTTTGCCGCGGCATAGCTAAGGTCGATGATACGACCTTCATGAAATGGGCCTCTGTCGTTAACTCGAACGATGATTTCTTTATTGTTATCAATATTGGTGACTTTAACATAGCTTGGAAGTGGCAATGTTTTATGAGCCGCAGACATCGAGTACATATCATAGACCTCACCATTCGAGGTCAGGTGCCCATGAAACTTTTTACCATACCAAGAGGCTTGCCCTTTTTCAGTAAAGCCTTCTGCATCTTTTACGATCGAATATTGCTCGCCACGCAGTTTGTAATCTTTATTGCCGCCTAGGCTATAAGGCTCATACCTAGGTTGGGCGCCCTCGACATGTTCAACAGAAATTGGTGTCGATGGGGCAACATCGTCATTGATATCATAGCGGCTGTCCGATGAAGAACAGCCCACAATCACAAGAATACTCAGGCCAGCAAACAGCCAGCGAAGTTGAAGAGACGAAAGAAACTGAGTCATTTACGTTGCCTTTGAAAACGCTTTGCGGTGAGTGTGTATAGACATCAAAATGCCGAAACCAGCCATGAGTGTAACCATTGAGGTGCCGCCATAGCTAATCAACGGTAAGGGCACACCTACAACAGGTAATATACCGCTTACCATACCAATATTTACGAAAACGTAAACAAAAAAGCTAAGGACGATACTGCCCGCCATCATTCGACCAAAAGCCGTTTGGGCTGAGCTGGCCAAATAAAGACCACGTCCGATAATAAACAAGTAAAGTGATAATAGCAGCAAGATACCTATCATACCCCATTCCTCTGCGATGACTGCAAAGATAAAGTCAGTATGGCGTTCAGGTAAGAATTCTAACTGTGATTGTGTGCCGTGTAGCCAACCTTTGCCGGCTAAACCACCCGAACCAATAGCAATTTTACTTTGGATGATGTGATAACCTGCGCCAAGTGGGTCGGACTCTGGGTCAAATAAGGTTCTCACTCGTACCTTCTGATATTCGCGCATTAGGAAAAACCACAATACAGGAATAAAAGCCCCCACCGCAATGGCGGCCCCCGTAATGATTTTCCAGCTAATACCGGCCAGAAAAATAACGAATATGCCTGAGGCAGCAATCAGGATTGAGGTACCAAGGTCGGGTTGTTTCGCAATGAGAATGGTGGGCACCATGACCATGATTAACGACACGATCAAGGTTTGAAAGCTAATCGGCAGCGAGCGTTTGCCTATATATCTTGCCACCATGAGAGGGACCGCAAGTTTCAGGAGCTCTGAGGGCTGAAAGCGGACGAATCCAAGGTTTAGCCACCGCTGAGCACCTTTAGATGACTCACCAAAAAACAAGACGCCGAGTAAGAGAATGACACCGGTAAAAAACATCAGAGGCGCCAGCGTTTCGTAGGTTCGTGGTGAGAGTTGTGCGAGGCCAATCATTACAACTAAAGCCAGTACCATACGCATGGCTTGCCTATCCATCATCGCAAGATTTTGTCCGCTCGCGCTGTACATCACAACCAGACCAAACCCCATTAGCGCTAGGATACCCAGCAGAAGAGGCAGGTCTATGTGAAAGCGTTCAAGCAGGAATCGATTTTGTCCTGTCGATGGGTCGAATTTCATTATTCTTCTTCACTCTCTTCATTTTCACTGAGTGCAAGGTCAAAGACTTGCCTAACCACGGGGGCACCATTGGTGGACCCGCCACCTGCATTCTCTAGCACCACTGTCACGACCGCTTTTGGGTGGTCAAACGGGGCAAACCCAGTAAACAATGCGTGATCTTTTAGGTGCTCGGCGATTTCATCCGCATTGTACTCTTCGTCTTGCCCTAGGCTAAACACTTGCGCGGTGCCGGATTTACCGCCAGATTGATATGGCATGTTTTTAAACGAGCGACGTGCGGTACCTTTTACGCCATGGTTAACACGTCGCATGCCTTCAAGTGCAAGATCCCAATAACGTTTTTGCACTCCGGTAATTGGAGGCCGGCTATCAACCTCGACCAAGGTTTGCTTATCAAAGCTATCGCCGTTGTTGATGGTTGCTCGTAGTAGGTGTGGAGAGAGCACCTCCCCTCTATTAACGAGAACCGAGGTTGCCTTAGCAATTTGCATTGGCGTCGCCGTCCAGTAGCCTTGGCCGATGCCTACAGGGATGGTATCGCCTTGGTACCAAGGTGTGCGATGTCTCGCCATTTTCCACTCACGAGTTGGCATATTAGCCTTGCTCTCTTCATGAATATCAATGCCAGTGTAGTCACCAAATCCAAACATCATCATCCACGAGGATAACCGGTTAATCCCCATGTCATAAGCAATTTGGTAGAAAAAGGTATCAACAGATTCTTCGATGGCTTTGACAATAGTTACCTTGCCGTGTCCCCAGCGTAACCAATCCCGATAGGGACGGGTTTTTGAGTTTGGAATACGCCAGTAGCCTGGATCATTACGGCTTGTCGTTGGTGTAATGACGCCCTCTTGCAGCGCAGCAACAGCAATAAAGGGTTTTACTGTAGACGCGGGTGGGTAAATACCCAGTGTTGCACGATTGACTAATGGGCGGTTTTTATCGTCAAGCAATGCTCGATAAGCCTTACTTGATATGCCATTTACAAAGGCGTTAGGATCATAGCTAGGGCTTGATACCATAGCTAAGACACCGTTATCGGTTGGGTCGAGAACAATGGCAGAGCCGCGACGGCCTGCAAGGAGGTTATGAACCTTGAGCTGCAGCTTTATGTCTAGGTTTAAAACAATGTCGTTGCCAGGGGTCGGTGGGACAAATTTAAGCGTACGAAGTACTCGACCACGGCTATTGACCTCTACCTCTTGGTAGCCAGCCGTACCGTGCAGTAAGTCTTCGTAATAGCGTTCTATTCCCAGTTTGCCGATATCTCTAGTAGCTTGATAATTCGATATTTTTTCTTCGCGGGTAAGGCGCTGGATATCGCGGTCATTGATACGGGAAACGTAGCCGATTACGTGAGTAAGCACCTCCCCGTATGGGTAGTAACGTTTTAGCGTGGCGGCGATTTCGACACCAGGAAATTTATGTTGGTGAACAGAGAAAGTAGCGACTTGTTGTTCGTTGAGTTGCGTCAAAAGTGGAATTGACTTAAATCGTCGAGTACGTTTTCGCTCGCGTTCGAAGGCTTCAATCCTTTCATCAGGAATATCAAGGTACTGACGTAAGTCTTGGATGGTTTGATCCATGTCTTTGACTTTTTCAGGTATGACTTCTAAGTTGAAAACAGGGCGGTTTTCAGCGAGCAGTATGCCGTTTCTATCGTAGACTAACCCTCTGTTCGGGGCGATTGGCACGACCTTGATACGGTTATCGTTTGAACGTGTCTTATAGTCTTGATATTGGTTAATCTGGATGTTGTAAAGGTTAGCGACCAGAACGATCATCATCACTATAATGAAAATGAAGGATACGAAAGCGCGACTTTTAAACAGTCGCGCTTCTGCCTGATGGTCTCTTATCTGGCTACGTTTAAGTCTCATAGGGGGTGAAACTACTCTCGATGGTAGGGATGATTAGTGGTAATAGACCAAGCTCGATACAAGCTTTCAGCCATCACTATTCGTACCAATGGGTGCGGCAGTGTTAAAGCTGATAGCGACCAGCTTTGATCGGCCGCTGCCTTACAAGCTGGAGCGAGTCCTTCAGGGCCACCAATCAAAATCGATACATCTCGTGCATCAAGCTTCCAACTCTCCAATTGCTCGGCAAGTTGAGGCGTATCCCATTTTTTTCCCGGAATATCTAAGGTGACGACTCGATTTCCCTTTGGAACCGCTGCCAACATCGCTTCGCCTTCTTTTTGTAAGATGCGTGCAATATCGGCGTTCTTGCCGCGTTTACCTGCCGGGATCTCAATAAGTTCCAAAGGCATATCGTGTGGGAAGCGGCGGCGATACTCTTGAAAGCCTTCCTCTACCCATTTAGGCATTTTGGTCCCAACGGCAATGAGTTGTAGTTTCAAACGACTAGCCCCAGAGTTTTTCTAATTGATAAAGCTCACGGTGTTGTTCTTGCATGACGTGCAGCATCGTTGAGCCCATGTCAACGACTACCCATTCGCCTTCTTGTTCACCGTCGACACCCAGTGGCTCAACACCGACTTTTTTGACTTCCGATGCAACATGGTCAGCAATCGAGATGACGTGGCGTTTTGATGTACCTGTACACACGATCATAAAGTCAGTGACATTTGATTTGCCCACTACGTCGATGGTGACGATATCTACGGCTTTCATGTCATCGGCTTTGTCAGCGAGAAATAATTTCAATTCTTCGTGTTGCAAGGGGTGTTCCTCTTTTCAGGTAATAAATCGGGTCAATGGCATTTTCCATGACATTGATCTTGGGATTATAACAGGTTTTAAGGCTGTAAAGACATCGGTGTGTCAGTTACGCACAAGTTCATCGACAACTGGTGAATAAGTGGCCAGGGGCTTTGGTCATACTGAGTCTTAGCTTGAATCTCGATCAAGGCTAAGAGCTGTATCGATTGTCTGAGTCGAGTTGCTGATAGGCGTGTTAATGCAGCGTTATACAACGGCTTTTTATTTTGCCATACACGAAATTGATCAAAGACCTGAGCCATTGATGATTGGGTAAGGGCTTGTTGCATCTTTACCAGTTGGAATAATTCTCTTTGAATTGTTCTAAGTAAGATAACGGCCTCAATACCTTCTGATTCTAGTTGAGTTAGGATACGCTGAGCGCGTTTGCCTTTGCCCTCTAACATCGCATCAATCCAGTGAAAAACGGTAAAGTGATTATGACGGCTTAGTGCCTCTTGGACTCGAATTAGAGTGAGTTGCCCATCAGGGTACAATAAGGTGAGTTTCTCAAGGCTTTGAGACAAGGCAAATAAATTGCCCTCATGCCACTGACAAAGTAACTGTACCGCTTCATGATCAGGCATAAGCTTCACGGATTTACAACGCTGCATTACCCATTGAGGTAGACGCTTTATATCGGGCGTTACGCAGCTAACGTGACACCCATTTAACGCCTTAAACCAAGCGGCTGACTCTTGTGCTCTGGTTAACTTACTGCCAGATACAATGAGCACAATATCTTCATGGAGATGAGTCGCAATTTCGGCAAGCTGCTTGGAAATTGCGGCGTTGACGCCTGATTCAGGCAGCTCTATTTCGATAATTTGCTTGGCGGAAAACAGGCTCATCGCTTGGGTGCAATCAAAAACATCATTCCAGTCGATAGACGCATCTACGACAAAACGGTGGTGTTCTTCAAACCCCAGCGATTTTGCTTTGGCAATAATAGCGATACGGCTGTCTTGGATGAAAAGGGGTTCATTACCAAACAGCAGATAGCACCCGTACCATCGCTGAGCGAGTGACTCAGCGAGACGATCGGCGAAAACTTTCACATGAATTCCTTGAGGTGGTGCTATGAACGAGACGCGGTTTCTGGCGTTTCGCTTGTGCTTTCAACGTCTTGTTGGTGTTGCTCAAACTCTTCGATCTCTGTTTTTAAGCGTGCCATTTGGCGCATCATCTGCTGAGCCGCTAGCTCGCGCATTTCATTTTCTAAGAGTTTTCGCTCGGCAGATTTAGCAAGCGCTGACAATGGGTTGTCGAGGTAACTACGCGTCATTGTAGCAACAAAATCTTTAGACCCTACGTCAGGTATGGTAACCCGATAGTTGACTTCATAAGTGATTTCTTTCTCGGCCGCTCGGGTGTTTTGATACAAAGAAAGTGTGCGATCGCTCGTGGCTTCACCCGTAATATGAAGGTTAGGGATATTCATATTGGGTTGGACAAGTTCGATTTGGCTTAGGCGCAGTTGTTCCTTGATTTGACGAGTGATGAGACTGTATTGATCAAAGCTAGTAACGGAGATTTTTTTGATGTCATCTGGCACTGAGTACTCACCACGCAGGTGGAAACCACAAGCGCTCAGTAATGACGTGAGTAAAAGTACGGAACAGAGTTTGAATAGATTGTGTTTTAACAGGCGCATAATACCGCTTACTCGTTAGACAATGGTTTATGTAAACGTCCTATCAAGAGGCTTACATAAAACAGTGAGTGTGATGTTGATGAATTCTAATCTCAATAAGATAACGTACGAAACAATAAAAGTCGCAGGTTAGGTGCCTGCGACTTTCGTCATATATTGTCTAGTTTGCTACGATATTCAGTAGTTTGCCAGGAACATAAATCACTTTACGTATGGTAAGTCCATCAAGGAACTTAATGGCATTTTCATCTTTTAGACCAAGCTCTTTTACTTGTTCTTCAGTGGCGTCTGCCGCGACAAGCAGCTTCGCGCGTAGTTTGCCGTTGATCATAACCACAATGGTTTTTTCATCTTCAACCAATGCGTTTTCATCAAACTCTGGCCATGTTGATGAGTCAACATTTGCTTCTCCCAATGTCATCCACATTTCGTAAGAGATGTGTGGTGTCATTGGATATAGCATACGAACGACAGCTTTTAGCGCTTCATCGAGGATGGCACGATCTTGAGTTGATGCTTGCGGCGCTTTAGCTAGCTTGTTCATCAGCTCCATAATGGCTGCGATGGCGGTATTGAACGTTTGACGACGGCCAATATCATCGCTTACTTTAGCAATGGTTTTGTGAACATCACGACGCAATGCTTTTTGGTCTGATGATAATGTACCCGTATCGACGGATTCTGCCGCACCTTTTGATGCGTGATCGTTCACCAGTTTCCATACGCGTTTTAGGAAGCGATTGGCCCCTTCAACGCCAGATTCTTGCCATTCAAGTGTCATGTCCGCTGGTGAAGCAAACATCATGAATAGACGAACGGTATCAGCACCATATTTATCGACCATCTCTTGAGGATCGATACCGTTGTTTTTCGACTTAGACATTTTGATCATGCCTGAGTGCTCAACGTTGCGGCCTTGACTGTCTACCGCTGTTTCTATACGGCCTTTTGCGTCACGTTCAATCGTCACATCCGTTGGAGCGATCCACTCCTTCGTACCTTTTTCGTTGGTATGGAAGAACGCGTCAGCAAGTACCATGCCTTGGCAAAGCAACTGCTTATATGGCTCATCTGAGGTAACGTAGCCAGCATCGCGAAGTAATTTGTGGAAGAAGCGAGAGTACAGCAAGTGCATACAGGCGTGTTCAATACCACCAATGTATTGATCAACGGGTAGCCAGTAGTTTGCTTTCTCTGGATCTAGAATGTCATCAGCTTGTGGTGAACAGTAGCGAGCATAGTACCAAGACGACTCCATGAACGTATCGAAGGTGTCGGTTTCACGTAGAGCAGGTTCGCCGTTGAATGTCGTCTCAGCCCAAGACTTATCAGCCTTAATTGGACTTGTTACGCCATCCATGACTACGTCTTCTGGAAGAATGACCGGCAGTTGGTCTGCTGGTACTGGGTGAACTTCACCGTCTTCAGTCGTTACCATTGGGATTGGAGCACCCCAGTAACGCTGACGAGAGACACCCCAGTCACGTAGGCGGAAGTTTACCGTCTTCTTACCTTTACCTTCAGCTTCAAGCTTTGCAGCGATAGCATTGAAGGCTTCTTGGAACGCAAGGCCATCAAATTCACCTGAATCGAACAATACCCCTTTTTCAGTGTAAGCCGCTTCAGATACATCGAGCTCAGAGCCGTCTTCAGGCTTGATTACAGGAATAATGTCGATGCCGTACTTTGTCGCGAACTCGTAGTCACGTTGATCGTGAGCAGGAACCGCCATTACCGCACCTGTGCCGTAATCCATCAGTACGAAGTTTGCTACGTAAACAGGAACAACACGACCGTTAAGAGGGTGGACAGCGGTTAGGCCAGTGTCCATGCCTTTCTTTTCCATGGTTGCTAATTCTGCTTCAGCAACTTTAGTGTTGCGACACTCTTCAACGAATGCAGCAAGCTCAGGGTTGTTCTTAGACGCTTTCTCTGCAAGTGGGTGACCAGCAGCAATCGCGACGTAAGAAACGCCCATTAGCGTGTCTGGACGAGTTGTGTACACTTCTAGTGGTGCTTCTTCACCGTTAACAGTGAAAGATAGCTCGACACCTTCAGAGCGACCGATCCAGTTGCGCTGCATGGTTTTAACCATTTCAGGCCAACCGTCAAGGTTGTCTAGGTCGTCGAGTAGCTCTTGAGCATACTCAGTGATCTTAATGAACCATTGTGGGATTTTCTTTTGTTCTACAGGGGTGTCACAACGCCAGCAGCAGCCATCTTCAACTTGCTCATTTGCAAGAACGGTTTGGTCGTTTGGACACCAGTTCACAGAAGATGTCTTCTTGTAAACTAGCCCCTTTTCATAAAGCTTAGTGAAGAACTCTTGTTCCCAACGGTAGTATTCAGGTGTGCACGTTGCGAATTCACGGGTCCAGTCGTAACCAAAGCCTAAAAGTTTAAGCTGGTTTTTCATGTACTCAATGTTTTCGTAAGTCCATGGTGCAGGCGCTGTGTTGTTTTTAACAGCTGCATTTTCCGCAGGCAGGCCAAATGCATCCCAACCGATTGGTTGCATTACATTTTTACCTTGCAGGCGTTGGAAGCGAGAAACCACATCACCGATGGTATAGTTACGAACGTGACCCATGTGCAGTCGACCACTTGGGTACGGGAACATAGATAAGCAGTAGAATTTTTCTTTATTTGGGTCTTCACTTACAACAAAGGTCTTATTGTTGTCCCAGTGTGCCTGAACTTTACGTTCAATCTCTTGCGGGTTGTATTGTTCTTGCATCGATGATTTCCGGTTATCTTGGAATTTGTGAGTTCTGTTAAAACAGAAACTACTAGATCATCATAGAATACCTAAAGCAGGCGCGGTCAACAATAGTCAATATGCCCTTCATATACGAAGTCGCAGCCTTGTTGACGGCGTTCATGAACTGGAACGCCAGTCTGGAACGATTCTATAGTGCATAGTTTGCGCTGGTTTGTTCCGTATACTGCCTAGCTGCACTCCAATTTATTCCGTTACATTAGGGGGATCTATGCCGAAGCGTAAAACCAGTTATGAAGAGATGATCGAAGATGTGGTTGATAATCTTAAGCACAGCCCAGAGGAGGTACAGCATGTACTTGAAAAATCGGGGTCAGTGATTGAAGCCGCGAATGATATGACGAAGGATGAAATGGCGCTCATTTCTGCCTATATCAATTCTGATTTGAAAGAGTTTGCTGACAACTACGAAGAAAGCAAAAGTGGGCCCTTTTATTTAATGGTGGCCAATTCGGTTTGGCAAGGCTTGTTGGATATTACGGATAAAACTCGAGTTGAATGGGTTGAGTTGTTTCAAGATTTAGAACACCAAGGTGTTTACAATACAGGGGAGATGATTGGCTTGGGGGTGTTGGTCTGTGAAGAGTGTGGTCATCGCAGTGAATACAATCACCCAACAGTGATTATTAACTGTGTTCAATGTGGTAATGATAGCTTTAGTCGGCGTGCACTTAAGCCTTGATGGTTCGAGAATAAAGACAAAGACTTCCATCAAACGTTAAGTTCGAAGCAGAGGTTAGGTAAAGAGGCTGAATCCTCTTTACCTAACAGACCGTAGCTATATTCGAAGATACGATAGCGAGACTAAATCGCTGTGGTTATTTGTGCTGGTCTTTAAATTCCTGTACCCACATGGCAGTGGCACCGCACACCGCAACTGGCATGACAAAAAGATTCAAAATTGGAATCGATGTAAATAACGCAACCATGGCACCAAAGGTGTAGCTCTTACCTTGTTTCTGTTTTAGCGATAACCGCATGTCATTAAATGGGACTTTATGGTTATCAAACGGGTAATCACAGTATTGGATTGCCAGCATCCACGCGGTAAAAATAAACCAAAGGAATGGCGCGACGGTCTGTCCAAGTGCTGGAATAAGCAGCAAAAGGAAAAGCCCAATGGCTTTGGGCAAGACGTAGCGCAGTTTGCGCCATTCTCTGGCCATGATACGTGGCACATCTTTCACCATACTCATGATGCCATCATCGGATACTTTCTGTTGCGTTAGTGATTCTTCCACTTTTTCCGCTAGGAGCCCATTGAACGGCGCAGCAATGAAATTTGCGAGGGTGCTAAAAAAGTACGAGAACGTTGCTAAGATAGTGAGCGTGAGCAAAGGCCATAGTATATAGCTCAACCACGATAAGAACTCGGGAAGGGCGCCGATCCAATCCTCAATCCACACATTCAGATTGGCAAACAGATAATACATTGCCGATCCCACCAATAAAATATTCGCGAGTAAAGGCATAATGACGTAGCGACGAATGCCTGGCGTGAAAGCAAGCTGGAAACCTTGGTAGAAATAACCAAATCCGGTAGTAGCCTTGTTCAAATTCAGCTCCTTTTGTAGTCATTTTGAGGGGCAGAAAGGCGACTATAACAAAAAAGGTCTAAGGAAATCACAAACTTCTTATACTAAGGTGTTCTAATAATAGGTAGAGTTTTGGTAAAGTAAGATGGTTGGGAGTGTTTTGGCACTTCGATAAGGACTATTTTTATAACATTGAGAGCAAACAATGCAGGAATTGCGATTCGTACTCATTATTGTCGGTGCCTTAGCCATAGCGGCGCTGTTGTTTCATGGCTTATGGTCAAGCAAAAAGGAAGGTCAGAAGAAGTTTGGTGATCGACCTCTGGGTAATATTGATGAAAAATCTGATGACGATGATCAGTATGTCGCACCAGAAGATGATTTTGAGATTGTACGTAAGGTAAGAACGGAACCCGATTTCGGTCTAAGCCAACAAACGCCTGCGTTTGATCCTCTTGATGATGTCAGTGATCACCATGAGCGTGATTATGAGGCGACGAGGCATGACACAGCACCCGGATTTGTCGAGCCTAGCGTTGAATCAGACGATATTCCTTCGTTTAGTGCGAAAGAGTCGGTGGAAGAAATCACGCCTCTAGAGCCAACGGTTACCTTTAGCTCTACTGATATTGATCAAAGCGATTTCGATAAGCCCGCCTATGCGCGCGTTGAAAATGCGTCGGTGGTTGAAGAGAACACGTCGCTGGCTGAAAGTAGTGTGGCGCTAGACGATAAGCCTCACTCGGCTGATCAGGTCGTGGCATCACCAACGAGCAAGCCGGTTGAACCCGTGGTTGAGGAACCAGAAGAGCCTGCCATGCAGGTCATCGTTATGAACGTACATTGTGCAGGCAGTGAACCATTCGTAGGCACGAAATTGTTTGATAGCATGCGTCAAAACGGGCTTATTTATGGCGATATGGACATATTCCACCGCCATGCTGATTTATCGGGGACCGGTAAGGTATTATTTAGTGTCGCGAATATGATGCAACCCGGTACGCTGCATCATGATGATCCTGATACTTTTACTACTAAAGGTATTTCTTTCTTCATGACTCTTCCTTGCTTTGGTGAAGCGGAACAAAATTTCAAGCTTATGTTGAGAACCGCCCAGCAAATAGCGGACGATGTGAGTGGCAACGTGTTAGATGATCAGCGCAATTTACTGACACCATCACGTATTGATGCCTACAAAAAACAGATTCAAGATTTTAGCCGCGCTAAATCCGGTGCGTAGCACCACCGTTATTTATTAGTAATAAAAGGCTCCTACTAATAGGAGCCTTTTTTATCAGTACAATCAGGATAGAAAACATGTCTCAGCAACGTTTAAATGAACTAAAAGAGCAACTGCACCATCACGCAGTAAAGTATTATGTGGAGGATATGCCCGCCATTCCCGATGCGGAATACGATCGCTTGATGCAGGAGTTGCTGAGCATTGAAGCTGAGCACCCAGAGTGGGTATCAGTGGACTCTCCAAGCCAACGCGTTGGCGGTATGCCATTAGACGGATTTACCCAAGTGAAGCATGAGATTCCAATGTTGTCTTTGGATAATGCCTTCTCTGATGAAGACCTAGAGAATTTCAATAAACGTCTTGCCGACCGTGTTAATCGTATTGATGTTGGCGCCTATTGTTGTGAAGTGAAACTGGATGGGCTGGCAGTGAGCTTAATGTATGAAAACGGAATACTGACGCAAGCTGCGACACGTGGTGATGGCGCAACGGGTGAAAATATTACAGAAAATGTCCGTACAATCAGCGCAATTCCACTGAAACTGCAAGGAAATGACGTGCCTGCCCGCTTAGAGGTGCGTGGTGAAGTGTTTATGCCTAAGGCCGGCTTTGACAAAATGAATGCATTAGCGGCAAGGAAAGGCGATAAGGTGTTTGTTAACCCGCGTAATGCGGCAGCAGGGAGCTTACGTCAACTTGATTCGCGCATTACGGCTACTCGTCCTCTCAGCTTTTATGCTTACAGCCTTGGTGTTGTAGAAGGTGCCGAGCTGCCTCCAAGTCATTTCGATAGGCTCACCAAGCTTAAATCTTGGGGTTTTCCTATGGGGCCGGAAACGCTACGCGTGAAAGATATCGAAGAGGTGAAGGCCTATCATAAAGCGATTTCAGATAAACGTGATGCGTTAGCGTATGAGATTGATGGCGTGGTCATTAAGGTCGACGATATCTCATTACAAGAGCAGTTAGGTTTTGTTGCGAGGGCGCCTCGTTGGGCGATTGCTTACAAGTTTCCCGCGCAAGAAGAGATCACAACACTTAATAGTGTTGAGTTTCAAGTTGGGCGCACTGGTGCGATTACACCTGTTGCCAAACTCGAACCAATCTTTGTTGGCGGTGTCACCGTTAGCAATGCCACCTTGCATAATGCGGATGAGATTGAACGCCTTGGTGTGAAAGTAGGTGATAGCGTTATTGTGAGACGAGCGGGGGACGTGATCCCACAGATTGTTGCTTTTGTACCAGAGCGACGTCCTGAGAGCGCCTCTGCTATCACTTTCCCATCAGTATGCCCAGTATGCGCATCTGGGATCGAACGGATAGAGGGGGAAGCGGTAGCTCGTTGTACTGGAGGATTAGTATGCCAAGCACAACGAAAAGAGGCCTTAAAACACTTTGTGTCACGCAAGGCCTTGGATGTTGATGGACTCGGTGACAAAGTTATTGAACAGCTTGTTGACAAAGAAATGGTGGAAACACCGGCGGATTTATTCAAGTTGTCAGCAGGCGTACTCACGGTGCTTGAGCGGATGGGACCTAAGTCAGCTCAAAATGTAGTGAATGCACTCAAGGTATCCAAAGAAACCACGCTGGCTCGTTTTTTGTACTCTCTCGGTATCCGAGAGGTTGGGGAAGCAACCGCGGCAAATCTCGCCGCGCATTTTAAGACACTGGATGCCATTATTGATGCCAGTCATGAGGCATTGATCGACGTTCAAGATGTCGGTGAGATTGTCGCGAAGCATATTCGCTTCTTCTTTGCAGCTGAATCAAATCGTCATGTTATCGCTTCGCTTATTGAGGCGGGTGTTCATTGGGCTGATGTTGAACACCCGAGTGAAGATACGCCACAGCCGCTCCTAGGGAAGGTCGTAGTGCTGACTGGATCACTGTCGCAATTAAACCGTGGTGATGCAAAAGCCGCATTGCAAGCATTGGGTGCTAAGGTCACTGGCAGTGTTTCAAAAAAGACCGATATATTGTTTGCTGGT
The DNA here is from genome assembly GCF_002873335.1 of Vibrio sp. 10N.286.49.B1. GTDB lineage: Bacteria > Pseudomonadota > Gammaproteobacteria > Enterobacterales > Vibrionaceae > Vibrio. The sequence goes on along the minus strand of NZ_MCUW01000009.1, from coordinate 213,059 downwards.
GATAATGCCGGTTCAAAATTAGCGAAGGCTCAAGAGCTCGGTGTTGAAATTAAAACAGAACAAGATTTGATAGATTTAATACCATAAACATTTATTATGAATTTAAAAAGGACCTCTCTTGAGGTCCTTTTTTTTGCGAGTGACTTCAAGATTATTTTTCGTTGTTATTTGTATTAATAATGTTGTGATCAAGGTTTAATTTATTTGTTGATAGCCGTGAAATAAAAAACCAGTGCGAGGCATGTCACTTTATTTTGTTTTTTATTTTCATTAACTTATTGATAAATAATGGCTTAAAGGTTTTTTTATTTTTTGATGTGAAAAATAAGATCTTCATCAATAAGTGAGGTAAAAGTTTGCAGTGCCTCCTATTTTTCATATGGAAAGTAAACGGTTAATTGATATTTTTTGTCGCAAAGTTAGTCTTGTGGATATGGATACACACGGTGTAGACAGGAAATTAATCAGCGTAAACTGATTACTAAAATTAAAAGGAAATATTTCCCTTCGGCGGCCAACTTAAGGCGAAATATTAAAAAACAGCTATATCCATTTTTAGGAGTTTATTCCATGGAAAAAATGTTTAAACGCACTCTCATCGGTGCAGCAGTGGCGTCAATCGTTTCATTTGGTTCTTTCGCTGATGAAGGGGATGGTGGTCAAGTTGGTATTAACTCACCCTTTGACGTTGAAGTCTACGGCGTAGCGGCTATTTCTACCGTCAACTATAACGTAACGGATAAAGAGAGCGATAGCGCAGGTTTTGTCGTTGAGAATGAATCACGTATTGGCTTCCGAGCGTCTGGTGATATGACCGACAGTATTCGTGTGACAATGCAAATAGAATCAGGCTACGTTGATAATACGGACTGGGCTCACGGCGGAACGGCTGGTGGTGTCTTGGGCTTCCGTGATACGTTTATTGGATTATCAGGTGATTGGGGTAACGTTAGAGTCGGTCGTGTGCTGACGCCATTGTATGAAATTGTAGATTGGCCTTTCTCTAATCCAGGTCTTGGCTCTGTCTTTGATTGGGGGGGTATTAACGCACACTATGATCGCCAATCAAACCAAGTTCGATATGACTCTCCAAAATTTGGTGGATTTACATTTGCAGCCTCTGTTGGCCGTGACGATGACGACAATGGTGGTGGTGCTGGTTCAGCTACACGAGATACATACTTCGGAAGTGCAAACGCTAAATATGCTTTTGAGAAGTTAACGTTGATGGGGGCAGTTGAGTCTGGTAAGCGTTCAGGGACTACAACTAAAGATGAATATAAGGTTGCCCAGGAAGGTGGAACGGATGCTACTAATGGTACATATGTACCTGGTGACGTGATCAAAATACCAGGGAGCACAACGGGTGATACAGATACTCTAGCTTATCTTGTTGGTTTTGATTTAGCGTTACCAGCTGGATTTGGCTTGGCGGCAGCTTATAAGCATGAGCAACTGGATCAGAATAATGTGACACATGATCAAGGTTCATACTCTGTCATTGGTCAGTACTGGAATGGACCGATCGGCTTTAAACTCGGCTATGCGGCTAATTTAGATTCTGAAAAAGGTGGCGTGTCACAAGATGATGCTGAAAATACTATATCGGGTCAATTGATGGCGGTTGTCAATGGGTTTGTTCCATATATTCGTGTAGCGCAACGTACCACGAATGTAAAAGACAGCTCTGATAACCGTTCAGATATCGTGACGCGCGTAGGCTTAGAATACGGCTTCTAACGTTATGCTGTATCGCAATTAAACTTATGTAAGTACAAGGTGAGCGTTAACGGTTAATGTTAACGCTTTTTTCCAAAGGAGAGGAATATGTTTAGAAAAACTGCTGTTGTGTTGTCGTTGTTTATGTTGGGAGCATGTTCTTCTCTTGATTCAAAAAGCGATTTTTCCCAATCTGTTGAATCTGTGAGCTCAAAGGAAGGTAAAGTTGTTGTTATTGGAAAAAACTACAATCCGATAACTGACTCGATAAATGGGGGAGACATTGTTAAATCACAGGTTGTCCTCGCCTTATCAAAAAAACAAAATGCTCATGAGCACGACATGACTGGCTACGTTAATATGGAGGTGACGTATTTTAAATCGTATACAGAGTTTACCGATGCTTCATATGACGGTAAAACGGTTGGACTTCAAGCAACAAAACCGTCAACAAGTATTTGCACTGAGCAGTGCACAGCAACGCAGTATTTTAGCTTTCCAGTTGATGCCGCTACGTGGAAAGCGGTTGGTGAGAAAGACTTCGTTTTTAATCTTGTGACAAATAGCAGCTACCAAGTTTCATTTCGATTAGCGGCTGGTTATATCGAAGCATTGAAAACAGAATTAGACTCGCCAGTTCATGCGGCAGCAGTGGCTACTGCAACAAGTGCTGCAGTTATTGCGCCATCAGGCAATAATCAATCTGTCGATATGATTCAGTATTGGTATGATAAAGCATCTTCAAATGAAAAAGATGAGTTTGTGACATGGGCGGTTGAGAATCGTAAGTCAATCGTTACTGAGCTACCTTTGGATTCACAATCAACGGATATGATGCAATACTGGTACAAGGAAGCGACAATATCAGAAAGGCAATCTATATTGGCGTGGCTACTTAGTCAGTAATTTTAGCGAGAGTAAGGCTTGTTTATGAAGATAAGTGAAGTATCAAAAATAACAGGCCTTTCTCAAAAATCAATTAGACTCTACGAAAGTAAGGGTATTGTTTCTTCACCATCTCGAGAGCTAAATGGATACCGCATTTATACCCAATCGCAAACAAACGATCTTAATTTTGTCAATAACGCACGAAAATCAGGATTTTCATTAGAAGAGTGTAAAACGTTACTCTGCATAGAAAAAAACCCTCAAAGATTAAGTGCTGACGTGAAATCAATTGTTGAAGAAAAACTTATCGAACTTAAAAACCAGTTGGACCTTCTTCAAAATATGTGTGACAAACTGGAGCAGTGGTCACAATTGTGTCCCGGTAATGAAGAGAGTGAATGCCCTATAATCAATGGCCTCAAAGATACAAAAAATGAGGCCAATAAATAATTAGTATCGAGCTTGTCCATCATCCAGTTTACAATATAGCTGATAAGTTACGGTTTGAGTTCCATCGGGAAGTGTGCACTGAACGACGCTTCCAATTACATTTCCTCCCCCATTACTCGCGCTCGCGATATTAGGTAGTGAGAATATTGCCAAAGAGAACAAGATAAGACTTATTTTTTTCAATTTCATATTGTGTACTCGCTCTATAATTATTAATAAATGTGACCGGAGTCGCATTTATTGTGAGGGGTACATTATGGAAAATCAAAGTAAAATAGTTAAATTTTAAATTTTTTTATTTAAAATAAGTTAGTGTTAATACATAAAGAAAATTAATAACAGATTGAAATTTATCGCATTAGTGATCCGGTGTATTAATAGAAGTGGTATGGTTTTGCTGGCGATTTAGATTGATTCTCTTACTTAGTTTCTAGCATAATCTTAGGGCTTACTAAGATAAGGTTTATTTATCAGTCACTTATAAAATAGTTTGTTGATTCTACATTGTTAATATGAAATGGATTGAGTTTATTGTGTAAATAAACTCAATATTTAAATTAGCATCAAAATGGTGTCTTAAAAATGAGACGTGATAATAGTCATAAAGTTGTGCAATTCGCTTTGTTTGGGGTTGTAATGAGCTGAGTATTAAAATTTTCTTTAGTTAATAACTGTAATAAACTCGTTTGCCCCACAAGATGAAGTGTCCCCACAGCAACCGTAAATGTGCCACTAGAAAATACCGGATCTGAATTGAGCTTCTCAACCCAATCATAATTCCTATTTACAATAAAGTCTTGTTCAAATTTAGCGTCCTTGGAGGCCTCGTCGAGTAGTTGATTTAAGTTCTGAATATCACCCATTTTCCAGGACTCAATCAAGCACTCGACATTCTGGCCGCTTTCATCCCATTCAGTCAGGGTTTGCTTAAGCATATTGACGCCGTCATCCTCTTGCTTCGATAACAAGTCGATTTGAAATTGAAGAGATTCCAATCCGTGAATGGGAATGTCGTGCTTCATCGCCAGTTTTACGATAGTGCTGTCCACACCATAATCGGAATGAAAACCTAAACTTTGAAATTGATGATTTTGTAGTATGAGAGCGACTTGCCACGGCGCTAATGCTGCTACTGTTTCCACGTTCATCCCGGAGTGGGTGGCTATCTTCTTAAGCTGCGCGAATTCTTTGCTATCAAGTGAGGATTTGATTGGTTGGTGATTAGTGGCGGTAGGCATTGTTACGGATTCCGTCAAATCGGCCTCAATAATAACGGCATCACTACTCATTAGGTTATCAATCAATACTTGAGGTAGGGGATACATTGAAGCATTACCTAGATGTACGGTTCCGATAATATAAAAGGTTTGCGGTCCCTTCGATGCTTTCCACACTAATGGTTCTGCTTGCGCATTAAATATGCCGCTGACAAATAAAACAAAGCACCATTTTTTTAGATCCATAATCAACAAGATTCATCTCCTCATGGTCACTGTCATTGCAACCTTATTAGTGGGTTTATTTTCTTTGAAAGAAAGATTCGGAGCAAGCACTAGATTTGATGAAGACCGTTGTTCCTACTTTTTGGTGTGCTTGAGACGATTGGCGGATGGCGAGTTTCTTGATTCTCTTCGATAATTAACGGTAAGAATTAACTAAGTTGAAAAGCTAAATCACAAGATCTAAATCACACTTTCAACCTTATCTATAGCGAGAAACGCGTCATATTACTTATTTCGTTGTGTTTGTGGCGGGAAATCGCCGATGTTTCTGTGATTTCTATCATGGTACGTTTTCTTAATGAGTTTTTTTAGGTTTAGGTTTTTAATTTAAAGTGTTGATTTTAATGTATTTATATTTATATTTATATTTATTTTGTCATTTTAGTGTGCGAATGATCACTAAAATGAAGTGTTTATTTGTTTGCGCGAATTAATTGTCGTTAAATTGCTCCCAAGCCAAAGAGGCAATGAATCAAGACGGCAAGATAAGCGGTCACACAAACAACTAAATAGGTATTTATAATGAAAAAAGTTCTCGCCCTAACCGCACTAGCAGTAGCATCTACCAGCGCATTCGCTGGTTCTTCTTACGTAACTGGTAACATTCAGTTTCACGATAGTTACTTACAGGGAGCAAAACAGACATCGACTTTAGAAGCTGGTCATACGTTTGATACGAATACGACTGTTCTGATGGAAATTGATGCAATCCCAATTGGTAAAACTGAAGCTGGTACTAGCCCACTTCCTGCTACAACTATTGGTGTAGAACAAGTATTCAATGCAACTGACAACCTATGGTTGGCTGCTGGTTACCACAATTTATTCCAAAATGGCGAGACTATCCAATATCGTCCGTTAGTTAAAATTGGCTATAATTTTGACAATGGCCTTGCGCTAAGTAACCGTACTCGTGTACATATCAACAATCAATTAGACGGTCAAACTCGTCAGTCTGATACTGATGTTCGTTTAGATAACAAAATCGCTTACCAATTCTCAGAGACTCCTTTAGCACTGTCTTATAACAACGTTTATGTTATAGCTGGTGACAAAGACCAAAATGGCGCAGATAAAGTTAATACAATGGACCACGAGCTTCGCGCAACATGGACTCGTAGCGGTGTACAGCCTTATCTAGAGTTCCGTAGCCAAGCACACGGTCTAGAAAACCCAGATGGTAGTAGCAAAGTTAACAATGCATTCTTGATTGGTGCTTCATACGGTTTCTAAGACCACGATAAAACTGTTCATATTTCCATAGTGTAAAGGTCCCGGCAGGGGCCTTTTTTTACCTATAAAATGATGAGTCTAAATAGGTCGTCATATCTTTTATGAAAGTTTTGGATAATTTTATCTGAACTTTATTAGGTATGTTTCGCTTAAATTATGGTCGTTATTGTTAGTGGGTTGTCGGCCCCTAGATTATTCATCAAAGTACGTTGACAAAGTGGCACTTAGGATTTCGTTAACTCACTGATTTTAATCTAATTATATTTTGTTTGATTGTTTTTCTTCTGTCCTCATATTGACATTGTCTCCATTTGCCCTGTAGCTATCTTCTCGGCACTATCCTCACCAAATTTCAGCATGTAAGGATATTGTTGTGCACATTTATTTTCGCTATGTAACCCTGTGGTTTTGTTTTCTGATTTATTCGTTACCTTTGTATGCCTCATCGTCCTATATCGAAGGTAATGTTCAATTTAATAGCACCTACCTTTATGACTCTAAAGTTACGGCAAAAATGGAGGCTGGGCATACCTTCGATACCGATACAACGATACGCTTTAAAGTTGAAGATATTCCACTAGGGGCAACCCCACATAGTGACCACCATCATAGTCATCATGATGTTTATTATGGACATTCAGCAAGAGCGCCATTGACAACATTAGGTATTGAACAGAAATTCGCGTTATCGGACAGTTTTTGGCTGGGAGCGGGTTATGAACATTTAATGCAATTGGGTGAGACGATGCAATACCGTCCACTGTTTAAAGTAGGCTATGACTTTGATGAAGGGGTTTCTTTGAGTCATCGTACTCGAATTGAGGTGTACGCCAAGCACGATAAATGGGGGTATAAGCCTGATATGGATTATCGATTTGATAACAAAATCGCTTATCAATTCAAAACCCACCCAATAAAGATTCATTACAATAATGTTTACCATATGGGGGGAGCTTACTATCCTTGGTACCCGTACACGGATAACTCGATGGATCATGAGTTTCGTTTAACGTTAACCAAATATGCACTGCAGCCTTATTTTGAATACAAAAACCAAGGTAACTTTCGCCACGCTTATTACCGGTCTGGGGTGACGAATAATGCGATTGTGGTGGGGGCGAAATATAACTTTTAACGAACAAAACCCAACACCTCAGAAATATTGAGTCTTGTTCGTTAATTAATAACGAGCGTTATGGATAAGAGCGATAGCTAAATACTTGCCCTTTTTCATTGTAAGCCAAGACCTCATACGCGTCTTTTTTATCGCCATACTCCATACCGGGTGAGCCTAGAGGCATGCCCGGTACCGCTAACCCTTTTGCATTTTTAGGTGGGTTATCGAGAAACGCCTGGATGTCTTCGGCGGGAACATGTCCTTCGAATACAAAGTCATTGATAACGGCGGTATGGCACGATGCGAGCTCAGGCGTGATACCGAATTTTTGCTTGATAGGGTTCATGTTTTTGTGCTCTTCCACTGAAACATCAAACCCTGAGTCTTCCATGTGCTTTACCCACTCTTTACAGCATCCACAGTAAGGAGATTTGTAAGTAAGCACGTTCGTTGCTAGTGCTGTACCAGTGAACATCGCCATTGATAATGTCAGAGTTTGTATCAAACGTGATGGAGTCGACATAGTAAGTTCCTTATTCTTAATCGTAATGTTTATGGGTTTAATAAGCCGATCAGTGCTTACTTTTAAAGCGTCTGAGTCTATTGGCATTGGTAACAACGGTGATGGATGACAGTGCCATCGCCGCGCCGGCAAAGACTGGGCTGAGTAAAAAGCCGAACAATGGATACAATGCGCCGGCGGCAATAGGAATGCCGAGTGAGTTGTAAACGAATGCACCAAACAGGTTTTGCTTGATGTTTTTTACCGTTGCTCGCGAGAGTTCAATCGCATAGTTTATGGCGTTGGGGTTACTGTTAAGTAACGTCATTGAGGCACTCTCAATGGCTACGTCACTGCCCGAGCCCATCGCAATACCGACATCAGCTACGGCTAAGGCGGGGGCATCGTTAATACCATCGCCGACCATTGCGACGCTGCCGTATTGTGCTTTTAGCTGCTTAATATGATTGGCTTTTTCGTCAGGTAACACCTCTGCTATGGTCTGTGCGACACCAATTTGTTCGGCGACAGTGTTGGCTACGTGCTGGTTATCCCCGGTGAGCATGACAGTATGGATACCATTCGCCGTTAACGCGTCGATAGCCTGTTTTGCTTCCGGTTTTATTTCGTCGGCGATGGCAATCACGGCTTGAATTTGACCGTTAACGACAACAATCACCGGTGTAGAAGCCAGTCTCCGGCTATGCTTTAACGCCGGTTTAATTGATGACGTTTCAATACCAATAGATTGGATATGATTAAGGGAGGCGATGAGCACAGACTTTCCGAGAATGTCGCCAGAAACGCCTTTCCCTTGAATATTTTCAAATCTCTCGACGTCTACCGCTGTATCGATACGTTCCCAATACTGTGTGACCGCTTTCGCTAATGGGTGTTCTGAGCGGTGTTCTAGCGGCACAACAAGCGTCGCGAGCTCCGGCTCTGAAAGACCAAATAGAAATACGCGTTGAACCGTCGGTTTGCCAATAGTGAGGGTCCCTGTTTTATCAAACACAACGGCTTTAACCTTGCTGAGTTTTTGGAGCGCGTCGGCGTCCTTTATTAAGATGCCAGCTTGAGCTGCTTTGCCAACCCCTACGGTAATAGAGAGCGGGGTTGCTAGGCCAAGCGCGCAGGGACAGGCGATAATGAGCACGGTGGTGGCGACAACAAGCATATAGCTCGCTTGAGGCTCCGGTCCAAAGAAAAACCATAGCATTGCGGATGCAAGTGCGATGACCACCACTACAGGGACAAACACTGCAGAAATGGAGTCCGCCAATTTGGCGATAGCAGGCTTACTGCTTTGTGCTTGTCGAACCATGGTGATGATTCTAGACAGTTTGGTGTCAGCACCGACTCCAGTGGTCACCACTACTAAGCTTCCATTGCGGTTGAGCGTGCCAGCTGAAACGGTATCGCCTTGCTGTTTTGATATTGCAATAGGTTCCCCGGTTAGCATGGACTCATCAATATAGCTTTCTCCTTGCGTCACGTAGGCATCTACGGGGATTTTTTCTCCAGGCTTAATGCGCAGCGTCATTCCCAGCGTAATCTCTGCGATAGAGAGGACCGTATCTTTACCGTCGATAATGGCAACAGCATGTTGAGGTTGTAGCGTCATTAATGCCTGAAGCGATTGATTTGTTCTAGATTTTGCTTTGGCCTCAATAAAATGCCCGAGAGAAATCAAGCCGATAATCATTGCGCTTGCTTCGAAGTATACGTGGCGAGATTGAATAGGGAACCAATCGGGTTTGATCACGACCAGTGTTGAATAAAACCATGCCGCACCAGTACCAAGTGCCACTAGAGTATCCATAGTGGCACGTTTATGTTTTAGCGCTTTAGCGGCGTTGACAAAAAAGTCACGCCCAACGGTGGCAAGCAGCCATAAACACGCAAGACCTATTACGCCCCACACGACTTGGTCCTGAGGGTTTCGAATGATCATATTGCCACCTAGTACTCCCCAAAGCATCAAAGGCGCGCCAAGCGATAGCGCTATGATGGTATTTTTCTTTTGGTGCCGCTGATGATCGATCAGTCGCTGTTGTTGGGTCGCTTGGCTTGATGAAAGGTCGATAACGATTTCCGCTTGATAGCCTGCTTCTTCGATCGCCGGGATCAATAACGCAGCGGCATCTTTGTCATTTTTTATCGATATCATGGCACTTTGTTCCGCAAGGTTAACACTCGCGTGAGTGACACCATCCACTTGTTTGAGCGCTTGCTCAACAGAAGACACACAACTGGCACAGGTCATGCCTTGGATAAGAAGCTGAACACTGCGGTCATTCTCGATGGTGGTGTGGTCCTGGGTGTTAATCTGAGGTGCTGGTGAGGTTAAAGCTCGGTCGTGGCTTTGTTTTGATTCTATGGTTGATGCGAGGTCGGCCTGTAAATCACCATGATCACGGAGCGTATCGTCAGTGTGCGGCGTCGCTTTGTAGCCAGCGTGTGTCACGATATCGGCAATATTGATGTTTGGGTTCGAGCGGCTAACAATGAGTGACAACTTATCGAGGTGGATAATGGACAGTTCGTCATACTGCTCTAATTGTTGCGTTAGCTTTGCCACGCACTTGCCACAGCTTAATCCAGTGAGCGAGAAGTGAAGCGTCTCACTAGCGGTGTAACCAAGTTGGGAGATAATCGGGTAGATCGCTGCCAATGGTGATGTGGAGGAAACCTCCAATTGTGTCGTAGTGATCGAGTGGATAATAATGTCATTTAATGATTCGTTGAGCGCCGCCTCTAGTTTGTTGACACAGCGAGAGCAAGACAGACCTGATAAATTCAATACATAATGATGCATCATAAACCTCAAAAACCTTGGTGTGAGGTTACAACATAAACCTTGACGCAAGGGCAAGGTCAAGCAATTCGTTGTAGATTTAATATAAGGTGATAAAATGGCGTCCAAAATTTGCAACGTACGATGACGAGCATCGTGCGCAGTTGACAACAAGGTACTTTCAATGACGGTTAAAACACGTTTTGCTCCAAGCCCAACGGGCTATCTTCACGTCGGTGGTGCACGTACTGCACTGTATTCTTGGTTATTTGCGAAAAGCCAAGGCGGTGAATTCGTTTTACGTATTGAAGATACCGATCTAGAACGTAACTCTCAAGAAGCGGTCGATGCGATTCTTGAAGGCATGACGTGGATGGGATTGGAGTGGGATGAGGGTCCTTACTTCCAGTCTAAACGCTTTGATCGCTACAACGAAGTCGTTGAGCGCCTGCTTGCTGAAGATAAAGCGTACAAGTGTTATGCGCCTAAAGAGCTACTTGAAGAGATTCGTACAGAGCAAGAAGCGAATAAAGAGATGCCTCGTTACGATGCAAATCATCCTAAAATTGTTGCGGCTAACGCTGCTGCTAAAGAAGGCGATGCTTGCGTGATTCGCTTCCGCAACCCTAAAGAAGGCAGTGTGGTCTTTGAAGACCAAATTCGTGGTCGTATCGAGATTGCTAATAGTCAAATGGATGATCTGATCATTCGTCGTACTGATGGCGCGCCAACTTACAACTTCGTTGTGGTTGTCGATGATTGGGATATGGGCATTACTCATGTTGTTCGTGGTGAAGACCATATTAACAACACGCCTCGTCAGATTAATATCTATGAAGCGCTAGGCGCCCCGGTCCCAACGTTCGCTCACTGTGCCATGATTTTGGGTGATGACGGTGCAAAACTGTCGAAGCGCCATGGTGCGGTTTCAGTTATGCAATACCGCGACGAAGGTTACCTGCCAAATGCGCTAAACAACTACTTGATTCGTCTGGGTTGGTCTCATGGCGACCAAGAGATTTTCTCCCAAGAAGAAATGATCAATTTATTTAGCCTAAGTGCGATCAGTAAGTCGGCATCTGCGTTCAATACGGACAAACTGTTGTGGTTAAACAACCACTACATTAAGACATCGGAACCAGAGTATGTGGCTAAGTACCTGCAATGGCACCTTGACCAGCAAACTATTAAGACAGATAACGGCCCTGCGATTACAGAAGTGATTACATTGGTAGGTGAGCGTTGTAATACCTTGATTGAACTTGCTGAGCAGTCTCGTTATTTCTACGAAGATTTCTCTGAGTTTGAAGCGGGTGCGGCGAAGAAGCACTTACGCGGTGTAGCGAAAGGTCCATTGGAAGCAGCGTTGGCAAAAGTTGAAGCGCTCGAAGAATGGACAACCCAAAGCATCAAAGACAATGTCATTACAGCGGTATGCGAAGAGTTAGAAATCGGTATGGGTAAGATTGGCATGCCATTGCGTGTTGCGGTGACCGGTGGTGGTCAATCTCCATCTGTCGATGCCGTTATGGAACTTGTTGGTAAAGAGCGCGTGATCGCTCGCATCAAGATGGCCTTAGCGTTTATTGCAGAGCGTGAAGCGAACGCGTAATGCGTTTATGACACGATGTAGTTATTAAAAAAGCCGCTGATATTATTCAGCGGCTTTTTTTGTTCTATATTTAGACTAAATTGTTAATCAGCTTAACTACTTAGTGAGATAATCACGGATTGATTGTTCAATTCCAGCGGCGTCTAGACCAAGCTCTGCATGCAATTCATCTTGGGTGCCTTGGGCAATGAATCGATCAGGCAAACCGAGGTTGAGGACAGGTTTGAGAAGCTTTTCTTTCATCATAAACTCAATCACACCAGCACCAGCACCGCCTGCAATTGCATTTTCTTCAAGCGTGACTATGACATCGTGAGACTGACAAAGCTCACGAATCAGCGCCTCATCCAGAGGTTTCACAAATCGCATATCTGCGACCGTCGCATCCAATGATTCTGCAGCGACGAGTGCACTTTCAAGGAAAGTACCAAAAGACAAAATTGCGATCTTATGACCTTCTTTAACAATGCGACCTTTGCCTATGCCGAGGGCAGTGAATACACTCTCAGGAGTGGTGCCATTGCCGCTGCCTCTAGGGTAACGTACTGCACTAGGTCCGTTGTGAATATGTCCGGTATATAACATCTGACGACATTCATCTTCATTGCTTGGGGCCATAATGACCATGTTCGGAATGCAGCGCATGAAGCTGAGATCAAAAGCCCCTTGGTGTGTTTGACCGTCAGCCCCCACTAAACCTGCGCGATCAATAGCAAACATAACCGGTAAGTTCATGATCGCCACATCGTGAATGAGTTGATCATAACCACGCTGTAGGAATGTGGAGTAGATTGCCACGATAGGATGATTACCTGCTATCGCCATGCCCGTTGCCAGAGTCACCGCGTGTTGCTCAGCAATCGCAACATCGAAGTACTGCTCAGGGTACTCTTTCGAGAAGCGAACCATACCAGAGCCTTCTCTCATAGCCGGTGTGACCGCCATCAGTTTAGGATCTTGTGCCGCCATATCACAAAGAAAGTCACCAAAAATTTTAGAGTAAGTTGGCTTGCTTGACGTGCTCTTTGGCAGACTTGAGTGCGATGGGTCGAACTTAGGAACGCCATGATAGCCTATCGGATCTTTCTCTGCAGGTTCATAACCTTTGCCTTTTTTGGTCATGATATGAAGAAATTGCGGGCCTTTCAGCTCACGCATATTTTTTAGCGTCTTGATTAGCTCATTCACGTCATGGCCGTCAACAGGGCCGATGTAGTTGAAACCAAACTCTTCGAATAACGTTCCAGGAACGATCATTCCTTTTAGGTGTTCTTCTGTACGTCGCACCAACTCTTTAATTGGTGGTAGTCCCGACAAGGCTTTTTTGCCGCCTTCACGGATAGAGGTGTACAGGCTTCCAGATAGAACTTGTGCTAGGTGGTTATTTAGCGCACCAACGTTTTCTGAAATCGACATCTCGTTATCATTGAGGATAACCAGCATGTCTGGGTGGATATCACCGGCATGATTGAGTGCCTCAAAGGCCATGCCTGCGGTAATCGCACCATCACCAATTACACTCACGACCTTGCGGTTTTGTTGTTCTTTTTGCGCACTAATCGCAATACCAAGCGCCGCACTGATCGAGGTCGATGAGTGACCGACAGATAATACGTCGTACTCACTTTCTTCTCGCCAAGGAAAAGGGTGTAGCCCATCTTTTTGGCGAATCGTCGACATTTTTTCTCGGCGGTTCGTCAGGATTTTGTGTGGGTAAGCCTGGTGTCCCACATCCCAAATAAGTTGGTCAAATGGGGTATTGTAGACGTAGTGTAGGGCGACAGTCAGCTCAACCGTTCCAAGACCGGAAGCAAGGTGGCCGCTCGACTGGCTAACTGAATTTAACAAATACGTCCGTAGCTCTTCGCAGAGCTTAGGAAGTGACTCCTTAGGCATCAGACGCAGCTCTTCTGGCGTATTTGCTAATGTCAGTGTCGGATATTTGGAAATATCAAGTGTCATAGTAATTCAGCGCTTAGTATTGTTAATTGTTGCGCTCGATGACATATCGGGCGAAATCTTCAAGTAATTGCGTATTGTAGGGGATCGCATCTAAAGCACAAAGCGCTTCTTCGAAAAGTGTTTGTGCTTTTTGTTGTGCCCCTTCCAAACCCAGTAGGGCAGGGTAGGTGCTTTTGTTTAACTCTTGATCAGAGCCTTGGGGCTTGCCAAGTGTTTCGGTATCTCCGATGACATCAAGTATGTCATCGTGGACTTGGAACGCGAGCCCTACGGCATCGGCAAACTTTTCAAGTTGTGGTAAAACCGCCAACCCTTTCTCACCGCTCGCCAGTGCACCAAGTTGTACCGCGCATTTGATTAAAGCGCCGGTTTTATGGCGATGAATTTGTTCCAACTCATCAATGCCAACGAAGCGGTTTTCTGCTTCTAGATCTAACGATTGCCCTATACACATGCCTGCTGCACCAGAGGCGCTGGCAAGTTGTTTTATCATGGTTATACGCTGGGCTTCAGCATTGGGAGCAATCATACCGTCTGCAAGTATAGTAAATGCGAGTGTTTGTAGTGCATCGCCTGCCAAAATGGCAGTGGCTTCATCGAATTCTATATGGCAAGTGGCTTGACCACGGCGCAGCTCGTCGTCGTCCATCGCAGGAAGGTCGTCGTGAATGAGCGAATAGGCGTGGATGCACTCAATGGCTGCTGCCGGGGTATCAAGCTCTTCACGTGAGCATCCGAGCATTTGACCGGTAGCGTATACCAAAAATGGGCGTGCTCGCTTTCCGCCAAGCAAAAGCGCATAGCGCATCGCTTCGGTTAGACGTTGCTGCTGGAATGGGTTTGTGTCTAACCACGCATTGAGTTGCTGGTTATTTCTTGTCTGATAAGACTGCAAAGTCTCGATCATGTAGGCACTCTCTTTTGACTTTATTCTGGCTGTTGAGGGAAATCTTGCAGCTCAGCGTTATCGTCCTTACTAAGAAGAATGCTGACTTTCTGTTCTGCATCGGTAAGCTTGTGTTGGCCGGCTCGAGCTAAGGCAATACCGCGTTCAAATTTTTTGAGGGCATCATCAAGGGCTAAGTCGCCGTTTTCGAGCTGTTCGACAAGCTGATCGAGTTCGTCAATTGTTGCTTCAAATGACATGTTTTCTGGTTTTTTCGTCGCCATAACGTACTTGTTTTATCCGAAATGATCGAACGTTACAGGAGCCTTGCCAGATGGTCAAACTAATGGTGTCAAAAATGTAATAGAGATGTGTGGCTAGCCAATTTTTAACCAAGGTTGACGCTGTTTTGTCATCAACTCATTGCAACTTAGCACTACCAATGCCTACTGGTTTACAGTACTTATGTCTAAAACTGTGATTTTATGGTCATAAATAACTTAAAGATATTGAGGTGTGGTCGATAACCTCATTATAAAGCGATAGACTCAAGCGCATTATCAACCGACAAACGGTTATGTGCGACGTCAAATTATAACGGAGTATTGAGTGGATTTAGCGACGCTTATTGGCCTCATCGGTGGGGTTGCATCTATTATTATGGCCATGGTGCTTGGCGGAAGCATCATGATCTATTTCGACACGACTTCCGTGTTTATTGTGATCGGCGGTTCAACTTTTGTTGTATTGATGAAGTTTACGTTGAGCCAATTCTTTAGTGCTGCAAAGATTGCCGGTAAGGCCTTCATGTTTAAGACTGATGAGCCTGAAGACCTCATTGCGAAAATCGTGGAAATGGCAGATGCGGCTCGTAAAGGTGGCTTCTTAGCGCTTGAAGAAATGGATATTCAAAATAGCTTCATGCAGAAGGGCATCGACCTTCTAGTGGATGGACATGATGCAGAAGTGGTGAGGAATGCGATGCAAAAAGACATTGCGTTGACCGATGAAAGACACGTCAAAGGCGCCAGTGTTTTTAAGGCATTTGGTGATGTCGCACCTGCAATGGGCATGATCGGCACCCTGATTGGGTTGGTGGCGATGCTGTCGAATATGGATGATCCCAAATCTATCGGGCCGGCTATGGCGGTTGCTTTGTTGACGACACTCTATGGCGCGATACTATCCAATATGCTGTTCTTCCCTATTGCCGATAAATTGACACTACGTCGAGAGCAAGAAAAGCTTAATCGTCGCTTGATTATGGACGGCGTGCTAGCGATTCAAGACGGCCAAAACCCTCGAGTTATTGATGGTTATCTTAAAAACTATCTGAATGAAAGCAAGCGCGCTTTTGACTTGGACGGTGAGTAATATGGTACGCCAGCACATTGAACGAATAAGCGCGGGGGGGCATCATGACTGAAGAAGACAAGCAATGTGATTGTCCACCTCCAGGACTCCCGCAGTGGATGGGCACCTTTGCCGATCTTATGTCGTTGTTGATGTGTTTCTTTGTTTTGCTATTATCCTTTTCTGAGATGGATGTTCTAAAATTCAAGCAAATTGCAGGTTCAATGAAATTTGCTTTTGGCGTGCAAAATAGACTGGAAGTCAAAGACATCCCCAAAGGGACGAGTATCATCGCACTAGAATTTCGTCCAGGTCGTCCTGAGCCCACGCCGATAGATGTGATTATGCAACAAACCATCGATATCACTCAGCAAACCTTGGAGTTTCAAGAGGGTGATTCTGATCGTGCTGGTGGCAACCAGCGTGATGACGGCAAAATCACAGGTGGCCAGACTGCTGACCGAACACAGAAAAACCAAATTGGTACCGCATCTTCTGAGAGTGAATCTGACAGCCAAGAGGCCTCTAAAGATCTAGAAAAACTGGAAGAAGCGATCAAGACTGCGCTTCAGCAAGAGATCAAACAAGGGGCGGTTGAGGTAGAAAACCTAGGCCAGCAACTTGTGATTAGAATTGAAGAAAAAGGGGCATTTCCTGAAGGGTCTGCATTTTTGCAGCCTAAGTTCAGGCCATTGGTGCGCCAAGTTGCTGATCTTGCTAAAGACATTCCAGGACTAGTACGAGTATCAGGTCATACCGATAATACGCCATTAGATTCCGAGCTGTATCGCTCAAATTGGGATCTCTCTTCTCAGCGGGCGGTATCCGTAGCGCAAGAGATGGAGAAGGTTGAAGGGTTTTCACATCAAAGGCTGAGAGTATTAGGTGTTGCCGATACAGAACCATTAGTGGCGAACGATACGGAAAGGCAGCGCGCTAGAAATCGACGTGTTGAAATTAGTATCATGCAAGGTGAGCCTCTGTTTACCGACGAGGTGTCCGCAGACGGCAAGTAGCTTTAGTAAACTTGATAAAAACGTCAGTGCTTTTGTATTGGCGTTTTTTTTGATCCTCACTCACTGTGAATACTTGGTTTTTACCGAGATCTCAGGTGATCAGCCGTCATAAACTGGAATCCAAGAGTCAGTTGGGTATATACTTGCGCCCCTGACGAATTCCCCTAAACTTTTTGCGTCAATATTGATGCCGCAAGAGTCGTGAATTTTGTACTAAAATTGATGTATTGCCACGCCTGTCGAGTTGATCGACAGCATTCCAATGAGATGTGATTAGACTATGAGATTTATTGTAAAACCCCATCCAGAGATTTTTGTTAAAAGTGAATCAGTGCGCAAGCGCTTTACTAAAATCCTTGAGTCCAATTTACGTATTATTATTCAACGCCGTACTGAGTCTGTTGCGGTGATTAACCGTCGCGATCACATTGAAGTGACGGCAAACTCGTCGCAATACTACAATGAAGTACTAGAAATCCTGACGCACTCATCAGGGATTCATCATGTTTTAGAGGTTCAACAATCTGACTTTACAGATATGCATGATATCTACGAGCAAGTACTAGAGCTAAACGGTCGACGTATTATCGATAAAACGTTCTCGGTACGAGCTAAGCGTCGTGGTAAGCATGAGTTTACGTCAATTGAATTAGAGCGTTATGTTGGCGGTGGTTTAAATCAGGCCATTGAATCGGCACGCGTTAAGCTGAATAAACCGGACGTGACAGTCAATATTGAAGTCACCAATGACAAGCTCAATCAGGTCATTGCGCGTTACAAAGGTCTGGGTGGTTTCCCACTAGGTACACAGGAAGACTTGCTGAGCTTGATCTCGGGAGGCTTTGATTCCGGTGTTTCTAGTTACTTGCATATCAAACGTGGTTCGAAAACACATTACTGTTTCTTTAATCTTGGCGGTCCAGCGCATGAAATCGGCGTTAAGCAAGTGGCGCATTATTTATGGAACAAGTACGGTTCATCAGCAAAAGTTAAGTTTATCTCTGTTGATTTTGAGCCGGTTGTTGCGGAAATTTTAGAAAAAGTTGACGACGGCCAGATGGGTGTGGTCCTTAAACGTATGTTCATGCGTGCGGGTGGCATGGTCGCGGACAAATTTGGTATTCAAGCCCTAGTCACTGGTGAAGCGCTTGGTCAGGTATCGAGTCAAACACTGACCAACTTGCGCCATATTGATGGTGTGACAGATGCCTTGATCCTTCGTCCATTGATCAACTGGGATAAAGAGGACATCATCGATGTTGCCCGTGAGATTGGTACCGAGGATTTTGCTAAAACAATGCCAGAATACTGTGGTGTGATTTCTAAAAAACCGACAGTAAAAGCCGTAAAAGCCAAGCTTGAAAAAGAAGAAGAAAAGTTCGATTTTTCTATTCTAGAGCAAGTGGTTCTTGACGCACGTGTAATGGATATTCGTGACATTGAGAAACAAAGCCAAGAAAAAGCACCGGAAGTTGAGCAAGTACAAGCCGTTGAAGAGCATGCGATTGTACTTGATATCCGTAGCGCTGATGAAGAAGAGGAAAGCCCTCTAGTACTGGACGGTGTGGAAGTGAAGCATCTACCTTTCTTCAAGCTTGGCACTCAGTTTGGCGATCTTGACCAATCGAAAACGTACTTGCTGTATTGTGACCGAGGTGTGATGAGTCGATTACAAGCGCTGTACCTTCAAGAGCAAGGGTTTGCCAATGTTAAGGTTTATCGCCCATAGCGAGATCTACATTGGACAATAAAAAAGGCGCTTAATGCGCCTTTTTTTGATCGTCTTGTTTCTTGACTCTGGCATGTTTACATAGAACTTTGTGGCCAGTCATTCGGAACAATGAACCAAAACACGCCAGATTCTGATTGGCAATGAACAAAATGTTCGGGCCAGGTTATTAAAGCCTCAGGCTTTTTATTCATCGTAGACTCTCCATCAATAAAGCCCGTTGCCCAGCGGTGTTTTGGCAGTACATACATGGGCTCATTAAGTTTGTGGATGTCTTTTTGATAACACCAACGGCCCGACACGTTAGCCGTGTCTATGTCTAGTTCGAGGCATTGTGTCGGTACTGATTCACAATCAAATGGGTTGATGTAGAGCCTTCCCTGCATCAAAAGATGCTTGCTGGCAGGTTTATGATTAGGAAACTGCTCTTGAAATGCAAGCGTGTCACTCATCATGAGCTGGTGATGCATCATTCGAGATAGCTTGAGGTCAAGCCTGTCTTTGGCGTTAGGGCCAAACCATTGACCATCTTTAAGCAGGTAGAACTTGATCGCAACTTCCCAATGTTCCACGTCGCCATTTCGTTGGTTCTGGAGCAGAAAATCGATGGCACCTAATGTCCGCTTGCCTTCTTGCAACTGGATCTCTTCCGCAAGGACCTCGTAATTAGGGTGTTGTTCAAATTGTCGTCGGCATAGCTCTTGGTAAAGAAACCCCAATCTAGGGTTGCCTTTGTAGGGCGCAGATTTGGATAAAGAATGATCGACCTTGGTCGGTAAGCGGATTGCTATTCGCGGATCGCCAAAGACAAGGCTTGTAGAGGTTGATATCCATGATGTAAATTCAGTGAGGTCGTCTGTAGTCATGAGTGCTCTTATTTCCTTTCGACAGCCTTAGATTAAATTGCTATAACCATTTGGATCAAGAAACAAATCAGGAATTTGCATGAATCATCTACAACTTGAAGCCATATTAAACGAGAAACTGGCCCCGCAACTCATTAAAGATTACTGCCCCAATGGATTACAGGTAGAGGGGACATCTCAGATCAATAAAATAGTCACAGGTGTTACCGCTTCTCAAGCGCTGATTGATCATGCTATTGCCGTTAATGCTGATGCTATCTTGGTCCATCATGGGTACTTTTGGAAAGGAGAAACAGAGGCCATTCGAGGGATGAAAGGGCAACGTATTCGTAGCTTAATCAAACACGACATTAATTTATTTGGCTACCATCTTCCGCTAGATATCCACCCAGAGCTCGGTAACAATGCCCAGTTGGCTCAATTGCTTGGTATTGATGTGGAAGGTGGCTTAGAGGGGCATCCTCAATCTGTGGCTATGTATGGCTGCTTAAAGGCGCCGGTCTCTGGTCATGAGTTTTCCAAAACCATTGCGACAGTGCTTAATCGTGAACCCTTGCATATTGCACCTGACGTGGATAAACCAATAGAAACGGTGGGCTGGTGTACCGGTGGTGGTCAGGATTATCTTGAGCTTGCCGCTTCTCACGGCCTTGATGCATTTGTGTCGGGTGAAATCTCTGAGCGAACCACCTATATTGCACGTGAAATGGGGATTCACTACTTTTCAGCTGGGCATCACGCCACGGAGCGGTATGGCATTAAAGCGTTGGGTGAATGGCTAGCGAGTGAGCATGACCTTGACGTTGAGTTTATCGATATTGATAACCCCGTATAACGCATCTTAAAAAGCCCAGTGTGTTTGCAGCGAGGGCATGGTTGGATTTTACGAAAAAAAAGAGCAGCCCTGGCGCTGCTCTTTTTTGGGTTAAAGTGGGCTCAAAAAGACGTTGAGCCCAAATAAAACGTTGTTATTCACGTTCGTGTAACGGTCTGAAATCACGCATATCTTCACCAGTGTAAAGCTGGCGTGGACGACCAATTCGGTTTGCAGGGTCACTGTGCATTTCGTTCCAGTGTGCAATCCAGCCAACGGTACGAGACATCGCAAAGATAACCGTGAACATAGAGACCGGAATACCAATTGCTTTCAAGATGATGCCTGAGTAAAAGTCTACGTTTGGATACAGTTTCTTCGAGACAAAGTACTCGTCAGACAGCGCAATACGCTCAAGCTCCATAGCAACATCAAGAAGAGGATCTTGAATGTTTAGTTCCTTGAGAACGTCATGGCAAGCTTCACGCATAACCGTTGCTCGTGGGTCATAGTTCTTATAAACACGGTGACCAAAGCCCATTAAGCGGAATGGGTCATCCTTGTCTTTTGCTCTATCAACATATTCTGGAATGTTGTCGACTGAACCGATTTCTTCCAGCATACGCAAGCACGCTTCGTTAGCGCCGCCGTGCGCAGGGCCCCAAAGCGAAGCAATACCAGCCGCAATACAAGCAAACGGGTTAGCACCAGATGAACCTGCAAGACGTACTGTTGATGTTGATGCATTTTGTTCGTGGTCAGCATGCAGAGTGAAAATCTTATCCATTGCGCGAGCAACGATAGGATTGACTTCATATTCTTCACATGGATTAGCAAACATCATGTGTAGGAAGTTTTCCGCGTAAGTCAGATCGTTACGTGGATAGATGAATGGTTGACCGATTGAGTACTTGTAACACATCGCAGCAAGTGTTGGCATCTTCGAAATGAGACGATAGGCGGCGATTTCACGATGATTGTCATTATTGACGTCTAAAGAGTCGTGATAGAAGGCTGCAAGAGCGCCAACTACGCCACACATTACTGCCATCGGGTGAGCGTCACGACGGAAGCCGTGGAAGAAACTTGCGATTTGCTCGTGAACCATTGTGTGACGAGTCACCGTTTGTTTAAAGCTCTCATAAGCTTCGCGAGTCGGTGCTTCTCCCATGAGAAGGATATAACATACTTCTAGGTAATCTGCATTGTTAGCCAATTGATCGATTGGGAAACCACGGTGCAGCAACACACCTTTGTCTCCGTCGATGTACGTGATTTGAGATTCACAGGATGCAGTGGCAAGAAAACCTGGGTCAAAAGTGAAATAACCATTTGCTCCAAGCTTACGAACGTCAACCACTTCCGGTCCAAGTGAACCTTCCATAATCGGCAATTCGATCGGTGCGGTACCTTCGATGTGAAGGGTCGCTTTCTTATCCGCCATAACAATCTCCTTTGTTTATTATTAATCCGTCCAGGATGTTTATGTGCCAATTTTTTACTTTGCTTCGAGTTCAAAGTCAATTTATATACGGTTTTGTGTGCACTTGTTATGATTTTTTGAGTAAAAATGGTTAAAAATCTGTGCTGTGTAGCATATTTTGTTACGGTAATTGTATTAGAATGTTGCCAGCCGTATAGTTGCGGTGAAAATTTTGGCCAAGTCCTTATAAAATCTAGGGTGCAAACCGAAGTGAGGTCGGTTTTAACTGCGGTGCTTTAACATTTCATTTACAATTATCTCTCTTGTAACACGGGAAATTTGTTAAGTTTGTGTTAATTTTTGAGGCTTACGTGCCAAAATTTATCTATAACAATAAATGCTCAATGGAGCTGAGTGAGCAAGCCCATGAAAGAAAGAAAGCCCAGACCTGTGAATTTAGATTTACAGACAATAAAAATGCCAATCACAGCAATCGCGTCCATCCTGCACCGAGTGTCGGGTGTGATTACTTTTGTGTCGATTGGAATTCTCCTATGGTTACTATCCAAGTCACTTTCATCACCTATTGGATTTGCGCAAGCGGCTGAAATCGTTGACGGTTTCTTCGTTACGTTTATCTTGTGGGGGATTTTGACTGCATTGGCTTACCACATTGTTGGTGGTATTCGTCATTTGCTTATGGATCTTGGTTATTTTGAAGAGCTCGATACTGGAGCGAAAAGTGCCAAGGTTTCCTTCATCTTGACAGGTATTCTGTCTCTGCTGGCGGGAGTATTAGTATGGTAGGTAGTGTTTCTTCAGTTGGTCGTAATGGTGTTCACGATTTCTTGTTAATTCGTGCAACCGCGATCATTATGACGCTTTATACGATTTATATCGTAAGCTTTTGTGCCTTTTCTGGCGATATCTCTTATGTGTCATGGACGCAATTCTTTGGTGGGACGTTTACGAAAGTCTTCACTATGCTCGCCCTGACATCAGTGCTGATTCATGCATGGATTGGCCTATGGCAAGTACTTACAGACTATATCAAATGCACTAAGTTACGTGGTGGACTGCAACTTGCGATTGTTGCCACACTTCTTGGTTATTTCTTTTCTGGTTTCTTTATTCTGTGGGGTGCGTAAGTGACTATTCCAGTTCGAGAGTTTGACGCTGTTGTAATCGGCGCTGGTGGTGCGGGTATGCGCGCTGCTCTACAAATTTCAGAGCAAGGCTTAAGCTGTGCTCTTTTATCTAAAGTTTTCCCAACTCGTTCACATACGGTGTCCGCTCAAGGTGGTATTACCGTGGCGCTAGGCAATGCGCATGAGGATCACTGGGAACAACATATGTACGATACGGTTAAAGGTTCCGATTATATCGGTGACCAAGATGCGATTGAATATATGTGTAAAAATGGGCCTGAATCTGTGATTGAGCTTGAGAAAATGGGCTTACCATTCTCTCGCTTTGATGATGGTTCAATCTATCAACGCCCATTTGGCGGACAATCAAAGAACTTTGGCGGAGAGCAAGCAGCACGTACTGCGGCGGCTGCAGACCGTACTGGTCACGCCTTGCTGCACACTTTGTATCAACAAAATATTAAACACAAAACCACCATCTTCTCTGAATGGTACGCACTTGACCTTGTTAAAAACGAAGACGGCGCGGTAATGGGCTGTACGGCACTTTGCATGGAAACAGGCGAAGTGTGCTACTTCAAATCCAAGGCGACGATTTTGGCAACAGGCGGAGCTGGTCGTATCTATGCCTCGACAACGAACGCGCATATCAATACCGGTGATGGTGTTGGCATGGCAATTCGTGCTGGCGTCCCAATGCAAGATATTGAGATGTGGCAGTTCCACCCAACGGGTATTGCTGGCGCTGGTGTGCTGGTCACTGAAGGTTGTCGTGGCGAAGGTGGCTATCTACTTAATAAAGACGGTGAACGTTTCATGGAGCGTTATGCACCGAATGCAAAAGATTTGGCTGGCCGTGATGTTGTGGCACGTTCAATGATGATTGAAATCCGCGAAGGTCGTGGTTGCGATGGTCCTTGGGGTCCACATATTAAGCTGAAACTTGACCATCTAGGAAAAGAGACACTTGAATCTCGCCTACCAGGTGTTTGTGAATTATCTCGTACGTTTGCTCACGTTGATCCAGTAAAAGAGCCGATTCCAGTGATCCCAACTTGTCACTACATGATGGGCGGTGTACCAACGCAGGTGTCCGGGCAAGCTATTAAACAAGATGCCGATGGAACTGATGTTGAGATTCAAGGCCTATTTGCTTGTGGTGAAATTGCTTCAGTTTCTGTGCATGGCGCAAACCGTTTAGGCGGAAATTCACTGCTAGATTTAGTTGTATTTGGTCGAGCGACAGGGTTACACCTTGGTGAAACACTGAATAAACAAGCCGAAGCAAAACCAGCAACTGACGCTGATATCGAACGTTCTCTCGCGCGTTACAACCGTTGGGAAAATAGCACTGGAGGTGAAGACCCAGCGCAGATTCGTAAAGACCTACAGCAATGTATGCAGAATAATTTCTCAGTATTCCGTGAAGGCGACGCAATGGCGAAAGGGCTTGAAGAGCTAAAAGTCATTCGTGAACGTTTGAATAACGCGTATCTTTCTGATAAATCTACAGAGTTCAACACTCAACGTATCGAATGTTTAGAGCTTGAGAACTTGATGGAAACGGCTTTTGCAACCGCTGTGGCAGCCAACTTCCGTACAGAAAGTCGCGGGGCGCACGCCCGATTCGATTTCCCGGATCGCGATGATGAGCAATGGCTATGTCACTCAATTTACAATCCTGAGACGGAAGCTATGTCTAAGCGTGGCGTAAATATGGAACCAGTACATCGTGACGCTTTTCCACCAAAAGCACGTACGTACTAAGAGGAGGACCAAATTATGCAACTGAATTTCTCTTTGTATCGTTACAACCCTGATGTTGATCAAAAGCCCTACATGAAAGATTACACCCTTGAGGTGGATGAAGGCTCTGACATGATGCTTTTGGATGCGTTAATTTTGCTTAAAGAGCAAGATCCAAGTATTTCATTTAGACGCTCGTGTCGCGAGGGTGTTTGTGGTTCTGACGGTCTCAACATGAATGGTAAAAATGGCTTAGCATGTATCACGCCGTTGTCAGCGTTAGGGGGCGATAAGATAATTATTCGTCCTTTACCTGGATTACCTGTCGTTCGAGACTTGATTGTCGACATGACTCAGTTTTATGATAACTACTCGAAAGTTAAGCCATTTCTTGTTTCTGATGGTAATTTACCTCCTTCGAGAGAGAATTTACAATCTCCTGAAGAACGAGCACATTTAGATGGTTTATATGAGTGCATAATGTGTGCTTGTTGTACAACATCTTGCCCGTCTTTCTGGTGGAACCCAGATAAGTTTATCGGTCCTGCTGGTTTGCTTGCTGCTTACCGTTGGCTTATCGATAGCCGCGATACGGCAACAGAAGAACGTTTGTCAGAATTGGACGATGCGTTTAGCGTATTTCGTTGTCACGGTATCATGAACTGTGTCAGTGTATGTCCTAAAGGATTGAATCCAACAAAAGCGATTGGTCATATTAAATCGATGTTGGTGAACCGCTCGATTTAATCGTCGATGGTGTTTTAGCGAAATAAAATTGTCGATTCGAGCAGAACGGCTCTGTGAGAATCGACTTTCGATTGCTCGGCGTAGACCGCAGCAACCATGAAAACTACTACTGGTAAGGGAAAATATGCACAACGGCGTGATGAAGGCATGGCTCGAGTCTTCACACTTGGCTGGCGCCAATGCAACCTATGTAGAAGACCTCTACGAACTGTATCTAAGTGATCCTGAACAGGTAAGTGAAGAGTGGAAACGTGTTTTTGATGAGCTGCCTATGCAGCCTGATGATGTGGTGGAACAACCGCATTCACGTGTCCGTGATTACTTCCGACGACTCGCTAAAGAAACAAAGCATTCAAGTGCGCAAGTAAGTGATCCTGAAGTCGATGCTAAGCAAGTAAAAGTACTACAGCTTATCAACGCATACCGCTTTCGCGGTCATCAAGCAGCAGATCTTGACCCATTAGGGTTGTGGAAACGTCCCCCCGTTGCAGAGCTTGACCCTGCATTCCACTCCCTCACGGATGATGATTTAGACGAAACTTTTAATGTTGGTTCTTTTGCCATTGGCCAAGAAAACATGACATTAAGAGACCTCCACAAAGCCCTGCAGAAAACCTATTGTGGTTCTGTTGGCGCTGAATACATGCACATGACAAACACGGAGCAAAAACGTTGGATTCAACAACGTTTAGAGTCTGTTGTGGGTCAACCCTCCTTTGATACTGACAAGAAACATGCTTTCCTCGAAGAGTTAACGGCTGCTGAAGGCCTTGAGCGCTATTTAGGCGCGAAATTTCCAGGTGCAAAACGTTTCTCCTTAGAAGGCGGTGACGCATTGGTACCGATGACGAAGGAATTAATTCGTCATGCTGGCACACAAGGTATTCGAGAAGTGGTTATTGGGATGGCTCACCGTGGTCGTCTTAACATGCTTGTTAACGTGTTAGGTAAAAAGCCGCAAGACTTGTTTGATGAGTTTGCAGGTAAGAAGCACGATGAAACTTGGGGCACGGGTGATGTTAAATATCACCAAGGTTTCTCAGCAGATTTCGCAACACCAGGTGGGGATGTGCATTTAGCATTAGCATTCAACCCATCTCACCTAGAGATTGTGAACCCTGTTGTTATTGGCTCAGTAAGAGCTCGCCAAGATCGTTTAGGTGATAAAGACGGCAGTAAAGTCTTGCCTATTACAATACACGGTGATTCAGCCATTGCTGGTCAAGGCGTGGTTGCTGAAACCTTTAATATGTCTCAAGCTCGTGGATTTAGAGTGGGTGGTACGGTTAGGATTGTGGTTAATAACCAAGTGGGCTTTACCACGTCTAATCCTCATGACATGCGTTCCACCATGTACTGTACTGACATTGCCAAGATGGTACAGGCTCCAATTTTCCACGTGAATTCTGATGACCCTGAAGCGGTTGCCTTTGTGACACAAATAGCACTGGATTATCGAAATACGTTCCGTAAAGACGTGATTGTTGATCTGGTTTGTTATCGCCGTCATGGTCACAACGAAGCTGATGAGCCGAATGCTACACAGCCTTTGATGTACCAGAAAATCAAAAAACACCCAACCCCTCGTAAGCTGTATGCCGACGTATTGATCGAGCGTAATGAAAGCGATATCGAAACGGCGACCCAAATGGTCAATGAATATCGTGATGCGCTAGACCGTGGTGAAGTGGTCGTAAAAGAATGGCGTCCGATGGCTCTTCATTCGGTTGACTGGTCCCCTTATCTCGGGCATGACTGGGATATGGACTGGGACAGCGCGGTAGGCATGAAGCGTGTTGTTGAACTCGGTGAGCGATTGGGGCAATACCCAGATAGCCATAAACTACAAAGCCGAGTGAACAA
The DNA here is from genome assembly GCF_002873335.1 of Vibrio sp. 10N.286.49.B1. Classification (GTDB taxonomy): domain Bacteria; phylum Pseudomonadota; class Gammaproteobacteria; order Enterobacterales; family Vibrionaceae; genus Vibrio. Next base: position 185,686 of record NZ_MCUW01000009.1, on the reverse strand, counting down.
GCTCTACAACGATCGTGCCGCTATGATGACTGGCGAGAAAATGATCGATTGGGGTATGGCTGAGACACTTGCGTACGCCACGATTCTTGATGACGGAAAACGCATTCGTATTTCAGGTCAAGATTCTGGCCGTGGTACGTTCTTCCATCGACACTCCGTTCTTCACAACCAAGATGATGCAAGCACCTATATTCCATTGGCTAATATCCATGATAAACAAGGACCTTTCCAAGTCTTTGATTCGGTATTATCTGAAGAAGCAGTATTGGCGTTTGAATATGGTTATGCAACAGCAGAGCCCGGCGGCCTAACTATTTGGGAAGCGCAGTTTGGTGATTTTGCTAACGGCGCTCAAGTAGTTATTGACCAATTCATCTCATCTGGTGAGCAAAAATGGGGACGATTATGTGGTCTCACTATGTTGCTTCCTCATGGCTATGAGGGGCAAGGCCCAGAGCACTCCTCGGCAAGATTGGAGCGTTACTTACAGCTTTGCGCAGAGCAAAATATGCAGGTAATCATTCCTTCTACGCCTGCTCAGGTTTATCACATGATTCGTCGTCAAGTCGTGCGCCCTATGCGTCGACCTATGATTGTCATGTCACCAAAATCTTTACTTCGCCATCCATTGTGTACATCCAGCTTAGAAGACTTGGCTAATGGCACATTTGAGCCAGCGATTGGTGAGATTGATGACCTTAACCCAGAGAAGATAAAACGCGTTGTGTTCTGTTCCGGCAAAGTGTACTACGACCTTCTGCAGCAACGTCGTAGTGACGAGCAAGATGATGTCGCAATTGTGCGTATCGAGCAGCTTTATCCATTCCCACTGGATGATGTGAGATCGAAAATATCGAAATATACCAACCTAGAAGATGTCGTGTGGTGTCAAGAGGAACCGCAAAACCAAGGTGCTTGGTATTCAAGTCAACATAATTTCCGTGCAGCGATTCCTGTAGGTGTTGATTTGAAATATGCGGGTCGCCCTGCATCTGCCTCACCGGCGGTTGGTTATATGTCCGTACACTTGAAACAACAGAAAGCGTTGATTGACGACGCGTTGACCTTGATTAAGAACTAGAAGTAAAAGGAAGAAACAGATATGACAATTGAAATTCTGGTTCCAGACTTACCTGAATCTGTCGCTGATGCAACCGTCGCGACTTGGCATAAGAAACCAGGCGAAGCCGTGGCTCGTGATGAAGTCATTGTAGATATTGAAACCGACAAAGTTGTGCTAGAAGTGCCGGCTCCAGAGGCGGGTGTACTTGAAGAAATCATTCAAGAAGAAGGCGCAACCGTATTATCAAAAGAACTCATTGCTCGCTTGAAGCCTGGTGCTGTTGCCGGAGAGCCGACAAAAGATACCACTGACGCAACGCAAGCCTCACCGGATAAGCGCCATAAAGCGGCATTGACGGAAGAGTCAAATGACGCATTGAGCCCAGCGGTACGTCGCCTATTGGCGGAGCATAGCTTGAGAGCTGAAGATGTGAAAGGCACTGGAGTTGGTGGCCGAATCACTCGTGAAGATATTGACGCCCATCTTGCTTCTGCGAAAAAAGCACCGCAGGCAGATGATGTTGCAGTGGCTGTACCAATCTCGGCTCGTAGCCAAAAACGCGTTCCAATGACGCGTCTTCGCAAACGTGTTGCAGAGCGACTGCTTGAAGCGAAAAACAGCACGGCCATGCTAACGACGTTTAACGAAGTGAACATGAAGCCAATCATGGACTTGCGTAAGCAATATAAAGACCAGTTTGAAGAGCGTCACGGCACACGTTTGGGCTTTATGTCTTTCTACGTGAAAGCCGTAACAGAGGCACTAAAACGTTACCCTGAAGTGAACGCTTCAATCGATGGCGATGAAATTGTTTATCACAATTATTTCGATATTAGCATGGCGGTATCAACGCCTCGTGGTTTGGTGACACCTGTCCTAAAAGACTGTGACACGCTCGGGTTTGCTGGCATCGAAAAAGGCATTAAAGACCTGGCGATAAAAGGTCGTGATGGCAAGCTAACCGTTGAAGAGTTGATTGGCGGTAACTTCACTATTACTAATGGTGGCGTGTTTGGTTCTCTAATGTCGACGCCAATTATTAACCCACCGCAAGCGGCTATTTTGGGTATGCATAAGATCCAAGACCGACCAATGGCGGTGAATGGCAAGGTTGAAATCTTACCAATGATGTATCTAGCGCTGTCTTACGATCACCGTCTTGTTGATGGTCGTGAGTCGGTTGGTTTCTTGGTTACGATTAAAGAACTACTAGAAGATCCAGCACGCTTATTGCTCGACGTATAGTCACGTGTTGTTTGTTCATTTGGGTGGTTAAACATCCAAAGTAAAAGGGGCTAGGCAGGCTCAGCGTCTAGCTCTTATTTAGCCCTTTTATGGGCGATTCGTAGAAGTACCTCCTACAGACGTATGGCCAACTTATCGGCTTTATGGAAATAATAAATCCCTTTAGGGATAAACAAATGGAATAACGAAATGAATTTGCATGAATATCAAGCCAAACAGCTGTTTGCAGAATTCGGTTTGCCTGTACCAGAAGGTTTCGCATGTGATACGGCTCAGGAAGCTTTTGAAGCGGCTGGTCGTATTAGCACAGAAAAAAAAGTAGTGAAGTGTCAGGTACACGCTGGTGGCCGCGGTAAAGCGGGTGGCGTTGAGTTGCATGATACGAAAGAAGGCGTTAAAGCGTTTGCACAAAAATGGCTTGGTAAAAACCTGGTCACTTTCCAAACGGATGCAAATGGCCAACCAGTGACGAAAATCTTGGTTGAAGAAGCATCAAATATCGCCAATGAACTGTACCTAGGCGCAGTTGTTGATCGCGCGACTCGTCGAATTGTCTTTATGGCTTCGACGGAAGGTGGCGTAGATATTGAGAAAATTGCAGAAGAAACCCCAGAGCTCATTCATCAAGCGGCCATTGACCCATTAGTGGGTCCTCAGGCTTACCAAGGGCGCGAGCTTGCATTCAAGCTTGGCCTCGTTGGTGATCAAATCAAACAGTTCGTTAAGATCTTCCTAGGTCTTGGCAACATGTTTGCTCAGTACGATTTAGCCCTATTAGAAATTAACCCACTGGTTGTGACGGCAGAAGGTAACCTTCTTTGCCTTGACGGAAAAATCAACATCGATTCAAATGCGATGTACCGTCAACCTAAACTGCGTGAGATGCACGATCCATCGCAAGAAGATGAGCGTGAAGCACATGCGGCACAGTGGGAACTTAACTACGTAGCACTAGATGGCAGCATTGGCTGTATGGTTAACGGTGCTGGCCTAGCGATGGGCACAATGGACATCGTTAACCTGCACGGCGGTCAACCTGCTAACTTCCTTGATGTCGGGGGCGGCGCGACGAAAGAACGTGTAACGGAAGCCTTTAAAATCATCTTATCCGACACCAATGTTAAAGCGGTTCTTGTGAACATCTTTGGCGGTATTGTACGTTGTGATCTTATTGCTGACGGCATCATCGGTGCGGTTGAAGAAGTCGGTGTGGAAGTGCCAGTTGTTGTTCGCCTTGAAGGTAACAACGCGCCGTTAGGTTCGCAAAAACTTGCGGAAAGTGGTCTAAATATCATTGCTGCGACTTCTCTAACTGAAGCTGCGGAAAAAGTTGTTGCTGCAGCGGAGGGCAAATAATGTCTGTACTAATTAATAAAGATACGAAAGTTATTTGTCAGGGCTTCACTGGTGGTCAAGGTACATTCCACTCAGAGCAAGCGATTGACTACGGAACACAAATGGTTGGTGGTGTTTCTCCGGGTAAAGGCGGTCAAACGCATCTTGGTCTTCCGGTGTTCAATACCGTTCGTCAGGCAGTAGAAGCAACAGGCGCTACTGCGTCAGTTATCTATGTACCAGCACCGTTTTGTAAAGATGCGATTCTTGAAGCGATTGATGCTGGCATAAAGCTCATCGTCACTATCACTGAAGGCATTCCTACGCTTGATCTTCTTGACGTTAAAGTCCGTCTAGATGAAGCGGGTGTTGTGATGATTGGACCTAACTGTCCAGGCGTGATTACGCCTGATGAATGTAAGATTGGTATTATGCCGGGTCATATTCATAAGAAAGGTAAAGTGGGCATCGTTTCTCGCTCAGGTACGCTGACTTATGAAGCCGTTAAGCAAACTACCGACGAAGGTTTCGGTCAGTCGACTTGTGTTGGTATTGGTGGTGACCCGATCCCAGGTTCAAACTTCATCGATATTCTTAAGCTTTTCCAAGAAGATCCTGAGACAGAAGCCATCGTAATGATTGGTGAGATCGGCGGTACAGCGGAAGAAGAAGCGGCAGCGTACATTAAAGCTAATGTCACTAAGCCAGTCGTTTCTTACATCGCAGGTGTTACTGCTCCTCCTGGTAAGCGTATGGGCCATGCTGGCGCAATTATCTCTGGTGGTAAAGGTACGGCTGAAGATAAGTTTGCAGCACTTGAAGAAGCTGGCGTCAAAACAGTGAAAAGCCTTGCTGATATCGGTAAAGCACTTCGTGAAGTCACTGGCTGGTAAGCGTTAGTCAGTTGTAGAATGCATAAAATGGCTCCCTAGGGAGCCATTTTTTATGGTCATCATTTTTTTAACCTACTCAAAACTCGCGAGTAAGTAGCCAGGATCTAATCTCTGGAAGGAACAAGCTGAGCCATCAAGAAAAATGCCGCAGCGCTTATGACGACCGATGGCCCGGCTGGTGTGTCATAAAGCCAAGACAAGCTGAGTCCACATAATACGGCAATCATCCCGATAATCGAGGCTGTAAAGGCCATTCGCTCAGGCGTGCGGGTAAATTTACGTGCGGTCGCTGCTGGAATAATGAGTAGGGACGTCATGATGAGCGCACCGACAAATTTCATCCCAATGGCTATCACAAGCCCTACCATGAGCATGATCAGTAAGCGCATTAGGTCGACATTGACGCCCTCAACAGCAGCAAGGTCTTCACTCACGGTCGTAGAAAGCAACGGACGCCAAAAGACAAACAATAACCCACCAATAACGAGTACCCCACAATAGATGTAAACGAGATCCGTTGGCGATACGGCAAGCAAATCACCAAATAAGTAGCTCATTAAATCAACGCGGATATTGTCTAAGAAGCTAACGGCAACCAACCCGAGGGATAGCGCGCTGTGTGCCAAAATACCAAGAAGCGTATCAGTGGCGACAAGTTGCTGCTTTTGCAGAGTCACTAAGATAACAGCCAATGCCATACAGCAAATAATGAGTGCTAAATAGAGATTAATGTTGAACAGAAAACCCAGAGCTAGCCCCATCAACGAAGCGTGCGCCAGTGTATCGCCAAAATAAGCCATTTTTCGCCAGACTACAAAAGAGCCAAGTGGCCCTGCAATCAAGGCAATACCAAGGCCTGCAAGAATCGAAGGAAGTAGAAACTCAATCATGATGCGAATGCCCGTGTTTATGATGTCCACATTGTGCAGCATCACCCGATACAGCGTCGCCCGATAAATCATGATGATGGTGACTGTGTTGGTGTTGATAAAATGCCAAGGTTTCCTTGGTGGCACTGCCAAACAATGCAATATAGGACGGATGTTGTGTAATAGTTTGTGGGCTACCCTGACAACAGATGTGGTGATGAAGACAGATCACATCATCCGTTTTTGCCATGACTAAGTGCAAATCATGGGAGACCATAAAAACCGCGCAGCCGAAGCGGTGACGAATAGTATCAATTAATTCATACAAATCAATCTGACCTTGCACATCTACGCCTTGAGCGGGTTCATCCAAGACTAGTATATCAGGCCTTTGCAGCAGAGCTCTAGCAAGTAAAACACGTTGATTTTCACCACCGGATAGCTGGTGCATATTACTCGTGATAAGGTGCTCTGCGCCTACGAGTTTTAAAGCATCAAGTCGTTCTTGCGCGCTGTATTTTCCGGCAAGTGCTAAGAATCGACTGACATCTAGTGGCAGGGTTTCATTGAGCTTTAGCTTTTGTGGCACGTAGCCAATACGGAGCTTTTTAGCTCGAACCACGCTTCCTATATAGCGTTTTTGCAGACCTAATACGACTTTGACAAGCGTAGACTTTCCGGCACCGTTAGGACCAATTAGTGTAAGGATCTGACCCTTATTGATCGTCAATGTGATGTTATCGAGCACACGACGTTTACCGAACTCGACAGAAACACCATCGAGCCGAATTAATTCGGACATGAATAGAACTCATTTGCAAATGCTGAGTGTTATAATGTAACATTTAACGTATTCTTAAGCCAGTCTATGATAAGAGACCGCCATGTACCGTTATATTTCCACTGTTGCGCTAGCGACATTAATACCAATGAAAGCCAATGCTTTTGAAGTGTTAAGCAGTATTAAACCGTTTGAAATGATCTCTCATGAGTTGATCCTTGATGGCCAAACAACCTCTTCATTGTTGAACGCCAATGCATCGCCACACGACTATGCAATGAAGCCATCAGACGTAAAAAGATTGCGAAGCAGTGATTTGGTCGTCTGGTTTGGACCTGACCTTGAGAGCTTTCTTGCCAAGTCGCTCGACGGTAATACTAATGTCGTAAAAATTACTGATATTGACGGGCTGCCACTGCGTGAGTTCGGTAGTGATGACCATGGTCATGAAGGTCATCACCATGGTAGTTACGACCCGCATGTTTGGTTGGGACCCGCGCAAGCGGTAATAGTCGCGCAGGCAATTAGTCAAAAACTCATTGAAGTGGATCCTGATAACCAGGAAAAGTACGCTGCGAAGCTCGCGGATTTTAAGCGAAACCTTAGCCTGACCGAAGATAAAATAAAACACACGCTTGCCCCAATCAAAGAAGAAGGCTATTACGTATTTCATGACGCATACGGGTATTTCGAGTCGTACTTTGGACTCAATAATCTTGGTCATTTTACCGTGAGTCCAGAGCGTAAGCCGGGTGCTAAGACGCTGATTAATATTAAAAGTACATTAAAAAGTGAACAGGTAAAATGTGTGTTTGCTGAGCCTCAGTATACACCGGCTGTTATTGAAACCGTTACCCGCGGTACGGGTACTCACATCGGTAGACTCGATCCTTTAGGCACCGATATTGCTATTGAAAAAGGCAGTTATTTCACTTTCCTTGAATCGATTTCAATGAGTTACTCTGATTGTTTGTTGCAAGAATAAAGTGAGCGAGTGAGCTTTAACTAGCATGGGTGTGATCCAATAAACAGATTAACCGATGTTTTTTAGAAGAACGCTTTAATAAAAAGGTCAAATCGATTAAATTGGTGATAATTATCGACGCGAATTAACCAGGTTTACCTTGACTGACATTGCCTCTATCCAACGACGTTTACTGCCCATGTCTCTTACTCGAGTCATGGGCAGATTGTTGAGAGCGTATTTGTATAGAAGGCTTACAATAACCTATTCAGGCCTACTGCAGAGCATGCTTGTATTATCGGTCATGATCGCCTCTAAGGCTATTGCATCCGAATTTCCCCCTATTTTTTATCCACTTCAAATGCAATCACAAGGGCAGTATTTACCCGCTAAAAAACTCAATATGGGTCAGCAAGGGGGCTTGTGGTCATTTGACGTTCATGACCAATTACGCTTTTTCGATGGTAGCCGTTTTGTCGCTGTAGAGAATCCCCCATTTGAGGCCTCATCATCTACCTTTTCGCATGGGCAGTTTTGGTATTACCGCAATCATAGCGTGTACGCACAGGTTCCGACTGGCAATGAACGGCATGTTTATGATGTGGACTTGATTAATACGATAAGTAAAGTTGGCGCATCAAAAGACTATCTCTGGTTTGTCGATGAGATGAATATTTATCTCTATTCAATGGGGGATAGACGAGTGACAGAGGTATCGCTGCAGAAATTTGAGCCTTTTCATTCAGGTTTAACGATAGACGTATCGGATGCCATATTGGTGCACAACACATGGTACTTCGCAACTTCCGTTGGCGTCTTTGCTTGGGATAACCATGTTCTGAGCCGAGTTAAACTGTCCACAAGCGCGTTGGCCACGACGCTTTATTATTCTACCGACTTAAACCAGCTCATTGTTGGCTACACCACCGGTGCAGAAATCTACTCTTTGAGTTCCTCACAGTCCCAGTATTTTGGTCTAGCGCGTTCGCATGTGTTGACCATCGACGAATCAGAACAATACCTTTGGTTAGGAACAGAGCACGGACTCTACCTTGTTGATAAGCGAACCAAGCAAGCCAGCAAAGTCGAGGTAAACCCTAATGATGAATATGGTCTGATGGGGGAAAAAATTTACTCTTTAGCTCGAGATGGCAAGCAGGGTATGTGGATAGCGACCAACAGCGGAGTGCGTTATTTTTCTGAGTATGATGCGTTATTTCGTCGGTTTTCAGTGACACATCAAGAGGATTTACGAAGGGTTGATACGAAATTAGATATGTTCGACAACCCACTCGGTGGATACTGGGTTGTGACCAATAATGGCCTGTATTCCATCAATAATGATGGATTATCAACGTTGGTATTTTGGGGGCAGGTCTCTTCTGTTGCACAGCGGGGTAAGACCCTTTGGCTGGCAACCGAGAGAGGACTGTTATCGTTAGATTTAGGTCGCTACCGGGTAGCGTCGTTAATGGATGAGTTTCCTACATTGCCAGCAGAGATCGATCATCTGTCTTTTCGTGGCTTTGATAACGATGATGATACTCTCTGGGTGAGCAGTGGACTGCGCGTATTAGCGATTGATCTATCCAACCATACACTACGAGATTTCGGTCAAGACTGGATACTGAAAAAACACCTGCCAGCTAAAATTACGTCGCTGAAAGCACTAACAAACAAAAAGTTAGCGGTTGGTACGGATCATGGATTGTATCTGATAGATAAGGATAAGAGCCACTACGTCAATGACAGTGAGTCCTTTGGACGTGTGATTGAAATGACGGATACCCGAGAGGGACTTTGGGCGGTGAGTAGCTACGGTGTATTCAATTATCACCTGCTGAACCAAGTATTGACGCCAATAGCCTTGCCACAAAATAATATTAGACCGGTATGTGTCACTCAAAGTAAAGAGGCAATATGGCTTATCACATCGAGAGGCGTAAGTGCACACTTACATACGGGTGCCTTGTTGCGTGAGCTCTCAGAGCCCTATGGTGTAATAAACAATGAATTTATTGATGGTAGTTGTGCGTATAACCAAGACACTGATGCGGTTGCTGTAGGTTCTCGATATGGCATTGTCGAATTTACCTCTGATGAGGTGTTGAGCGCGTCATACCCCACTCAAACCGTATTGATAACAGAACTTCGCGTTGATAACCAACCCGTGTCGATTGGAATGAAGCCATCAGAAGTGCTGCGTATTCCATATGGTGAATCGATAAGTGCTAGATTCGGCGTTTGGCCATTTTCTTCGGGAAAAACCGTTGAATACCGTTTTGATGGTGATGAAGACTGGACACCTATCCAAGGGCTTGAGTTGAGCTTGGATAAACCTGCTGAAGGGACTCACCAACTATCCGTTCGCGTGCGTGGTGATGAGAGCGCGCATCGCCTAAAATCATTTCAATTTGTGGTGCTAACCCCATGGTATAAGTCTATTCGCTTCTATGCGTTTAGTGTGGTGATGTTGCTGGTGGTGATTATCTGGGGTGTTCTATGGCGTTCGCGACGTGTTACCGCAATTAATAAGATGTTAAAGACTCAGGTATCGCTTAAAACAGAGCAATTGCAGCATCAAAGCCGAGTGCTTATTCGGAGTAATCAGCAACTACGTAAAGTTTTTCACGTCAGGCAAGAGGTCGTACGTGACTTAGTGAAAGCGGCAATGGATGCATCAAAACAGAATGTTTGGTATCGAGAATATCAAGAAAAAATGCATCGGGATAATAAGCATCACGATGAACCATTCAATAACCTCGAAGCGGTTTTTAATAAAGACAGTCAACGTTCGCCAGTATGTTCTGTGAGTGCGTTTATTTATTTTTCCGTTAAGGCTTGGCAACAAGAGTTTGATAGTCATGGTGTGCGAATTAATTTGGGTGTTTTACCATCTCAAAGTAAGGTTATTTTAGACGATTGCAACCTAGATATTATTTTCAATTCTGTTTTGGCAAGTGCATTGAAGCGCCTAGTCAGGGGGCAAGTCATGGACATTATTGTCGATGTGGACCGAACCAAGCTAAGCGTGATATTTGAGGATTCAGGATTGCCGTTTCCGAGTGTAAACCGAGCGCCGGAGGGATTCGAAAGCACGGACTTAGAGAAAGTCTTAGACTTCAGCCCAAGTCGTTTACCTATGCATATACATAATTCGGGGGGGGAACTGCTTCCTATTGAAAGGGGTGAGTTGAATCGAGTGGTGATACGGTGGAACCTATATAGCGAGAACTCAGTGGCGACGATTGATAATCAACCGTTATTTGTTCCTCCTAGCCCCGTAACAAATACGTCGCCAACAACGCATGATAAAACGAGTGCTAAGCATGATGACTGGAAAACGAATGTGATTCAGTTAGTCGCAGAGCAATGTACTCACGCGGAATTCAGTACATCAAGTGCCGCCAAGGCCTTGTTTATTTCTGAACGTAGTTTACAAAGGCGATTTAAATCTTTGTTTGGCGTTACGTTTTCTGACTACTTAAGTGAAGTTAGAATGGAAAAAGCATGTGAGATGCTACTGCAAGGAGACAAGGTCGCCGATGTTGCCTTTGCTTGTGGATTTAATGATCCTTCGTATTTTTCACAGCGTTTTAAGCTCTATTTTGGCGTCTCACCCTCTAAGTTTGTGCTGCTAGATAACGATGAGTCTTCATAGCGAAAAGGCGTGGAAAAAAGCGCGTTGTTTGACGCGCTCGACCTCAAGGTTAGTGCGCTCAAACATGAGCTGATCGCCGGGACGTAGTTGTCCTAGCTTCATTAAATCTCGAAATGCAACCACCCCAATCTTACGGTAACCGCCAAGAGTTTGCCTATCTTGTAATAAAATAATGGGTGAGCCGCCATGAGTAATTTGAACGGAACCGCATACAATTCCCTCTGAGATCATGCTGATGTCCTGTGGTGTTAACCGCGGCTGGCTTAATTGCGGTGACGTCGCTCTAGAAGAAGGTGAGCTGGTTTGATCTATGGTTAAACGAATGCCCATGCGATCAGTTTGCGGTGAAACGGTGAAGGTTCGCTGAAAGAAGTCACGTCGAAACGCATCAGAAAAAGTAGTGTGCTGATAGCTGGGAATCAATTTGATTTTTTGCAACGCGGGATACGTTGATATTTGTGAGCGAGGTATTTGAGATCCAGCCATAGGTGAGCGAGGTCTTGGTGAATCTGACGTTGGCGCTATGGGCAGTGTATCTTGTTTTATTGCGAGTATGTCGCCTTTCTTTAGTGGTTCGCCATTATTGATACCACCAACTTGATTTCTCATCACGGTAGAAACACTGCCGAGGTGTGAGGGGATATCAAACGCGCCTTGGATAGAAAGGTAGGTACGCAATCCACTTTTGGGACGTTTTAACGTCAAACACTCGCCTTTATTGAGGGTAAATGGCTGCCAACTTGAGATCGGTTGAAGGGAGGGGGTGGTCACCGCTTGGCAGTCTGCGCCAGTGAGAATCATGGTGATAGTGTCGGTTGCCTGAAATTGAGCATGTCCAAATAAGATCTCAATACTGCTATTTGTGATGGGATTTCCTAATGCCTTCTGTCCCCAGCAATGAGCATGCAAGTCGCAAGCCCCTCCTTGACTTAGACCAAATTGACCGACATTAAATCGCCCGAGATCTTGAACCAAACAGAGGTGGCCTGGATTAATGATCACCAATGCGGGCATAACTCACCTCCTAGTGCGATGAACTTATCTTGATGAATCGCATGGAATTGAACGCGGTCACCTACCTGTAATAACGAATGTTGCGGCGAAACGGCGTCATACAGTGAGACAGGGCAATTACCGATAATGTTCCAACCACCGGGTGTCGACATGGGATAAACCGCGGTTTGGCGGTCAGCAATACCTACGCTTCCTTTTGGTACGAATTTTCTTGGCTCTGTTAGCCTAGGCATGCGAATAAGAGGATCTACGTCAGCAAGAAAAGCAAAACCGGGAGCAAAACCTATTGCACAAACGGTATAAATTGTTGATTGATGGCAAGCGATAATGTCATGTGTTGAAAGCGCGAGTTGTGCGGCCATGTTGATGAGGTCGGGACCCACGCTGGTATCATAGTAGATAGGTAATTGGATGGTTTTTTGCAAGCGGTTTGAGTCTTGCCTCATGGGCTTTATCGCGCTGATGAAACGACGAAGTTCTGCGTCATCTAGCTTAAGCGGGTGGTACTCAATCGTGAGCGATGTATAAGATGGGATGCAATTTAGAATGTACGCTGCATAGTGTTGCTTAATCTGTCGTGCATACTCTGCGATCAGTACGGGTAGCTCTGGGTCAATCTCAGCACCAAAATAGACGATGAGACTAGACTCGGAAGCCGGTTGAATCGTTAGGCTACGGTTCATTGGTTAAACCATACTGATTAATTAATGTTCTTATTGATGTGGCGACTTCAATAGAGGCAGCGTTATCGCCATGAACACATAATGTACTTGCGCTGAGTTTCAGCGCACGACCTGTTGCTGAAAAGACCACGCTATTTTCCAAGATCGAATGTGCTTGTGTAAGAATATCGTCTTCCTTGTGAAATACTGCGTCAGTTTGAGTACGCGGTGCTAATTCTCCACCTTCTGTATATCGACGGTCCGCAAAGGCTTCGAAGATGACCATCACTCCCATTTCGTTAGCGAGATGAATCGATGGCTCAGGTTGTTTGTTTGCTAAAAGCATCACAGGGAGATTGAGTATGGCCGCTGCCTTAAAAATAGCCGTCATAACGGACGTTGAAGCCATCATATCGTGGTACATCGCACCGTGAGGTTTTATGTAGTCGACTTGACATGAGTGCAGCTGACAGATGCCTTGTAATGCGCCGACTTGGTACATAATCGACGCGGTGATTGCACTTTCAGACATATCAATGCTTCTGCGACCAAAGCCTACCTTGTCATCGTAGCCGGGATGAGCGCCAATAGAGACATTATGCTGGCGGCATAGCCGGACGGTGTTAGACATTGTTTCTGGGTCGGAGGCGTGAAACCCACAAGCGATATTGGCCATATCCAATAGTGGGATGAGTTGTTCATCACGGCCAAGCGACCATATACCGTAGCTTTCACCTACGTCGCCATTTAGTGTCATCATGACTCTAATTTCCTGAAAATAAATGAATGCCATTATGCGGTAATTCTAGTCGAATAGACAAATTGAAGGGAGGTGAGCGTGTGGTTTTTGAGAAGAATAGACAAGAAGAAAAAAAAATCGCGGCACAGTCGGGGGACCATACCGCGGGTGTCAATGACACCTTCGCTTGCTGCCGGAGTGATGTGGATGACCACATCACCTCTGGAATTTCATAAACAGGCGCGATTTGCTCTGTTGAAATTTACTATAACGACTCTCACTTAATTTCCTTATAAAAAAAACGGCAACCTACCATTAAAATTACGACATTTTTAAGTTTTCATTGTAACTTGTTTATTTTATTGGATTTTTTGTTTGTTATTTTAGTTTTTTAGATTTTATAGAAAGGCCGTTAATCTATGGGTGTCACTATTTTTGACGAAATTAACGTGATTTTTTTGACGTTACTTTCAGTTACAATTGCCACAAACTTGATTTAACGCAAAGCGGAACATAAGATTGCGCCTTTAAAATAACCGCTAATGTTAATATTTCTCATTACCAATCATACTTTGGGTGAACTAAATGAAGCTGGCTGAATTACAAGTAGGAAGCAGTGGTACGATTACTGCTTTATCGGGGCTCTCGACTGACGTCCGAAAGAAACTAATGGTAATGGGAATTTTACCTAATACAGAGATTAAAGTGATTCGCCGAGCTCCGATGGGTGATCCTCTTCAGATTGAAGTTCGTGGTGTCTCATTGGCTATTCGAAATGCGATAGCGCAATCCATTGAAGTGGAGTCTGCAAAATGAACTACACCATTTTAACGGTTGGTAACCCAAACAGTGGCAAAACGACCTTGTTCAATGGGCTTACCGGCGCTAAGCAACAAGTCGGTAACTGGGCGGGTGTCACCGTCGAAAAGAAAACGGGGCAATACCGTCACGCAGGCGATATGTTCCAGCTTACCGACCTGCCAGGTATATATGCACTGGATAGTGGTAATGATGGCAACAGTATCGATGAGTCAATAGCATCTCGTGCGGTTCTTACACATCCAGCCGATCTGATTATTAACGTTGTTGATGCGACCAGTCTTGAGCGCAGTTTATATATGACGCTTCAACTTCGTGAATTGGGTCGACCAATGATCGTTGTTCTCAATAAAATGGATGCGTTGAAGCGTGAACGCGTCAAACTGGACATTAAGGCGCTTGAAAAAACATTAGGCTGCCCAGTTCTAACACTTTCTGCGACAGATAAAGACCAAGTGAGAACGCTAAAGGAGCAACTGCATAAGATCTTAGTCCAAGGTTTGACCTTAGATAAAATCGATCTTAATTATGGCGATGACATGGAGCATGCCATTGCTAAGTTAGTGCCAATGTTTACGGGTGAGTCTGTCGATGCGAGAGCGTTGGCAATTCGTTCACTTGAAGATGATGTCATGGTATTGAATACCTTAACCAGTGAACAAAAAGAAGCGGTTGCAACGGCTCGCAGGCAAACTGGGATAGATATTGACTTACAAGTTGCCGATGTTAAGTACACATTCCTCCATGAAGAATGTAAAAAATTACGCCGCAGTGAAGGCAAATTAAGCCGTAGCTTTACTGAAAAAGTGGATGGTTTTATCCTAAATAAGTGGGTTGGGATTCCGTTTTTCTTTGTTGTTATGTACCTGATGTTCATGTTCTCTATTAACATCGGTAGCGCGTTTATTGATTTCTTTGATATTGGCGTAGGGGCATTGCTTGTTGATGGCGGTCATCACCTATTAGACGATCACCTGCCAGTTTGGTTGGTGACTTTAATCGCCGATGGTGTGGGTGGCGGTATTCAAACGGTGGCAACCTTTGTTCCTGTCATTGCGGCACTTTATTTGTTCCTTGCGGTATTAGAAAGTTCTGGCTACATGGCCCGCGCTGCTTTTGTTCTTGATAAAGTGATGCAAAAAATCGGTCTACCAGGTAAGGCATTTGTACCACTTGTTCTTGGGTTTGGTTGTAATGTACCGTCCATAATGGCGACTCGTACCCTTGACCAAGAGCGTGAACGTAAGTTAGCGGCATCAATGGCTCCGTTTATGTCGTGTGGTGCTCGTTTACCTGTTTATGCATTATTTGCAGCAGCTTTCTTTCCAGACAGTGGGCAAAACATTGTCTTCGCTCTTTATGTGTTGGGTATTGTTGCCGCTGTATTTACCGGGCTTGTGCTAAAACACACCATTTACCCTGGTTCAAGCGATAGCTTGGTCATGGAGATGCCAGACTACGAGTTACCAACCGTTCAAAATGTCATGATAAAGACATGGCAAAAACTGAAGCGCTTCGTACTTGGTGCTGGTAAGACTATCGTGGTGGTGGTGACCATTCTTAGCTTCTTTAATTCAGTCGGCATGGATGGTTCGTTTGGTAACGAAGACAGTGAAAACTCTGTGTTATCAAAAGCGGCGCAAGTCGTAACTCCTGTTTTTGCTCCGATGGGCGTTCAGCAAGACAACTGGCCAGCGACGGTCGGTATTATTACGGGTATTTTCGCAAAAGAAGCCGTGGTTGGTACACTCAATAGCTTGTATACGTCAGGCGATGATGAGGGTGCTGAGTTTGACCTGATGGCGAGTTTGCAAGAAGCGGTGGCGTCTATCCCAGAGAATCTGGCTGGGTTGAGTTATTCTGATCCATTAGGTGTTGATGTCGGTGATTTGTCCGATACCAATGCGGTGGCCGCAGACCAGGAAGTTGATTCATCGATATTTGGTAACCTGAAAGGGTATTTTGTGAGTGCTAATGCTGCGTTTGCTTACCTTATCTTTATCTTGCTCTACACGCCTTGTGTGGCAGCAATGGGCGCGTATGTGCGAGAGTTTGGTCAGAAATATGCACGCTTTATTGGTGTTTGGACCATGGGGCTTGCTTATGGCAGCGCGACATTATACTACCAAGTGACTCACTTTAGTGCGCACCCAATGTCGAGTGCTGCTTGGATCTGTGGCATCCTAGTGTTCTGTTTGTTGGTCTTTAAGTTGTTGAAATCGGAAGGCAAGAAGCAACAAAAAGGCTTAGAGGCACAGGTGGCATGATCTTAGCTGACTTGAAAGCGCATATTGAGCATCACCCTGGCGTCACTCGCCAAGCGCTTGCTGCAGAGTTTGCCTTGAGTGAAGATGGCGTAGAAGCCATGCTTGAGGTATGGATACGGAAAGGTAAACTGTCGAGAACAGAGGACTGTGATAAAGCCGGACAATTGCTTCGAGTGAGATATCACGTCAACCAACCCAATGGGTTGTCTATCCAAGTTAAGATGTAAAAAAAGGCCTCATGTTGAGGCCTTTTTTATTGCCCATGTAAACACTCATTATCGTGTTGAAAATTCGGCACACTTCGACAGTTCATTTCGTAGTTGAGCGACGAGTGTTTCTTGAGCACTCTCGGCTCGATATTGTCCTTTGGTGCTGCCCCACAGCGGACCGGGCCAGGCTATATCGTGATGGAATCTAGCAATATGGTGGATGTGAAGCTGTGGCACCATGTTACCTAATGCACCAAAGTTGAGCTTATCTGGAGAGAATAAGGTTTCGAGGGCGAGGTTGATACATTGTGACTCATTCAGAAACTGTTGCTGCTGATCCATTGGTAAATGATGGAGTTCTGTAAGGTCAGGGTGCTTGGGAACCAAAATCACCCAAGGTACAGAATCATCTCGGTGCAGTAATGCAATGCAGAGCGGAAAATCACCAAGATAAACGGTATCTTGAGCAAGTTGAGGGTGCAGTGAAAACGTCATTGTATTCTCCTGAAACTGAATTAAAAAAGGCGAGTTGCTTTCGCAATTCGCCTTTTATTTGACTATAACTTCATTGAAGTACAGTGGATCGTTACATTCTGTCTAATGTTTCGATGCCAAGTAGATCCAAGCCTTGCTTGATCGTCTTCGCTGTTAGCGCAGCCAATTTCAAGCGGCTTTGTTTTGTTGCTTCATCTGCTGCACTAAGAATAGGGCACGCTTCGTAGAAGCTAGAGAACTGACCAGCAAGTTCAAACAGGTAGCTACACATAATATGAGGCTGGCCTTCTTTGGCTACAGACTGCACGGCTTCTTCAAACTGCATAAGCTTAGCAACCAGCGCTTTTTCTTTCTCATCAGTAATGAGAATGTCGCCTTGAAGCTCATCCATAGAAACGCCAGCTTTTGCAAATACAGAGGCAACACGCGTATATGCGTATTGCATGTATGGGGCCGTGTTACCTTCAAAAGCTAACATGTTGTCCCAATCAAACACATAATCGGTAGTACGGTGTTTGGATAGGTCAGCGTACTTCACGGCTGCCATGGCAACGGTATTCGCGATGTTCGCTTTCTCAGCCGATTCTAGCTCAGGATTTTTTGATTCAATAAGTGCACCAGCACGCTCGATGGCTTCATCAAGTAGGTCGGCTAGACGAACGGTACCGCCTGCACGAGTCTTAAATGGGCGACCATCTTTGCCTAGCATCATACCAAACGCATGGTGCTCAAGCGTGGTGCTTTCCGGCACATAACCGGCTTTACGAACAATAGTCCAAGCTTGTTGTAGATGCTGATGTTGACGAGAGTCAATGAAGTACAGCACGCGATCAGCATTTAGCTGCTCATAACGATATTTCGCACATGCAATATCAGTAGTGGTGTATAGGAAGCCGCCGTCACGCTTTTGGATGATGACACCCATAGGCTCGCCGTCTTTGTTTTTGTATTCGTTTAGGTAGACCACTTGAGCGCCGTCACTTTCAACAGCCAGTCCTTGCTCTTGAAGATCTTTGACAATACCTGGCAGCATGTCGTTATACATGCTCTCACCCATCACGTCATCACGAGTCAGTGATACATTCAAGCGATCGTAGTTAAGCTGGTTTTGAACCATGGTGACATCGACCAGTTTTTTCCACATTTGAGCACAGAACTCATCGCCGCTTTGTAGTTTCACTACGTAGCCACGAGCGCGGGCTGCAAACGCTTCGTCTTCATCGTAAAGTTTTTTAGATTCACGGTAGAAGGCTTCAAGATCGGACAGTTCCATAGAAACTTCGCCCGACTCTTTTTGCACACGCTCAAGGTTAGCGATAAGCATGCCAAATTGTGTGCCCCAGTCGCCAATGTGGTTCGCACGGATAACATTGTGTCCCAAGAACTCCAGCGTACGAACAACTGCGTCACCAATGATGGTAGAGCGCAAGTGGCCAACGTGCATTTCTTTTGCCACGTTTGGTGCCGAGTAATCTGCAACAATATTTTGTTGTTCTTGAGCCGCTACGCCAAGGCGAGAGTCAGCTAATGCGGCTTCTGCGCTTTTTGCTAGGAATTCTTCACTAAGGAAAATATTGATGAAACCAGGGCCTGCGATTTCAGTTTTGCTTGCAATGCCATCTAGGTCCAAAACGTCTAGGACTTTTTGAGCGAATTCTCGTGGATTACTGCCCAACTTCTTAGCAACGCCCATGACGCCATTGGCTTGGTAGTCACCAAACTGTGGTTTCGCAGATTGGCGAACTGCTGCAGGGCTGCCTGCTGGTGCGCCAGCGGCTTCAAGAGCCTGAGATACTTTGTCGTTGATCAGTGCTTGGATATTCACACGCGTTTCCTTCAATTCTTGGAATTGGTTTTCACTAGTAATTTGGCGCACATAATAACAACTTTAACGTCTTGCACCTAGGGGCAAACATTGGATTTTTTCTTAATCTTAAGGATTACTGGTAGTATTTACCCCTCGAAGGACAAAAAGAGTGATCACCTAGTGCAACAAACCCTGATGCAAAAAGGCTTAATGCCTTCTCAAATGTTGAATGAAATCGACACATTTACGGATAAAATCCAGACTTTATGCGACACATTATCCCTCGATCTCTCCGATTATCAGGCTGATCACATTGCGCTGAGAATCAACGATTATGATGTCGCTCAGGCGGCGCATCAAGAGTGGTTGTCATACGGAGAGGTGATTTCTCAAGCCAGCATTAATGGCCGACCAATCATCGTCTTAGCGTTTAAAGAACCCCTAAAGACAGCCCTAGGTCGTATCGAATGTTTAGAGTTGCCTTACCCTGCACCGAACAAGCAGCACCCTATTGAGCACTGGGAGCATGTTGAATTTGTGATTCCTTCGGACGCCACGACGGCGGATGATTTTCTTAGTGAGCTTTGTCTGCGTTTTCCTTTACTCTCAAAAAAGCTGACACAACTCGATGAAAGCGGCGTAGTGATGAAGTTGTCGAGCCCTCACGGTGAGGGGGAACGTTTAGCAAACCCGACCGTGGCATTCAAATATGATGGGGTGTGTATCAAACTGCACCCTCATAGTTTGAAAAACATAGTGGCCTCTGAGCAAGTATAGTGGTTTCTGAGTAAGTATTAAGTGGCCCTGCGCAAGCTCGGCATCTGTAAGCAAGCCCTGTAGGTGATTGGATGCTGTCCTTGAGTTGATAAGAATCCCACATATCGACTCAAGGATGCAAAAACGCACACGAAATAGACAAATGGATACCGATAAACGGCTAAATAACAACTAAACTTATCAAAAACACGTAAAGGTGCATGATGAAGTTTATCGTAATGCTGGCATTGGCTTGTCTCGCTTTCCCTTCCGTTTCTGCGTCGTACAATCGCGATTCATCTTTTGATATTGATAATCCAACGTGCGAAGCCATGGCGAATCAAGCCGTCACCAATGGTCGCATAACACTCAATTTTACGTTCTGCAATCGAATTCAATTACCAGATGAAAAACCTGTAGCGTGGTCCCCTTCCTATATAGCCGCCTATGAAAAAGCAGGAACTCGTTGGCTAGAAGTCTTAACCGCAGTCAATGAGGTTGAGCATCACGTCATCGACATCGATGTGTACGTGGTCCCGCTTGCTGATGCAAACGGCATGGCGGGGCCGGAACATGAAATTGATGTGAATTGGCGATTGATCCCCACGAAAGGGTCGACTTTTATTGGCAGTCATACCTACACCGATGGTTTTGATGCGACTGAGTTCAATGCCAATATATTGCATGAGATGGGGCATGTGTTTGGTGTTGGGGCGTATACCGCTGATTACACTCGATTGGACGCTCAATTAGGCAATGTATTTAAGGTCCGTGATAGTCAGGCAATAAAACAATACAACCGGCAGTATAAAGTGGATTATCGAGTGTTACCGATAAGCGATGATGGCGGCCACCTGTACGACACGAAATGGGCTGAAGACAAAAAACGCTATGATAAGAATGGGCGGCCAGTGCCCGTCATGACGCAAGAATTGATGGCGAACGGGAATCTAATTGGCCCAGTGACCATGGGCCTAATGGATGATTTAGGTTATCAAGTCAATTATGCCAATGGTGACACGTATTAGTCGCGCAGATCAGTGCGGATTGTTATTTTAAAAAGCCCCCTTTCATTTTGAGAGGGGGCTTTTTCGTGTTTAAGACGACAGGTTGCGATAGTGCACAATGCACGTCGTTATCTGACGCACATTATAATATGTTGTATTAACTTATGCGCATTATCTGATGCTATAGGATAACCGTCTTATTGCCGTAAACAAACACGTGGTCATTGACGACTTTGTTCAGCGCTTTAGAAAGCACATTCTTTTCTACATCACGGCCAGCTTGTGCCATATCAGCAGCGCTGAAGTTATGATCGACAGGGATCACGTCTTGCTTAATGATTGGCCCTTCATCAAGGTCGTTAGTGACAAAGTGAGCCGTTGCTCCGATGATTTTTACACCGCGGTCATAGGCTTGTTGATAAGGCTTCGCGCCAATAAATGCAGGAAGAAAGCTATGATGTATGTTGATGATCTTATGGTGATACTTTTCAACAAAGCTAGGTGTTAACACGCGCATGTATTTGGCGAGTACAAGGTAATCGGCATCATACTGGTCGATGACATTGAGCATTTCTGCTTCGTGTTCTTCACGATTCAGCCCCACATGAGAAACGTGATGATAAGGGATATCAAATTTTTCCGTTAGCCCTTGTAGGGTGTCGTAGTTACCGACTACTGCGGCAATGTCCACATTCAAGCTACCATCGAAGTTTTTCATCAAAATATCGCCCAAACAGTGCGCTTCTTTTGTGACCAGAATAACCACACGTTTTCGTGATGAATCGACCAGTGAGCGTTTGGTCCCTGTAGGCAGAGCTTGGTCAAGGTCGGCGAGTAAGGTTTGATTATTAAAATAACCTTCAAGCTCAGTACGCATAAAGAAATGACCACTGGCATTATCCACAAATTCATTGTTATGGATGATATTCAGCTGGTGCTTGTAACAAATGTTGGTGATCTTAGAGATGAGCCCCGGCGCATCGTTGCAATGCGTTAGCAGAGTTTTCTTTTCCATGATTTACGGCTTCCGTGAAATAGTAAAAATTCTGAACCAATTGAAGTAACTCGATCTCAATAATGTTGAATAGACAATCTATTGAAGTGAATCGTAACTTACGATCAAGAGGATTTAAGTTTGGTGCGTATCCCGCTTTGGTATGTTTAGCGTCAATATATTCAGCTTTGGTACGCCTAATTTGGAGCGTTTAATGCAGTGACACGCAATCTGTCACCCAGTTTTAATCGATTTTGCATAAGGTTTCAACAAAATCAAACCGACACGTGTTTATTCTTAATAAAGAGCGGTGAGTGCGAATGATAATTCACCTTGATATTTTGTTTTTAAAAGTAGAAACGATTTGAGAGGTTCAAGCTTGTCCCCTTGTTCGGGTATACTGGTGGCATTAGAATCTAAATGACTCGGTGTAATGGTATCTAAGGCAATAAATAAGGCTTTCGCATCAGGGGGCGCTTTAGGGCAAGTGATCCCTGGTTTTCAACCGCGCCAGCCACAGCTCGATATGGCAAATGCGGTAGAAGCCGCGATCCAACAAGATCAGCAACTGGTTGTTGAGGCGGGAACCGGCACGGGGAAAACCTTCGCTTATTTGGTTCCTGCGTTACTTAGCGGCAAGAAAACCATCATTAGCACCGGATCCAAAAACCTGCAAGAGCAACTGTTTCACCGTGATCTTCCCCTGATGGTGGATGCACTCGGTTTTCACGGCAAAGTGTCTCTGTTAAAAGGGCGCTCTAACTATCTATGTCATGACCGTTTAAGTCGTCAAATGGTGGAGAGCCATACCACCGAAACCAATACTGAGTTGCTGTCGCAACTGGTCAAGGTACGAGGTTGGGCATCCGAGACTCAATCTGGTGATTTAGGGGAGTGTGATGCTATTGCCGAAGACAGCCCTGTCATTCCCACTATTACCTCAACCAATGACAATTGCTTGGGTAAAGATTGCCCGAGTTTTCAAGACTGCTTTGTTTTAAAAGCTAGAAAGCGGGCCTTGGATTCCGATGTCGTCGTCGTGAATCATCATCTTTTTTTAGCCGATTTAGCGATTAAAGAAACAGGGTTTGGGGAGCTGATTCCTGAAGCCGAGGTGTTTATTTTCGATGAGGCGCATCAGATCCCCGATATTGCCAGTCAGTATTTTGGGCAATCATTGTCGAGCCGCCAGATCCAAGAATTGGCAAAAGATATTGATATTGGTTACCGCACCGAAGCGCGGGATATGAAGCAATTGCAAAAAGCGGGTGATCGCTTGTCTCAAGCCGCGATGGATCTACGAATTGTATTAGGTGATACCGGCTTTCGCGGCAACTGGCGTGATGCGATACAGTCACCGTCTATATTACGAGAGGTCGAAAGGCTGCGAGATTCGGTGGTGTTGTGCATCGACGTGTTGAAGCTTGCCTTAGGGCGAAGCCAATTGTTGGATACGGCATTCGAACGTGCAAACCTAATCAAAGGGCGTATCGAGCGAGTGTGTGATGTATCCATCACCGGGTATTCATATTGGTACGATACAACGCCGAGGCAGTTTAGTTTACATATCACACCATTAAGCGTCGCTGACAAATTTCATGAGCAGATTGAGCTAAAAGGCGGAGCGTGGATCTTTACCTCAGCCACCTTGGCGGTGTCGGAGGACTTCCAGCATTTTACCTCTCGTTTGGGACTGACACCGACACAACAATTCTCACTGCCAAGCCCTTTTGACTACTCCAAACAAGCTCGGTTGTGTGTACCTCGTTATCTGCCAGAGCCTAATAGTAAAGGGTTGGCTGAAAAACTGGTGTCGATGCTGGCCCCCGTCATCGAAAAAAACCAAGGGCGCTGCTTCTTTCTGTGCACATCCCATAGCATGATGCGAGAGTTAGGGGAGCGCTTTCGTGAAACCTTGTCTCTGCCAGTGTTGTTGCAAGGAGAAACCAGTAAACAAAAAACGCTGGCTGAGTTCATGGAGTTGGGTAATGCACTGTTGGTGGCGACCGGCGCGTTTTGGGAGGGAATAGATGTTAGAGGTGACGCATTGAGCTGTGTTATTATCGACAAATTACCGTTTACGGCCCCAGATGACCCGCTCTTAAAAGCACGGATCGAGGATTGTAAGCTACAGGGTGGGGACCCTTTTAACCATGTCCAATTACCGGATGCGGTTATCACCCTAAAACAAGGGGTCGGTCGACTGATTCGAGACCAAAAAGATTGTGGGGCGCTCATTATTTGCGACAACCGATTGGTGACTCGTGATTATGGCGCGACATTCTTGGCCAGTTTACCGTCGATTCCAAGAACGCGAGACCTCGAAAAAATAGAGGCATTTTTGCTACAATCCCAGCAAAATGCGACAGAAAAAGCACCCATTGAGAAATAGATGACTAACAAAATTCTAGCAATTGATACCGCCACTGAAAACTGCTCTGTAGCGCTTTTGGTCGGTGATAAAACGTATACTCGTAGCGAGCTTGCACCGCGTGATCACACCAAAAAAGTGCTGCCAATGGTTGATGAGTTACTAAATGAAGCGGGTCTAACGCTGCATGATCTTGATGCGCTTGCCTTTGCGCGTGGTCCAGGCAGCTTTACGGGGGTTCGTATCTGTATCGGTGTCGCCCAGGGGCTGGGATTTGGTGCAGACTTACCCATGATCGGTATCTCTACGCTTAAAGCGATGGCGCAGGGCTGTTTCAGAGAAAATGGCGCAACGCACGTTGCTAGCGCGATTGATGCTCGCATGAGTGAGGTGTATTGGGGGCGTTTCGAGCGCTCAGAAAATGGCGATTGGACCGAGTTTGATGCAGAGCAAGTGGTCGCACCTGATGCTGTTGTGGCGAATACGTCAGCCGATGAGCATACGTGGGTAACCGCTGGTACAGGATGGGACGCCTATGCTGAATCACTTTCGACGCTAGCGTTGACGACAGAAGTGTCTGGTGTTTTGTACCCTGAAGCCGAGGACATCGCATTTTTGGCGCAGTATGAATTAGCGAAAGGCAACGTAGTGGCTGCGGAAGAAGCGAGCCCGGTTTATCTTCGTGATAATGTGACTTGGAAAAAACTACCAGGCCGCGAATAACATATTGATAAAAGGGTTAAGTGAAGGCTTAACCCTTTTTATATGAGCCGTTTTTACGTCGCCTAACACTTATACGAATGCTCTTGGTGTCATTAAAGGCACTCATGAAATAGGTCAGGTTTATGGTTTCGATTCAGGGTTTACCTACCGTCTACTCGCAGCAGCGGACGAATAAAGCCAAACGCAAACAACCGGTGTCTGGCACCTCGACGTCTAAATCGGCGACTCAGACAAATCAGTCTACACAAGTGACGAAAGTCGCCCAAGCGGTGGCAAATTCGGTCAATAACGTATCGACAGCCGACATAGACCGAGCCAATATTCAATATGATCTACCTGAGGGACGCTCTAAGAAAGCCCTTGAATCCTATATGAATGTGATGAATCGAGCTAAGCGAGAGGAACTTGAACAACTCTTTGGTGTCGATATGTACGTATGATAATAAGAACGATTCACCTTTATTTAGGACTTATAGACTCAGCCATGATGAAATCGATAAAAATGTGGGGGGCGCTGTGCCTTTCCTTTCTCCTTACTGCCTGTGGCAGTTTGCCCGATCAACTCGCTACTACGAATGAAAATGTGGTGGCGCAATATCAACCCGTCGTTGACGCAAGTGATGGTATTGAGGTGCGCCTCGGCGGTGTGATTGATACTGTGACCAATCTTGCGTCACGTACTCGCATTGAAATCGTCAACTTACCCATTGATAAGTATGGCAAGCCAGACATCGATCAAGAACCCAATGGCCGTTTCATCGCGTATGTCGATGGGTTCGTTGATCCTGTCACCTATTCACGCGGTCGACTTATCACTGTGGGTGGAAAAAAGGCCGGCGTCGAGCGCGGAAAAGTTGGTGAGTTTGAGGCTGATTTCCCAGTCATCAATGCGTACGGGCAATATTTATGGCGAGTCGAAGAGCGTTTAATCATCAATCGTCATAACAGCTCATTCAATTCGTGTTGGGGGTATTACTGTGACGACTTTTACTACGGCCCGACACAAGGGCGCGTGGTTAAAGAGGTGAAATAACCTTGTCTTTATTTACCGAAAAATATATTGAGATAGGCGAGCAAAACATTGCCTATCTTGAATACTCATCCCAAAAGACGACCGCTAAGACGGTCGTTTTTATTCATGGTTGGATGGATAACGCTGCCAGCTTTCATAAACAGCTCTCCATCATAGAGCAACTGCAACCTAATTGGCGTGTTCTCGCGATAGATTTACCGGGCCATGGGCTTTCAACACACAAGAATGGTGATCATTTTTATAGCTTTCATGACTATATTGATGATTTACACCGCGTGTTGGTGAATCTTCAAGCGATCAATGCAATCTTGGTTGGACATTCACTTGGTGCATTGATCGCAAGTTGCTATAGTGCGGCCTTTCCTGACAACGTGACAGGATTAGTTCAAATTGAGGCACACTTTCCAATCGCTGAATCGCCAGAGCAAAGCGTTACCCGTTTAAGAAAAGGGGTGGAAAGTCGCGAACGCTGGAGAAAAAAGAGCGCTCGAGCACTGCCGTCTTTCGATGATGCGATAACCATGCGAATGCATGCGACAAAGCTCGATCTGACAAGCGTTCGACCGATTGTAGAAAGAGATGCTAAGCAGGTCGAAGGTAAGTGGTATTGGCGTCACGATAGCAAACTCAAGTGTGAATCGGTGTATCGAATGTCGGAGCCTCACGCTGCCGCGATCATGCAGGCGATTGTCATGCCTCATTTGGTGATATTAGGGCGTTCTGGTTATCGTATGCTACAAAATGATGCCATGCTTGAAAAGCTTCATGCCGCTCAAATTGAATGGGTAGAGGGTGATCATCATTGCCATTTAGAATCTCCCGCTAGAGTATTTGAACTAATTTCTGAACTAGTTAACAAAAATTAAACAAGTGTTTGAGTCTTTCGTGCGTGAACGGGTTGCCTGTGCTGTAATAACAAGCAATACCAACAAGTAACGATTTTTCGGGCTGTAGAAGAAATTAACAAATTGTTAAACAAACGACCTGTTGATGACTTGTTATCTCGAATTTCAAACAAAAGACTTAATACGCAAGGAGTGTAATTGTGGATAAACCTTGGCTTTCTCGATACCCAAGTGACGTGCCTGAGGATATCAATCCGGATCAGTATCCTTCGTTAGTAGAGATGTTCGAGCAGTCGGTGCACAAGTTTGCCGATCAGCCGGCTTTCGTCAACATGGGTTCGGTGATGACGTTCCGTAAACTAGAGGAGCGCAGCCGTGCGTTTTCTGCTTATTTACAAAATGATCTCAAGCTAAAAAAGGGTGATCGTGTTGCGATTATGATGCCGAATCTGCTGCAATACCCTGTGGCATTGTTTGGTATATTGCGAGCCGGTCTTATCGCCGTCAACGTGAATCCACTTTATACTCCGCGCGAGCTAGAACATCAGCTCAACGATGCCGATGCCAAAGCCATCGTGATTGTTTCGAACTTCGCCAGTACCTTAGAAAAGGTAGTGGAGAATACACCGATTAAGCACGTTGTCTTAACGAGCCTTGGGCAAATGCTGCCACGAGCAAAAGGGACGGTTGTCGATTTTGTCGTGAAGTATGTCAAAGGTATGGTGCCAAAATACAACCTGCCGGGCGCAATTTCGTTTCGACAGGCGCTGCATAAAGGCCGCAGACAGCAGTATGTGAAACCGTTTATGTCAGGTGATGATATTGCCTTTTTGCAATACACCGGGGGTACCACCGGGGTTGCAAAAGGCGCAATCTTGACCCACCGCAATATGATTGCGAACGTCCTGCAAGCCAAGGGTATGTACTCACCAGTGCTGCAAGAAGGGCGAGAGTTCGTGGTCACGGCATTGCCGCTTTATCACGTGTTTGCACTGACGGTGAACTGCTTATTGTTCATCGAAATGGGTGGACAGAATCTGCTCATCACCAACCCGCGTGACATCCCTGGTTTCATTAAAGAATTGCAGAAGTACCCATTCACTGCGATCACTGGCGTCAACACCTTGTTCAATGCACTGATTCATAATGAAGATTTCCATGAATTGGATTTCAGAGGATTGAGGCTTTCCGTTGGCGGTGGGATGGCGGTACAACGCGCCGTTGCAGAGCAATGGAAAAAAACGACAGGTTGCTTACTGCTCGAAGGCTACGGCTTGACGGAGTGTTCGCCATTAGTTGCCGCTTATCCTTATGATCTAGAAGAATATAATGGCTCTATCGGCTTGCCTGTACCGGGGACAGAGATACGCATTGTTGATGACGAAGGTCAACCGGTAACGGATGATTCGCCAGGTGAGCTGCAAGTTCGCGGCCCACAAGTGATGCAAGGCTACTGGCAGCGCGTTGAAGCGACGAAAGAGGTTATCAACCAAGAGGGTTGGTTATCGACAGGCGATATTGTGAAGTTTGATGATGACGGGTTCCTGCATATTGTCGATCGCAAAAAAGACATGATCTTGGTCTCGGGCTTCAACGTTTACCCGAATGAAATTGAAGATGTCATTGCGCTCAACGAAAAGGTGCTTGAGGTTGCGGCTATCGGTGAAGCGAATGAAGCCTCCGGTGAACTGGTTAAGGTGTATATCGTTAAAAGCGACAATAGCCTGACGAAAGAAGAAGTGATCGAGCACTGCCGTGTTCACCTCACTGGCTATAAGATACCTAAGCGTGTCGAATTCAGAGAAGATCTACCGAAGACGAACGTAGGCAAAATCTTGCGTCGAGTACTTCGAGAAGAGAACGACGCTAAACTGACACAAACGTCAGAAAAAACGGTTTAGCGTTAACCTTTTGTTACTATCAGTGTTAAAATGCCAGCCCTCAGTGCTGGCATTGTTTTTTTAAGAGAGTCATCGTGGAATATCAGATAATTACAGAATTCGCCGAATTAGAGTCGGTATGTACTAAGGCTCGCGAATCCGACGTTGTGATGTTGGATACCGAGTTTGTTCGCATCCGAACGTATTACCCTAAACTGGGGCTAATTCAGCTTTATGACGGTAATCAACTGTCCTTGATTGATCCGCTAACCATCAGCGATTTCTCTCCATTCATTGCCTTGCTGCAAGATACGTCAGTTCTTAAGGTGCTGCATGCTTGTGGTGAAGATTTAGAAGTCTTTGCGAACAGCTTTGGTTGTATGCCTTTCCCAATGGTTGATACACAAATCATGGCGGCTTTCCTAGGCTACGGATTGTCGACGGGTTTTGCAGCCCTAGTGGATGAGTATATTGATGTGCAGCTGGATAAGAGTGAATCACGCGCCGACTGGGTAGCGCGTCCCTTGACTCAAAAGCAATTGGATTATGCCGCCGCAGACGTGTTTTATTTATGGCCACTGTATCAGCAGCTTAGTCAAAAAGTCGATGATAAGGGCTGGTGGGATGCGGCGTTGCAAGAGTCGGAATTGATGACCAAAAAGCGCGGTAAAACACCAAACGCAGAGCTGGCATATTTGGATATCAAAGGCGCGTGGCAGCTGAATCCTAAGCAGTTAGCGGCGCTAAAACCATTGGCAACATGGCGACTTAAAGAAGCGATTAAACGCGATTTAGCGCTGAATTTTGTTGTGAAAGAACAAGACCTATGGACCATCGCTCGGTTTGGGTTAACGCAACCGAAAAAGATGGAAGAGGAAGGGATGGATCCTCGTTCTATTCGTCGACATGCTGAGCGGATTGCTGGCATTGTGAAAAAGGCGCAGCACTGCTCAGAAGCTGACTACCCTGAGCAAATCGAACGTCTAATGGATTTCCCAGGTTACAAGCAAGTATTCAAAGTGCTAAAAGATGAAGTGAAGTCGGCATCGCAGCAGACAGGGCTTGCCACTGAATTCCTAGCATCAAAAAAACAACTGAATCAGTTTTTATCGTGGGTCTGGAAGAAAGACCGCGATCCAGCTGCATTGCCTGATGTTATGCAAGGCTGGAGATTGGACGTGTTAGGTAGACATTTAGACAAGCGAATGGACTAACAGACTCCTTTGCGTCGTCCGCCCAATAAAAAACCGAGTGTATGAAACACTCGGTTTTTTTGTGCACGTTATTGGTCGTTTCTAAAGATATGAGCAATAATTATCGTGAGTTATGAACTGACGACTCACGTGTTGAAGCCTTAGTTGTTGCTGTGCAATTCGCTGTTAAGCTCTACCGCTGTCTTGTTCGTTAGGCATTCAATCTGTCCAGTCACTGAATTGCGACGGAACAACAAGTCTGACTTTCCAGCGAGGTCGCGAGCTTTAGCAATCTCAACTTCTTGGCCTGTTGAATCTAACATGCGAACTTTAGATCCAGCCGTCACGTACAAACCTGACTCAACCGTACAGCGATCGCCAAGTGGGAAACCTAGTCCTGCATTCGCGCCAAGTAGTGAGTTCTCACCGATAGAAACAACCACCGTACCACCACCAGACAGTGTACCCATGATAGAAGCACCACCGCCGATATCAGAACCGTTGCCGACAACCACGCCAGCAGAAATGCGACCTTCTACCATGCTAACACCTGTTGTGCCGGCGTTGAAGTTGATGAAGCCTTCGTGCATAACCGTGGTGCCTTCGCCCACATGAGCACCCAAACGCACACGAGAAGTATCGGCGATACGAATGCCCGTTGGTACAACGTAATCAACCATTTTAGGGAATTTATCAACGCAATCTACGGTTAGAGCTTGACCCGCAAGGCGAGCTTCGATTTGGCGATCAGCAAGCTCAGGAAGGTCGATAGGACCTTGGTTTGTCCACGCAATATTGTGCAGTAGACCAAAGATACCATCAAGTACCGTACCGTGAGGTTGTACAAGGCGATTTGAGATCAGTTGTAGCTTAAGGAAGCCTTCTGCCACAGATTGTGGTTTTTCATCGCTAGCAAGTACAACAAGAACAAGTGGTTGCGTTGATTGCGCCGCTTTTTCCGCAAAAGCCGCATTTTGTGCGTCATCAGCGTTAGCAAAAGCGGTGGCGAGTTGAGCGCTTTGTGCTGCGGTGATTTCGATAGCTTGGTTGCCTTGAGTGTACCCAGAGACCTCAGCAATTGCTGCTACTGCTGCATCACTAGGGTTAAGGCGCGGATGAGGAAAAAATGCTTCAATGATTTTTCCGTCGCGGTTTTTAGTTGCAGTACCAAAGGCGAGTGAAAATGCTGCCATGACTATCGTTCTCCATTTTTGAATTGTCCATAAACGGCAGCAAGTGGTGCAACCGCTTAGATTCTGTTGATGACATTCATCTTAAAGAGAGCGACCTGCAGATGAAAGGGGAAACACGGCAAAAGTCTGTAAAAAGATATTGGTTGTCTTTTTGGAGACACTTTTCGCCAAAAAGAAATATCGCTAGTTCACTACCGAGATTAGGATCGAGGCCATAAGGTTGGTATGGGTTGTTGTGGATAAACGACAAAGATTAATTCTAATCCGTCTCAATTAAGTCGTTATCTTCGTGCAAACGAGGATCTTCCGAAGCGCTAGATTCACTTTAAATAGGTCACAATTATTACCAAGAGAAGGTTCACAACGCGCTGGTGAAGATCCCCTTTTTCAAGGGGATGACGGTTATTTTGATTTGTGGTAATGAGTGGCATAGCAAAACTGGTTGTGTGCACTCACACTACTTTCCCGGTCGTCATCCTCGTGCAAACGAGGATCTTCCGAAGCGTGTGACTCACTTAGAGAGAACCCAATTATTACCAAGAGAAGGCTCACAACGCGCTGATGAAGGCTCCCTTTTTCGAGGGAGTGACGGCTACTTTCTTATGGTGTTGAGTCATGTACTAACACTTATTAAGTACAGCTGACTCTTCTTTTGGAAAAATAATTTGTCAGCAATAGAAATAGAAGTGCAGGTTAGAAAACTCACTTAGACGAGCGCCCAATATCAATCAAAGTGTATTCGGGCACTACCTAGGCAGCATCATGATCCGGAAGCCATCGTCTAATCAACGTTAAAACGACAAAAATAATGACAGCCCAAAACGCGAATGAGTAACAAAATCTAGAGAGGAAAAAAAAGTAACTATCCGATTTACCGCTGTATGACAGGAAATTAAACGGGTATCCAATGATTCTTTCGGCAGTAAAGAATGACTGGAATTGAAGAAGGAAAACAGCCGTACCCAAACTTATCTTGGCAACAGCACGTTTATTCTTTTGAGTAAAATTTAACATGGTGAAATAGACATCACATCTCGGTCGAGGTGCTTAGAGTAGAACCCATCATTAGCTTTTATGAGGGAAAATTAACTTTCATTAAATCACGCGCACGGATATGCGCACATAAAGAGCAAAACTGGCGACCATATCATCCAAACAAAAAACCAGCGTAAAGTGCGTTACTTTAAGCTGGTTAGTATGGTATTTATTTAAGCCGCGTCATCTTGAGCTTCAACTGCCTCAACCGCTTTTGGTTTTTTCGGTGTTGGTTTACGCTTTGCTCCGAGTGCGTAAAGCACTTCCTCTTTATGCTGAGCTAAGAACAAAGAGAGCTCTTCTTGCTTATCTTCCGTTTCAATGATTTTGCTTTCAGCGAGTAGTGTAAACAACTCATCGGCAGTATCTAGCATTTTATCATAAGCGTCAGCTTCAGCTTTAGAGGTAAAAGTCATCTTTTCTTCTCCGTTGCGTTCCACCACGTACTTGACGATTACAGCCATGGTTAATCCTCTAACAAGTTAAATTTTTATCGACAATACTGTCTGTTTATACATAGGTTGAAAGTGCTTGTCCAGTCAGTAGGGTAAAACTGAGAACTGATTGCCTAATTACTATTCTCTGTGGCTGGTTGTTGGTGTGAAGCCGTGCCACAGGCAGGAACCATGGATTATTTTGTATTGTCCCATTGTTGGCAAAACGTGATAAAAGATCGTAGTAATGGGCTTTGATATTTTTCTTTGTGGAACAGTAACCAAAAGCGTCGTTTCATATCCAAAGAGACGGGGAGCTCACAGATTCGTCCGTCTTGGATCGCCGTTTGTGCGGCAAGTTTTGAGATACACGCCAGCCCTAAACCCGACGATACACAATTGAGAATGGCTTCGGTGGTATTAAGCTGAAATGCTTCGTGCCATACCTCAATACGCGGTGCCACCGTTCTTAAGAAAAACTCACGAGTGCCTGACCCGGGTTCTCTCAGTATCCATTCGCTGTTTTCGAGCAGAGAGAGGTCGATCACCCCAACGTGAGCGAGTGGATGCGAAACGCTGGCTACGATACACATCTCATCTTCACTAAACGGGGTGCTTTCTAATTCAGGATGCAGTGTCTTGCCTTCAATTAAGCCAATGTCCAATTCATAGTCGACTAATTTCTGGCAGATCAGGGCGCTATTTGATATGAAAAGTTGCTGCGCTTTGTGTTGGAACGTTTGTCGATATTCGCTCAATAAATAGGGGGCGACTTGATTACCAATCGTGTCACTGGCGCCGATGCGCAGCTGACCACGAAAACTTTGTTCCTCAGAAAAAAGGGATTCAATATCCTTACTTCGGCTCAATAATTCATCGGCGAGGGGCAGCAATTTTTGCCCTTCTTGATTGATCACTAGCCGATTGTTAACACGGTCAAATAGCGCATGGCCGATCTGTTTTTCTAGCTCACTCAAAGACATACTGACCGCTGCTTTTGATAAGAACAGGGTGTCAGAGGCGGCGGTTAAGGTCTGGTGCTGAGTAACCGCAACAAATACCTTGAGCTGTTTCAGTGAAATATTAGTATTCATGTTAAGTTTTTCTGAACGGTTGTTGAAAACAAATAGATATACCTAAACGTAAACTAGATTTATCATGAGCGCAACTTAATAAAACGAGCAGGCATGGTTATGATTGCACTAGCAAAACGAACTCACCATAAAGTGAAAAATGCACCAACCCCAATGGCAGGGCTGGCGTTAGGGATCGCAAGCCTTGGATGGAGTTGGGAAAATGCGGGCGATTTTAATCACATGGCACAATGGACGGGTGCGGCCATTGCAGGTCTACTGCTTGTGTTGTTGGCGTATAAGTTTCTTTTTCATAGTCACTTGCTAAGACAAGACCTTGCTCATCCGGTTGTGGGCAGTGTTGTACCAACGTTTGCGATGGGCACCATGGTCGTGTCCAACTCGGTTGGCCACTTCTACCCTGTACTGGGTGACAGTATCTGGTTAGGTGCGGTCGCACTGCATGTCGTGTTCCTAGTGAGCTTTATCTATCACCGTAGCCGAGACTTTAAACTGCATCATATGGTGCCAAGCTGGTTCGTACCCCCTATTGGTATTGTGGTCGCGGATGTTGCATTTTCGGGTACGCCAGCGTTAGCGCCAGTGGCAGATGCGGTGTTGTATTTTGGTATTGCTATCTACGCGGTCATGCTGCCTTGTATGGTTTATCGCTTAATTTTTGCCGGCGAAGTGCCTGATGCGGCCAAACCAACATTAGCAATATTGGCCGCGCCTGCGAGTTTGTCATTAGCAGGGTATCTAACCGTCGTCTCAAACCCATCGCCAGTCCTTGTCGCCTTGTTGTTTGGCATTGCTGTGTTGATGACGATGGTGATTTATCTCGCCTTTATTAAACTGATACGCCTACCATTTAGCCCGGGTTATGCGGCCTTTACTTTCCCGTTGGTGATTGGCGCTACCGCTTTGTTTAAATTGGCAGCATGGATGGTCAATGTAGGGGTGGCGCAGGACGCGGTCAATCAAGTGGTGGTCTTAGCAAATATTGAATTGGTTATCGCAAGTATTGTTGTTACCTACGTTGCGCTGCGTTATATGTTGGCTTATCGACCACAAACTCGACCACAAACGACAAAGGTTTGTGCTTAGGACCTTGAATACACACATACCATCATGCGTTGCCACGAAATTATGTGATAATCTTACACAAGGATTATCTGCAAAAGGCGCGGCAACGTGTTCACCGTTTATCACTCAAATCAAATAGATGTACTCAAATCCCTGTTGGTGCAGCTTATTAAGATCGACCCGCTAGCCAACCCCTTCGAAAAAGAACAAATTCTGGTACAAAGCCCGGGCATGTCGCAATGGCTCAATATTGCCATGGCGCAAGAATTTGGGATTGCGGCGAACACCGATTTTCCTTTACCTGCTACTTTTATTTGGGAGCGCTTTACTCAAGTGCTTGATGATGTTCCTCAGCGCAGTGCCTTTAATAAAGAAGCGATGACATGGAAGATCATGCACCTATTGCCGCATCACCTTGGTGACGAGGATTTCGCTCCTCT
The DNA here is from genome assembly GCF_002873335.1 of Vibrio sp. 10N.286.49.B1. Classification (GTDB taxonomy): domain Bacteria; phylum Pseudomonadota; class Gammaproteobacteria; order Enterobacterales; family Vibrionaceae; genus Vibrio. The sequence goes on along the minus strand of NZ_MCUW01000009.1, from coordinate 150,800 downwards.
TGCCCAGTATCTGGAACACGATGACGACGCATCGAAGCGATACCAGCTCGCTGAAAAAATAGCTGATATCTATGATGGTTATTTGGTGTATCGGCCGGAATGGATTGCCGCGTGGGAATCAGGGCAGTCGGTTCCTGACTTGGAAGATGAGCAGCCTTGGCAGCCAAAACTTTGGCAGTCTTTGTATGACCATACGCTGGCTTTAGGCCAATCACCTTACCATCGTGCCAACTTGTATGAGCATTTTATCGACACCTTGGCGCATAGTCGTGGTGAGCAACTGGATGCCCGGCTTGCGGGATTGCCAAAGCGATTGTTTGTGTTCGGTATTTCCTCATTGCCTCCGCGTTATTTGGATGCGTTAAAAGCATTAGGGCAGCATATTGATGTGCACCTGATGTTCACCAACCCTTGCCGGTATTACTGGGGGGATGTGAGAGACCGCAAATACCTCGCACGATTGGCCGCCAGCAATCGTAAGCATTTACAAGCCATAAGTGAGGTTGGCGATGTGTCTGAGTGTCATGATACCCCGACATTAAAAGGCAGCGTTGATGACAACGTCGACGATGAACTTCACGTCAGCGATATTGGTAATAGCTTACTGGCCTCGATGGGTAAATTGGGCCGAGACAATCTTTACCTGCTTTCTCAGCTTGAGTCGAATGAAATTGAAGCCTTTGTTGATATCGACCGAGACTCTCTGCTACATCATATTCAGGCCGATATTTTGGGTCTGGAAGAGCATCAAAATGACAGCATCATCCTCAATTCTGAGCACAAGCCAGATATTGCCAGCGATGATCGTTCGTTAACGCTGCACGTCTGTCATAGCGCGATGCGTGAGGTCGAAGCCCTTTACGATAATCTACTCACCATGTTTGACAATGATCCCCAGCTCAAACCAAGAGATATCATTGTGATGGTGGCGGATATCAACGCTTACAGCCCTTCGATTCAAGCGGTATTTGGTAACGCCGCGGGTGAGCGCTATATTCCTTTCTCCATATCAGACCGCACCGCAGACAAAGAAAGCCCACTACTCAATGCCTTCAATCAGCTTTTGGCGCTGCCTGAGTTGCGTTGTACCTCTAGCGAGCTGTTAGAGCTCCTTGATGTACCGGCCATACTGGCGCGTTTTGATCTCGATGAGCAAGAATACGCCATGATCAAGCTTTGGGTTGATGAAGCTCAGGTTCGCTGGGGGATTGATGAGCACACCGCCCACGAATTTGATTTACCGGAGTTTGGCCAGAATTCGTGGATGTTTGGCATATCAAGAATGCTAGCAGGCTATGCAATCAGTGAAGAATCCGGATTGCTTTGCGTGGATGACGATGTGATAGCACCTTATGAGCAGACCCAAGGTATGCGCGCAGAAACGGCCGGTAAATTAGCGCAGTTTATCGATACCATAGCAGGCTATAGGCAACGCTTGAGCATGGCCACTAACATTGAGCAGTGGCGTACGGTGATTAATCAGCTGGTGGATGATTTCTTCAAGGTTGAACTTGAAGGCGAAGTCGTGATTAAGTCGATACGAGATACCATTTCAGGGCTACAAGAACAGTTGCAAGATGCGTGTTTCGACGAGCATTTATCCCCTAAGATCGTCAGGCAGTATTTTATCAATAAACTGTCGGGCTCACGTGTTAGTCAGCGCTTCCTTGCTGGGCAGGTGAATTTTTGTACCCTAATGCCGATGCGCTCGATTCCGTTTAAGGTGGTGTGTTTGCTGGGAATGAATGATGGCGTCTATCCGCGAAGCGTCCCGCCGGAGAGTTTTGACCTCATGACAGGGCGTACTCGGGCTGGGGACCGCTCTCGACGAGATGATGACCGTTATCTGTTCCTCGAGGCGCTGCTTTCTGCGCAGCAATCCCTTTACATCAGCTATGTTGGACGCTCTATCCAAGACAACACTGAACGAGTGCCATCGGTACTAGTGTCTGAGTTGATGGAGTACTGTCAGCAAAATTATCGCTTGCCGGATGATGGGGATATGAATGTGGATGATTCTGGTCAGCGTCTCAATCAGCGCCTAACACAAGAATACCCAATGGTGCCATTTAGCCCTTCGCACTTTGATGCCAATAGCGATAAGCAGAGCTATGCGGCCGAGTGGCTACCCACCGCGCGACAGAGCTCTCAAGAACAAACGGTGCAATCTGCGGCAACGCATTTTGTGCTACCGCCGATTGACCGAGCGTTAGGCGAAGTGGTTGAGCTGGACTTAACCGAGTTACAGCGATTCTGGCGCTTGCCGGTGCAGTATTTATTTAATCGTAGGCTGCAGGTTTCATTTGACCAGCAGCATTTTATGGTCGAAGAAGACGAACCCTTCGCACTCAATGGGCTAGAAAGTTTTGGCCTGCGAAATGAGTTGCTGTCGACACTGGTTAAAAATGGTGGTCAGTTGTCTGAGTCGGCCATGTCGGACTTTCAACAACAGCAAAAAGCGCAAGGCTTCTTACCTGTGCGGCATTTCGGTGATTTAGAACTGGCGGGCAACATGATGCAGACGCAAGAGCTGGCGCAAGCTGTGGCTGCGTTGACGACCTCTGCGGTGGATGATTGTGAGGTGAATCAACGAGTAGATCTGGGGCACTACCGCATTCGCCTGCAAGGCTGGATTACCGGGCAGTATTCGTCGGGTTTAGTTCGATACCGAAGTGGGCGGCTGCGTGCCAATGATTATCTCAGTGCGTGGATTGACCATTTACTACTCGCGGTAACCGGCAGTACTAAGGCCACTCATATGCTGGCATACGACAAAAAAGAAGGCGTTGTGCATCGCGTTTTACCCGCGTTGGACGCGGAGTTTGCCGCAGGGCATCTGAAAGATCTGTTGTCTTTGTTTGTGGAAGGGCTCGATCAACCCTTGGCGTACTTTCCTGAAACGGCCATGGCAGGCATTGAGGCCAACTTTAGCCGCGGCGCATGGAAACCCGATGACGAAAAAATGCTGAGTAAAATGGAAGCCAAGTTCATCGGGGGTTACATGATGATTGGAGAGGGGGGAAACCCTTATATCTCGAGAGTCTGGCCACAATGGGACGACAACATGGCGCAAGAAAGCAAGCAATTGGCGGCGCGCGTCTTACAGGCGCCACGAACCATGAGCCAAAGTGCCGAAGACTTTTATTCAATGGTTCCCGCGACCACAAACGCCGACGATTGACGCCGATCATGAGTGCTAATAGCCTGATAGAGAAAGTAAATCGAGAGAGTGGGCATGAGCGATGGGTTCTTTTAAACCACAGCGCCCATCGGCAAATAGGGGGAGTGACCGCCAGCATTATTAGTATATGTAGGGAGTACGCTGGTCGGCCACAGGGTCAGAGGGACCGTAATTCGTTAGGCATGATAGTAGTGCCTATCTAATATTGATTCCGTGAATGGGATCGCACGGATTATGGCTGTAGCCTCGTAATTTATTGTTTTAATTAAATTTTAAGTACTGGATCACAAAGTTGAGTTCACACATCATGTCAGACAAGAATATTCAGGCACCAATCGCACTTGATACAATGAGTTTTCCCTTGCACGGGGCGAGGCTGATCGAGGCTTCGGCGGGGACAGGGAAAACCTTTACTATTGCTGGCCTCTATTTACGTTTGTTGCTTGGGCATGGTGATGACGCCTCTCGCCATCAGCATCCACTTACTGTTGACCAAATACTGGTGGTGACCTTTACCGAAGCGGCCACAGCAGAACTGCGAGACCGTATCCGTGCACGGATTCATCAGGCCCGAATTGCCTTTGCGCGAGGCCATAGTGATGATCCTGTGATTGCGCCGTTATTGGCTGATATTAAAGACCATCGCTTTGCGGTTACGACGCTATTACAAGCGGAAAGGCAGATGGATGAAGCGGCGGTGTATACCATTCATGGTTTTTGCCAGCGCATGCTAACCCAGAATGCCTTTGAATCGGGCGCTCGTTTTAATAATGAATTCATTACGGATGAAAGCCGATTAAAAGCACAAGTGGTGGCAGACTTTTGGCGCAGCCAGTTTTATCCACTTGGTTTAGAGCTGGCAAGTGAGGTGAGAAAGCTGTGGGCAACCCCTAGCGCTTTGCTGAAAGACATTTCTCGTTATATGACCGGGCCGGCTGTCGCCTTTACTCGTCATGCCAGTGCAACCGATTTGGCGGCGCTGCATCAAGATAACCTTAACGCGATTCAAGCACTAAAAGCTCAATGGAGCGCGGCAGCTGATGATATTGAGGCTTGCATCAGTCAGTCGGATGTCAACAAGCGCAGTTATACCAAAAAGTCACTGCCTACCTGGATTAGCGCGGTGACACAATGGTCGCAAGCCGAGACAAAAGATTACTATTTACCAGAACCACTAGAAAAATTTTCTCAAGCGATATTGAATGAAAAAACACCGAAAGGTACTGCGCCTGCTCATGAGATTTTCCTTGCGATAGAAACCTTGCTTGCGTCACCTCCGGAGCTTAAAACACCATTATTGGCGTTGGCGATCACCCAGTGTCGCCAACGACTGATTGAAGCTAAAGAGAGCAAGCAATGGTTGTCGTTTGATGATCTACTGACGCATTTATCTGCTGCCCTTGAGTTTGAATCGGGCGACCTACTGGCAGAGAAAATACGTCAGCAGTTTCCCGTGGCGATGATCGATGAATTCCAAGATACCGACCCGCTGCAATATCATATTTTTAGTCGCGTCTACCTTGAATACGCACAGTGTGGTTGGTTCATGATTGGTGATCCTAAACAAGCCATTTATGGCTTTCGTGGTGCCGATATTTTCACCTACATCAAGGCAAGAAATCAGGTAACGAAGCACTACACGTTGGGGACGAACTGGCGCTCAAGTGAGAGCATGGTTCAGAGTGTTAACACCCTGTTTGAGCATGCGCAATCGCCGTTTGTGTATGATGACGATATTCCCTTCTTTGCGGTCAACGCGAACCCTAAAGCCCACCTTCGTCACTGGCGTTTGAATGACGAGCCACAAAGTGCCATCGAATTTTGGCTGCAAGAAGCCGAGAAGCCGTTACCAAAAGGTGAATATGTCACCGCAATGGCGGCGTCGACGGCTCAACACATTAAACAGGTGCTGACAGGCTCTCAACATAATGCATCCGTGTTAGTGGATGGGGACAAGCAATCTGCGATTCAAGCCGGAAACATGGCGGTACTGGTAAGAACGGGAACCGAAGGTCAGCTTATTAAACAGGCGCTGGCTGATCGCGGTATTGCCAGTGTCTACCTTTCTAATCGAGATAGTGTATTTGCCAGTTCGGTTGCCATTGATCTGTTGCGTCTACTCCAAGCCGTATGGTCCTTAGGCGATGAACGGGCCTTAAAAGCGGCACTAGCCAGTGAGCTTTTTGCGTTATCGGCTTCCTACCTCAATGATCTTAACTACGAAGAGAGCGTGTGGGAAAAGGTGATGGCAGAGTTTCAAGAATACCGCCATTTATGGCAGACCCGTGGGGTATTGCCGATGCTGCGAGCGGTACTGTTTAAGCGTGAGATTGCGAGCCGTTTATTGACGGAGGCTGGCGGCGAGCGCTTACTGACGGACTACCTTCATCTTGGTGAGCTGCTGCAAAATGAACGACAAGATCTTGAGAGCGATAGCGCCCTGTTACGTTGGTTTGGTCAATCTATTGACGATGCGCAGCAAGGGTTGGGGGGGAGTGACGAGCACATTCAACGTTTAGAATCTGAACGCAACCTTGTGCAAATTATCACGATCCATAAATCGAAAGGGCTGGAATATGATCTCGTGTACCTGCCGTTTGTGGCTGGCTATCGCGAGGCCTCAGAGGCCAAATATTACGATGACGCCCTGCAATCTCCAGTGATTGACCTTAGTCAGTCAAAATCGGCATTGGCGCAAGCAGATAAAGAGCGGCTAGCAGAAGATTTGCGTCTTATCTACGTGGCATTGACCCGTGCTGTCTATGGGTGTTTTATTGGCATTGCTCCACTGCGTAATGGTCGCTCAACCAAGGAGCCAACGGGTGTGCACCACAGTGCGATAGGGTATTTAGTGCAACAAGCGCAAGAGCTGGGTGTGAACGAACTGGCCTCAGCGCTAGGGCAACTTGAAGGTAAGCAATCGGCGATCCAAGTCGTGTCACCGCCGTGTGTTGATGACGAACTCTATCGAGCTAAAGAAACAGATCTGCCGTCACTCAGTGTTAAAACGCTCGCCTCTGGTATCGACCGAAACTGGAGAATGACGAGCTATTCAAACCTAGTGAAACAAGGGCATCAGCATTCCGACCGCGAGGTATTCATTGAATCGGCGGGCATTGATATCGACTCCTCTCAAGAAGAGGAAAGCGTGTCTTTGCTTGAACCGGAGAAAACGATTTATCATTTTCCCAAAGGAGCGCGTCCAGGGACGTTCCTCCATACCGTCTTTGAAGAGGTTGAGTTTACCGATCCGGTGAGATCTGAGCATAACCGCGAGGTGATTGAGCACTTATTAGATAAAGAACAATATGAACCACAATGGCTGCCTGTTATTCATGATTTAGTGGATCGCGTTCTTGATACGCCTCTTGACGGTGCATCGATGCTTTTAAGAGACAAATCGCCCTCACAACGTTTGGTAGAGATGGAGTTCTTATTGCCGATAGAGGTCTTGGATGCGGTCTCACTTAATCGTGTCGTACAGCGTTACGATGATCTATCCGCGCAGGCCCAAGACCTTGGCTTTTACACGGTAAGCGGCATGTTAAAAGGCTTCATTGACTTGGTTTTTGAACATGAAGGCCAATACTATGTCCTCGATTGGAAATCGAATTACCTTGGGGATTCGGTAGAGTATTACCAACAAGCTCAACTGAATCACGCGATGATCGATCATCGTTATGATCTTCAATATCAAATCTACGCCCTTGCGCTGCATCGCTTCCTTAAAACACGCATTAAGGATTATGACTATGACCGGCATATCGGTGGGGTGTATTACTTATTTTTACGGGGTATTGAGCCTGGTTCAACCTCGGGGATTTTTAACCAAAAGCCTCAAAAGGCATTGATTGAGGCGCTCGATGCACTGATTTCTGGTGAGACTACACATCATGAGCACTCAGGAGAGCAACAAGGGAAGGGACAATAATGTCGGATCGGTTTCAGTCATTACCAGAGATCATTGAATTCTTAGCAGAAAAGAAAATATTACGCCCTTTAGATCGTCAGTTTTCTAAGTTTGTCGCGTCACTGGAGTCACGTTATCAAGCTGAGGTCATGTGGCTAGCTGCTTTGACAAGTGCGCAACTCGGCCAAGGGCATATTTGCTTGAACCTAGACCCTAGTGAAGCACATCAACCATCACTCAACGGTGGCGCAAACTTGCAACCAAGTGCGAGTGTACTTGGGGTCTATGGCGATGCGGCGCAGCAGATTGACCGCGTGGTGAGCCAAGTTGATTGGTTGGCGGTATTGAGCGGTGCGAATAGCATAGCAACGATTAATAGTAATGGTCTTAATGCCAGTAGCGCTAACGGTGATTCGCCGAATCCGCTGGTTTGGCAAGGAGGGCGTTTGTACTTGCACCGTTATTACCGGTACGAACAAACCATCGCCGAGCGTCTCAATGCCATGGCAACACCAATTACGATTGAAGACCCATCGCAATCGGCTGAGCTGTTAGATCGATTGTTTGCTCGTGAGTACCACTATTTATTTGCGTCAATACAGGCTTTGTCTAATGACAAAAAGACTCAAGTGACACGGCAACAGCTCGTTTGCGATGCATTAGATGTGGTGCTGCCTGACGCTATCGATTGGAGTGGGGTGGATCAAGTGCTGCTTGCGGCAAGGCAAGTGAGTGACCTTGATGTTTTGAGTTCTTTGATCCCATTGCCGCTTTGTTTGAATTGGCAAAAAGTAGCGGCGGCGGTGGCGCTTACACGTCGCTTCTCCGTGATATCGGGTGGTCCGGGGACTGGAAAAACCACCACGGTGACCAAGTTATTGGCCGCATTGCTGCATCAATCGCGTTCAGATAAGCAGGGGCCAGTAATAAAGCTGGTGGCACCGACGGGAAAAGCCGCGGCTCGTTTAACGGAGTCGATTGGTAAAGCGGTGACGAGCCTCGCGATTGACCCTAAAACCATGGAGCAAATTCCAACCGAGTCGAGCACAATTCACCGCTTGTTGGGTGCGATTCCGAACCGAGTGGAATTCAGACATAATCGAGACAATCCGTTGCACCTTGATGTTTTGGTTCTTGATGAAGCATCGATGGTGGATTTGCCGATGATGCATCGATTATTAGATGCGTTGCCGCCACATGCTCGCCTTATACTTCTTGGTGATAAAGATCAGCTCGCCTCTGTTGAGGCTGGGGCAGTGTTGTCTGATATCTGTGAGTTTTCCTCTCAGGGGTACAGTCCAGCGCAAAATGCCACCATTCAGCAATTGACGCAGTTTGACTGTCAACGAGTGCTACCAACCCAAAAGTCGACTCAAAGCAGCGCGGTTGCAGATGGTTTGTGTGTCCTGCAAAAAAGCTATCGGTTTGATGCGCGCTCCGGCATTGGACAGTTGGCGAAGGCCATTAATGCCAGTGATACTCGTGGTTTTGATCGGGTGTGGGAAAAAGGATTTACTGATATTCAATGGCATCATTTGAGTGGTAATGCTTACCAAGATTTGTTGAAAAGCATGGTGAATGCTTACAAACCGTATTTAGATGTTATTAAGCTCGAGCCTGTTGGGGAAGACAGAAATACACACGACATTTTAGCCGAATGGCAACAAAAAACGGCAAAGTTAGCATTGACGACTTTTGCTCATCATCGGTTGTTATGCGCGGTTCGAGAAGGCGACTTTGGTGTGGTTGGCCTAAATCAGAGAATTGAACAACGATTAAATCAACGAGCAATGATCGCGAATAGTGAGGTTCAGTGGTATGCCGGCCGTCCTATCATGGTGACACGTAACGATCACAACCTAGGCTTATACAATGGCGATATCGGTTTATGTATGGTGGATTACACAGGCGATGTCGATAAGCTAAAGGTGTTTTTTGAATTGCCAGATGGCAGTATTAAATCGGTGCTTCCGAGCCGAGTTCCGGACCATGACACGGCCTATGCGATGACCATCCATAAGTCTCAAGGCAGCGAATTTGCTCATACCTTTATAATTCTACCCGGCGATTTTTCGCCACTGCTGACCAAAGAATTGATCTATACCGGTATTACCCGTGCCAAAAAGACCCTAACAATGATCGCTGATCCTGCTGTCGTTCATAAAACTATTCGCAGTAAAACGGTGAGACATAGTGGTTTGGCGCAGCAGTTAGCGCGTTAATGGTAGTGATACGTTGTTCAATTAAAAAGATTGAACAACGTATTTTTATTAGATGCCATAGCAATAGAGATATATAATCTTCTCAAAATTGCTATGTTATTTAACGCACATGCTTTTGATTAAATAACAATGTGTAATTTTAAATTATGGACATAGTTTCTCGAAAATAATGATGCAGTCATATTCTTGACGGTTCTGTATGTCATTTTTTCGACTGTTATATTAATTTTAATTATTGGTGGCTATAAGTAAAATATATTGTTCCCTTTGTTTTTTGACTATTACTTGTTATTTTTTATATTACTTTACTATATCGATCTATTTTTATAATAATTAAAGGTATAGGGAATATAAAATGATGAATAAAATGGCAGTGGTGCCAAGAAGAATTACTTTATTCGCTATTTTCAGTGTGCTTGCTTCTGTAGTTCAAGCTAATAATGAGAGTTATTCGTTATTACAACCTCAATTATTGGATGAAGAACAAAGCTATTATATCCACGAGCCCAATGTTGAGTTGGGTCATGTGTATGTTTTTGAACTTGAAAATAAAAATAAAATAGAAGCGGCTTATGCGGATGTTTTTGCTGATAGTGAACGTATTGCTTCACTTAAAGTGGACGGTGATGCTCGTGATTATGCTATTAGTATAAGTGGTTCAATCGACGAGCTTGAATTAAGGGTAGTAGAAGGGCAAGTCACGTTATCTCACGTTTCAAATCAGCAAGACTTACCGTTGCAAAATCCCAATACTGCAATAGAAAGAATCGAATTAGGTACTTTTGAATTAACCGATCAGTGGCAGACACTTTACCCGACTCAACAATATTCGATGCCTATTCTATTAACGTCGGCATATCAAGTCCGTAGTGGTGCTTCTGAGGTAACAACAGAGCCGAACGTGCATGACTCAGGTGTGGTTGAACGACGCCAAGATGCGGCAGGTAATTGGGAGTTGCGGGTTAAGCCTTGGCCAGGAATGGACAACTTTCATGCAAATATCGATTACTTGATTATAGAGGCGCAAGAATATCAGTCAGAGTCAATGCAGCTACTGGCCGCTCGCTTAAACCGCACTTCGAGTGATTTTTGGCAGCAATGGTTATTTTCTGAGGCCAGTCAATTAGGGATGAATTGGCACCACCTTCCTGCCGTGATCACTCAACCGCAAACTCAACATGATGAACGTAGCCTATTTGCTCGCATTAAACAGCTGGACTTCTCTGGATTCTGGAGCGCGTTATTCTACCCGAGTGTAAATGGAACAGGTGTCGACACAAATGAAGAGTTGGGTGTATTGGCGTTATCGGTGAATGAGGATGCCACGTTAGCGATTCTTAATGTGAATATGCCCGTCTCTGCGAACACATTTTCTTTAAAAGAAGCCTGGAAACAAATGGGTGATTGGGAGTACAGACTAACCGAAGATACGGAACAAATTCATACGTCGGAAACCGTAAACCTGATTCAAATAGGTGAGATTCAATTGGTGCAAACCGTGACCAATAATGGTTCAGACAACTACAGTATTGAGCGGCGGTTACATAGTTCGGTTGATTACGATCATGATGGGCTTCGTGATGAGTTTGATACTGATAAGGATAATGATGGCGTTGCCAACGCGGACGATGCATACCCTTACGACGAACTGCGTTCGGTTGTCGCTGTCGTTCAAGTGCCATCGGTGATTCATGCCGTGGACTATACCGAAGCTCAAGACAATGACGAGGGAGAAAGTGACTATCGAGGCGCAGACGGTGTTGATATTGAAAACGATGTAACCGCAGGATTACATATTAGCCGAGTGAGTGAAGGCGAGTGGCTTCGATACACGATCAATGTTACTCAAGCGGGTTACTACGACGTGTCTTTCTCTCTTGGAAGCGAAGGTGAGTCAACACTCGATTTGGACGTTGAGGGTGGGCGAACTCATACGCTTACTTTCCAAACGGGAGCCGCAAGAGATTTTCGTTCTTTTACCATTCCTGCGGTGTATTTGCCTGTTGGTGAGCAAACGATCAAGATGATAGCCAAAGACGGCAGTTATCGTTTTGCCAATATGAATTTAACGGAGCACTCTCCTGCACTCGCCGCTATGTTACAGCTCACATTTGAAGATCGCAGTGAGTTAACGCGAGATAGTTCAAGTTATGCCAGAGAAGATATCAGACTGCTGGGAGAATTTGAGCAACCGATATTGCGTACAGGGTATGGCCTTCAGTTTGATGGAGAGCGACAACACAAATTGGTATTGAAAGACGGTCCAGACTTACATGATTTTTCTTTAAGTGTTCAAATTAATCAAGCGGAGGTTGCTGAAGGTAGCCTGAGCATCACATCGTTAGGTGAATCGGGATTAGGTTTCTTACTACTGGAAAAAACGTCACAAGGAGTGTTGAGACTTCGTAGTGTTGTTAAAGACGACCAAGGTAACGAGCTTAGCCGGAATAACTGGCCGCTGAGTGAGGGTGATGGTACAAATGGCTATGTCACCATAACATTCGCGACAGTATTGAATACTAGCCAGTATCGATTGGGTGATCTCAAGGTTTACATTGATGGTGAGCGGGTGGTCAATGAACATTTGGTTCAATTACCTCGTTATAACACCAGCCAAATGATATTAGGTGACAGCAGTGCGTCAATAACCAAGTTTTATAGTGTAGGACGAGTGCAGCTGGATGAATGGCGTCTAGATGGTCACGCATTGAGTGCTACTCAAGTGGCGTCAATCTATGCCAATAGCGCCGCCCCAGATACGGATAATGATGGGCACATTGATATTGTCGATGCGTTTCCTGAGGATGTCCATGAATGGCAGGATAATGATAACGATGGGCTAGGCAATAATGCCGATACCGATGATGACAATGATGGCTCGCCAGACGGCACTGATGCCTTCCCGTTTGATCCAACTGAAGACACCGATACTGATGGTAATGGTATTGGTAACAACGCCGATACGGATGATGATGGTGATGGGGTGTTGGATGAACATGATGCATACCCAACGGATTCTGACCATTCTGAAAGTGTGACATTAACGGTCAATGTCGATGATATTGGCGTGCTATTAACGGCGCAGATTATTTTTACTCATGGCGAGGAAACTTACCCGTTAAACGTGCCATTTGGTGAGCTGAAAAACACCACGCTCCCCGCACAAAAATACAGCGTTTATGCGCCCTCTGTTCAAGGATTACAAGCATTCCGTACGCCAGTTATCGTGGATTTAAGCGATGCTGACGCGGTACCGGAGGCACTGTCTCTACGATATCGCCCAACCCCTGATGTTTCATATGTTAATCAGCGTGCCTTACCGGGGTTGAGCGTTGATGTGCTAAAAACAGGCTTGGGCAATATTCGCCAGTTGGCGTTAGGTGACGGGGTGCTTTACGCCGCGACGAGAACAGAAGACAAAGTCTATGGCATGCCATTCAACGCCGCTACCATGGAAGTCGGTCACCCGGTTGTGGTGGCCGATGGATTGAACATGCCGAGCGGCTTAGCGTATCGAGATGGGGCGTTATACATTGCTGATGTGGATGGCTTATATCGTGTCAACGATGTGGATGCACATTATACCGCTTTGCCAACGACCGAAAAATTGCTGACCTTGCCGGGGAGTGAGCTGGATACCTCTGATCGTTCACAAGCCGGGCAAATTCACCATCAATGGAAGTTCATCCGTTTCGGACCCAATCCTAATGACAACAGTATTTACATTCCGGTTGGTCAGCCGTGTAACGCGTGCAGTATTGAAGATGAACGCTTTGGTACCATCTTAAAATACGACTTAAACACGGGGGAATACACTATTGCGGCGAAAGGTATTCGTAATACCGTCGGCTTTGATTTCCATCCCGATACCCAAAACTTGTGGTTCAGTGACAATAGCCGTCAAGCGACGGGACTGGGTTCAGAGTTTCAAGGCGTGGTCGATGAGCTCAACCACGTGACAGAAGAAGGTCAACACTTTGGCGCGCCTTACGTTTATGGTTATGGGCAGCTTGGTGTTTCTCAAGACGAAGAAGACAATGGTGAAGGGCTCAATATTCCTTTATCGGATATTCGCGTCGAAAATTACCAAGCGCCAGCATTGAGTATTGCCGGTCATTCAGCGCCACTCGGCATTGAGTTCAATAACCTATTGCCAGCAAGTTTTGGTGCCCAACAGTTGTGGATTGCCGAGCATGGTAACGGCACGCCAGAGCATGAAGGCATTCATGTTCAACTGGTAGGAATGAACGCGCAAGGCGAGATTGATTATCAGATAGACGCCATTCCATTTATGAAGACATTTGGTGGCAGCTATATCTGTTTTGATGGTTCATGTAATGGCCGCCCTGTCGCGTTTTTGACGCTGGCTGATGGCAGTATGTTGATGTCAGATGATGCCATGGACAGCTTGGTTCATATTAAATCAAATGAAGCTGCATTGCTGGACACTACCTTAACCATTACGCCGCCTGACGCGCCAAGTAACGACTTAGTGAACGAGCGTGTGCGTGTTCGTCTAACGGATCCGTTGGGCTATGAGCGAAACATCACGCTGCGTTTTGGCGGTCAACCACTAGTCATACAGGGTGCAATATATGGTGATTACACGCTAAAAGCCTTGGACTTCACAGATTGGCTGTCTGAATTAGACGCCCCTGAAAGTCAGTCACTGAACAGTGACAACAAAGCGATCGCGTGGGGAGTGGATTACTATGAAGTGACGGTAGACTCAGGGAGTGTCACCTTGAGGACGCCGATATCGCCGAGTTTTGATGTCGTCAACGACCAACAATCAGTGACGATAACGGGAGAAAATTACCAGTCGAGCCAGCACATGGCGTGGAACAACACCCTAGTACTGGATGACTTAGCGTTAGGTGAGTATGAATTGGTCGTCTCTCAGGTTGGGGCGTATTCACCCGTGCCATCGAGCCAACGTTTGAGTGTTACGGGTCGTGTACCCAATGTAAATGCGACGTGGACCATGAGTGGTGACAGCACGACCGGTGCCGCGCTGTACCAAGAAAAATGCGCAGATTGTCACAATGGACAGGGAGTTGGCCCCGATTTGATTGGCGATCAAGCTGTCGCAGCTCGATGGTCAGATCGTTCATTGACTCAATTGAAAAGTAAAGTGGATACGATGTTTACGATGGCGTGTGATGATCTATGTCGTCAGAAGGTCGCCAGTTACTTGTGGTATGACGTATGGGGAAATAAAACTGAGGAGGTCGTTGAACCAGGTATTATTTCACTCGCTTTGAATGCATCAAATAATGAACAAGTAACGGTTCGTATACTTGGCGATAATGTTGAGAGAGAAGTCGTCGTTACCGCTGGTGATGAAATGTCAATTATCGATTTACCACTGCAATATTATAGAATTGAAGTCGTGACAAAATCTGGCGTTCGCGCTATTCCAGCGGGCTACCAATCGACGTTAAGCGAACAAGAACCAACTCAAACGATTACCTTTGAGCTAGAAGCCGATCCGGATAGTGATGGTGACGGTATCGCGGATTCAAAAGACTGGGATGACGACAATGATGGAACCCCTGACTTGTTGGACGAATCACCGCTTGATCACGCTGTTACGAATAATACGCTCATCTTTGACTACGGTTTTGAAGCGGACAGCCGCAGTATCAACCCTGACTCACCAGATGAAGGGAACTATTGGGTATACCAGAGCCGAAACTCTGCACCTAACTTGTACGCCAATCAGTATTTTGAACCCGTTCCAGGAGCCGTCGGCGACGGCGCATATAGCTATAAAGCTCGCACATTGTTTGCGACTGGGGTGACGTTTAACTTAACTACGTTTTTAGAGAGTTTTACCTTTAGCTACTGGATGAACTTTTCTTATATTGATGCAGGTAGTTACCTCGGACTCAACCGCTGTTCGTGGCTCTGTCTGGTGCCGAATCAAGATAGCTCAATATCGGTCTTTGATAATAATGTCGAGATACATAAGAGCCAGGTGATTGACGGCTTAGATGGCTGGGCTCATATCGCGTTAGTTTACGAGCAAGGCACCTTCCACCTTTACGTAGATGGTAAGTCGATATCAACGTTCGTACATAGCGTCGATAAGTGGAGCCTAGACGGTCGACTCTTTGTTGGTAACCCTAATAAAGGTATCGATGAACTCAAGCTGTTTGACGCCGCACTCACCGCCAGTCAAGTGTCTGCACTGCGAGGTGATAACGACGGTGATGGCGTGCTCGATATTGACGATTTGTCCTCGAAAGATAACGCGCTGGGCCTTGATAGTGATAATGATGGCATAGAAGATAGCCGAGATCTGGATGACGACAACGATGGTGTCGTGGACAGTTTGGATTGGGCGCCTACCGACGCCAGTGAAACCTTAGACACTGACGGTGATGGGATTGGTAACAACGCCGACAATGATGACGACAATGATGGTGTGCTTGATGCTTACGATGGTTATCCGCTGGATCCTTTGCTCAGTACATTGCCGGTCATGGTCGATATCGACCCGAATACCGCCACATTTGCTGACGTCAACGAAAGGTTAATCCAAGCAAGGTGTGTGGCATGTCATACCGATGGTGGTGCGGCGGATCTCAGTCAACTGAAATTTGAACACGGTAATGATGATCTGACGGTCCAAAAAAATGCTGATCGTTTAATGGATTATGTTCGAGATTATGACAGTGAGATTATGACGGTCCTCGCCAAGCCAGCAGGTAAAGTGAATCATGGCGGCGCCACGGTTTTTCCTGAATCAAGTAATCAGTGGCAAATTCTACGTGCGGTTTTATATAAAGCGTTTAATAAGCCGATTGAAACAGAACCAGAAGAGACCAGCTTATTCCGTTTAGAAAGTAGAGATCAAACCTACAGAAAAGCGAAGCTGTTGCTGCAGGGGGAAGTACCGACTCAAAGTGAGATGTTAGATGCGAGAAGCTGGAGCGAAGAAAAGCTTAGAGAGGAAGTCACAACACTGACGGACAGTAGTGAGCAGTTTAAAGCGTTTGTTATACGCACTGCTAATGACAATCTGCACACAAGATCGTTGCTCGGTATTAATGATTATCGCCGGCAAGATTACACGAACGATTATTACTATTGGCACTACCCTGAGTCATACAATTTAATTTCTACTGAAGGGTCGGACGTGACTTATCAAGATGGAATTAAATTCTCCAGGGAATTAATCGAAGCACCACTCGAACTTATTTGGGACATTGTTTCTAAAGATAAACCGTATAGTGAGGTTTTAACCGCCGATTACACAATGGGTTCTGCGTCAACAGCGAAACACTTTGCTGATATCAATGTTGAAGAAGGGACATTTGTGCCCGTTAAAGACACGAATTATCACGTTTCGTCAGATGGTAGATTGCCAAACTATTATGGAGATAGCAGAGAACGGGTATGGTCCGAAAACGACATTAGTGTCGATCGGCCTCATTCTGGTGTGCTCTCTACGTTTGGATACTTGTGGACGTACCCCAACACTGATACCAACTTTCATCGTACACGTGCTAACAATACGATGAAAATATTCCTCAATTATGAGATTGAAACCAATTTAGCTCGGACGATTTCAACCGACGATGTCATTGATGATGATAACCCAACGATGAATAACCCAGCTTGTGCGAACTGTCATATCACCATGGATCCTATTGCAGCCGGCTTCCAAGACTATGGACATGAAGGCCAATATAAATATGTGGGAGGCAAAAACTCACTCATTGGAAGTTATCGAGCAGAATACATTTTTGATGACAATGAAACGTGGTACAGAGACATCCGTCCAGCTGGTTATTATGGTGTAAACCTCCCTGATGGCGAGGTACCAATTAAATGGCTTGGTGAGCGTTTAGTTCAGGACCGAAGATTTGCCACTGGTACGGTGAACTTTTGGTGGCCGGCTCTGTTTAGCCGAAACTTGCGAAAAGCCCCCGATCCTGACTCGTTAGAGTATCAAGATGAACTGGCTATTTATGAGTATGAGCAAAGGATCGTAGAAGACCTCGCTGATAATTTCGTGGCGTCAAATATGAACCTGAAGCTTCTCTTGGTGGACATGATTATGCATGAATACTTCAGAGCAGAATCGACAACAGAGGGCTCAATCTCTGGATTGGAACGTTACCGAGCGCTCACGCCAGAAGAGTTGATCAACAAATTCGAGAGTGTGACTGGCTATTCATATAACGAAGATGGAGATTGGGGGGTGGGTGAGCATCTATTTAATGACACCAGCTATCGAGTCAATCTCGGAGGTATTGATTCAATTGCTACGAAAACTCGACAGCGTGATGTATCCGCGATTGCTTATGGTTTGATGAAGTCACAAGCGGTAACGTCGTCGTGCAGCATTATCGTGAATGAATTTAAAGCTCAGAATAAGCGCTTATTCAAAGGTGTGTCGGAGAGCGATGTGCCAGGGTTGTATTCGAAGACGGATGTCATTATTGGCGCGTCAGACACCCCCGTGAATACAGAGGTTCGGTCATTTGCAGGAAAAGGAATCAATTCTATCAGACTCAAGTTTACTGAAGGTGGGTTTATTGGTCGGTATCTATGGATCAAAAATGAAAACGACGATGTTGTACTACAAGGGACGTTACAAGAGTTAGTACAAAGCGGTGTCATTACTCATAATTTCACAGAACATAGTGATGGTGAGTCGATTTCAACGTGGAGTAATAACAATACTCGATTTATCAACATTAATATTGATATTCCTAGCAGTGGTAATTACACCGCCATTATTGAAAGTACGCCTAAAAACCAACTAGATGTTGGCATCAATGTGACGTGGAAACAGCAGGATACTCGATTAGCGGTAGGTGATAGTAAGGCTAAGGTGCAGGCAAAACTATCTGAGCTGATCAACACATTATGGGGTGAGAACACTTCGGTGGAGAGTGAAGAAGTCCTTAAAGCCTATGAATTGTTTGCACAACTACTCGATAATCGTACGCTGGAAGCAGATGGTAGATCGTTAGATAGCTATGGTCGTTGTGCTTATATGAGCGCTGATCCTAATGCGAATATTGAACTTAGTGATACGTACAACACGCTCAATACGTGGCAAGCGATGTTGTCATACTTCCTGATGGACTTTAGGTTCGGGCATGAGTAATTAGGAGAAGAATTATGGAACGAAGAAATTTTCTAAAAATGCTAGGTATAGGCGCGACAGCGACGACTTTTCCTGCGTTATCGTTTGGACAAAGTGCCGAATCTGACCAGTACTTTATTTACGTGAATGCCCAAGGTGGATGGGATGTGACCTACTTCTGTGACCCAAAAGTAAATGTTGATGGTCAACCTGTCATTACCAATTGGTCTAAGGACAGTGCGGTTGGAAAGGCCGGGAACTTGTATTACGCACCAGTAGGGGGTAATAAAAGTTTCTTTGATAAACACCATGACAAAACTCTCGTGATTAATGGTGTCAATATGAATACGGTTAATCACACGTCAGGTGTCATTTACTCAGTATCAGGAAAGATATCTCGCACGCATCCAACACTCGGCGCACTCAATGCCAGTAATGCGAACGCAGAACTCGCCATCCCCTTTATGACTTCGTCAGAGTATAAAAATACCAAGGACTTAGTGTCTGGGTTCAACTTGTCTGGCAATTCTGATGATTTAATTGCTAAAGCGGCTTACCCGTATAACCATAAAGGCGGAACAACGAGTTCAATCTATATAGGAAATGAAGAGCAACTACTTGAAAGTGCGCATAAATTTTCAACAGAACGGTTGGTTAACAATACAAGCCTGCTCGCGGGTGACAATGCTCGCTTAAAAAGGTTTAAGAGCACGAGTGAACAAAATCAGTATTTATACAAACTCGCTGAATACCATCAGACATTAAAAGAAACGGTGCCTGATGGGGTGGATCAAACGTTCACCTTTATGATGGCTGGACTGTGCTCTGGCTATACATCCAGTGCCGATATTGCGTGTTATGGGTTTGATACGCATTTTAACAATGACGTCGGCCAGATAGATAGCTTAGATCGTTTGACGCGGCATGTTGATTATATTTGGCAAGTCGCTGAAGCGGGCGGCATTGCTGACCGTCTCACGGTTCTAGTCGGTTCTGATTTTTCTAGAACCCCTGCTTATAACGGGAGTGCGGGCAAAGATCATTGGCCAATCAATAGTTATTTGGTCATGAATAAAACTTGGGGGTTAGGAAACCAAGTGATAGGAACGACAACAGATGGTCACTACGCAAATAAAATTGATATGAATACGCTAAAAGAGGATGCCGAAGGGGAGCATTTGACGCCTGAACATGTACATCAATTAGTCAGAGAAAAACTAGGCTTAGCCCAAACTGAGCAGGGGATTAAATATGCATTAGGTGTTGCGAACCCTATCAGTATTTAATTTAAGCGTGCGCCAAACCGCCACGATCATCAGGTAGTGGCGGTTTGGCTTTTTAAAATCCGAAAGTAAGGACGTCACTATGTGGCAAGGTCATCAATCATTATCTATTCATTTGAGGGTAAATTAACGCCTTCGTCCATGATTTGGTGGCTATAATCGATCGATGTTTGAGATTCTGTATTGTAACCAGTTTAAAGATGGAGATTTACCTAACGTCTTTTTCAACAGTGTAGATGTTCTGCAATAGGATTTATTTAATTTGTCGAAGGCTAAAGGGATCTTCATCAATTGCTGAGATGCGATATCACCGACAACGATAAAGTCAGGTAGGCAGGCTAAACCAACGCCATTTTTGCATAGCGATAATGCTGTGAGTGAGTCTTGAATTTCCCAGGTTTGGAATGCATCACAAACATCACGATTAATGACGTTTTTTATACCGTCAACAACAAGAATTCTCATGTTGCAAAACTCTTCGTAGGACAGCATGTTGGAGACGTTTTGGTCGTAATATCGAGGTGAAGCGACCCAACTAAAATTGACATAGTAACCCAAAACACAGTTCAACGTTGTCCGGTCAGACACTTTGAATAATCCAATAGCCATGTCAATCTCGTCCTGTTCAATTTTTTCATGCAAGTTCGCACTAGATTGTTGCACTAAATTTATTCGAACGGTTGGAAATAATTTTGAGAAATCACTTAAAACATCAATGACCTCAGGTGCGAAAATGAGTGGATCAATGCCAATGGATATATGTGATGGGTTAGTGCTGAATATATTTCGAGATTGTTCAACAAAATTGTTGTATTGAGATATCATCATCCGAGCGCCTTTCAAAAGGAATTTCCCCTTCTCTGTCAATACAGGGTACCTCCTACTGCGGTCGAATAAAGCATACCCTAAATCTGCTTCTAAATTCTGTATTGAAAGGCTGATCGCAGCTTGAGTCTTATTGAGCTTCCTTCCAGCAGCACTAAATGACCCATTTTCGGCAGCGGCGATAAATGAATAAATGTTATCTATTTGAATCGTCATTTTTAAATCACTTCTATTAGCACTTGATTCAATATCTCACATATAACAACTAATAGAGTGTCATTAATATTTTGTTACATGTGCAGTGTTGTGAGTGGAGTGTATAATATGATGCTTCAATGTGTTTACATATTTGCATGTTTTTTGATAATGATAATATTGTTTTTTGATGATGGTTTTTTTAAGACTTTGTTTTTAAATGATTAAGACATCATTTCAATTGTAGCTTATAGTCTTTGGTAACTATTCATTAATGTTTAATATTGTACATTTATTGGTATTTAAATCTATTGAAATTTTATTTTCATCATTTAAATCTGTTTTGTTGTATTTAAATGGTTAATTTAATACATGGTTTTAAAAGTGTGATTTATTGCCAGTTTTATTGATTATGTATTACAAGGGTAAATCAAATATCTCATGCCTAATATTTATGGTTTGTTTGCTTTATATATTTACCGATTATCCTTCATCAAAGGTGAAAATATAGTCTGTATGTGAAGGGTTGTCTGTATTAGCTGTCGTTATGACGAGAGTTTTATGAGCATGGGCTGGAATAACAAGCGTGTATATCGAACCTAATGGGAGCTAAATACATTGATATCAAGATACTTTAATATCAAGACCGTCCCTGGTCGAGAAGTGTTAGTTTTGAGGAGGATAAGATCAGTTAAACACTTCAGAAAAAGTGATTTTATTGATCTTATATTGCTCTTGGTAGTGCCCCATCAGTGACTGAATCTTGTCAGATGCGGGGAACACACAATGAACATTTAAGCCTTCAAGAAAGTGGTTTTCAGCCATATCCCAAAAGCTTTGGACAGAATTACAAATAACAGTACGCATAAATATTGCTCTCAACGGCAGTCGTGGCACACGTAGCTATCCCTGCGTTTTCCCAACTTATTGGGATTTACATCACAAAACACTCTGTAATTTGTGCGAATTTTAGACAGTTATTGGCGCGTTGTAAAATAATTTATGCAATTAATTAATAGCAATCGGTTTTATATAATGTAGGTCACTAAATTGGGATGGATAAGATCTTGGATTTACGTTGAAAATTGTAAAAATCTTGCTTACTCATTGGTAGTGATTCTACACCGATTTCATGGAATCCTTGTTCTCTAAACCAGTGAAGGCTGTGTGTAGTGAGGACAAAGATTTGCTCGATACCTTTCGATTTAGACTGTTGTTTCATGTGATTAAGCAATAATAACCCGCGATTGCCATCGCGATAGTCAGTATGAATGGCGACACATGCCATTTCCGCCATTCTGTCTTCGCTATATGGATAGAGAGCGGCGCAGCCAATGATGAGGCCATCTTTTTCTATAATGGTGAACTGATGAATCTCTTGCTCAAGTTGCTCCCTTGAGCGTCTAACGAGTACTCCTTGTTCTTCTAAGGGACGAATCAGGTCGAATATTCCGCCAATATCATCGATTTCTGCTTGTCTCACTTGTTCGGCACTCGCTTTGACTATTTGTGTGCCGATGCCATCGAGAGAGAACAGCTCTTGAATCAGAGCGCCGTCTAATTTGTAACTAATGAGGTGACAACGCGGTACGCCCGCATGGCATGCCGCTTTTGCCGCTCGCAGGAAGCGTAATGTACCGCTGCTTCGTTCTGGGTAATGTGCTTCGTTGATCTCCAGTTCGGTGATGATGCGGTTGACTTCCGTTGGGAATAATTCAGCTAATGCATTGCCATTATTATCCAATACGCCTTGCTCTGAACAAAACCCAATAAGCTTGTCGGCATTTAATTTTATCGCGACCTTGGTCGCCACTTCTTCAGAGAGTAGGTTGAACGTTTCGCCCGTCACAGAGCCCGCCACAGGTCCTAATAATACAATGGAACCTTGGTTAAGGACTCGGTTTATACCGTCGATATCAATGCGGCGAACCTTGCCACTGTGACAAAAATCAACACCATCATCGACACCAAGTGGTTGAGCAATAACAAAATTACCACTGACGACATTGAGCTGCGTACCAGCCATTGGGGTGTTGTTTAGGCTCATTGAAAGGCGAGCAGTGATATCAAGCTGGAGCCGGCCGGTTGCTTGCATTACGTAACCCAGTGAGCGCTCGTCGGTGACACGAGTGCCTTTGTGGTATGGGCAATAGCAATCATTTTTTTCCAGCAGTTCATTGATCTGAGGGCGAGCGCCGTGCACAAGAATCAACTTCACACCTAGGCTGTGAAGCAAGGCAATATCGCTGATGATATTACCGAAATTTTTGTCCGAAAAAGCTTCACCACCGAGTGTAATGACCATCGTTTTGTTTCTATGGGCATTAACATAAGGGGTGGATTGCCTGAATCCTTTTACTAGGGCAGTGCTACGGATTTTCACGGTAATGACCTTCTCTGCGTCGATGCAATGAATATTGAATAAGCGTCAGTGATAACCATCAATATTCATTGTTATTTATGTTGAAATAATGACTTTTTATTCAATTTTGTGCAAGGGGAATTTTACCGACGGTGTTTTCTGATGATGAATTGTTTCAAATAATGGCAATGATCATCGTTTCAATAGGAGATAGAGTGGATAATGGAGCAGGATGAATCGAGTCGTATCACGAGTGAAGTACCAATGTCTGAGTTAGCGAATCAACGTCGCGTACCGAATGCAAATAAATGGGTCGAATGGTTATTAATGGGGTTGGCACTGATCGGGACGATCGCGGTTATCGGACTGTATCAAGATCTTGCGCAGCGCTATCACGAGCATTTAAACCCGAAGTCTTCTGTGTTTGGAGTATGGGTAGAAAAGGAAGCAAGCGCTTACGTGAAAGACTCCTTTGAATTGAGCGCGAAAGGAGTAATGATTAATCACCGAGTGGTGGCGACCAGCTTTGAGTTTCAACAAAATAGGATTACCTTTTATGCAGGCGATACACTGTATCAATACCAAGTTCTGAATCAAAACCGAACGCAATTGCAGCAATTATCGCCGATGCACTATCACCCTGTGTTTGAATTGTCAGGAAAACACAAAAAAAGCCTTCGTTAACCCTAGGTTTTATTGCGATTTTTTAAAGAGTTTGCCATCCTGAATGCATCATCAATAAGGGATCACAATCTTGATAAAACGTATTCTTCCACTGGCCTCGATTTTACTTGTTTTTGGTTGCGCTCAGCAAACGGATCGCGCACAACAATACAACGACGATGAATTCGCCGCGCCGCTCAATAAGACGGAAACGATAGAATCTAATCAGCCTCGAAACTTCAACAGTTTTGAAAAACAAGCGGAAGAGGTGACAAAAAACTCACCGTCGATGGCAAAAACCTATCAACCCTTATATGAACAGTTACAGGTCTGGGCCGTAAAAAGTGGCGATCCCAAGGCCTTAAGTCAGTATGGCGTGCAAGCGGCTCAGTTGGGTGGCGGGGATAAAAAAGGCAATGTGCTGTTCACCGGATACTTTTCACCGGTCATGGAACTGCGTCATAGCCCTGATGCGACATTTAAATATCCAGTCTATGGTTTACCAGACTGTAAAAAAGAGTGTCCGACACGTGCTGAAATTTATGGTGGCGCTCTTAATGGTCAAGGGTTAGAGCTGGGCTATGCCGATAACTTGATTGACCCATTTATCATGGAAGTTCAGGGCAGCGGTTTTGTGCATTTTGGTGACGACGATAGCCTAGAATACTTTGCATATGCTGGAAAAAATAACCAAGCCTATGTCAGCATTGGTCGCGTTCTTATCGAGCGCGGAGAGGTGCCTAAAGAGAAAATGTCACTCAAGGCCATTAAAGATTGGGTGATGAGCCAGGATGAGAAGACGGTACAAGCCTTATTAGAAGAGAACACGTCTTATGTGTTCTTTTCTCCACAAAAAGCGGCACCAGTAACGGGGTCGGCCGGTATCCCGCTTCAAGCCATGGCGGCTGTTGCAGGCGATCGAAGCCTATTCCCAATGGGAACACCTATCCTTGCTGAAGTGCCGTTGTTAAATGCGGATGGGACGTGGAGTGGGGCGCATGAGCTGCGTTTATTGATTGTCTTGGATACCGGCGGGGCGGTTAAAGGTAACCACTTTGATTTGTATCACGGGTTAGGTGAGTTTGCAGGAACACAAGCTGGTCACTATAAACATTTTGGTCGAGTCTGGAAGTTAGGTCTAGAGAACTCAAAGACCCAAGACCCTTGGCTCTTACCTTCAGATAAAGCCGCACCCCAGTAGAATTAATTACTAGGTAAAGTGCAGCAGTTGACCTTTTTTAAAAGAGTGCGTATAAATCGCACTCTTTCTTTTTACACAGACTCAGCTAGGTAGCGTTATGCGAGAACTCACCCAACCCGCCTCCGACAATTATAATCAACGCTTCGGTGGAACTCGACGCCTCTACGGACAAAGTGAGGTAGAGATCCTACGTGCAGCGCATGTTTGCGTCGTTGGGATTGGTGGTGTCGGCTCGTGGGCTGTCGAGGCGTTGGCACGCACAGGTGTAGGTGCGCTGACCCTTATCGATATGGATGATGTTTGTGTCACCAATATTAACCGCCAAATTCATGCCATGACAGGCACCGTCGGTCAGAGCAAAATTGAGGTGATGGCGGAGCGAGTTAAGCTGATTAACCCTGAATGCAAAGTGAACCTAATTGATGATTTTATTGAGCCAGAGAACATCGCTCAATACATCACCAAAGACTTCGATTACGTGCTGGATGCCATTGATAGCATGAAGCCAAAAGCGGCACTTTTAGCCTATTGTCGAAGCAATAAAATTAAAGTGATTACCACTGGCGGAGCTGGAGGGCAAGTCGATCCTACGCAGATTCAAATTGCAGATTTGACAAAAACCATCCAAGACCCGCTTGCGAAAAAGCTAAAAGATACCCTTCGTCGCCATCATAATTTCCCTAAGAATCCGGCGCGTAAGTTTGGCATAGACTGTGTCTTTTCTACCGAGCAGTTGAAATACCCTCAACCCGATGGGTCTGTTTGTGGTGTTAAAGCTACGGCAGAAGGGCCGAAGCGAATGGATTGTGCCAGCGGATTTGGCGCAGCAACGGTGGTGACTGCAAGTTTTGGGTTTGTCGCGGTTTCTCGAATTGTCGAGAAACTCATTCAGAAATACAGAGCTTAAACAGGAGTGATGAGTATGAATCAGCCCTTTGGTACGGAACTGAGTGCCGACGACATCGCCCAAAAGATGGCGCAGTTGAACGGTTGGGAAGCGCGATATCGCCAGGTGGTGCAGTGGGGAAAGTTGCTACCCGTTATGGATGACGCAGAAAAATCAGATCAAGTACTGGTATCCGGTTGTGAAAGCTCAGTCTGGCTAACCATGACGGAGGTGGACGGTGTTTGGCATATTGGCGCAGATTCGGATGCGCGTATTGTTCGCGGGTTGATTGCTATTGTATTGGCGGCTTACCACCATAAAACGTCACAACAAATTCAATCTTTTGATATTAATACTTACTTTGAACAACTTGATTTGATTAATCACCTAAGCCCTTCACGTGGGAATGGTTTAAGAGCGATTGTGGACAGTATCAAAGTGGCCGCTATAAAAACAAGCGCCGAGTAATATCAGCGTCGGGTATAGATTCGATGTTGAATAATTAAATAGTAATAACGACTGAAAAGCGCCATGCAAATACCTGTTTGCATGGCGCTTTTTGTCAAGAGCACACTTTGTTAAATCTAATTTTCAGTTGAACCGCTAAGGCTCCAATCATCACTAGTTATCGTGATGGCTTACAGTATATCGACACACTTCCTTACGCCCTGAACAAAACGCTCGACCTCCTCCATGGTGTTGTAAATGGCAAATGAAGCCCTCACGGTCCCCTTCACACCAAGGGCGTCCATGAGTGGATGGGCGCAATGATGGCCAGATCGCACGGCAATTTGTTGTTGGTCCAATAACGTGGCGATGTCTTGATGATGCACACCCTGCATGATAAATGTAATCACACTGGAGTGGGGTTGGAAGCCAATAATCGTAATGTCATCTATCTTGCTGAGTTCATCATAGGCTTGTTGTTGAAGTGCACAAACATGTTGCTCTAGCTGCTTTAAGTCGTATTGCTGTCGCCAATCAATCGCGGCTGCAAGTGCTAGGGCGCCAGCGACATTGGGAGTGCCGGCCTCAAACTTACCGGGAAGTCCTGAAAATGTGGTGTTAGCAAAACTAACGTGTTCCACCATTTTACCGCCCCCGTGCCAAGGTGGCATCGCTTCCAGTCGTGCTTGTTTCCCGTATAACACACCAATACCTGCGGGAGCATAGAGCTTGTGGCCCGAAAATACATAGAAATCGGCATCTAACGCCTGAACATCTGTGTGTTCATGCACGATGCCTTGAGCGCCATCGACGACGACAATAGCAGCGCTCTGTTGGCGTGTAACGGCGATGATTTTTTCAATGGGAAGCCGGCTGCCTGTCACATTAGTGACCTGCGCAATGGCCACGATTTTTGTGCGCTCATTAATCAAGGTTGCAACGGTTTGTACATCAACCTGACAATCTGGTGTCATTGGGATTTTTACGACGACAGCGCCTGTTTGCTGGGCGACAATCTGCCACGGTACAATATTGGCGTGGTGCTCCAGCTCGGACACTAGGATTTCATCCCCTGGCTTCAAAGTGCTACGTGCATAGCTTTGCGCAATCAAATTCAGTGCCTCGGTAGCGCCGCGAGTCCAGATGATTTCTTTGCTTGAGTTAGCATTTATAAAGTTTGCGACTGTATCGCGCGCCGCTTCGAACCGGCCAGTGGCCAGTGCCGTGAGTGAGTGGCTACCGCGATGAACATTAGCGTTTTGGTTTCGATAGTAATCACTCAGACAATCAATCACGACTTGTGGTTTTTGGGTGGTGGCTGCGCTGTCTAAGTACACAATATCTTGTGCAAGAGCTGGGAATTGCGCTCGAATCGATAGCATGTCGGTCATGTTCGTTTGCCCATTTCGTGGTAATGCAGAATCGGGTTTGTCACCATAGGTTCGGCGACCTCCCAGGCTTTTTCTTTCCCACAAAGTGCGATAATTATTTCAATGGAAAACTCAAGCGCACTCCCTGGACCTTGACTAGTCATGAGGTTGTGAGTGACGTCCATCGTGACTCGCTTTGGTCGCCAACAGTGGCTAGGGATATGAGACTGAAACGCAGGGTGACAGGTCATCAAAGCATCAGGGTAAAGCTTGTGGTGCATTAGCACTAGCGCCGGTGCGGCGCAAATGGCGGCCATTAATTTGCCGTCGTATTTATGTTGGCGCAGCATCTCTATCAAAAGCGTGCTGTCTCTAAAGATCTCGGCCCCGGCTACCCCGCCAGGCAGTGCAATAACGTCAAACTCTTCATCAGCGACATCCACCAATTTACAGTCGGCAGTCAGTGGAATCCCTCTGGATCCACGCATGGCAAGAGCCCCATCAAAAGCGACACTGGCAGTCGTGACCTTAAAGCCTGCTCTTATCATGGTATCGATGATAGTAATGGCTTCCATTTCTTCGGTACCGGGTGCAATAGGCACTAATACATGTTTAGTCATGTTCACTCCAACTGGCTTCAATGTGCTTTATTTGGTTCAACATCGCTGCGTTGGCAGGGATGTGAAGTTGGTATTGCTTTGCGATACGAACAAGGTAACCGGTGATAAAATCAATCTCAGACGGTCTTTTATTATCGATATCTTGTTGCATCGATGAATAGTTCTCTGCCGTATTGCTGATGACGTTAAAAACGGTGGTGGTCATAACTTGCTCATCAAGGACGACTCCGACGCAAGCCGCACATAATAGCGCCTCTTTGATGATCGCCGCTATTTGATTTGCATAATCTGATCGGGATAGCTGACCGTTCTTACAGTTTTCAATCGCTGTCAATGGATTAATGGCACAATTAATGACCAGTTTAGTCCATAGGGCTTGCTGTATTGTATCGTGCCAATGTACGGGTGAAATAGCGTGATTCAGTACATCGGTAACAAATTGACAATGCAATCCTTTCTCGTTCCATGCGCCAATTTTGGTCTCACCGAGCCCAGTGTGCTTCACTTGTGTATCACTTTTTCGTAAAGCGCCATGAGTACTTGTCCCAAGTAGTACGGGAAAGGGTTTGAGCTTAGTGGTCATCTTATCTACGCAACCCATACCATTGTGTAGAAACAAGATAATAGTATCGCAATGGAGGATGTCTAGTAGTGGCGAAAGAGCAGTCTCAACTTGCCAGGCCTTGAGGGTCACGATCAACAGATCACTATGTTTTAGTGCATGTGCGTTTTTATTGGCAAAAGAATGCAGCGGTTCGCTGTCTAGCTGTATCGAGATTGATTCCGCTGATTGACGTCCCCAAAGCGATACGTTGTGGCCCGCCAGGGTTAACTTAGAGGCATACAATGAGCCGATGGCACCGGGGCCGAGAATAGTAATGTTCACAACAGGCATTAGGTTATGAGTAATAGGCGCAGAATAGCAAAATTATTGGCAATGTTCGAAAGTAACAAGCATAAAAAATGGCGCGAATGCGCCATTTTTTCGAACTTCTTCTATTGGGAAGACATTAGAAGTTGTATTGCATACGGTAGATGATTGCATCACCGTAATGTTGTTGGTTCGCACCAGAAGAACCGTACACACCTAGCTTGTTGTTGAAGTAACGGTACTGGATAGCGGCAGTGATGTGCTCTGTTGCGTGCCAGTTGAATAGCAATGCGCCGTTCACACCGTTTTTACCACCTTGGTTTTCTGCGTATGCATCGTTGCGATCAAATTCGATTTCGTTCCAGTTCACGAACGAGAAGTTTTGGCCGAATGCGCTGAAACCGTAACGTGCTGTCCAACCCGCCATGTAACCGTTGTTGCCATTTACGTTTTGGTTTGGTGAAAAGCTATCCCAAGAAGTGATGTCATGTACACCGACCCATGGTTTGAAGAACCAGTTGTCACCTTGAAGCGCAGTATAACCAACACCTAGTACGCGGTTAGTTTCGCTTTGTGCTGGGTTGTCATGGTGATAAACCTGACCGTACAGAGATACGCCAGTATCGCCAAGGTAAACGTGAGCTGTACCTTTAAAAGAGTTTTTTTGTTCAGAAGCACTTTTCTCAACACTTTCACGGTCGTAGAAACCGTATAGCTCGCCCCAAGTGAAGCCTGCGCCACCTTCGATACCCAGAACAAATTGGTTACGACCATTACCGTCGTTACCATCTTCAATTGAGCTTGGGCCGTGATCCCAGCTTTGGTGATCAAGATAAACGCCGCCGAAACCGTATAGATATTCTGCTGAAGCTGGAACTGCTGATACTGCTGCAACAACGCCAAGAGCTAAAAGTGATTTACGCATAGTGATAACTACTCTTCTTAAGTTGTACTGAAATTGGTCGCTTTCCATGCGAACTTGTCCGATGACGCGCATAATAGCGATTTATATCTCAAAGTAAATGTGCAACGTCGCAAACGGTTGCTAAATATTGTGACAGCTATCGCATTTATTGGATGTTGAACGGAACTTTTATGATTTGCATACAAAGTGACCAAAAAATACGATCAAAAAACTAACCATACGGTCAATGCTATTAACATTTTTAAAGCTGAACTGATCGACTTAGTTGTGTGGGCGTAGAAGCAACAGTTGACCAAACAAGGAGTTGGAATGTCTCAAATAATGCTATTTCCTCTGAGCTCTGTGGTGCTGCCAGAAGGAAAAATGAAACTGAGGATCTTTGAGCCTCGTTACAAAAGAATGATCGCAGAATGTTTAAAGGCGGGCACAGGCTTTGGTATGTGTCTGGTGAACAACGATGCAGGGGCATTGCCACATAACACGTCTTCTATTGGTACCTTTGTTAGCATTGTCGATTTTGAGACCCTAGACGATGGACTGCTGGGCATCACCGTGTCTGGCACCAAACGTTTCAAGATTGAACAGGTATCTACCGAATTTGATGGCCTTCGTCACGCAGATGTGACGTGGTTACCAACGTGGCAGCCAAAGCAACTCAATGAACATCACCTTTTTGTGGGGGAGAGGCTTCAGGCTGTTTACAAAGCATTCCCATTACTTGGCGAGCTGTACACACATTGTTTCTTCGATGACGCAACGTGGGTCAGCCAACGTTGGATTGAAGTGCTTCCGGTAACGTGTTTAGAGTTTGAAAGGCTCGCTTTACAGCAAGATTGCGACGAGATGCTAGATTTTGTAGAGGAAATGATCACGGTAAACGATTCACAAAAAGCTACAATATAAACACAGTGTAGTGGGATTCACGATGGCATGTTTCGCTGGACAATGCGTAACAGTTAAATTTTTAACCCACGGTAATTGATCTATTCTAATATCCAAACGTATCAGTACCAATGAAGCGTAAACTGCAAGACAGACGCAGTCTATTTTAGGGATTTTTCTATGACGCAAGACGAACAGGAAACCTTGACCAAACAAGAATGGATAGAGTGTATTGAGCGCGTCAAACAACGTGATAAACACGCTTATGCTACCTTGTTTCATTATTACTCGCCGCGCCTGAAGCAGTTTGTTTTTCGTTATATAGGTAATGACCAAGTTGCGATTGAGATTGTTCAAGAGGCGATGGCAGCGGTTTGGCAGAAAGCCCATCTTTTCGACGCCTCTAAAAGCGCGGTGTCGACTTGGATTTATACCATCGCACGAAACCTTTGTTTTGATATGTTGAGAAAGCAAAAAGGTAAAGAACTGCATGTCCGCGCGGACGACATCTGGCCGTCAGATTATTGCCCGCCTGACTTTGTCGAACATTATTCGCCAGAGACTGACCGACTTAAAGAGCAAATCATTCAATTTCTTGATGATCTTCCTCAGGCTCAAAGAGACGTAGTGAGGGCGGTATACTTACAAGAAATTCCTCATCAGCAGGTTGCGGATATGTACGACATACCGCTCGGAACTGTGAAGTCTCGTTTGAGGCTCGCCGTTGAAAAATTAAGACTATCGTTAGAGGCGCATTAATATGGCTTATCATCCAGATGACACTTTACTCAAATTATACGCCGCTGGGGAGATTGACACGGCGAGAGGGGTGGCAATCGCTTCTCACGTAGACAGTTGTCACCAGTGTCGTGAAGCCGTTGCTCGTTTCGAAGAATGCGCCGCTAGTGCTTTAGACGATATAGAAGTACTGAACACTTCACATCAAGATGAAGAGGCGGTGTTCAGCAATATGCTGGAAGATATTATGACGCTAGAGGCGGATTTCTCGAGCCCGAAAGTACGCTCAGCGGCTACAATCACCGTCAACGATAAAAGTTTTCGGGTACCCGCTTCGTTGCAACCTTTGGTCGATAGAATGGGAGAATGGCGCAGCTACGGTGGCAAGGTCTTTACCTCGACCGTCGATATCGATGAAAATTACCGTGTGAACCTGCTCTATATTACTGAGGGAGTCCAGGTTCCTCAGCACACGCACAAGGGTATTGAATCGACATTAGTATTACATGGCGAGTTCAGTGACGAGATGGGTAGCTATTCGAAGGGTGATTACCTTGAAGAAGATGGCGAAACGAAGCACGCTCCACAGACTGCGATGGGGCAGGATTGTTT
This sequence comes from Vibrio sp. 10N.286.49.B1, assembly GCF_002873335.1. GTDB lineage: Bacteria > Pseudomonadota > Gammaproteobacteria > Enterobacterales > Vibrionaceae > Vibrio. The sequence continues at coordinate 118,501 of NZ_MCUW01000009.1, read as the reverse complement.
ATGTTTGTCTATTTTGACGGAACCAATGGTCTTTACTCAAGGGGTCGCTAGAATTTTCAATCGCTTTGGTAAAGGCATGTATCCTTAGGTGCTAGGTGCTAGGTGCTAGGTGCTAGGTGCTAGGTGTAGGTATATAGTCTGGCAGGCAGGCGCTACATCGGAATGGGATGAGTAAAATAAAAGCCCATGACTTAGATGTCATGGGCTTTTTCGTAGCGTTGTATCTAGAAACAACGTTTCTTAGAGAGCAACTTACTGCTGGTCATCTGCTTTAGGCTGTGCATCTCTTGCTCGAGCTTTCTCAAGTAAATCATTGAAGTAATGCCTAAGTGAATACAGCATAATCAAACTCGGAATGACCATGAGCGAGGTAATAATAAAGAACGTGCTCCAGTCATTGAGCATGTCGACTAACTCACCGCTAAACGACGCAAGTGTCGTGCGCCCAAAATTGCCTAATGAAGCGAGTAATGCATATTGAGTGGCTGAAAAGGCCTGCCCAGTCAAAATTGTCAGGAATGACACGAAAGCCACCGTTGAAAATGCGGTGGTGAAGTTATCGACAATGATAGTTGCAAGGAATAAGTGCTCATTCGGGCCGACTTGTGCGATCCAGGCAAACATCAGGTTGCTTGCACTCATGGCGATCCCACCAATCATTAGCCCTTTAACAATACCAAATCGGACATTGAACATGCTGCCCAGCAACGTGAAGGCAATCGTCGCACCCCACCCAATGAGCTTAGAATAGTAGCCAATTTGCTCATTGCTGAAACCAATCTCCTTATAGAATGGAATCGACATTCTTCCCAAAAACGCTTCGCCTATTTTGAACAAAAAAACAAAAAGTAACAGAGTGACAGCGACTTTAACCCCATTGCTTCGAAAGAAATCAAGGAAGGGTTCAACAACAGTGACACTAAGCCAAGCGACGACTTTGTTACCGACCACTTTTTTATGGCGTTGTTCAGCCTGTGCTTGCAATGCATCCCGGTCTGTTTTTGGTTCACCTACCAGTAACGTAAATACCATGAGAATGGCTACAATACCGGCCATGCCGTAATAAACGCCGTTCCAGCCGATAGAGTCAGCATTAACAAAGGCGAGGTAACCGGGTAAAGAATACCCTGTCCACCACCCCATTACGGCCATAGCGGACGCTTGCGGTAATTTGTTTGCTTGAGATTTTGGGAAGGTGTCTATACGAAAAGCATCAACGGCAATATCTTGCGTCGATGAAGCAATGGCGATGCCTAATGCAAGTACCGAGGTTAGCATTAAGTTTGTCGCTGGATTGACACCTGCAATAAGCAGTGTGCAAATGAGCATCAAAGACTGACAAAGAAAAATCCAGCTGCGCCTTTGACCCAGTGAGCTGTATAGAAAAGGCAGTCGAACACGGTCGACAAGTGGGGCCCACAAAAAGTTAACAGCGTAGACGGCAAAAACAGAGCCAAAGTAGCCAATGGCGGTACGGGTGAGACCAGCATCTTTGAGCCAACCCGACATATTGGAGCCAATAAGTACCCATGGGAAGCCGCTAGAACAACCGAGCATAAATACCCAAAGTAGACGTTTGTCCCAATAGCTTTTAACGGTATCTCGCCATGTCATTTCTTGTTCCACAGAGGTGCTCCTCACCTAGCAATAACAAAAGAGAGCGTGAGCTCTCTTTCATGTTTTAGTTATGGTAGACGTTCGATTTTTGTTATGACAATCGGGTCCATCGGTACGTCGCGCATGCCACGGACGGTGCGAGTAGGTTTTTGAGACATCTTTTGTACGACATCAAACCCTTCCGTGACCTTTCCAAATACGGCATAGCCAGGGTTGGAGACGCTGTAGTTAAGAAAGTCATTATCTGCATAGTTGATAAAGAACTGGCGGGTAGCTGAGTTTGGATCTTGCGTTCGTGCCATGGCGATAGTAGCGACGTCGTTATCTAACCCGTTAGCGCCTTCATTCTGGATAGGGCTGTTGACAGGAAGACGGTTGAATTGGTCATCAAACCCACCCCCTTGTGCCATAAAACCAGGAATAACACGATGGAATTGGCTGTTCACGTAGCTGCCATCGTCTACATAGCTCAAAAAGTTGTTTACGCTGATTGGTGCTTTCTCTTCATTTAACTCAACGGTAAATGAGCCGATATTGGTTTCCACTTGCACTTTAGGTCCAGCGAAAGCGGTGACAGAGACTAAAGCAAGTGTAGCGACTAGAGTTTTCATCATTAGAAACGTTCCTTCATATAATCAACTAATTCAGTGTCGTTGGATATTTCTTTGAGTACAAGATTGACGGTGTGATTAAGCATGTCTTCGATGTCACTATTGGAGGCACTCATTAATCCCGAACGATTAGCCTTGCCTGTGTAGGTTTTGACCAGCTTACCTTGAGCATTTTCTACGGTTAGTTCAACCACAACGTTAGCCGCCATGTCATTTTCCATCACTGTGTGCTTAACGGAAACCAAGGCTTCTTGGACTTCGATTTTCACCGCGTTCGGACTGTTGACGGTAACTTTATAGCCTTGTGATGAAAACTGCTGAGCGATCGCGTTCTCGATACCAATTCGTACATTTTGACGAGTATGAATAGGAGTAATATTTGATCGACCGCTGTCCATCAATGCGACGTACTGGGCGGTGCGAACATCTTGGCTGGATAGAGACATAGTTTTGCCCTCTACGATTTTTGCTGCGCTGGTGGCCGCTTGAGGCGCAAAGTTAATCTGTTCTTGTTTTGGGCTTGCACAACCAGCAAGTAAAACCACGGCGGCTGCTAAAACGAGCTTTTTCATTATTCATTCCTTTTCACTCTCATCGGTTTGATGAGGAAAGCCTTTATCAACGCGCCACGGGTAATGAGCGCGCTTGCGAAATCTTATCCGATAACCAAAGAGGGAGATGACTTCTTTGGTAACTATGACGATAACTTTACTTAGTCGCCTGTAAAATAACAAATTTGGCGTTAGAAGCGACAAGTTTAACGTGATGCTTACCAAATAGTTTTTCTAGTTTTTTGTCGTAGCCTAGGTGGCGATTGCCGATCACTAGCAATTCACCTCCGGTACGCAGGGCATGTTTTGCGTCATTAAACATCTGCCAAGCAATATGGTCAGTGACGGCTTGCTGCTGGTGAAATGGCGGATTGCATACGACAAGGTCTTGCGTTTGAGGTGAGAAGCCATCGAGACAGTTATTGGCGACAAATTCAGATTGATCGTTTGATAAGCCGTTAGCCTCAATGTTGTGTCGAGCTGATTCTACGGCCATGTAGCTTTCATCGACCGAAGTCAAGATGGCATTGGGGTTTAACTGACGTAGTTTCACGGATAAGACGCCGTTACCGCACCCAAGGTCCGTCACATGTTGATATTTTTGATCGCTAGGAAGATAAGAAAGGAAGAAACGCGCGCCGAGATCAAGAGATTCACCAGAGTACACATTTGGCAGGTTGGAGAGCGTTATGTTTTCTTCATCAACGTGCCATGTGGTCAGTGGATCGACTGGAGTGATGCAAGACTGATCGCCTGAGGAAAACACCAAGCGATGTTTTTTCCAGGCGAGTGAAGTGGTGGTGGTCCCCAAGTTCTTTTCGAATAGCTTTAACGTCGAGCTATGGATATCTTTGGCTTTATTGACGCCAATCACGATGCAGTTATCGCCGTATAGGGCGTGTATTTGACTCAATTGCCACGTCAGGTAACGGTTGTTACGTGGGATTTGCATCAACACGATATCTACTTTATCTGGCCATGAGTCAATAGATGACAATAGCTCGATAGGCGGACACTTGTTCAAGCTTAAATTGCTCACAATACCTTGATGAGAAATGAATGAATCGCTAACGGTAGTAACGCGATGTTGCTTTGAAAACCAACAACTCAATGCGCCAAAATTATCATTTAGTACTAGAATACGTTGTGGCGTTGAGAGGTTAAGTGATTCGATATGGGTGATCAAATATTCATCACCAGCATCCCACGCCTGCAGTTTATCATTAGCAAGTTTTGGATAGCGATAGAGTTCAAGTGTTTGGTCAAGCAAAGAGAGTTCAGTTTTCATAGTGATGAGCTTGTGTGATTATCGCTGTATTTTGGCAAAAACGACGACTAATAGCCAAAGAGAATCTTCTTTTAAAGAAGATTATTGATTAAGTAAAGTATATACTTTACCGACAATATAACGATAAGAAAACCAGCACAGGAAGTCAGATGATTCAACAAACCATCGAACAAAAGCTCCATCTAGCGTTTGAACCCACTTTTCTAGACGTTCTCAATGAAAGTTATATGCATAATGTACCACCTGGTTCAGAAAGCCACTTTAAGGTCGTCGTTGTCAGTAATGCGTTTTCTGGAGATCGTCTTATCGCTCGTCATCGTAAAATAAATACAGTCCTTGCCGATGAGCTTTCTGGTGTGATTCACGCTTTGGCGATTCATACCTACACACCCCAAGAATGGGCTGAGAAAAACCAACAATCCCCGATAAGTCCGGATTGCGCTGGTGGTGGTCATTGACCGCGACGATGTGCGTCAGTGTGATAGCTTAATCATTGGTAACATTTTTGATACGTGACATAGTTTGTGGCAATAACAGTTAAAAATGACGCGGAAGAAAATAACCCGTAAGAGGTATTTTTTAACAGTGTTTCAACATGTTTTTTTGTGCGATGTAGTTAAGTCGGAATGTTTCATTTTGTGAATGAATTAACTGATTAATTTAAATAGAATAATGATGCTCTGTGCGATGCGTCAAAGATATTAATATTGATTAGCTCAGTAGTAGCAAAACTTTCGAAATAATAAGGTTATTGCAGGGATTCATCATGGCATCCAGTTTACAAAAGATGTTAAACTACCGCACCAGACAAATCTCGCAGTGATTTCACCATGAGATTGTTAATGTGATGTTGCTGTCTTGGTGTTTGAAGCGCCGAGGCGAGACACCTCAATGTCGTGTCTAAATGTTACGCAATAAAAAGAATCTTTTTCCCGATAAAAGTAGTGCAAGTGCGTATGATTACAATAAAAAAGGGCTTGGACCTTCCTCTAGCAGGAACTCCATCCCAGGTGATTAATGATGGTAAATCCATCACTAAAGTCGCCTTGCTTGGCGAAGAGTACGTGGGTATGCGCCCAACAATGCATGCCCGTGTAGGCGACGAAGTAAAAAAAGGTCAGGTTGTTTTTGAAGACAAAAAAAACCCTGGCGTTATGTTTACTTCACCAGCAAGCGGTAAAGTTATCGAAGTGAACCGTGGTGAGAAGCGTGTACTTCAATCTGTAGTGATTGAAGTAAGCGGCGATGATCAGGTTACGTTTGATAGTTACACGGCTGACCAGTTAGTAGGACTTGATCGCGAGACGATTAAAAACCAACTGATTGCTTCAGGTATGTGGACAGCTTTACGTACTCGACCGTTCAGCAAGGTACCCGCGATTGATTCAACTACTCAGGCGATTTTCGTCACTGCTATGGACACCAATCCATTGGCAGCAGAGCCTGAATTGATCATTAACGAACAGAAAGACGCGTTTGTTGCAGGTCTTGACCTTCTGTCTAAATTGACAGATGGCAAGGTGTATGTCTGTAAAAAAGGCACCAGTCTTCCTCGTTCAACTCAATCTAATGTAGAAGAGCATGTTTTCGACGGTCTGCACCCTGCAGGTTTAGTCGGTACTCACATGCACTTCTTGTACCCAGTTAACGCAGAGACCGTCGCTTGGAGTATTAACTACCAAGACGTTATTGCTTTCGGCAAGCTTTTCACTACCGGTGAGCTATTCACAGATCGTGTTATCTCTCTTGCTGGTCCTGTCGTCAACAAGCCTCGTCTAATTCGTACTCAACTAGGTGCTAGTCTAGAAGAAGTGACGGATAGCGAATTAATGCCAGGCGAAGTTCGTGTGGTGTCTGGTTCTGTGCTTTCAGGTACTCACGCTATTGGCGTGCACGCATATCTAGGCCGTTACCATCAACAAGTTTCTGTATTGCGCGAAGGCCGTGATAAAGAGCTGTTTGGTTGGGCGACCCCAGGTAAAAACAAATTCTCGGTGACTCGTTCGTTCCTCGGCCACGTATTTAAAGGTCAGTTGTTTAATATGACAACGACAACGAATGGTAGTGATCGTGCAATGGTTCCAATCGGCAATTACGAAAAAGTATTGCCATTGGATATGGAACCGACGTTACTTCTTCGTGATTTATGTGCTGGCGACATAGACAGTGCACAACGTCTTGGAGCTCTTGAGCTAGATGAAGAAGATTTGGCGTTATGTACCTTTGTTTGTCCTGGTAAGTACGAATATGGTCAACTCCTACGTGAGTGCCTAGACAAGATTGAGAAGGAAGGGTAACCCATGCTTAAGAAATTCCTTGAGGATATCGAGCATCACTTTGAACCAGGCGGCAAACACGAAAAGTGGTTTGCACTGTACGAAGCAGCGGCAACGCTGTTCTACACGCCAGGCTTAGTGACACAACGTAGCTCGCACGTTCGTGATAGTGTTGACTTGAAACGTATCATGATTATGGTTTGGTTTGCCGTGTTCCCAGCAGTATTCTGGGGCATGTATAACTCAGGCAACCAAGCTATCATGGCGCTTAACCATATGTATGCGGGCGCAGAACTTGCGAACATCATCGATGGTAACTGGCACTACTGGCTGACTCAGGCTATCGGCGGAACCTTAGGTGCCGACGCGGGTTGGGGCAGTAAGATGTTGCTAGGCGCAACGTATTTCCTACCAATCTATGCGACGGTGTTTATCGTTGGTGGTTTCTGGGAAGTCCTGTTCTGTATGGTTCGTAAGCATGAAGTCAATGAAGGCTTTTTTGTTACGTCTATATTGTTTGCGCTGATTGTTCCGCCAACATTGCCTCTATGGCAAGCAGCACTAGGTATTACCTTTGGTGTTGTGGTTGCAAAAGAGATCTTTGGTGGTACAGGCCGAAACTTCCTTAACCCAGCACTTGCTGGTCGTGCATTCTTGTTCTTCGCTTACCCTGCGCAAATCTCGGGTGACGTAGTATGGGTTGCAGCTGACGGCTTCTCTGGTGCAACGGCATTAAGTCAATGGGCACAAGGCGGTGAAGGCGCTCTATTAAACAACATCACTGGCCAAACTATCACTTGGATGGATGCTTTCATCGGTAACATTCCAGGTTCGATTGGCGAAGTTTCTACACTTGCGTTAATGATTGGCGCGGCGATGATCGTTTATATGGGTATCGCATCTTGGCGAATCATTGCTGGCGTAATGGTCGGTATGATTGCAATAGCGACGCTGTTTAACGTCGTTGGCTCTGATACCAATGCTATGTTTGCTATGCCTTGGCATTGGCACCTAGTTCTAGGTGGCTTCGCATTTGGTATGTTCTTTATGGCAACCGACCCAGTATCGGCTTCGTTTACTAACAATGGTAAATGGGCATACGGTATTTTGATTGGCGCCATGTGTGTCATGATTCGTGTTGTTAACCCAGCATACCCAGAAGGCATGATGTTAGCGATCTTGTTCGCCAACCTGTTTGCTCCTCTGTTTGACCATGTTGTGATTGAGAAGAACATTAAGCGGAGACTAGCGCGCTATGGCAAATAATAACGATAGCATCAAAAAGACGCTCGGTGTTGTTGTCGGATTGAGCCTAGTGTGTTCAATCATCGTATCAACAGCAGCTGTAGGCTTACGTGATAAACAACAAGCAAACGCAGTTCTAGATAAGCAAAGCAAGATCGTTGAAGTCTCTGGTATTACCGGAGAAGGGACTGTACCTGAGCTTTTTGCCAACAACATTGAACCACGTCTTGTGGATTTTGCAACGGGCGAATTTGTTGAAGGAGACGCTGCAACTTACGACCAACGTAAAGCAGCAAAAGATCCTGCAGAGTCGATTAAACTTACTGCTGAGCAAGATAAAGCCAAGATCATCCGTCGTGCCAACACGGGCGTGGTTTATCTCGTTAAAGACGGCTCAGAAACAACAAAGGTTATCATTCCTGTTCATGGTACTGGTCTATGGTCAATGATGTATGCGTTTGTTGCAGTTGAAACCGACGGCAACACTGTTTCTGGCATCACTTACTATGAGCAAGGTGAGACTCCAGGATTGGGTGGTGAGGTAGAAAACCCTGCTTGGCGTGATCAATTTGTCGGTAAGAAATTATTTGACGAAGACCACAATCCAGCGATTAAAATCGTGAAAGGTGGGGCACCGCAAGGTTCTGAGCATGGCGTTGATGGCCTATCAGGTGCAACTCTGACGGGTAACGGTGTTCAAAATACTTTCGATTTCTGGTTGGGTAAAGATGGCTTCGGTCCTTTCCTAGCTAAGGTTCGTGATGGAGGCTTGAACTAATGTCAAATACAAAAGACATGAAAAAGAATCTTCTTTCTCCAGTACTTGATAACAACCCAATCGCCCTTCAGGTGCTTGGTGTTTGTTCTGCGCTTGCGGTAACAACTAAGCTAGAAACAGCTTTTGTTATGACGCTAGCGGTAATCTTTGTAACGGCGCTATCGAACTTCTTTGTATCGGTTATTCGTAACCACATTCCAAACAGTGTGCGTATTATCGTGCAAATGGCGATTATCGCATCATTGGTAATCGTTGTTGACCAAGTGCTTAAAGCGTATCTTTACGATATCTCTAAGCAGCTATCTGTATTTGTAGGCCTAATCATTACTAACTGTATTGTAATGGGTCGTGCAGAAGCTTATGCCATGAAGTCAGCGCCACTTCCTTCGTTAATCGACGGTATTGGTAATGGTTTAGGCTATGGTTTCGTACTGATTACTGTCGCGTTCTTCCGTGAGCTATTGGGTAGCGGTAAGTTGTTTGGCTTAGAAGTTCTTCCTTTAGTGAGCAATGGTGGTTGGTATCAGCCTAACGGCATGATGCTGCTAGCACCTTCTGCTTTCTTCCTAATTGGTTTCATGATTTGGGTTATCCGAATCATTAAACCTGAACAAGTCGAAGCGAAGGAGTAAGGTAGAAATGGAACATTATATTAGTTTGCTTGTTAAATCGATTTTCATCGAAAACTTAGCACTTTCATTTTTCCTAGGTATGTGTACTTTCTTAGCGGTATCTAAGAAAGTTAAGACTTCGTTTGGTCTTGGCGTAGCAGTTATTGTGGTATTGACCATTGCGGTTCCAGTTAACAATCTGCTTTATACTAATATCCTGAAAGAAAATGCATTAGTTTCTGGTGTCGATCTAAGTTTCCTTAACTTCATCACGTTTATCGGTGTTATTGCCGCGTTAGTACAGATCCTCGAGATGGTACTTGACCGCTTTTTCCCACCGCTTTATAACGCTCTGGGGATTTTCCTGCCATTGATCACCGTAAACTGTGCGATCTTCGGTGGCGTATCATTCATGGTACAGCGTGATTACAACTTCGCAGAATCAGTCGTTTATGGCTTTGGTTCTGGTGTGGGTTGGATGCTGGCGATTGTTGCGCTAGCAGGTATCCGTGAAAAGATGAAGTACTCTGACGTGCCTCCAGGCTTACGTGGACTCGGTATTACCTTTATCACTGTTGGTTTAATGGCGTTAGGCTTTATGTCTTTCTCTGGTGTTCAACTGTAGGGTAAGCACCCAAAAATAAGGAATAACAAATGCAAAGCATTATTCTTGGTGTAGCGATGTTTACCATTATTTTACTTGTTTTGGTTTTAGTGATTTTATTCGCTAAATCGAAGCTAGTACCTACAGGTGACGTTACTATTTCAGTGAATGGCGATCCAGAGAAGAGCTTCGTGACTTCTCCTGGCGACAAACTACTGAGTGCAATGGCGGGCAAAGGTATCTTTGTATCGTCGGCTTGTGGTGGCGGTGGCTCGTGTGGTCAGTGCCGTGTGAAAGTTAAATCTGGCGGTGGTGATATTCTACCGACTGAACTTGATCACATCACAAAAGGTGAAGCTCGTGAGGGTGAGCGTCTAGCTTGCCAAGTGGCTGTGAAAACAGACATGGATATCGAGCTTCCAGAAGAGATCTTTGGGGTTAAAAAGTGGGAATGTAGCGTTATCTCTAATGATAACGAAGCAACCTTTATCAAAGAATTGGTGCTGGCAATCCCTGAAGGTGAAGAAGTTCCTTTCCGTGCTGGTGGCTATATTCAGATCGAAGCTGACCCTCATCACATTAAATATGCGGATTACGATATTCCTGAAGAGTATCGTGAAGACTGGGATAAGTTTAACTTATTCCGTTATGAGTCTATCGTAAAAGAGCATTCGATTCGTGCTTACTCTATGGCTTCATACCCAGAAGAGAAAGGCATCATCAAGCTTAACGTACGTATCGCGACTCCGCCGCCAAATAACCCAGACGTAGCACCTGGTGTGATGTCGTCTTATATTTGGTCTCTTAAAGCGGGTGATAAATGTACTATTTCAGGTCCGTTTGGTGAGTTCTTCGCTAAAGAAACGGACAATGAAATGGTCTTCATCGGTGGTGGTGCAGGTATGGCGCCAATGCGTTCACATATCTTTGACCAACTTTTACGCCTTCAATCGAAGCGTAAGATGTCTTATTGGTATGGTGCTCGTTCTAAGCGTGAAATGTTCTACGTAGATGATTTTGACGGCCTAGCGGCAGATAATGAAAACTTCGTATGGCACTGTGCTCTGTCTGATCCTATGCCAGAAGATAACTGGGATGGTTACACAGGCTTCATCCATAATGTATTGTATGAAAACTATCTAAAGGACCATGAAGCGCCTGAAGATTGTGAATACTACATGTGTGGTCCACCGATGATGAATGCGGCCGTTATTGGTATGCTGAAAGATCTTGGTGTAGAAGATGAAAACATCTTACTAGATGACTTCGGTGGTTAAACCTCGATAGTGTATTAATCATGGCTGGCTCATGTGTGAGCCAGCCATTTTATTTTTTATTACAGGAAGAATATTCATGGTTATCCGTTCTAATATAGGGTTGATAAGCAGAATGTTTTTGGAAATTCGGTAGGTGAATAAAAGTATGTATCATCTAGCTAAGCGCTTTAGAATGATTATCCTGAGTCTAGCAGCTCTATTGGTCTTGTCGGCTTGTGGCGGAAGTCGTGAACAGATTCATCTCAGTGGGCCAACTATGGGCACACTCTATAATGTAAAATATATCGTTAAAGATAACACGCCAAAACCAGAAAACATCCAGTCTGGTATTAACGCATTGCTTGCAGAAGTTAACGACCAGATGTCGACGTATCGACAAGATTCAGAATTGAGTCGTTTCAACCGTTATTACGGAACGGAACCTTTTCCTGTCTCGAAACAAACGGCAACGGTAGTAAATGAAGCGATTCGTCTTAATGCACTGACACTCGGTGCGTTGGATGTGACGGTTGGCCCTCTAGTGAACTTATGGGGCTTTGGGCCTGAAGCTCGACCGGAAGTAGTACCAACCGACAAAGAAATCGCTGAGCGCAAAGCACAGACGGGTATATCGCATTTAACGGCCACAGACGAAACCCTTCGAAAAGACCTAAGAGGCCTATACGTTGATCTCTCCACCATCGCAAAAGGATGGGGGGTGGATGTGGTTGCCGAGTATCTAGAAAGTGTAGGTATCGATGATTATATGGTGGAAGTTGGTGGTGAAATGCGCCTAAAAGGCATTAATCGCGAGAGCGTTAAATGGCGAATTGCGATTGAGAAACCATCAGTAGATGAGCGTAATGTTCAAGAGATTATTGAGCCAGGTGATATGGCGATCGCAACCTCTGGTGACTATAGAAATTATTTTGAGAAAGACGGTGTACGTTATTCTCATATCATCGATCCATCAACAGGGAAGCCGATACATAATAAGGTCGTGTCAGTGACCATTTTAGATAAATCATCGATGACAGCAGATGGTCTAGCAACAGGATTGATGGTGCTGGGTGAAGAGCAAGCACTAAAAATTGCGGATGAAAATCACATCCCAGCCTTGATCATTGTAAAAACAGATGATGGCTTTGAAGAATTTGCGTCAGAGGCGTTCAAGCCTTACCTTAATAAGTAATAGGTGGACAAAATGAATACATTTATAATTACATTCGGTGTTTTTCTAGCGGTTATCGGTGCGATGTCTGTTGGATATATCTTTCAAAAGAAAGTCGTCAAGGGCAGCTGTGGCGGTCTAGGCGCGATGGGGATAGATAAGGTCTGTAACTGCCCAGAGCCTTGTGATGCACGTAAAAAGCGTGAAGCAAAAGCAAAAATTCGTGCAGAAAAACTCGCGGCATGGGAAAAAGATCGCATCGCATAGCGCGTGACCTTATGCTGATGAAGAGCCAAAGCCTATGCTTTGGCTTTTTTACATGTTAGCTATCGATAAAATGTCGTATACTTTACCTGTATATATAGACAGTTCGGTGCGGTAGTGTCAGATCCTATTCGAAAATTTATCCATGTTGATATGGACTGCTTCTTCGCTGCGGTAGAGATGAGAGATAATCCTCACTACCGAGGAAAACCGTTAGCGGTCGGCGGTAATGAGCGCCAAAGGGGCGTAATCAGTACCTGTAACTATGAAGCCAGAAAATTTGGCATCCGTTCGGCTATGCCCTCGGCGCAAGCGGTAAAGCTGTGCCCTCATCTTCTTCTTGTCCCGGGAAGAATGGACGTCTACAAACAAGTTTCCCAGCACATTCGTCAGATTTTTAGCCGTTATACGTCATTGATCGAACCGCTCTCTTTAGATGAGGCTTATTTAGATGTAACGGACTGCCTGATGCACCAGAACTCAGCCACTCTTATTGCTGAAAGTATCCGGCGAGATATCGAGCGTGAACTTTCGCTCACGGCCTCAGCAGGTGTTGCACCACTAAAGTTCTTAGCGAAGATAGCCTCAGATCTGAATAAACCAAATGGTCAGTTTGTGATTCCACCAGAGAAGGTGCAAGATGCGATTGATGAATTGGACCTGGGAAAAATCCCTGGTGTAGGGAAGGTGAGTCTTGAAAAACTGAACCGAGCAGGCTTATATACGTGTTTGGATGTTAGGAATAGTGATTATAGAGACCTTATTGTTCGTTTTGGACGATTAGGTGCGTCCCTTTGGAAAAAAAGCCACGGTATTGATGAGCGGGAAGTCGTAGTAGAACGAGAGCGCAAGTCTATTGGCGTCGAACGAACATTTACTCAGAATATTTCAAGCTATGAGCAGTGTTGGCAGGTCATTGAAGAGTCCCTGTTTCCCGAACTGGAAGGAAGGTTGAGCAGGGCTCAACCCGCACGAAATGTGTTGAAGCAAGGCATAAAAGTTAAATTTGCTGACTTTAAACAAACCACTATCGAACATGTGCATAATCAATTAGATTTACCGTATTTCAAGGATTTGTTAAGAGAAATATTGGAACGTCAGCAAGGAAGAGAGATTAGGTTACTGGGATTGAATGTGATGTTGGAACCACTTGAAAACGCGCGTCAATTAACCATGTTTGAGGATTGAAATGAATAAAAACGCTGCTATCCAACAAGTGATTACTGTGTTGGAAGAAAAAGTAGTCACGTTGTTATCGGCTATGGAGCAGACCGTGGATGCTGCCACGAACGAAGAAACGATACCTGATAATAAATATGACACCTTAGCACTGGAGGCTGCATATCTTGCTCATGGTCAAGCGATGCGTCTTGAAGAGGTAAAGAAAGACATCAGCACGTTGAGAAATTTGGTGGTTCGTTCTTTTTCTGACGATACCCCCATTGGTTTATCGGCTATGGTAGACCTTGAAGATGATAAAGAATCGGTATGTCGATATATTTTATTACCCTGCGGGGGAGGCGTTTCAATCGGGTCCGATAATCTGAGAGTGGTCACGCCTGAATCACCACTTGGTCGCTCATTAGTGGGCCGTCGCCTAGATGATGAGGTCAGCATACAGGTTGGCGACAACATCAACCATCTTGTGATTGTAAATATTGCTTAGTGAGGAAATGACGATGAAAATGCAATGGAAGCAAAGTGTAATCGGGTTTGGGTTGGTAGTATTATCAACCACTGCATTCGCTTATGAGCAATGCAACCTCGATATAAAAAATGAGGTGCACCTTGACGGGCAACAAGTCGAAATTGTTAAGCCGGAAGGCGCTAAAGTGCTTATCGATAATAATAATGATCTGTTTATTGATGGCCAAAAGATTGAGCTCGATAAGCTTCAACAAGACGCATTAAAAAGCTATCGAGAAAACATGAATACCTATGTTCCGAAAGCGAAAGAGCTAGCAGAGAATGGCTTGAGCCTGACTAATGATCTTATTGATGATGTATCAAAGAGTTTTGATGATTCGAAAGCTTTCGACAATGTAAAAACGGCGGTACTAGAGTTTTATCAAGATATGGAATCACGCTACGAAGAAGATGGCAGCTTTGTCTTAAAATCTGAGGCGTTCAGTTCATTCATGGACAATTGGCAACAGGATTTGGATAAAGCCAAAGAAGTCTTTAACAAAGAGTTTTTTAGCAGTGCATTTACCGCTCTCCAGGAGAAAATGCAGCAGGATGGCGGGTTGAACTTAACGGAATTATCGACGCAAATGGATGAACTTAAAACTCGCTTGACGGAGACAATGGCTAGCCAGTCTGATGAAATCAAAGAACAAGCCAAAGACTATTGTGATTCGCTAAACGATGTCGCAAGTGAAGAGCAAGAGCTACAGAAAAAAATCCCAGAGCTGAAAGACTACCAGGTGTTTACTATTTAATGGTTAGCATTGAATTAGCCTAACGAGATAAAACAACGGTCTATAAAATGGATGAAGGTGGCGATGTTGCCTTCATCTCCTTCATCTCCTCCATGTCATGCATCGTTCTTATTCTTATCTGATGAGACACGATGTTAGTCCTGTCATCGCCAAGCCTTCCTTTATTTCATATTGCCGATCTGGCATGTAATGGTTTATGTACAAATAACAACGAAATTAAAATAGTTCATTAAACTGTCTTTTATTGATTTGGTGGTTTAATTCGATTATCGTACCAGTCAACTAGTACGCAATGATTTTAAACTGTGAATAATACGACTTCAAACGCAACGCCTCGTGAACATTTTGGTTCTAAATTAGGCTTTATTCTAGCAGCTGCAGGTGCAGCAGTAGGGCTAGGTAATATTTGGGGGTTTCCCACTCAAGTAGCCAGCAACGGTGGCGGGGCTTTTCTACTTGTCTATTTAGTGATGATTTTAGTGGTGGCATTCCCAATGCTCGTGGTTGAAATGGCCATTGGCCGACACGGTCAAGCGAATCCCGTCGATAGTATGCGATCTCTTTCATCCAATCCCATCGCTAAAAAATTAGGTGCGGGAGTGGGTTGGATTGGGTTAGCGGTGCCTTGTGCGGTTCTTGCGTTCTACTCGATTGTTGGCGGCTGGCTTATTTGCTTCTTATTCGGGGCATTGTTTGAAATCGCCGGATTGACTGGAGCTGCGGATTGGTTCCAAGGCTTTAGCGTTGGCCGTAATGTGTTTGGCACTGTTGCATTCTATCTTCTTACCATCTTGATCGTACAAGGTGGTGTTAAGCAAGGCATCGAGAAATGGTCCACACGCCTTATGCCATCATTGTTCATTTTGTTCGCGCTGCTATTTGTCTATATCATGATGCAGCAAGGAGCAATGGAAGGGCTTAAGCATTATTTGGTCCCAGATTTTGAAAAAATATGGGATAGAAAACTGATTTTGGCGGCAATGGGGCAGGGGTTCTTCTCTTTGACCATTGGTGGCTGTTCAATGCTTATCTATGGCTCATATTTATCGAAGAAAGAAAACCTGCCAAAGATGGCAATGAATGTAACCTTGGTGGATACCGCCGTGGCATTTATTGCAGGCCTCGTTGTTATGCCCGCCATGTATGTTGCCATGCAAAGAGGCGTCCAGATCTATGCGCAAGATGGCTCGCTGCTAAGCTCTGACACGCTGGTATTTACCGTGCTACCTCTGATGTTCGAATCATTGGGTCTACTCGGCCTTGTCTTTTCTGTCGTGTTTTTCTTGTTGTTAACTATTGCCGCATTAACGTCTTCAATTTCTATGCTTGAGTGCCCTGTCTCGTTGGTGGATGAGCGCTTTAAAACGGGGCGTAAGAAAACAAGTTGGGTATTAGGGGCCGCAATTGCAGCGTTTAGTATCTTTATTGTATTTAACTTTGCTGACTTATTCGGACTTGTGGCTATGGTGGCGACGCAGTACTTACAACCGATCGCGGCGTTACTTTTCTGTGTCTTTGGTGGCTGGGTATGGAGTCGCGCAAGTAAGGTAAAAGAGCTAGAGCAGGGGTGCCCTGATTTTCAGCTTGGTTGGTTTGGTAAGGTGTGGCCTTTCTACGTGAAGTTTGTCTGCCCCGCGCTGGTTGCCATCGTAATCTGGGCGTCGTTTGGTTAGCATCTTAGTGTGCATATAGTCAGTTAACTTATCTTTGTATGGTTAACGTATCTCTGTCACGTTTACATGCTGAAAAATAAAGCCGACGGTTTGCGTCGGCTTTATTTTATCGAAATTGGCCGGCATCAGGTAAAAAATCAAATCCCGCACCAGACAGCTTATCGCTTAGCGCCTGTTTATCAATATCGAGCGAAGCACACAGCTCGTCGAGGTCACCATTGAAGTCATCTCGTAACTTCATATTGATGATGCTCATTAGCATGATGGGATCCATCGCTATAAAATTGTTGAGGTTCATGGTTTCTCTCTTAGTCCTCAAAATCTGAAATAAGCAGGTTTGCCGCTGCAAACGCCGCTTTTTCACGAATCTCTAGTGGCAGTGATTCGTCAGATGCCACGTCATTTAATGCTCTTACTGCGCATGACACCGCTTTTGGGATGTAGGCTTGATCGCCACTACCGATTTGAGCATAGAGTTCTCTGATGAGTTCACAGCAGCCATATACTTGCATGTTTAATTCTCTTCTAAATGATAACTTATCTCAATATACACAGTGTCTTGTGAAAAAACAAAATTCCAAGTTGACCTAAAACAAAAAAGCCGACGTTTTAAAAACGTCGGCTCAAATGCTAGTCAGCTTTACTCGTTATCGGAGTCGTTAAGCTTTTGCTGGGATAGCTTCAAGTAGCGCAACCATCTGTTCCCAGAAAAGAGCAACGGTATCAATCTTCACTTTCTCGTCTGGAGAATGTGGGAATTTGATAGTAGGCCCAAAAGAAACCATGTCCATATTAGGATAAGGTTCTTTAAATAAACCGCACTCAAGGCCAGCGTGAATGACCATGATGTTAGGTTTATGGCCGTAAATACCTTCATACATATCACGGAAAATCGCCATGATGTCTGAATCTGGGTCAGGCTTCCAACCCGGGTAAGCACCGGAGAATTCGATGTTTGCACCGGCAAGCTCTGCAACAGAAGTCAGCATACCTTCAACTTGAGAGCGACCAGAATCAATGAGTGAACGAATTAGGCATAATACGGTTACCGTGTTTTGCTCGGTGGTAATGACGCCCACGTTAAGTGAGGTCTCAACCACGCCTTCAATGTCGTCACTCATGCGAATCACGCCGTTTGGACAGGCATTAAGTGCAGCAATAAAGCGAGCTTGTGACTGTGCTTCAAATACCTCGGTTAGCTCGGTGTCTTCATTGAAGGTAACGAGTCCAGTTTCGATGGCACCAAGCTCTTGTTGCAATAACGTCGTGTAGTGCTTGAACAACTCATCGAGTTTAGCGAGATTTTGTTCTGGAACGGCAAGCGATACAAAACCTTCACGAGGAATAGCATTGCGCAAGCTGCCACCGCGGAACTCTATCAATCGAGCGTCTAATTCTTTAGCATGTCCTGCTAGAAAACGAGCAAGAAGTTTGTTCGCATTGCCACGACCAGTGTGAATATCACAACCAGAGTGGCCGCCTTTTAAACCTTTCAAGATAAGTTGACGAGCAACGAATCCGACCGGAGCCGATTCACGAACGATATCAAACTGGATAGCACCATCAATGCCGCCAGCACAACCCATGTAGACTTCGCCTTCTTGCTCTGAGTCGGTGTTAAGGAGGATTTCACCTTCCAACCAGCCAGCCTCAAGACCAAATGCGCCGGTCATGCCAGCTTCTTCATCGATGGTGAGTAGAACCTCGAGAGGGCCGTGCTTGATCTCATTTGACGCCAACACGGCCAAACAAGCGGCCATACCCATGCCATTATCCGCGCCGAGTGTGGTGCCTTTGGCCGTGACCCATTCGCCGTCAATATACGGTTGGATTGGATCTCGAGTGAAGTCATGGTCGGTGTCTTCATTTTTTTGTGGAACCATGTCGATGTGAGCTTGAAGTACGACACCTTTTTTATGTTCCATACCTGGCGTGGCCGGCTTTTTAATGAATACGTTACCGGTTGAGTCTCTTTTTACATCAAGGTTTTGCTCTGTCGCCCATTGAATAATGGTTTGAGCAAGGGCTTCTTCATGCTTTGATGGGTGAGGAATAGAGCAAATTTTATCAAAAAACTGCCAAACAGGGCTTGGTGATAACTTGCTGATCTCAGAGTGGAATTCAGACACAGATCTCTCCTATATACCGACTTTGCTAGATGGTTATTCCTAAAACTACACAAAATGCGTTGTGAACTTCTGGTTTTCTAGCGAATTAAAGATGACACAAAGGATACCATTAGTTGTAAACCGGGTGTAGTCATAGATAGTCGCTTTGATGGAGCCATTAATTGCGTGAGTGTGAATGATAAAACTGGCGTGTAATGATAGATTTGATTTTTATAGATCGCTTTTATGTAATTTAATTACATTAAATTGATTAATATGTAGCCTACATACAAATAATTGTGATTTTAGTCACTATATAGTTGTAATTTATAATCACCATGGTATTATTCTTATCAGTTGATTGATTCAACAACCCAGTTCAAGGAATGAACCCGAGTGATCGCCTCCACGGAACCGAGATTCAACATTAATGGTCAAGTTGTATGGTTTGAGGAGAAAAATATGAATGGTTTAGCAAGTGCGATGTTTTGGACAAATCAAAATGTATACACCCAAGACTTCGCCTATACCGTCTACTTCGGTAAATAAGTAACAGATTTATACCCCTATATTTAGAAATTACCGTCGGTTACCCCAATTGATAACCAAGAATTTTTCTACCGCCACTCAATGAGTGGCGTTTTTTTTGCCTAAAATTTAGCGATTTGTAACGGTCGTCACTTTTATCTTGCTCCGAGCTGTACGAATTTTGTGCAAGTGGCCAGTGGTTATCCCGTTAAATCTATCGTTAATTTAACGCTAAGTGTTTCAATTCGTTAATAATACATAAGAGATTAGTTTCACACAAAAGGTTGTTTTTGTGTATTAGAGTCAAAAATCTAGGTGGAATTTGCCTATTGAACCCCTTATAATTCGCGCCAATCGTTTACGCAACCGTTTACTTTTTACTCTTTAGGAATTCGATTATGCTCGAAAAGCTATTTAAACTCAGTGAAAATGGCACGAATGTGCGCACTGAGGTCATTGCTGGAATCACTACCTTCCTGACAATGGCTTATATCATTTTTGTAAACCCAGCAATTTTAGCTGATGCTGGCATGGATCGTGACGCGGTATTTGTTGCAACCTGTCTAGCGGCTGCTATTGGCTGTTTCATTATGGGTTTTGTTGCCAACTACCCTATCGCGCAAGCACCGGGTATGGGTCTGAATGCATTTTTTACTTATGCGGTTGTTCTCGGAATGGGACACACATGGCAGGTTGCTCTAGCAGCAGTATTCTGTTCAGGTGTGTTATTTATCCTGCTGAGCATATTTAAAATACGTGAATGGATCATTAATTCGATTCCAATGTCATTACGTACCGGTATTTCTGCGGGTATTGGCTTGTTCTTAGCGCTTATTGCATTAAAAAATTCCGACATTGTTGTTGATAACCCTGCGACGTTAGTATCAATGGGTGCCATTACATCGTTACCAGCCGTTCTTGCCGCTATTGGTTTTTTCCTGACGATTGCACTCGTACACCGTGGACTCAAAGGCGCGGTGATGATTGCTATCTTGTCTGTGACTGTACTCGGCATTATTTTCGGGGATGTGCAATGGCACGGCATTATGTCAGCGCCACCAAGTATCGCTCCTACCTTCTTGCAGCTTGATTTTTCTCATATGTTTGAGATCGGTATGATTTCGGTTGTTTTTGCTTTCTTGTTTGTGGATTTATTTGACACCGCAGGCACGCTAGTCGGCGTTGCACAAAAAGCAGACCTGATTGACAAAGAAGGTAAGATTCCTCGTTTGAACAAGGCGTTACTAGCAGATTCAACGGCGACTTCTATTGGTGCATTGCTAGGAACATCAAATACAACTTCGTACGTAGAGAGTACGGCGGGCGTTGCAGTCGGTGGTCGTACAGGATTAACTGCCGTTGTCGTTGGCATTTTGTTCGTACTTGCATTATTCTTCTCGCCTTTAGCTGGTATGATCCCTGCTTACGCGACAGCTGGCGCGCTATTTTATGTAGCGATATTGATGATGTCAGGCCTCGTAAGTATTGATTGGCGTGACTTGACGGAAGCTGCACCAGTAGTGGTTACTTGCTTGATGATGCCTTTTACTTTCTCGATCGCAGAAGGTATCTCTCTAGGCTTTATTTCTTATGCAGCAATCAAACTGTTCAGCGGCAAAGGTCGTGACGTTTCAATCAGTGTTTGGGTGATGGCAGGTATCTTCATCTTGAAGTATGTCCTTGAAGCAGCATAATTAGCTTATTCGGTTTTATTTAATTTAGGTTTTTACTATGGCTAACAAATTCGTAATCACATGGGACAATATGCACTCGTATTGTCGTCAACTGGCAGAACTTCAAATGCCAGCAGAGCAGTGGAAAGGCATCATTGGCGTGAGCCGTGGCGGTCTAGTTCCTGCAGCAATTCTAGCGCGTGAATTAGGTATTCGTTTTGTTGATACAGTATGTATCTCTAGCTACGATCACGATCATCAGCGTGATATGACGGTTCTTAAAGCACCTGAGCACGACGGTGAAGGTTTCTTGATTGTTGATGACTTAGTCGACAGTGGCGATACGGCCCGTAAGATTCGTGAAATGTACCCTAAAGCTAAACTGATCACGGTTTGTGCAAAGCCAGCTGGTGTTGATCTTGTTGATGAATATGTTATCGATATTCCACAAGATACATGGATTGAACAGCCTTGGGATATGGTGCTTTCTTATGTAGAGCCCGTAAATCGCAAGCAAAAGTAATTGACGTTAATTCGTATTTTAAAAGCCCGCATTTTTATGCGGGCTTTTTTATTACTTGCGCACGTAGCGTTGATATAGCGCATGGTTTATTCGTTGCCATACTCAAAAAAACTGAACCAAAACGCATTTTTGATTACTATAGAGCGGAAATGATATAAGTAGGGTGATGGTATGTCAGAAGAAGTCAGCAAAAATATCTCTGAAACCTTGTTTGAAAAAAACAAACAAGCAAAAGAAACCTCCCGTCTAATGAGGTATATGCCAAGCAGCGAGAAAACGTTAGAAGAAAAGCGTGAGGAAATACCGACTTCTTGGTACCGAAACCTACAGCGCCTCCAGTGGATTTGGCAGGGCGTTGATCCCATTGAGCAAGAGCGAGTGTTGGCGCGTATCGCGTCTTCGGATCATTCTCGTACCGTTGACGAATGGCTTGATACCGTAATGGGTTATCACAGTGGTAACTGGAATTATGAATGGACCAAGCTTGGAATGGAACATCAAAAACAAGCTAACGACCTTGAGGGGGACGCGTCGGCTGAACAGTTGTTCACGGCATCCTTGTGCTTCAGTATTGCCGGATACCCACACCTCAAGAATGATAACCTTGCACTACAAGCGCAAGTTCTTGCCAACACGGCTTATAATGAGGCAGCCAAGCGCACAAGCCACATTATCAAGCAGATCGAAATCCCATATAAGAACAAGCGCATCGTAGCGAACCTTCATCTACCTAGCACCGATAAACCGCAACCCGTGGTTATTGTCAGTGCGGGTCTCGATTCATTGCAAACCGACATGTGGCGTCTATATCGAGATTATCTAGCGCCAGCAGGCATTGCGATGTTAACCGTGGATATGCCTTCTATTGGACATAGCTCTCGCTGGCCGTTAAGTGAAGACAGTTCGTGTTTGCACCAAGCCGTATTAGATGAATTACCGAAGATACCTTGGGTTGATCATTTTAAAGTCGGCTTACTCGGTTTTCGATTTGGTGGTAACGCGATGGTACGTTTGTCCTTTCTAGAACCATACAAGATTAAGGGCTGTGTCTCGTTAGGTGCTCCAATACACGACGTACTGACAAAACCAGAAAAAATCAGACAGATGCCTAAGATGTATTTAGATATGTTGGCCTCACGACTTGGTAAAGATGTGGTCGACATTAATAGCTTAGCTGGTCAGTTGATGGCATGGTCGCTGAAAGTACAAGGCTTTTTAACGTCTCGACGGACAAGAGTGCCGATTCTGGCCCTTAGTTTGGAGGGGGACATGATTTCACCCATTTCGGACAACCGATTAGTCGCCATGTTCAGTGATTATGGTAAAGCTAAGGAAATCCCTGCGAAAGGAATTGCAAAGGGTTATGAGCAGTCACTCGAAATGGCGATAAAGTGGTTAGAAGATGAACTTTTCAGGTGACATTTGTTTGGATTTAGTTAAATATGAAATAACCGTGTAATCAAACCTATGATAAAAATATAAATAAATCATGAGTTATGTGGTTATACGGATTATTAAGTATTTTCATATCGAAACGGAGTTTCACAATGTCAGAAGCGGTGAAAAAACCAACACATTATCGTTTGGTTACGGCATTAAAAGCAATTGGACCTTACTTAAGAGAGCCTCTTTGTAAAGAGGGCGCGTACCATTTTGACTGCTTATCAGTCTGTGTAGATGATACTCAGTCACCCGAAGACCGTGAGTTTTGGGGATGGTGGTTAGATCTGTCTGTGAATGATGCAAAACTAGAAGCAACGTATCAAATTGGTCGTTATAACCAAGTGGGCGAATGGGTGCTTGAATCAGCGCCGGAAGCATCCATAGCTGAAATCACACGCACACAAGAAGTTTTCCACGAAAAGCTAACAAAAGCTTTGAACGAAAAGTTTGAGCTTTTTGTCGAAATTCATGACGATTCTGTTGAATTTGTGTAGCGAATAAATAGCCTTGGATGACTTCCAAGGCTAATTTTTGTTAGTTTCCCTACCGGTACAGTTTTTACTTGTGCTATTGATGTTTGATTGCTAAAACATCACTCCTTATTAAATTTTCATATCAAGCTCAAAGAAATGGCAACTGAAATCAATTCTCGAACGACTAATAAACAAACCGTTGTGGTTAAGTTGGGAACAAGTGTTCTTACGGGGGGCTCGCTGGCGCTAAATAAAGCGCACATGGTCGAGCTCGTTAGACAATGTGCTGAGTTGAAGAAACTCGGTCACTCTGTCGTTATGGTCTCTTCTGGCGCGATCGCCGCTGGACGCGAACATCTTGATTACCCCGCACTGCCCAACTCGATGGCGAGTAAGCAACTACTTGCTGCCGTAGGTCAAAGTCAATTGATTCAAGTTTGGGAATCGTTATTTGCGATTTATGGTCTGAAAATTGGTCAGATGCTGCTGACTCGTGCAGATCTTGATGATCGTGAGCGTTTTCTTAATGCGCGCGATACCATTAATGCACTGGTAGACAATGACATTATTCCGATCGTTAATGAGAATGATGCCGTTGCGACGAACGAAATTAAAGTCGGTGATAATGATAACCTATCGGCCTTGGTTGGTATTTTGTGTGGTGCAGATAAACTGTTGCTACTGACTGACCAGAGAGGATTGTTTACCGCCGATCCACGTAAAGACCCGAACGCCGAGTTGATCCGAGAAGTGACGACGATTGATGAAACACTCCGAAAGATTGCCGGAGGTAGCGGTTCGACATTGGGGACGGGCGGAATGGCAACGAAACTGCAAGCGGCCGATATTGCACGCCGAGCTGGCATTGAAGTCATTATTGCCGCGGGCAGTGCAGATAATGTGATCTTTGATGCGTTGTCTGAAGCGC
The DNA here is from genome assembly GCF_002873335.1 of Vibrio sp. 10N.286.49.B1. GTDB lineage: Bacteria > Pseudomonadota > Gammaproteobacteria > Enterobacterales > Vibrionaceae > Vibrio. Next base: position 94,439 of record NZ_MCUW01000009.1, on the reverse strand, counting down.
CACAAGGTACTCGCTTTCTACCGTTGGAAGAAGCATTAGAAAACCGTAAACGCTGGATTTTGGCAGGCCCTGCTGCGACGGGTGATATTGTTATCGATAAAGGCGCGGTCAATGCAGTGATTGGCAAAGGCAGCAGCCTATTGGCAAAAGGCGTGTTGAGTGTATCAGGGCGCTTTAAACGTGGTGATGTCGTTCGTGTTACAACCTCAGATGGCGCGTTGGTAGCAAAAGGCATTTGTGGCTATTCAGAGAGTGATCTCGCGAAAATATCCGGCAAACACAGTAAAGAAATATCAGTGATATTGGGCTATGACTATGGTTCAGAAGTTATCCATCGCGACGATATGGTTGTCATTCAAGACTAAAGAATTCAAGGGATAAATTATGGATATGATCCAAATGGGTCGTGATGCAAAGCAAGCAAGTTTTGCTTTGTCTACCGCTTCAACGGCGCAAAAAAATCAAGCATTGCATATTATCGCCGATGAGCTTGAGGCGAACTCGACCGCAATATTGGCTGCCAATGCTATTGATATTAACCAAGGCCGTGCAGCGGGCTTGACGGACGCTTTGCTTGACCGTTTATTACTCAATGAACAACGATTAAAAGGCATTGCGGATGATGTGCGCAATGTTATTACGCTGAATGACCCCGTGGGCAGCGAAATGGACAGCAAGGTGCTAGAAAATGGCATGAGCTTGTCTCGTCGCCGAGTACCACTTGGTGTCGTCGGGGTTATTTACGAGGCGCGGCCTAATGTCACTATTGATATCGCTGCGCTTTGCCTGAAAACAGGCAACGCCAGCATTCTTCGTGGTGGTAAGGAAACCTTCCATTCCAATATGGAGCTTGTGAAGGTGATTCAATCTGCATTGGCAAAAGCTGGTTTACCTGCAGCGTCCGTGCAATATATTGAAAAGCCAGACCGAGAACTCGTCTCTCAGCTGTTAAAACTTGATGACTATGTTGATATGATCATCCCTCGTGGCGGCGCTGGTTTGCACAAGATGTGTAAAGAAAACAGCAATATACCTGTGATCATTGGCGGCTTCGGGATCAGTCATATTTTTGTTGATGAGTCAGCTGATCTCGCGCGTTCATTGGACGTCGTCGAAAATGCAAAAGTACAACGCCCGTCAGCTTGTAACTCTCTGGACACCTTACTTGTTCATGAAAAGGTGGCAGCAGAGTTTCTCGGCGCTCTATCGCAACGTGTGCAGGGTAAGGTGGCATTGGTCGCTGAACCTAACGCATTCGCAATACTAGAAGGGACGGATGACCTACGGGTAGCGGTACAAGGGGACTTTGACACGGAATGGCTAAGTTACACCTTGGGTGTCAAAGTGGTTGCTGATGTTGACGAAGCGATTGACCATATGCGTGTTCACAACGCCAGTCACTCGGATGCCATCATGACCAACAGTCTGGCAAGCTCTGAAAAGTTTATTAACTCGGTGGGATCAGCGGCTGTTTACGTCAATGCATCCACACGCTTCACTGATGGCGCTCAGTTCGGTTTAGGAGCGGAGGTTGCTGTATCGACTCAAAAACTACACGCTCGCGGCCCAATGGGCTTAGAGGAGCTGACCAGTTACAAATGGGTCGGTAAAGCGGACTATCTCGCCAGGCCTTAGCTGAATAGCAATTTATAGTGATATAGCCACTGGCCACTGACATCGCATAAAGCGATGTAGCAATAAAGCGAAATCGAAAATTAAAACGGTATGTACTCAATACAAAAAGCGCAGAGTCCTGCGCTTTTTTAATGCCTGAAATAAGCCGTATTAAGCAACGATTTCAGAAGAGTGGGCATGGCTGTTGGATTCTATGAACGTTGTGCTTTTGCCAAGAAGCGATCAAGGTTGTTAGCAAATTCACGTCGCTCAGTTTGACCTAAAGGCGCCGGCCCTCCGGTCTGAATACCACTTGAGCGCATGGTGTCCATAAAGTCACGGATATTAAGGCGTGCCTTGATGGTTTCTTTTGTATACAGCTCCCCGCGAGGACTAAGTGCTAACGCATTCTTGGTAATGACCTCATCCGCTAAAGGGATGTCTGAGGTGATCACTAAATCCCCAGCTTCCACGCGACGAACGATTTCATTATCCGCAATATCAAAGCCAGCTGGCACTGTAATTGAGTGAATGTTGTCTCGCTTTGGTACCGGGACAGTATGATTGGCGACAAACGTGCAGACTAGGCCTGTTCTTTCTGCGGCGCGGCAAAGTGTTTCACGAATGACCTTAGGACACGCATCGGCATCGACCCAAATTTTAACCATGTGTATTTTCCAATTTTTCTAATCTTGTTGTTAATAGTGCGACCTGTGCTTCTAGTGCCTCGATGCGTGCGTGCTGGGTTAATGCGTCAGCATCAGCGGCGATTTCCACTTTAGGCACGTGTTGATTACTTTTCCATGATTTTATGACAGTAATCAACGCAGGCATAGGAACCTTTGTTGTGAGGCGTCCTTTAACTAAAGCGACCGTGGGTTCTTTGCCTTCTTTACTCAAGGTTGCTAACACCGCTTGAATCTCGGCAGAAACATCTTTCGTTAACATGGGTTTTATCCATCAAACAGGGTATCAACCGATATTACATTTGAATGGCTTGAGGGTACAGCTCAAGAAAATGTTAGTTCGCTCACACTGTTCGTTTTCGACAAAAATAAGAGGCAAGGGAAAGTGGAAGTCTTGTGTGCGAGATCTCTCACGCGAGCTGTGAGAAAAAGAGAAAAATCACAAGGTATTATCTGTTGTTTTTATCTCATACTTCTGATTTTTATAGGTTTTGTGTTTATTTCAATAGTGCGAAATAAAAATATTTTTCCGGCGTATATTGTCTAAAAGCCCGAATCGCGTAAATTAGAACTTGTCGGAAGGATGCTGACACGGAACAGGAACGACACAGGAAGGTCATCTTCAGGAAGAAGATTTAGTTACGAAAGGAAAAGTAACTAGCAAGGATGTAAGGACAAACGCTGGATGCGTAAAAACTGTCAGGATGATGGTTTAAAAGGAAAAGGACACACTCAGGAGAGTGCAAGGATCAACATCAGGATGATGTACAAGGACACCGCTCAGGGAACAAGTGAAGCGAGCTGACTAGGAAAGTTAGCGTCATTGGATGATATGGACACCGCTAGGACAGCGATGAAAGGATATAGCTGAAGGATTCAGCCACTATTACGGATGATGCATGGAGCACCTATAGTAGCCGGATTGCTGCGAGTAAGACCATAGCCCCAATACGCAAGTATTGGGGCTTTTCTTTTATATTATTTCCCCGCTTCCTTATTTGCTTCTACAACGAGTGAACTCAAAGGAATGTATTTATGACCATCGCGACACTTAGGACACTTCTTGTCCCTTACACAAAGCACTTGGAATCGGATTTCCTGATGCTGAACGTGTGCGCCAAAAACCGCGAACATATGAATGGGCCTCATACACTCAGTTCGGCTCGACAACTCTTTCAGACATTACTTGATGAACCTAAGTTGTTTTCTATGGCTGTTTTAGATATTAGAACGCGTGAATTGCTTGGGCACGTTTTTGTCGATGACATTAACGGGCAGGCAGAGCTTGGTTTTTTGTTTGATAAACAGTATTGGAATAAAGGCATCGCGACGGAAGTACTTCAGCGCTTTATTCCGACAGCCTGCAGTGAGCTTGGGGTTCGGCGTTTGACAGCCAACGTCGATGTTGGCCATCATTCTTCGATTCATTTGTTGGAGAAGTTTGGTTTTGAGCTGAGCGGCCAATACACTAACGACCACGGCCCCTATTTGGCATTTACAACTACATTCGGTAAGGAGGAATATGAAAATTCAACACATAAAAGCCCTTCATCAGCACCTTTCCTTGATAATAGTCATCACCCAGTGCCGAAAACTCAAATTCATAAATAGTATGCCAGCCGAAACGTCCATTCGCATCGCGGAGTCGGTGCGAACTAAATGAGACACTGAGCATTTGCAAATCTAATTCCTTACAACGACGGCTTACCGCGGCCTTAGCAATCTCAGATTGCCGCCTTTGTTGCCAAAAGAAAAAACAAAATAGGCTCAGCGCCAAAATCATTAATAAGTTGTCGATCACGGCAATTCCTTAGTGTGTTCGGCCTGATGCTGTGGATTGCTGCAAGGCAACCAAAGCTTGAGTCAGTTCTTGAGAAGGCGTTGAATGAAGCAGCGGCAACAATACGAGCCTTAAACTTGGCATCATGACGAGGTCGGCAAATACTTGGCTGAACAATGCTTGATCGCCTGTCTTTGCAAGTCTAACCAGGTATTGGTTAGCCAGCGTTGGCGTGGTTAGGGGTAACCAAGCTCGCCCAGCAATGGCGATTAAAATTTCAGTATGACTGAGCACGTCGCTGGCAAGAATACGACCGACTAATGATTCTAATTGCTCAGGCTTTCCGCCGGCTAATGCTCGCACGTAAGCCGACACCAAAAATAGGTCGACATCGGTCGATTCACATTCGTCTTCTGCAAGTTCAAACAGGGTGCTTGAAAGTTTACCTGGCAAAGCAACATGCTCAAGCGCACCTAGAAGCGCATATTTGGGCTCGCTGGCGAGGTGTTGTAAGCTTGCGCGAACAATACGGCCATTGTCGTCTTCACTTAACCTAGCCGCAAGATCAGTAATGCCTTGTAAGCCGACCGTCTGCCAGTTCTCCCATCCGAGGTTGCCCTGGAAATACGCTTGCGCGTGAGCGTAGTACTGGCTGGTGGATAGAGAAAGCTCGGCGCGTAATAGGCTATGGAATATAGCGAGTTTGTCGTCCTTTGGGCGGAACGTGAATGGATTATTAGACAGCTTTTGCTGCTGATCCTCTGTCATCTCTTTGCTCAGACGAGATCCCATGGCTTCAACGACAAATTGAATAAACTGTCCGACATCGCCCTGATTGAGTAAGCCGCGCTCATCGAGGTTAAACGTTAGGAACCAAATCCACGGTTGTTTCTCTTCATTCCAATAAGCGACCGCGAACTGCGCTTTACGCTGAATAGGGAATGGGTAGGGTTGGCGGCCTTGTTCAACATTAGCAAATTGTTGATTATCGATGCGTTGTACCCGACGCGACAGGTCGTAGACGTGATATTGACAGCCACTGTTGTTCAGTAGATCGGTCAAAGTATGAATGGTATCCATGGCGTTGTTCCTAGTACGGTTTGGGTATAGAGCAATAGATGGTATTCTATCGCGAATTTTCAAGGTCATGGTTGCTTTTCATTGCGTTAATTCAACCTAACAACTCAGATATTGAACATGAAGCAACATATTGAAGAATTAAAACAGGTCATGGCTCTCCATGGTCTTTGGCAAGCTGATATGCCAGCAATGGAAAAACTGCAAAGTACGCAACCCTTCGCTATCGATACACTCGCGCCGGAAGAGTGGCTTCAGTGGGTATTTGTTTATCGTATCGAAGCCATGCTGTTACGTGGACAGCCGCTACCGAGTAAATTTGAAATCACACCTTATTTCGAACAAGTTTGGCAAAGTATGCCGCAGTATCAAGATGTGATTCATGTGTTAAAAAAAGTTGATGGAGCATCTAACGTATGACTACCCCAAAGACGGACTCAAATACCAAGAACGTTAACGATGTGCCTAGCTCTATCGATGTCATGAACACGAGTGATGTAATTAGCACTGCCGATACAGTGAACAGCAATAATGTCGACAGTACTGATGACACAAACGCTAAAAATGCGTTAGCTCCAGTGCCTCCTTTGGAAATTATCTTCAGAGATGAGTATCTGATCGCCGTCAATAAGCCTGCGGGTATGCTTGTTCATCGCTCTTGGTTGGATAAAGGGGAAACTCGCTTTGTAATGCAGACCTTGCGGGATCAAATAGGTCAGCATGTTTTTCCGCTTCATCGTTTAGATAGACCGACATCAGGTGTTTTATTGTTTGCCTTATCTAGCGAAGTGGCGTCCAAAGCGATGCCAATGTTTGCGGAACATGAAATGGAAAAAACCTATCATGCGATTGTGCGAGGGTGGATCGAAGAGGGAGATCGACTCGATTATGCGCTCAAACTGGAACTGGACAAGATTGCTGACAAATTCGCCACGCAAGATAAAGAAGCGCAACCCGCGGTCACCGTTTATGAGCCATTAGCGCAAGTGGAAGTGCCCTACTCGACGGGACGATTCCCGACCAGTCGTTACGGCTTAGTGGAAATGAAGCCAGAAACAGGGCGTAAGCACCAATTAAGACGACACATGCATCATTTGAGTCACCCGATAATAGGGGACACGACACATGGTGATGGTAAACATAATCGCTTGTTTCGTGAGCACTTTAATGCTCGCCGATTGATGCTGCATGCTTCGTCTTTGAGGTTTGTTCATCCGATTTTAGAGAAAGAGATTGTCATAAAGGCGCGCTTTGATGATGTCTGGCATCATCTAATGGTTGAGTTTGGTTGGCAGGAATGTGACGCGATTCAGGGTTACGTCGTGTAATCCAGTCGAGAAGCTGAAATAGTAGATTTCTTAATGGGTTGAATTTCGATAAACTGACCTTTCACTTTTAGGAGGTGTTATGCATTGTCCCTTTTGCTCAGAAAATGATACAAAAGTTATCGACTCCAGATTGGTTGCTGACGGCCATCAAGTTCGCCGTAGACGACAATGTTTGGCGTGCAGTGAACGGTTTACGACGTTTGAGACTGCAGAGCTGGTCATGCCTAAAGTCATTAAATCAAATGGCAACCGTGAACCATTTAACAAAGATAAAATGGTTGGCGGTATACAGCGTGCATTAGAGAAACGCCCTGTTAGTGCCGATTCCATAGAGCTTGCTATCAGTCATATTGAGTCTCAATTGCGAGCAACGGGCGAGCGTGAAGTACCGAGTGACATGATAGGTAACCTTGTCATGGCCCAGCTTAAGGAACTTGATAAGGTCGCTTATATTCGCTTTGCGTCGGTCTATCGTAGCTTTGAAGATATTCGAGAGTTTGGCGAAGAAATCGCCCGACTAGAAGACTGATTAATAAGTAGAGAATACCTCTAATGACACAATCACATACGGCTTGTCCTCAATTTAGCGCCATTGATTATCAAATGATGAGTCGCGCAATTACCTTAGCCAGTAAGGGGCGTTTTACAACAGCACCGAACCCAAATGTAGGTTGCGTGTTGACGCGCGACGACCATATCGTTGGTGAAGGCTACCACCAAAAAGCGGGCGAGCCGCATGCTGAGGTTCATGCACTTCGAATGGCGGGTATACAATCGCAAGGTGCTACCGCTTATGTCACCCTAGAGCCATGCTCCCATTATGGCCGCACACCACCGTGCGCGGAAGGTCTCATTAAAGCGGGCGTCACTAAGGTTATCTGCGCCATGTCGGATCCTAACCCTCAAGTTGCAGGGCGGGGTTTTACCATGTTGCGTGAGGCAGGCATTGAAGTCTATGTCGGGCTCCTTGAGCAAGAAGCGAGAGCACTGAATCGCGGTTTTCTAAAGAAAATGGAAACGGGTAAGCCGTTCGTCCAGCTGAAAATGGCGGCCAGTCTTGACGGGCAAACCGCGCTTGCGAATGGCCGTAGCCAATGGATAACGGGAACACAAGCAAGACGCGATGTTCAAGCCTATCGAGCTCAAGCGGCAGCGATTCTTTCTACCAGTCAAACCGTTATTGAAGACAATGCTTCCCTCAATGTGCGCTGGAATGAGCTACCGAGTCACGTTACCGATACCATAACACCATCACAGTTACGCCAACCCACTCGAGTTATTCTAGACAAACAAGCCCGCCTTTCTAGCGACCTAGCGCTTTTTCAAAGTGTAGGCAGCGTACTTCGTGTTGCTGAGTCAGGCGCAGACATTAATGTACCGTTGACGGAATGTGGCCAATTGAGCTTAACTCACACCTTGTCAGCTATGGCCGATGAACAACAGATAAACCATGTGTGGGTGGAAGCCGGCGCGACCTTGGCGGGTGGGTTGATTCAACAGCAGCTCGTTGATGAAATCATTGTTTATCTGGCACCTAAACTGATGGGGGCGGATGGTCGCGGTCTGATTGGTGCTTTAGGTCTACAATCTATGCAAGACACCATTAATTTGGTCATAAAAGATGTTCGTATGGTCGGGCAAGATATTCGCATTGTCGCGATGCCGACTGTTGTGACACCAACGGCGTCAGCGGCGACGTCACCCATTACTAAGTAGAATTTAAGACAGATGTTTACAGGTATTATTGAAGCAATTGGCACGCTTAAGGCCATTACTCCTCGCGGAGAAGATATTAGTATCCATGTTGAGGCAGGTAAGCTGGACATGGGCGACGTAAAGCTAGGAGATAGCATTGCGACAAACGGCGTGTGTCTCACGGTAACCGCGCACACCGCCACCACTTATACCGCCGATTTGTCGGTAGAAACGCTAAATAAAACCGGTTTTGCCCATTATCAAGTCGGTGAAAAGGTTAATTTAGAAAAGGCCATGCTTCCAACAACGCGTTTTGGTGGTCATATCGTATCTGGTCACGTTGATGGTGTGGGTGAAATTGTAGAACGTCAATATGTGGGTCGTGCCATTGAATTTTGGATTCAGATGCCAGGCGAACTCAACAAGTATGTGGCTGAAAAAGGCTCGATTACAGTGGATGGTATTAGCCTGACAGTGAATGGTCTGAGAAAAAATGCACTGAAGATCACGATTGTGCCGCATACGACAGAAGAAACCACAATTGATCGTTTTCAGGTTGGCCGTAAAGTCAACCTAGAGGTGGATGTGATGGCTCGCTATATGGAACGCTTGCTGCAAAATCATACGCAGAGTGAGCCAGAGTCTCGTCTCTCCATGGAGTTTTTGCAACAAAACGGTTTCGCTTGATGTGAAGGCTGTAGGTAAGACAAACAATGTGAGCGAAACGTTGTCAGATGAAGTTGTGTCACATCAATTAGCATGGAATCTGATTAGCACGAAATCAATTGTCACGAAATCAATGAGTGTGGCGATGAAATAGTTTAGCGTTACGAGCAACTCATTTGGTGGTACGGTAATTCGTATAGAGATACGGAAATACTGTGGTCAAAAAAATTAACAACAGGAATGTGATATGCCAATTAGCACGCCCCAAGCAATCATTGAAGATATTCGATTAGGAAAAATGGTCATCTTGATGGATGACGAAGACCGCGAGAATGAAGGTGATATTATCATGGCTGCTGAGCATGTGACGCCTGAAGCCATTAACTTCATGGCAACCCATGGCCGTGGTTTGATTTGTCTAACCATGACCAAAGAGCGTTGTGAGCTATTGGGACTGCCACCAATGGTTCAAGATAATAATGCACAATATACCACCAATTTTACCGTCTCTATCGAAGCGGCAGAGGGCGTGACAACGGGTATCTCAGCCGCTGACCGAGCACGTACGGTTCAAGCTGCTGTTGCTAAAGATGCAAAGGCGGCAGACTTAGTTCAACCAGGACATATTTTCCCGCTTGCTGCACAAGATGGCGGCGTGCTCACTCGAGCGGGTCACACAGAAGCGGGCTGCGATCTTGCGAAACTCGCAGGGTTTGAAGCGGCGTCGGTGATTGTTGAGATTCTTAATGATGACGGGAGTATGGCTCGTCGTCCAGATTTGGAAATTTTTGCTGAGAAACACGACCTTAAACTCGGGACCATCGCAGACCTCATTGAGTACCGCAATAACAATGAAACGACCATTGAACGTGTTGCGGCGTGTCATCTGCCGACCGAATTCGGTGAGTTTGAGCTTGTCACTTACCGTGACACGATTGATAACCAGATTCACTATGCAATGTGCAGTGGGGACCTTACGCAACAAACCCCGCTTGTGCGTGTGCATTTACAAGATACGTTTACGGATATCCTTCGTTCAGATCGTAATTCAGAGCGTAGCTGGACACTTGATAAAGCGATGAAACGTATTGGTAGTGATGGTGGTGTGTTGGTACTTCTTGGTAACGAAGAAACCACCGAATCGATTGTCCATAAGATTAAAGTCTTCGAGCAACAAGATAGCGGTCAAGCCCCAACCATGGCTAAAAAACAAGGTACATCACGTCGAGTTGGCGTTGGGTCTCAGATCTTGGCGGACTTGGGTGTACATGAGATGAGATTACTGTCGTCTGTTGATAAGAAGTATCACGCATTGGGTGGCTTTGGTCTGACGGTCACTGAGTATGTAACTGAATAGAAAGTCAGCACTTTTAGCCCATACGGATAAAAGTGCTCGTGTTTTATGAGTCGGTTCATTTTTCTTTAAGCCTTAAATGATAGGGCTTAAGGAAGTTTGAGCTAGATATTGATAATTGAGTTGTGCTAGAATCCGGCGATTCTCGCGAGATGAACATAGTTTATAAGGAAAGTATATGAAAGTTATCGAGGGTGGCTTCCCTGCACCAAACGCAAAAATTGCGATTGTTATTGCTCGTTTTAATAGCTTTATTAATGAAAGCCTATTGTCTGGTGCGATCGATACTTTGAAACGTCATGGTCAGGTAAGCGAAGACAACATTACTGTTGTTCGTTGTCCTGGTGCGGTTGAACTGCCATTGGTAGCTCAACGCGTTGCTAAAACTGGCAAATTTGACGCTATCGTATCACTAGGTACAGTGATTCGTGGCGGTACGCCACATTTTGACTATGTTTGTAGTGAGTGTAATAAAGGTCTTGCACAAGTGTCTCTGGAGTACAGCCTACCAGTTGCATTCGGTGTTTTGACTGTTGATACTATCGATCAAGCTATTGAGCGCGCCGGAACCAAGGCTGGTAATAAAGGTGCAGAGGCTGCACTAAGCGCACTCGAGATGATCAACGTTCTTTCTGAAATCGATTCCTAATGGGGGCCAGTGTGAAACCAGCCGCACGTCGTAATGCACGTCAATTTGCTCTGCAAGCAATTTATTCTTGGCAAATTACTAAAGAAAATGTTGCCAATGTAGAAGAACAATTCTTGTCAGGTGGTAAGTATGATGAAGAAGAGCATCATGCTGCCGAGCCAGCGTTAAGCGCACCAGAGACTGACGTTGTGTATTTCCGTGATTTGCTCACGGGTGTCGCGTTGAATCACACAGAATTAGACAGCAAACTGCGCCCATTCGTATCTCGCCCAATGCAAGATCTCGATATGATGGAACTGGCGTTGCTTCGTCTAGCTATGTACGAAATGACAAGTCGTGAAGACGTCCCTTACAAAGTTGTTATCAACGAAGCTATTGAACTAGCAAAAGTATTTGCTGCTGAAGATAGCCATAAGTTCGTGAATGGTGTGCTTGATAAAGCCGCGCCAAGCGTACGTAGAAAGTAACAATTAAAGTTCGTCTTATCCTAAAAAGGTCAGCATTATGCTGGCCTTTTTTATATACTCTGGGCATCTAATCGTGGAATCAATAATCACTATGCCCGGTGAATTTAGCTTAATCGACAAATATTTCTCCCATCAGCAACAGCAGCGCAAAGATGTCATCCTTGCCCAAGGTGATGATTGCGCCATTGTCGCGCCTGCACACCATAGTCATCTCGCCATCAGTACCGATATGCTCGTGTCAGGAACGCATTTTCTCGCGGATGCTGATCCTGCTCATATTGCCCATAAAGCGCTCGCATCAAATATTAGTGATTTGGCGGCCATGGGCGCAGCCCCTGCATGGGTGTCTATGGGTATAGCACTCCCTGATGTAGACGAAGCGTGGTTGGCTCGTTTTTGTCAGGCTTTCTTTGCGCTTGCCGATTACTATGGCATTCAGCTTATTGGTGGTGATACGACAAAAGGTCCACTTACTATTACACTTACCGTTCAAGGCACGCTTCCTGAGGGAAAAGGACTGACTCGCAGTGGTGCTAATATTGGTGATTGGATTTATGTGACGGGGTCATTAGGCGACGCGAAAGCGGGACTCGACGTCATATTGAACCAGCGCGTTAGTGATGACATAGAATTGAACGAACGACTGATCCAGAGCCACTTTATGGCAACCCCACGGGTGCTAGGAGGGATTGCTCTGCGTGATATTGCGTCTTCTGCAATTGATATTTCCGACGGTCTGGTATCGGATCTAGGGCATATCTTGACTCGTTCTGAGGTTGGAGCGCGCATCGATGTTGCTGCGCTACCCACATCAAAAGATCTACAATTGTTTTTGCACGACGAAGACCTTATTCAACACTATGCATTGACGAGTGGTGAAGAGTACGAATTGTGTTTCACGGTTCCAGAAGCAAACCGTGGCCAACTCGAAGTGGCACTTTCAAATACCCCATTTAGCTGTATTGGTCGAATAACAGGAACTGGCCAGCTTGATCTCCACCGCAATAATATCCCTTTAGATTGGAACGTAAAGGGCTTTGACCACTTCAAGGTGACAACATGACAAACCCATTAAGTCTTATTTCATTAAAAAACCCATGGCACTTTCTCGCAACAGGGTTTGGTAGCGGGTTATCCCCAATCATTCCAGGTACGATGGGAACATTGGCGTCCATACCCTTGTACCTACTGTTGGCTCAGCTACCGTTGAGCTTATACATTATCCTTGTCGTGCTTTCATGCATTGTGGGCATTAAGATCTGCCAAGTCACCTCCGATGATATGGGCGTGCACGATCATGGCTCTATTGTTTGGGATGAGTTTTCTGGTTTTTGGATCACGATGTTAATTGTGCCTGCATTGAATATTCCAGTGACAGAATGGCAGTGGTTAATCACAGGTTTCGTATTATTTAGGTTTTTCGATATGGTTAAACCTTGGCCTATTGGCTGGTTAGATAAACGTGTTCATGGCGGTCTTGGGATTATGATCGATGATATTGTGGCGGGCGGAATGGCAGGGGTTTGTCTGTATCTAGTTGGTCATTATTCTGGGTGGCTAGGCTAAAATTAGAGTTTTTAACCTACCTTTAAATGGTGTTAGGATCTTAATAAAATACGCCCATGAGACAAGCTTTGCTTCACTGGGCGAAAAAAATTGGTATCATTAGCCTCCTTTTTTGAAATCGTAACAAAAAGTATGTTTAGTAATCTGCGCTTATTCCTCAATTCTTTTCTGGTGATTCTGAACACGGCCGTTACAGCTGTCGTGGTTTCAACGCTTTCCATTATCAAATTGATATTGCCACTTCACCTCGTGCAAAAAACAATGACGAGTTTAGCGAACAAACAAATGTGGGTGTGGGCGACAGTCAACTTATGGTTGCTGAACCTTAACAACAATATTGATTGGCAGATTGAAGGTGGTGAAGCGTTATCTCAAGAACAATGGTATATGCTGCTCTCTAACCATCTGAGTTGGACTGACATCGTAATTATCAGTTCAGTGATGAAAGACAAAATGCCAATGTGTAAATTTTTGCTTAAGCAGAGTTTACTCTATGTTCCATTTGTTGGACTGGCATGCTGGGGGCTGGATATGCCATTTATGAAGCGCCACTCTCAATCGTATCTAGTGAAGCACCCAGAACGTCGTAACGATGATTTTAATGCGATTCAAAAAGCGTGTGAAAAGTTTCAACATGTTCCAACAACCATGATCAGTTTTGTTGAAGGAACGCGCTACAGTGTAGACAAGGTTCAATCAGGTAAGACGCCATACCGTCATTTATTAAAGCCTAAAACGGGCGGGGTGGCATTTACCTTGAATGCAATGAACCAACTTCTAGATGGCGTGGTTGATATTACCTTAGCGTACCCAGAAAACCGAGAAAATCCGTTTGAAGATTTATTGAAAGGGCGACTCACTAAAGTCGTTGTTAAGATTGAAGTTTATCAGATGGATGAGAATCTAAATGGTGATTACTTCAAGGACAAAGCCTTCAAACGACGCTTCCATCATTGGTTGAATGCACTGTGGAAGCGAAAGGACGACACACTAGAGTCTATCTATCAAAATAATGGTTTGAAGTGACTATCTCAGTGTTCACAGCGTAGCACTGAATAAAAATCATAGTAATAAAAAAGGTCTACCTGTTGGTAGACCTTTTTTATTGCGTTAGGCGACAGATAGCCTTGGAGTTACTAGACAGCGCTTTTCGTTTTCATCAACATAAATTGAGACCGCATGCGTGTGGTAATTATCCCCACTCTTCCAAACAGTTTCGCCAAATATTTGGCATAACTCCATGTCAGATATCGATCCTTTCATTTCTCGGTAGGCGACAGCTGAGATGATCTTTTGCTCTAAAATTTCAGGGCAAGATTCCACTAGCCAACGACTCACTTGAATACTTGTCAAAGCACACTCCTTGTGGTCATGTTTTCGTCATCGCGGACCACATTAACACCGCTATATTGTAGGATCAAGTTGATCTTGCTCACACTTTCAGTCGCAATCCGCTGTCTACTTGTAACTTGTTGTTAATTCATTAATAAACACCAGAAACAAATATTATCACTTAATGTTTATCGAAAAATAACCAATTGAAAATTCGAATCATGTACTAAGAGATCTGAGCTTGGCGAGCATTTTTCGTTGTGTTCCGTGCGTGAGGAAGAAACCAAAGCAGTGCGATGGGTAGAGAGAATTCAGATGCTAATGCAATCAGTGCCGAACCGACCTCACTTCCGACCCCGATATGATTAGGTAATACATAGCGAAGTAGCGCGAAAGTGAACAATCCATATATGACCGATAACCCGAGCGCTGTGACGTCATTTAGGCGTGATGAGTGGCGTTGTTGTTTCATTGGATAGAGGTCCTTTTTTATCCAAAATTTACCGAACTATTCAAGCAGGAATACCCTACAGCTCAAAGGCGCATCTTTCATTAATTGAAGGCAACGCAAATAATACGTGATCGATCGTCTAAGTACTGAGCAACCCATCTGAAAAATCAGATCAAATGATGCACTAGTGACTAAGTACTGAACATTGGCCGGCTAGTCGTATGGGTGAATCGTCGTATCGTTGGCGGTGTATAGCCCTTAATGACCAAGATTGGTTGAACAAGATTCTGTGCTATGTCTCATTATTGAGTAAATACACTAATTATGCCGAGCAGACGTCTACACTTTCCTCATTGAATTTGACCAACAGGTAAATTCGCCGATCGCATAGAGCCCGTCGGAACTCAGATCCGGCTGTGCGTAGCTTCAGCGAGTACGATAACGAAGAAAAGAAGAGGTGAGTAAATGGAGTATGGGCATATTGACGTCGCACGAGATAATGATGTCGTTACCATTAGCCTAAATAGGCCCGATAAGCTGAATGGCGTGGATATGCGCATGTTTGATGAGCTTATTGATATCAGTCGCCGTCTTAAGCGTGACCGCTCTCTCAGAGCGGTTATCTTGACAGGAAAGGGAGGCAACTTTAGTTCTGGTTTAGACTTTAGTGCGATGATGAAAAATAAACGGTTTGCAGCGCAGTTACTGTTTAAAGTATGGCCCGGGCAAGCCAATCGAGCTCAACAAGTCAGTGCTAACTGGCGCAAACTTTCGGTACCCGTAATTGCGGTTATTGAAGGGTATTGCTGGGGGGCCGGGTTACAGATTGTGCTGGGGGCAGATTTCAGGATATGCGCGCCTAATGCGAATCTTTCGATTATGGAATCAAAAATGGGTTTGACCTCTGATATGGCAGGATCCCTAGGTCTCAGAGAGGTCATGACGAAAGATCAAGCCATGCGTATTTCGATGTGTGCGACGCAGTTGAATGCACAGCGTGCATTGGAGCTTGGTCTTGTTACTGAAGTGAGTGAGGCGCCAATGGAAGCGGCCATCGAGTTATGCCGGCAGATACAACAAACCTCACCAGATGTCACTGCAGCCATCAAGCATATTTATACTCGTTATTGGACTGCACCTAGTTGGAAACTATTGGCCTATGAAACCTATAGCCAAATTCGGATTATGTTAGGCCAAAACTTTAAGCAGGCACAGCGTGGTTTGAAGAAAAAAATACCCGCTGACTTTAAGAAGAGACAAAATTTTTGGTGATGTCTATTAATATCTACTTAGGAGGGAAGTTGATGCTTTAGCATTGTTTTATGAAGGGAATTTATAAATAAATAGATTGCTTTCCCTCCTTATATAAATAGATGAAACCGGCTGAGTGAATAAAGTTAAATACTTCCCAAAAGTGATGATTATTTGTAGTGTGAGATTTGTTTCAGACATATAATTCGCATCAATAATTAAGTGCGTATTTATGGGTGGACTCTTGACGTTATCGGTTAAAAATAAATTATATGGTGGATTCTTAGCAATATTCATTGTTATGTGTTCAGGACTCAGTGTGATTTGGTTTGAAGTCTCGACATCGGAACAGGTTGCGATGGAAATAAATCAAGATGATGTCCCTGAATTGGAGCAGTACCTAATTCTGATTGATGAGATTGGTGACGTGTACCGAAGCTCTTTGGAAATCGTATTAGGGGATAATGCGGCCCTGGCATCATATCGGAGTAATATCGATAGTGCTTATTCTGCTATTAATCTACTTAAGGGTTTGGAGTTAGGGAATCAGGCTGACACCCGACGTTTGGAAGAGGTGTCGATGTCCCTAAAGAATTACACCGAAGGCTTTGAGTCTCAAGTCATGATAGCCGCCTCTAATAGCCGTGTTGCGGTAAACTTTGATATCACTAAGCATCTACATGATCAATATTTAGCGCCGATAGAGAAGATACTAGATAAAGCCTCTATATCAGAAAAGCAAGATACCTATTCGGCATTGAGGGGCTTAATTGATTCCTTTAGCTTAATCTATATGACCATTATTATCTCAGCGATAGCGGTTATTGTTGGCTCATTGCTTGTGTCTTATTTCCTTTCGAATTCCATTGTACGCCGGGTATCAGTCCTTAATAATGTCGCGCAGCGTATCGCAAACGGTGACCTCTCAAGCGACAGTGTGGTGGATAATGCGAGTGATGAGTTGTCGAGCTTAGCGCAGTCTATTAATAAAATGCAGCGTTCGTTAGCTGAACTCATCAGTTCGATACACTCTGTTAGTGTGGATGTGAAAGAGGCGACTTGTGAGCTTGCCGCAGTTGGTGAGAAAATGGTCGTTGGGGCCTCTTCTCAATCAGATAAAGCGACGTTGATAGCAACGGCATCTGAAGAGCTTAGCTTAACGATTTCTGAAGTGGCGACTCAAAGTAATCAAACCTATAGCGAAGCTCAGCGCTCTGAATCGTGCGCAATAGAAGGCCGCAGCGTGATTTCTGACATGGTGCAAAGCGTGCAACAAGTGTCAATTCAAATGGAAGAAATGTCGGGCCAGATGAACAACCTAGGTGCACACGGAAAGCAAATCGGCAGTGTGATTAAAGTGATCCAAGACATTGCTGAGCAGACGAATTTGTTGGCGTTAAATGCGGCCATTGAAGCGGCTCGAGCGGGCGAGTTTGGGCGTGGGTTTGCGGTGGTTGCCGATGAGGTTCGGGCCCTTGCTGAGCGTACCACACGTGCGACGCAAGAAGTGTCAGTGATTATTCAGTCGATTCAGTCTGGCACGCAACAAGCGGTTTCCTTAACGGAAGATAACCGTCAGTTGGTAGAAAGTGGCGTGAAACAAAGTGAGGGTGCTATTAGCGCACTTGAACAGATTGTAGGAGGGGCAAGTCATGTCCAAACGATGATCAACTCAATCGCCACTGCTGCAGAAGAGCAAACCGCCGTCACGAAAGAAATCGCGACGGATATCTCGTCGATTAGTGATATTTCAGACCACACTTTAGAGCAAGCAAGCTTCAGTGCAATGCAAATTGAAGGGCTGAATAGCAAAGTGAATGAGTTAGACCAATTAGTGGCACGATTTAAGCTATAGATAGTGGTACGACGTAAGTTGTGGAGATACGTATCGCGGTGGTGAATGATGAGTGTCGCTGTGTCGGTGATAAGGCAGGAATAAGTGCGACTATTTCCTTATCCTACATAGCGTCATTGCTCAATCAATGCTTAAATATATAGGTAGTCAAACACGGGTGTGTTAGGCTTCGCGCTCAACTTTCAAGGTCAGTCAACACAGTCTGTGCAACTGACTATGCTGATTACTTTCTTTTTGGAATTTATTTTGACTAATAACGATATTTTACGCCGTATTCGCTATACCTTTGACTTTAAAGACGCAGAAATGATTAACGTGTTTGCAGCGGCAGAGCACAAAGTGACCCGTGAACAGGTGTCTAATTGGTTGAAGAAAGACAGCGATGACGACTATAAATCAGCAAGCGATACTGATTTGGCAATTTTTCTTAATGGTCTGATCAACATTAAGCGCGGTAAACGTGAAGGTGCGCAACCTGAGCCAGAAAAACGTTTGACGAACAACATGGTCTTCATGAAGCTTAGAATCGCACTGAACATGAAAGCAGAAGACATTCTAGAGGCGTTACAGTCAGTTGATTTCAATCTAAGTAAGCATGAACTAAGCGCGTTTTTCCGTAAGCCGGATAACAAGCACTACCGTGAGTGTAAAGATCAAATCCTTCGTAACTTCTTGACGGCTATCCAGCGCCAATTACGCCCGGATGATAAGAGCGAATACCAAGACTAGTCTCTAGTTGATACAACAAGCGATGCAACGTCGCTTGTTGTCTGCTTTATTTTCGAGTCTGGACCTTCTCTCTCGATGCCCTTATTATCCACCCACACCTTGTCAGCGTGATGCCTAACTATGTCCTTTTCAACGTTTAACCTATGCCCTTCGCTTATTGCTGCGATGACCGAACGATTCGAGTCACCGACTGAGATTCAATCCTTAACACTGCCACATGCGTTGCAGGGAAAGGATGTCCTATCGATTGCTCAAACCGGTAGTGGAAAAACACTCGCCTACGGTCTGCCATTGTTGCAACAAGTTCGCCAAGATAAAGCGAGCATACAAGCGGTGGTGTTGGTGCCAACGCGTGAACTGGCAACGCAAGTGGATACGGCAATCGCGCCCTTGGCAGAACGTGTTTCACTTTCGTCGATGGCGGTATGTGGCGGGGTTGATATTGAATGGCAAAAGCAACAGCTGGCAAAAAATCCTAGCGTGATTGTTGCAACGCCAGGCCGGCTGCTCGATCTTATTCAGCAACAAGCGTTATCGCTGAACGATATCAAGCATGTGGTCTTAGATGAGGTTGATCGATTGATGGACATGGGGTTTTGGCCTGATGTTCAAAAAATATTATCAGCGGTGCCAACTAACAGACAAACGTTGATGTTTTCTGCCACATTGTCAGATGCGTTGGACAGTAAAGTCGCGGCGTTACTTAACGACCCCATTAGAGTTCAAAGCCACAACGCGAACAGCGTAGCCTCTAAAATTGAAGAGCGTTTGTACCTGGTTAATAAAGGCAACAAAGCCAATGTTTTAATCCATCAAATTAAGCATCACCAATGGCCGCAAGTCTTAGTGTTTATTAGTGCCCGTGATAACGCGGATGCATTGTGCAAGAAGTTGGCTAAAGCAGGCCTAGTGACCGCAGCATTGCATGGAAACAAGGATCAAATAGAACGAGAGCAGACACTACAAGCGTTTAAAACTCAGAAAATTCAAGTGCTGATCGCAACCGATTTACTTGCTCGTGGTATTCATGTCGATCAGCTTCCCGTTGTGATTAACTACGAGTTGCCGGCTGATCCCACGGTTTACGTGCATCGAGTGGGCAGAACGGCGCGTGCAGGAGAGCAGGGGTTAGCGATGTCACTGGTTTGCCATGCCGAAACTGGGTATCTAGAAGCAATAAGAAGTTTGACCTCCCGTCCTTTGGCATTGCAACAACTGAGTGAGTTTCCAGTCACTGACCAGCCCGCGTCAACCGAGAGCAAACGTCCTCGTCGAGACAAACAAGCCAACCGACGAACCAACAAAAAAAGTGGCGCCAAGTCGTTTAAAAGTAAACGATAGTTCGGAGATCAATAACTGAGTTGGGATCTTGATGTTAAGGTTAGTTCTAACAGAAGCCTTGGTTGCAAGGTAAGAGAGTCTAATATCAAGTCAACAAGTTACCTCACGGATGTGACGCAGCTTGTGATTTAAGGTGGCCATTCCCACTTGGCAAAGTTGCAGTGGGTTTTGCTTAAGTAGGAATGGCGCAAGTACGGCCGTTACTTAATTTCCAAATTTACCCCACAAACCCTACAGCGATAGATTTGCTTTATTCGTGCCAGTCGTTGCCATGTCGTCCGACGTATTCTGACTAGATACTCATTGTGCCCACACATTATAATCATCCTGATTTTTCGAGTTTTTGCCACATTCTTAATTGTTGATATTCAATGGCTAACTGTGATCTTTATTCCATTTATTTGCTCGGTAAAAAGTGTCGCATTTAATTGTAGAAATGTGAATAGTCAATCATATCGTTATAAATCAATAGTTAAGATGAATACGCCAATCAATTGATCTTAGTTATTTTGGTGTGCTGTGCTATTCGGGTGGCTATGCACCAAAGGGTGGTTGTGGGGAGGTTGTAACGAAGAGGGATGATGTCTTACGGGCGTTCAGTCGTTGAAGCTGGCGGGTCCAGCGACGGTAAAGCGCAGTGGCCTTGGTGGAGTATAGAAGGGGATTACGATTGGTGAACAAGGCTTGTTCACCAATCGTATACTCGGTTTATCAGCGTTTATATTGGGGCTTTTCCAACATGAAACTGGAGAATTATAAACCTTGCGTTTTGGCCATTTGGTTCGCGATCTTCGGCGCATACCATAGGCTAGGAGCAATAATAAGGGAGGCAGGGACGGCCGTAATCACGATAAATGATTGCAATGCCGAAATGCCACCGCTACCCATCGAGATGAGTACAATCGCGACTGCGCCCATGATCACGCCCCAAAAAGCTCTAATCAGGGCATTCGGTTCTTCATCACCACTAATCACCATCGTAATCGTGTACGTCATGGAGTCACCAGTAGTCACGATAAACGTTGTCGTCAGTACCAAGAACAATACCGAGATCAAGGTTGGAAATGGGAGTTGCTGCGTGATCGCAAGCAATGCACCTGGCATGTTAAAGCCTTCAAAGCCAGCCTTAATGATTCCAGGCGTTTCCAGCTCAAATGCTAGCCCAGAGCCACCAACAATCGTAAACCAGAAACAGGTCACAAGCGGGGCGGCAATACTAATAGACAAGATCAATTGACGAATAGATCGTCCACGAGAAATACGAGCAATGAAAATAGCCATCATTGGACCGTAGCCTATAAACCAACCCCAGAAGAATACCGTCCACCAACTTAGCCACTCAGTATTTTCTCGATACAGTGCCATTGGGACAAACTGATCAATCATTCTTCCTAGGCCTTGCACATAGCTGTCGACAATAAAGCTGGTTGGCCCAGCAATAAGAATGAAGCCAATAAGGGCCGTTGCTAAGATGATGTTGTAGCGACTGATCAATTGTATACCGCGATTCACGCCACTTAATGCTGATAGCGTGTAGAAAACCATGGCAAAAACGACCACAGTAGCTTGGGTAGCAAATGTATCAGGGATACCAAAGAGTTCTTGCAAGGCATAGCTAATTTGTAAGCCTAAGAAGCCAATCGGTCCAATCGTACCTGCAGCAACAGCAATAATGCTGAGCGCATCAATGGCATTGCCTAACCAACCAGTGATCACGCGTTGGCCGAATAAAGGATACAACAAAGTACGTGGCTTAAGAGGCAGGCCTTTATCGTAGTGCAAGTGCATCAGTACAACAGAAGACAAGCATCCCAACACGGCCCAAGCGAGAAAACCCCAATGAACAAAAGACTGGGATAGCGCGTTAATTGCATTGGTGTACGGATCGGCTGAGCCAAATAATGGCGGCGCTGATACATAGTGTGCGATCGGCTCCGCAGCAGCCCAAAATACACCACCACCCGCAAGCAAGGTACATAGGATGATCGACATCCATTTGAAGTTCTCAACATTAGGTTTCGCTAGTCCACCGAGTCTAACATCTCCAGTTTTACCAAAGCACAGAGCGAGACCGATAATAAAGTTAGCGAGTAGAAGGATTTGCCAGAAAGCACCAAAGTAATGTGTGGCCAGTTGGAAGCCTGAATTGACGACGGACGAGAGAGCGACGGGGTGGGTTAGAGCAAGTAGAACAAAAAGCGTTAGAAAAGAGCCACTGATCCAAAAAACTGGATTATTCATTTCCAGTTTATGGGCCAGCTTTCTCAGTCGTTCGGGCGGATGGATTGCGGCATACGCTGAACTAGAAGCTGTCGAAGATTCCGCGACAGTATTAGAATTAGGCATTAAAAATTCACTATTCATGTGCTGCCATTAAGGCGAGCAATGTGTGTTTTCTCACTATTTTCGACAAAGAAAGTGTGAGCTGCATCATAAAAGCCGCACATCCTAACACATCAAAAGATTGGGGACAGGACTTTTTTGGTGATTGTCTGGTTTTGTAGATGGTGAAAAACACGCGTTATTCCAAATCATAAGCAAACCACTTCGTATTGTAGGATTTATCCTTATTGAGCCAACATAGTGTTGGATTCCTGAGTGATCGCATACAAAGCTAATGTCATTTTTAATACAACCAGGAAACTCGGAATTGAATCCATATTATTGATTTTAATGCTTTTAATTGCATTTATAAATTTGGTTAGGTGCGGGTGAACCTCTATCATGCAGTGTGAGGTTGTTTAGTCTGTTGATAAGGAACAAATTGGCTTGCTATCTATAAGATCGAGAATATAATCCCGCGCCGATTGATAGTCGGCAGGAATGGAAATAATAATCGTATTATTTTTAAGTGATGATATTTTGCTCAACTCGCTATCCACTGCTCTTGGGATACGCGAGAAGGAAACAATGAACATGAAACAAATAAAAACCGCTATTGCTACGGTTGTGGTTGCGTCGATGCTATCCGGTTGTATTGGTCAAATGGCGACCACAGGGTTTGTTATGCACGAAGTGAATATTAAAGGCGTCGATAACCGTTATGGCCGTGCTGGACTGTATACATTGATGTCTCCCGTCTACGCGATTACCTCGATGGCTGATTTGTTTGTCGTGAACTCAATAGAATTTTGGACTGGCACGAATCCGTTGAGTAAAAAGAAAGCATTGGCTGATATGCCCGCGAACTCGTATATAAAGGTTAATCATAAGATGAATAAGAACCTGACCAGTGCTCCGGTGAAGATCTCGATGATTGACGGCACAACGACGCAGATGGACTTTACCGATGAAAGTGGCAGTGTTCGAACGTTAATTGGTGTCAGTAGTGAAAGTAGCGTCGATTTTTATTTGGATGGCGACTATATCACGACCGCAACGCATGATGAGCTCATCGCCTATTCATCACTATCATAACGATAAACGAAAATCCGCCCAGTAAAATTGGGTGGATTTTCGTTGGTCACACAGATATGTTTCTCTATCGGTATTACGGTTCGTAATATCGTTATCAGCGCTCTTAGTGCTCTTAACATGCTAGCACGTCTGTTTTCGTTCAAATGCCTCGGCTACTCACTGACAGCCATCTCGTGATGGGTTGGCACAAAATGGTAAACCTCAGTTTTTTACTCCTTTAGAATTCATTCCATCAACCGCGCACTTGTTAAGTGAGCGAATTTTTCTACTGGATGACATCACACCGGATGTTTTAAATGAGGAAACAACATTGAACAAAACAATCATCAAATCACTTTGTCTTGCTACTACTGGTCTTTTTGCTTTTGCGGCGACGGTTAACGCGAATGCGAGTACGTTTGAACTTGGCGCTGATACAAAGCGTGGCGTAACGTTTCAGTTCGACAATATCATCATTGGTGTAAAAGATAATTATGTAAACGGTGGTATGGCATTCTTACAAAAGCCGATTTCTCAAGAACATAATATCAGTTGGTTTGTTGAAGGTGGTGTGGGTTATAACTGGAACAGTGAGGCGATTGATGTGCATGCACCGGTTGGTCTTCGCTGGGAACCAGTTAAAAACCTTGATGTGGACTTATTTGCGACGCCAGAAGTGAAGTTTAATAATGGTACAGACTTGGGTGTAGGTGTGGATCTCGGTGTGTCGTGGGCGTTCTAACGTTCTAATGTTCTAACATTCGCTTGATGAATGTAGTGAATGACTCTCATCAAGGTCACGTCAGTGAGCCTTGATGAGAGTGTATTTGAAAAGCTACTCGGCTAGCTCAACCATCGACAGCGCAAGCGCTTCCGCCGCTTTAATACCATCGATGCCCGCAGAAAGAATACCCCCCGCATAACCCGCCCCTTCACCCGCAGGGAAGAAGCCTTTCAGGTTAACACTTTGGTAGTCTTTACCGCGTTTGATGCAAATTGGTGAAGACGTGCGTGTTTCTACGCCTGTCAGTAGGCCATCAGCACCCGCAAATCCCTTAATTTTCTTGTCGAACGCAGGAATCGCCTCGCGAATCGCTTCGATAGCAAAATCAGGCAGTGCTTTGGAAATATCAGTCAGTTTAATACCTGGTGTAAATGACGGAGCGACATCGCCAATTTCACTGGCATCGCCGCCTTTCAAAAAGTCACCAATTTTTTGTGCCGGTGCATCGTAGTTTTCACCGCCAAGGTGGAACGCGCCAGTTTCTAGCTCACGCTGGAAACGAATGCCCGCGAGTGGGTCGCCTGGGTAATCTTCTTCTGGAGAGATACCAACCACGATGGCACTGTTTGCATTGCGTTCAGCACGTGAATATTGGCTCATGCCGTTGGTCACTACGCGACCTTCTTCTGACGTAGCCGCCACAACCGTTCCGCCCGGACACATACAGAAGCTATACACCGTACGGCCATTCTTACAATGGTGGACCAGTTTATAATCCGCTGCGCCTAGGATTGGATTACCCGCATTTTTACCAAAGCGAGCCTCATCGATGACCGACTGTTTGTGTTCAATACGGAAGCCGACAGAAAAAGGTTTGGCTTCCATGTAGACGCCACGCTCGTGCAGCATCTCAAAGGTATCACGCGCACTGTGGCCGACGGCTAATACCACATGACGAGATTGAATGACCTCACCGTTAGATAGCGTCAACCCCGTGATTTGGCCTTCTTCCATGTGAATGTCATCGACGCGAGTGCTAAAGCGAATCTCACCACCGAGCTCAATGATTTTCGCGCGCATTTTTTCAATCATGGTGACCAGTTTAAAGGTCCCGATGTGCGGCTTGCTGACGTAGCGAATCTCTTCAGGCGCGCCAGAAGCCACGAATTCTTCAATGACCTTACGACCATAATGTTTAGGGTCTTTTACTTGGCTATATAGCTTGCCATCTGAGAACGTACCTGCGCCACCTTCACCAAACTGCACATTGGACTCAGGGTTAAGGTTGCGTTTACGCCAAAAACCAAACGTATCCTTGGTACGTTCACGCACTTCTTTGCCACGCTCGACAATGATTGGGTTGAAGCCCATTTGTGCGAGTACTAAACCTGCGAATAAACCACAAGGACCAAAGCCGATGACGACAGGACGTTCCGTTAGGTTTTTTGGTGCTTGAGTAACGAACTTATATGCCATATCTGGCGTGACTTTAACGTGCGGGTCGTTAGCGAACTGTTCAAGCAGTTCAGCCTCATTGTCGACGACAATATCCAGTGTGTAGATCAGTAGGATTTTGTTCTTTTTACGAGCATCATAGCCACGCTTAAACATATTAAATGACAGCACTTGCTCTGCAGTTACATTGAGCTTTTTAGTGATGGCGGTAAGGATAGCGCCTTCCTCATGGTCAAGAGGAAGCTTAATCTCGGTTAAACGTATCATGATGATGTCTCGTGTTGGTAGGTGTCTTAGCGTGTCAATCCAAGGGGTTAAGCATAATCTCGAGGAATGATCGCTCACAATGGCGCGCATTTTACGTTAAGTTGTTTTGTCTGTCATACTTAATTCGAAACGGGGCTGTATGGTTTGATACGCAAAGGGTGATAAAGATATGGGTAAAACGCGATAAATATATACATCGTGTGATATTGAATTTTACTCATGAATCCGTATCATCGCCCCTCCATAATAAAGGCTAGTGGTGTTTATTCGCTCACTGGCCTATTGAATTCATGACTAACCAAGAGCTGAGAACCATGGCATTTGTCGTAACGGATAACTGTATACAATGTAAATTTACGGACTGTGTGGCTGTGTGCCCGGCCGATGCATTTTATGAAGGCCCGAACTTTATGGTAATCAGCCCAATTGATTGTATCGACTGTGGGCTTTGTGTTCCGGAATGTGATGCTCAAGCGATTTTCCAAGAAGACGAATTGTCCGAAGACCAACACGTGTTTATTGCCTTGAACGAAGAACTGGCGGAAGTGTGGCCGAATATTACTGAGGTGAAACCCGCGATGGATGATGCTGATAAGTGGAATGGTGTCCCTAATAAGCTTGGAATGCTAGAAAAGTAACACAACGAAGCCGTGTGAATATGCGCCAGCATCAAACAATAAAAAAACGCCATC